>NZ_CP107951.1:0-1860000 GCF_035917155.1 Streptomyces sp. NBC_00385 | reverse complement strand
CAGCGTCGTGTGTTTCTTGCCGGAGGTAGAGCACTGGATAGGCGATGGGCCCTACCGGGTTACTGACCTTAGCCAAACTCCGAATGCCGGTAAGTGAGAGCACGGCAGTGAGACTGTGGGGGATAAGCTCCATGGTCGAGAGGGAAACAGCCCAGAGCATCGACTAAGGCCCCTAAGCGTACGCTAAGTGGGAAAGGATGTGGAGTCGCAGAGACAACCAGGAGGTTGGCTTAGAAGCAGCCACCCTTGAAAGAGTGCGTAATAGCTCACTGGTCAAGTGATTCCGCGCCGACAATGTAGCGGGGCTCAAGCGTACCGCCGAAGTCGTGTCATTCACACATATAGGGCCAACGCCTGTGTGGATGGGTAGGGGAGCGTCGTGTGCCGGGTGAAGCAGCCGCGGAAGCGAGTTGTGGACGGTTCACGAGTGAGAATGCAGGCATGAGTAGCGATACACACGTGAGAAACGTGTGCGCCGATTGACTAAGGGTTCCTGGGTCAAGCTGATCTGCCCAGGGTAAGTCGGGACCTAAGGCGAGGCCGACAGGCGTAGTCGATGGACAACCGGTTGATATTCCGGTACCCGCTTTGAAACGCCCAATACTGAATCAGGCGATGCTAAGTCCGTGAAGCCGGCCCGATCTCTTCGGAGTTGAGGGTAGTGGTGGAGCCGACGAACCAGACTTGTACTAGGTAAGCGATGGGGTGACGCAGGAAGGTAGTCCAGCCCGGGCGGTGGTAGTCCCGGGGTAAGGGTGTAGGCCGTGTGGTAGGTAAATCCGTCACACATTAAGGCTGAGACCTGATGCCGAGCCGATTGTGGTGAAGTGGATGATCCTATGCTGTCGAGAAAAGCCTCTAGCGAGTTTCATGGCGGCCCGTACCCTAAACCGACTCAGGTGGTCAGGTAGAGAATACCGAGGCGTTCGGGTGAACTATGGTTAAGGAACTCGGCAAAATGCCCCCGTAACTTCGGGAGAAGGGGGGCCATCACTGGTGAGGGAACTTGCTTCCTGAGCTGGGGGTGGCCGCAGAGACCAGCGAGAAGCGACTGTTTACTAAAAACACAGGTCCGTGCGAAGCCGTAAGGCGATGTATACGGACTGACGCCTGCCCGGTGCTGGAACGTTAAGGGGACCGGTTAGCTGACTTTCGGGTCGGCGAAGCTGAGAACTTAAGCGCCAGTAAACGGCGGTGGTAACTATAACCATCCTAAGGTAGCGAAATTCCTTGTCGGGTAAGTTCCGACCTGCACGAATGGCGTAACGACTTCTCGACTGTCTCAACCATAGGCCCGGTGAAATTGCACTACGAGTAAAGATGCTCGTTTCGCGCAGCAGGACGGAAAGACCCCGGGACCTTTACTATAGTTTGATATTGGTGTTCGGTTCGGCTTGTGTAGGATAGGTGGGAGACTTTGAAGCGGCCACGCCAGTGGTTGTGGAGTCGTCGTTGAAATACCACTCTGGTCGTGCTGGATGTCTAACCTGGGTCCGTGATCCGGATCAGGGACAGTGTCTGATGGGTAGTTTAACTGGGGCGGTTGCCTCCTAAAGAGTAACGGAGGCGCCCAAAGGTTCCCTCAGCCTGGTTGGCAATCAGGTGTTGAGTGTAAGTGCACAAGGGAGCTTGACTGTGAGACCGACGGGTCGAGCAGGGACGAAAGTCGGGACTAGTGATCCGGCAGTGGCTTGTGGAAGCGCTGTCGCTCAACGGATAAAAGGTACCCCGGGGATAACAGGCTGATCTTCCCCAAGAGTCCATATCGACGGGATGGTTTGGCACCTCGATGTCGGCTCGTCGCATCCTGGGGCTGGAGTCGGTCCCAAGGGTTGGGCTGTTCGCCCATTAAAGCGGTACGCGAGCTGGGTTTAGAACGTCGTGAGACAGTTCGGTCCCTATCCGCTGTGCGCGTAGGAATATTGAGAAGGGCTGTCCCTAGTACGAGAGGACCGGGACGGACGAACCTCTGGTGTGCCAGTTGTCCTGCCAAGGGCATGGCTGGTTGGCTACGTTCGGAAAGGATAACCGCTGAAAGCATCTAAGCGGGAAGCCTGCTTCGAGATGAGTATTCCCACCCTCTTGAAGGGTTAAGGCTCCCAGTAGACGACTGGGTTGATAGGCCAGATGTGGAAGCCCGGTAACGGGTGGAGCTGACTGGTACTAATAGGCCGAGGGCTTGTCCTCAGTTGCTCGCGTCCACTGTGTTAGTTCTGAAATAACGAACGGCCGTGTTTTGTTCCGGTGTTAGTTAATTTCATAGTGTTTCGGTGGTCATTGCGTTAGGGAAACGCCCGGTTACATTCCGAACCCGGAAGCTAAGCCTTTCAGCGCCGATGGTACTGCAGGGGGGACCCTGTGGGAGAGTAGGACGCCGCCGAACTCCTTTTGATAGTTAAGCCCCGTGCCCTTGTGGCACGGGGCTTTTCTGCGTTCCGGACCCGTTCGCCGGCGCACCGCGAGGGGGGAGCGCGCGGCTCGTCTTGAGGGTGGCGGCAGCGGAACGCCCCTGGTGGACGGGTCCATGACGGTGCGACAGGCGGTTTTGCACACCCCCTGGTTCAGGGTATGCTTTAGCTCGTTGCCGCAGGGCAGCAAGGCCCCAATAGCTCAGTCGGTAGAGCGTCTCCATGGTAAGGAGAAGGTCTGCGGTTCGATTCCGCATTGGGGCTCGTACAGACGAAAGGCCCCCGCCACATGGCGGGGGCCTTTCGCGTACCCGGGGCCCCGGGCGGCGGGGCTACGGAGCGACCTGCGGCTCGGGGACACGCATCGCGAGAATGGCCATGTCGTCGGAGGCCGGCTCGGCGGCAAAGCGCTCCACCGCCCGCAGAATGCGGGCCGCCACCGCACCCGCCGTCAGGCCCGTGCAGTTGGCCAGCACGTCCGCCAGCCCGTCGTCGCCGAGCATGCGAGTGCCCTCGCGCCGTTCGGTGACGCCGTCGGTCACACACAGCAGGACGTCGCCCGGGTCCAGCGTCACGGTCTGCTCGTACAGCTCCAGGTCCTCGATGACGCCCAGCAGCGGCTGCGGTTCCGCCGCCGCCTCGACCGAGCCGTCCTGGCGCAGGCGCAGCGGCAACGGGTGGCCGGCACAGACCACCTTCAGAAGGGCGCTGCCGTCCTCCTGGGGCCACAACTCCCCGTACAGCAGGGTCAGGAAGCGACTGCGGGCACCCTCGTCGAGGATGGCGGCGTTGAGCCGCTCCAGGACGGCGGGGCCGCCGAAGCCCTCGCGGGCGAGCAGGCGCAGGGCGTGCCGGGCCAGGCCTGTCACGGCCGCGGCCTCCGGACCCGTACCGCAGACGTCGCCGATGGCGAAGCCGTAGGCGCCGTCACGGATCGGGAAGACGTCGTAGAAGTCGCCGCCCACCTCGTTGCCCTCACCGGCTGCCCGGTAGATGACCTCGATCTCGACATTGGGGACGTCGGGCAGGCCCGGCGGCAGCAGGCTGCGCTGCAGGGACTGACTGATCGCCATGCGCTCCGAGTAGAGGCGGGCGTTGTCCAGGGCGAGGGCCGCCCGGCGCGAGAGGTCCTCGGCCAGTTCCAGGATCTCCTGGCGGAAGTGGTCGTCGGACGGCTTGCCGAGCGTCAGCATGCCGATGACCCGGTTGCGGGCGACAAGGGGGAGGACCACGGTCTCGCCGCCCACCGCGGCCGCGGTGGCGAGCGTCGTACGGATGCCCGCGCCGAGCGCCCCCGGGTCGCCGAGGCCGATGCTGCGCATCGAGGTGCGCAGGGCTGCCTCATGGGCGGCCTCGGACGGTGCGGACCAGACACGGGCGCCCGGTGTAGGCACCGGGTCGGGCGGGGAGATCTTGGAGAGCAGGGCCTTGAGGCCGTCGATGAGCTCCTCGTCCTCGTGCAGGACGTACGAGAGGTACGGGTCCGAGGACTGGTCGGCGATCGTGTAGACGGCGCACCAGGTGGCCAGGGTGGGGACGGTCATCTGCGCCATCAGAGCCAGCGTCTGGTCGCGGTCGAGGGTGCCGGCCAGCAGGTCGGACGCCTCGACGAGGAAGGAGAGCGAGCCGCGGCGCAGCCGTTCCAGTTCTCCCAGGCGGGCGGACTCGACGGCCAGGGCGATCCGGTCGGCGGCGAACTGGAGGCGCAGCGCCTCCTCGTTCGAGTACCGGCCGGCGGCTTCGGCCGCGACGCCCAGGGAGCCGGTGAGCCGGCCCTCGACCTTCAGGGGGACCGTGACCACCGAACGCATGCCCGTGTCGCTGAGCAGCGGGACGGCGCCGGGTACCGCGTCGAGATCCTCGTGCACGGCGGGCATGCGGGCGGAACCGTACCGTCCCGTGCCCGCCTCGACGGGAACGCGGGCGAAACGCTGGCGGGCGGAAGGCAGACCGGTCGTGGCCCGTACCTCCAGTTCGGTCTCGTCGTCCGTCGCCAGCAGCAGGAAGGCCGCGTCGGCGTCGAGCATGTCGCGGGCCCGCTCGACGGTGCGCTGAAGCAGTCCGTCGAGGTCGTCGGGGGCGGGGGAGCCGATGAAGACCTCGAAGGGGTCCGTGGTGCGGCTCTCCGTGTTCGCGTCGGAGACCGGAGTGCGTACCGGCGACTGGAGCACGGCCCGCTCGTAGTCGCGCACGAGCAGGCACACCGTCGAGGGCTCGCCCTCGGTGTCCCGCACGCGCAGATGGGAGCCGTAGACCTGGACGGTGCGGCCGTCGGCGGCCCGGATGCCGTAGCTGCCCTCCCAGCGCGAGAGGCGCAGCGCGTCGGCGATGCCGGTGTTGGTGCCCGGGGTCTGCGGCCAAGCGGTGAAGTCGGTGAACTGTTTGCCGGTGACCTGTTCCGCCGTGTGCCCGAACAGGTACGAGGCGTCGTCGTTCCACGCCGCGATGGAGCCGGCGCCGTCGATCTGGACGACGGCGACCCTGACCCGTTCGTCGGTGACGGGGAGCAGACCGACGGGGAGCAGCGGGCCCGCGGAGCGGATACCCACCGGACGGTCGGGGAGATCGAGCTGGAACCAGACGTGTTTGTGCGTGGGGGAGTACTCGACTCCCCAGCGGGAGGCGAGCGCCGCGCACAGGAGGAGGCCGCGGCCGCCCTCCCGGTCGGGGCTGCCGAAGTCCAGTCCGGTGGACTGGAGCGGGATCTCGCGTTCCGGATAGTGGTCGGAGACCTCGACCCGGACACCCTCCTCCGTGCGCAGGCACAACACGTCCGCTGTGGTGCCCGCATGGACCACCGCGTTCGTGACGAGCTCGCTGGTGAGGACGACGGCGTCGTCGACGACATCGGTGTACCCCCACCCCTGGAGGGTGTCCCGGACAAAGGCGCGGGCCGTCGCGACGGAACGCCCGACCGGGTCGAAGGTGGCAGCCGCGCGCGCCGTGATCACAGCACTCCCCATATGGTGTCTCGTCGCTTCCCCGAGTCCTGTGCCCGTTTCTCGCCGCTTCGATTCGCCTGCCAGGCTAGACGCTCCGCGCAGGTGCCGGATACACGAGGGCCGGGTTCGGGCAAGGACGGGCAGGAACAGGCCTGTGACCGGACAAGTGTGGGCTTCCCCATAGGGGGATGTGGGACAACCATGGGAGGTTGCACCCCTACCGGTTCCGGCCTGGTACGTTTCAACGATTTGACGTCCGCATGGTCACCCGTCGACGGTGGGCTGTGGCGGTGCGCCATAGAGGATCTGGGCATGCTCTCGGACAAGGCCCGGGCGATTCGGTCAACCCCTGCGGGAGGGACACGGTGGAGTCTGACGTGGCGGCGCGGGGAACAGGTACGCGCAGTAAAGGCGGACAGTCCGTGAAGAAGCAGCGTAATGGAACCGTCGAAGTCGACGCCGCGGCACTCAACAGACTGCTGTCCGGTCTGGTGGCCATGCGGGACGGCAACTTCCGCCGGCGGGTGACCGTGTCCGGCGACGGTGTCATGGCGGAGCTCGCGGCGGTCTTCAACGAGGTCGCCGACCGCAATGTGCATCTCACGGGTGAGCTCGCGCGCGTGCGGCGCGTGGTCGGCCGGGAGGGCAAGCTGACCGAGCGGCTGGAGACGGGGGCCTGCGAGGGCTCCTGGGCCGCCGCGATCGACGCGTCCAACGAACTGGTCGATGATCTCGCGCGTCCTGTCTCGGAGGTCGGGCGCGTGCTGTCGGCGGTGGCCGACGGTGACCTGGAGCAGCGGATGGAGCTGCGTTCGCACACGGCGGACGAGACGGTACGGCCGCTGCGCGGCGAGTTCCTGAAGGTCGCGCGTACGGTCAACAACCTCGTCGACCAGCTGTCGGCGTTCACCGAGCAGGTGACGCGGGTCGCGGTCGAGGTGGGCACCGAGGGCAAGCTGGGCGGCCAGGCCCAGGTGCGTGGGATGTCCGGGTCCTGGAAGGACCTCACGGACTCCGTGAACACCATGGCGTATCGGCTGACCGCGCAGGTGCGCGACATCGCCCTGGTGACGACGGCGGTGGCCAAGGGCGATCTGTCGCGGAAGGTCACCGTTCACGTGGCCGGCGAGATGGCTCAGCTGAAGAACACCGTGAACACGATGGTCGACCAGCTGTCCTCGTTCTCCTCCGAGGTGACCCGCGTCGCCCGTGAGGTGGGTACCGAGGGCGAGCTGGGCGGGCAGGCGACGGTGCCGGGTGTGGCCGGGGTGTGGAAGGACCTCACGGACTCCGTCAACACGATGGCCGGGAACCTCACCTCCCAGGTGCGCGGTATCGCGGAGGTGACGACGGCGGTCGCCAACGGTGACCTGTCGCAGAAGGTCCGGGTGAGCGCGCGCGGCGAGGTGGCGCAGCTCGCCGAGACGATCAACCAGATGACGGAGACACTGCGGACCTTCGCGGACGAGGTCACGCGCGTGGCCAGCGAGGTCGGTGGCGAGGGGCTGCTCGGCGGTCAGGCGCAGGTGCCGGGTGCCGCGGGCACCTGGAAGGACCTCACCGACTCGGTGAACACCGTCTTCCGCAATCTGACGACCCAGGTGCGCGACATCGCGCAGGTGACGACGGCGGTCGCCAGCGGTGACATGACGCAGAAGGTCACCGTGGATGTGGCCGGCGAGATGCTGGAGCTGAAGAACACCGTCAACACGATGGTCGACCAGCTTCAGTCCTTCGGTTCGGAAGTGACCAGGGTGGCCCGGGAGGTCGGCGTCGAGGGCCGGCTGGGTGGCCAGGCCGAGGTGCCGGGCGCGGCAGGTACCTGGAAGGACCTCACGGACTCGGTCAACACGGCGTTCCGGAACCTGACGGGGCAGGTGCGCGACATCGCGCAGGTGACGACGGCGGTCGCCAACGGCGACCTGTCGCAGAAGGTCACCGTGGATGTGGCCGGCGAGATGCTGGAGCTGAAGAACACCGTCAACACGATGGTGGCGCAGCTGTCCTCCTTCGCCGACCAGGTGACGCGGATGGCGCGGGATGTGGGCACCGAGGGCCGCCTCGGTGGTCAGGCGCGGGTCGACGGCGTCTCCGGTACGTGGAAGGAGCTCACGGACTCCGTCAACTTCATGGCGGGGAACCTGACCTCCCAGGTGCGCCAGATCGCCCAGGTGACCACGGCGGTGGCGCGGGGTGACCTGTCGCAGAAGATCGACGTGGACGCGCGCGGCGAGATCCTGGAGCTGAAGAACACCATCAACACGATGGTCGACCAGCTCTCCGCCTTCGCCGAGCAGGTGACCCGGGTGGCCCGCGAGGTGGGCACGGACGGGCGTCTCGGCGGTCAGGCCCAGGTGCCCGGCGTGGCCGGTGTGTGGCGCGATCTGACCGACTCGGTGAACGGCATGGCGGGGAACCTCACCGCTCAGGTCCGTAACATCGCCCAGGTCGCCACGGCGGTGGCGCGGGGTGACCTGTCGCAGAAGATCGACGTGGACGCGCGCGGCGAGATCCTGGAGCTGAAGAACACCCTCAACACGATGGTCGACCAGCTCTCGAACTTCGCGGAGCAGGTGACCCGGGTCGCCCGCGAGGTGGGCACGGAGGGCATTCTCGGCGGTCAGGCCGAGGTGCAGGGGGTGTCCGGTACGTGGAAGGACCTCACCCAGTCCGTCAACGGCATGGCGAACAACCTGACCCTTCAGGTGCGCAACATCGCCGAGGTCACGACCGCGGTCGCCAACGGTGATCTCTCCAAGAAGATCACCGTCGACGCCAAGGGCGAGATCCTCGAACTGGTGACGACGGTCAACACGATGGTCGACCAGCTGCTCAACTTCGCGGACGAGGTCACGAGGGTCGCCCGCGAGGTGGGCACCGAGGGCATCCTCGGCGGCCAGGCCCGGGTGCGCGGTGCTACGGGCATCTGGAAGGACCTCAGCGAGAACGTCAACCTGATGGCCAACAACCTGACCAGTCAGGTGCGGAACATCTCCCGGGTCTCGTCCGCGGTCGCCAACGGGGACCTGACGAAGAAGGTCACCGTCGAGGCGCGCGGCGAGGTCGCCGAGCTGGCCGACACCGTCAACACGATGGTGACGACCCTGTCGTCGTTCGCCGACGAGGTGACCCGTGTCGCCCGCGAGGTGGGCACGGAGGGCGAGCTGGGCGGCCAGGCGCGCGTCCCGGGCGTCGCCGGTACGTGGAAGGACCTCACCGAGTCCGTGAACTCGATGGCGTCCAACCTGACCGGGCAGGTGCGCCAGATCGCCACCGTCACCACGGCCATCGCCGAGGGCGATCTCACCAAGAAGATCGACATCGACGCGCGTGGTGAGATCCAGGAGCTGAAGAACACCATCAACACGATGGTCGACCGGCTGTCCTCGTTCGCCGAACAGGTGACGCGGGTGGCCCGCGAGGTGGGTACCGAGGGCCAGCTGGGCGGCCAGGCGCGCGTACGGGACGTGGACGGCACCTGGCGCGACCTCACCGAGTCGGTGAACGAGATGGCCGGAAACCTGACCCGTCAGGTGCGCGCAATCGCGGCCGTCGCGACCGCGGTGACCCGGGGTGACCTCAACCTCAAGATCGACGTGGACGCCGCCGGTGAGATCCAGTCCCTCCAGGACAACATCAACACGATGATCGCCAACCTGCGCGACACCACCGCCACCAACAAGGAGCAGGACTGGCTCAAGGGCAACCTCGCCCGGATCTCCGGTCTGATGCAGGGGCGGCGCGATCTGGACGACGTGGCCTCGCTGATCATGAGCGAGCTGACGCCGGTCGTCTCCGCCCAGCACGGCGCCTTCTTCCTCGCGATGGCGACCGGAGACACCGACGCGCTGGGTGCGGAGGGCGACAGGGAGGGCGCTTACGAGCTCCGTATGCGCGGCAGCTACGGCTACTCCGCGGGGTCCATGCCGACGTCCTTCCGGCCCGGGGAGACCCTCATCGGCACGGCGGCCGAGGAGAAGCGCACGATCCAGGTGGACAACGTGCCGCCGGGGTATCTGAAGATCTCGTCCGGTCTCGGCGAGGCGCCGCCCGCGCACGTGATCGTGCTGCCGGTGCTCTTCGAGGGCAAGGTCCTCGGAGTGATCGAACTGGCCTCGTTCCAGCCGTTCACGCATATCCAGCGGGACTTCCTCAACCAGCTCGCCGAGATGATCGCGACCAGCGTCAACACGATCAGCGTCAACACCACGACCGAGAAACTGCTGGAGCAGTCGCAGGAACTCACCGAGCAATTGCGTGACCGGTCGCAGGAGTTGGAGAACCGGCAGAAGGCGCTCCAGGCGTCCAACGCCGAACTGGAGGAGAAGGCCGAGCTGCTGGCCCAGCAGAACCGCGACATCGAGGTCAAGAACACCGAGATCGAGGAGGCGCGCCAGGTCCTGGAGGAACGCGCCGAACAGCTCGCGGTCTCCATGCGATACAAGTCGGAGTTCCTGGCGAACATGTCCCACGAGCTGCGGACACCGCTCAACTCGCTGCTCATTCTGGCCAAACTCCTGGCGGACAACGCCGAGGGCAACCTGTCGCCGAAGCAGGTGGAATTCGCCGAGACGATCCACGGGGCGGGTTCCGATCTGCTCCAGCTGATCAACGACATCCTCGATCTGTCGAAGGTCGAGGCGGGCAAGATGGACGTCAGCCCGACCCGGATCGCGCTGGTTCAGCTGGTCGATTACGTGGAGGCGACGTTCCGGCCGCTCACCGCGGAAAAGGGGCTGGATTTCTCCGTACGGGTGTCGCCGGAACTCCCGGCCACACTGCACACCGACGAACAGCGACTGCTGCAGGTGCTGCGCAATCTGCTCTCCAACGCGGTGAAGTTCACCGACAGCGGCGCCGTCGAGCTGGTGATCCGGCACGCGGGTGCCGAGGTGCCGAACGCCATCCGTGAGCAGTTGCTGGAAGCCGGTTCGCTGCGGGACACCGACGCCGATCTGATCGCCTTCTCGGTGACCGACACCGGTATCGGGATCGCCTCCAGCAAGATGCTGGTGATCTTCGAGGCGTTCAAGCAGGCGGACGGGACGACCAGTCGCAAGTACGGCGGTACCGGCCTCGGTCTCTCCATCAGCCGGGAGATCGCACGGCTCCTGGGCGGTGAGATCCATGCGGCGAGCGAGCCCGGCCGCGGCTCGACGTTCACGCTGTACCTGCCGCTGCACCCGAGCGAACTCCCGCCGCAGGGCTATCCGCAGATCGGCCCCGGGCCCATCGAGGTGCACGGTGCGGCGGTCGAGAGCGGGCGGCTGCCCGAGGCGGGGCAGGGCCACGGACCGGGCTTCCAGACCTTCGGGGAGGCATCCGGGATGCCGGGCACTGCGCACGACCAGGGCGGCGCGGCAGGGCTGTCCAGGCGTCGGCGCAAGGCGCTGGGCGGTGCGCAGCAGCAGCCCGCGCTGCCGCCCCGGGCCGCCTCCTCCGTGGAGCGGCCGGCTCCGCAGGAGCCGTGGACGCTCGGCGGCCAGGAGGAGCCCGAGGTCCGCAGGGCGTTCCGGTTCGGCGGCGAGAAGGTACTGATCGTCGACGACGACATCCGCAACGTCTTCGCGCTCACCAGCGTGCTGGAACAGCACGGCCTTTCGGTGCTGTACGCGGAGAACGGGCGCGAGGGGATCGAAGTCCTGGAGCAGCACGACGATGTGACGGTCGTGCTGATGGACATCATGATGCCGGAGATGGACGGCTACGCGACGACCACGGCGATCCGCAGGATGCCGCAGTTCGCCGGACTGCCGATCATCGCGCTGACCGCCAAGGCGATGAAGGGCGACCGCGAGAAGGCCATCGAGTCGGGCGCATCCGACTACGTCACCAAGCCGGTCGATTCCGATCATCTTCTCTCGGTTATGGAGCAGTGGATGCGCGGAGAGTGATCGTGAGTTGAGCGAATCGATCGTGATTTGTTGACTAGCGGTGTCGGAAGGAGTGTGGGAGCGCGGATTCCGGGGAACCTTCTGGTCTCCTGCCGCGTTTTCCCTGTGTGCACAGTGACATCGCGGTGACAGGGTGTGGTGGCGGCCGGGGTGCGGCTACCATGACCGGCACAAGGACGGACGGCGTAAGGGAGCCGTCCCCTGGGGCGGCGCCCGGTGCAATTCCGGGGCGAGGAGGACGGGCCATGGTGCAGAAGGCCAAGATCCTCCTGGTCGATGACCGGCCGGAGAATCTGCTGGCGCTGGAGGCCATCCTCTCTGCGCTCGATCAGACACTGGTGCGGGCATCGTCAGGGGAGGAAGCGCTCAAAGCGCTGCTCACGGACGACTTCGCGGTGATTCTGCTGGACGTCCAGATGCCGGGCATGGACGGTTTCGAAACCGCGGCGCACATCAAGCGGCGGGAGCGGACCCGGGACATCCCGATCATCTTCCTCACCGCGATCAACCACGGTCCGCATCACACCTTCCGGGGCTATGCGGCCGGCGCGGTGGACTACATCTCGAAGCCGTTCGATCCCTGGGTGCTGCGCGCCAAGGTCTCGGTCTTCGTCGAGCTGTACATGAAGAACTGCCAGCTGCGTGAGCAGGCGGCGCTGCTGCGGCTCCAGCTGGAGGGCGGCGGGCAGGCGGGCGCGAACCGCGAGAAGGAGCCGGCCGGGCTGCTGGCCGAACTCTCCGCACGGCTTGCGGCAGTCGAGGAGCAGGCCGAGGCACTCTCCAAGCAACTCGACGACGAGTCGGCGGACGCCGGAGCCGTGGCCACCGCCGCTCATCTCGAACGGAAGCTGACCGGGCTGCGCCGGGCGTTGGACGCTCTGGAGCCCGGGACGGCCGGCGGACCGGCCGGCGTCCCCTCGTAACGTCCGCCGGCCGCACCGCCGTCCTCCAGCGCGCTCCTTCGCGCTGTCGGGGCGTCAACTGGCCGGTGACCGAGGCCGTTCGGCGGTGGCGGGCCGGCTCGGGACCACCTGGCCCGACGCCGGTGTCACCTCGCCCGGGCCGGTGAGTGCGCGTCAGTTCGCGGCCGCTGTACGGCGACACGGTCGGGTGAACCGGCACGCGCACGTGTTCACTGCCGCAGACACCGGTAACCTCGGCCCCATGGCCTCACGTACGTCCGGCAAGGGTTCCCAGGGCACCGCGGGCACCGCGAAGCGCGCCGGCCGTGCCCCGGGCCCGGCAAAGAAAGCCGCGCCCGCCAAGAAGACCGCGGCGAAGAAGACCGCACCAGCCAAGAAGGCACCCGCGAAGAAGGCGGTGGCCAAGAAGGCCGCCGCGCCCAAACCGGCGCCGTCGCCCACCGGCGGTGTGTACCGCCTGGTGCGCGCCGTGTGGCTCGGAGCGGCCCACGCCGTCGGTGCGATGTTCCGCGGCATAGGGCGCGGAGCCAAGGGCCTCGACCCCGCTCACCGCAAGGACGGCGTCGCGCTGCTGCTGCTCGGCCTCGCGCTGATCGTGGCCGCGGGCACGTGGTCGAACCTGCGAGGCCCGGTCGGCGACCTCGTCGAGATGCTCGTCACCGGAGCCTTCGGCCGGCTCGACCTCCTCGTACCGATACTGCTGGGCTCCGTCGCCGTACGGCTGATCCTGTATCCGGAGAAGCCCGAAGCCAACGGCCGGATCGTCATCGGGCTCTCCGCGCTCGTCATCGGGGTGCTCGGGCAGGTCCACATCGCCTGCGGATCGCCGGGACGCGAGGACGGCACCGAGGCCATGCAGGACGCGGGGGGCCTCATCGGCTGGGCCGCGTCCAAGCCGCTGATCTTCACCATGGGCGAGGTGCTCGCCGTACCGCTGCTCCTGCTCCTGACCGTCTTCGGGCTGCTGGTCGTGACGGCCACCCCGGTGAACGCCATTCCGCAGCGGCTGCGGCTGCTCGGCTCCAAGCTGGGAATCATCGACCCGGTGTACGACCCCGAGTCGCTGGACGAGGACGACGACGAGCGGTACGACGAGCAGTGGCGCGAGTCGCTGCCGGCCCGTTCACGGCGCACCTCGGCCCGCCGCTCCGAGGCGCCCGAGGAGTACGACCCCGACCGGGCGGAGACCGACGCGCTCTCCAAGCGGCGCAGGCCGCGCAGGCCCTCCGTGCAGCCGGCGATGAACCGCACCATGGACGCCGTGGACGTGGCCGCCGCCGCGGCTGCCGCGCTCGACGGGGCGGTGCTCAACGGCATGCCGCCGTCGCCGGTCGTCGCCGACCTCACCCAGGGCGTCTCGGTGGACCGCGAGCGCGCGGGCACGCCGGTGCCCGGTGCCAGGGAGGCCGAACCGGGCCGGAGGCCGGGGGAGCGGGCCTCGTCGCCCGCCGGAGGCGTACCCGACCTGACGAAGCCGGTACCCGACCGCTCGGAGTCGCAGCCGCTGCCGCCCCGCGCGGAGCAGCTCCAGCTCTCCGGCGACATCACCTACTCGCTGCCCTCCCTCGACCTGCTGGAGCGCGGCGGACCGGGCAAGACCCGCAGCGCCGCCAACGACGCGATCGTCGCGTCACTGACCAACGTCTTCACCGAGTTCAAGGTGGATGCCGCCGTCACCGGGTTCACCCGCGGTCCCACGGTCACGCGGTACGAGGTGGAGCTCGGGCCCGCCGTGAAGGTCGAGCGGATCACCGCGCTCGCCAAGAACATCGCGTACGCCGTCGCCAGTCCGGACGTCCGGATCATCTCGCCGATCCCGGGAAAGTCGGCCGTCGGCATCGAGATCCCCAACTCCGACCGGGAGATGGTCAACCTCGGTGACGTGCTGCGGCTCGCGGACGCGGCGGAGGACGACCACCCGATGCTGGTGGCACTCGGCAAGAACGTCGAGGGCGGCTACGAGATGGCCAATCTCGCGAAGATGCCGCACGTCCTGGTGGCCGGTGCCACGGGCTCCGGAAAGTCCTCCTGCATCAACTGCCTGATCACCTCGGTGATGGTGCGGGCGACGCCGGAGGACGTCCGCATGGTCCTGGTCGACCCCAAGCGCGTCGAGCTGACCGCGTACGAGGGCATCCCGCACCTGATCACGCCGATCATCACCAACCCCAAGAAGGCGGCCGAGGCGCTCCAGTGGGTCGTGCGCGAGATGGACCTGCGCTACGACGACCTCGCCGCGTTCGGCTACCGGCACATCGACGACTTCAACCACGCGGTGCGCACCGGCAAGCTCAAGACGCCGGAGGGCAGCGAGCGGGAGCTGTCGCCGTACCCGTACCTGCTGGTGATCGTCGACGAGCTGGCCGACCTCATGATGGTGGCCCCCCGGGACGTCGAGGACTCGATCGTCCGCATCACCCAGCTGGCCCGTGCGGCCGGAATCCATCTGGTGCTCGCCACCCAGCGTCCCTCGGTGGACGTCGTCACCGGTCTGATCAAGGCGAACGTGCCCTCCCGGCTCGCCTTCGCCACCTCGTCACTGGCCGACAGCCGCGTCATCCTCGACCAGCCCGGAGCCGAAAAGCTCATCGGAAAGGGTGACGGACTGTTCCTGCCGATGGGGGCGAACAAGCCGACCCGTATGCAGGGTGCCTTCGTCACCGAGGACGAGGTCGCGGCGGTCGTCCAGCACTGCAAGGACCAGATGGCCCCCGTCTTCCGGGACGACGTGGTGGTCGGGACGAAGCAGAAGAAGGAGATCGACGAGGACATCGGCGACGATCTGGATCTGCTGTGCCAGGCCGCTGAACTGGTCGTCTCCACTCAGTTCGGGTCCACCTCGATGCTCCAGCGCAAGCTGCGGGTGGGGTTCGCGAAGGCCGGACGGCTGATGGACCTGATGGAGTCGCGGAACATCGTCGGCCCGAGCGAGGGATCCAAGGCGCGCGATGTCATGGTGAAACCGGATGAACTAGACGGAGTGTTGGCACTGATCCGTGGGGAAACCGGTTCGTGAGGGTTTTGCGGGCAACCGTTTCGCCGGGCCGTACGTCAAGTTGAAGGGAGGGACAGCAGGATGTTTCTTCCCGGGGCGGTCCGGCGAATCCGACTCTGTTCGAATCTGATGGCGTACAAAGTCCTCCCTCCCGGTTGCCCCACCCTTTCGTACCCCCCCTAGACTGAACACCCAGCAGGTGGCTCACGCTCGAAAGGCGCCCCCGTGTCCATCGGCAACTCCCCCGAAGACGACCGTCCTTCGATCGGTCGAGTGCTTCAGCAGGCTCGCATCGCCGCAGGTCTCACGGTCGAAGAGGTCAGCACGTCCACCCGGGTGCGCATCCCCATCGTGCACGCGATCGAGGAGGACGACTTCTCCCGCTGCGGCGGCGACGTGTACGCCCGCGGCCATATCCGAACGCTCGCACGTGCCGTAGGCACCGAACCGGAACCGCTGGTTACGCAGTACGACGCCGAGCACGGCGGCCGTCCCGCGCCCACGCCCGCGGCCCCGCTGTTCGAGGCCGAGCGGATCCGTTCCGAACCCCGGCGGCCCAACTGGACCGCGGCCATGGTCGCTGCCATCGTGGCCGTCGTCGGATTCGTCGGCTTCACCTTCTTCAAGGGCGGTGACGAGCCCTCGACCGCCGGCCAGGTCGCCGAAGGCCCGACCTCCGACAAGATCACCCCCAAACCGGCGTCCAGCAAGCCCGTCGACCCCAAGCCGGCCCCCTCGGACAGTGCCATCGCGGCAGCGCCCCAGGACAAGGTGACGGTCAAGCTCAGCGCGAGCCAGGGCAAGAGCTGGATCTCCGCCAAGGACCACAACGGCCGGTCCCTCTTCGACGGAACCCTCCAGCAGGGCGAGACGAAGACCTTCCAGGACAAGGAGCGGGTCGACCTCGTCCTCGGTGACGCCGGTTCGATCGAACTCTTCGTCAACGGCAAGAAGGTCGAGGACCAGTTCCAGCCCGGACAGGTCGAGCGGCTTTCGTACACCAAGGGCGACCCCGAGGTCGGCTGACCTCCGATCCGGCAGTTCACAGGGCGGCGAGCGCCCGGCCATCGCGCCGGGCGCTCGCCGCTTTTGTCACTCCCTGTAACGGTCGAACCCTGCACGGCGGGGCCAGTGCCGGGACAAAGTAGTCTTGAGCCCATGCCCGAACGCCGTACCGTCGCCCTTGTCACTCTTGGCTGCGCCCGTAACGAGGTGGACTCGGAGGAGCTCGCAGGCCGCTTGGCAGCGGACGGCTGGGAGCTCGTCGAGGATGCCTCCGATGCCGATGTCGCCGTGGTCAACACCTGTGGATTCGTCGAGGCCGCCAAGAAGGACTCCGTCGATGCCCTGCTCGAAGCCAATGATCTGAAGGACCACGGCCGGACCCAGGCCGTCGTCGCCGTCGGCTGCATGGCCGAGCGCTACGGCAAGGACCTCGCCGAGGCCCTGCCGGAAGCGGACGGAGTCCTCGGATTCGACGACTACGCAGACATCTCCGACCGCCTCCAGACCATCCTCAACGGCGGCATCCACGCCTCCCACACCCCGCGCGACCGCCGCAAGCTGCTGCCGATCAGTCCGGCCGACCGCCAGGACGCGGCCGTGGCCCTGCCCGGCCACGCCCAGGAGGCTGCCCCTGCCCCCGCCGATCTCCCGGACGGCGTCGCACCTGTCTCCGGTCCGCGGGCACCCCTGCGCCGCCGGCTGGGCACCAGCCCCGTCGCCTCCGTGAAGCTGGCCTCGGGCTGCGACCGCCGCTGCTCCTTCTGCGCCATCCCGTCCTTCCGCGGCTCCTTCATCTCGCGGCGTCCCTCGGACGTCCTGGGCGAGACGCGCTGGCTGGCGGAGCAGGGTGTGAAGGAGGTCATGCTGGTCTCCGAGAACAACACCTCGTACGGCAAGGACCTGGGCGACATCCGCCTCCTGGAGACACTGCTTCCGGAGCTCGCGGACGTCGAGGGGATCGAGCGCATCCGGGTCAGCTATCTGCAGCCCGCCGAGATGCGGCCCGGTCTGATCGACGTACTGACGTCCACGCCGAAGGTCGCGCCCTACTTCGACCTGTCCTTCCAGCACTCGGCCCCCGGCGTGCTGCGCGCGATGCGGCGCTTCGGTGACACCGACAGCTTCCTGGAGCTCCTGCACACCATCCGGAGCAAGGCACCACAGGCCGGCGCCCGCTCCAACTTCATCGTGGGCTTCCCCGGCGAGACCGAGGCGGACCTGGCGGAGCTGGAACGGTTCCTCACCGGCGCCCGCCTCGACGCCATCGGCGTCTTCGGCTACTCCGACGAGGACGGCACGGAGGCGGTCGGCTACGAGAACAAGCTGGACGCCGACACGATCGCCGAGCGTCTGGCGCACATCTCGCAGCTGGCCGAGGAGCTGACCTCGCAGCGGGCCGAGGAGCGCCTCGGAGAGTCGCTCCAGGTGCTGGTCGAGTCCGTCGAGCCCACGGAGGACGAGTCGCGTGCCGTGGGCAGAGCCGCCCACCAGGCGCCGGAAACGGACGGGCAGGTGCTCTTCACCGCACGCGAAGGACTTGTCCCGGGCCGTATGGTCGAGGCAAAGGTAGTGGGCACCGAAGGCGTGGACCTGGTGGCGGAGAGCTGTGAACTTGCGGAGGTAGCCAGATGACCGGAGTCCCGGCATCCGCGGCAGGTGGTTCCGGCGCGACGCCGGCCCGCGGCGGAAAACTGGGTGCTGCGGCCGTCAATCAGGCCAGCCTGTGGAACATCGCCAATCTCCTCACCATGGCTCGGCTGGTCCTGGTCCCCGGGTTCGTCGCGCTGCTGCTTCACGACGGCGGATACGACCCGGCCTGGCGTTCCATCGCCTGGGCCGCGTTCGCCGTCGCGATGATCACCGATGTGTTCGACGGGCATCTGGCGCGTAAGTACAACCTGGTCACCGACTTCGGGAAGATCGCCGACCCGATCGCGGACAAGGCGATCATGGGCGCCGCCCTGATCTGCCTGTCCTATCTCGGGGACCTGCCCTGGTGGGTCACGGGGGTGATCCTCTTCCGGGAACTCGGCATCACGCTGATGCGGTTCTGGGTGATCCGGCACGGTGTGATTCCCGCCAGCCGCGGCGGCAAGATGAAGACGCTGGCCCAGGGGACCGCCGTCGGGATGTACGTCCTGGCGCTGACCGGTCCGCTGGCCACGCTGCGCTTCTGGGTGATGGCGGTGGCCGTCGTGCTGACGGTCGTCACCGGCCTGGACTACGTGCGCCAGGCCGTCGTGCTGCGCCGCCAGGGGCTCAGGGCGGACAAGGCCGCTGCTGTCCAGGAGGCCGCCGAGCACGCCGAGGCGGCTCTGGAGAGTGCCAAGGACGAGGGGCGGGCCACTGGCAAGGCATCCCGGAGCGTCTCTCACGGCACGTCTCACGGTGCCTCCCGTGGTGCCGAGACCGCCGGGGCCGCCTCCGAGGGGACCGGCGACGCGGAGCGGGTCTCCGGAAGCCGCGGTGCAGCGGAGGCCGAGCGGTGACAGTCGCGGCCCAGGTGCTGCGGCTGCTCGCCGGGCGGGGGGAGACACTTGCCGTCGCCGAGTCGCTGACCGGCGGCCTGGTCGCGGCGGAGCTGACGTCCGTACCCGGTGCCTCACAGGCCTTCCGCGGGTCCGTGACGGCTTATGCGACCCCCCTCAAGAGTGAAGTCCTGGGCGTGGACACGGAGCTTCTGGTGGCACGAGGGGCAGTGGACGCCGAGGTCGCGCGCCAGATGGCGGCAGGCGTACGCCGGGCGCTCGGTGCAGACTGGGGAGCGGCGACGACCGGCGTCGCCGGCCCCGATACGCAGGATGGCCATCCGGTCGGAACGGTCTTCGTCGCAGTATGCGGGCCCTCCGACGCCGGGAAAGTGACCGCGCTGCGGTTGAACGGCGGACGGGCGGACATCCGTAGAGAGAGCGTACGGAGCGTGCTCGAACTGCTCTCCGGCGAACTCGGCGGGTACGCGAGCGCACAGGATACGGAACACAACGGGGGGAATTGATGTTTGCAGCCCTGAGTGAACACGACATCGCTCCCCGCACGGCCGCAGCGCTAGGCGGTACGGTGGGGCGTGAAGGATGCGGCTACGCGGTCCGAGGAGGGAGCCACCGATGATTCTGCTCCGTCGCCTGCTTGGTGACGTGCTGCGTCGGCAGCGCCAGCGCCAAGGCCGTACTCTGCGCGAAGTCTCCTCGTCCGCCCGAGTTTCGCTCGGCTATCTCTCCGAGGTGGAGCGGGGGCAGAAGGAGGCATCCTCCGAACTGCTCTCCGCCATTTGCGACGCGCTTGATGTACGGATGTCCGAGCTCATGCGTGAAGTGAGCGATGAGCTGTCCCTGGCCGAACTGGCCGAGTCGGCAGCGGCCAGCGATCCGGTACCTGTACCGGTGCGCCCCATGCTCAATTCCGTCTCCGTTTCGTCGGTGACGGGTGTGCCGACGGGGCGGGTGACCATCAAGGCGCCTGCGGAAGCGGTGGATGTCGTCGCCGCTTGACCCGCTTGGCTCGGTGTGAAGCCGGAGCCCCGGTCCTCCCCTCAGGGGGCGGGCCGGGGCTTCTGTGCGTCCGCGGGCCACGGACGGGCGTGTGACCGGGACGGCCCAGTGACCTCCCGGCGGTCCGGGCCGGTCCGGACGACTGCCCGGTGCCGGGGTGTCGGCGTGCTTCTTGCGGGCAGGCGCATCAATGAGAGCGGGGAATGAACGCTTCGAATATTTCCCCGGATGACCGTTTTGCTTCGTTTGTGCCATCGTGGTTGGTGCTGAACGGAACGGATATCAGATCGGAGACGTGCATGTCTGTGGTGAAGAGCCCGCTGTCCGAGACCGACCTCAAGTCCGTGGGTGAGGCTCTCCAGGGAGCCCTGGTGGACCTCGTCGACCTTTCTCTGGTGGCCAAGCAGGTCCACTGGAACGTGGTCGGGCCTCGCTTCAGGTCGGTTCACCTCCAGCTCGACGAGGTCGTCGACACCGCCCGTCAGCACTCCGACACGGTGGCCGAGCGGGCCTCCGCGGTGGGTGTCAATCCGGACGGGCGGTCGGGGACGATCGCCCGGACCACGGCCATCGATTCCGTGCCCGAGGGCTGGGTCAAGGACGTCGACGCCGTGCGCACGCTGGTGGACGCCCTGGGCATCGTGATCGGCCGGATGCGCGAGCGGATCGAGGTGACGGGTGATCCCGACCCGGTCAGCCAGGACATTCTCATCGCGCTGACCGCGGACCTCGAGAAGCACGCATGGATGTTCCAGGCGGAGAGTGCCTGACCGGGCTCTCCGACCCGCTCGGCCGGTTCTCCGCCGGTCGGGCCCCATCTCAGCCGGTCTGCCCGGAATCGGGCGGAGGCCGGACCGCAAGACGCGAGGAGTTGCGATGACTGACGAGAGCGCCAAGGACAAGATGGCTGGCAAGGCCAAGGAAGCCATGGGCAAGATGACAGGCAACAAGCGCATGGAGTCCGAGGGCAAGGCGGACCAGGCCAAGGGCAAGGCCAAGGGTGCCATGAACGAGGCTCAGGAACGCGCTGAGGGCGTCAAGGACTCCCTGTCCCGCGACGACAAGAGCTGAGCGGAGGCGGTCGGAGCCCCCACCGGAAGCGGTGGGGGCTCCCCGCTGGAGGAAGCCCCCGCGACGAGGCCTGCGGCTCGCCGGTTGCCTGTCGGCTGGGCGGGTGGTGGGCGCGGGTACCAGGCGGTCGGCGGCCAGACGGGCGGGCGAGGGCAGGTGACCGGCGGGATGTGGCCGGTGGGGCCAAGAGGCGTGCGGGTGCGTGGTGCGCGCCTGTACTGCGCCGGTGCGCTCTCCCGTCGGGTGACCGGGCAGAGCTAAGGTTTTCCGTTCGGATCAGGACGGGACCCCGCGAGCCCGGCATGTTGTGAACGACAGGCCCCGGGTCCGGCCGAAGGAGGCAGCCATGGTGCGGCGATGGGTGCCGGCGCTCGTGCTCGGCGGTGTGTGGTGGTGGGCCGTCCTGCGGCTGGTGCTGGAGCCGGCGCACGCGGGGCCGGTCGAGGGAGCGGTGGCGGCGGGCGGATGGGGGCTCAGCCTCCTGCCCGTACAAGTGACCGAGACCATCCGGCCGATGGGGATATTCGACGCGGGGACCGGTCTGCTGCGGCGGTGTGCCGAAGGTGCGCGTGAGATCGTCCGGAACTGGCAGTCACTGATATCCGGCTCGTCGATACCCGGCTCATCGATACCCGGCTCACTGTCCGGCCCTTCGTGGCGCGAGAGCGGCCGGTTCCGGCGCCCTTCCGCCCTGTCCTGGCGGAAGGGTGCCTGGTCTCGACGGGCTTGCGCCCTGTCCGGACGGACGAAGAGACCGTGGCGGAGCGAGGGCCACCGGTCCTGGTCCGTCGGCAGGGCGTGGCGCGCTACCAGGGCATGGCGACGCCGCCGTTCGGGCGGAGGATCTGGCCGGTCATGAAGGCCGAAGCGTCAGCGGCCAGATGCAGCACCGTGTGGGCGACTTCGTCGGGCTCGCCGACCCTGCCGAGCGGGGAAACGCGGGCCATCGCGGCCTCGGCCCGGTGCTGTTGCTCCGCGTCGTGGCGGGCGGTCATGGGGGTGCGGATCCATCCCGGGGCGACCGCGTTGACCCGGATGCCGTGCGGTCCCAGCTCGGTGGCCAGGGTCTTGGTCAGCTGGACCACGGCGGCCTTCGCGGCGCTGTAGCAGAGCAGGCCAGGGCTCGCGGAGTCGACCGCGCCCGAGGCCATCGTGATGAGGGAGCCGGGGGAACTGCGCGCCACCATCGTGCGGGCCACCTCCTGGCAGGCGTACAGAACACCCTTGAAGTTGACCGAGAGCACGCGGTCGAGGTCCTCGTCCGTGGTCTCCAGCACGCTGCTCGTATGCATGATTCCGGCGACGGCGGCCAGGATGTCCAGTTCGCCGGCGGCCGAGACCGCGG
The DNA here is from genome assembly GCF_035917155.1 of Streptomyces sp. NBC_00385. Taxonomy (NCBI): domain Bacteria; kingdom Bacillati; phylum Actinomycetota; class Actinomycetes; order Kitasatosporales; family Streptomycetaceae; genus Streptomyces; species Streptomyces sp. NBC_00385. The sequence continues at coordinate 1,837,929 of NZ_CP107951.1, read as the reverse complement.
CCCGGACCTGGTTGCGGTCGGTGACATCCAGCGGATGGGTGTGGGCTTCGCCACCTGCGGAGGTGATCAGGCCGAGGGTCTCCAGGAGACCCTTCTCGTCGAGATCGGCGCAGTGCACGGTGGCGCCCGCCTCCGCCAGCAGGACGGCCGAGGCGCGGCCGATACCGCCGGCGGCGCCGGTGACGAACGCGGAGCGGCCGGTGAGGTCGTACGCGGCGAGAGGCATGACGGGACCGTACGGCGATATCTGACGGGTCGTCAACTGGCGTGCGGTGGCGAAAGGTCTAAGGAGTGGGGCCCGGCTGGCAGCGGGGGCACCAGTAGGTGGGGCGGGTGTCCTGCTCCGCCACGCGGATCGCTGTCCCGCAGCGCAGGCAGGGGCGGTGGGTCCGGCCGTAGACCCACAGGTTCTGGCCGGTGCGAGGGCTGCGCGGCGCCGGAGCGGCGGCGGTCCGGGGACGGGCGCCGACGGTGGTGGTGCGGACCGGACGGTCGCGGTTGGCTTCCAGGAGTTGCTTGGCCGTGGTGACCAGGAGGGCTGCGGTGGGTTCGGGCAGCCGGCCGACGGGGAGCCAGGGGGTGGCCCGGGCCAGGAAGCAGAGCTCGCATTTGTAGATGTTGCCGATGCCGGCCAGGTTGCGCTGGTCCAGAAGGGCTTCGCCCAGGGGGCGGGCGGGGTCGGCGAGCAGATTGTGCAGCGCGGTGTCGGCGTTCCAGTCCGGGCCCAGCAGGTCCGGGCCGAGGTGACCAACGGCCTGCTCCTCGTCCTTCGTGCGCAGGAGTTCGAGGACGGGGAGGCGGTAGCCCACCGCGGTGTGCGTGGCGTTGGCCAGGATGGCGCGGATCTGGTGGGAGGGGCCGCCCCGCCAGCGTTCGTCGGGGGCGTAGACGCGCCAGGCGCCGTCCATCCGCAGATGGCTGTGGAGGGTGAGGCCGCCCTCGACGCGGGTGAGCAGGTGCTTGCCGCGTGCGGAGACACCGAGAACGGTCCGGCCGGTGAGATCGGCGGTGGCGAACCGTGGGACGCGCAGATCGGACCGGGTGAGGACCTGGCCGGCCAGCGCGCTGTGCAGCCGCTTCGCGGTCTGCAGGACGGTGTCTCCTTCGGGCATACGTCCATCATGCGCGGGGGCGGCGGGGTTTGCGGGTGTGAGCGGGTGAGCGCACGGTTTGCGGGTGCGGGTGCGGGTGCGGGTGCGGGTGCGGGTGCGGGTGCGGGGCCCGGCCCGGCGCCCGGTGTGGCTGTGGTGGTGGGGGTGGGCTCGGGCTCAGGCGCGAAGGCGCAGGCCTCTGGGGGTGGCGAGGAAGCCGGCCGACTCCAGGGTGCGGCCGAGCGGTGAGGTCAGCGACGAGGCGCCGTTGGTGCGCTCCACCGTGACGGTGCCGAGGGCTCCGGCCCGGGCTGCGGCTGCGAGGGCCGCCGCGGCTGCCCGGAGCGCGGGGTCGTCCGGGTCGGTCGGCCAGGCAAGGAGTGTCTTACCGCCGCGCTCCATATAGAGCGTCAGCTCACCGTCCACCAGGACGACGAGGGAGCCGGCCTTCCGACCGGGCTTGTGGCCGGCCCCGGCCGGTGGCTCGGGCCATGGCAGGGCCGCCCCGTAGGCGTTGGCGGGGTCTGCCGCGGCGAGGACCAGCGCGCGGGGGTTCGCGCCCGGTTCCGTACGGTCGCGGGCGGTGGAGGCCGCGCGGAGCCGGTCGACCGCGCCGTCCATGGCGAACTGCGCGGCCCCCAGCCCCTCCACGACATAGCCGCGGCGCGCCTGCCCGTTGTCCTCGAAGGCGGACAGCACGCGGTACGCGGCGGAGAAGCCGCCCTCGACACCCTCGGCCTGGACCGCGCCGCGCGTCACCACGCCGTGCCGGTCCAGGAGGGTGCGGGCCAGGGCGTGGGCCCGGTGCGTGGGTTCGGGTTCGGTGGAGGGAAGCAGGGACCAGCGGCCCGAGACCGTGGGCGGACCGGTGCGCGAGACGGGGCGGGCCGAGGCGGTCAGGGAACCGTAACGGCCGCGCGGAACGTTGCGTTTGGCGCGATGCGCGGTCGATCCGGCCGTGCGACCCGAGCCCAGGAGCGCACGCAGCGGGGCGAGGGTGTCGTTGGTGAGTCGGCCCGACCAGGCGAGATCCCAGAGGGCGTCCGCGAGTTGGGGATCGTTGGAGTCCGGATGCGTGGTGGCGCGGACCTGATCGGCGATCTGTCGGAAGAAGAGCCCGTACCCCCCGCTGAGCGCGGCCAGCACGGATTCGTGCAGCGCGCTGAGTTCGAGCGGGTGCGGGGCAGGCAGGAGCAGGGGCGCGCTGTCGGCCGGGTAGAGGGCCAGCCAGCCGTCCTTGCCGGGCAGGGCCCCCGCACCGGCCCACACGACCTCGCCGGTGGTGGTGAGTTCGTCCAGGAGCGCCGGCGAGTAGCCGCTGACCCGGCTCGGCAGGATGAGCTTCTCCAACGCGGAGGCGGGGACAGGGGCGCCCTGCAACTGCTCCACGGCGCGCGCCAGTCCGTCGATGCCGCGCAGGCTGTTGTCGCCGAGATGCTGCCACTGGGGGAGGAACCCCGCCAGCGCGGCGGGAGGCACCGGCTCCAGCTCGTGGCGGAGCGCGGCGAGCGAGCGGCGCCGCAGCCGCCGCAGCACCGTGGCGTCGCACCACTCCTGGCCGATACCGGCGGGGTGGAACTCGCCCTGGACGATCCGGCCCGAGGCCGCGAGCCGTTGCAGCGCGCCGTCGGTGACGGCCGTGCCGAGGCCGAAGCGGGCCGCCGCCGCGGTGGAGGTGAACGGCCCGTGCGTACGGGCGTAGCGGGCGAGGAGGTCACCGAGCGGGTCCTTCACCGGTTCGGTGAACGCCTCGGGGACGCCGACCGGGAGTGCCGTGCCCAGGGCGTCGCGCAGCCGGCCCGCATCCTCGATGGCCGCCCAGTGATCGCCGCCGCCGATCCGGACCTGGATGGCGCGCCGTGCCGATGCCAGCTGCCGCGCCCATGGGGGCTCGGCCCCGCGCTCGGCCAGTTCCGAATCGGTGAGCGGACCGAGGACCCGCAGCAGGTCGGCGACCCCTTCGACGTCCTTGATCCGGCGGTCCTCGGCCAGCCACTGGAGCTCCCGCTCCAGTTCGGTCAGGACCTCGGCGTCGAGGAGCTCGCGCAGCTCCGCGCGGCCCAGCAGTTCGGCCAGGAGGTGGGAGTCGAGCGAGAGCGCGGCGGCCCGCCGCTCGGCGAGCGGGGAGTCGCCCTCGTACAGGAACTGCGCGACATACCCGAACAGGAGCGAGCGGGCGAACGGGGAAGGCTCCTGCGTGGTCACCTCGACCAGACGGATCCGGCGGGCTTCCAGGTCGCTCATCACCTCGGTGAGCCCGGGTACGTCGAACACGTCCTGGAGGCACTCGCGGACCGCTTCGAGAACGATGGGGAACGAGCCGAACTCGGAGGCGACCTGAAGGAGCTGAGCGGCCCGCTGACGCTGTTGCCACAGCGGTGTGCGCTTGCCGGGACTGCGCCGCGGCAGCAGCAGTGCGCGAGCCGCGCACTCGCGGAACCGCGAGGCGAACAGGGCGGAACCGCCGACCTGGTCCGTGACGATCTGCTCGATCTCGCCCTTGTCGAAGGCCACATCGGCGGCGCCGACCGGGGGCTGGTCGCTGTCGAGGGCGGTGTTGGCGGGAGGGAGCGGTGCCGCGGCGGGCGCCTGGGACGAATCCTGGACCGGGTCGAAGTCGAGGAGGTCCAAGCCCATCATGTCCGCGTCCGGGAGCCTCAGCACGATGCCGTCGTCGGCATGCATGACCTGGGCGTCCATGCCGTACCGCTCGGCGAGGCGGGCGCTGAGGGCGAGCGCCCACGGGGCGTGCACCTGGGCGCCGAACGGGGAGTGCACGACGACGCGCCAGTCGCCCAGCTCGTCCCGGAAACGCTCGACGAGGATGGTCCGGTCGTCCGGCACATGGCCGCAGGCCCGGCGCTGCTCGTCGATGTAGGACAGCACGTTGTCCACGGCCCACGTGTCCAGACCCGCGGCCAGCAGCCGCTGCCGGGCATCGTCCGGGGACAGTCCGCCGAGCTCGCGGAGAAAGGCGCCCAGCGCACGCCCCAGCTCCAGCGGACGGCCCAGCTGGTCGCCCTTCCAGAACGGCAGTCGTCCCGGAACACCGGGTGCGGGCGAGACCAGGACCCGGTCGCGCGTGATGTCCTCGATCCGCCACGACGTGGTGCCCAGGGTGAAGACGTCGCCGACCCGGGACTCGTACACCATCTCCTCGTCCAGCTCCCCGACCCGGCCGCCGCCCTTCTTGGGGTCGGAGCCGGCGAGGAAGACCCCGAACAGGCCGCGGTCGGGGATGGTGCCGCCGGAGGTGACGGCAAGCCGCTGGGCGCCTGGCCGGCCGGTGACCGTACCGGCGACCCGGTCCCAGACGACTCGGGGACGCAGCTCGGCGAAGGCATCGGACGGATAGCGGCCGGCGAGCATGTCGAGTACGGCGGTGAACGCCGACTCGGGGAGCGAGGCGAAGGGCGCGGCCCGGCGGGTCACCGTCAGCAGGTCGTCCACCTGCCAGCTGTCCAGGGCGACCATCGCGACCAGCTGCTGGGCCAGCACGTCCAGCGGATTGGAAGGGACCCGCAGCGCCTCGATGGATCCTTCACGCATGCGTTCGGTGACCACGGCCGCCTGCACCAGGTCGCCCCGGTACTTCGGGAAGACGACCCCGGTGGAGACCGCACCGACCTGATGCCCGGCACGGCCGACCCGCTGGAGTCCGGACGCGACCGACGGCGGCGACTCGACCTGGATGACCAGGTCGACCGCCCCCATGTCGATCCCCAGCTCCAGGCTGGAGGTGGCGACCACCGCGGGCAGCCGGCCCGCCTTGAGGTCCTCCTCCACCTGCGCGCGCTGCTCCTTGGAGACCGATCCGTGATGGGCCCGGGCGAGGAGCGGGGGCGCGCCCTTCGCCGCGCCGGACTCCGCCATGATCTCGGCGGGGGAGTGGGCCTCGGGCATCGTCTCGCCCGTGGCCCGTTCGTACGCGATCTCGTTGAGCCGGTTGCAGAGCCGCTCGGCGAGACGGCGGGAGTTGGCGAAGACGATCGTGGAGCGGTGGGCCTGGACGAGATCGGCGATCCGCTCCTCCACATGGGGCCAGATCGACGGCTTGTCCGTCTGGCCGGAGTCCGGGTCGGTGGCGGGGGAGCCGCCGAGCTCACCCAGATCCTCGACCGGCACGACCACCGACAGATCGAACTGCTTGGTGGACGGCGGCTGGACGATCTCCACCTTCCGCAACGGTGAGAGGAAACGCGCGACCTCGTCGACCGGGCGAACGGTGGCCGACAGACCGATGCGCCTGGCCGGGCGGGGCAGCAGCTCGTCGAGCCGCTCGAGCGACACGGCGAGATGGGCGCCCCGCTTGGTGCCCGCGACCGCGTGCACCTCGTCGAGGATCACCGTCTCGATTCCGGCCAGTGCCTCCCGCGCCGAGGACGTCAGCATCAGGAAGAGGGACTCGGGTGTGGTGATCAGGATGTCCGGCGGCCTCGTCGCCATCGAACGGCGCTCGGCGGGCGGGGTGTCGCCGGAGCGGATGCCCACGCGCACCTCGGGCTCGGGCAGCCCCAGGCGCGCCGATTCCTGGCGGATGCCGGTCAGCGGCGAGCGGAGATTGCGCTCCACGTCGACGGCGAGCGCCTTGAGCGGTGATACGTACAACACACGGCAGCGCTTCTTCGGCTCGGCGGGCGGCGGGACCGCGGTCAGCTGGTCCAGGGCGGCGAGGAAGGCGGCCAGGGTCTTTCCCGACCCGGTCGGCGCGACGACCAGGACGTCCGACCCCTCGCCGATCGCCCGCCAGGCGCCTTCCTGCGCGGCTGTCGGCGCGCTGAAGGCCCCCGTGAACCAGCTGCGGGTCGCGGGGGAGAACGCATCGAGTGCGGAGCCGGTCATGTCCCCCATCGTGCACCCCGCCACTGACAACGGCCCCGGAAACGGCCCCGCCAGGTCGCGGCCCCGCCCGCGGACGAGGCCGCGACGGCCGGGCCTGCCATCGCGCCGAGGCAGCAGCAGCCCGCGAGCTGCGAGAATTCGAGCATGGCAGGAGCGACGGGACCGGCGGAATGGGCGAGGCACTGGCAGTACGCCGAGCTGCCCGACCTCGACCTGCTGCGCGCCCGCTACATCCGCCACACCTTCCCGCGCCACAGCCACGAGGGCTACGTGTTCGGCGCCGTCACCCAGGGTGTCGAGGACGTCGAGCTGCCCGACGGCACCGTCCACGCGGGCCCCGGCTCCGTCGTCATGATCAATCCAGAGGTGCCGCACACCGCGAGGGCCGGTGTTCCCGAGGGCTGGGTGTACGCCACGCTCTACCCGTCCGCCCAGGCGGTCAACGCCATCGCGGCCGACACGACGAACCTGCGCGGCACCGTCGGCTTCACGGAGACCAGCGTGGCCGATCCCTACGCGGCGCGGCTCATCGGCGAGGTCCACCGGGCAGCGGAGGAGGGCAGCGCGCTGGCGGCGGACAGCGTGTTGCGGGTCCTGGTCACGCGTCTGCTCACCCGGCACGGCAGCGTCCTGCCCGCCCCGGAGCCCCGGGCGGCCGGCGCGCGGGACGCGGCGCGGGCCCGTGCCGTACTGGAGAGCAGGATGTCGCAGCCGCCCACCCTGGAGGCACTGGCCACCGAACTGGGCACGAGCCCGTTCGCCCTGCTCCGGGCCTTCAAGAAGCAGTACGGGATGCCGCCGCACACCTGGCTCACCGACGCGCGCGTCCGGCGTGCGCGACGGATGCTCGACGCTGGCACCGCTCCCGCCGCGGCTGCCGCCGCGGTCGGCTTCACCGACCAGCCGCATCTCAACCGTCATTTCACCCGGATCGTGGGGGTGCCACCCGGCGCCTACCAGCGGGAACGTGCAAGAACGTACAAGACCGGCCCCGGAGTGCCCGGGTAGCGTCCCGGGCGTGGCAGAACAGACAGCACCCCCTCAGACCGTCACCGGCCCGCCCGGCGGCAGTGCGATCACCGCCGAGGCCAAACCGGACGCGGCCGTCGTACGTGACGCACTCGGCGTCGGCATAGCCGTCGGCCTCTCCGGCTTCGCGTTCGGCGTCACCTCGGCCGGGGCCGGACTGAGCCTGCTGCAGACCTGCGTGCTGAGCCTCCTCGTCTTCACCGGCGCCTCCCAGTTCGCCCTGGTGGGCGCCCTTGCCGCCGGCGGCAACCCGTACACCGCAGCCGCCGGTGCCTTCTTCCTCGGCGTACGCAATTCCTTCTACGGCCTGCGGCTGTCGCAACTGCTCGCGCTGCCGCGTGCCCTGCGTCCCCTCGCGGCCCAGTGGGTCATCGACGAGACGACTGCCGTGACGCTGCCCCAGCCCACCCGGCGGGCCGCCCGGATCGGTTTCACCGTCACCGGACTCACGCTCTACGTGCTGTGGAACCTCACCACGCTGGTCGGCGCGCTCGGCGCGAAGGCGCTCGGCGACACCGCCGCCTGGGGGCTGGACGCGGCGAGCCCTGCCGTTTTCCTCGCCCTGCTCGCGCCGATGCTGAAGAGCACGACGGAGCGGGTCACCGCCGCACTCGCCGTCGTGCTGGCGCTCGGCCTGCTGCCCGTTCTGCCCGGAGGGGTGCCCGTACTGCTGGCCGCTCTCGCGGCGCCGGCCGTCCTCTTCCTGAGGGGGCGCGGCAGGGACGGGCTGACGGGGCGTGGCAAGGACGGAACCCCGGATGAACCGGCCGGGGTGGCCGGGCAGGGGCAGGAAACGGAGATGGCGTCCGCGAGGACCGGGTCGTCGCGCACCATCACGCAGGAGGACGGCCGATGAACGTCTGGATCGCCATCGCACTGACCGCCGTCGGCTGTTACCTCGCCAAGCTCCTGGGCCTTCTGGTGCCGGCAGACGCCCTGGAGCGCCCCGTCGTGCAGCGTCTGGCCGCGCTGCTTCCGGTGGCCCTGCTGGCTGCCCTGACCGCGCAGCAGGCCTTCGGCACCGGCCAGCACCTGGTGCTCGACGCCAGGGGAGCCGGGCTCGCCGCCGCTGCCCTCGCCCTCGTGCTGCGGGCGCCCTTCCTCGTTGTCGTGGGGGTGGCCGTGGCCGTCACCGCCGGAGTACGCGCACTCGGCTGACCGCGCCTGCGGCGGCGCGGGACGGGTAAGGGGCTCGGTCCATGGACCGAGCCCCTTACCCGTGGCCCTCTGCGGCCCCTTCCCTGTGGACTGTGGCCTGTGGCCTGTGGACGTATGCCTCTCAGTGCGCGGGCAACAGGCCTACCGCCGGCGCCTCGGGAACCTCCAGCCGCAGCGCGTCCTTCTCCGGCCGCAGGAAGCAGACGGCGAGCACACCGGCGACCGCGACCAGACCCGCCATCAGCAGGTACGCGGAGTGGTAACCCGCGGGCACCGATGCGGCCGCATCCACCATCCGGCCCGTGACCAGCGGGGACAGGACGCCTGCCAGGGCATAGACGAACGCCAGGGCACCCAGGGCCACCCCGCGCTGTCCGGCCGGGGTGATCCGCGCGACGGCCGTCTGCGACACCGTGAGGATCACGTTCGTCAGTGCCATCGGGCCGACCATCAGCGCGATCTTCACGCCGACCACGTCCACCTCCGCGAACGCGGCGATCGACACGGCGGCCACACACATCACCAGCCCTCCGCCGAGCCCCGCCGGCAGCCGGGGCACCGTTTCCTTCGACGAGGCACGCCGGGCGAGCAGACCATGGGCCAGCAGCACCACCGCGTTGCCCACCGCGGTCGCCGTGACCACGGCACCCGATTGCTTCAGGCTCAGGCCGGACACCTCGTGCAGATAGTCCGGCGCCCAGGTCAGCCCCGCCGAGAGCAGCCAGTAGGCGGCAAACGCCCCGAAGGCGGCCGTCAGCCAGGTGCCGGAGAGCAGCAGCCGCCGGTAGGGAACGGACGGAGCGATTGCGTCGGCGCCCGAAGTACCGGCATCCGAGGACCGCCGGACGAGCGGCGGGGCAAGAGGCCCCTCCTCGCCCCGGGCGTACCAGCACATCGCCCAGACCAGACCGACGAGTCCCACCGAACCGAAGGCCCAGCGCCACCCCCAGACGTCGATCACCACAGTGAGGAGCGGGGCGGACACGGCCACGCCGCCCGCCGCGCCGACCATCAGCACCGCGGTCGGCAGCGTCCGCTCCCGCTGCCCGAACCAGCCGTGCAGATGGTGCACCGCAACCGGCGCCGCCGGACCCTCCGCCGCCCCGAGCAGCACCCGGGTCGCCAGCAGCGTTCCGAAGCCCGCGGCGCCCAGCAGCATCGGCAGCTGCGCCGCCGACCACAGCAGCGCCATGCCGAGCAGCAGCACGGTCGTCCGGACGCGGCGGGTCAGGAAGGACACCCCGAGCGCGGCCAGGCTGAACAGGGCGAAGAACGCCGCCTGCGCCGTACCGAACTCACCACGGGTCAGTCCCAGCTCCGCGCGGATCGGATCGGCTGCCAGCCCCATCACGGTCTTGTCGGCGAAGTTCACCAGCATGAAGGTGAGCAGCAGCCAGGTGGTGCCCCAGGCGCTCCGCCGCAGGCGCCGCGCCCCCTCCGTTCCCGCGGCCGGCGCGGTCGCTTCCCCTGCTCCGGCGCTCATCCGGCCTCCCCGGGCACCCCGCCGCAGCCGCACGCGTCGTCGTCCGCGACGCCGACGCTGATCATCCCGGCCGCGCGCCTGCGGCCCTCGGGCGAGCGCGTCAGTTCCGTCTCCAGGTCGGTGCCCTCGGCCACCGCCGCCGACTCGGCGGCCGCCCAGCTGAACACGCCTCGGGCCATCGTCGACGTCTCGGCCGCCGCCCTCTGCGTGTAGACCCGGGCCCGTATCCGCGCCACGTCCCCCTCGGCCGGGGCCGCCAGCGCGGCGGTCTCCGCCAGATGCGAGGCCAGCCGCAGCTCGCCCTTCTCCAGCAGTTCGGCCGCGCGCGCCGCCAGCGCGGACGCCCCGCCCGCCGCAGCGGCGAACTCGGCCGCGACCGCCGCGTCCGGAGCCGGCTTGAGGTGCGCCGGGTTCTGGTCGTACCAGCCGCCCCACAGCCGCCACAGATTCCGTACGACGAACTCCGGCTCGTCGTAGGCCGGATGCAGATAGGGCTTCGCCAGCAGCTCCTGCGGCACCCGTACCCCGTGCACCACCGCGTCGAGGCGGTGGCCCGCGTTCATCAGGGCCCTGGTCTGCTCGCACAGCGTCTCCAGAAGACGCGCGGTGTCGTCGAGCGCCTGGTGGACCCGGTCCCTGCCCACGATCGGCACGCCGTGCCCCGGGAGCAGCAGTTCGGCACCCAGCTCCTGCATGGCGCGCAGCGCCCGCGCCCAGTCCTCCGGATACCGCTGCACCTTCTGGGGGTTGCCCGCGTTCGGGGTGTTCCAGATGAACAGGTCGCCGGTGCACAGCGTCCTGAGCTCGGGGACCCACACATAGGTGCTGTCGTCGGTCTCGCCCTTGGCATGCACCAGCTCGAAGGTCAGATCACCGCGCCGCACGGTCATCCGCTCCCGGTAGGTGGTGTCGGGGTAGCGGTAGGTGGACGGCCAGTTCAGCGTCGGCACACCGAACTGCCTGCGATTGATCCAGGTGTTGTACCCCGCGGTGCTGATGTAGCGGTCGAAACGGGCGGCGACGGCTTCGTGCGCGATGACCTCGGGCCGCTCCCGGCCCTCGCTGTCCGCCTGCGCGTCGAAGGGCGCCACCCCGAAGACGTGGTCGACATGACCGTGCGTGTAGACGACCGTGTTGACGGGCTGCGCGCTGAACGCCTGGACCGCCGTGTGCAGCGGCGTGGCCGTACGGATGTCGCCGGAGTCCACCAGGACCAGGCCGTCGCCGGTGTCGAAGACCGCCACATTGGCGAAGGCGGGCAGGAAGCCGACCCGCTCGCGCACGGTCACCAGCTCCGTACCGGAGTACGCCCCCGACAGATGGGCCAGCAGGGTGTCCTCGCCCCGCCATACCCGGTCGGCATAGCTGAGATAGTCCGTCGGCTTGTGCTCGGTCATAGCTGAGGCTCCTTCGGTCCTGTGCGGCGGATCGCCGGAACCCCGAGTCTCGGGCTCCTCGCTGAGCTCCGACACCAGCCCTCATCACACCGCCGTGCGCTGAGTACTGTGATGCGTCACAAGCACCACCGGAATGTCGGGAGAACCGCCGTGCCCCTGTCCGACGAGGCGAGAGCCCTCGCTCTGCGCTGCGAGCCCCGGGTCAACGGGCTGGCCCGGCACATGGCCAGGGAGTCCTTCGAGCAGCTTCCGGGGTACGCGGAGCTCCCCGGCGACGTGAAGGACCTGGAGATCGCGGCCACCGCCCGGCACGGAGTGCGTCTCTTCCTGCGACGGGTCAGTGATCCGCATCCCGGCTCCGGCGGGCTGCGGCTGTTTCGCGAGCGGGCCGCGCAGCGCGCCGAGGAGGGTATGCCCCTGCACCTCCTGCTGCGTACCCACGCCCTCGGCGTGTACGTCCTGTGGCAGGCGCTCCGCGAGGCGGCGGAGCCCGGCGAGGAAGGGGCCCTCATCGAACTCGTCGACCTGCTGCTCCAGTCGCACCACTCGCTCCTCGGCGCTGTGGCCGAGACCTATATGGACGAGCGGTCCGCGCTGGAGGCCGAGCAGCGGGAGCGCCGCCGCTCCCTGGTGCGCGGCTTCCTGGAAGGGACGCTGGAACCGGGCCCGGCGCTGCTGGAGGAGCTCGGGCTGGACGGGCCGGTGCTGGTGCTCGCCGTCGCCCTGGAACCGGCGGACGGGCCGGACGAGCCGCGCGACGGGCGGCCGGACGCCTCCGGCCCGGTGACGGTGCGGCGCCGTATGCGGCGGATCCAGACGGTCCTCGACCAGACCTTCGGTACGGAACTGCTCTTCCTGTTCGACGCGGGGGCCGGCCGGGCCGTCGTCCCGCGGGACTGCGAGCCGCCGGACGATCTCGCCCGGCGGCTGTCCCGCGCCTGCGGGGTCGGCGTGCGGATCGCCGCGGCGCGGGCGGCGTCGCCCGCCGCGGTGCCCGAGGCATCCCGCACGGCGGCGGAGATCCTGCGGATCGCGCGGGTGTGCGGCCTGCCGCCGGGAGTGCACGGCCTCGACGACGTACTCCTCGAATTCCATCTGTCGCGTCCCGGCCCCAGCGGCCGGCGCATCGCCGCCCTGCTGGGCCCGGTCGCCGCCCGCCCCGAACTCCTGCGGACCCTGCGGACGTACCTGGCGCAGCAGCAGGACCGGCGCCTCACCGCCGTACTCCTCGGGCTGCACCCCAACACCGTCGACAACCGGCTCGCCCGGCTCGCGGAGCTGACCGGGCTCGACCTGGGCTCCCCGCGCGGTACCGCGCTGGCCATCGCGGCTCTGCTCCTGCGCGACACCGGGCAGGCGGAGGACGGCCACGGCAGCGTGTGAGAGCCCCGGGCGGCGGGCCGCCGCCCGGGCCCCGGTGCCGGGTGGTCAGTCCAGACCGCGCCCGTACGCCCGGAGCGTCTGCAGGGCTCTGAGCGTGACCAGGGGGCGCCCCTCCAGAGCGGTTCCCGGGGCCCACTGTCGCCAGGTCACGGGCCAGCCGCCGTCCGCCTGCTGCCCGGCCGCCAGGTGGTCCAGCGCGCGATCCATCTCCGCGTCGGTGAACCAGCGCCGGGCGAGCGACTCGGGCGCGCGGGCGTAGTCGTACGGAAAGTGCTGCTCACCCGGCGCGTAGCCGGGCGCCACGGGGTACTCCGCGCGCCGCTCCGGGTCCAGCGCGACAAGCCGCTGGTCGCGCACCAGACGTCCGAGCCGGTCGGCCGCGGCCTCGGCCCGCGGCCGGTCCGGCGCGCCGTCGAGGAAGGCGACCGCGGCCTCGATCTCGTAGGGATGCGACACCTCCAGGGCATCGACGGCCGCCCAGCAGAAGTCCGTTGCCCGGAACAGCCAGGCGTGCCACACCGAATTGCGGTGGAGCAGCCCGACGACGGGCCCGGTGACCAGCAGTTCGGCCGGTGGGTCGTCGACGACCGGGATGAACGGCGCGGCCGGGTAGCCGCGTTGCGAGGGGAGCAGAGCAGGTAAGGCGCCCTCCTTGGTGGACACGGCGGTCAGGAATCGGCAGATCCGCTCCACTCGGAGCCCGCCGCAGCGATCGATGGAGTCGAGGACGCTCAGCGCGTGCGCCGTGTGGAGCGGCTGACTCACAGGGCCTCGCAGATCGGGTTCGAGCGCGTGACCGTATCCGCCGTCCTCGTTGAGGAAGGCGGCGAGAGCTGTTTCCACGGCGTCCGCACTTCCTTTCAGGAAGTGATGGGCGAACCGCCGCTGTTCCAGGACGCGGGCCGTGAGCCAGATGAACTGCTCGGCACGGTTGAGGGGACTTGTTTCGGTTCCAGCCATGCACCGACCGTAGGACGGCAAGCGCTCTCGGCAAGGCCGGGCGGCCAGGCTGCACTCTCAGGAGCGGGATACTGGTGGCATGCGGTTGACGATTTTCTGGGAACGGATGGCGGACCACTTCGGCGCGGGGTACGCCGATTCCTTCGCGCGCGACCATGTGATGGCCGAGCTCGGCGGGCGCACCGTGTGGCAGGCACTGGACGCGGGGTGGGAGGCCAAGGACGTCTGGCGTGGGGTGTGCACAGCCGTGGACGTCCCCGCGGACAAGCGCTGAACCGCGATTCGCGGCGGTACGGCGGCCGGGACGGAGCCGGGGTGCGCGACCGCGTGTCCGTGCAGTAGGCGAGACTTGCTCCGTGGCACCGACAGACGAGACCGCTCAGACCCAGCCGCCCCTCGACCCGCCCGTCCCGCCGGCCGCGCCACCGCCCCCGCAGTCCGGCGCCGGGCGCGCCCGCATGCCCGGCTGGCTGCCGCGTGCCATGGTGCTGGCACTGGCGCTCTACGCCTGCTTCCGGCTCGGCAGCTGGGCCTTCGACCAGCTCATCGGTCTGTTGATCAATGTGCTGATCGCCTTCTTCCTGGCGCTCGCGATCGAACCCGCGGTGAGCCGGATGTCGGCCCGCGGCGTACGACGGGGCTTCGCCACCTTCCTGGTCTTCCTCGGCGTGCTGATCGCCGGTGCCGGCTTCGTCGTGCTGCTCAGCTCGATGCTCGCGGGCCAGATCGTCGACATGGTGGAGGACTTCCCGAAGTACCTCGACTCGGTGATCAACTGGGTCAACCAGACCTTCCGCACCGAGCTCTCCCGTGTCGAGGTGCAGGACAGCCTGCTGCACTCCGACTGGTTGCAGAAGTACGTCCAGAACAGTGCGAGCGGTGTCCTCGACGTGTCCACCACGGTCCTCGGCGGGCTGTTCCGGCTGCTGACGATCTTCCTGTTCTCGTTCTACTTCGCGGCCGACGGACCCCGGCTGCGCCGCGCGCTGTGCTCCGTCCTCCCCCCGTCCCGCCAGGCCGAGGTGCTGCGGGCCTGGGAGATCGCGGTCGACAAGACGGGCGGGTACCTCTACTCGCGCGGGTTGATGGCGCTCATCTCCGGAGTCGCGCACTACATCCTGCTGCTGGCCCTGGGAGTGCCGTACGCACCGGTGCTCGCGGTGTGGGTGGGGCTCGTCTCTCAGTTCATCCCCACGATCGGTACGTATCTGGCGGGCGCCCTGCCGATGCTGATCGCGTTCACCGTCGACCCCTGGTACGCGCTGTGGGTCCTCGGATTCGTCGTGGTGTACCAGCAGTTCGAGAACTACGTGCTGCAGCCCAAGCTGACCTCGAAGACCGTGGACATCCATCCGGCGGTCGCCTTCGGCTCGGTCATCGCCGGCACGGCCCTGATGGGCGCGGTCGGTGCGCTGATCGCCATCCCGGCCGTCGCCACGCTGCAGGCTTTCCTGGGGGCCTACGTGAAGCGGTACGACGTCACGGACGACCCCCGGGTGCACGGACGTCATCAGTGGCGGCGCGGTGAACCGGTGGCCGTGCGGCTGCGCCGGATCTGGCACGCCCCCGAGGCCGACGGCGGCCAGGACGGCCAAGGTGGCCGGGGGGAGGGCGACGAGCCTCAGGATCCGCAGCCGCGCTCCTGAGGCACGACGTTTCTTCGGCCCGCGTTTCCCTGTATATCCCAGTTCGTGCGTGACGCCGCATAGATGATCCTCACCCCTTAATGCCCGACTTCGGGGCGCTATCCTGGGGGCGAGCCGGTGCGGCGTGGTGCGCTTGACACCAAAATCGAACATCCATTCTCATGGGGTTCCGGCCGGGTTTTCCCGGGCTCGACCGTGGAGTTGTCCACAGGCCGGGAGGACGTCGAGGCCCATTGTCAGTGGCAGGGGTTAGCGTCTTTGACGTGAAGCGATCGACTCAAGCAAATCGGGTGGAACCCATGGCAGGAACCGACCGCGAGAAGGCGCTGGACGCCGCACTCGCACAGATTGAACGGCAATTCGGCAAGGGCGCGGTGATGCGCCTCGGTGAGCGGCCGAACGAGCCCATCGAGGTGATTCCCACCGGGTCCACCGCGCTGGACGTGGCGCTCGGCGTCGGCGGTCTGCCGCGCGGCCGCGTGGTGGAGGTGTACGGGCCGGAGTCCTCCGGTAAGACGACGCTGACGCTGCACGCCGTGGCGAACGCGCAGAAGCTCGGCGGCCAGGTGGCCTTCATCGACGCGGAGCACGCGCTCGACCCGGAGTACGCCAAGAAGCTCGGCGTCGACATCGACAACCTCATCCTGTCCCAGCCGGACAACGGTGAGCAGGCCCTCGAGATCGTGGACATGCTGGTCCGCTCGGGTGCGCTCGACCTGATCGTCATCGACTCCGTCGCGGCGCTCGTGCCGCGCGCGGAGATCGAGGGCGAGATGGGTGACTCGCACGTGGGTCTGCAGGCCCGTCTGATGAGCCAGGCGCTGCGGAAGATCACCAGCGCGCTCAACCAGTCCAAGACCACAGCGATCTTCATCAACCAGCTCCGCGAGAAGATCGGTGTGATGTTCGGCTCGCCGGAGACCACGACCGGTGGCCGGGCGCTGAAGTTCTACGCCTCGGTGCGTCTGGACATCCGGCGTATCGAGACGCTCAAGGACGGTACCGACGCGGTCGGTAACCGCACCCGCGTCAAGGTCGTCAAGAACAAGGTCGCGCCGCCGTTCAAGCAGGCCGAGTTCGACATCCTCTACGGCCAGGGCATCAGCCGTGAGGGCGGCCTGATCGACATGGGCGTGGAACACGGCTTCGTCCGCAAGGCCGGCGCCTGGTACACGTACGAGGGTGACCAGCTCGGCCAGGGCAAGGAGAACGCCCGCAACTTCCTCAAGGACAACCCCGACCTCGCCGACGAGATCGAGAAGAAGATCCTCGAGAAGCTGGGCGTCGGAGTCCGGCCCGAGACCGAGCCCGCCGCCGAACCCGGCGCGGACGCGGCAGGCGCTGCGGCGGCTCCGGCCGACGGTGCGGCGAAGTCGGTGCCCGCGCCGGCCGGCAAGACCAAGCCGGCCAAGACAGCGGCGGCCAAGAGCTAGACCGTGACGCGTCGTACGGAGTGGCCGGGCAGCGCCGCCGATTCCGGCGCGGGCCCCGGTCCCGAATTCGCCGCCGGGCAAGAATTCGACGCCGGGCAAACCGACGGATCCGACCACGAGTCCGATGTCTCCCACGGGCCGGCCGTCAGAGCCGGCCGTGGGAGAAACGCGGGCTCGGGCGCCGGATTCGGCGAGGGGGCGGGGCGCCGTTCCCGCTCCCGTTCCAGGGACGGCGGTTCCCCCTCCTCGTCGAGGGCCGAGAAGGGGGAACCGCTGGACCCGGTCGAGCAGGCGCGCAATATCTGCCTGCGCCTGCTCACCGGGACCCCGCGCACGCGCAAGCAACTCGCGGACGCCCTGCGCAAGCGGGAGATCCCGGACGAGGCGGCCGAAGAGGTGCTGTCGCGCTTCGAGGACGTCGGGCTGATCGATGATGCCGCGTTCGCCGGCGCCTGGGTGGAATCCCGGCACCACGGACGCGGCCTGGCCCGCCGCGCGCTCGTCCGTGAGCTGCGGACCAAGGGTGTGGACTCCGCCGTGATCGACGAGGCCGTCGGACAGCTCGACTCCGAGCAGGAGGAGGAGACGGCGCGGGAGCTCGTTGCGCGCAAGCTCCGGTCGACCCGGGGCCTGGAGCGCGACAAGCGGCTTCGCCGCCTTGCGGGCATGCTCGCCCGCAAGGGGTACGGGGAGGGCATGGCCCTGCGCGTGGTGCGCCGGGCCCTGGAGGAAGAGGGCGAGGACACGGAAGGGCTGGACGAACCCTTCTGAACGGCAACGGCAACGGCATCGGCGGCGTCAACGGCAACGGCAACGGCAACGGCAACGGCGGCGTCAACGGCATCGGCATCGGCATCGGCATCGGCGGCGCCAACGGCAACAGAGCTGTCCGCGGCGGTGGCATCGGCGCCAACGGCAAGAGCAGCACCAGGAACCCGTTGATCCTGTGGGCCATCGTCTCCAGTGCTGTTACTGCCCGGCGCGGGCCGCGCGGCTGATGGTGGCGTCGATCAGGGCGAGGGCGTCCGCGGCGGTGCGCCCCGGGTAGCGGTTCCAGGGCCCGATCAGGCCGGTCCACCCCTGGGTGCGGAGCTCGGAGATGAGCCAGGCGCCGGCCCGGTCGACGGTGTGCGCCGACCCGTAGCCCAGCCGGTGCGCCGTGAGCATGGCGCCGCAGACGCATCGGGCGCCCCGGGCGTTGCGGAGCCGGTACGGGGTGTTCTGCCAGCCCCATTCGGTCAGGATCTGACGGGCATGGGCGAGATGGACGGAGGGCCGCACCTCCGGCTGTCCGATGCGCCGCCAGGCGTGGAGCCGGTCGGGCAGCACCGCACCGAGGCGCCCGGGGAGGGGTCGCTCGCGCGGCAGGGACGAGGGCAGTGCGCGCACCGTATCGGCGATGAGCTGGTCCACCGGTACGGACAGCAGATCGCGCCAGTCGCCCGACGGCGCGGGACGGTTCTGCTCGGTAGCGGGTGAGACGGGTCCCGGAGGTTCGGGGACGGTGAGGTCCCAGCCCCTGACGATCTGCTGCCAGGCCTCCGTGTCATGGAGGCGAGCGGCCTGGGCGTCGAGTTCGTCGGGCGTGAGGGCGGTGGCGGTGGTCGGCATGGGTGCGGGCTCCCCGTCGTAGCGGTGGTGAAGCGATGCCGTGACGGCGTGATGGCGATGCCGTGGCGGACCTCGCCATTGAGGCGAATGTCCGTCCGGTCCGCGGTTCGCTCCACCGGAGCGAGGCCATACGGGTGTGTCGCCACGCATTTCGGGGATGGCGAGCGGCCGGCATGGCCCAGTCGGGGTGCGCCTGGGCACGGTGGGACGGGGGAGGCCTTGAACGGAGGAGTCCGGCACAAGGAAGCCCGGCAAGGAGGAAGCCCGGCACAAGGAAGCCCGGCAAGGAGGAAGCCCGGCAAGGAGGAAGCCCGGCAAGGAGGAAGCCCGGCAAGGAGGAAGCCCGGCAAGGAGGAAGCCCGGCACGGGGGAAAACCCCCCTGCGAAGACGCCGGAACGCTCCAGTGCACAGACATCTGTGCACAGAGCAGTGTGTGACGCATGCCAGAGAAGCCCGGCGGTACCGAGATCACCGAGCTGGCCGCCCTCAAGGCCCTCGCCCAACCGCGACGCCAGCAGATCCTTCAGCACCTCACCCTGTACGGCCCCGCGACATCGGCGATCCTCGCCCGCGCCCTGGGCCTGAACACCGGGGCCACCAGCTACCACCTGCGCGAGCTGGCCCGGTACGGCTTCGTCGCCGACACCGTGCCGCAGGCGCCGGGCGGGGGCCGGGCGCGATGGTGGCGGGCCGTGCCCGGTGACCGCCGCTTCCCGCCTCCGTCCCGCCGGACACCCGGGATGCGGCTCGTCATGGACGAGCTGAACCGTCACGCGTACGCCGCGGACCTCGCACTGTTCGAGCGGCTCCAGCGCCAGAGCGGGGCAGTCGGGGGCGGCGGGGCTGCCGGAGACGGCGCGGGGGCCGACGAGTGGGCCGACGCGCACGCGTACTCACGTGGCTCGCTGCGACTCACCCTCCCCGAGCTCCAGCAGTTCTTCGAGGAGTACATCGCCCTCATGAACCGCTACAAGCGCCCGGAAGCGGAGACGCCGCCGGGCGCCCGCACGGTCCACACCCGGCTGCTGGCCTTCCCGGGGCCGGGCGAAGACGCCCATGACCCTCATCACCCCTGCGACCCCCAAGACCTCCGTGGCGCCCGCACGGACGACAACGGAAGAGAGACGGACGCGTCATGATGCTGCGCTATGCCCTGCGAACGGTCCGCGACCGCAAAGAAGGATTCCTCGGCGCCCTGTTGGCCCTCATGTGCGCCGCCGCCCTCGTCACCGCCTGCGGCACTCTTCTGGAGACCGGCCTGCGCGGACGGATCGCCACCGAGCGCTACGCCGGGACCCCGGTCGTCGTCTCCGCCGACCAGAACGTCCACCGGACCACCGTCAAGCACAAGGGCAACGGGAAGACGAAGATCAAGCACAAGGCCAAGCCCGTCGCCGAGCGTGCCTGGCTGCCCGCCACCACCGTCGACCGGCTCCGCACCCTGGAGGGTGTACGAGCGGTCGTTCCCGAACTTACCTTCCTCGCCGAGCCGTTGTCGGTCCGGCCTGCGCGTGCGGGGAGCGGCAGGGGCGCCACGTCC
Organism: Streptomyces sp. NBC_00385; assembly: GCF_035917155.1. NCBI lineage: Bacteria > Bacillati > Actinomycetota > Actinomycetes > Kitasatosporales > Streptomycetaceae > Streptomyces > Streptomyces sp. NBC_00385. The sequence goes on along the minus strand of NZ_CP107951.1, from coordinate 1,818,355 downwards.
TCCCTGCCTGCGCGTGCGGGAAGCGGCGACACGCCCTCGTACGGGCACTCCTGGGAGTCCGCCCCGCTCACCCCGTTCGCACTCACCGCCGGCCGCGCACCCGCCTCGTCCGGCGACGTGGTGATCGACCGGGGCCTCGCCGAACGGACCGGCCTGACCACCGGGGACCGGCTCACCGTGCAGTCCACGCAGGCTCCTCGCACGTACCGCGTCAGCGGCATCGCTGCCCCGCGCGGAACCGGCGAACTGCGGCAGCAGACCTCACTGTTCTTCTCCGGGGCGGAGGCCGAACGCCTCGCCGCCCGCCCGGGCCAGGTCTCCGCCGTGGGCGTGCTGCCCGCAGCCGGTACGGACACCGGCCGGCTGAAGCAGCGGGTCGAGCAGGCACTCAAGGGCACCGGCGCCCAGGTCTCGACGGGGGACGAACGCGGTCCGGTCGAGTTCCTGGATGCCGCAGGCGCGAGGGTCAAACTGGTCTCGATGGGCGGTGCCATGGGTGGAACCTCGCTGTTGGTCGCGGTACTCGTGGTCGTCGGGACCTTCGCGCTCTCCATCCAGCAACGCCACCGTGAACTCGCGCTGCTGCGTACGATCGCCGCCACGTCGCGGCAGATCCGCCGCCTGCTCGGCCGGGAGGCGCTGCTGGTGGGTGCCGTCGCCGGAGTGATGGGGGCCCTTGCCGGACTGCCGCTGGCCGCCTGGCTGCACAGTCGATTCATCGACATGGGCGTGGTCCCGGCGACGCTGGAGCGGACAGCCGGAATCCTTCCCGCCTGTGCCGCGCTCGCCGTCACCCTCCTCGGCGCCTGGGCCGCCGCCCGTATCTCCGGCCGTCGTATCGCCCGCCTCCGCCCCGCCGAGGCCATGGCCGAGTCCGCGGTCGAGCGCCGCCGCCCGGCCCGGGGCCGGATCGCCGCGGGTCTGGTCCTGCTCGTCGGCGGCGGGGTGCTCGTCGCGGTGCTGAGCATCCTGCACACCGAAGCCGCCTCGACCCCGGTCACCTTCCTGGCCGTGGTGGTGCTGGCCACGGCGGTGTCGCTGCTCGGCCCGCTCCTGGTCCGGGCGGCGGCGTTCCTCCTGTCGGGCGTGAACCGGGTGGCCGGACACGTCGGCATCCTGGCCACGGCGAACGTGCGCGGGAACTCCACCCGGATGGCCTCCGTCGTCACCCCCCTCACCCTGCTCATCGGCATGACCTGCACGGTTCTCTTCGTCCAGCCGACCCTCGGCGACGCCGCCCTGGCCCAGGCCCGTGAGGGCACCCGCGCCACTTGGGTGCTGGGCGCGCAGGGCCCCGGAGTGCCGTCGGAAGCCGCCGAGGCCGTGCGCGGGACGCGTGGAGTCACCGCCGTCACGGAGGTGGTCCGCACCACCGTCCGGGTCGGCCTCGCCAAGTACCAGGCCCAGGGAGTCACCGCGGCGGGTCTCGCCCGCACCTGGGACCTCGGCGTGACGAGCGGTTCGATCACCGCGTTCAGCGCGGACTCCCGCTCCGCAGCCATCAGTGAACTGGCCGCCGATCAACTGGGTCTGCGCCCCGGCAGCGAACTGAAGCTGCACCTGGGCGACGGCACCCCCGCCACCCTCAGGGTCGCGGCCGTCTACCGCCGCGGGCTGGGCTTCGGCGACCTGACGCTGCCGCACGACCTGCTCGCCCGGCACATGGACAATCCCCTCGCCGCGACCGTTCTGGTCGCAGGGGATGCGAGCCGTAGCGAACTGACGGCCGCTCTGGGGAGGTTCCCGGGTGTCGCCGTCGTCGCCCCCGAGACCGCCGACCGGCTCCAGGCGGACCGTCAGCAGGAGAACGCCGAGGTCAACCTGCTGGCCATGGGACTCGTCCTGGCCTTCACTGCCATCGCCGTCGTCAACACGCTCGCCATGTCGGTCTCCGAGCGGCTCAAGGAGTTCGCGCTCCTGAGACTGGCCGGGGCGACCCGCCGCCAGGTGCTGCGGATGCTGCGTATCGAGACGCTTTCGGTCCTGGCCGTCGCCACAGCCCTCGGCACCGGTATCGCGCTCGCCGTACTGACCGCCTTCAGTATCGGCATGACGGGCGGTGCGGCGCCCACCGTGGTGCCGCTGGTGTACGCGACGGTGGTGGGCGCCGCAGCCGTGCTCGCCCTGATCGCCACGGCGTTGCCCGGCAGGCTGACGCTGAAGGCCCGCCCGGTGGAGGCCGTCACGAGCCGGTGACCGACGACTTTTGAGTCGGCGGGAGCCGCGGTCTCCTACGGGGCTTCCGGTTCGGCGGGGCTTCCGGTCACGCCTCGACCGGGAGCCCCGCCGCGCGCCAGGCCTGGAAGCCGCCGACCAGGTCCGTCGCGCGGTACAGCCCCAGCCGGTGCAGCGATTCGGCGGCGAGGCTCGACGCGTACCCCTCGTTGCAGATCACCACCACACGCAGACCGTGGCTCACGGCCTCGGCCGCGCGATGGCTTCCCTGCGGGTCCAGCCGCCATTCCAGTTCGTTGCGTTCGACGACCAGGGCCCCTGGGATCAGCCCGTCCCGCGCCCGCAGCTCCGCGTAGCGGATGTCCACGAGCAGCGCGCCGTCCTCGGCGGCCGTCTTCGCCTCCTGCGGTCCGAGCCGCTCGTATCCGGCCCGCACCCGCTCCAGGAGCTGATCGATGCCGAGCGGGGCGTCGCCGTCGTGCTGTTCGTCGCTCACTGCCAGTCCTCCGGGCGTTCGGTCTGCTCAAGACGGAGCACCGCGCCGGTGCGGCTGTAGCGCCGGATCTGCGGCAGCGGCGGGTAGTACGCGTGGACGGAGACGGCGTGCTCCGTGGCGGACTCGTTCAGCACCTCGTGGACGTGGTGCCGGCCGAACGCCTTGCCCTGACCCGCAGTCAACTGCCTCGACCGGTCGATGTCCTCGGCCAGTTCCAGGGTCTTCCAGCCGTCGGTGGGCAGCCGCGCCGCGAGCGAGTGCTCCTTCAGCGTGCCGGCTGCGGTGAGGAAGGCACCGATCGAGTCGGCGTGGTCGTGCCAGCCGGTGCCGGTGCCGGGCGGCCAGCCGATCAGCCAGGCCTCGCTGCCACCGGGCCCGTCGAGCCGGATCCAGGTGCGGCCCTCGGGATCGAGGGGGAGCGAGGCGATGAGCGCGGTGTCGGCGGCGGTACGGCGGACGAAGTCGAGCAGTTCCGCGGCGGTCGGGCCGGAGGACGTGCGCACGGGCACGACAGGGGAGGGAGAGGCAGACACAGGGACCGTCCTGAGAGTTCGCGTGGATGCTCCTGCCGCACGTCACCGCGCGCGGCAGGAGCAGGAGAAGGCGATTCAGCAGGACGGGCGACACACGCAGCCCGCATAGCGGAGCAGGTCCATATGGACCCTCCGCCACAGGCGCACATCGGTGTCGGTCATGTTCCGGAGTAGACCATGTGCGCCTGCGTCGGTCAATTGACGTCTGCGGTCCGGTCGGAGCGTACGGAGGCGAGGGCCGCGCCGCCGCGCGCCGCGTCCGCCGCCGCGAGGAGCTCCTCCGGCCGGACACCGCCGAACGACTCCACGAGATGGCCGTCCGGCCTGATGAGCAGCACGGTGTGCGCGGAGGCCCCCGGGTAACTCTCGGCGACCAGCAGCTCGGCCTTCACCGGGAGGCCGTCGACCGTCTCGACGAGCCGGGGCATGACCCCGGCCCGCATCCAGTGCCGCCGGTCCCAGACCCCGGTGCCCGGTGCGACGAGCAGCACGAGCAGATGCCCCTGCCCCAGCCGCTCCCGGAGCCGAACGGGCGTTCCGTCCGGCGCGGTGACCCGCACATCGGCGACCGGCGCACCGGGGGGCGTACCCACCGAGGTGTGCGCCTCGGCGCGTGGGGGCGCAAGGGGGGAGTGGGAGTAGGACGGGGGCGCACCGAGTGGCCCGCACCCCAGATGTCCGTCGGTGAGCAGCGAGTCGTGCCCCCGTGCGCTCCCCGGGACCAGGGTCCGCAGACCCCCGCCGCCCCGCAGTATCGGCAGCGACTGGTCGGCGGCGCGCAGCCGCGAGGCGACCGCGGCCCGCCGCTCCGCCTGGTAGCTGTCGAGCAGGACGTCACTGGCGCCGTGATGCCAGGCCAGTGCCAGCTTCCACGCCAGGTTCTCGGCGTCCCGCAGCCCCTCGTCGAGTCCCTGGGTGCCGAGGGCACCCAGCAGATGCGCGGCGTCCCCGGCCAGGAACGCCCGCTTCACCCGCCACCGCCGGGCGAGCCGGTGATGGAGCGTGTAGACCCCGGTGTCCAGCAGCTCGTACGGAGGTGTCTCGCCGCACCAGCCCTCCAGGGTGTCCCGGACCCGGGTGACCAGGGCGTCCGGCGTGACGAGCTCACCGCGCGGCGGCAGCAGCCAGTCCAGCCGCCAGACCCCGTCCGGCAGCGGCCGCGCGGTGACCTCGGCCCCGCCGGTGCGCCAGGGCGGCAACCGGTGCAGTACCGCTTCGCCGGGCCAGGGCAGCTCGGTGCGCAGCGCCGCGACGGCATGCCGCTCCACCGCCGTACGCCCGGGGAACCGGATGTCGAGGAGCTTGCGGACGGTGGACCGGGCCCCGTCGCAGCCGACCAGATAACTCCCTCGCCACCAGGTCGAACCGGGCTCCCTGGTGTGCACCGTGACGCCGTCGGCGTCCTGCTCCAGCGTGTCGACCCGGCTGAGCCGCGCCGTCTGCACGAGCTCCTGCGCGGCGACCGCGTCCCGCAGCCCCCGCACCAGCGCGTGCTGCGGGACATGGACGGGGGCGGCAGGCAGCTCGCCGACCGGTGCGCCCTCGCCGAGCGGCAGCTTCCGTACGAGCTGCCTGCGCCGCACGGACCGCCAGCCGGTCCAGCGAAGGCCCTCGTCCTGGAGCGTCTTGCATCCCAGCCGTTCCACCAGGCCGGCGGTGTCCTCACGCAGCACGACCGTCCGGGCCGGACGTGTCTCGTCCTTGCCCGGGTCCTCGTCGAGGAGCACGCAGGGCACACCCTGCGCCGCGAGGGCGAGCGACAGCACCAGGCCTACCGGCCCGGCACCGACGACGATCACCGGGTCCACGGCGCGGCCCCCGGAACACCTGTGGTCGGACGCGGGGAGGCGCACGGAAGGAGGGAGGAGGCCGGGACGGCTCCTGAGGCGGAGGGCGGCGTCGAAGGAGATGCGGCGGCGGAGGCTCGGGGCGCGATCACAGAACGTATGCAACCTACTGGGGGTGCGTGCGTCAAGTGACACCGGGACGCGGCGAGGGGCGGTGGCAGATGTGCCACCGCCCCTCGTGGGCATTCGCCGACGTACCGTCAGACGGCGCGTTCTCCATCGATTTTGAGCGACGGCGCATCGATCGTCTCCAGGTCGCCCCCGGGGCCGGTGCCCACGATGGCGCCCGTGCTCTTCTTCGCGCGCCGGAGCCGCTGCTCCAGCCAGCTCGCGAACGAGGTGAGGGCGAAGTTCACCGCGAGGTAGATCACGGCGATGATCGTGAAGCACGCGATGGTGTTCGCGCCGTAGTTGGCGGCCATCGGCCGGACCGAGGCCAGCAGCTCCGGGAAGCTGAGCACCGCGCCACCGAGGGCGGTGTCCTTCACGATCACCACGATCTGGCTGACGATCGCGGGCAGCATGGCGGTCACCGCCTGAGGGAGCAGCACGAAGACCATCGTCTGGCCCTTGCGCATGCCGATCGCCTTGGCCGCGTCCGTCTGCCCCGAGGGGAGCGTCAGGATGCCGGCCCGAACGATCTCGGCGAGCACCGAGGCGTTGTAGAGCACCAGTCCCGTGATCACGGCGTACAACAGGCGGGTGTCCGGGGCGAGCTCGGTGTACTCGAAGTACGCCTGGTTCGCGATGAGCATCAGGATCAGTACCGGAATGGCGCGGAAGAACTCCACGACCACGCCCGACGGCCCCCGCACCCACCGGTGGTCCGAAAGCCGTCCGATCCCGAACAGCGCGCCCAGCGGCAGCGCGATGATCAGCGCGAAGAACGCCGCCTTGAGCGTGTTCTGGAGCCCGGGCCAGATGTACGTCTCCCACGGCTGGGAGCTGGTGAAGAAGGGCTTCCACTTGATCCAGTCGAGCTGGTGCTTGGAGGCGAGACCGTCGTACACCCACCACACCACGGCTGCCGCGGCCAGCACGAACAGGACGGTGTAGAGGACGTTCCGACGCTTGGCGCGCGGCCCCTGGGCGTCGTAGAGGACCGAGGTCATCGCTTCACCGCCACCTTCTTGCTCACCCAGCCGAGGATGAGGCCGGTCGGGAGGGTCAGAACGATGAAGCCGAAGGCGAAGACAGCCGAGATCAGAAGCAGCTGCGCTTCGTTCTCGATCATCTTCTTCATCAGGTAGGAGGCCTCCGCCACCCCGATCGCGGAAGCGACGGTGGTGTTCTTCGTCAGCGCGATCAGCACGTTGGAGAGCGGATTGACGACCGAGCGGAAGGCCTGCGGAAGGATGATCAGCCGCAGTACCTGGGTGAAGCTCAGGCCGAGTGCGCGCGCCGCCTCTGCCTGACCGACCGGCACCGTGTTGATGCCGGACCGCAGGGCTTCGCACACGAAGGCGGCGGTGTAGGCGCTCAGAGCGAGTACCGCGAGCCGGAAGTTGATACCCGTGAACCCGTCGGCGCCGAGCTTGACGCCGAGTGTGGAGAACAGGCCCAGCGACGCGAAGAGAATGATCACGGTCAACGGAATGTTCCGGACCACGTTCACATAGCCGGTCGAGAAACCGCGCATCAGGGGGACCGGGCTGACCTTCATGCCGGCCAGCAGCGTTCCCCATATGAGGGAGCCGAGGGCGGAGTACACGGTGAGCTGCACCGTTACCCAGAACGCCCCAAGCAGGTCGTAACCATCAAGAAAGTCGAACACGATCTCCCGCGCTTCCGCGTGTAGGAGGGCACGGCGCGCCGCCCTCAGTGGCGGCGCGCCCGGTCAGCCCTGCTTCACTTGACGACGTTGCCGATCTTCGGGGCGGGCTCGTTCTTGTAGTTCGCCGGGCCGAAGTTGTCCTTCACGGCCTTGTCCCACGAACCGTCCGAGACCATCTTGGTCAGCGCATCGTTGATCTTCTTCTTGAGGTCGGCGTCGCCCTTCTTCAGGCCGATGCCGTAGTTCTCGTTGGTCATCTTGAAGCCGGCCAGCTTGAACTTGCCCTTGTTGGTGTCCTGCGAGGCATAGCCGGCCAGGATGCTGTCATCCGTGGTCAGCGCGTCAACAGCCTCGTTCTCCAGGCCGGTCAGGCACTCCGAGTAGCCGCCGTACTCCTGGAGGTCCGCCTTCGGGGCCAGCTTGTCGTGGACGTTCTGCGCCGAGGTCGAGCCGGTGACCGAGCAGAGCTTCTTGTTGTTCAGGTCCTCGGGCGCCTTGATGGAGGTGTCGTCCGCGCGGACCAGGATGTCCTGGTGGGCGAGGAGGTACGGACCCGCGAAGTCGACCTTCTTCAGCCGCTCGTCGTTGATCGAGTAGGACGCGGCGATGAACTTCACGTCACCGCGCTCGATCGACGTCTCGCGGTCGGCGCTCTTCGTTTCCTTGAACTCGATGTTCGCGGCGTCGTAGCCCAGTTCCTTGGCGACGTACGTGGCGACGTCGACGTCGAAGCCGGTGTACTTGCCGTCCGGGGTCTTCAGACCGATACCCGGCTGGTCGATCTTGATGCCGATGGTGATCTTCTTGCCGCCGCCCGAACCGGACGCGTCGTCCTTGTCGTCGGAACCACAGGCGGTGGCGGTCAGGGCGAGGGCGAGCACGGCGGCCGAGGCGGCGGTGACCTTACGAAGCTGCATGGTGAAATTCCCTAGAGTTGACGCGATGTGAGTGATCGGCCGGTCCGGAGACCGGCGCCGAAGGCTCCATCAGTGGTGAAGGATCTTCGACAGGAAGTCCTTGGCCCGGTCACTGCGCGGGTTGCTGAAGAACTGGTCGGGCGTGGCCTCTTCGACGATCTTTCCGTCCGCCATGAAGACGACCCGGTTCGCCGCGGAGCGGGCGAAGCCCATCTCGTGGGTGACGACGACCATGGTCATGCCGTCGCGGGCGAGCTGCTGCATGACCTCCAGCACCTCGTTGATCATCTCCGGGTCGAGCGCGGAGGTCGGCTCGTCGAAGAGCATGACCTTCGGGTCCATCGCCAACGCCCGCGCGATCGCCACACGTTGCTGCTGGCCACCGGAGAGCTGGGAGGGGTACTTGTCGGCCTGGGTTCCGACGCCCACCCGGTCGAGCAGTGAACGCGCCTTGTCCTCGGCAGCCTTCTTGTCCGTCTTACGGACCTTGAGCTGGCCGAGCGTCACGTTCTCGAGCACCGTCTTGTGCGCGAAGAGATTGAACGACTGGAAGACCATGCCGACGTCGGCACGCAGCCTCGCCAGCTCCTTGCCCTCCGCGGGCAACGGCTTTCCGTCGATCGAGATCGCGCCCGAGTCGATCGTCTCCAAGCGGTTGATCGTGCGGCACAGCGTGGACTTCCCGGACCCGGAGGGCCCGATGACGACCACGACCTCGCCACGGGCGATCGTCAGGTCGATGTCCTGGAGCACATGCAGCGCGCCGAAGTGCTTGTTGACGTTGCTCAGCACAACCAGGTCGTCGCCGGGCGCGGGTGCAGCGTCCTCGGCGCCCTTGGTCACTGAAACTCCGCTCATCGGCTTCTTGCTCCGTCCTCCTCGGTTGGGAAGGACCTTAGTGACGCAGTGCTACCAGCGTCATTACATCTGAGCGGAAATTGAGCATAACGATCCGGCCGCAACCGGACACTCCGTGTGAACGGGGCGCCTTTCAGTGCCGCGGGGCGTACCGGGTGCATAACGGAAACCTGGATGCAACAGGCGGGCACTTGACTGGCCCCCCGTCATCGGAGTGGATGCTCTGGTACACCCTGACGTGAAACGCCCCGGTACGGGGAAGTAACGGGAGGGGTACGCGACCGTACCGACACCACGCATGGGAAAAAAGGGGGGGGCCATGAGACTGCTGCTCGTCGAGGACGACAACCACGTCGCCGCCGCCCTGTCCGCGATCCTCGCCCGGCACGGCTTCCAGGTCGTCCACGCCCGCAGCGGCGAGGAGGCCCTCCAGGCACTGCTGCCCACCGAGACCGAACCCTTCGGTGTCGTGCTCCTCGACCTCGGCCTGCCCGACCAGGACGGCTACGAGGTGTGCGGGAAGATCCGCAAGCGCAGCTCCGTACCCGTGATCATGGTGACCGCGCGGGCCGACGTCCGCTCACGGATCCACGGGCTCAACCTCGGCGCCGACGACTACGTGACCAAGCCGTACGACACCGGTGAGCTCCTCGCCCGTATCCACGCCGTCAGCCGGCGCAAGACGGGCCCCGAGGACACCGCGCCCACGCCCGCCGCCGCGCTGCGCCTGGGGCATGTGCACATCGAGCTGCCGACCCGCCGCGTCAGCGTCGACGGGAGCGAGGTCCAGCTCACCCGCAAGGAGTTCGACCTGCTCGCGCTGCTCGCCCAGCGGCCCGGCGTGGTGTTCCGCCGGGAACAGATCATCAGCGAGGTGTGGCGTACGAGCTGGGAGGGCACGGGCCGCACCCTGGAGGTGCATGTCGCCTCCCTGCGCTCGAAGCTGCGGCTGCCCGCCCTGATCGAGACCGTGCGCGGGGTCGGCTACCGCCTCGTCGCGCCGGCCGCGTAGAGGGCGCTCGTTCCCGTTGCGTACCCGGCTGCTTCCGCTGCTCATCGTCCTCATGGCGGGCGTCCTGCTCGCCCTCGGCTTCCCGCTGGCCGTCAGCGTGGCGGCGGCCCGGCAACAGGGCGTCGTGATCGACCGCATCGACGACACGGCACGCTTCGCCGCACTCGCCCAGTTCATCACCGAACGCACCAGCGGCTACGACGAGCGGCGCCGCACGCTCCAGGGCGAGCTGGAGACGTACGACTCCGTGTACGGCATCAGGGCCGGTGTCTTCTACCGCGACGACACCGCCATGGCCAAGGCGCCGGCTTCCTGGCGGCTGCCCGACGAGGGTGAGGGCCGTGAGGCGTTCAAGGAGGCGCTGCTCGGCCGTCGCAGCCACGACCCGCCCCAGGTCTGGCCCTGGCAGGACGGCCGGGTGGTCGTCGCCTCGCCCGTCGTGCGGGACGGCGATGTGATCGCCGTCGTCGTCATCGACTCGCCCACCGACCAGATGCGCGCCGCCACACTCCGCGGCTGGCTGGTGATCGCCGCGGGGGAGGTCATCGCGATGCTGGTGGCCGTCGGCGCCGCGAACCGGCTCACCGGCTGGGTGCTGCTCCCCGTGCGGACGTTGGACGCCGCCGCCCACGACATCGCCATCGGGCGCATGCGGTCCCGGGTGGCGGCCTCCGGCGGACCCCCGGAACTCAGGCGCCTGGCCCGTTCGTTCAACGAGATGGCCGACAACGTCGAGGACGTGCTGGAGCAGCAGCGCGCCTTCGTGGCCGACGCCTCGCACCAGTTGCGCAATCCCTTGGCCGCTCTGCTGCTGCGGATCGAGCTGCTCGCTCTCGAACTCCCCGAGGGCAACGAGGAGATCGCCTCGGTGCGTACGGAGGGCAAGCGCCTCGGCCAGGTTCTCGACGACCTGCTCGACCTGGCGCTGGCCGAGCACGCCGACGCAGATCTTCAGCTCACGGACATCGGCGCCCTCAGCGCCGAACGGATCGCCTCCTGGCGGCCGGTGGCCGAGGAGAGGGGCGTACGGCTGCGGGCGGACGGCATGGGGGCCGTCACCGCCTGGGCGGACCCCATCGCCCTGTCCAGCGCACTCGACGCGATCATCGACAACGCCCTCAAGTTCACCCCGCGGGACGAGGAGGTCCGGGTCACCGTCGCCTCCGACAGCGCGTGTGTCACCGTCGTCGTCGCGGACGGCGGACCGGGGCTGACCGAGCAGGAGATGGAGCGCGTGGGCGACCGGTTCTGGCGCAGTTCCCAGCATCAGAACGTACGAGGTTCGGGGCTCGGCCTCTCCATTTCCAAGGCGCTCCTCGCCGCGAGCGACGGCTCGCTGTCCTGTGCGCGGAACGAACCGCACGGGCTGCGGGTGACGGTCTCGGTCCCGCGGAACGACCCGCAGGGCTGAGAGGCCGGGCCGGCGGCGCCCGGCCTCAGGGCTTGACCGATCGGTAGTAGCGCTTGGCCCCTTCGTGCAGCGGCAGCGGATCCGTGTAGATCGCCGTCCGCAGGTCCACCAGCTGCGCGGCGTGCACCTCACGGCCGATCCGGTCCCTGCTGTCGATCACGGTGCGGGTGAACGCCTCCGTCATCGCGGCGCTGGTGCGGTCCGTGGTCACCAGCACATTGGCTACCGCCACCGTGGGAACGGCCTGTCCCTGCTGGGCGTCGCGGTAGGCGTCGGCCGGCATCACGGCCGAGCGGTAGAAGCGGGTGGACCCGCCGGCCGCCTGGAGCTGCCTGATGAGCGGGTCCTCCAGCGGAACCAGGCGGATCGAGAACCGGGCGGAGAGATCCGCGACCGCGGTGGTCGGCAGTCCGCCGGACCAGAAGAACGCGTCCAGCCGCCCGTCCTCCAGCAGCTTCGGCATCGTGTCGATGCCCGCGGGCACGGCCGTCACGTCGGCGACGGGATCCAGGCCCGCAGCCGTCATCAGCCGGTCGGCGACCAACCGCACACCCGAGCCCGGCTGTCCGACCGCGACCGTCTTGCCCCGCAGATCCGCCACCTTGCGGATGTCCGAGCCCCGCTCCACGACCAGCTGTATGTAGTCGTCGTACAGGCGGACACAGCCGCGCAGCCGGTCGGCACCCGGCTTGCGGTCCCGGAGGTAGGTGGCGACGGCGTCGGTGGTCGCGATGGTGAAGTCGGCCTTGCCCGTCGCCACCCGGGCGATGTTCTGCTGCGAGCCCTCGCTGGTCTGGAGCCGTATCGACACCTCGGGAAGGTCCTTGGCGAGTGCGCCCTCCAGCCGCTCGCCGTAGCGCTGGTAGACGCCGCTGCGCACCCCGGTGCTGAACGTCAGCGTCCCGTTCGGCGCCGGATCCCCGAGGGGGAGCAGCCACCAGAGCAGCAGTCCGAGCACGACGGCGGCGGCGGCGCCCGCCCGCAGCGAGCGACGCCGGCCGATTCGGGACAAAGCCGGGAGCATGGCGGCGATCCTGCCAGGTGGTTCCCGGCCCTGGCCAGGGGTGCCGTCGGATCTCACAGCCCGCTGCGGCGGCCGATCCGCGGTCCGCACACTGCCCGCGGCGGGAGGCGTCCGTGCAGCGCCTACCCTTGTGGCATGAGCAGCGGCAACCGGAGCGAAGCAGTGGACGTCAGAAAAAGCTACGAGGTGCGCACCTACGGGTGCCAGATGAACGTCCACGACTCCGAGCGGCTGTCGGGACTCCTGGAGGACGCCGGCTACGTACGGGCGCCCGAAGGATCCGACGGTGACGCCGACGTCGTCGTCTTCAACACCTGCGCGGTGCGGGAGAACGCCGACAACAAGCTCTACGGCAACCTCGGCCGGCTCGCCCCGATGAAGACGAAGCGCCCCGGGATGCAGATCGCGGTCGGCGGCTGCCTCGCGCAGAAGGACCGCGACACCATCGTCCGGCGGGCGCCCTGGGTCGACGTGGTCTTCGGTACGCACAACATCGGCAAACTGCCCGTGCTGCTGGAGCGCGCCCGGATCCAGGAGGAGGCGCAGATCGAGATCGCCGAGTCCCTGGAGGCGTTCCCCTCGACGCTTCCCACCCGCCGCGAGTCCGCGTACGCCGCGTGGGTCTCGATCTCCGTCGGCTGCAACAACACCTGCACCTTCTGCATCGTCCCGGCGCTGCGCGGCAAGGAGAAGGACCGCCGGACCGGCGACATCCTGGCCGAGATCGAGGCCCTGGTCGCCGAAGGCGTCTCCGAGATCACCCTGCTCGGCCAGAACGTCAACGCGTACGGCTCCGACATCGGTGACCGGGAGGCCTTCTCCAAGCTGCTGCGCGCCTGCGGGCGGATCGAGGGCCTGGAGCGGGTCCGCTTCACCTCGCCGCACCCGCGCGACTTCACCGACGACGTGATCGCGGCCATGGCCGAGACACCGAACGTGATGCCGCAGCTGCACATGCCCATGCAGTCGGGCTCGGACACGATCCTGAAGGCGATGCGGCGCTCGTACCGGCAGGAACGCTTCCTCGGCATCATCGACAAGGTGCGGGCCGCGATGCCGGACGCCGCGATCTCCACCGACATCATCGTCGGATTCCCCGGGGAGACCGAGGAGGACTTCGAGCAGACCATGCACGCGGTCCGCGAGGCACGCTTCGCCAACGCCTTCACCTTCCAGTACTCCAAGCGCCCCGGAACCCCCGCTGCCGACATGGAGGGGCAGATCCCCAAGGAGGTCGTCCAGGAGCGGTACATGCGCCTGTCCGCCCTCCAGGAGGAGATCTCCTGGTCGGAGAACAAGAAGCAGGTCGGCCGCACCCTGGACGTCATGGTCGCGGAGGGCGAGGGCCGTAAGGACGGCGCGACCCACCGCCTGTCCGGCCGCGCCCCCGACAACCGCCTGGTCCACTTCACCAAGCCGGACCAGGAGGTCCGGCCCGGCGACGTGGTGACCGTCGAGATCAGCTACGCCGCCCCGCACCACCTGCTGGCCGAGGGCGCGCCCCTCGGGGTCCGGCGGACCCGCTCGGGGGACGCCTGGGAGAAGCGCACCGCCGCCGCGGCCGCCAAGCCCGCCGGCGTCATGCTGGGCCTGCCCGGGATCGGCGCCCCGGCGCCGCTGCCCGCCGCCTCGGCACCGGGCTGCGGCTGCGACTGACGGCACGGTACGGACCTGCCGGCGCTGCGGACGGGGCTGCCGCTTCGGCGCGCTCCCCGCGCGGTATGCCCGCGGCGGGCCAGTACGCTGCCCCTCATGCTTGTCGCCGCCGCTGTCTGCCCCTGCCCGCCGCTGCTGGTCCCCGAGGTCGCCGCCGGTGCCGCGCCCGAGCTCGATGGAGCGAGGACCGCGTGCACCGACGCCCTGGGGGTGCTCGCGGCCTCCCGGCCCGATCTGCTGATCGTGATCGGGCCGGCGGACCTCGCGGGCCGCGGCCCGCACCCCGAAGGGGCCACGGGCGGCTTCCAGGAGTTCGGAGTGGACCTCGACGTACGGCTGGGGCGAGCCGTTGGCACGGCCACGGCCGCCGAGCGCCCTCTCGCGCCGTCGCTCGCGGTCGGCGCGTGGCTCCTGTCCGGGACCGGATGGGCGGGCACTCCGGTCGAGGCGCTCGGTGTCGGGGAGCCGCTGGAGACCGCCCGTTGCACCGAGACGGGGCGCTCCCTGGCCGCTCGCGCGGACCGGGTCGCGCTGCTGGTGATGGGCGACGGCAGCGCCTGCCGCACCGTGAAGTCGCCCGGCTACCTGGACGAGCGCGCCGCCGGGTTCGACGCGGAGGCCTCGCGGGCGCTGGGGGCGGCGGACACGGCTGCGCTGATCGCGCTGGACGAGGCGCTGGCGTACGAGCTCAAGGCCGCGGGCCGCGCGCCCTGGCAGGTGCTCGCGGGGGCGGCCGAGGGGGCCGGGCTGGACGGGCGGCTGCTCTACGACGACGCGCCGTACGGCGTGGGCTACATGGTCGCGGCCTGGGCCTGACGTTCTCTCTGAGCCAGGACAGCACGAGGGCCGCGGAGCGACATCGCTCCGCGGCCCTCGTGCTGTCCTGGCTGCCCGGTGTCAGGAAGCCGGCGGCGGGGTGCTGCCCGGGGTGGGCGGCGTACCGCCCCCGTCCTTCTGGGCCAGCTTGTCCACCGCTCCCTTGGCCTTCTGCGTACCCGACACGATCTTGTCGCTGTACTTGCCCTTGGTCTTCGCGTCCACTGTGCGCGCGGCCTTGTCGAGCCCCTGGTCGATCTTGTCCCCGTGCTGCTGCGCGAGGTCGCTCACCTTGTCCTTCGCCGGGCTCAGCTTCGCCTTCAAATTGTCCATGAAGCCCATCGGACACCTTCTCTGCTGGGGGCTGCGTGCGCGTGCTCTCTCCGGTCCCGATACCCGCCGCGCCGCCCCGTACTCTCCCGGCCGCGGTATCGGCGGCCCCGGGGGACAAACGGTAGAACCATGAGAAACCACCCATATGGAGACACCATTTTACTCGGCGGTGCGTAACGACGCGCATACCCCACGGTCTGTTCATCGCCCATTCGGGAACGGCCCCGGGGTTTGCGAGACTGTGGCAGTGAGAAGTCCAGCTCCCGCACCGCGGGTCATCGCCGTCGTCGGTCCCACCGCAGCCGGAAAGTCCGACCTGGGGGTGTTCCTCGCTCAGCAGCTCGGGGGCGAAGTGGTCAATGCCGACTCCATGCAGCTCTACCGGGGGATGGACATCGGCACCGCCAAGCTGACACCCGCCGAGCGCGGCGCCGTGCCCCACCGGCTGCTCGACATCTGGGACGTCACCGAGACGGCAAGCGTGGCGGAGTACCAGCGCCTGGCCCGCGCCGAGATCGACCGGCTGCTCGCCGAGGGCCGCACGCCCGTCCTGGTCGGCGGCTCCGGTCTGTACGTGAAGGGCGCGATCGACGCCCTGGAGTTCCCCGGTACGGATCCCGGCGTCCGCGCCGCCCTGGAGGCGGAGCTGGCCGAGCACGGCTCGGGCGCGCTGCACGAGCGGCTGGCCGAGGCCGACCCGGAGGCGGGCCGCGCCATCCTGCCGAGCAACGGCCGGCGCATCGTGCGGGCCCTGGAGGTCATCGAGATCACCGGCAAGCCGTTCACCGCCAACCTCCCCGGTAACGATGCGGTCTACGACGCCGTCCAGATCGGCGTCGACGTGGCCCGCCCCGAACTCGACGAGCGCATCGCCGTACGCGTCGACAGGATGTGGGAGGCCGGGCTCGTGGACGAGGTACGCGACCTGGAGGCGCGGGGGCTGCGCGAGGGACGCACCGCCTCCCGGGCGCTCGGCTACCAGCAGGTGCTCACCGCCCTGGCCGGGGAATGCACGGAGGACGAGGCGCGCACCGAGACCGTGCGCGCCACCAAACGCTTCGCGCGCCGCCAGGACTCCTGGTTCCGCCGGGACCCGCGTGTCCAGTGGCTGAACGGTGCCGCGGAGCACCGGGGGGAACTCCCGGGCCGGGCGCTGGCGTTGGTCGAACGAGCGGTTACAGCCTGATCACGTGATGGCATCGGGAAGCTCTGCCCGTCATTTCGGCGACCTGCGGCGTGCCATCATCGAGCATCGATCGACCAGTGGAGTCCGAGTTGGGAGGGCGCGTGGCGATGGAGGCCGGCCCTCGCGACACAGAACAAGACGCACCGGACACGCAGCACGAGGCAGGACGTCTGAGCCCCGACGGGCCCGATGAGCTCGCGGTGACCCCCGAGGTCGAGGTGGAGCTGCGCCCCGCCCGGCGGATGCGTATCTGGCAGCTCGCGCCGATCGTCATGCTGGCCGCGCTGGGATCGCTGATGTTCGCCTTCCCGCTCGCCTTCGAGGTGGGTGACGGCGGCCCTGTGGTCGCCATGCTGGGGCTGCTGATCAGCTGCTGCGCCGCGGGCTGGGGCATGATGGCCGCCCGCCGCGTCGGGCACACCTGGCCCGGACTGCCGTCCAGGGGTTCCGGGGAGCGGGCCGACTGGCGGGTGATCGCGCTGTACGTGGCGGTGTGCGCCGTACTGGTCGCGCTGGCCGTCTGGCGCGTCGCCCGGCTTCGGGGCTGAGGGGGCGGACCCGGCGCCGCTGCCGTCCGGCGGGCCGGTTCGCCGCGCTGTCGGTGCGGGCTCGTACAGTTGTCCTGTGACCACCTCGCAGATCGCCTTCCTCAAGGGCCACGGCACCGAGAACGACTTCGTGATCGTTCCGGACCCGGACAACGCCATCGACCTGCTGGCGTCCCTCGTCGCGGGGCTGTGCGACCGGCGCGCCGGTATCGGCGGTGACGGCGTGCTGCACGTCGTGCGCTCCGCCGCCCACCCGGAGGCCCGGGCCATGGCGGACGAGGCCGAGTGGTTCATGGACTACCGCAACGCGGACGGCTCGGTCGCCGAGATGTGCGGCAACGGCGTGCGGGTCTTCGCCCGCTACCTGCAGCACGTCGGTGCCGTGGAGGAGGGCGACCTCGCGGTTGCCACCCGCGGCGGCGTGAAGAAGGTGCACCTCGCCAAGAACGGCGACGTCACGGTCTCGATGGGCCGCGCCCTGCTTCCCGGCGACGGGGTCACCGTCACCGTCGGCAGCCGCAGCTGGGACACCCGCAACGTGAACATGGGCAACCCGCACGCCATCGCGTTCGTCGACGACCTGGCGCATGCCGGCGACCTGTTCGGTGAGCCGTCGTTCGCGCCCGCCGCCGTCTACCCCGACGGGGTCAACATCGAGTTCGTCGTGGACCGCGGGCCCCGCCACGTCGCGATGCGGGTCCACGAGCGCGGCTCGGGCGAGACCCGCTCCTGCGGCACCGGCGCCTGCGCCGTGGCCGTCGCCGCGGCCCGCCGGGACGCCGCGGACCCGGCGCAGACCGGGGCACCGGTCACGTACACCGTCGATCTGCCGGGCGGCACCCTGGTGATCACCGAGCACCCGGACGGCGAGATCGAGATGACCGGAGCGGCCGTGATCGTCGCCGAGGGCGTGATCGATCCGGCCTGGCTCGACACGCTGAACGGACAGCGCCCGAAGCGCTGAGCGGAGAAAGATCGAAACGCTGAGCGAACAGAGCTTCGCTCGAATGGGTGATCCGTTTCACGCTGGGCGAGAGCCGGACTCCGCCACGTGGTGGGGTCGGTAGCATCAAGCACCGGCCCGGAGGCGCGACCGCGCCTCCCCACCGCCGGTCGACGTTGCCGGAGGTGCCCCATGAGCGCAGAGGCCACCAACCCAGGTGCTCCCATCCGCAGGCGGGGCCGTCCCCGGATCGATCTCCGCAGGCTCGGCCGGGTCGCCCTGCTCGGCCCGGTCTCCCGGGACCGGCTGCCGGACGCCATCGGGCACGTCGCCGAGGCGCACCGGGCCCACCACCCCGACGCCGACCTCTCCGTACTGCACCGGGCCTACGTCCTCGCGGAGAGCTCGCACCGCGGACAGATGCGCAAGAGCGGCGAGCCGTACATCACACACCCGCTCGCGGTCACGCTCATCCTCGCCCAGCTCGGCGCCGAGACCACGACCCTGACCGCGTCCCTCCTCCACGACACCGTCGAGGACACCGAGGTGACCCTCGACCAGGTGCGGGAGCAGTTCGGCGAGGAGGTCTGCTACCTCGTCGACGGTGTCACCAAGCTGGAGAAGGTCGACTACGGTGCCGCCGCCGAGCCCGAGACGTTCCGCAAGATGCTCGTCGCCACCGGCGACGACGTCCGGGTGATGTCGATCAAGCTCGCCGACCGGCTGCACAACATGCGCACGCTCGGCGTGATGCGCCCCGAGAAACAGGCCAGGATCGCCCACGTCACCCGTGACGTCCTGATCCCCCTCGCGGAACGGCTCGGTGTGCAGGCGCTCAAGACCGAGCTGGAGGACCTCGTCTTCGCCATCCTCCACCCAGAGGAGTACGCGCACACCCGCGCCGTGATCTCCGCCGCGACCGCGACGGCGGACCCGCTCACCGCCATCGCGGACAACGTGGCCTCGGTGCTCCGGGAGGCCGGCATCACCGCCGAAGTGGCCGTCAGACCACGCCACTTCGTCTCCGTGCACCGTGTCCGGATCAAACGCGGTGAACTGCGCGGCAGCGACTTCGGACGCCTGCTGGTACTCGTCGGTGAGGACGCCGACTGCTATGCCGTCCTCGGTGAGCTCCACACCTGTTTCACCCCGGTGATCTCGGAGTTCAAGGACTTCATCGCCGCACCCAAGTTCAACCTGTACCAGTCCCTCCACACCGCGGTGGTGGGCCCGGACGGCGAGGTCGCCGAAGTCCTCATCCGCACCCACCGCATGCACAAGGTCGCCGAGGCCGGCGTCATCGCGCTCGGCAATCCGTACGCCGCGGACGGCACGGCACCGAGCGCCGAACCCGTCGACGGCACGGCGCCCGGCGCCGAACCCGTCGACGGCGAACGGGCCGACCCCACCCGCCCCGGCTGGCTCTCCCGGCTGCTCCAGTGGCAGCAGTCCGCGCCCGACCCCGACACCTTCTGGACCACCCTGCGTGCCGACCTCGCCCAGGACCGTGAGATCACCGTCTTCCGCACCGATGGCGGCACGCTCGGCCTGCCCGCGGGCGCCAGCTGCGTGGATGCCGCCTACGCGCAGTACGGGGACGCCGCCCACAGCTGCATCGGCGCCCGGGTGAACGGCCGGCTCGCCACCCTCAGCACCGTGCTCGGCGACGGCGACACGGTCCAGCCGCTCCTCGCCGAGGACGCCGCGTCCGGGCCCTCGCCCGACTGGCTCGACCACGCCAGGACACCCGCCGCCCGCATCGCCATCACCGGCTGGCTCGACGCCCACCCCCAGGACACGGCGACCGCCGCCGGAGGCCCGGCCGACGCCACCGGGCCCGGTCCGCAGCCGGACCGGGCCGCCCGGCCCGCACGGTCCGGATCCGCCGGCCGCACCGTGAACGCCGTGGTCGAGCGGCCCGACACCACCGTGCGCCTCGCGGGCTGCTGCACCCCCGTACCCCCCGACGAGGTCACCGGCTTCACGGTGCGCGGCGGCGCCGTCACCGTGCACCGGCTGGAGTGTCCGGTCGTGACCAGGATGGAGGCCGTCGGCCGGGTGCCGGTCGTCGTGAGCTGGGGCGACGCGGCCGAATGCCGGGTGACCCTGGTGGCGGAGTCCTTCGGAAGGCCCCGCCTCCTCGCCGACCTCACCGAGGCGATCGCCGGTGCGGACGCGGCGGTCATCTCCGCCACCGTCGAACCCCCCAGCGAACAGCGCGTACGCCACACGTACACCCTGCGACTGCCCGACGCCGCGGGACTGCCCGCGCTGATGCGCGCCATGCGTGACGTACCGGGGGTGTACGACGTGAGCCGTGCCCAGCACCCGGCCGCCGCACTCTGACGGACCGCCGCACGCCGGCGCGTCCTGACCGCCCGCCGCGCACTTCCGCCACGGCGGATCTCGTTCGGGTGGCGCGGTGCGCGCCGTCCCGGTACGGGGGGCGCGGCGCTGGTAGCCGTAGTCCATGCCGTTCCTCTCCCGCCGTCTGCGGGCCGCCCTGCTGGCCACCGCATCGGCCACCCTCGTCGCCGCCACCCTGCCCGCCCCGGTGCCCCTCGGCATCGGGGACCCGCTCTTCCCGCATCTCGGCAACCCCGGATACGACGTACTCGCCTACGACATCGGCCTCAACTACCGGGGCCGCAACAGCGAACCCCTCAATGCCGTCACCACGATCGACGTGCGGACGACCGAGCCGCTGGACCGGATCAACCTCGACTTCACCCGCGGAACCGTCCGTTCCGTCGACGTCAACGGCCTGCGCGCGGACTTCGCGGCCGAGGACGAGGACCTGAT
Organism: Streptomyces sp. NBC_00385; assembly: GCF_035917155.1. Taxonomy (NCBI): domain Bacteria; kingdom Bacillati; phylum Actinomycetota; class Actinomycetes; order Kitasatosporales; family Streptomycetaceae; genus Streptomyces; species Streptomyces sp. NBC_00385. Next base: position 1,798,024 of record NZ_CP107951.1, on the reverse strand, counting down.
CATCGAGGTGCCGGGCCGCCTCCCGGCGGGCGTGCCGCTGCGCATCACCGTCCGCCACACCAGCGATCCCTCGGGCGAGCGGGACAGCGGGGGATGGGTGCGGACCGCCGACGGGCTCGCCATGGCCAACCAGGCCGACGCCGGGCACCGGGTCTTCCCGGGCAACGACCACCCCGCGGACAAGGCGTACTTCACCTTCCGCGTCACCGCCCCGCAGGAGCTCACCGTGGTGGCCAACGGGGAGCGGACCGGGCGGGTCCGGCACGGCGACCGCACCACCTGGACGTACCGCACCGGTCACCCCATGGCCACCGAACTGGCCCAGGTCAGCATCGGCCGGTCCACCGTCGTCGAGCGCACCGGCCCGCACGGTCTGCCCGTGCGCGATGTCGTACCGGCCGCCGACCGGGAGAGGCTGGAAACCTGGCTGAAGAAGACACCCGGCCAGCTGGAGTGGATGGAACAGCAGGTCGGCCGCTACCCGTTCGAGAACTACGGCGTGCTCGTCGCCGACACCGAGACCGGGTTCGAGCTGGAGACCCAGACCCTCTCCCTCTTCGAGCGCCGTCTGTTCACCGACGGCGGTTACCCCGAGTGGTACGTCGACTCGGTCATGGTCCACGAGCTGGCCCATCAGTGGTTCGGCGACAGCGTCTCCCCGCTGACCTGGTCCGATCTCTGGCTCAACGAGGGACACGCCAGCTGGTACGAGGCGCGCTACGCCGAGGAACACGCAGACAAGCCGCTGGAGCGCAGGATGCGCGAGGCCTACGCCCGCTCGGACGGATGGCGTGCCGAGGGCGGCCCGCCTGCCCGCCCCGCCGCGCCGGCACCCGGCGAGAAGATCAGCCTGTTCCGGCCGGTGGTGTACGACGGCAGCGCCTTGGTCCTGTACGCGCTCCGCCAGGAGATCGGCGAGCGTGCCTTCGACCGGCTGGAGCGGCTCTGGGTGCGAAAGCACCGCGACTCCAACGCCGCCACGGCCGACTTCACCGCCCTGGCGTCCCGGGTGGCAGGACGCGACCTGACCGCGTTCTTCGACGGCTGGCTGTACGGGACGAAGACACCGCCCATGCCGGGGCACCCGGACTGGGCGAGCGCGACACCCGCGGGCAGCGGTAAACCCGCGTGACGGGCCGGGCCCGCCGTGCCACTATCGACGAGTCGCCACCGCGGCCGGACCGGAGAAATCCCCCTGCGGGAATCATCCCGGGAGGTCACGCGTTGTGACTGATGTATCCCACTCCTCTCGACGTAAGGATCCAATGACCTCCTCTTCTTCCCTTCCCCAGGACGCGCAGGACGCGCAGAGTGCCACGGAGAACGTCACCGAGAGCCTCACCGAAAGCCTTCGGGCCGACGCCCTGATGGAAGAGGACGTCGCCTGGAGCCACGAGATCGACGGAGCGCGGGACGGCGACCAGCTGGACCGCTCCGACCGCGCCGCACTGCGGCGCGTGGCGGGCCTCTCCACCGAACTCGAGGACGTCACCGAGGTCGAATACCGGCAGCTGCGCCTGGAGCGCGTGGTGCTCGTCGGTGTCTGGACCTCGGGCACGGTGCACGATGCGGAGATTTCCCTCGCCGAGCTGGCGGCCCTGGCCGAGACGGCCGGAGCCCAGGTGCTCGACGCCGTCTTCCAGCGGCGTGACAAGCCCGACCCGGCCACCTACATCGGTTCAGGCAAGGCGCTCGAACTGCGCGACATCGTTCTCGAAACAGGGGCCGACACCGTCGTCTGCGACGGTGAGCTCAGCCCCGGCCAGCTCATCCACCTGGAAGACGTCGTCAAGGTCAAGGTGGTCGACCGGACCGCTCTGATCCTCGACATCTTCGCCCAGCACGCCAAGTCCCGTGAGGGCAAGGCGCAGGTCTCGCTGGCACAGATGCAGTACATGCTGCCGCGCCTGCGCGGCTGGGGTCAGTCGCTCTCCCGTCAGATGGGCGGCGGCGGTTCCAGCGGCGGTGGCGGCATGGCCACCCGTGGTCCCGGTGAGACCAAGATCGAGACGGACCGGCGACGGATCCGCGAGAAGATGGCGAAGATGCGCCGGGAGATCGCGGAGATGAAGACCGGCCGCGAGATCAAGCGGCAGGAACGCAAGCGCAACAAGGTGCCTTCGGTCGCCATCGCGGGCTACACCAACGCGGGTAAGTCCTCGCTGCTCAACCGGCTGACCGGTGCGGGGGTTCTGGTGGAGAACGCACTGTTCGCCACCCTCGACCCGACCGTGCGCCGGGCCGAGACGCCGAGCGGGCGGATCTACACCCTCGCCGACACCGTCGGGTTCGTACGGCACCTGCCGCACCACCTGGTCGAGGCGTTCCGCTCCACCATGGAGGAGGTCGGCGAGTCCGATCTCATCCTGCACGTGGTGGACGGCTCGCATCCGGTGCCGGAGGAGCAGCTCGCCGCGGTGCGCGAGGTGATCCGCGAGGTGGGCGCGGTCGACGTGCCCGAGATCGTGGTGATCAACAAGGCGGACGCGGCCGACCCGCTGGTACTCCAGCGGCTGCTGCGCAACGAGAAGCACGCGATCGCGGTGTCGGCACGGACCGGCGCCGGCATCGACGAGCTGCTCGCCCTCGTCGACAGCGAGCTGCCGAGGCCCTCGGTCGAGATCGAGGCACTCGTGCCGTACACCCAGGGCGGACTCGTCTCCCGGGTGCACGCCGAGGGCGAGGTGATCTCCGAGGAGCACACGTCGGAGGGCACCCTGCTCAAGGCGCGGGTGCACGAGGAGCTCGCTTCGGACCTCGCCGCTTTCGTACCCGCGGTGAGCTGAGCACAGCGATCACGGCGGAGGGCCCGCACCCCATGGGGTGCGGGCCCTCCGCCGTTGCCGGGCGCGGGTGCTGCTACCGGGCTCCGAACTTGTCGCTCATCATGGTGAAGATCTGCTGGGCGCCCTCGCCGAGGTGGGGTCCGGCGAGCCAGCCGGCCGTCACCGGTCCGATGGACGTGTTGGAGACCAGGGACAGCTTGCCGTCGGTCGTCTCGCTGAACCAGCCGCCACCGGACGAGCCACCGGTCATCGTGCAGCCGATGCGGTACATCGTGGGGGTGGCGGGGCTGAGCGAGAGCCGGCCGGGACGATCGACACACTTGTGCATGATCAGACCGTCGTACGGCGGGGCGGCGGGGTAACCCCAGGCCCCCATCGCGCTGATCTGCGCGACCTGAGGAGCGTCGAAGTCGACCGGCAGGGCGTTGCCCACGGTCTCCTCCAGGGACTTGGTGCCCTGCTCGGGCTTCACGTGCAGGACCGCGTAGTCGTACGGGGCGCCCTCGCCGCCGGTGGGGCCGCCGTCGGCCATCCACTCGCCCGAGGTGCTGGCCCAGTCCGCCCAGTAGGCGCCGTACGGGGCGATCTCCTGCGGCTGCGCGTTCTCCAGCGAAGCGGCGTCCTTGCCCTGGTCGTTGTAGGCGGGCACGAAGACGATATTGCGGTACCAGCCGCCCTTCGCGCCGGCGTGGACGCAGTGACCGGCCGTCCACACCAGGTTGGACCTGCCCGGGTTCTTCGGGTCCTTGACGACGGTGCCCGAGCAGACCATGGAGCCCTCGGGGGAGTCGAAGAACACCTTGCCGACCGGGGCCGCGTAGTCGTGGTACGGCGTCTTCTCGCGCTCGGCCGTGACCGGCGCCGGCTCCGGGTCGCTGACGCCCTGGTCACCGGAGAGGTCCCCCGCGGACATCGTCTTGGCCGGGTCCTTCGCCGTCTTCATCCGGTCGGGCTTCCACAGCCCGTCGATGACCGGGTTGACGAAGTCCTTGGCCTCGTGCAGCCACTTGTCCTTGTCCCAGTTCTTCCAGTCGCCGCTCTTCCACTTGTCCAGGTCGACACCGTGCTTCTTCAGGGTGTCGGCCAGGTCGGCGGATATGCCGCCGCCGGAGTCCTTGCCTTCGGCGGAGGTGGTGGCCGCGGGCTTGTCGGCAGCGGCGTCCTCGCTCGGACCGCAGGCCGTCGCCGTCAACGCGAGTGCGGCGACGAGGCCGGTCGCGCTCAGCAGCGGACGTATGAATCGCATGGAAAGATTCCCCCTGAAACCTTTGGAAATGGCATGAACGTGTCACACCGTGCACCGGACTGACCGGCTGTCGGTGATGTGCGGGGACCACCCTATGACGGCCCGGACGGCGGCTCTTGCCACCGGAGGGCCGCGCGGCCGCGGGCCTGTGCGCCACGCAGAGGATCAGGGGCCTGCGGCGAGACGCGTCCCGCCGCAGGCCCCTGCCGGGCCGTCATCCGCCCCTGGGCGAAGGGTGATCCGATCCCGCCCTACTGTCCTGCGTACTTCTTGCTGACCGAGTCGTAGACGCCCTTGGCTTCCTTGCCGAGGCGCGGACCGGCGAGCCAGCCCGCCGACACCGGACCGATCGAGGTGTTGGAGACCAGTGCGGGCTTGCCGTCCTGACCCGCCGCGACCCAGCCGCCACCGGAGGAACCGCCGGTCATCGAGCAGCCGATGCGGTACATCGTCGGGTCGTCCTTGGTGAGCGACAGCCGGCCCGGCTTGTCCTTGCACTGGTAGAGCTTCTGGCCGTCGTACGGCGGAGCGGCCGGGAAGCCGGTGGCCGTCATGTCGGCGATCTTGGGCACCGCCGGGGCGTTGAACTCGACGGGCAGCGCCGAACCGACCGTCTCCTCCAGGGACTTACCCGTAGAACCCTTCTCCGGCGTCACGTGCAGCACGGCGAAGTCGTACGGGGCGCCCAGGCCGCCGACCGAAGCGCCCTGGTCGATCCACTGCTCGGAGGTCTGCGCCCACGAGCCCCACCACACGCCGTACGGGGCGACCTTCTCCTTGGGCGGGTTGTTCCGCAGCTCGTCGGTCGACAGCCCGCTGTTGTTGTACGACGGCACGAAGGCGATGTTGCGGTACCAGCCGCCCTTCTTGCCCGCGTGCACACAATGGCCGGCGGTCCACACCATGTTGGACTTTCCGGGGTGCGCCGGGTCCTTCACCACGGTTGCCGAGCAGACCATCGAACCCTCGGGGCCGTCGAAGAACAGCTTCCCGGACTCGGCGGCGTTGTCGTGGAAGGGCGTCTGCACGCCAACGGCGCGGACCGGGACGGGTGTCGGGTCCGTCACGCCGGCGTCGCCGGAGATGTCGTTGTCGACCGGCTGCTCGGGGGCCTTGTCGGCGTCCCGCATCCGGTCCGGGTCCCAGAGGCCCTCGATGATGGGGTTGATGTAGTCCTTGGCCTCACGCAGCCACTTGTCCTTGTCCCAGTTCTTCCAGTCGCCGCCCTTCCACTGGTCGAGGTCGATCCCGTGTTCCTTGAGCCGGTCCTTCAGATCATCCGGAATGGTGATCTTGCCGTCCGACGTCTGGCCCGCGGAACTGCTGCTCGGCTCGGTGCTCGCGTCGTCCTCGCCGGGCCCGCAGGCCGTCGCGGTGAGGGCGAGGACGGCGGTGACCGCCGCCGTCGCGAGCACGGTGGAGGGGGTGCGGCGAGCGCTTCCCCCACGGCGTGCGGTGAATCCTGGTCGAATGAGTCGCATCTCGTGATCCCCCTGGGACTTCGTAACCCAACGCTTCTGTACTGCACTTCCGCACTGCCCGACGCCCACGGGCCGGCTCCACCGGACGGCGCTCCGGGTGCCTTTCCGGGCAGGCCACGGCGCCCGGGAGGCTGTCCCGGAGCCGCGGCACGGTCCCCCACTATGCCGGTGCGGCCGTGGACGGAGTGCGGCAGGGCCCTGGTTGGGGTCCGCAAGGATCTTCGGATTTACCCGTGATCCGCCGCGCCCGGCGTCGTTGGTACGTACGGGGGACACGGAGACAGCGTTCACCCCCGCAGTCCGTCCTTGCGGAATCGTGCTGACGTGCAACGCAACTGTTACAGCGGGAGGATCAACAGCCGTGGCCGTGACCGAACCAGCTCCGGCACCACCACTCGCGCCGCACGAGGGCATCCTGCGCCGTCAGTCGCTGCGTGAATCGGCCGCCCGTACCTATGCGCGCTCACTGCCGATCGTGCCGGTACGGGCACGGGGCCTCACCATCGAGGGAGCGGACGGGCGGCGCTATCTCGACTGCCTGTCCGGAGCGGGGACCCTGGCCCTCGGGCACAACCACCCGGTCGTCCTGGAGGCGATCAAGAAGGTCCTCGACTCCGGCGCGCCCCTGCATGTGCTCGATCTGGCCACGCCGGTCAAGGACGCCTTCACCACGGAGCTCTTCGCCACGCTGCCGCGGGAGTTCGCGGACAACGCCCGCATCCAGTTCTGCGGACCGGCCGGCACCGACGCGGTCGAGGCGGCTTTCACCCTGGTCCGTGCCGCCACCGGCCGCAGCGGCCTGCTCGCCTTCACCGGTGCGTACCACGGCATGACGGCGGGTGCCCTCGCGGCGTCCGGCGGCGCCGAGGACGTACGGGTGACCCGGCTCCCGTTCCCGCAGGACTACCGCTGCCCCTTCGGCACCGGAGGCGAACACGGCGCGGAACTCGCCGCGCGGTGGACCGAGAGCGTGCTCGACGACCCCAAGAGCGGAACACCCGCACCGGCCGGCATGATCCTCGAACCCGTCCAGGGCGAAGGCGGGGTCAACCCGGCCCCCGACGCCTGGACGCGCCGGATGCGGGAGATCACCGCGGCCCGGTCCATCCCTCTGATCGCCGACGAGGTCCAGACCGGCGTCGGCCGGACCGGAGCCTTCTGGGCCGTCGAGCACAGCGGCATCGTGCCCGACGTGATGGTGCTGTCCAAGGCCATCGGAGGCTCCCTGCCGCTCGCCGTGATCGTCTACCGCTCCGAACTCGACACCTGGCAGCCGGGCGCGCACGCCGGTACCTTCCGCGGCAACCAACTCGCCATGGCCGCCGGCACCGCCACCCTCGCGTACGTGCGGGAGAACCGGCTCGCCGATCGGGCCGCCGACCTCGGCGCCCGGATGCTCGCGAGCCTGCGGGCCCTGGCCTCCCACCACCCGTGCATCGGCGACGTCCGCGGGCGGGGCCTGATGATCGGCGTGGAACTCGTCGACCCCGAGGCCGCCCCGGTCGGCACGGGCGGCGAGGCGCCACCGGATCCCGTGCTGGCCACGGCCGTCCAGCAGGAGTGTCTGCGCCGCGGGCTCATCGTCGAGCTCGGCGGCCGCCACTCCACCGTCGTACGCCTGCTCCCGCCCCTCACGCTCACCGACGAACAGGCGACAGCGGTCGTCGACCGCCTCGCCGACGCCCTGGCAGCCGCCGAACGCTCACCGTATCGACGGGCCGCGACCGCGTCGGTCCGCTGACCCCGGAAACCATCACAGGAAAGACCGCCGTGAACCCCACCCCCGCGCCCGAGGCCGACGGCCCTCCCTCCAGCCACCATCGGGGAGAGGCCGGGACCCCCGGTCACCTCGCCGTCGAGACGTCGACCGTGCCGCGCCAGAAGGAGGTGCCGCACGGTCCGTGGCAGAGCCACCGGACGACGGCCGCCTGTGCCGCACCGGCAACGGACCCCCTGGACCACCCGGACCCGCTGCGCGCCGCCGATGCGGCGGGCATCGAGAACCTGCTCCGCTGCTGGGTCCGCGAATGCGATCTGCCCCGCCCGGAAGGGGACACCCTCCGCATCCCGCTCCCCGCCAGCGGCACCGCTCTGCTCGTCCCCGTCCGCCACTGGTCCGCCACCGGCTGGCACCGCTTCGGCCCGCCCCTCCTGGAACAGGCACCCGAAGGCGCGCCCACCGCCGACGCCGTCACCGTCGCCGCACTCCTGGGCAGGGAGGCGGACCACAACGAAGGCGCCGACATGGTGGCCAGGGTGGCCGACTCGGTACGGCGGACCGCCGGATTCATCGACGTACAACGGCGCCGCCCCACCGCACCCGCCGAAGCGGACCTCTTCCTCACCGCGGAGCAGTCCCTCCTCCTCGGCCACCCGCTCCATCCCTCGCCCAAGAGCAGGGAAGGCCTCTCCGACTCCGAGTCCCGCCTCTACTCGCCCGAGACACACGGCTCCTTCGCGCTCCACTGGATGGCCGTCGACCGGTCCGTCCTGGCCACCGACTCGGCCTGGACCGACCACGGCCGGCCGGTACCGGCCGCGGAACTCGTGGCCCGCCACGCCGAGGGGCTGCGCATCCCCGCACACACCACGCCGATCCCGCTCCACCCCTGGCAGGCCCGCGACCTGGCGATGCGGCCCGAAGTCGCCGCCCTCGCCGACTCCGGCCTGCTGCACGACCTCGGCCCGCACGGCGAGCGCTGGCACCCCACCTCATCGGTGCGCACCGTGCAACGGCCCGGCGTCGACCTCATGCTGAAGCTCTCCCTCGGTGTGCGCATCACCAACTCCCGCCGGGAGAACCTCCGCAAGGAACTCCACCGCGGCGTGGAGGTCCACCGGCTGCTGCGCACCGGACTCGCCCGGCAGTGGCACGCCGTCCACCCCGGGTTCGACATCGTCAGGGACCCCGCCTGGCTGGCGGTCGACACCCCCGAGGGCGAACACGTCCCCGGCCTCGACGTCATGCTGCGCCACAACCCGTTCGACCGGTACGACGACGCCGTCTGCATCGCCGGGCTGACCGCCCCGCGCCCCTGGCCGGACCGGCCGGAGATGCGTTCCCGCCTCGCCGACATCGTCCGCCGCCTCGCCGCCGCCACCGGCCGGACCACGACCGCCGTCGCCGCCGAGTGGTTCCTGCGCTACCTGGACCGCGTGGTGCAGCCGGTCCTCTGGCTCGACGGCAACGCCGGAGTCGCCCTCGAAGCGCACCAGCAGAACACCCTGGTCCTCCTCGACGCCGAGGGCTGGCCGGTCGGCGGCCGCTACCGCGACAATCAGGGCTACTACTTCCGTGAGTCCCACCGCGCCGTGCTCGACCGCAGGCTCCCCGGCATCGGAGCGGTCAGCGACACCTTCGTCTCCGACGCCGTCACCGACGAACGCTTCGCGTACTACCTCGGCATCAACAACGTGTTCGGGCTGATCGGGGCGTTCGGCGCCCAGCAGCTCGCCGACGAACAGGTGCTCCTCGCCGCCTTCCGGCGGTTCCTGGGCACGGCCACCGCACTGGGATCCCCACTGCCCGCACAACTGCTGGAAACCCCCCGCCTGCGCTGCAAGGCCAACATGCTCACGCGCCTGAGGGGCCTCGACGAACTCGTCGGACCCGTGGACACCCAGTCCGTCTACGTCACTGTCGCCAACCCCCTGTGCGGCTGAGGGAACCACCCCGTCCCCGCCGGGACGCCGACCATCGAGAGACGGACGCCAACCGTCGAGAGAGGAGAGCGTCACCGTGCCTCCCGCCGATGCGCCCACCGACCCCCAGGCCGGTCCGGGCGCCGAGGACACGCTGGACCTGCGGCTCACCGCCGAACTGCTCGCGCTCCTGGGCGAGGAGATCCCCGCGGACGGGTACGGACCGCAGGACTCCGGTCTGCTCGACCGGCCGGCGCAGTGGAAGCCCGTCATGACTCCGGCCGGCGTGTTCCAGCTCGTTCCCGTGCGACTGGAACGCGACCTCGCGGCGATCAGCCGCTGGATGAACGACCCCGCCGTCGCGGCCTTCTGGGAGCTCGCCGGAACCGAGGCCGTCACCGCCGCTCACCTGATGCCCCAACTCGACGGCGACGGACGCAGCGTTCCCTGTCTGGGGGTGCTCTCGGGCGTCCCCATGAGCTACTGGGAGATCTACCGTGCCGACCTCGATCCCCTGGCCCGGCACTGCCCGGTCCGGCCGCACGACACCGGGATCCACCTCCTCATCGGCGAGGTGGGCCGGCGGGGCCACGGGGTCGGGAGCACCCTGCTGCGGGCCGTCGCCGACCTCGTACTCGACAACCGCCCACGGTGCACACGCGTCGTCGCCGAGCCCGACGTCCGCAACACCCCGTCCGTCTCCGCCTTCCTGAGTGCCGGATTCCGCTACTCCGCCGAGGTCGAACTCCCGGAGAAGCGGGCCGCGCTGATGGTCCGCGACCGAGCCCACCGCGACCGGCTGTGAACGATCCGCTGCCCTGTCCCCGCCGCTCGAACCCCGTCGGTTCCCACCCGAGGAGTCCCCGTGCAGAAATATCCCGCGAGCCGTGACGCAGCCCCTTCGCCCGCGCTGCTCAGCACCCCGGAACTGAACCGTGCGGTCTGGGACCGGGCCGCCGCCCGGCTGCTCGCCAAGATGCTCGGCGAATTCGCCTACGAGGAGGTGATCCGGCCGGTCCCACGCTCCGCAGGCGGTGACACGTACACCCTCGGGCTCGACGACGGCGGCAGCCTGAGCTTCACCGCCCGGCGGGGGGTCTACGGCAGCTGGCGCGTCGCCCCCGACTCGATCCGGGAGGCGAGCAGCGAGGCGACGGAGGCCGACGCCGCAGCCGGGGCGGGCGGCGAGCCGGGAACCGGGTCCGGGTCCGGGGCGCCGGGCCGGGACCAGGTCGCGGACAGTGTCCCCTTCCGGGATCCGCTGCTGTTTCTCGCCCGCGCCCGTCGGCTCCTCGATCTGGACGGTGCCACCCTCGGCCATCTCGTGCGCGAACTCACGACCACGCTCACCGCCGACGCCCGCCTCGACCACGGCGCACTCGGCGCCGCCGAGCTGGCCGACCTCGGCTACGCCGAGCTCGAAGGCCATCAGACGGGCCACCCCTGGATCGTCGCCAACAAGGGGCGGCTCGGCTTCTCCGCCACCGACGCGGCCCGTTACACCCCGGAGGCCCGCACACCGGTCACTCTGCCCTGGATCGCCGTCTCCTCCCGGATCGCCGCCTACCGGGGCGTGAGCGAGCTCGCCGACCCCGGCCGCCTCTACGCCCAGGAGCTGGACCCCGCGGTCCGGGAGTCGTTCTCCGCCGTCCTGCGCGGCCGTGGTCTCGACCCGGACGGCTACTACTGCCTGCCCGTTCACCCCTGGCAGTGGGACGAGTGGATCGTGCCCCTGTTCGCCCCCGCCATCGCCGCCGGCGACATCGTCCCGCTGCACGCCGACCCGGACCTGCGGCTGCCGCAGCAGTCCATCCGCACCTTCGCCAACCTGGACCGGCCCGACCGGCACACGGTCAAGCTCCCGCTGTCCATCCTCAACACGCTGGTCTGGCGCGGCCTGCCGACCGAACGGACCCTTGCCGCGCCCGCCGTCACCGGCTGGGTACAGGGGCTGCGCGACAACGATCCGTTCCTGCGCGACACCTGTGGTGTCATCCTCCTCGGCGAGGTCGCCTCGGTCACGGTCGAGCACCCGCTCTACGACCACCTCCCCGAGACGCCGTACCAGTTCAAGGAGATCCTCGGTGCGATCTGGCGCGAGCCGCTCCTGCCGCGCCTCGCACCCGGTGAGCGGGCCCGCACCCTCGCCTCGCTGCTGCACATCGACCCCCGGGGCCGCGCCTTCACCGCCGAGCTCGTGGCCCGCTCCGGTCTGACACCGACCGTCTGGCTCACGCGGCTCTTCGCCGCGCTGCTCCCGCCCCTGCTGCACTTCCTGTACCGCTACGGCACGGTGTTCTCCCCGCACGGCGAGAACGCCATCGTCGTCTTCGACGACCACGAGGTCCCGGTACGCCTGGCGATCAAGGACTTCGTCGACGATGTGAACGTCAGCGCCCGGCCGCTGCCCGAGCACGACACGATGCCGCCCGACGTGCGCCGCGTCCTGCTCACGGAGGAACCCGTCTTCCTCACCCAGTTCATCCACTCCGGTCTCTTCACCGGGGTCTTCCGCTTCCTGTCCCCGCTCTGCGAGGAACAGCTGGGGGTCCCGGAGAGCGTGTTCTGGTCACTCGTCCGGGCGGAGATCCTGCGCCACCAGGCCCGTTTCCCCGAGCTGAAGGAGAGGTTCGAGATGTTCGACATGCTGACGCCCCGCATCGAACGTCTCTGTCTGAACCGCAACCGCCTGCACCTGGACGGCTACCGCGACCGGCCCGAGCGCCCGCACGCCGCGGTCCACGGCACGGTGCCCAACCCGCTCCACCCCTCCACGTGAGTCCGGGAGTGACCGTTGTTGTCAGCGGCGCCCCGTAGGCTGGCCGGGCTATGACGAAGCCATCTCTCCCCGAGCTCCTGCACGCCGCCGTGACCGCCGTCGGCGGTACGGAGCGACCCGGCCAGGCCGCCATGGCCGAGGCCGTCGCCGAGGCAGTGGACGACCAATCCCACCTGCTCGTCCAGGCGGGCACCGGCACGGGCAAATCGCTCGGCTATCTGGTGCCCGCCCTGGCGCACGGCGAGCGCGTCGTGGTGGCCACGGCGACGCTGGCCCTGCAGCGCCAGCTCGTGGAGCGCGATCTTCCGCGTACGGTCGACGCCCTGCACCCGCTGCTGCGCCGCCGCCCGCAGTTCGCCATGCTCAAGGGCCGGTCGAACTACCTCTGTCTGCACCGCCTCCACGAGGGAGTGCCCCAGGAGGAGGAAGAAGGGCTCTTCGACCAGTTCGAGGCGGCGGCCCCGTCGAGCAAGCTCGGCCAGGACCTGCTGCGCATGCGGGACTGGGCGGACGAGACGGAGACGGGCGACCGGGACGACCTGACCCCCGGTGTCTCGGACCGGGCCTGGGCGCAGATCTCCGTCTCCTCCCGGGAGTGCCTGGGCGCCACCAAGTGCGCGTACGGGGCCGAGTGCTTCGCCGAGCAGGCCCGCGAGCGCGCCAAACTCGCCGATGTGGTGGTGACGAACCATGCGCTGCTGGCCATTGATGCCATCGAGGGCGCCCCGGTGCTTCCGAGCCACGAGGTACTGATCGTCGACGAGGCCCACGAGCTGGTCTCCCGGGTCACCGGAGTGGCCACCGGCGAGCTCACCCCCGGCCAGGTCAACCGGGCGGTGCGCCGGGCGGCGAAGCTGGTCAACGAGAAGGCCGCCGACGCGCTGCAGACGGCTTCGGAGGGCTTCGAGCGGGTCATGGAGCTGGCCCTGCCCGGCCGGCTCGAGGAAGTGCCCGAGGACCTCGGATACGCGCTGATGGCGCTGCGGGACGCCGCTCGTACGGTGATCACCGCGCTCGGCTCCACCCGTGACAAGTCGGTCGCGGACGAGGACGCGGTCCGCAAGCAGGCGCTCGCCTCGGTCGAGACCATCCATGGCGTGGCCGAGCGCATCACGCAGGGCTCCGAGTACGACGTCGTCTGGTTCGAGCGCCACGACCGCTTCGGTGCCTCCGTGCGGGTCGCCCCGCTCTCCGTCTCCGGGCTGCTGCGCGAGAAGCTCTTCAACGAGCGCTCCGTGGTCCTCACCTCGGCCACGCTCAAGCTGGGCGGGGACTTCAACGGGGTGGGCGCGTCCCTCGGGCTCTCCCCGGAGGGCACCGCGAGCGATGACATCCCTCAGTGGAAGGGCCTCGACGTCGGCTCGCCCTTCGACTACCCGAAGCAGGGGATCCTGTACGTCGCCCGGCATCTGGCGACCCCCGGCCGGGAGGGATCCCGTACCGACATGCTGGACGAGCTCGCCGAACTGGTCGAAGCCGCAGGCGGGCGCACGCTCGGACTGTTCTCCTCGATGCGGGCGGCCCAGGCTGCCGCCGAGGAGCTGCGGGGCCGGCTGGAGAAGCCGATCCTGCTCCAGGGCGAGGAGACCCTGGGGGAGCTGATCAAGAACTTCGCCGCCGACCCCGAGACCTGTCTCTTCGGCACGCTCTCGCTCTGGCAGGGTGTCGACGTCCCCGGTGCGAGCTGTCAGCTGGTGGTCATGGACCGGATTCCGTTCCCCCGGCCCGACGATCCGCTGATGAGCGCCCGCCAGAAGGCCGTCGAGGAGGCGGGGGGCAACGGCTTCATGGCCGTGGCCGCCACGCACGCGGCGTTGCTGATGGCCCAGGGCGCCGGCCGTCTGGTCCGGGCCACCGGGGACAAGGGTGTCGTCGCCGTGCTCGACCCGCGCCTGGCCAACGCCAGGTACGGCAGCTATCTGCGCGCCTCGCTCCCCGACTTCTGGTACACGACCGACCCGAACCAGGCACGCCGCTCGCTCGCCGCGATCGACGCGGCGGCCAAGGCCGGCGGGAAGTAGCCCGCGCGGGCCGTGCAGACATGGCCAGGGCCCCTGGATCCGTACAGCGGATCGAGGGGCCCTCGCGGATGACGACGGGGCTTCACACCCGCCGCAGCACCGCCACGACCTTGCCGAGGATCGTCGCCTCGTCGCCGGGAATCGGCTGGTACGCGGAGTTGTGCGGGAGCAGCCACACATGGCCGTCCTCGCGCTTGAAGCGCTTGACGGTGGCCTCACCGTCAAGCATGGCGGCCACGATGTCGCCGTTCTCCGCCACGGGCTGGCGTCGTACGGTGACCCAGTCCCCGTCGCAGATCGCCGCTTCGATCATCGAGTCACCGACGACCTTCAGCACGAACAGTTCTCCGTCCCCGACCAGCTGGCGGGGGAGGGGGAACACGTCCTCCACCGATTCCTCGGCGAGGATCGGCCCACCGGCCGCGATCCGGCCGACCAGCGGCACGTACGACGCCGCGGGCTTCCCGGTGGTGTCCGTGGGCTGGGTGCTGGGCTGGTCGGAGCCGCGCACCTCGTACGCCCTCGGGCGGTGGGGGTCGCGGCGCAGGAAGCCCTTGCGCTCCAGAGCCATCAGCTGGTGTGCGACGGAGGACGTGCTGGACAGGCCCACCGCCTGACCGATCTCCCGCATCGACGGGGGGTAGCCCCGCCGTTGTACGGAGTCCCGGATGACTTCGATCACTCGCCGCTGCCGGTCCGTGAGCCCCGAGCTGTCCGCCCGGATTCCAGGAGGTCGTCCGGGCAGCGAGCGCGCTGGGCGCGCGGGCTCCGGCCCCTCCGTGTTCGTGCCTGAGTCATTCATGGCATGCACCGGCTCGAGTCGGCTCTGGGAGCGGTCCTGGGCAGTGATGATGGCACTGTCTGCGGTGGTGGTCACGTCGGCCCCTCTCGAATGGTCTCCCTAGCTGGACAACGGTAGTAGCTTTCGAAAGGTTGCGCCAAACACACGTTCGAGTGAAAAACGAATAAAAGTGGGCCGAGTGTTCAGTGCCGGGTGTATGAGCGAAGCCGGGAGAGGCGTTGCGCCGTCGGGCCGGAAGGTATTTCCGCGTGTGCGGACGTTCCGGCATTTCGGACCATTACGCTACCGTCCGTGCCCGCGGCGTGCGCGCGCGGGGTCGCGGTCCGGGTTGTTCGAGGCGGGGTGAGGGGACGGGCGGACCTGTGCTGGCGCGGCCCCGGGGGCATTGCCCCGCACGCGGTCGCGCCGCGCGCTTCCCGTACCCTCGTGGTCGGTCGTACGCTGCCTTCCGGCCACGTCGGACGCGCGACACGCGCCAGGGCCAAATGCGCGACCAAACCCAAGATCTAGTGGTTGGATTGCTACAGCCACCCAGAAGTTGTGGTCCCCGTCCGTCGGGGGTGTGGTCATCGCCTATGCTTGAGACCGCTTCGAAGGCCCCTCACCGGGCCTGAAGAGGCTATTCAGTCGTGCTGTGAAGGAGGGTTGGGAGCCATGCACTGCCCCTTCTGCAGGCACCCCGACAGCCGGGTCGTCGACAGTCGCACCACCGACGACGGGACCTCGATCCGCCGGCGTCGCCAGTGCCCCGACTGCTCCCGCCGTTTCACGACGGTGGAGACCTGCTCGCTCATGGTGGTCAAGCGCAGCGGCGTCACTGAGCCCTTCAGCCGTACCAAGGTCATCTCCGGCGTGCGCAAGGCGTGCCAGGGGCGGCCGGTCACCGAGGACGCCCTCGCCAAACTCGGCCAGCGGGTCGAGGAGGCGGTGCGCGCCACCGGCAGCGCCGAGCTGACCACTCACGACGTGGGCCTGGCCATCCTCGGCCCCCTGCAGGAACTCGACCTCGTCGCTTACCTGCGGTTCGCGTCCGTCTACCGGGCGTTCGACAGCCTCGAAGACTTCGAGGCCGCCATCGTGGAACTCCGCGAGCGGCGGCCTCCCGTACAAGGATGCGGGACCGGCGAGACCCTCGAGGTCCCCGTTCCCGCCGTCGCCGCCGACTGAGCGGCACCCGCCGGCGCGGCTGATCCGAGGATCGGCCGCGGCCCGGCACCTGGACCTGTTCCGGGCGGCGCATGACCCACGCGGCGTCCGAAGCATCAGACACACACTGTGCCCGGGGAAGTTCTCGGCACTTCAGGGCGTTTTTGCCCACATATGGGAGGCGGCATGACAGAGACGGCGAGCGGCCCGGCACGAGGTTCCCGGAACAAGGGAGCCAAGTCGACTGCGACCAAGCAGGGCCTGCGTATCGAGCGCATCCACACCACTCCCGGCGTGCATCCGTACGACGAGGTGGCGTGGGAGCGCCGTGACGTCGTCATGACCAACTGGCGCGACGGCTCGATCAACTTCGAGCAGCGTGGCGTCGAGTTCCCCGACTTCTGGTCGGTGAACGCGGTCAACATCGTCACCAGCAAGTACTTCCGCGGGGCCGTCGGCACCCCCCAGCGCGAGACCGGTCTGCGACAGCTGATCGACCGGATCGTGAAGACGTACCGGAAGGCCGGCGAGGACTACAACTACTTCGCCTCTCCCGCGGACGCCGAGATCTTCGAGCACGAGCTGGCGTACGCCCTCCTGCACCAGATCTTCAGCTTCAACTCGCCGGTCTGGTTCAACGTCGGCACGCCCCAGCCGCAGCAGGTCTCCGCCTGCTTCATCCTGGCCGTCGACGACTCCATGGAGTCGATCCTCGACTGGTACAAGGAAGAGGGGATGATCTTCAAGGGCGGCTCCGGCGCCGGCCTGAACCTCTCCCGTATCCGTTCCTCCAAGGAGCTCCTCTCCTCGGGCGGCAACGCCTCCGGACCGGTCTCCTTCATGCGTGGCGCCGACGCGTCCGCCGGAACGATCAAGTCCGGTGGTGCCACCCGTCGCGCGGCCAAGATGGTCATCCTCGACGTCGACCACCCCGACATCGAGAACTTCATCGAGACCAAGGTGAAGGAGGAGGAGAAGATCCGCGCCCTGCGTGACGCGGGCTTCGACATGGACCTGGGCGGCGACGACATCACGTCCGTCCAGTACCAGAACGCCAACAACTCGGTCCGCGTGAACGACGAGTTCATGAAGGCCGTCGAGTCCGGTGGGAAGTTCGGGCTGCGCGCCCGGATGACCGGCGACGTCATCGAAGAGGTCGAGGCCAAGTCCCTCTTCCGCAAGATGGCCGAGGCCGCCTGGGCCTGCGCCGACCCGGGCATCCAGTACGACGACACCATCAACGCCTGGCACACCTGCCCGGAGTCCGGCCGGATCAACGGCTCGAACCCGTGCAGCGAGTACATGCACCTGGACAACACCTCGTGCAACCTCGCCTCGCTGAACCTGATGAAGTTCCTCAAGGACGACGGCCTGGGCAACCAGTCCTTCGAGTCGGAGCGCTTCGCCAAGGTCGTCGAGCTGGTCATCACCGCGATGGACATCTCCATCTGCTTCGCGGACTTCCCCACCGAGAAGATCGGTGAGAACACCCGCGCCTTCCGTCAGCTGGGCATCGGCTACGCCAACCTCGGCGCGCTGCTGATGGCGACCGGCCACGCGTACGACAGCGACGGCGGCCGCGCGCTCGCCGGCGCCATCACGTCGCTGATGACCGGCACCTCGTACAAGCGCTCCGCCGAACTGGCCGCGGTCGTCGGCCCGTACGACGGCTACGCCCGCAACGCCGAGCCGCACCAGCGCGTCATGAAGCAGCACGCCGACGCCAACGCCGTGGCCGTGCACGCCGACGACCTGGACAACCCGATCTGGGCCGCCGCGACTGAGGCCTGGCAGGACGTCATCCGTCTCGGCGCGAAGAACGGTTTCCGTAACGCGCAGGCGTCGGTCATCGCCCCGACCGGCACCATCGGTCTCGCGATGTCCTGCGACACCACCGGTCTCGAGCCCGACCTCGCCCTGGTCAAGTTCAAGAAGCTGGTCGGCGGCGGCTCGATGCAGATCGTCAACGGCACCGTCCCGCAGGCCCTGCGCCGCCTGGGTTACCAGGAGGAGCAGATCGAGGCGGTCGTCGCCCACATCGCCGAGAACGGCAACGTGATCGACGCCCCCGGCCTGAAGACCGAGCACTACGAGGTCTTCGACTGCGCGATGGGCGAGCGTTCCATCTCCGCGATGGGCCACGTGCGCATGATGGCGGCCATCCAGCCGTGGATCTCCGGCGCACTCTCCAAGACGGTGAACCTGCCGGAGACGGCCACCGTCGAGGACGTCGAAGAGGTCTACTTCGAGGCGTGGAAGCTGGGCGTCAAGGCGCTCGCGATCTACCGCGACAACTGCAAGGTCGGCCAGCCCCTCTCCGCGAAGACCAAGGAGAAGGAGAAGGAGGCGGTCACCGCCAAGGCCGAGGACACGATCCGCACCGCGGTCGAGAAGGTCGTCGAGTACCGCCCGGTCCGCAAGCGTCTGCCCAAGGGCCGTCCCGGCATCACCACCTCCTTCACCGTGGGTGGCGCCGAGGGGTACATGACCGCCAACTCCTACCCGGACGACGGTCTCGGCGAGGTCTTCCTGAAGATGTCCAAGCAGGGTTCGACCCTCGCGGGCATGATGGACGCCTTCTCCATCGCCGTCTCGGTCGGTCTGCAGTACGGCGTTCCGCTGGAGACGTACGTCTCGAAGTTCACCAACATGCGCTTCGAGCCGGCCGGCATGACGGACGACCCGGACGTGCGGATGGCGCAGTCGATCGTCGACTACATCTTCCGCCGCCTGGCGCTGGACTTCCTGCCCTTCGAGACCCGCTCGGCCCTCGGCATCCACTCCGCCGAGGAGCGTCAGCGCCACCTGGACACCGGCTCCTACGAGCCGTCGTTCGAGGAGGAGCAGCTGGAGGCCGAGAACCTGGTCCGCTCCGCTCCGGCCGCCCGGCCGGAGCCGCTGAAGGCGGTCGCCACCGTCGAGGAGGCCGGCACGCCGGCCCCGAAGACGGCGCACACCTCGGCGGAGCTCGTCGAGATGCAGCTCGGTATCAGCGCGGACGCCCCGCTCTGCTTCTCGTGCGGTACGAAGATGCAGCGCGCCGGTTCCTGCTACATCTGCGAGGGCTGCGGCTCGACCAGCGGCTGCAGCTGACCGGACCGGACGCCCCGGGAGGGGCTACGGCACGTGCCGAAGGGGGCGGGCAGGACTCCGATCGTGGAGTTCCTGCCCGCCCCCTTCGCTGTGTCACGCCCTGAACGGCCGGGTCAGGCCCCGGACGGACGGCTTCCCATCGCCGCGGCGAACGAGTCGGCGTCCCCGTCGAATCCCCGTACCGTGTCATGGAACAGCCAGACCCCCGAGGAGTCCCGCACGAACTCGGCGACGACGGCCGCCGTCGCCGTGGGGACCGTCGAGAAGTCGTCCTCGGCGAGGCTGGTGTATCCCTCACGGATCTGCACGCCGGTGTTCTCTATCGCCCCGAACGTCTTCCGGCCGTCGCGCTGCTGGATGGCGACACCGACGACGACTCGGGAGTACGCCTCCGAGAGCCGGTCCAGCTCCAGCGTCATGACCTCGTCGTACCCCAGGCCCTGACCGGTCCTGCTGTCGCGGTTCAGCGTGATCGTGCCGTCGGGCGCGCGGCTGTCGAAGTGCACGAGGTACGCGGGGTCGCCGTACGGCTCCTCGGCCGGATAGGTCGCCGCGATGATGTCGAGGTCGTTGGCGGGCTCGCCGTGGGGGCTGGGATCCCACTTGACCCTGACCTCGACCTTCTCGATGTCCTTGTTGGGAGTGCTCATCGGGCTTCGCTCCTTCACGCGGGGCCGTCGCTCGGGGCCGTCGCTCCGGTTCTATCACTCGATCATGTCCGTAACGGCCCCTGGAACCAACCGCCTTGGGGACGAGGGGCGTAATCGGGCCACGACGGGGGCGCAGGTGTCTCAATGCGGGATCCGCCTCGGTGGGCGTGTGCGCACCTCGTCCCGGAAGGCCGCGATGGCGCTGCTGACCTGACGTAGGAGGTGGGTGTGCTCGATGCGGTCGAGATAGAGGCAGTTGCGGGCGACTCCCTCCAGCTCGAAGGCGAAGTACAGCGACATCAGCGGATTGATGAAGAGCTCGCTGTTGCTCGTGCGCGAGGTGAACCGGACATCCCCGAACTCTCCCCTGACCGCCGCGGCGATGGATCCGTTGACGATGCTCGGATGATCGGGTGTGTGCTCCTGGGCATGGGCGACCGCGTCGACGAACAGCGCGCCCTCGCGGCTCGTGCGGGGTACGGAGAACGCGCCCAGATACGCGCCGTCGCGGTCGAGCGCGGCGATGTTCTCCAGGACGAGGCCGTGGCTCACGCCGTGGTAGGCGTCGACGCCGAACCCGATGGAGACGACCAGGCGGTCCGGTCCCTCGATCGCGGCGAGCGCCGCGACGCTGGTCAGGTCCTCCTCCGGAGTGCCCAGACCGGATTCGTCGCCCCGCATCAGGATGTCCGTACCGCCGTCGACGAGAACGACGGCGTCGATGTCGTACCGCTCGATCAGCACACGGTAGGCATCGCGCAGCGGCTGGACGCCCGTACGGGACAGGGCGTGGACGCGGCCCGGGTAGCCGTGCAGGGTGAGCCACTGGGCGAGGGTCCGCTCCGGGAAGTACACCTGGTGGAGAGAGGTTTCGGGGGTGACGACGGCGAGGTCGGGGGCGAGCCAGGAGTCGAGGTGGAGCCCTTCGAGTGCGCTGAAGGACAGATTGGCGAACTGCACCTGCTTGTTCCGGTGGATCAAGGAGAGCGCGAGGGGAAGCCCGGCGTAGATGTCGAAGCCGCCGCCCGCACCGGCGACGAGGATCCGTTCCGCCGAATCGAGGCGGTCGAACAGGGGGTTGGTGTGCAGCGACGTCATGGCGATCATTGTGCGATCACCCGTGACCGGTTCTGGTGTACTCCGTCGGAGCGTGACCCACGCCACGTCCATCACCCGTACGATGATGCGGTGCTGGTCAAGTGGATTCGCTGCAGTGTGGGAGACCGTCGCGGTTTCGAGCGGGGGCAGCGGAAGTGGGCGGGGCTGCTGGGTGAGCCGGGGTTCAGGGGGCAGGGCGGCGGCTGGAGCCGCAGCCGGCCGGAGGTGGCCCATGTCTTCGCGTTCTGGGAGAACAGGGTCTTCTACGACTCCTTCATGGCGCGCGGACACGACGCACTGGCCGCGGCGCAGGTCGGTACGTGCAACGACATCCAGGTCAAACTGTTCGAGTACCGCTTCGACGTGAAGACCGGCTTCGAGCCCCACTTCACGGACGCGGACGTGGTCAGGGTGGCGCACAGCAGGGTGCACGAGGACCGTGTCGAGCACTTCGCGCTGATGCAGCAGCGGGTGTGGAATCCGGCGATGGCCGGATCGCCCGGAATGCTGCGCGGTGTGTTCGGGGAGGCGCCGGGGCACGAGTTCCTGGTCCTGTCGATGTGGCAGTCGAGCGCGGAGCGCGGCAAGTACCGGCCGGCGAGTGCCGAACGGCTCTCGCAGCGTGCACAGACCGAGGACGACGTGGTCTCGCTCGCCGGTGACGTCGTGCAGCTCGAAACGGCGTGGACCGTGTGACGGGCCGCTGCGGCCACGGGTTCGTGCACGACATGCACCGTCGGCTTCCGGACAATTGCTCGAACGGCCGCGACTCGATCTAAGGGCTGTCCCGCAATTCCTGGTGGATCAGCGCGCGGCGTCAGATGCGGTGCATCGCAAGGCGGAGAGGCGCCCGCATACTGGATGTATTCGGGCGTTTCGACAAC
The DNA here is from genome assembly GCF_035917155.1 of Streptomyces sp. NBC_00385. Classification (NCBI taxonomy): domain Bacteria; kingdom Bacillati; phylum Actinomycetota; class Actinomycetes; order Kitasatosporales; family Streptomycetaceae; genus Streptomyces; species Streptomyces sp. NBC_00385. The sequence goes on along the minus strand of NZ_CP107951.1, from coordinate 1,776,396 downwards.
GCGGCGAGGTGCCGTAGCTGTCGTCGTGCGCCCGCCAGGAATTGCGGGACAGCCCTTAGGGTCGGTACATGGCAAGACCGCAACGCATTGTCCTCGTCAGGCACGGCGAGTCCGAGGGCAACGCCGACGACACCGTGTACGAGCGCGAGCCCGACCACGCGCTGAGGCTCACCCCGACCGGACTGCGGCAGTCCCGCGAGACCGGGGTGCGGCTGCGCGAGCTCTTCGACGGGGAGCGGGTCAGCGTGTACGTCTCGCCCTACCGCCGGACGCACGAGACCTTCAGATCCCTCGGGCTGGATCTGGAACGCGTCCGGGTGCGTGAGGAGCCCCGGCTGCGCGAGCAGGACTGGGGGAACTGGCAGGACCGGGACGATGTGCGCCTCCAGAAGGCGTACCGGGACGCCTACGGACACTTCTTCTACCGCTTCGCGCAGGGCGAGTCCGGCGCGGACGTGTACGACCGGGTGGGCGCCTTCCTGGAAAGCCTGTACCGGAGCTTCGAGGACCCCGACCATCCGCAGAACGTCCTGCTGGTCACGCACGGACTGACCATGCGGCTGTTCTGCATGCGCTGGTTCCACTGGTCCGTGGCCGAATTCGAATCCCTGTCCAATCCGGACAACGGCGAATCCCGGACCCTGGTCCTCGGCAAGGACGGCCGCTACACGCTGGACAGGCCGTTCGAGCGCTGGCGCACCCCTGAGCCGTACGGCATCACCGGATAGAGTGGAAGCGATGACCGAATCCGCTTCCGACCCGCGCTTCGAACGCGCCCTTGCCAGCCTGCGTGGCCTCTCCGTGGGGGACGCCCTGGGCTCCCAGTTCTTCGTGCCCGCCAACTATCCGCTCCTGAAGGACCGCGCCCTGCCTCCCGGGCACTGGCAGTGGACCGATGACACCGAGATGGCCGCCTCGGTCCTGGCCGTGCTGCGGAAGCACGGCCGTATCGACCAGGACGCGCTCGCCCGCTCCTTCGCGGTGCACCACGACTTCGACCGGGGGTACGGCCCCGCGGTGAACCGCCTGCTCAGGCTGGTCCGCGAGGGCGGGGACTGGCGCGAACTGGCCTCCGCGCTCTTCCAGGGCCAGGGCTCGTGGGGCAACGGCTCGTCGATGCGCATCGCACCGCTCGGCGCCTGGTACGCCGACGACCCCGAGCAGGCCACGCACCAGGCCGAGATCTCCTCGTACACCACTCATCAGCACCGGGAAGCCGTCGTCGGCGCCATGGCGGTCGCGGCGGCCGCCTCGCTCGCGGCCTCGCCCGCCGGCCCGCCGACGCCGGCGGACCTCCTGGACGGCGTGATCGCGCTCGTGCCGCGCAGCGCGGTCGGCGCCGGGCTGCGCAGGGCCCGCGACATGCTGGACTACAAGGACGCGGGTACGGTCGCCGCGGTCCTCGGCAACGGGCGCCGTACGAGCGCGCACGACACGGTTCCCTTCGCTCTCTGGTCCGCGGCACGCAGTCTCGGCGATTTCGAGCAGGCCTTCTGGGTGACCGCCCAGGCCGGCGGAGACGTCGACACGACGTGCGCGATCGTCGGCGGAGTGGTGGCGTCGGGCGCGGCGGGCGCCCCACCGGCCGAGTGGACGGCCCGGACGGAAGAACTGCCGGACTGGATGACGCGGTAGTCCGCTTTCCGCGCCGGGCCGGATGACGCGGTGGCAGACATTCGCGCCGGGCCGGATGACGCGGCAGGCAGCCTTCCACTCCCGATGGGATGGCGCGACAGGCCCCCTTCCACGCCGGACTGTCACGCGCGGTAGGCAGCCTTCCACCCCCGATCGGATGGCGCGACAGGCCGCCTTCCGCGCCGGACTGTCACGGAACTGCCACAGCGTTGCCGCGTACGGCTGACAGCCGTCACGGGGGGTTACTCTTTCGGCCACGCCGCCCGCGGTGATCATCACGACGGGTGTGCACCGAATGAGACGCCGGGGGGCCGCGCTGCCCAGGGCTCGCGCGAGCGGATCCCGGTGGGGAGGGGTCCCGTGTCAGATCACACGCCAGAATCACCCCGGCCGGAGCCTGCGCCCCGGACACCGGAGGCAGCCGGGCCGGAGCCCGTGCCTGCGGACGGCCCGCCATCCGGGGAGGCCGGGCGGGCGGAGATACCGGCGGAGCCGGCCGGCGCCACGCGGCCGGAGAACGTCGCCGGGGCGCCGGCGGCCGGTACGTCCCGGCCCGAGGGCGTCGAGGGGACGTCGGCGGGATCCGCGACACGTGGGCCCACCGGAGCCCCGCAGCCGCCCGGGGGACCCGCGGTCCCACAGCCGCGCGACACCGGACCGCAGCCCCCGAAGGTCCCGGCCTACGCGCAGCGGCCGCCGCAGCCCAACCCGTGGGGGCAGCCCAAGCAGGCGCCCTCGGAACTCTCGCGGCTGCGCCCGGTCAAGCCGGGAGCCATTCCGGGCGCCACGCTCTGGGCCGTACTCGGCACCGGACTGCTCAGTGCCCTGCTGCTCGGCGAGGGCATCGGCCTGAATCTGCTCGTCGTGGCGGCCGCCGCAGCGCTCGCGGCGTACTTCGCCGCCCGCGCGGCGGCCCGCCGGCTGCGCCCCTGGACCGCTGCCTGGGCGCTCGGCGGGCTGGCCCTGCTCGTCGTTCCGGCACTCCGCGACGCCGGCTGGCCGAGCCTCCTCGCCATCGTGTCCGCGTTCGCGCTCGGGTCTCTGGCGCTGCACGGCAGCCGCAGCTGGCTCGGGATGTTCCTCGGATCGCTGGGGCTGCTCACGTCCGTCGCCGAGTCGCTGGGCTGGGGCGCCCGCGGTGTCCGCGACCGGATGGCGGGCTCCCGGGGGCGCTGGGGTGTGGTCTTCCGGTCCACGGTCGTGGCGGTCGTCCTGCTCATCGTGTTCGGGGCGCTGTTCGCCAGCGCCGACGCGGCGTTCGCCGATGTACTCGGCAGCCTGATGCCCGATGTGTCCGTCGGTGACAGCCCGTGGAGGTTCTTCCTCGGCGTGCTCGGTCTGGTCGGCGCGCTCGCCGCCGCCTACACCGCGGCCGCCCCGGTGCGCTGGGACGGTCTGACGGTCCGCCCGGGCAAGGCGCGGGGCCGTCTGGAATGGGCCCTGCCGCTGGTCGTCCTGAACCTGCTCTTCGCCGCCTTCCTCGCCATTCAGCTCACGGTGCTGCTCGGCGGGTACGACAAGGTGATGGCCGAGACCGATCTCAGCTACTCCCAGTACGCCCGCGAGGGCTTCTGGCAGCTGCTCTGGGCCACGTTGCTCACCCTGCTGGTCATCGCGCTCGCGCTGCGCTGGGCGCCGCGCGGCGGGGCACGCGACCGTACGCTCGTCCGCGGAGTGCTCGGCACGCTGTGCCTGCTCACGCTCGTCGTCGTCGCCTCCGCGCTGCGGCGCATGGACCTCTACGTCGACGCGTACGGTCTGACCAGGCTGCGGATCTCCGTGGCGGCGGTCGAGCTGTGGCTCGGCGTGGTCCTCGTGCTGATCATGGCGGCCGGAGCCTTCGGCGCGAAGATGCTGCCGCGGGCCGTCGCGGCGAGCGCGGCCGTCGGCGTCCTGGCGTTCGGGCTCATCTCGCCCGACGGCCTGATCGCGGAGCAGAACGTCGCGCGCTACGACCGCCATCACTCGATCGACGTCGAGTACCTCCGCGGCCTCTCGGCCGATGCCGTGCCGGCCCTCGACACCCTTCCGGAGCCCCTTCGTTCCTGCGCGCTGGAGGAGATCCAGAGGTCGCTGCGGAGTTCGGACGAACCCTGGTACGCCACGAGCTGGGGCGAGGCGAGGGCCCGTGACATCCTCGGGGACTGGGATCCCGGCTACCGCACCAGGGACTGCAGCGGTCTCGGCTCGGGGGACAACGGGAGCGAACGCGGCGACGTGGACGATCCGTACGACCCCTACGACCCGTATTGATGGCCGTAGCGCATCGCACCGGAAGCGGGCCGTCCCCTGGGGGCGGTCCGCTTCCGTTCGTACGTACGGTTTCCAGCGATGCTGTTCCCGGTAGCGCGGGGGCTCGTCCGCACCCGCGAGCCTCTGCGGGGCGGCCGTCCGCACGCTAGGCCGCCGGCCCTCCTGCCGCCGCCTTTCCGCTCAGCGCCTCCAGATCGCTCTTCCGTACCCGGATCACCACCAGCGCGATCAGCAGGGCGAGTCCTGCCATGGCCACCGCGGCGAGGAACGCGGTCGAGATGCCCTGGGAGAGCACCGCGTGACCCCAGCTCCCGGGCAGCTCCTGCGTCTTGGCGAACTCCGCCTTCTGCTCCGGAGACGCCTGGGCCAGGAACTGCGGAACCTGTTTCTCCGCCTCGTTGCGGCTCGCCGTACCGAAGACCGTGACCAGAATGGAGAGCCCCAGCGAACCTCCCACCTGCTGGCTCGCGTTGAGCAGGCTGGAGGCGGCCCCGGCCTCGTGCTGGGCGACTCCGGAGACCGCTGTCAGCGTGAGGGTCACGAAGTTCAGCCCCATACCGAAGCCGAAGATGAGCATCGGGCCCAGAACGCCGGAGAGGTAGCTGCTGTCGGGGGATATGAACGTGAGCCAGAGCAGGCCCACGCCGGTGAACGCCGAGCCCGTGACCATGAACGGCTTGGGTCCGAGCACCGGAAGGAAGCGTTGCGAGAGCCCTGCTCCCACGATGATCGCGACGGTCACGGGAAGGAACGCCAGGCCCGACTCGATGGGGCTGTACGCCAGCACGTTCTGCACGAACAGCACGATGAAGAAGAACATGCCGAACATGGCCGCGGCCAGACTGAGCATGATCACGTATGTTCCGGAACGGTTGCGGTCGGCGAACATCCGCAACGGAGTGATCGGTTCCTTGGCGCGCATCTCGATGAGGACGAACGAGGCGAGCAGGATCACCGCGGCGCCGAACGAAGCCAGGGTCACGGAGTCCCGCCAGCCCTCCTCGGAGGCCCGGATGAACCCGTACACGAGCGAGGTCATGCCAAGGGTCGAGGTCAGGGCGCCCGAGATGTCGAAGCGGCCCGGATGCTTCTCGGACTCGTTGATGTACAGCGGCGCCAGGACAGCGATCAGTACGCCGATCGGCACGTTGACGAAGAAGACCCAGCGCCAGTCGAGCCATTCGGTGAGCAGCCCGCCCGCCAGCAGACCGATCGCCCCGCCCCCCGCGGACACCGCGGCGAAGACGCCGAACGCGCGGTTGCGCTCGGGACCTTCCGGGAACGTGGTGGTGATCAGGGCCAGTGAGGTCGGTGAGGCGATGGCTCCACCGATGCCCTGGAGCGCCCGCGCCGCGAGCAACTGCCAGGGCTCCTGGGCGAACCCGCCCAGCAGCGAGGCCAGCGTGAAGACCAGGATGCCCGTCATGAAGACGCGGCGGCGGCCGAGGATGTCTCCCGCCCGCCCACCGAGCAGCAGCAGACCGCCGAAGGTGAGCGTGTAGGCGCTGAGGACCCAGGAAAGATCGGTGGTCGAGAAGCTGAGCGCATCCTGGATGTGCGGGAGGGCGATGTTGACGATCGTGGAATCGAGCACAACCATCAACTGGCAGGCGGCGATGACGGCCAGGGCGATCCCCGGGCGCCCCTGCCTTCGAGCCGCGCCCGGTGCGTTCTGTGCTTCTAACTGAGAGGTTGTCACTATGGGTCCCCCACAAGTGAATTAGTGAACGGATCCGTTCACTGTCGCGTCAACGTTAGTGAGTCCCCTTGAGTGAACGCAAGCGTTCACTGAATCCTTCGTTGGTGTGCCGTGTCCGTATCCACCGTCCCGGCCGGGGCCTGCTCAGTCCCGCGCCGATCCGTTGCGACGCCCGCTCTGCCACTGACCGCCCGGTCCCGAGCACCGGTCGGCCGGCATGGGCGTACCGACCTGTTCCGATGGAGAGAAACTCATGGTTACTTCGCGATCGGCAGCCGCCGCCCGGCAGCCGGTGGTGTCCCTGAGGCGCCGTGGACCCGTGCTGGAACGCGCGATCCTCGATGCCGCGCTGGAGCGGCTGAGTACGGTCGGCTGGAGCGGGCTGACGATGGAGGGCGTCGCGGCCGGCGCCCGGACCGGCAAGGCCGCGATCTACCGTCGATGGTCCTCCAAGGAGGACCTGGTCGCGGAAGCGCTGCGCAGCGCCCTTCCGGCGATCGGTGACGCGCCGGACCACGGGAACATCCGCGAGGACCTCTACCAACTGTGCTGCGGGCTCCGTGACGCCATGCTCTCCAAGCCGGGATCCGCGCTGCGCGCCGTCCTTCACGAATGTGATGCGAATACGGCGGAACGCTTCCAGTCGGTGATCCTGAGCGGCGTGATCGGGCCGACGACCGCTCTCATCAGAGAAGTGGTGAGCAGGGGGGTCGACCGCGGTGAGGTACGTGCCGATGCGCTGCGCGGGATGGCCTTCGACGTCATTCCCGCGATGATGATGTATCGCAGCAAGGTGTGCGGAAGCGAATGGACCGACGGGGACATCGCCGACCTGATCGATCAGGTCGCGGTCCCGTTCTTCAGTGCCGGCCCCCGTTGAGCGTGCGCCGCCGAGCCCTGCGGCCGGGCTGGTGCGAGCGCTTCCCGTCTCCGTCCGGTGACCCGGAGCCGGACGGAGACGGCCCAGGTACGCCCCGGGGTGTTCTCCGCGCCCCCATCGGCGTACGCTGGCTGGCGCCATGCCGTACGAACCACCCACGCACACCGTCGAGCGCTCACTGCGCGCCACCACCGGTGCCAAGACCGTCGCCGGTGTCGACGAGGTCGGACGCGGAGCGTGGGCGGGACCGGTCACCGTGTGTGCCGCGGTCACCGGCCTCCGTAAGCCTCCCCCCGGACTCACCGACTCCAAGCTGATCAGCCCGAAGCGCCGTGCGGAGCTCGCGCCGCTGCTGGAGCGCTGGGTCACTGCGTACGCCCTCGGCGACGCCACACCGCAGGAGATCGACGAGCTCGGAATGACCGCAGCCCTCCGGCTCGCCGCCGTGCGGGCCCTGGAAGCGCTGCCGGTACGGCCCGACGCGGTGATCCTGGACGGCAAACACGACTACCTGGGCCTGCCCTGGCAGGTGCGCACGGTCATCAAGGGCGACCAGTCATGCATCGCGGTCGCCGCGGCCTCGGTGATCGCGAAGGTCCGCAGGGACGCCGTGATGGCCGAACTGGGCGCGGAATCCGGTGAGTACGCGGACTTCGCCTTCGACGCCAACGCCGGTTACCCGTCCCCTGTGCACAGGGCCGCGCTGGAGGAGCAGGGCCCCACGGCCCATCACCGCCTCTCGTGGTCCTACCTCGACGCGCTGCCCAGGTGGCAGCACCTCAAGAAGGTCCGCTTCTCCGCCGAGGCGGCCGCACTGGAAAGCGGGGGCCAGCTCGGCTTCGACTTCTGATCGCGCACATGTGCCCACCCGCCGACGCTTCGCGCGTCGGCGTTTGATAGACAACCACCCATGCCTCTCATCCCCGAGGAGCCTCAGATTCACGAGAGCGTCCAGGGTCCCCGCGCCACCACGGCCACCGGCCGTACCGCGTCGACCCCTCGTCCCGTACCCGGTCCGCGTTCCGCGGCCATGCCGCGCCCCGGTCGTCCGGGTCCCGGCCCCGCGAGGCCCGCGCCCCCGGCGCCGCGCCCGCACTCCACCTCCGGCCAGCCCCAGGCGGCCCGTCCGGAGAATCGTTCCGCACCTCAGCTCCAGGTGATCCCCGCCGCGGCCGACGGTGCGCTGGATGCCGCCGACGAGGCGGTGGATCTGCTGCTCGACTCCGGTCGCGCGCCTGCAGACATCCTGGTGCTCACCACCGGTGAACAGCACCCGTGGGCGACGCACGAGCTCTCCTTCGGCGAGGCCGCCTACTGGGCCCAGCACGAAGCGGGCGAGGACGTGTTCTTCGCCGGTGCCGCAGCGGTGGACCGGCTGAAGCCGCGGCCGGTGGTGATCATCGCGGTCAACGGTGCCGACGACGAAACCGCCGAGCGTGCACTGATGGCGGCACAGGGTCGCGCCGGAGCCCTGCTGATCGTCTGCGGCGATCCGCAGCGGATCAACGCCGTGCTCGGCGCGGGTGTCTGAGCCGGAGCGCATGTGACGTAGCGCCGGGCACGCGTGTCCGGGCCGGAGCGGATCGATGATGTGATGCGTTCCGGCGCGGACAGGCGTGACGCGCTCCGGTCCGGACAGATGCGGTGCGCTCCCGGACAGATGCGGTGCGCTCCGGCCCGGACGCCGGAGCCGTCCTTGCCCAGAGGCCCCGGTCGCCGGAGACGTGCTGTCGGGCCGTGGTGACCCGGCTGCCCGTGAGGGTGGCCGGGCCCGCGGCCCGGAACAGCGAGTCGCCCGCGGCCCGGATCAGCGAGCCGCGGTGCGGTGCAGGGCCTGGACCGCACCGCCGCCGGTGCGCACCGGGCCGGGATCCTGGTCCAGCGCGGCGTCGGCAAGGGAAGCCGGCTGCGACGTTGAGTTGGGGCGACGGCCGCCGCGCCCCTCCCCGAGCACCTGCCAGCCGCCACGGGTCAGCGTGATGTACGCGCCGCACCGCAGCCCGTGCAGGGTGCAGGCATCCCGCAACCCCCACATCCAGGCCCCGTCCTCCTCCGTCCAACGCTCGTCCCCCTCGCGGCAGTAGAGCAGTACCGCGGTACGCACGGGGGTGCGGCGGCGAAGATCGTGTGGAATCACCCGGCGCAGGTGCGCCAGCAGGGCGTTGCGGAACTCCCAGCCGTCCGCCGTCACCGAACGACGGGCGAACGAGGCGCTGGCCGTCAGACGTTCCTCGTGATCGAGCACGGCGACGACCGCGGTCTGCGGGGTCGGCCGATGCCTTGAGTGCAGACCGCTGACCACCTCGCGCGGGCTGCGCAGCAGCGGTATGCCCGCTGCCGCCCACTCGGCCGGTTCGAGCATTCTGGCAAGGCGGTTGGCGGAGTCTGTGGCCGGCGACATCGAAGTGGCTGCGGACGGAGCGAATCCGAAGGTCACGGTCCTCCCTTCGCATACGCGCCCACGATGCGGGCAGAGTCGAGTGAGGGCGCGCCGCGGCACAGCCCTTCCGGGCCCGCGAAAAGACCGTGCGGGGAGCGAGACCAATTCTTCCTGGCGTATCGGCGGGCGGCAACGAGCAATTGGCACAGCTGACGGTAATCAGCTGGAATGACACGGATATCCCTGCCCAGTCCGGCACCGGATGACGCCACCCGTCACGCCTGAACAGCGAGGACCAGCGGAAACACGGCGCCCGCCCCGGCCCGCCGCAGGAGTCGGGCCGCCACGGCGAGGGTCCAGCCGGTGTCCGAGCGATCGTCCACGAGCAGGACGGGCCCTTCTGCCGCTGCCAGGGCCTCGGCCAGCTCGGGCCCCACGACGAGTCGCTCGTGCAGTGCCCGGACCCGCTGGGCGCTGTTGGTCTGAGAGATCCGGGCACCTTCGGCTCCCGGGGCGTAGCCGACACTGCCCAGCAGGGGCATGCGTCCGACCTCGGCGATGCGGTTGCCGAGTGACTCGATGAGCTGGGGCCTGCTGTGGGAGGCCACGGTGACGACACCGACCGGCCTGGGGACGGCGTTCACCGCGCCGGCCGCCCAGCCCCCCGGGCCCCGCGCCCAGTCGGCCAGCACGGTCACCACGGCTCCGGCCACGTCGTCCGGCACCGGAGCGTCGGGCGACTGCGCGGCCAGCAGGGGGCGGAGCCTGTTGCCCCAGCCGATGTCGGAGAGGCGGCCCAGCGCCCGGCCGGTGCCGGACAACTCGCCTGCCGGGATCCGCCCCTTGAGGTCGACCCCCACCGCGGCGAGACCGGTCGGCCACATCTTGCGGGGCTCCACCTCGACGCCGGGGCGGCCGAGCTCGCCCCGCGCGGTGTCCAGGGCGGTCGTGGAGACGGCGTCGTCGAAGCGGGCTCCGGCACAGTTGTCGCAACGTCCGCAGGCCGTCGCCTCCTCGTCGTCCAACTGCCGGCGCAGGAACTCCATCCGGCAGCCGTCCGTCGTCGCGTAGTCGCGCATCGCCTGCTGCTCGGCCGCCCGCTGGCGCGCCACCCAGGCATACCGCTCGGCGTCGTAGATCCAGGGCTCGCCCGTGGCGATCCAGCCGCCCTTTACGCGACGGACCGCTCCGTCGACGTCGAGCACCTTGAGCATGGTCTCCAGGCGAGTGCGCCGCAGGTCGACCAGGGGTTCCAGAGCGGGCAGCGAGAGCGGGCGCCCAGCCTGGGCGAGCGCGTCGATCGTGCGCCGGACCTGTTCCTCCGGGGGGAAGGCGACCGACGCGAAGTACTGCCAGATCGCCTCGTCCTCCTTGCCCGGAAGCAACAGCACCTCGGCGTGTTCGACGCCGCGGCCCGCACGGCCGACCTGCTGGTAGTACGCGATGGGAGAGGAGGGCGAGCCCAGGTGGACGACGAAGCCCAGGTCGGGCTTGTCGAACCCCATGCCCAGCGCGGAGGTCGCCACCAGGGCCTTGACGCGGTTGGCCAGCAGATCGTCCTCGGCCTGCTGCCGGTCGGTGTTCTCGGTACGGCCGGTGTACGAGGCGACGGTGTGCCCGCACTGACGGAGGTACGCGGTGATCTCCTCGGCCGCCGCGACCGTCAGGGTGTAGATGATCCCGGAACCGGGGAGCTCCTTGAGGTGGTCGCCGAGCCATGCCAGCCGGTGCGCGGCATTGGGCAGTTGCAGCACACCGAGGCTCAGGCTCTCCCGGTCCAGCGGGCCGCGCAGGACGAGCGCGTCCGTCCCCACGCCGGTGCCCAGCTGTTCCGCGACGTCCGCGGTCACACGGGCGTTCGCGGTGGCGGTGGTCGCGAGGACGGGCACGCCCGCGGGCAGATCGGCGAGCATGGTCCGCAGCCGTCGGTAGTCGGGCCGGAAGTCGTGGCCCCAGTCGGAGATGCAGTGCGCCTCGTCGACCACGAGCAGTCCGGTCGCGGCGGCGAGCCTGGGCAGGACCTGATCCCGGAAATCCGGATTGTTGAGCCGCTCGGGGCTGACGAGCAGCACATCCACTTCACCGGCGGCCACCTCGGCCTGCACGGTGTCCCACTCCTCGGTGTTGGACGAGTTGATCGTTCGCGCACTGATTCCGGCCCGGGCCGCGGCCGCCACCTGGTTGCGCATCAGCGCCAGCAACGGGGAGACGATCACGGTGGGCCCGCTGCCCTGCGCGCGCAGCAGGGAGGTCGCGACGAAGTACACGGCCGACTTTCCCCAACCGGTCCGCTGGACGACCAGTGCTCTGCGCTTGTCGGCGACGAGTGCTTCGATGGCCCGCCACTGGTCCTCGCGCAGCCGGGCAGTGCCGGAGGCGTCCCCGACGAGTCGTGCCAGTACGGAATCGGCCGAAGCCCTGAGCTCTGCACGGTCTGCGTTGGTCATACCCCCATGCAACCCGATGGGTACGACAAACCGCGAACGACCGCGCGGTCCCTGTGGATAAGTTATCCACAGGGGGTCGCGGAAATTGTCCGCCCGGGGGACGGTCATCCCATGAACAAGCACCACGAATCCACCGGACCGTCCGACGAGCAGCAGATCACCTTGCGAGGGCCCGCCGAGCTGGCCGACGCCCTCCCGTATCTCATGGGGTTCCATCCGAACGACAGCGTGGTCATGGTCGCGCTGCACGGCGGTCGCGGCCGTTTCGGCGGGCGCCTGAGGCTCGGGATCCCGCAGTCCGCGCACGAGTGGCCTCCGGTTGCCGAGCAGCTCGCCGAGTGCCTGATCAAGGGGAGTGAGCGGCGCGGCGGGCGCCCCGACGCGATCGTGCTGTTCCTCTGCCAGGATCCGGCCGAAGGAGAAACGGGCAGCCAGACCATGGAGCGGCTTCGGCCCTTCGCCCAGCGGTTGCGAACCGCCTGCGGGGCGCTGGACGTGCCGGTACTCGAAGCACTCTGCATCTCCGGCGACAGGTTCTGGTCCTATGTCTGTCCCGACGCCCGCTGCTGCCCGGCCGAGGGGAATCCCCTGGCCATGCAGGGCACCTCGGTGATGGCCGCGGCAGCGGCGTACGCCGGCATCCAGGTGCGGGGATCGCTGCGCGAGATGGAGTCCAGGCTCGTGCCCCGGCCGAGTGGGGGAGGCGGGGAGCAGCAACGGGCGCTGGATTCGGCCGGGTCCGCTCTGGTGCCGAAACTCCTCGACGAGGAGAGCCGCAAGGAGGTCGGCGGCGCGACCCTGGACCTTGCCCGGCGCCTCATGGAGCGCCTCGGACAGGCCCCGGCGTCGACGCCTTCGCTGTCCGACTTCAACGACGACCGGCTGATCAGCCATGAGGAGGCGGCGGCGGTCATTCTCGGGCTTCAGGACCGGGAGACCCGGGACAGGGCCGCGGAGTGGATGGAAGGCCCGGAGGCGCAGTCCGCGCTGAGGCTGTGGCGGGCACTCGCGCGCCGGTGTGTCGCGCCGTACGAGGAGCATGCGGCGGCGCCGCTCACCCTGGCGGGCTGGGTCTCGTGGTCGACCGGTGACGAGCCGGCGGCGCGGGTGGCTCTGGGCCTCGCCCTGCGGCTGGATCCCGGGTACACCTTTGCCCAGCTGCTGCACGAGGCCTGCAACCAGGGCCTGGATCCGGAGACGCTGCGGCGCTGCCTGCGCGGTGAGCGCAGCACGCGGACGGTGCGACGCGGCCGCGGTACGGGACGGGTCGCGGGGGCCCGTTCCGTACGGGTCCAGGCTGCCGGGCGGCGCCGGACGCGGCCAGGCTCCGCCCGTCCGGGTACGTCCCCCGGCCGGCGTCGGACCGGACAGCTGCGCAGTCAGGGCCGGCGCGGGACGAGGACCGGACGATGAGCGCGGTGCGGTGGCGGATTCCGGCACCGCACCGCCGGTCCGCCGGACGCCGTGACCGACGAAGAGGGGCGCGAAGGGAGTGTTTATCGTCAGGCAGACGACTATGATCACGGCATGCCGCCCTACGACCCGTCGACCTTCCCGCCCTTCGCTGTCACCGTCGACCTGGTCGTGCTCACGGTGCGTCGTCACGCGCTCTGTGCCCTGGTGGTACGCCGAGGTGAGACGCCGTTCCAGGGCAGATGGGCGTTGCCCGGCGGATTCGTCAGGGCGGATGAGGACCTCGGTGCCGCAGCGGCACGCGAGCTCGTCGAGGAGACCGGGCTGTGTGCGCACGACCCGGCGACCCCGGCGGTCGGCAATGGGGCCCACCTCGAACAGCTGGCCACGTACGGCGACCCCGCGCGCGATCCGCGTATGAGGGTCGTCAGCGTCGCGCATCTCGCGCTGGCCCCTGATCTGCCCGCTCCGCGGGCGGGCGGTGATGCGAACAGCGCGCGCTGGGCACCCGTCGAAGACCTGCTCGGGCCGGAGGGAGGCTATGGCAGGGACGGGGAAAGCCAGGCTCCGCTGGCCTTCGATCACGCCCGCATCCTGGCCGACGGCGTGGAGCGGGCCCGCTCCAAGATCGAGTACTCCTCCCTGGCCACCGCGTTCTGCCCGCCCACGTTCACCGTCGGTGAGCTGCGCCGGGTGTACGAAGCGGTGTGGGGTGTGGTGCTCGATCCGAGGAACTTCCATCGCAAGGTGACGGGCACGCCCGGATTCCTGGTGCCCGCCGGTGGGACGACCACCAGGCAGGGCGGCCGTCCCGCCCAGCTGTTCCGGTCGGGTTCGGCTACGGTGCTGAACCCGCCGATGCTGCGGCCCGAGGTCTGACCGGACAGTTCGGGCTTGCTGTTGCTCTGCGTAGGACCTCGCGGTTCCCTGCAGGCGGAGCAGGCAGCGCCACAGGTGCCGCAGTACGGGTCCACGGGAACGCCATGGGCCCAGCCTTGAGCGAAAAGTCCGATATGTCGGGTTATCGTGCTGCGGTACCTCTGCCGTCGAGCGGCCTCACCTCCTGCGAGAGAAGCGATGCTCCAGGCCATCGGACTCACCAGCGCCCGCCACCGCGGACTTCCGCCCGCCGTGGACGACCTCACGTTCGAAGCGGGATCCGGCAGCGTGACCGCGCTGCTGGGCCCACCCGGATCAGGCAAGACCTCGGCCCTGCGCCTGATGCTGGAGATCGCGCCGGGGCGTGGCGTCACGTACTTCCGGGGCAGACCGCTGCACCGTGTGGCTCATCCGGCCCGCGAGGTGGGCGTGCTGCTCGGGGACGTGCCGGGGCACCCTGCCCGCACGGTCCGCGGGCAGCTGCGCATGCTCTGCGCCGCTGCGGGAGTGCCCGCGACCAGGGCCGACGACGTGCTGGATGCCGTCGGTCTCGTCGGGCTGGGGGACCAGCGCATCGGCACGCTCTCCCTGGGCATGGACCGCAGGCTGGCCCTCGCTTCGGCGTTGCTGGCCGACCCGCACACCCTGATCCTCGACGAACCCGCCGAAGGTCTGGGCGCCCGGGAGGCGGACTGGCTGCACGGAATGCTCAGGTCCCATGCCGACAGGGGCGGAACGGTCCTGTACACCACGCAGGATCCCAAGGAAGCCGCGCGGTCGGCCGGTCATGTCGTGACCATCGACTCCGGGCGCCTCGTCGCCGATCAGGAAGCCGCAGACTTCTCCCGTACCCGGCTGCGCCCCCGCGTCGCGGTCCGTTCCCCGCATGCTGCCCGCCTGGCCGCGATCGTCAGCCGGGAGGCCCGTGCCGCCCGGCGCTCCGTCGAAGTCGTCACCGAGGCGAGCAGCAGCCGGCTCTCCGTCTACGGCAGCAGCTGCGCGGAGATCGGGGACACGGCATTCCGCCACGGACTTCCCGTTCATCAGCTCGCCGACGAGGTGGGCGACACCGGACCCGCGTCCCGCCCCCGCGACAACGGCCTCCCGGGCGACGGTCTACGCGACAACAATTTCCCCGGCGACGCACCCCCCGGCGACGCTCTCCTCGACAACGGCCTCCCGGGCGACGGCAGCGGCGCTGCCGCGGATGCCCGCCCTGCCACGGGCGACGGTGCGGTCGCCGCCGCCTCTCGGCGTCCCGCAGGCGGCGCCGCCCAGGCTGCTGTCCCGGCCGGGGCGCAGTTGCCGCCACGGATCAGGCGGCGCCCGGCCCGTGGCCCGCTGCGCCCGGTGCGATATGAACTGCGCCGCCTCTTCGGCGTCCGGACCACGACCCTGATCGTCGCCGTCACCCTTGTCGCCTCGGCTGCGGTGTCCGTAGCGCTCGCCCGTAACGGCCGTGCCCCGCTGCCGAACGTACTGGTCGCGTGGCCCTCGCTGTTGCCACTGCCACCCGCCGCGCTCGGCGCAGGGCTGCTCGGGGCCCTGTCCTTCGGTGACGAGTTCCGTTACCCCGCGCTCGCCGCCGGCCGTGGGACCGTTCCCCGAAGACTCGGGCTGCTGCTCGCCAAACTGGCCGTCTCGGCGGGTGTCGCACTGTCGCTGGGGTTGATCGTCGTGCTGGTCTCGGCCGAATCCCTCCGTCTCGTGTACGGAGGGGACTTGCTCCAGGTGCCTTCGAATGTGATGTCGCTGGCCGTGAGTTGGTCGGGCCTGACCGTCGGCTGTGCCTGGGCCGGGTTGCTGGCCGCCGGAATCTTCCGCGTGACGGCGGCGGGCGTCGCCGCCGTACTTGCTGTTCCCGTGCTGATGGTTCCGCTCATCGAGGCGGTGCCGAAGGCGCCGACCGCCCGTTCGGTGAGCGGACTTCCGGGCCGGCTCAGGGAACTGACCTGGCTGCAGTGGCCGCATGAGGCGGACCGGTGGGTGCTGGCCCTGGTGAGGGTCGTGGCGCACCCGGTGGGGACCGCACTGACCCTGTCGTTGTCGGTCCTTGTCTGCGCGTATCTGTTCACGAGCCTCCGCGGCAGAGTGCGTTGGTGATCGGCGAAGGACATCTGAACCTACCGAGAGCCACAACTCCATTGAAAATGCCCGTTTTATACCATTAAGGCGTCAATTGGGAGGCGGGTGCCGATCACCCTTTCGTGTGCTTTTCACCAAAGACCTCAAGGGGTGGCTGAGCCGCGCCGACAAAGGATGCGTGAGTACCCTTGCGCACACCATGATGACCGCCGCCCGCACCGCCGACACCGGCCTCGCCGGCCCGGGCGAACTCGACCGATACACCCACGCGGACGCGCCGGCCGGCGAGCGTGCCGCCGCGCGGTCCTGGGGGGACCCCGACACCGAACTGGGCCGTGTGGGCCGGCGAGGGTCGGCCAGCCGGGGCCGAGGCCTGCACGGCCAACTTGTTCAGCAGTTGGGTCAGATGATCGTTTCCGGTGACCTCGGCGCGGACCGGCCCCTGGTGCCGGAGGAGATCGGCCAGCGATTCGAGGTCTCCCGCACCGTTGTCCGGGAATCTCTGCGCGTGCTGGAGGCGAAGGGCCTGGTCAGCGCCCGGCCCAACGTGGGCACCCGGGTCCGCCCCGTCAGTGACTGGAATCTGCTCGACCCCGACATCATCGAATGGCGTGCGTTCGGCCCGCAGCGTGACGACCAGCGTCGCGAGCTGGGAGAGCTCCGGTGGACGATCGAACCCCTTGCCGCCCGGCTGGCCGCCGGTCACAAGCGTGACGATCTTCAGCAGAGGCTCGGGGACATGGTCGAGATCATGGGGCACGCACTCGGGCAGGGAGATGTGATCACCTGCGCCCGTGCCGATGCGGAGTTCCACTCCTTGCTCATCCAGGCCGCGGGCAACCGCATGCTGGAGCACCTCTCCGGCATCGTGTCGGCGGCGCTCCAGGTCTCGGGCGGCCCGGTCACGGGCTGTGACCGGCCCAACGAGGCGTCGCTCGGCCACCACGCCCGCATCGTCGACGCCCTGGCGACCGGTGACGCGGCAGGTGCCGAAACGGCCATGCGTCAGCTCCTCGTCGTTCAGGTGGAGCGAGTGGTGCCGGCGCCCCGCGAGCGCGAGCACTGACAGCGGCGCGGTCAGGGTGTACGGGCCATGTGTCGTCGGACCTTCGTGGTCCGGCGGCACAATTGTGGAGAGATGTCACCCCTGGTCTCCTTCGTCGCAAATGAGGTGTGACTCGGGCCACGCGGATTGGGCGTAACACTCCTCGAAACAGCGCGATGACTTAAGAGGTGACCGCCGCGGAAGGAATACAGCAGCCGTTCAGTGCGCTGTGCAGTTCTGAGGCCTAGCCCGCGCCGTCGGTACATTCCCAGCCCGACGGTCGTCGGTACCAGCCCTCTCAGGGCAGGGCCGGAAGCCGTTTCCATCGTTCCGAGAGGTTGTTCGTGTCGGCCAGCACATCCCGTACGCTCCCGCCGGAGATCGCCGAGTCCGAATCTGTCATGGCGCTCATCGAGCGGGGAAAGGCTGATGGGCAGATCGCCGGCGATGACGTGCGTCGGGCCTTCGAGGCTGACCAGATTCCGCCAACCCAGTGGAAGAACGTTCTGCGCAGCCTCAACCAGATCCTCGAGGAAGAGGGTGTGACGCTGATGGTCAGTGCCGCGGAGCCGTCGAAGCGCGCCCGCAAGAGCAGCGTCGCAGCGAAGAGCCCGGTCAAGCGCACCGCCACCAAGACCGTCGCGGCCAAGACGACCGTGACGCGGACCGTCGCGGCCACCGCCGCGTCGGCCGAGACCGTGGACGCGGTGGCCGACGACGCCGCTGCGGCCGCACCTGCGAAGAAGGCGGCAGCCAAGAAGACGGCTGCCAAGAAGACCGCCGTGAAGAAGACGGCGGCGAAGAAGACCGCGTCCAAGAAGGCCGGCAAGCAGGACGACGAGATCCTCGACGGCGACGACGCAGCCGAGGAAGTCAAGGCCGGCAAGGGTGAGGAAGAGGAGGGCGAGGGCGAGAACAAGGGCTTCGTCCTCTCCGACGACGACGAGGACGACGCACCTGCGCAGCAGGTCGCCGTCGCCGGCGCCACGGCCGACCCGGTCAAGGACTACCTGAAGCAGATCGGCAAGGTCCCGCTCCTCAACGCCGAGCAGGAGGTCGAGCTCGCCAAGCGCATCGAGGCGGGTCTGTTCGCCGAGGACAAGCTGGCGAACTCCGACAAGCTCGCTCCCAAGCTCAAGCGCGAGCTGGAGATCATCGCCGAGGACGGCCGCCGCGCCAAGAACCACCTGCTGGAGGCCAACCTCCGTCTCGTGGTCTCGCTGGCGAAGCGTTACACCGGCCGCGGCATGCTCTTCCTGGACCTGATCCAGGAGGGCAACCTGGGTCTGATCCGCGCCGTCGAGAAGTTCGACTACACCAAGGGCTACAAGTTCTCCACGTACGCCACCTGGTGGATCCGTCAGGCGATCACCCGCGCCATGGCCGACCAGGCCCGCACCATCCGTATCCCGGTGCACATGGTCGAGGTCATCAACAAGCTCGCGCGCGTGCAGCGTCAGATGCTTCAGGACCTGGGCCGTGAGCCCACCCCGGAGGAACTGGCCAAGGAACTCGACATGACCCCCGAGAAGGTCATCGAGGTCCAGAAGTACGGCCGCGAGCCGATCTCCCTCCACACCCCGCTGGGTGAGGACGGGGACAGTGAGTTCGGCGACCTGATCGAGGACTCCGAGGCGGTCGTTCCGGCCGACGCGGTCAGCTTCACGCTCCTCCAGGAGCAGCTGCACTCGGTGCTCGACACGCTGTCCGAGCGTGAGGCGGGCGTGGTCTCCATGCGCTTCGGCCTCACCGACGGGCAGCCGAAGACGCTGGACGAGATCGGCAAGGTCTACGGCGTGACGCGTGAGCGCATCCGTCAGATCGAGTCCAAGACGATGTCCAAGCTGCGCCACCCGTCGCGTTCTCAGGTCCTGCGCGACTATCTCGACTAAGTCGCTCAGCCACTCGGCAGGCCGAGGGCCCGGATCCCCCAGGGGGATCCGGGCCCTCGGCCTGTGCGGGTGCGGGTTGCGGTCAGCGGAATGACTCTGGGTAGGCATGGTCCATCACAGAGTCAGGAGTACGCATGTCCCGTACCGTCGTCCGCACCATGACCGGGGCGCTCGCCCTCACTGCCGCAACGGCTGTGATACCGCTCGTCTCGCCTGCGCCGGCAGTCGCCGACAGCATCGTCATCGGCGGCCAGCCCGCTCACGTCAAGGACAGTCCGTGGGTGGTGGCCCTCTCCAGCCGTGACCGGTTCGGTGGTACCCGCGCCGGCCAGTTCTGCGGGGCCGTCGTGGTCGGGCCGAAGAAGGTCCTGACGGCCGCGCACTGCCTGAGCCGGGAGGCGCTGGGTGTCGATGTCGGCCAGGTGCGGGATCTGCGGATCATCTCGGGCCGGGACGAGCTGAACGGCACCGACGGCAAGGAGATCGCGGTGAGCGGGACCTGGGTCAACCCCGGTTTCGACGCCGCCACCAACAGCGGGGACGTCGCGGTGCTCACGCTCGCCGAGGCGTTGCCCGAACAGGGTGTGATCCCCATGGCCGGGGCCGGTGACTCCGCGTACGCCGCGGATACTGCCGCCGTGGTCTACGGCTGGGGCGACACGACCGGTAACGGTGACTACGCGTCGTCGCTCCGGTCCGCGAAGGTGAGCGTGCTCCCGGACAGTTCGTGCGAGCAGGCCTACCCCGGAGGCCGCAACGGCACCTACGACGCCTCCGCGATGCTCTGCGCGGGCGAACCCCAGGGCGGCCACGACGCCTGCCAGGGAGACAGCGGAGGGCCTCTGGTGGCCCAGGGGAAGCTGGTCGGCCTCGTGTCCTGGGGGAACGGCTGCGGGCTCCCGGGCAGCCCGGGCGTCTATACGCGGATCTCCGCCGCCATCGAGTGGATGGAGGGGGCAGCCTGACCGGCGCGGGCTGAGCGGGTGCGAGAACGGGCGGCTCCCCGGCTGGGGAGCCGCCCGTCGGCCGGTGCGGGACCGGCCCCTGGCTCGTCGTGGATGCGAGGTGTCAGTGTTGTTCCTCTTCGGCGGCTTGGGCCTGCACGGCCGTGAGTCGGTCCGTCTCATCCTGTATTTCCGCGGCGATCTTCTTGAGTTCCGGCTCGAACTTGCGACCGTGGTGGGCGCAGAAGAGCAGTTCACCGCCGCTGATCAGGACGACGCGCAGGTATGCCTGGGCGCCGCAACGGTCACAGCGGTCTGCTGCGGTCAGCGGGCTCGCGGGGGTCAGAACAGTAGTCACGTCGCCTCTTCTCTAGCTCGACGAGCTGTCGTACCAGGGTCAACATCCAACCAGGCCGAAAACGTTCCCGCTCGTGGCATTTCTTCGAAACTTCTTCTCAGGATGGCTGTCTGTTGCCGGTTCGCGGCGAATGTGCCGTATTGCGTGGCGCTACGGTTTCGCGTTGCTTGTCTTGGTCGGTCCCACCGGCCGGCTTGCCGGTTTGTTCATGAGGACGTGCCCGGAGCCTAAATGGTTCATGCCTGGAAGGGAACGTGATGTGCACGTCACTCCAAGGAGGGATCGAACGTGTATGCGAGGCTGGACTAGTGTGAGCGTTCTCCGAGGGTGGCGTTACACCCGCTCTACCAGGCCTCGGTACCCTCTCAGCGGCGACCGAAGCCGAGCCCGTTACCCACTGGGCCCCAAATGAAATTCAGCGAGGAGCGAACCGCGTGACCGCCGATACGTCCGTGCCGTCCACTGCGCTGCTGACCGGAGCAGACCGAGACGGTTCCAACTACACCGCGCGGCACCTGCTCGTACTCGAGGGGCTCGAAGCGGTTCGCAAGCGCCCCGGCATGTACATCGGGTCCACCGACAGCCGCGGCCTCATGCACTGCCTCTGGGAGATCATCGACAATTCCGTCGACGAGGCCCTGGGTGGTTACGGTGACCACATCGAGGTGATCCTGCACGAGGACGCCTCCGTCGAGGTCCGTGACAACGGCCGAGGCATCCCGGTCGACGTGGAGCCCAAGACGGGGCTCTCCGGCGTCGAGGTCGTGATGACGAAGCTGCACGCGGGCGGAAAGTTCGGGGGCGGCTCCTACGCCGCCTCGGGCGGTCTGCACGGCGTGGGTGCCTCCGTCGTCAACGCGCTCTCCGCGCGGCTGGACGTCGAGGTCGACCGCAATGGCTCGACCCACTCGATCAGCTTCCGCCGTGGCGTTCCCGGCATCTTCACGGAGCAGGGGGCGGAGAGCCCGTTCGATCCCGCCAACGGGCTCCGCAAGACCAAGCGGATCCCGAAGGCCCGTACCGGCACCCGCACGAGGTACTGGGCCGACCGGCAGATCTTCCTGAAGGAAGCCAAGCTCAACCTGGACACGCTGTACCAGCGCGCGCGTCAGACGGCCTTCCTGGTGCCCGGCCTCACCCTCGTCGTCCGCGACGAGCGGGGGATCGACGGCGCACCCGTCAGCGTGGAGACCTTCCACTACGACGGCGGCATCAGCGAATTCTGCGAGTACCTGGCCCAGGACAAGGCGGTCTGCGACGTCCAGCGACTGACGGGACAGGGCAGCTTCAAGGAGACCGTGCCGGTGCTGGACGAGCGTGGCCACATGATCCCGACCGAGGTCACCCGCGAACTCGGCGTGGACATCGCGCTGCGCTGGGGCACCGGATACGACACCGTCGTCAAGTCCTTCGTCAACATCATCGCCACCCCCAAGGGCGGCACCCATGTGTCCGGTTTCGAACGCTCGGTGACCAAGACGGTCAACGAGGTGCTCCGGTCCGCGAAGATGCTGCGTGTCGCCGAGGACGACATCGTCAAGGACGACGCACTGGAGGGCCTCACCGCCGTCGTGACCGTACGGCTGGCGGAACCGCAGTTCGAGGGGCAGACCAAGGAGGTGCTGGGCACCTCCGCGGCCAACCGGATCGTCGCCAACGTCGTGGCCAAGGAGCTCAAGGCATTCCTGACCTCCACCAAGCGGGACGCGAAGGCCCAGGCCAGGGCGGTTCTGGAGAAGGCGGTGGCAGCCGCCCGCACCCGGATCGCCGCCCGGCAGCACAAGGACGCGCAGCGTCGCAAGACGGCTCTGGAGTCCTCCTCGCTGCCGGCGAAGCTCGCCGACTGCCGCAGTGATGACGTGGAGCGCAGCGAGCTGTTCATCGTGGAGGGCGACTCCGCGCTCGGCACCGCCAAACTGGCGCGGAACAGCGAGTTCCAGGCGCTGCTGCCGATCCGCGGCAAGATCCTCAACGTTCAGAAGGCATCCGTCTCCGACATGCTGAAGAACGCCGAGTGCGGGGCGATCATCCAGGTCATAGGAGCGGGGTCCGGACGGACCTTCGACATCGACGCCGCCCGCTACGGCAAGATCGTGCTGCTGGTCGACGCCGATGTGGACGGGGCCCATATCCGCATCCTGCTGCTGACGCTGTTCCAGCGGTACATGCGTCCCATGGTCGAGGCGGGGCGGGTCTTCGCGGCGGTGCCCCCGCTGCACCGGATCGAGCTGGTCCAGCCGAAGAAGGGCCAGGACAAGTACATCTACACGTACTCGGACAACGAGCTGCGCCAGCGGCTGCTGGAGCTCCAGCGGAAGAACGTCCGGTACAAGGACTCGATCCAGCGCTACAAGGGTCTGGGCGAGATGGACGCCGACCAGCTGGCGGAGACGACGATGGACCCGCGCCACCGCACGCTGCGGCGGATCAACATCGGCGACCTGGAGTCGTCGGAGAAGGTCTTCGACCTGCTGATGGGCAACGAAGTGGCGCCCCGCAAGGAGTTCATCACCAGCTCGGCGGCGACGCTGGACCGTTCGCGCATCGACGTCTGAGTCCGCGTTCTCCCCGGCATGGCGCCGGATCGAGCCGTTGTCTCCACCCACGGGTGGAGGCAACGGCTCCACCCGTGATCCACCCCTCGGCCGATCTGCAGAGCGGTCCGTTTCCGTAGCGTCGGATTGTCAGCACTTTCCGCAACTCGGAGGCGCCCATGTCCGGGCTCGTCAACGTCCTGGTGATCGTCGCGGTCATCGCTCTCGTCGTGGTGCGCCAGTGCTCGGCGCAGCGGATCTCCGGCGACCGCCGCTGGTGGGTACTGCCGGGAGTACTGCTGGTCATGGCCCTGCGCGAGCCCGGACTCGTGGATCCGCACCATGAAGCGCTGTCGGTCGTCGTCCTGGGCGCCGAACTGGCCGTGGGTCTGGTCACCGGTGCAGGCTGGGCCTGGACCACCCGGCTCCGGCGCGCCGAGGACGGGACTCTCTGGGGCCAGGGCACCAGGGCGACCGCTTACGTCTGGTGCGCGGGCCTGACGCTGCGAGCGGGCTTGTACGGGCTTGGCGCGGCCATGGGCATCCATCGGGGCGCGCCCGCCCTGATGATGGCTCTCGCGGTCACCTTGCTGGTGCGCAGCGGCATTCTGGCCCGCCGGGCCGCGGAGATACCGGAGCCCTGCCGTGGATCTGCCGAGGGCCTGACCTTCGGGCCGACGTGGAAGGACCGTGTGTGACAGCCGCTGCCTGGACGAGCTGGCCGTCGAAGGAGGCGCTCGCGCGGGAGACCCGTCCCCGGTCGCGGACCGTCATCAGCCGGTTGGTACGGACGGTCGGGCTGATCACCCTGATGCTCTGGGGGACTTTCACGGATGGACCGTTCGGCCCGTGGGAGATCGTGGCCGGCGTCGTCGGAGTGGCAGGATGCGCCGCGGTCGCTGTGGCCTTCTTCCGGACCAGCCTGGAGAACCGCCTGTGGCCCTCGCTCGGCCTGCTGCTTCTGCTGATGCTTGCGGCGTTCGGGGCGCAGCAGGCGGGGGCCGAGGTGCCCGCGACGGTGCTCTGGTGCGGCTGCGCAGTCACGGCCCTGGAGCGGCTTCCACTCCGCGCGGGTGTCCCGTCCACAGCGGTGGCGCTCATCGCGTACGCCGTGGTGAACACCGACGACTGGCTGACCACGGCCGTGACCACGGCAGGGCTCTGCCTTGCGGGGTACGTGCTGCGTCTGGACGCCGAGGCCCGTGGCAGCGCGCAGCGCCTTCTGGCACAGGAACGCGCGGCACGAGTGGCGGAGGCCGAGACGGCGGCGCTGGACGAGCGGTCCAGAATCGCCCGGGAGATCCATGACGTACTCGCGCACAGCCTTTCCGCCCAGTTGGTGCACCTGGAGGCGGCGCGGCTGCTCATCGAGAGGGAGCCGGCCGGAGACTTCCGGGACGAGGTCCTGCAGCGGGTGGTCGCGGCCCGTTCCATGGCCCGTGAGGGGCTTGCGGAGACCCGCCAGGCGCTCTCTGCCCTGCGCGGGGAGGTGGCGCCCGTGGAGGAGTTCCTGCGGCAGCTGGTGGGGGCCGAGCCGGTCGAGGTCAGGGTGGAGGGTGAGCGGCGGACGCTGACCGCCGAGGCCTCGCAGACGGTCCGGCGCGTGGCGCAGGAGGCACTTACCAATGTGCGCAAGCACGCACCGGGGGCCAGCGTGCTGATCAGGCTGGAGTATCAGCCGGACGCCGTTGCCCTGGACGTGAGTGATTCGGGTGGGGGCGGCGCCGGGGGAGAGCTGTCTGTCAGTGGCTCCGGCTACGGTCTGCTGGGGATGAGGGAGCGGGCTGAACTGCTGGGCGGCAGTCTGGAGGCCGGTCCCGGCGAGGAGGGGTTCGTGGTGAGTCTGCGAGTGCCCGCGTGACCGCGCGGGTAGTGGTCGCCGACGATCAGTCGGTGGTGCGTGAGGGGATCGTCATGCTGCTGGGGCTGCTGCCCGGGATCGAGGTGGTCGGTTCGGCGAAGGACGGGGAGGAGGCCGTCGCTCTTGTGGCCGAGCACGCCCCGGACGTTGTCCTGATGGACCTGCGGATGCCCCGCTGCGACGGGGTGGAGGCGACGCGCCGCATCCGCACGGAATTCCCCGGCACACAGGTCGTGGTGCTGACGACCTTCGACGACGACGACTCGCTCTTCCCGGCGCTCCGGGCGGGAGCTCGCGGGTACCTGACGAAGGACGCGGGGGGTGACGAGATCGTGCGGGCCGTCCAGGCCGTGCTCTCCGGAGAGGCGGGGCTCTCGCCCGCCATTCAGCGCCGTCTGCTGGAACAGGTCACCGAGGGGCCACTTCCGCGGGCGGTGAGCGATGTGCCGGAGCTGCCTGACGGGATGACTCCCCGTGAGGCCGAGGTGCTGGTTCTGATCGCCGACGGGATGTCCAACGCGGAGATCGCCCGGAGCCTCCACATTTCGCAGGCCACCGTGAAGAGCCACATCAACAACCTGTTCGCCAAGGCCGGGCTCCGCGACCGGGCCCAGGCGGTCCGCTATGCGTACGTTCGAGGGATCGCACAGCCGCCCGGGACAACCTTCACCTGAAGAGGTGAAGTCCGGGGAATGAAGTGCCCGGGATCTTCCCGATCTGCCCATTCTTGGGTACGCGGCCGAAGTGGTCCGTGGACAAGGGGAGTTGTTCGGTGGAGAAGGAAGCAGGGCGCGAGGCCGCAGGGATGCGGCTCGACGACCCGTGGTACGACGCCATGGCCTCCGGATGGGGGGAGCTGGACGGCACGGGAAGTTTTGCGCCCGCTACGGTGCCCGCCCCCGCCACACCCGGGAGTGGTCCCAGCGCGGCGGAGATCTACCTGGAGGTGCAGCACAGCGAGGCCTTCCAGGAAGTGCGCCGCCGGTACCGGCGGTTCGTCGTCCCCGCCACTCTCGCCTTCCTCGTCTGGTACCTCGCCTACGTCGTCACGGCGGTCACCGCACCCGGCCTGATGGCCCGTCCGGTGGCGGGCGCGGTCAACGTCGCCATGGTCGCGGGACTCGGGCAGTTCCTCACCACGTTCCTGCTCACCGGGGCGTACGCACGGCATGCCCGGCTGCGCAGGGACCGGGCCGCGCTCGATCTGCGCTGGGACACCCAGGAGATGACGCGGGGGATCGGACGTTGAGCGGGAACCATCAGACCCTGGCGCTCCTGCTGTTCAGCGCCTTCATCGCCGTCACCCTCGGCATCACGACCTGGGTCGGCCGCAACCGGCAGGGATCGGCCGAGGAGTTCTACGCGGGCGGCCGGCTGTTCTCCCCGATGGAGAACGGTTTCGCCATCGCCGGCGACTACATGTCCGCCGCGTCCTTCCTCGGCATTTCCGGGGTGATCGCCCTCTACGGCTACGACGGCATGCTCTACTCGGTCGGCTTCCTGGTCGCCTGGCTCGTCGTGCTGCTGCTCGTGGCGGAACTCGTTCGCAACTGCGGCCGGTTCACCCTCGCCGACGTGGTGGCGGCCCGCATGGCGGAGCGTCCGGTCCGGATCGCGGCGGGGACGTCGTCCGTCACCGTCTCCGTGCTCTACCTGGTGGCCCAGATGGTGGGGGCGGGCAGCCTTGTCGCACTGCTCCTCGGCGGGACGAGCGGTGCCGCGCGGTCCTGGACGGTCATCGGTGTCGGGGCGCTCATGGTGGTCTACGTGTCGCTCGGCGGGATGCGCGCCACCACGTGGATCCAGATCGTCAAGGCCGTACTGCTGATGGCGGGCACCGTGGTGCTCACCGTTCTGGTCCTGGTCCACTTCCACGGAAACTTCAACGAGTTGCTCAACTCCGCCGCCGACCGCAGCGGGAACGGCAAGGACTTCCTCTCGCCCGGACTGCGTTACGGCGGAAGCTGGACGGCGCGTGTCGACTTCATCAGCCTGGGGCTGGCCCTGGTGCTCGGCACGGCGGGCCTCCCGCACATCCTGTCCCGCTTCTACACGGTGCCCACGGCCCGTGCGGCCCGGCGGTCCGTCGTCTGGTCCATCGGCCTCATCGGCAGCTTCTACCTGATGACGATCGTGCTCGGGTTCGGAGCGGCGGCTCTGGTCGGCTCCGCCGAGGTACGGGAGTCGAACCCCGCCGGGAACACGGCCGTTCCGCTGCTCGCCCTGGTCCTCGGCGGCGGTGAGGGCTCGACGGGGGGAACGATTCTGTTCGCGGTGGTCGCCGCCGTCGCCTTCGCGACCATCCTCGCCGTCGTCGCCGGTATCACCCTCGCCTCGTCCGCGTCCGTCGCCCACGACCTCTACGCCTCGCTCAGGCGGCCGGGGGCCCGGCAGTACAGCGAGGTCGCCGTGGCCCGCGTCGCAGCGGCCGGTATCGGGCTGGCCGCCATCGGGCTGGGGCTGCTCGCCCAGGATCTGAACGTGGCGTTCCTGGTGGGCCTGGCCTTCGCGGTCGCCGCATCGGCGAACCTGCCGGTACTGCTCTTCTCCTTGTTCTGGCGGAAGTTCACCACGCGCGGGGCCGTCTGGTCGGTCTACGGCGGTCTGCTTCCCGCCGTTGCGCTCGTCCTGATCTCCCCGGTCGTCTCGGGCAGCCCCACCTCTCTGTTCCCCGGAGTGGACTTCCAGCTCTTCCCGTTGGAGAATCCCGGACTCGTCTCCATCCCGCTGGGTTTCCTGGCCGGGTGGATCGGCACGGTCACCTCGACCGAGCCGCCCGACGAGGCCAAGCACGCGGAGACCGAGGTGCGTGCGCTGACGGGAGCCGGCGCGGTGTGACCGGGCCGGGGAGGGCTGGACCGGGCCTGACCGGACCGGGGGCTCAGGCCGCCGGTATCACCAGGTCGTGGCGAGCCACGCCGCCCCTGCGGCCAGCGCGATCAGGGCGGCGTTGAGACCGGTCTCCTTGACCTCGCCCCGGGACAGGTGCAGGGCACCTGCCAGCACCTGGAGCACGAGCAGCCCGAGCGCCGCGGCCATCGCGAGGTCGGGCGCGATGCCCGTGAGCGGCGGCAGTACCAGGCCGGCCGCACCAAGGATCTCGACGACGCCGATGCCCCGGACCAGCCACATCGGAACCGTGTCCACCCAGCCCATCATGGGCGCCAGCCGCTCCTGGCTCTGGACGGCCTTCTTGCCACCCGCGTACAGATAGAAGGCCGCCAGGAGCGTGGTGACGATCCAGTAGGCGATTTCCATGTTTGTCCTCCGTCATGGTTACGATGCGTAAGTAAGCACATGATCGGTGACTGTCGGAACGCTTACAAAAGGCACACGGGTGTGCCTTGCGAACAGGGGGCGACGATGTCGAAGTACCGCCACAGTTGCCTCATCCGTGGTGACGGAGGCCGGGCGATCCGCGGCATCCTGGACCGTATCGGCGACAAATGGACCCTGCTGGTGGTCGCCACCCTCGATGGTGAACGCATGCGCTTCACCGAGCTCCAGCAGCGCATTCCCGGCATCTCGCAGCGCATGCTCACCCGCACGGTCCGGCACCTGGAGCGCGACGGGCTGGTGTCCCGCACGGTGTTCCCCGAGGTCCCGCCACGGGTCGAGTACGAACTCACCGCGAGGGGGCGCACCCTGATCGAGCCCGCTGTGAAGCTGGCCGAGTGGGCCGTCGACAACAACCCCGGCATCGAACTGAGCCAGACGACCTACGACTCGGAGCACCCCAAGGCGGAGCACCCCAAGGCGTAGCGCCCGGGTGCCGCCGTCACCGGCCGCCGCCGGTGACCCACGCGTAACGGTGTTCGGGGCGCCCGGTCTCCCCGTACCGCAGGGTCAGCCGGACGCGGCCCGACCGTTCCAGGAGTTTCAGATAGCGCTGGGCCGTCTGCCGGCTCATCCCGGCGCTCTCCGCGATCTCCTGGGCGGAGAGCGGGCCGTCGGCGCCGCGCAGCGCCTGGCGGACGAGTTCGGCCGTCGTGGCCGAGTGCCCCTTGGGCAGATCGGGCTCGCCGGCCGCCCACAGGGCACCGAAGAGCCGGTCCACCTCGCCCTGTTCGGCCTCGCCGCCGCTCTCCAGGGAACTGC
Source organism: Streptomyces sp. NBC_00385 (assembly GCF_035917155.1). NCBI lineage: Bacteria > Bacillati > Actinomycetota > Actinomycetes > Kitasatosporales > Streptomycetaceae > Streptomyces > Streptomyces sp. NBC_00385. Next base: position 1,747,993 of record NZ_CP107951.1, on the reverse strand, counting down.
GCAGCGCGGCGTAGGCCTCCAGCTTGGTCCGCAGCCCCGCATACGTGAACGGCTTCACCAGATACTGCAGGGCGCCCTCGCGCATGGCTTCCCGCACGGTGGCGACATCGCGCGCCGCGGTCACCATGATCACGTCGGTGCGGTGGCCGCGGCTGCGCAGTTCCCGCACCACGGCCAGGCCGGTGCGGTCGGGCATGTAGTGGTCCAGCAGGATCAGATCGACCGGGCGCTCCTCGACCGCGGCCAGGGCGTCGGCGGCGCTGTGCGCCTGGGCTGCCACCCGGAAGCCGGGCACCTTCGACACGTAGGCCGCATTGATCCGCGCGACACGGACGTCGTCGTCGACGACCAGGACCTCGATCACCGCGCCGCTCCCGCCTTGTCGGATTCCGTTTCGGTCATGGCCTCGGGAAGGACGACGGCGAATACGGCGCCGCCCTCGTCCGCCGCGTCCACCGCCACGCTTCCGCCCTGCCGCTCGGCCAGCCGCCGCACCAGGGCGAGCCCGAGCCCGCGCTTGCCGTGCGCCGGAATCTCCTTGGTCGACCAGCCCTCGGTGAAGATCGTTTCGCGCTGTTCCGGCGGGACGCCGGGGCCGCTGTCGCGGACCCACAGCATCACCGTACGGCCCTCGGCGTGCAGACCCACCTCGATCAGGGCACCGTCCGTTCCTGCGGCCGCGTCCAGAGCGTTGTCGACCAGGTTGCCGACGATCGTCACCAGCCCGCGCGGGTCGACGAGCCGGTCCGGAAGCAGGCTGTCCGATGCCGTGCGCAGAGCCACGCCGCGCTCCGCGGCGACCGTGGCCTTGCCCACCAGCAGCGCGGCGAGGAGTGGGTCACGGACCTTCTCGGTGATCTGTTCCGCGGTGGCCCGGTGGACGCCGACCACCTCGGTGACGAACTCCCGCGCGTCCTCGTGCAGTTCGAGCTCCAGCAGGCCGAGGAGCGTGTGCAGGCGGTTGGCGTGTTCGTGGTCCTGGGCGCGCAGGGCGTCGATCAGGCCGCGGGTGGAGTCGAGCTCGCGGCCGAGGTGTTCGAGCTCGGTGCGGTCGCGGAGGGTGACGACGGCTCCTCCGTCGGCTGTCGGCATCCGGTTGGCGAGCAGCACCCTGCTGCCGCGCACGGTCAGCAGGTCCTCGCCGGACACGTCGCCGGCCAGCACATCGGTGGTCCGCCCGGTGCCGAACACCTCGGTCAGCGGACGGCCCGACGCTTCGGGCCCGACCCCGAGCAGCCGCTGCGCCTCGTCGTTCAGCAGCCGGATACGGCCGCCGCGGTCGAGCGCGACCACTCCTTCCCGGATGCTGTGCAGCATGGCCTCGCGCTCCGTCAGCAGCGCGGAGATGTCGGAGAAGGCGAGGTCGTGGGTCTGCCGTTGCAGGCGCCTGGAGATCAGGTAGGCGGCGAGCGCACCGACGGCCAGAGCTCCGCCCGCGTAGGCGAGCAGGCCTGGAATCGCCGCGAGGAGCCGGGCCCGGACGCTGTCGTACGCGATCCCCACGGAGACCGCACCCGCGATGTCCCCGGACCGGTCGCGCAACGGGACCTTGCCCCGGGCCGAACGTCCGAGCGTGCCGCTGTCGATCTCCATCACGTCCTGGCCCGCGAGCGCCCGGCCGGGATCGGTGGAGACGGTCCGCCCGATCCGGGAACGGTCGGGATGCGACCAGCGCACCCCGCGGCGGTCCATCACGACGACGTACTCGGCGCCCGTGGCACGCCTGATCCGCTCCGCCGCGGTCTGGACGGCGCCGCCGGGCGCCGGGTCCGTGGCGAGCAGCGCCTCGGCGATCTGCGGCTGGGCGGCCGTGCTCTGCGCGATGGACAGGGCCCGGCGCATCGCCTGGTCGTCGAGTTGTGCGCTGAGGGGTGCCAGAAAGAGACCGGTGGCTAGTACGGTGACGCCGGTGGCGATGGCCAACTGCATCAGCAGCACCTGCGAGAAGACCCGCTGGGGCCAGCCGAGCCGGCGCGGCCTCCGGGCCGTGGGCGGTGGGGCGCTCATCGTATGAACGGTAGAGGGCGTTCCGGTGCTTTCCGAAATTCGTCTCGTTTCCCGTTCCACGCAATCGGCTTGCGCTTCTTGCGCTAATCTTGCGCACATGACGCGACGACTTGCTCAGGTGGCACAGAAGGTTGGAGTCAGCGAGGCCACGGTCAGCCGGGTGCTCAACGGCAAGCCGGGTGTTTCGGACGCCACGCGGCAGGCCGTCCTGTCCGCCCTGGACGTCCTCGGCTACGAGCGCCCGACCCAGCTGCGCGGCGAACGGGCCCGCCTGGTGGGGCTGGTCCTGCCCGAGCTGCAGAACCCGATCTTCCCGGCCTTCGCCGAGGTGGTCGGCGGTGCCCTCGCCCAGCAGGGCCTGACCCCGGTGCTGTGCACCCAGACCAAGGGCGGGGTCTCCGAGGCCGACTACGTCGAGCTGCTTCTCCAGCAGCAGGTATCGGGCGTGGTCTTCGCCGGTGGTCTCTACGCCCAGGCCGACGCCCCGCACGACCATTACAAGGTGCTGGCCGACCGCAAGATCCCCGTGGTCCTGATCAACGCGGCCATCGCTCACCTCGGCTTCCCCTGCGTCTCCTGCGACGACTCCGTGGCCGTCGAGCAGGCCTGGCGCCATCTGGTCTCGCTGGGTCACGAGCGCATCGGGCTGGTGCTCGGCCCCTCGGACCACATGCCCTCGCAGCGCAAGCTGACCGCCGCCAGGGCACTTGCCGAGGCGTCCGGCACGGCCATCCCGGACGAGTGGGTGGCCAGGGCGATGTTCTCGCTGGAGGGCGGGCAGGCGGCCGCGATGCGGCTGCTGGAGCAGGGGGTCACCGGATTCATCTGCGCCAGCGACCCGCTCGCCCTGGGAGCGGTCCGGGCGGCCCGCCGCCGGGGCCTCTCGGTGCCCGAGGACGTCTCCGTCGTGGGCTACGACGACTCGGCGTTCATGAACTGCACCGAGCCGCCGCTCACCACCGTGCGTCAGCCGATCGAGGCCATGGGGCGGGCCGCCGTCGAACTGCTCTCGGTGCAGATCGGAGGCCGTACGGTGCCGTCCGACGAGCTGCTCTTCGAGCCCGAACTGGTGGTGCGGGGCTCGACGGCCCAGCCCCCGCGCAGCGCTTCCCGCTGAGCGTCGAGAATTTACACCGTGGACATCGTCTATTGCGGAACGGGTGTGTGGCTGACGGGAAGCGGCTGGGGCGGCCGGGGGCCGGTGTACTGACCGCTGGGGCGCATCCGCAGCGGACGCTCCCCGTACTCCTCCAGGGCGTGCGCGATCCAGCCCGCCGTGCGGGAGATCGCGAACACCGTCTCGCCCGCCTCCACGGCCATGCCCGAGGCGACGGACAGCACGGCGAGCGCCAGATCGACGTTGGCGTGCAGGGGTGTGTGCCGGGCGGTCGTGGTGACGACGTCACGGGCGGCAGCCAGGGCGGGCGCGGCCCGTGGGACCTCGGCGAGCAGTGCGAACAGGGTGCGGGCCCGGGGGTCCTCGCCGGCGTAGAGCCGGTGACCGAGTCCCGGAATCCGGCGTCCGCTGCGCAGATGGTCCGCGACCACCGGAGCCGCCCCGCCCCGCTCCAGGACCTCGGTCAGCATGCGGTGCGCCAGCCCGCTCGCGGCGCCGTGCAGTGGGCCCTCCAGCACCCCGAGCCCCGCCGAGACCACGGCGTACGGATGGGCGCGGGCAGAGGCGGCGACCCGTGCCGCCAGGGTGGAGGCGGCCAGATCGTGGTCGATCAGCAGCCCCAGAGCGGTGTCCAGTACGGCCAGTGACGCCTCGTCGGCCGGGCGGCCGGTGAGTTTCGGCCACAGTTGGCCCGCCAGGCGGGAGGGTGTGCCCCCTTCCGCCGGCTCCCCGCCGTCCTCCGCGACCGAAGGGAGGGCGGCGGCCAGGGTCGGGATCAGGCTCCGGGCGCCGCCGAGCACCGCCTCGCGCGACAGGTCGAAACGGAGCGGATCGGCCGCCGCGGCCGCGACGACCGCCACCCGCAGCCGGTCGGTCGCGCCGCAGTGCGCGGGCAGCGCTCCGACCGCCCGGCGGGCCGCGGCGAGCGTCTCGGCCGGCGCCGTGAAACGCATGCCGGGCCGCAACTCACCGGTCCAGAGCCACTCCGCGACCTCCTCGTACGTATGACGCCGGGCCAGCTCCGTGGCGTCCACGCCCCGGAAGAAGTACCGGTCGCTCCCGATGAGCGTGACGCCGGTGGGGAAGGACAGCGCGCCGGCCGCCGCGGTGGGTTCCCTGCGGCCCGTACGCCGTGCCAGGGCGTCGACCTCCGCCGCGTCGAACGTGCTGCCACGCCCGCCCGGGGCGCGGTTGCTGCTGAGCTGCCCCCGGCTCACGTACGCGTACACCGTCTCGGGCTTCACGCCCAGGCGCTCGGCCGTCTCCCGCGTGGTGAGCCGCTGCGCCGAGGGCTCGGTGAAGCCGGCCGCACCTGCTTGATCCGTCATGGTGACCACCGTATCCATATTGATTCAATCAACATTGACAGATCTTCAGTCAAGCATGGACAGTCGAATCAATGTCAACAGCAACCGGAATGTCCATGGAGGAAGCAATGACGACCACCACCGCCGCACCGCTCGACGTCCCCCGGGGCCTCGCCGGTGTCGTCGTGACGGATACCGCACTCGGTGACGTCCGGGGCCGCGAGGGCTTCTATCACTACCGGCAGTACTCGGCGATCGAGCTGGCGCGGACCCGCAGCTTCGAGGACGTCTGGTACCTGATGACCGAGGGCGAGCTGCCCGGTCCGGCGGCCCGCACCGAATTCGCCACCCGCACCGCCGGGCTGCGCCGGCTGCCCGCCGAGGTCCGCGACGCCCTACCCGCCATAGCCCGCGCGGGCGCGGCGGCCGGTCCCCTCGCGGGGCTGCGCACGGCGCTCTCCCCGCTCGGCGCCTCGGCCGGCTTCCGGCCCGTGTACGACATCGACGCGGACCGGCGCCGCAGCGACGCCCTGACGGCCTGTGCCGCCGTCCCCACCGTGCTGACCGCCCTCCACCGGCTCGGCCAGGGGCTCGAACCGGTGGAACCCCGCGACGACCTGCCCTACGCGGCCAACTACCTCTACATGCTGACCGGTTCCGTACCGGACGCCGACCGGGTCAGGGCAGTGGAGCAGTACCTGATCTCCACCGTCGACCACGGCTTCAACGCCTCCACCTTCACCGGCCGTGTCGTGGCCTCCACCGGAGCGGACATCGCCGCCTGCCTGGTGGCCGCCGTCGGCGCACTGTCCGGGCCGCTGCACGGCGGCGCGCCCAGCCGCGCCCTCGACACCCTGGACGCCATCGGCACCCCCGACCGCATCGACGGCTGGATCCGCGAGCGGGTGCTCGCCGGCGACCGGATCATGGGCTTCGGGCACCCGGTCTACCGCACCGAGGACCCGCGTTCACGCATGCTGCGGTCCATCGCCCAGGGTTTCGGCGGCCCGCTCGTGGACTTCGCCGTAGAGGTGGAACGGCAGGTCGAGGCGATCCTCGCCGAGCTCAAGCCGGGGCGCGAGCTGCACACCAACGTGGAGTTCTACGCCGGAGTGGTCATGGAGCTGTGCGGGCTGCCGCGCGAGATGTTCACCCCGACCTTCTGCTCGGCGCGGGTCGTCGGCTGGAGCGCCAATATCCTGGAGCAGGCGGAGGACTCGAAGATCATCCGCCCGGCGGCCCGGTACGTCGGTCCGCCCCCGCCCCAGCCGGTCCCGGCCGTGTGACACCGCAGGAAGGCCCCCGTTGAACGCGTCGCCCCCGCCCCGCAGCCGGCAGATCCCCGTCATCGTCCTCGCCGGATTCCTCGGATCCGGCAAGACGACGCTGCTCAACCACCTCCTGCGCCATCGTGCGGGAAACCGCATCGGGGTGATCGTCAACGACTTCGGGGCCATCGAGATCGACGCCATGACCGTCTCCGGGCAGGTCGGCTCCACCGTTTCGCTGGGTGGCGGCTGCCTGTGCTGCGCGGTCGACGCGAGCGAACTGGACACCTACCTGGAGACCCTGACCCGCCCCGCCGCCCGCCTCGACGTGATCGTCATCGAGGCGAGCGGGCTCGCGGAACCCCAGGAACTCGTGCGGATGCTCCTGGCCAGCGACAACCCGCACATCGTGTACGGGGGACTGGTCGAGGTCGTGGACGCCGCCGAGTTCGGGGCGACCAGGGAGCGCCATCCCGAGATCGACCGGCACCTCGCCGTCGCCGACCTCGTCGTACTGAACAAGACGGACCGGGCCGGTGAGCAGGAGCGCGCGCACCTCCGGGAAGCCGTCGAGGCGACCGGCAGTACGGCGGCCGTCATCCCCGCCACCTACGGACGCATCGACCCGGAACTGCTCTTCGACCCTGCGCTGCGGCCCGACGGCGAGGAGAAGGCGCGCCAGCTCACCTTCGAGGACCTGTATCTGGAGGAGCGCGCGCAGGAGTCCGGTGACGAACACGGGGCGCATCTGCACACGGCGTACGAGAGCGTCGACTTCACGTCCGACGTGCCGATGGACCCCCGCCGGCTGATGGAGTTCCTCGACTCGCGGCCCGGGGGTCTCTACCGGATCAAGGGCTACGTCGACTTCGGCACGGGCGACGTGGACCACGCGTACGGAGTGCACGCCGTCGGCCGGTTCCTGCGGTTCGTGCCGAGGCCCTGGACGCGCGGCGAGCCGCGGCTGACGCGGCTCGTCCTGATCGGCTCCGGCATCGACGCCCAGGCCCTCCTCAAGGGGCTGGAAGGCTGTCGCACATCAGGAAAGCTCTCGGGAAAGCCATCAGAAAAGCCCTCGGGAGAGCCCTCGGTGGAGCCGGGACGGGAAGCAGCGCAGGACGCCCCGCACGAGCGAGCCATGTGGGGCGTCCTTCGATACGTGCAACAGCCCGGCGACGACGACGCGTAGCGCCGGATCCGCCGGGCCCGCGGTCTAGACGGGGCCGGCGATCACCGCGACCGGGCTCTCCAGCGGCGTCCCCGAACCGTCGCGCCGCGGGTCGACCTCGGGCAGCGAGGCCGGGGTGCCGTTCTTCTGCGCGGCCCGGGCCGGCGTCGCACCCGCCCAGGCGAACACCAGCACGTCCTCGCCCTTCAGGAACCGCTGGCAGCGCACCCCGCCGGTGGCCCGGCCCTTGCGCGGATACTGGTCGAACGGGGTGAGCTTGCACGTCAGCACCGAATCGTCCAGCGTGCCGTGCGAACCCGCGACCGTGAACACCCTCGCGTCCACCGCCGGATCCACCGCGGCGAACGAGAGCACCACCGCGCCCTCGGTGAGCTTGACGCCCGCCATACCGCCGGCCGGACGCCCCTGCGGGCGCACCTGCGCCGCCGGGTAGCGCAGCAACTGCGCGTCCGAGGTGATGAAGACCAGGTCCTCCTCACCGGTACGCAGTTCCGCCGCACCGACGATCCGGTCACCGTCCTTGAGGGTGATGACCTCCAGCTCGTCCTTGTTGGCGGGGTAGTCGGGCACCACACGCTTCACGACGCCCTGCAGGGTGCCGATCGCCAGGCCCGGTGAGGACTCGTCGAGCGTGGTGAGGCAGATGACCTCCTCGTCCGCCTCCAGCGTGAGGAACTCCCCGACCATGGCCCCGCCCGACAGGTTGGGTGCCGCATGAGTGTCCGGCAGCTGTGGCAGGTCGATCACCGCGAGCCGCAACAGCCGCCCGGTGGACGTCACCACGCCGACATCGCCGCGCGCCGTGGCCGGTACCGCCGACACGATCACGTCGTGCTTGGCCCGCTTGGCGTCCTCGGCGAACACGATCGGGTCGTCGTTGGCCGTACGCGCCAGCAGCCCGGTCGAGGACAGCAGCACCCGGCAGGGGTCGTCCGCCACCTCCAGCGGAACCGAGGCGACCTGCGAACCGGCCGACTCCAGCAGCACCGTGCGCCGGTCGGTGCCGAACTTCTTCGCGACCGAGGCCAGTTCCGTGGAGACGAGCTTGCGCAGCTCGGTGTCCGATTCGAGGATCGCGGTCAGCTCGGCGATCTCGGCATTGAGCCGGTCGCGCTCGCTCTCCAGCTCGATCCGGTCGAACCGGGTCAGCCGGCGCAGCGGGGTGTCCAGGATGTACTGGGTCTGGATCTCGCTCAGGGAGAAGTGCTCGATGAGCCGCTCCTTGGCCTGCGCCGAGTTGTCACTGGAGCGGATGAGTCGGATGACCTCGTCGATGTCGATCAGTGCGACGAGGAGGCCCTCGACCAGGTGCAGCCGGTTGCGGCGCTTGGTCCGGCGGAACTCGCTACGCCGGCGCACCACGTCGAAGCGGTGGTCGAGGTAGACCTCCAGCAGCTCCTTGAGGCCCAGCGTGAGCGGCTGTCCGTCGACCAGCGCCACGTTGTTGATGCCGAAGGACTCCTCCATCGGCGTCAGCTTGTAGAGCTGCTCCAGCACGGCCTCGGGAACGAAACCGTTCTTGATCTCGATGACCAGACGCAGTCCGTGCGAGCGGTCGGTGAGGTCCTTGACGTCGGCGATGCCCTGCAGCTTCTTCGCCGAGACCAGGTCCTTGATCTTGGCGATCACCTTCTCCGGGCCGACGGTGAAGGGCAGTTCGGTCACGACCAGGCCCTTGCGGCGCGGCGTGACGTTCTCCACGGCGACCGTGGACCGGATCTTGAACGAGCCGCGCCCGGCGGTGTAGGCGTCCTTGATGCCGCCCAGGCCCACGATCCGGCCGCCGGTCGGCAGGTCGGGACCGGGGACGAACCGCATCAGGGTCTCCAGGTCCGCACCCGGATGCTTGATGAGATGGCGAGCGGCGGCGATGACCTCGCCCAGGTTGTGCGGCGGCATGTTGGTCGCCATACCGACCGCGATCCCGGTCGTGCCGTTGACCAGGAGGTTCGGATAAGCGGCCGGGAGGACGACCGGCTCCTGCTCCTGGCCGTCGTAGTTCGACTGGAAGGAGACGGTTTCCTCGTCGATCGACTCCGTCATCAGCGACGTCGCGTCGGCCATCCGGCATTCGGTGTACCGCATGGCGGCCGGCGGGTCGTCGTTGCCGAGCGAGCCGAAGTTCCCGTGCCCGTCGACGAGGGGGAGCCGCATGGAGAACGGCTGCGCCATCCGCACCAGCGCGTCGTAGATCGACGCGTCGCCGTGCGGGTGCAACTTACCCATGACCTCGCCGACCACACGGGCGCACTTCACGAAGCCGCGGTCCGGACGCAGGCCCATCTCGTTCATCTGGTACACGATGCGGCGGTGCACCGGCTTCAGGCCGTCACGGGCGTCCGGCAGGGCCCGTGAGTAGATCACCGAGTACGCGTACTCGAGGAAGGAGCCCTGCATTTCGTCGACGACGTCGATGTCGAGGATCTTCTCCTCGAAGTCGACCGGCGGCGGGGTCTTCGTGCTGCGGCGGGCCATCGCTGCTGCGACTCCTTCACGGATTCTGTTCGGGCAACCTCAGGTTCTGACGCGCACCATTGTGGACCGCCCCACTGACAACCCGGACCTCGACCCGTCCCAAAGGGCGTTCTCCACCCGTCCCGAGGCGCTCGGAACCCTCTTTCCCGCGAACTTTCGCGGCACGGGAACTTCGCCAGGTGCTGGTGCGCTTGCTTACAGTGGCAGGTCTCGCAGTAAAACCAGTATCGCGATCGAAGGGACGTACATGCCCATGGGTCACACGGCCACAGCCCAGGCCGGCTCCGGCGGCTTGACAGCGACCGAGCACCGTCTGGCCAACGGCCTGCGCGTGGTGCTCTCCGAGGACCATCTGACCCCGGTCGCCGCGGTGTGCCTCTGGTACGACGTCGGTTCGCGCCACGAGGTCAAGGGACGCACCGGTCTGGCTCACCTCTTCGAGCACCTGATGTTCCAGGGCTCCGGCCAGGTCAAGGGGAACGGACACTTCGAACTGGTGCAGGGCGCCGGAGGTTCCCTCAACGGGACCACCAGCTTCGAGCGGACCAACTACTTCGAGACGATGCCGACGCACCAGCTGGAGCTGGCCCTGTGGCTCGAGGCCGACCGGATGGGCTCGCTGCTCGCCGCGCTCGACGACGAGTCCATGGAGAACCAGCGCGACGTCGTCAAGAACGAGCGCCGCCAGCGCTACGACAACGTCCCCTACGGCACCGCCTTCGAGAAGCTGACGGCTCTCGCCTACCCGGAGGGCCACCCGTACCACCACACCCCGATCGGCTCGATGGCCGACCTGGACGCGGCGACGCTCGAAGACGCGCGGACCTTCTTCCGTACGTACTACGCGCCCAACAACGCGGTGCTCTCCGTCGTCGGCGACATCGACCCCGGGCGCACGCTCGCCTGGATCGAGAAGTACTTCGGCAGCATCCCCTCGCACGACGGCAAGCAGCCGCCGCGCGACGGCGCCCTGCCCGAGATCATCGGCGGTCAGCTGCGCGAGGAGGTCCGCGAGGAGGTCCCGGCGCGTGCGCTGATGGCCGCCTACCGGCTGCCGCACGACGGCACCCGTGAGTGCGACGCCGCGGACCTCGCCCTGACCGTGCTGGGCGGTGGCGAGTCGTCCCGGCTGCACAACCGGCTGGTGCGCCGCGACCGGACGGCCGTCGCCGCCGGCTTCGGGCTGCTGCGCCTGGCGGGTGCGCCCTCGCTCGGCTGGCTGGACGTCAAGACGTCCGGCGGTGTCGAGGTGGCGCAGATCGAGACCGCGGTCGACGAGGAGCTGGCCCGGTTCGCCGAGGAAGGCCCCACGCCCGAGGAGATGGAGCGCGCTCAGGCGCAGTTGGAGCGCGAGTGGCTGGACCGCCTCGGTACCGTCGCGGGCCGCGCCGACGAACTGTGCCGGTTCGCCGTGCTGTTCGGTGACCCGCAGCTCGCCCTGACCGCCGTGCACCGGGTGCTCGACGTGACCGCCGAGGAGGTCAAGGCGGCCGCCAGGGCCCAGCTGCGGCCCGACAACCGGGCGGTGCTGGTGTACGAGCCGGTCGAGCCCGCCGAAGCCGCCGAAGAGGCGGATGCCGCCGCGACCGACACCGACGCGCACGAAGGAGCGGACAAGTGACCGACGCTGCCGCGACTGGAGTTTCGATGGAGTACCACCCGCAGCCCGCCCCCGGCGTGGCCAGGCCCTGGGCCTTCCCCGCGCCCGAGCGCGGCTCCCTGCCCAACGGCCTCACGGTCCTGCGCTGCCACCGTCCCGGCCAGCAGGTCGTCGCCGTCGAGATCTTCCTCGACGCCCCCCTGGACGCCGAGCCCGAAGGGCTGGACGGGGTCGCCACGATCATGTCCCGCGCCCTGTCCGAGGGCACCGACAAGCAGAGCGCCGAGGAGTTCGCCGCCGAGCTGGAGCGGTGCGGCGCCACGCTGGACGCCCACGCCGACCATCCCGGCGTCCGGGTCTCCCTGGAGGTTCCGGCCTCCCGGCTGGCCAAGGCGCTCGGCCTCGTCGCCGAGGCGCTGCGGGCTCCGGCCTTCGCCGACAGCGAGATCGAGCGTCTCGTGGGCAACCGGCTGGACGAGATCCCGCACGAGCAGGCCAACCCGGCCCGGCGTGCCGCCAAGCAGCTCTCCAAGGAGCTGTTCCCGGCCACGGCCCGTATGTCGCGTCCGCGCCAGGGCACCGAGGAGACCGTGGCCCGGATCGACTCCGCGGCCGTGCGCGCCTTCTACGACGCACACATCCGCCCGTCCACCGCGACCGCCGTGGTCGTGGGCGACCTGACCGGAATCGACCTGGACGCGCTGCTCGCCGACACCGTCGGTGACTGGTCGGGCAACACCGCGGAGCCGCGCCCCGTCCCGCCGATCACCGCCGACGACGCGGGCCGTGTGGTGATCGTGGACCGTCCCGGCGCGGTGCAGACGCAGTTGCTGATCGGCCGGATCGGCGCCGACCGGCACGACAGCGTCTGGGCGGCCCAGGTGCTCGGCACCTACTGCCTGGGCGGCACGCTCACCTCCCGGCTCGACCGGGTGCTGCGCGAGGAGAAGGGCTACACCTACGGCGTGCGGGCCTTCGCCCAGGTGCTGCGCTCGACGGCTCCGGACTCCGCCTCCGGGGCCACGGGCGCCGCCATGCTCGCCATCAGCGGTTCCGTGGACACCGAGTCCACCGGCCCGGCGCTGGAGGACCTGTGGAAGGTCCTGCGGACCCTGGCGGCCGAAGGGCTGACGGACGCCGAGCGCGAGACGGCCGTGCAGAACCTCGTGGGCGTCGCCCCGCTGAAGTTCGAGATGGCGGCCTCCGTCGCCGGTACCCTCGCCGACCAGGTCGAGCAGCATCTCCCGGACGACTACCAGGCGCAGCTCTACGCGCGCCTCGCCGACACCGGCACGGTGGAGGCGACGGCGGCCGTGGTCAACGCCTTCCCGGAGGACCGGCTGGTCACGGTTCTCGTCGGGGACGCCGCACAGATCGCCGACCCGGTCCGGGCCCTCGGCATCGGTGAGGTGTCGGTCGTGACCGGCTGAGCACACCGGTCATCTCGCCCCGTACCAGGGCGAACGGAAGAGTGACGCAAGGTCCCGGCGGAGCGGTCTCCGCCGGGACCTTCCTTTTGTCCGCTTTGGTGGAGAGGCTGCCTGTCTGCCCTGTGGGATGCGCTACAAAACGGCCTGTCCGTTTGGTGACGGGAAGTGCCCCCGCTTAGCGTCGGCTCCGCTGTCCGCCACTCGTATGCCGCATCCGTGACATACCGGGCAGTCATCGCCGAGTCCCCGTCAGGCGCGAGCCTGGGGAGCCGGGGACCCACGCAGTCCCTGGGGTGAATCGGGTGGCCGTGTCCCGCAGGGAACCGGTGATCCGTAGGAGACCTTCCTGCTCCGAACCCGTCAGCTAACCCGGTAGGCGAGAAGGAAGGAAAGGACCAGCCACTTCATGGCGTTCACCCGTGCCACCGGGAAGCATCGTGCCCCGGGCCGTCTGACGCGCAGCGGCGCGAAGGCCGTCGGCATCGCGACCCTGGCCACCACCGGCGTCATCGGAGGACTGGCCTCCCCGGCCCTCGCCGCGGACACCGGGGCCCCCGCCGCCGGCGACACCGGCCTCACCCAGGTCATCGCCATCGAGAACGTCCTCGCCGAGCGGATCGACGCCCAGGCGGACGCGCAGCAGCACCAGGCCGACGTCGCCGAGAAGAAGGCCGAGGCAGCCAACGCCGCCGCGAAGAAGAAGGCCGAGGCCAGGAAGAAGGCCGAAGCCAAGGCTGCCGCGAAGGCCGAGGCCGCCGCGAAGGCGAAGGCCGCCCGGGCCGAGAAGGCCCGCGAGAGCGCCGCCCGCGCCGCCCGTTCCGCCGAGCGCACCCGGCTCGGCTCCTTCCAGCTCCCCGTCGCCGGTTCGTACGTGAGCACCGGCTACAAGTCCAGCGGCTCCATGTGGTCCTCCGGCAGCCACTCCGGCATCGACTTCCACGCCGCTTCCGGCAGCTCCGTCGTCGCCGTCGGCGCCGGTACGGTCGTCGAGGCCGGCTGGGGCGGGGCGTACGGCAACAACATCGTGCTGCGGATGACGGACGGCACGTACACCCAGTACGGCCACCTCTCCTCGATCGGCGTGTCCGTCGGCCAGAGCGTCGGTGCCGGCCAGCAGATCGGCCTCTCCGGCTCCACCGGCAACTCGACCGGCCCGCACCTCCACTTCGAGGCCCGCACCACGCCCTCGTACGGCTCCGACATGGACCCGGTCGCCTACCTGCGCGCCCACGGCGTCTCCGTCTGACCGGCCGACGACCCCTCGCTCAAGGCCCCGGCACCACGCCGGGGCCTTCGCCGTGTCCCGTGCCGCGGCGGTCCGCGGTGGTCGTTCCGGAACGGCCCGGTGACCAAAAGATATTCATGAATTTCCACCCGCCGTCGGAAATGCGACCGCATTGCAATAGAGTCGCAGGACAGGCGTCGATCGGCCGCGTTTCGCGGGGATTAAGGCGGAGGTTCGGACATGCGCATTCCGGCGCATTCGGTATGCACGGCAATCCGTGAAGACATCGTCTCAGGTGTCTTCGAACGCGGCAGCCGACTCACCGAGGAGGTGCTCGCACGGCGTTACGGGGTCTCCCGGGTGCCGGTACGGGAAGCGCTGCGCACCCTGGAGTCCGAAGGGTTCGTGGTCACCCGCAGGCACGCCGGAGCCTGCGTGGCCGAGCCCACCGAGCAGGAGGCCGCCGACCTCCTGGAGGTCCGGATGCTGCTGGAGCCGCTCGGTGCGGCCCGCGCCGCCCACCGCCGCTCGGACGCGCACCTCAAGGTGCTGCGCGGCCTGGTCAGGCTCGGCCAGGAGCGCGCCCGGCGGGGCGAGGGCGAGGACCTGCGCTCCCTGGGCGGCTGGTTCCACGAGACGCTCGCGCAGGCCTCCGGCAGCCCCGGCCTGATCGCGCTGCTCACCCAGCTACGGCACAAGACCACCTGGATGTACGCGATCGATTCCCCGGCCCGTCCGGCCGATTCCTGGGCCGAGCACGGAGCCATCGTGGACGCCGTGGCACGAGGGGACGCGGAGAGGGCACGGGCGCTGACCGCCCAGCACGCCGAGCGGGCCGCCGGCGCGTACCGGCTGCGCAGCCCCGGCCGGACGGAGTCCGCCGTGGCCCGGACCGGCCGGGTGAGGACTTCGCAACATGCCGTAAACACCCCGAGCGGCCGTCATTAACAAGTGCGCCGTATACAAAGAGTGGGCATTTCGAGGGGCTTTCTTTCTGCTGCCCAATTCGCCCCCGCCGAGCCATTCGGCGACCCGCGACTTTTGCCTGAACGAAAGCGCTGAACGAGGGCGCTGAACGAAAGAGCCGCGGCACCCGGTCGGGGGTGTCGCGGCTCTTTCGCGGGAATTCCCGCGGTCATGGCCCGTCGGGGTCAGACGGTCTCCGGAAGCTCGTCGAGCCCCTCGGCGACCAGCTTGGACAGACGGTCCAGAGCGGCTTCGGCGTTGTCGGCCTCGGACGCGAGGACGATCTCCTCGCCGCCCTGCGCGCCGAGTCCGAGCACGGCGAGCATGGAGGCCGCGTTCACCGGGTTGCCATCGGCCTTGGCGATGGTCACGGGGATGCCGGAAGCCGTGGCGGCACGGACGAAGATGGAAGCGGGGCGGGCGTGCAGGCCCTCGGCCCAACCGACGTTGACGCGGCGCTCAGCCATGGTTCTGCCCTTCACGAATCAATGGTTGTCTAGACCAGTCTCTCATGCAGTGCGCGATGCTCCGGCCGACCCGCGGACCGCCTTCCACCCGCGCCGCACCGTCGCCCGGCAACCCTCAGACTGCCCCGGCCCCGGCACCCACGCGACCGCTGGCGGAGCCGTACGCTTTGCCCATGCAGCCCTCTCCGGAGCAGAGTCCGCATCACGCCTACCCCGATCACTGGGAGGCGGACGTGGTGCTCCGCGACGGCGGCACCGCACGCATCAGGCCCATCACCACGGACGATGCCGACCGGCTGGTGAGCTTCTACGAGCAGGTCTCCGACGAGTCGAAGTACTACCGCTTCTTCGCTCCCTACCCCCGGCTCTCCGCCAAGGACGTCCACCGCTTCACCCATCACGACTACGTCGACCGGGTGGGCCTGGCCGTCACGGTGGGCGGCGAGTTCATCGCCACGGTCCGCTACGACCGGATCAACGCGCAGGGCAGGCCCGCCTCGGCCCCGGCCGACGAGGCGGAGGTCGCCTTCCTCGTCCAGGACGCCCATCAGGGCCGAGGTGTCGCCTCGGCCCTCCTCGAACACATCGCGGCCGTCGCCCGCGAACGCGGCATCCGGCGCTTCGCCGCCGAGGTACTGCCCGCCAACAACAAAATGATCAAGGTGTTCCGGGACGCCGGGTACACCCAGCAGCGCAGCTTCGAGGACGGGTCCGTCCACCTCACCCTCGACCTCGAACCGACCGCCGAGTCGCTCGCCGTCCAGCGCGCCCGGGAACAGCGCGCCGAGGCCCGCTCCGTTCAGCGCCTGCTCGCCCCCGGCTCCGTCGCCGTCATCGGCGCGGGCCGCACCCCCGGCGGCGTCGGCCGAACGGTCCTGCGCAACCTCCTGGGTGCTGGATTCACCGGCCGCACCTATGCCGTGAACAGGGCGTTCGCCGCCGATCAGGCCACCATCGACGGCGTGCCCGCCCACCGCTCCCTCGGTGAGATCGGTGAACGGGTCGACCTCGCCGTCGTCGCCGTCCCCGCCGACCGGGTGCCCGAAGCCGTCGCGGACTGCGGAGAGCACGGCGTCCAAGGGCTCGTCGTCCTGTCCGCCGGCTACGCCGAGTGGGGGGCCGAGGGCCGCGAACGCCAGCGCGAACTGGTGCGCCAGGCCCGTTCGTACGGCATGCGGATCATCGGCCCGAACGCCTTCGGCATCATCAACAACTCCGAGGCGGTCCGGCTCAACGCCTCCCTCGCACCCGAGCGGCCCGCCTCCGGACGCATCGGCCTGTTCACCCAGTCCGGCGCGATCGGCATCGCCCTGCTCTCCGGGCTCTACCGGCGTGGCGCCGGGCTCTCCACCTTCATCTCCGCCGGCAACCGCGCCGACATCTCCGGCAACGACTTCCTCCAGTACTGGTACGAGGACCCGGACACCGACGTCGCCCTGCTGTACCTGGAGTCGCTCGGCAACCCCCGCAAGTTCACCCGCCTCGCCCGGCGGACCGCGGCCGTGAAGCCGGTGGTCGTGGTGAAGGGCGCCCGGCACAGCGGCTCCACGCCACCCGGCCACGCGGTCCCCGTCAGCCGGATCCCGGACGCGACGGTCTCCGCGCTGATGCGACAGGCGGGCGTGATCCGCGTCGACACGGTGACGGAGATGGTCGACGCGGGCCTGCTCCTCGCCGACCAGCCCCTCCCGGCCGGCGGGCGGATCGCGATCCTCGGCAACTCGGAGTCCCTCGGGCTGCTCACGTACGACGCCTGCCTGGCGGAGGGGCTGCGCCCGCGCCCGCCCGTCGACCTCACCACGGCCGCCACCCCGCAGGACTTCCGGGACGCGCTGTCCGCGGCCCTGGCCGACGACGGCTGCGACGCGGTCGTCGTGACGGCGATCCCGTGGGTGGGCGAGAACGGCGAGGCGGAGTCGGGTGACGGCGAGGTCCTGGCCACGGCCCTGCACGCGGCGGCCGCCACCGGTCCCGCCAAGCCGGTGGCCGTGGTCCATGTGGAGATCGGCGGCCTCGCCGAGGCCCTGGCCGCCGCGACCAGCACCGTGGCGCAGCAGCGACCGGCAACGGCGTCACCCGCCCTCGGCGTACCGGGGCCGGCCGCCGCGGCGCCGCGGCGGCCGGGCACGGGCCGGACCACCACCGGCCGGCCCGCCCCCACCCCCGACAAGGCGGCAGGCGACGCGGCCCCCGCACCCGACGCCCCCCGTCCGGTGGGCCGGATCCCCGCCTACCCCGCCGCCGAACGCGCGGTCCGGGCACTCGCCGAAGCCGTGCGGTATGCCCAGTGGCGACGCCAGGCCGCCGTGCCCGGCAAGGTGCCCGAGTTCCTCGACGACACCATCGACGAAGCGGCCGCGGGCACCCTCATCGACACCCTGCTCGGCCAGGCTCCCGACCCGCGCGGCAGGCCCCTGGAACACGACGAGGCCCGCGAGCTGCTGGCCTGTTACGGCATCACCGTCCGCCCCACCCTCCCGGCCCCCGGCCCGGAGGAGGCCGCTGCCGCGGCGGCGCGGCTCGGCTACCCCGTGGCGCTCAAGACGACCGCACCGCATCTGCGTCACCGGGCCGACCTCGGCGGAGTCCGCCTGGACCTCGACGGCGAGGCGGCACTGCGGCGCGCGTACGGCGAACTGACCGACCTGCTCGGCAAGCCCGCCGAGCTCCGGCCCGTCGTGCAGTCGATGGCCCCGCGCGGCGTCGACACCGTGGTGCGGGCCACCATCGACCCGGCGGCCGGCGCCGTCCTCTCCTTCGGCCTGGCGGGCGCCCCCTCCGAACTCCTCGGCGACACCGCCCACCGGCTGGTCCCCGCCACGGACCGCGACGCCGCGGAACTGATCCGGTCCATCCGGGCGGCCCCGGTCCTCTTCGGCTGGCGCGGCTCGGCACCCGTGGACACCGCCGCGCTGGAGGAACTGCTGCTGCGGGTCTCACGACTGGTCGACGACCACCCCGAGGTGGTCTCGATCGCCCTGGAACCGGTCGTGGTCGCCACCCAGGGACTGACCGTCCTCGGAGCGAGCGTTCGGCTCTCGCCACCCCCGGCCCGTACGGACCTCGGCCCCCGGCGCCTGTCCAACTACTGACCCGCGCCGCCCCCGGCCCCGTCCGGCAGCGGCGGCGGGACCGTCCCCGGCAGCCACCGGCCCCCCGTAGGATGGTGCGTATGGCTAAGACCGGTACGACGACCCAGGGGCTGCGCGCGGCGATCGAGCGCAGCGGCTACTACCCGGCCCTCGTGGCCGAGGCGGTGGAGGCCGCCGTGGGCGGTGAGCCGGTCGCTTCGTACCTGGTGCACCAGGAGACGACCTTCGACTCCAACGAGGTGCGCAGGCACGTCACGGTGCTGGTGCTCACGGACACCCGCTTCATCGTCAGCCACACCGACGAGCAGAACGCCGACACCAGCTCCCCGACTCCGTACGCCACCACCTCCACCGAATCGGTCAAGCTCGACCGGATCTCCTCGGTCGTGGTCAGCAGGGTCGTGGCCAACCCGGAGAAGTACGTCCCCGGCACGCTGCCCCGCGAGGTCGTCCTGACCATCGGCTGGGGCGCCGTCTCCCGGATCGACCTGGAGCCCGCCGCCTGCGGCGACCCCAACTGCGAGGCCGACCACGGCTACACCGGCAGCTCCACCGCCGACGACCTGAGCCTGCGCGTCAGCGAGGCCGGCGACGGCCCCGACACCGTGCGCCAGACGCTCGCGTTCGCCCAGGCACTCTCCGAGGCCACGGCCGCGACCGCGGCGGCCGGCCGCTGATGGCCCACCCGGCCTGGCAGGACGACCCCGTGCTGCTGCCACTCGACACCGCCCCCGTGCCGGAGTACGGCAGCGGTTCGCTGGCCGATCTGCTGCCGACGCTCGTCGCGGGACAGGGCGTCCCCGGTTTCACCGCGGCGATCCCCGAGCTCACCCCCGCCGACCGCAACTGCGTCTTCCTGATCGACGGGCTCGGCTGGGAGCAGATCAAGGCGCACCCGGACGAGGCTCCGTTCCTGCACTCCCTCCTGCCCACCTCGCGCGGCGGCACGGGCCGCCCGGTCACCGCGGGTTTCCCGGCCACCACCGCGACCTCGCTGGCCTCGGTCGGCACCGGTCTCCCGCCGGGCGAGCACGGTCTGCCCGGCTACACGGCCCGCAATCCGGAGACCGGCGAGCTGATGAACCAGCTCCGCTGGAAGCCGTGGACACCGCCGAAGGTCTGGCAGCCGTACCCCACCGTCTTCCAGCTGGCCGACGCCGCCGGAGTCCGTACCGCCCAGGTGTCCGCCCCCACCTTCGAGCAGACCCCGCTGACCAAGGTCGCGCTCAGCGGCGGCTCGTTCCTGGGCCGGCTCACCGGTGAGGAACGGATGGACGTCGCCGCCCAGCGGCTGGCGGCCGGGGACCGTTCGCTGGTCTACACGTACTACAGCGAGGTCGACGGCAAGGGCCACCGCTTCGGTGTCGACTCCGACGCCTGGCGCGGGCAGCTGATGTACGTCGACGGGCTGGCCCGGCGCCTCGCCGAGCAGCTCCCGCCGCGCTCGGCCCTGTACATCACCGCCGACCACGGCATGATCGACATCCCGTTCGACGAACAGTCCAGGATCGACTTCGACGAGGACTGGGAGCTGCGCGCCGGTGTGGCCCTGCTGGGCGGCGAGGGCCGTGCCCGCCATGTCTACGCCGTCCCGGGCGCCGAGGCCGATGTGCTGACCGTCTGGCGCGAGGTGCTCGGCGAGCAGTTCTGGGTGGCGAGCCGTGACGAGGCCGTCGAGGCGGGCTGGTTCGGCCCGCGGATCGACGAGCGGGTCCTCGGCAGGATCGGCGACGTGGTCGCGGCGGCCCACGACGACGTGGTGATCACCGCCTCGCGCAACGAGCCGCACGAGTCCGCGATGGTCGGCATGCACGGCTCGATGACCCCCGTCGAGCAGCTCGTCCCGCTCCTCGAAGTACGCACCTAGCCCGTCCCGTTCCGTCCCGCCCTCCTCCCCGCCCGTCCCGAAAGGTGCTCAACCCCTCATGCCCGAGCTTGTGTTCTTCTCCGGAACGATGGACTGCGGAAAGAGCACGCTGGCCCTCCAGATCGGACACAACCGTTCGGCGCGAGGGCTCCAGGGCGTGATCTTCACCCGTGACGACCGGGCGGGGGAGGGGAAGCTCTCCTCGCGGCTGGGCCTGGTCACGGAGGCGGTCGAGGCCTCCGAAGGCATGGACCTGTACGCGCACCTCGTCGATCAGCTCTCCCAGGGCGGCAGGGTGGACTACGTGATCGTCGACGAGGCGCAGTTCCTGGCCCCGGAACAGATCGACCAGCTGGCCCGCGTCGTGGACGATCTGGGCCTGGACGTCTTCGCCTTCGGTATCACCACCGACTTCCGCACCAAGCTCTTCCCCGGCTCCCAGCGGCTGATCGAGCTCGCCGATCGCATAGAGGCCCTTCAGGTGGAGGCGCTGTGCTGGTGCGGGGCGCGCGCCACCCACAACGCCCGGACGGTGGGCGGGGAAATGGTCGTGGAGGGTGAGCAGGTCGTCGTCGGTGATGTGAGCAGCCCCGCCGCGGAGACCGGCTACGAGGTGCTGTGCCGGCGTCACCATCGTCGCCGCATGACGAGCGGTTCCGCCCGCGCCGGAGCGCTGTCGCCGGACGTCCTGCCGGTGGCCTCGGGCTGAGGGTGTGTCGGCCGGACAGGCCGTGGTTCACTGTGGCCGGCGTCTCCGAGTGAGAGAGGCAGGACGCCCGCCATGCCCCGTACGACTGACGAACAGCCGACCACCCCGGGAAGCGCGCTGTGGCTCAAGGGGCAGTTACTGGAGATCGCTTCCGCATCGGTTCCGGGCTGCGGCCCGGTGCTGGTCCGTGAGTGGACCGACCCGGTACGGCTCCGCGACCCCGACCCGGTCGGTCACCGCTTTCTGTTCCTTGTCTGCGTGAGCTGGGACGATCGCTCCTCGTCCACCGGTATCGGCGACGCGCTCAACGCCTTCACCGCAGCCGGCTGGAGCACGTCCCGACGGTCTTCGGAGCACCCCGGGGAGAGCGGGGCGACCGCGCACCGCGAGGATTTCGAGGTCCGGGTCTACGCAGGCAACGGGCCCGGATTCCTGACGTTCACCGGCTGGACCCCCGTCGTGTACACCGGACAGCAGTGGGGCCAGCCACAGGCCACGCTCAGCACGGCCCGTGGTGTGCTGTGCGACGACTGCCACGGCTGGGGATTGTGCCTGCTCTGCGAAGGCAGGGCCTACACCGGTGGCAGCGGCGGCTACGGGCGCTGCTCGTGTGCCGGAAACAACGCGGGGCCCGGCACGTGTGCGGAATGCGCCGGGCGGGGACTTCTTCCTGCCGAGGCGGTGGCGTGGAAGCGGAGCCGGTACGGGCTGCCTGATGCCGGAGACAGCCACGCATTCCCGCAGCCGCCGGCCGAGGACGGGCACGTCTCCAACGCCGACGCGTTCACCGATGTCGGCCAACGGTCCTGTGCATGCGGGGAGTTCCGCTGCTTCTGGCGCAACATCCTCTCCGATGCCGATGATCACCTGCTCTCCCGGTTCGCCGGTGTCTGCCAGGGATGCGCCGCGCAGCGCGCCTACGCGTTCAGGCTCCCCCTGCCGTAGGGCCTCAGACGCCGAGTTCGTCACACAGGTCGACGTACGCTTCGAGATAGTCCGGGTTGCTCCGGAAACCGCCGAGGCCGATCACGTCGAACTCGTCCCTGGAAGCGGTCGCCCGCACGCCGAGTGCGGCAAGCGCCTGGTTGACCGACGCACGGTCGGGCGTCACCCGGTCCTCACCGTCGAACGCGACGGCCCACTGGCCGCCCGCCCCGCCGAAGTAGTCGGTCGCGATGATCGCGAACAGCGGCCTGTCGGTCCCGGTCACTTCGCGGACGAGGTCATGCAGCACGGCCTCGGTCGGAAACAGAACGGTGAGGCCGTCGGGCAGATCGAGCAGTGCGCTGTTCCCGCGCTTCGCGGCCCAGTAGGCGGAGAAATAGTGATCGATCGGGAACACGCTGATGCCGTCGTGCGCGAGAACGGCGCGCAGCCCGAGGGAGAGGGCTCGCTCGGTGTCCACCCGTCCGGTCACGACGAGTGCGCAGACGCGATGAGACATGCGCGCATCCTAGGTCGGGTTCAGCGGGGTTCAGCCGGGTTCAGTCGCGTTCAGCCGAGCCCAGGGGACGCGAACGGATCGGACGGAGGCAGCGATCAGGGCAGCGATTCCTCTGATCACCCACCGGTGCAAGGCGGTTGGCCTATCTTACTTTCGTGAAACCGCTGACTCCCGAGGATCCCGCCCGCATCGGCCCGTACCGTCTGATCGCCCGGCTGGGTGAGGGCGGTATGGGGCTGGTCTATCTGGGCAGGTCCGAAGCCGGACGTACCGTGGCCGTCAAGGTCGTGCAGGCCGAGTATGCAGGGAACCAGGAGTTCCGCAGGCGGTTCGCCCGTGAGGTGGCGGCCGCGCGCCGGGTGGGCGGCCACTGGACCGCGGAGGTGCTCGACGCCGACCCCGAGGCCGCGGTGCCCTGGGTGGCGACCCGTTACATCCCGGGGCCCGATCTGAGCACCGTCGTAGCCAAGGACTTCGGCCCCCTGCCCGAGTACTCCGTCCGCATCCTCGCCAACCGCCTGGCCCTCGCCCTGCAGGCGGTGCACGAGGCGGGCCTGATCCACCGTGACCTCAAGCCGTCCAACGTCCTCGTCACCGTGGACGGGCCCCGCGTCATCGACTTCGGTATCGCCCGGGCCATGGACAGCCTCGCCGGGGACAGCCTGCACACGCGCACGGGCATGCTGATCGGGTCCCCGGGCTTCATGTCACCCGAGCAGGTCCGCGGCCTCGAACTCACCCCGGCCAGCGACATCTTCTGTCTGGGAGCCGTCCTCGTCCACGCGGCCACCGGGCGCCTGCTCTTCGGCGCCGCGGACACCGGCCTGCCCGCCCATCTCTTCCGGATCGCCGAGGACGAGCCGGATTTCACCGGCGTACCGGAGAGCCTGGCCGGTCTCGTCCGCGCGTGTCTGGAGAAGGACCCCGCCAAGCGGCCCACGCCCCAGGAGGTGGCCGCGCGCACGGCGCAGGATTCGGCGGCCGAATGGCTGCCGGGCGCGGTTCTCGCGCAGCTCGGACGCCATGCGGCCCAACTGCTGGACTACGCTCCCGAACTGCCCGTGGACGCACCCGTGACGGGTTCGGACCTGCTGGTCAAGGCCGCGCAGCCGCAGCCCCTGCCGCCGCCGCCCGCCTACGCCCCGACCGCCCCGGCGCAGTTCAGCCCGCCGCCGGGATTCGGACCGCCGCCCCAGGGCACCTGGCCCACATCCCCGTCGCCCTTGCCTCAGGACGAGGCGCCGGCACATCCCCGGCGCTGGTGGGGGCTGGTGGTGATCGCCCTGGCGCAACTGATGGTGCTGTTCGACGCGACCACGTTCAACATGGCGGCGCCGGCCGTCCAGACCGACCTGGGCATGAGCGGCGACAGCCTGAACTCGATGTTCACGGCGTACACGCTGTCGTTCGGCGGCCTGCTGCTGATCGGTGGGCATCTCGCGGACCGCATGGGCCGCAAACGTGTGTTCGTGATCGGCCTGGTCGGTTGCGTGCTGGCGTCCGCGCTCGCCGGCGCGGCCGCCGGCTCCGGCCTGCTGGTCCTGGCCCGCTGTCTGCAGGGCGCCTCCGCCGCGGTGCTGACCCCGGCCGCGCTGGCCCTGGTCAGCACCGGATTCGCCGGCCCGAAGGAACGCGGCCGGGCCATGGGGATCTACGCAGCCGTCGCCGGAGGCGGCACGGCACTGGCCGTGCTCGTCTCCGGAAGACTCATGGAGAGCCTCTCGTGGCGCGTCTCGCTCTACGCGGGCGCCGCTCTCGCCGTGATCGCGCTGATCGGTGCGGCGACCCTCGTGCACGAGCGTCCGGGGCGCGCCGACACCCGCCCGGACACCGCAGGAATGGTGCTCGGCACCGGCGGACTCATCGCCCTCTCCTACGGCCTCGCCCAGGCCGATCCGCGCGGCTGGACCGACCCGCTGGTCCTGGGCCTGCTGGCGGTGGGCGCCCTCCTGCTCGCCGTTTTCCTCGTGCGGCAGACCATGCGGACGGACTCCTTCCCCTCAACGCCCGGCGTCACGGGACCGGACCGTCTCGGTTGCTTCCTCGCCATGCTTGCGGCCGGGTTCGGCGTCATGACGTCGTCCGTGGCCGTGGAGGTCTTCTTGATGAACGTCCTCGGTGACAGCCTTCTCGAGACCGGCGTGGCCTTCCTGCCCATGGTCGCCGCAGTGGTCATCGGTTCCACGCAGGTGTCCGCGCGCCTGCTGCCGCGCGTCGCGCCCCGCGCCCTGATCGTGAGCGGTCTGGCGATCATGGCCGTCGGCATGCTGCTCCTGAGCGGCCTCGAAGCCGACAGTACCTATCTCACCGAGGTGCTGCCCGGCCTGCTCCTCACCGGCTTCGGTACCGGCCTCGCCTTCCTGCCGCTCTTCGCCACCGCGACCGCAGGCGGCCCCGAACTCTCCGGCGCACGTTCCGCCGCCGTCACGGCGGGCCAGCAGCTGGGCCTCGGGCTCGGCGGAGCGGTGCTGGCCGCCGTTGTCGCCGCCGAGCTGCGCCATTTGTCGGGGCCCGACGAGGTGGCGACGGCCCTGCTCGACGCCTACACCATCGCCCTGCGGTGGGCGGCCGCCGGCATGGCCCTCGCCTGTCTCGCCGCCGGTCTGCTGGTCACCTCCAGGGCGCCGGTAACGCGCACCCCGGGCCGGTGAGCAAGCGCCTCAGCGCCCCGTCGACCGCACGATCGTGAACGCCGCGCCCTCCGGGTCCGCGACCGTGGCCACCCTGCCGCCGGACCCCTCCCGGGGCGGCTGCAGGATGTGCCCGCCGAGTTCCACCACGCGCTGCGCGGCCTCGTCCGTGTCGTCGACCTCGAAGTACGTCATCCAGTGCGGACCCCGGTCGCGCGGCAGGGCGTGGCCGACGCCGTGCAGCGAGGCCACCGGGCGGCCGTCCAGGTGGAGGGTCTGGTAGTCGAAGTCGGCCGAGACGACCGCCTCGGCCTCGTAGCCGAACACCGCCTGGTAGAACTTGGCGACCGTCGACGTCTCCCGGGTCACCAGCTCGTTCCAGACCGGAGTGCCGGGGGCGCCGGCCAGCGTGGTGCCGAGGTGTGCGGCCGCCTGCCAGATCCCGAACACGGCGCCGACCGGGTCGGAGGCGATGGCCATCCGGCCCGCCTCTCCGGCGTCCAGCGGCCCGACACCGACCGTGCCGCCGCAGGCGCGGATCGCCTCCGCCGTGAGGTCGGCGTCGTCGGTGGCCAGATAGGTCGTCCAGGCGATCGGGAGGTGCCGGTCCGGCGGCAGCTGTCCGATACCCGCGACCTCCTTCCCGTCGATCAGCGCCCGGACGTACGGGCCGAGCTGCTCCGGGCCCGGCCCGAACTCCCAGCCGAACAGTTCGGCGTAGAAGTTCTGGGTCGTGTGCAGGCCGTGCACGATCAGGCTCACCCAGCATGGTGTTCCGGGCGCTCGCCGAGCGGCAGCCTCGGTCATCGTCACACTCTCCTCCGACCATCGTGGTGGCCGTACAGGGGGAACGGGGCCGGCGCGCCGTTGTGCGGTACGGGATGTGTACGCCCCGTGCAGATGCTTGCACCACCCGGCGCGTGATGCGTCCCGGCCGCGCCGCAATTTCCGCGATCTCGACCGAGGAGGTCCGGTTTGTGGTGATACATGCATTTCGGCGCTATTACGGGCGGGCCGGCCTCTGCGCGAGGATGGCACGCATGAAGCCCATCATCACCGCATCCGAATGTGCGAGCGAGTCGGCGGGGCCACGTCCGCCGGTGCTCCTGGACGTACGTTGGCAGCTGGGCGGCCCCCATGGCCGGCCCGACTACGAGGCCGGGCATCTTCCCGGCGCGGTCTTCGTCGATCTGGAGGCGGAACTCTCCGGGCCGGCGGGTGACGGCGGACGCCACCCCCTGCCCGATCCGGTGGAGTTCGGTGCCGTCATGCGCCGTGCCGGGGTGAGCCGGGACAGCTCGGTCGTCGTGTACGACGGCGGACTGAGCTGGGCGGCGGCCCGTGCCTGGTGGCTGCTGCGCTGGACGGGGCACCGGGACGTCCGGGTGCTGGACGGCGGTCTCGCCGCGTGGACCGGTGAGCTGTCGAAGGAGATTCCGAGCCCCGCGGAGGGGGACTTCGTCCCCGTGCCCGGAGCGCTGCCTCTGCTGGACGCGGACGGCGCGGCCGCTCAGGCCCGCTCGGGCCTGCTGTTCGACGCGCGGGCGGCCGAACGGTACCGGGGCGATGTGGAGCCGCTCGACCGGGTGGGCGGGCATATCCCGGGTGCGGTGTCTGCCCCCACGGTGGAGAACGTCGGCGCGGACGGGCGTTTCCTTCCCGCCGAGCGGCTGGCTTCCCGGTTCTTCGGGCTGGGTGCCACCGAGGATGTCGGGGAGGTCGGTGTCTACTGCGGCTCGGGGGTCTCCGGCGCCCACCAGGTGCTGGCGCTGGAGATCGCCGGCTTCGCGGACGCGGCCCTCTACGCGGGCTCCTGGTCGCACTGGACGCGCGACGAGTCGCGTCCGGTCGCCACGGGACCCGACCCGCAGTAGGGGATCCGTCGGGCGGCCGGGATGGCTCCGGCCCCGCCCGGACAGCGCACGAGGGCCCGTACGCGACGGCGTACGGGCCCTCGTCATGCTGCTGTCACCCGGACTCTCAGTCCTGCTTCTTGCGGCGGGTGCCGAAGACGATCTCGTCCCAGCTCGGCACGGCGGCCCGCCGGCCGGGCCGGACCCCGTCGGCCTCGGCCTGCCGGTCCGTCGTACCCGTGAGGCGGTCGCGGTGCCCCGCGACCGCACGCGGCATCAGGACGTCCGCGTACGCGGAACCCGCGCCCGCCGAGGCCGCGGGGGCCGGCGGCTCCTCAGCCTCCGGCTCGTGGGGGGCGGGTTCGAGCGCCGGGGGCTCGGGCGGTGCGGGCCGTTCCGGTACGACCATGTCGCCGCGGAAGCTCGGTACCGCCTCCAGCAGGCTGGTGAGTGAATCCCGCTCGCTCGCGGTGACCCCGCCGATGCGCTCCTCCGGCTCCGGGGGCGGAGGCGGTGCGGGGCGTTCCATCTGGCGGTCCAGGGCGCGGTCCAGCGGCCGGTCGCGCGGCAGCCGGGCGATCCGGGGGACGAACGGGAAGCTGGGCTCGGGCGCGGCGACGTCGTCGGTCTCGCCGATCAGCGAGCGTGCCTCGTCGTCGACGGCCTGGACCAGCCGGCGCGGCGGATCGTAGGTCCAGCTCGCCGAGTGCGGCTCGCCGGCGACCCGGTACACCAGGAGGACCTCCCAGGTGCCGTCGTCGCGGCGCCATGAGTCCCACTGGACGGTTTCCTTGTCGGCGCCGCGCAGCAGGAGGCGTTCCTGCACCGCCTCGCCGAGTTGAGGGCCAGTGTTCTCGCCGGGACGGCGCACAGGAGTCTTCCGGGCCCGCTCGGCCATGAAGGCGCGCTCCGCGAGCACGGGGCCCTCGAAGCGGCGGACACGGTCGACCGGAATCCCGGCGAACTGAGCGACCTCCTCCGCGGAGGCACCGGCTCGTATCCGGGCCTGGATGTCGCGGGGGCGGAGGTGGCTCTCCACCTCGATCTCGATCTGGCCGAGCCGCGCGCGGTCGTTGCGCACGGCGGCTCGCAGCCGCTCGTCGATCGGAAGCGTGTACTCCGTGCTGTCCGCAGCCTTGAGCACCAGTCGTGTGCCGTCGTTGGAGACGGCCACGACACGCAGTTCGGGCATGGGGACCTCCCGGGTGGTGCCTGCCGACGTCACGTGCGTCGCTGCTTCCGCTAGTCGAGTGTGGCCTGCCCGGGTGCAGCCTGCCACAACATTGCCGTGTTGCCCGGCGTGTCGGGCGTGAGCCCTTGATCGCCGGTATGACACGGTGACCTCTTGCGCAACGCAAAGTAACCGATGGTCACTCCGCGTAGCTGGCCCCCGTGCGATGCCGCGGCGCCGCCGGATCGAGTGCCTCCTTCGGCCCCCTCCCGAAGGTTCCGGACTTCCACGCGGGAGTCCGGCCCCAGGGCTCGCCACAGTACTCCATTCGGGCCATCGGGGTGGACCGCCGCGCCGCCGAAGTTCTCGTGAGGCACGGCAGTTGAGGTACCCCGTTGAAGGCGGGATGCCCGCAATGCGTGTCCTCCTTCACAGAATCAACGTAAGCGGAACTATCTGCTTCGCTCAAATGTCCCTTGTTGTTGCATGGTGGGAGAGATGTCAACCAAGGGCTGGAAATGGTGCAGAAGCCGGAAAGTGACACAGAACCCAGAGAAAGGCGGATAGATCTGAGCCTGCCCCAGGTGGCGGGCAGTGCGGTGGCGGCGGTCGCGGCGGCGGTGGCGGCCTCCCAACTGGGCGTGTACGGGACGATTCTCGGCGCCGGGGTGATGAGCATCGTGGCAACCTGCGGCGGCTCGGTCTTCCAGCACTTCTTCCGCCGCACGGGCGAGCAGATCCGCGAGGTCACGGTCCAGGTGAAACACCCGGGCCGCGAGGTGACGGTCCACACGCGCCAGACGCGGGACGGCGGGGACCCGGACGCGCGGTGGGAGACCTCCGGTACGCGGGTCGCCCTGCGCGAGGCCGCCGGGTCCGCCGACGCCACCGCGATGCTGCGGCCTCTGGATGCCACGACCGTGCTCCGGCAGGTCGACCCCGCGGGCATGCCGGTGGGCGGCGCTCCGAAGGACGCCGACGCCACGACCGTCCTGCGGCAGGTGGATGCCACGACCGTGCTGCGCAAGGCGACCGCCGGCCCGGACCGTACGCAGCTCATCGAGTCGCCGGCCGGAACCCGGCAGCTCGCTGCGGCCCCGGCGTCCGACGACGCCTTCACGCAGGCGACCACGCACGGCACCCGGATCCGCGGCTGGAAGCGCTCGGCCCTCGGGGCGGCCGTGGTGTTCGTCGTGTCGATGATCGGGATCACCACGTTCGAGCTGGTCTCGGGCAACGACCTGAGCGGCGGCCACGGGACCACGGTCGGCTCCGTCGTGCGCGGCGAGCGGGGCTCGGGTCCGTCCGATCCGGCACCGTCCACCGGCACCGACCCGGAGCAGGAGGCCACGACGCCCGGCGAGGACACGAGCACGGCTCCCGGCGCCGACCCGCAGGACGGCCGGAGCACGAACCCGGAGCCGGACCGGGACGGCGCCTCCACGACCGACCCGACGCCCACACCCACTCCGTCGGAATCCGCCGGCGACGACACGGCGCCGGCGCCCGCCCCCAGTCCCACCACCGGCGGCGGCAACAGCTCCACACCCGATCCGACCGGTACCGCCGACGCTCCGGCGCAGGACGGCGACGCGACGGCCGGCACGGACACGGGGGAGTGAGAGAGGAACCGGGCGCCACTTCCCCCGGACGCCGTCGGCCTCCGCCCTCATCCAGGGTGGAGGCCGACGGCGTCCGGCGACGGGGTCAGTCGCCCAGGACCCGGCGCAGGTAGTCGTTGGCGAAGAGCCGGTCCGGGTCCAGCCGGTCCCGTACGGCGGTGAACTCGCCGAAGCGCGGGTACACCCCGGCCAGGTACTCGGCGTCACGGGTGTTGACCTTGCCCCAGTGCGGACGGCCGCCGTGCGCGGTCATGATCCGCTCGACCGCCGTGAAGTACGCCTGGTAGGGCGTGCCCCGGTACAGATGGACGGCGATGTACGCGCTGTCCCGGCCCGAGGCCGTGGAGAGCGCGATGTCGTCCGCGGGGGCGGTGCGCACCTCCACCGGGAAGCTGATCCGCAGCGGGGACCGGTCCACCATCGCCTTGACCTCGCGCAGCGCGCCCACGGCGGCCTCGCGCGGCAGGGCGTACTCCATCTCCACGAACCGCACCCGGCGCGGGCTGGTGAACACCTTGTAGGGGATGTCGGTGTATGTACGCGCCGACAGGGCCCGGCTGGAGAGTTTGGCGATCGAGGGGATCGTGGCGGGGACCGCCCGGCCGAGTGAGCAGGCCACCTGGAAGACGCCGTTGGAGAGGAGCTCGTCCTCGATCCAGCCGCTGACCCTGCCGGGCGGGGCGGCAGGGCCCGCGCTCCGGTTGTTGCGCTTGGTGTTGCAGTTTCCCGTGTGCGGGAACCAGTAGAACTCGAAGTGTTCGTTCTCGGTCACCAGCTGGTCGAAGTCCGCCGTGACCTTGTCGAAGGCCATCGGCTCCTCACGTGCCGTCAGCAGGAAGACGGGCTCCACGGCGAAGGTGAGGGCGGTGATGACGCCCAGCGCGCCGAGCCCGATCCGGGCTACGGCGAAGACCTCCGGGTTCTCCGTCTCCGAGCAGGTCAGCACCGTGCCGTCCGCGGTGACCAGCTCCAGGGAGCGGATCTGCGCGGATATGGACGCCGAGTCGCGGCCGGTGCCGTGGGTGCCGGTCGAGGTGGCCCCGGCGACCGTCTGCTCCATGATGTCGCCCATGTTGGTGAGCGAGAGGCCCTCGCGGGCCAGCGCGGTGTTGAGCCGCTTCAGCGGGGTGCCGGCCTCGACGGTCACCGTCATCGCCGCGCGGTCGATGTCGCGGATGCCGGTGAGCAGATCGGGGCGGATCAGCAGTCCGTCGGTGGCGGCTGTCGCGGTGAACGAATGGCCGGTGCCGACCGGCTTCACCTTCAGGCCGTCCTCGGACGCCCTGCGCAGCGCCTCGGCGAGCTCGTCCACGGACGCGGGGGACACGGCCCTTGCCGGGCGGGCGGTGACGTTCCCCGCCCAGTTACGCCACGCGCTCGTCGTCGTCCGTGCGTAGGTGTCGGTCATCTTCCCCGCGCCCTTCCGTAGGAACCGGCCCTGTGAGCCGGCGGTACCCCAGGAACGCCACCGCGGCCGCGAGCGCTCCCGCCACGGCGGGCACCGCGTACCCCGCCTTGGCCCCGGACGCGTCGACCACCCAGCCGGCGGCCGAGGAGCCGAGCGCCACGCCTACGGCGAGCCCGGTGCTGGTCCAGGTCATGCCCTCGGTCAGTCTGGTGCGCGGTACGTGCTGTTCGACGAGGGCCATGGTCGTGACCATCGTCGGTGCGACGGAGAGACCCGCGACAAAGAGCGCCACGGCCAGGAACGGCAGGTTCCCGGCCAGTTGGAGGGGGATCATACTCACGGCCATCGCGCACACTCCCACCAGCCACCGGGTGGATGACCTGCCCTTCAGGTGCAGCAGGCCGAACACGGCCCCGGCGAGGCAGGACCCCAGCGCGTACACCGCCAGCACCAGGCTGGCCGCCGCCTTGTGGCCCTGTTCCTCGGCGAAGGCCACCGTCACCACGTCGACCGCCCCGAAGATCGCCCCGGTCGCCACGAAGGTGACCACGAGCACCTGGAGTCCGCGCGAGCCCAGCGCGGAGCCCTTGGTGTGCCGGGCATGCGGGTGCGGCACCGGCTCGGTGGCCCGCTGAGCGGTCAGCCAGAAGACTCCGACGAGCAGGAACCCGGCGGCGACCAGGGGGCCGGCCTCCGGGAACCATGCGGTGGAGAGCCCGATGGAGATGATCGGGCCGAAGATGAAGCAGACCTCGTCGACGATCGACTCCCACGCGTACGCGGTGTGCAGCTGCCGTGCCGAGCTCCGGTAGATCTCCGCCCAGCGGGCCCGGACCATCGACCCGACACTGGGCACGCAGCCCGCACCCGCGGCGAAGACGAACAGGGTCCAGTCGGGCAGCCGCTGCTGCGCGCAGACCAGCAGGCCGGCCACCGCCGCCAGCGCGACGAGCGTCACGGGACGCAGCACCCGGCGCTGCCCGTACCTGTCCACCAGCCTGGACACCTGCGGTCCGACCACGGCGGCCGACATCGCCAGCGTCGCGGAGAGCGCGCCCGCCAGCCCGTACCGGCCGGTGAGCTGGGAAATCATGGTCACCACGCCGATGCCCATCATGGACAGAGGCATCCGGCCGAAGAAGCCGGCCGAGGAGAACCCCTTGGTGCCGGGGGCGGCGAAGATCGCGCGGTAGGGACTGGGCAAGGAGGGCTCCGCTACGGCGTGATCACACGCGGTGTCAGGGGTGAACGTGGCCGATACAGCTTACGGGCGCGCCGGTGCGCCCGACAGCGGGATTCCCGGCGGGCGCGCCTCGGCGGACGGTGCCGCACGGCCGGCGGATGCGGGCCGCGGCCGTGGGCGGATGCTGTGAGCGGGATGCGAGCCGTGGCCACGGTGCGGATGTCGGTGGGAAGCGGGCCGCAGGCGGGTGGCAGGATCGATGCCATGTCCGATCTGCGCGATCCCGCTCCCTACGACGCCCTGCTGCTGCTCTCCTTCGGAGGTCCCGAAGGACCGGACGACGTGGTTCCGTTCCTGGCGAACGTGACCCGTGGCCGGGGGATCCCCGAGGAGCGGCTGAAGGAAGTCGGCAAGCACTACTTCCTCTTCGGAGGCGTCAGCCCGATCAACGCCCAGAACCGGGCGCTGCTCGACGCGCTGCGCAAGGACCTCGCGGAGCACGGACTGGATCTGCCGGTGTACTGGGGCAACCGCAACTGGGCGCCCTACCTGACCGACACCCTGCGCGAGATGGTCCGGGCGGGGCACCGCCGCATCGCCGTCCTGGCGACGAGTGCCTACGCCTCGTACTCCGGCTGCCGGCAGTACCGCGAGAACCTCGCCGAGTCGCTGGCCGTCCTGGAGGCGGAGGGCCTGCCGGTGCCGCGCGTCGACAAGCTGCGGCACTACTTCAACCACCCCGGCTTCGTCGAGCCCATGGTGGACGGCGTCCTCGCCTCGCTGGCCGAGCTGTCCCCGGAGCAGCGGGCGGGCGCCCATCTCGCCTTCACCACGCACTCCATCCCCACCTCGGCCTCGGACACCTCGGGCCCGGTGGAGGCGCACGGCGACGGTGGCGCGTACGTCGCCGAGCACCTGGACGTGGCCCGGCTGATCGTGGCGGCCGTGACCGAGCGGACCGGCGTCGAGTACCCCTGGCGGCTCGTCTACCAGTCGCGCAGCGGCGCCCCGCACATCCCGTGGCTGGAGCCCGACATCTGCGACCACCTGGAGTCGCTGCACGGTGACGGGGTCCCCGCCGTCGTCATGGCGCCCATCGGCTTCGTCTCGGACCACATGGAGGTCCTCTACGACCTCGACACCGAGGCCACCGCGAAGGCGGCCGAACTCGGGCTCACGGTGCGCCGGTCCGCGACGGTCGGTGCCGATCCGCGGTTCGCGGCCGCCGTGCGCGACCTGGTGCTGGAGCGCGCCGCCACCGAGAAGGGCCTGGACCGGGAGCGGTGTGCGCTCGGGAGCCTCGGGGCGAGCCACGACCTCTGCCCGGTCGGCTGCTGCCCGGCCCGGGCGCTCAAGCCGGCCGCCGCGGGCGCCGACAGCCCGTACTCGTAGAGCGATCCGATCCGATCCGTACCCCTCACCCCTCTGGGAGCGCCGTGACCGACCCCCTGCTGCCCGAACTGCTCGACCTCGCCCTGGACGTCGCCCGCCGCGCCGGTGCGCTGCTGCGCGACGGCCGCCCCGCCGACCTGGGCGTGGCCGCGACCAAGTCCAGTCCGGTCGACGTCGTCACCGAGATGGACATCGCCGCCGAGAAGCTGATCACCGGCTTCCTGTCCGAGCGCCGCCCGCACGACGGCTTCCTCGGCGAGGAAGGCGCCAGTTCCGAGGGCAGCAGCGGCATCCGCTGGGTGATCGACCCGCTCGACGGCACCGTGAACTACCTCTACGGCCTGCCCACGTGGGCCGTCTCCGTCGCCGCGGAACGCGACGGAGAACGGATCGTGGGCGTCGTGGAGGTCCCGATGCGCGGAGAGACCTACCACGCGGTCCTCGGCGGCGGTGCGTACGCAAAGGGCGGGGCGTACGGGGAAGGCGCCCGGCTGCGCTGCCGGCCGGCCCCGCCGCTCGACCAGGCGCTCGTGTCGACCGGCTTCAACTACGTCGCCGACGTCCGCGCGCACCAGGCGGACGTGGCGCGCGTGCTGATCCCGCGGCTGCGGGACATCCGGCGCGGCGGTTCCGCGGCGATCGACCTCTGCGACGTCGCCGCCGGACGCCTCGACGGCTACTACGAGCGCGGCCTCCATCCATGGGACCTCGCGGCCGGTGACCTCATCGCCCGGGAGGCGGGCGCGCTGACCGGCGGGCGCCCGGGACTGCCCGCCGACGGCGGCCTGACGGTGGCCGCGGCACCCGGGGTCTTCGAGCCCCTTCAGGCGCTGCTGGAGGAGCTGGGCGCCTGGCACGACTGAGAACCCGCCGTCCACGGCCCCGGGAGGCCCGCTGAGCGGGCCGTGGACGTCACCGGAACCGAGAAGGCCCCGCGGATGCGCACGCAGCATCGCGGGGCCTTCTCGTGACGGCTCAGACGCTTGTGGCGCCGATGTGAACACCGTGCTCGGCAGCGAGGCGGTGCAGGTCGTCCAGCTCGCCCTGCTCGACATCCGCGAGGAAGTCGTCGCCCGTCTCGCGGGCCTTCGTGAGGTCGGACTCGGTGGTCTGGATGCGTTGCAGCAGACCTGCGGTGAAAGCGTCCATGAAGCGCCCCCTCATCGTGGGTCGGTGGCACGGGGGTGTGCCCGGGTTTCCCTCCGCCGAGGCGGTAGGGCGGGTGATCACGCACTCTCCGGGGGACGGAGGGGCCTGTGGCACGCCACATACAAGACGTGATCGCGGGTGTGAATTCGTCCTCCCCAGCCCAATCCTCAGAGAAACCTCAACTGGCCCGGGAATCCTTCGAATTCCCGGAAGCCGCAGGTCGGGCCGCGCCGTCTTACCGCCGGTTTATACGCGTTACGGGCAGGATGGAGCCGCACAGACCGTGCCGGGACACGGTCCGGATCATGGACCACGGGTCCGTCCGGACGCTCCGCCGGTCTGTCGGGAACGCCGTGAAGTCACGCGGCGAGGTCCCGTCGTGAAGTTCTGCCGTGAAGTTCTAAGGAAGGAAGCGCCGTGCGCGTACTCGTCGTGGAGGACGAGCAGCTGCTCGCCGATGCGGTGGCCACCGGATTGCGCCGTGAGGCCATGGCCGTCGATGTCGTGTACGACGGCGCCGCGGCCCTGGAGCGCATCGAGGTCAACGACTACGACGTCGTGGTGCTCGACCGGGACCTCCCCCTGGTGCACGGCGACGACGTCTGCCGCCGGATCGTCGAGCTGGGTATGCCGACCCGGGTACTCATGCTCACCGCGTCCGGGGACGTCAGCGACCGGGTGGAGGGCCTGGAGCTCGGTGCGGACGACTACCTGCCCAAGCCCTTCGCCTTCAGTGAGCTGACCGCCCGGGTCCGGGCGCTGGGCCGCCGTACGACGGTCGCCCTGCCGCCCGTCCTGGAGCGTGCCGGGATCAAGCTCGACCCCAACCGTCGTGAGGTGTTCCGCGGCGATCAGGAGGTGCAGCTCGCTCCCAAGGAGTTCGCGGTGCTGGAGGTCCTGATGCGCAGCGAGGGCGCCGTCGTCTCGGCGGAGCAGCTCCTGGAGAAGGCATGGGACGAGAACACCGACCCGTTCACCAACGTCGTCCGGGTGACCGTCATGACCCTGCGGCGCAAGCTCGGCGAGCCGCCGGTGATCGTCACGGTGCCCGGCTCCGGCTACCGGATCTGAGGCCGGTGCCCACCGTCCCGCCCCCCGCGGCGGCGCCCCCGAAGCCCACCTGGGAGCCCAAGCAGCAGGAGCCCCCGTACACCTGGCTGCGCCCGACCATCCGGATACGGCTCACCCTGCTGTACGGCGGTATGTTCCTGATCGCCGGCATCCTGTTGCTGTCGATCATCTACATGCTGGCCGCCCAGGCCCTGCACGTGGGCAGCGAGCTGCCGTTCAAGATCGTCAGCGGCAAGGTGACCAGCGAGATCTGCAACCTGCCCGAGAACGCCCCGGCGGACGACTTCAACGCCGCGGTGAACACCTGCGTCAACCATCAGCGCCAGCAGGCGCTCGACACGCTCCTCAACCGGTCGCTGCTGGCCCTCGTGGGCCTGAGCGTCATCGCCTTCGCCTTCGGCTACGCCATGGCCGGACGGGTGCTCTCGCCGCTGGGCCGGATCACCCGCATCGCACGCAGGGTGGCCGGAACCGATCTGTCCCGCCGCATCGAACTGGACGGACCGGACGACGAGCTCAAGGAACTGGCCGACACCTTCGACGACATGCTGGAACGGCTGGAGCGGGCCTTCACCGCGCAGCAGCGGTTCGTCGGAAACGCGTCGCACGAGCTGCGCACCCCGCTGGCCATCAACCGCACGCTGCTGGAGGTCCACCTCTCCGATCCTCAGGCACCTCCCGAGCTCAAACAGCTGGGCAAGACGCTGCTGGCCACCAACGAACGCAGTGAGCAGCTCGTCGAGGGCCTGCTGCTGCTCGCCCGCAGCGACAACCAGATCGTCGAGCGCAAGCCCGTGGACCTGGCCGAGGTGGCCTCCCGCGCGCTGGACCAGGCACGGAGCGAGGCGGAGGCCAAGGGCGTGGAGATGCGCAGCGAGCTGGCCCCGGCCGTCGTCCAGGGCAACGGTGTCCTGCTGGAGCGGATCGCGCTCAATCTCGTACAGAACGCGGTGCGCTACAACGTTCCGGCGGACGGCTGGGTCGAGGTCAGCACCGAGCTGATGCCGGGGCAGGCCCTGATGGTGGTCACCAACACCGGACCCGTGGTGCCTGCCTACGAGATCGACAACCTCTTCGAGCCCTTCAGGCGGCTGCGTACGGAGCGGACGGGCAGCGACAAGGGGGTCGGTCTCGGCCTTTCGATCGCGCGCTCCGTCGCGCGCGCTCACGGAGGCCGTATCATCGCGGAGCCCCGCGAGGGCGGTGGTCTTGTGATGCGCGTCTCACTGCCCGTCTGAGAAGCTGGGCGGGGCGCGATGTGCGCGGATTATTTTTGTTCGCTTTGAGCGGAATTTTCGGGACTCGATCCCGGGAGGGCCGTGTGTGATCGATCACAGGAGCGAATTTCCGCCCGTCCACGCTCCGTGATCAGGGATCCCACCGAAAATCCGGCAAAAGTCGGGTTTTCGGGGGTCAATATCACGGGAAGTACACGGGGTGGTGCTGGCAAACAGCACCGCCGGGACCGTGTACGGTCCCCATCGCCACCCAAGCTGATCACTCTCGAGCGGTCCTTTTGGGTGTCGATTGAGTAACAGACCTTGATGTGAGGCAAAATCTCCGCCTCGGGTCGGGCACAAGTCCGGCCTCTCACGCGTTACGTGCGCTGAGACACCGCAGACACCCAGAGGGGGAGAGCGACAATGGCAACGGATTACGACACCCCACGCAAGACCGACGACGACGTCGATCAGGACAGCCTTGAAGAGCTCAAGGCTCGCCGGAGCGACAAGACGGCGTCCGCCGTCGACGTCGACGAATTCGATGCGGCCGAAGGACTGGAACTGCCCGGCGCAGACCTGTCCAACGAAGAACTGGCCGTAAGGGTCCTGCCCAAGCAGGCCGACGAGTTCACGTGCATGAGCTGCTTCCTCGTGCACCACCGCAGTCAGCTGGCCCGCGAGAAGAACGGCCAGCCGATCTGCCGCGACTGCGACTGAGGTCCGGTCGGCCGTGGCAGGGGACTCACCGTTCCGGAAGCGGCGCCGCCGGCGCAACGAAGAGCCGGAGGCGCAACAGGGCGGTACAGGCCCGGCAGAGGGCGTCACAGCGCCTGCCGAGCAGTCCGCCCTGCCACCCACGCCGGGCGAACACGACGACGAGCGAGGCCGGTCGGCCTCGCTCGAAGCAGTCGAAGCAGCTGTCGCGGCCATCGAGGCGGCTGCGGAAGTCGACGCGGCCGACAGGGCCGGACAGGTCGACAGGACGGAGCCCGTGACCGGGGCAGGCCGTCTGAAATCTGTGAAACGGGGCGTACGCAAGGGCGGGGAGAGCGCCAAGGCGGCGATCGGTCATATCGCCGACCTGATCATCGACATCGCTCCCCGCGTCCCTGTGCGCGACCTCGCCACCCTGCGCAAGCAGTTCCCGGGCCTCGGGCCCGACGAGATCGCCGACCGGCTCATCGCCGGCGCGAGCAGGGCCACCGCGACCGTCGGCGCCGGAATCGGCGCAGCGGCCATGATGCCCGTCCCGCCCGCCATGCTCGCCGAGCTGGCCGCGGAGATCACCGGTGTGGCCGCGATCGAGATGAAGCTCGTGGCGGAGCTGCACGAGGTCTACGGACTGCGCCCGCCCGGCAACATCGCCCAGCGTTCCACCGCCTACCTCACGTCCTGGACGGAGGAGCGCGGTATCGACGTCGCCCACCCCACGACGGTGAACGCGGCGCTCGGTGGCCAGATGAAGCGCGAGCTGCGCCAGCAGATCATGAAACGCACCGTGCGCGATCTGCCCAACCTCATCCCGTTCATGATCGGCGCCGCCGTCGGCGCGATGATGAACCGGCGCGACACCAGGAAGCTCGCCGAACGGGTCAGGAAGGACCTGCGCGAGCGGCAGACCCCCTGGGACCGCCTGACCGACCTGCCACCGCTGGAACGGCCCGAGCGCCCGTACAAGGCCCTGCCCGGGAGCACGGAGGGCCACGAGGACCCCAAGGGCCGCCAGGAGCCGGAGGCCTAGGCCGGGCCGGCCGCCTTCAGGGCCGCGGCCAGCGCCTGCGGCTCACGGGTCGACAGATACACGTACGGAGTCGGGTCCCCGGGATCCGTGACCTCCACGCGCACCGCCGTCGGGATGTAGCTGCGCAGCAGCATGAAGGCCCGGGTGTCCGCCTTGTACGAGCGCCAGGCGCGTGCCTCCTCGGCGTCCAGGACCTCGGCCTCACCGAGCGCCGACACGGGGATCCTCGCGTCGCCCGCGACGAGGGCACCGGCCACCACCCGGATCCGCGCGGAGCCGTACGAGCTGACCGCCACCGCCGACAGGACGGTGCCGCCGGCCAGCCCTGCGAGCAGGGGGAGGGTGCCCAGCGGCAGCAGCATCAGCGCGCACGCGATGCCGACCAGCAGGGCGATGAACCACCACGAACGGGGTGCGGTGAGACGTTCGTCGAACGGCGGGGTGGAAGGCTGCATGAACCCAAGCTTGGCACGGCGCGACCTGCGGGTACCCGCGCGGGTAAGGTCTGCGGCTGTGAGTGGAACATCTGCGGCCCTGAAGCCCCCCGCCGACGCGGTGAAACCGGTCCGGCATCCCGACGCCCCGGCACCGGGTGAGCTGCTCGGCGCGCACTACGAACACTGTTTCGGCTGCGGCGACGGACAGCCGCACGGGCTGCACCTCCAGGCGAGGGCGGGTGAGGGTGTCGGTGTCACCGCCGAGTTCACCGTGCAGGCCGCCCATCAGGGCGCCCCGGGCCTCGCCCACGGCGGGGTGCTGGCCACCGCGCTGGACGAGACGCTCGGCTCGCTGAACTGGCTGCTGCGCGTGATCGCGGTGACCGGACGGCTGGAGACCGACTTCGTCCGCCCCGTGCCGGTGGACACCGTGCTGTTCCTGGATGCCGAGATCACCGCCGTCCACGGGCGGAAGATCTACTCCCGGGCGACCGGCCGGATCGGCGGCCCGGACGGGCCCGTCGCCGTCCGCGCGGAGGCCCTGTTCATCGAGGTCAAGGTCGACCACTTCATCGACAACGGCCGCCCGGCGGAGATCCGGGCCGCGATGGCCGACCCCGACCAGGTCAAGCGCGCCCGCGCCTTCGAGGTGAACCCGTGATGCGCCACCCCGTCGACGTCCTGATCCGCCGGCTCGACCCGGAGGTGCCGATTCCGGCGTACGGGCACCCGGGCGACGCCGGAACCGACCTGGTCACCACCGAGGCCGCCGAGCTGGCGCCGGGCGAGCGGGCCGTACTCCCCACCGGGGTTTCGATCGCCCTGCCGGACGGGTACGCCGCGTTCGTGCACCCCCGGTCCGGCCTCGCCGCACGGTGCGGAGTCGCCCTGGTGAATGCTCCGGGGACGGTGGATGCCGGGTACCGTGGAGAGATCAAGGTGATCGTCATCAATCTCGACCCGCGCGAGTCCGTGCGGTTCGAGCGGTTCGACCGGATTGCCCAACTGGTCGTGCAGCAGGTCGAGAAGGTGCGCTTCCACGAAGTGTCGGAGCTTCCCGGTTCGGCGCGGGCCGAAGGGGGCTTCGGGTCCACCGGCGGTCATGCCGCCGTTGATGTTGATGGCGTCCGGGGCGGGGTTCCCCAGGGCGGGAACAGCTACGCTTCGGTCGAATCCGACCGGGAAGGAAAGTGACGTGTTCGGACGTCGCAAGAACAGTGGTTCCGCCGATGACACGGCGGACGAAGCGCGCGAGGCCGAGCAGGTC
The DNA here is from genome assembly GCF_035917155.1 of Streptomyces sp. NBC_00385. Taxonomy (NCBI): domain Bacteria; kingdom Bacillati; phylum Actinomycetota; class Actinomycetes; order Kitasatosporales; family Streptomycetaceae; genus Streptomyces; species Streptomyces sp. NBC_00385. The sequence goes on along the minus strand of NZ_CP107951.1, from coordinate 1,707,683 downwards.
GTCGACGAGCTCGATGACGCCGAGGGCGGATCGCGCCGGACGAACCTTCCGCCGGCACCGCGGCCGGACGGTCCGTGGGACATCGAAGAGGTCTCCCAGCCCGGCGAGGGCCGGGTCGATCTGGGCGGCATCTTCGTGCCCGGTGTCGAGGGCATGGAGCTGCGCGTAGAGGTCGCCGGTGACGCGATCGTCGCCGCCACGGTGGTGCTGCGCGACAGCGCGATCCAGCTGCAGGCCTTCGCCGCCCCCAAGAAGGAGGGCATCTGGGGCGAGGTCCGCGAGGAGATCGCCTCCGGTATCACCCAGCAGGGCGGCATCATCGACGAGGTCGAGGGCCCGCTGGGCTGGGAGCTGCGCGCGCAGGTCCCCGTACAGCTCCCCGACGGGGCGAACGGCGTGCAGATGGTGCGTTTCGTCGGCATCGACGGCCCGCGCTGGTTCCTGCGCGGAGTGATCTCCGGCCAGGGCGCCGTGCAGCCGGAGGCCGCCGGTCTCCTGGAGACGGTCTTCCGGGACACCGTCGTGGTCCGCGGCGACGGGCCGATGGCCCCGCGCGACCCGATCGTCCTCAAGCTCCCCAACGACGCCCAGATGGTTCCCGAGGGCGTTCAGCAGGAGGAGCAGGAGGGCTCGAAGTTCTCCGGCGGCATGGCGGGCCTCCAGCGCGGCCCCGAGATCACCGAGGTGCGCTGACCCGCACCCCAACAGCACCGGCCGGTGGCCCGTACCCCTTCGCGGGGGTACGGGCCACCGGCTTCTGCGTGTCCGGGGGAAGAAGGGCGCGGAGGCCCCGTATGAGGCGCGTATCGGGCACGTACGGGCGCCGTCAAGGCCGGGCCCATCCCCGTATGGAAGCCATCAACGCAGGTCACGGGGGCGCGGGCAGGGGGTTTGCTCATGAGGTCCGAGAAATCCGCACCTCATCCAGGAGCACCCGATGGCCGACCTGGCCTTCGTCGTCACCACGATCGCGGTCTTCGCGTTGGTGGCACTCATTGCCAAGGGGGTGGCGAAGCTGTGACTGCCGAAAACGTGACCGGCCTCGTCGTGGCCGCAGCCCTGCTGGGCTATCTCGTCCTCGCCCTTCTGTACCCGGAGAGGTTCTGAGCCCGATATGAGCCCCGTCCTCGCCGGCGTGCTCCAGGTTCTCGCGCTCGTCGTGGCGCTGGGTCTGGCGTACCGCCCGCTCGGTGACCACATGGCCGGCGTCTACTCCTCTCCGAAGCATCTGCGGGTGGAGAAGTGGATATACAAGGCCATCGGCGCCCATCCGAACACGCAGATGCGGTGGCCCGCCTATCTGCGCGGTGTTCTCGCCTTCTCCGCCGTGAGCGTCCTCTTCCTGTACCTGCTGCAGCGGCTCCAGGGCTCTCTGCCCGGTTCGCTCGGCTTCGCCTCGATCGACCCCGACCAGGCGTTCAACACGGCGGCCTCGTTCGTCGCCAACACCAACTGGCAGTCGTACTACGGCGAGCAGGCCATGGGCCACGTCGTGCAGACCGGCGGCCTCGCGGTGCAGAACTTCGTCTCGGCCGCCGTCGGCATCGCCGTCGCGGTGGCCCTCGTCCGGGGGTTCGCCGCCACCCGCAGCGGTGAACTCGGCAACTTCTGGGCCGACCTGGTGCGCGGCACCGTACGGATCCTGCTGCCGATCGCGGTGATCGGCGCGCTCGTACTCGTCGCCTGCGGAGCGATCCAGAACTTCTCCGGCATCCACGAGGTCGGCCGGTTCACGGGCGGATCGCAGCAGTGGAACGGCGGCGCGGTCGCCTCCCAGGAGGTCATCAAGGAACTGGGCACCAACGGCGGCGGTTACTTCAACGCCAACTCGGCCCACCCCTTCGAGAACCCCAACGGGCTCTCCAACCTCTTCGAGATCTTCCTGATCCTCGTCATTCCCTTCGCCCTGACGCGCACCTTCGGACGCATGGTCGGTTCGCTCAGGCAGGGGTACGCGATCCTCGCCACCATGGGCGTCATCTGGCTCGGCTTCACCGCCCTGATGATGTGGACCGAATTCGCCCACCACGGAACCGCGTTCGAGATCGCGGGCGGCGCGATGGAGGGCAAGGAGAACCGGTTCGGCGTCGGCGGCTCGTCCATCTTCGCGGTGGCCACCACGCTCACCTCGACCGGTGCGGTGAACTCGTTCCACTCCTCGTTCACCGGCCTCGGCGGCGGCATCACGATGCTCGGCATGCAACTCGGCGAGATCGCCCCCGGCGGCACCGGCTCCGGTCTGTACGGGATGCTGATCATGGCGGTCATCGCGGTGTTCATCGCCGGTCTGATGGTCGGCCGTACGCCGGAGTACCTGGGCAAGAAGATCGGCACCCGCGAGATCAAGCTCGCCGCCTGCTACATCCTCGTCACACCGGCCCTGGTGCTCTGCTTCACCGCCGTGGCGATGGCCCTGCCCACGCCGGGCAACTCGATGACCAACTCGGGCGCACACGGCTTCTCGGAGATCCTTTACGCCTACACCTCCGGTGCCAACAACAACGGTTCGGCGTTCGCCGGGCTCAACGCGGACACCCAGTGGTTCAACACCACGATCGGGCTCGCGATGCTGCTGGGCCGGTTCCTGCCCATGGTGTTCGTCCTGGCCCTGGCGGGCTCGCTCGCCGAGCAGCGGCCCGTGCCGGCCACCGTCGGCACCCTGGGCACCCACAAACCGCTGTTCAGCGGGCTGCTGGTCGCCACCATCATGATCATCGCCGGTCTGACCTACTTCCCGGCCCTTGCCCTGGGGCCGCTGGCCGAGGGGCTGGCGTCATGACCCTCCGTACGAAGCAAGAGGCCACGATGTCCACAGTCACTCCGGCCCGAGCACCCCATCAGGACGCTCCGGCCGGGTCCGCTCCCGAAGGCCGCGTCGGCGCCGGGCTGTTCGATCCCCGGATGCTGATCGCCTCCTTCCCCGACGCGATACGCAAGCTCGACCCGCGGGTGATGGTCAAGTCGCCGGTGATGTTCGTGGTGCTGGTCGGGTCGGTGCTGACCACCGTGCTCGCGGTGCTGGACCCGGCCGACTGGTTCGGCTGGGCGATCGCCGTCTGGCTCTGGCTGACGACGATCTTCGCCAACCTGGCGGAGGCGGTCGCCGAGGGCCGCGGCAAGGCCCAGGCCGACACCCTGCGCAAGGCCAAGACCGACACCGTGGCCCGCCGGATCATCGGCAGGAACGAGGAGAGGGTCCCCGGCGCGGAACTGCGCATCGGTGATCTCGTGGTCTGCGAGGCAGGCGACATCATCCCGGGCGACGGGGACGTCGTCGAGGGCGTCGCGAGCGTCGACGAGTCCGCGATCACCGGCGAGTCCGCCCCGGTCATCCGGGAGTCCGGAGGCGACCGCAGCGCCGTCACCGGCGGTACGAAGGTGCTCTCCGACCGCGTCGTCGTCAAGATCACCACCAAGCCGGGCGAGACGTTCATCGACCGGATGATCGCCCTGGTCGAGGGCGCGGCCCGGCAGAAGACACCCAACGAGATCGCGCTCAACATCCTGCTGGCGTCCCTCACCATCGTGTTCCTGCTGGCCGTGGTCACGCTGCAGCCGTTCGCGATCTACGCCGGCGGTGAGCAGTCCATGATCGTGCTGGCCGCGCTGCTGGTCTGTCTGATCCCGACCACCATCGGCGCGCTGCTCTCCGCGATCGGCATCGCCGGCATGGACCGCCTCGTCCAGCGCAACGTGCTCGCCATGTCCGGACGCGCCGTCGAAGCGGCGGGTGACGTCTCGACGCTGCTGCTCGACAAGACCGGCACCATCACCCTCGGCAACCGCCAGGCCGCCGAGTTCCTCCCCGTCGCCGGAGTGACGGAGGCCGAACTGGCGGACGCCGCCCAGCTCTCCTCGCTGGCCGACGAAACGCCCGAGGGCCGGTCCGTGGTGATCCTCGCCAAGGAGAGGTACGGCCTGCGCGAGCGTCACCAGGGCGAACTCGCCCAGGCGGAGTGGGTGGCGTTCACCGCCCAGACCCGCATGTCGGGCGTGGACGTCGACGGGCGCAAGGTCCGCAAGGGCGCGAGCGGATCGGTCATCGCGTGGGTGAGGGAGCGGGGCGGCAGCGTCTCCCCGGACGCGCAGGCACTCACCGACCGCATCTCCGCGGCCGGCGGCACCCCGCTGCTGGTGGCCCGCCAGGACGCGGACGGGGCCCGGGTCCTGGGCGTCATCCACCTCAAGGACGTCGTCAAGGAGGGCATGCGGGAACGGTTCGACGAACTGCGCCGGATGGGCATCCGTACGGTCATGATCACCGGCGACAACCCGCTCACCGCGAAGGCCATCGCCCAGGAGGCGGGTGTCGACGACTTCCTCGCCGAGGCCACTCCCGAGGACAAGATGGCCCTCATCAAGCGGGAGCAGGCGGGCGGCAAGCTCGTCGCGATGACCGGCGACGGCACGAACGACGCCCCGGCGCTCGCCCAGGCCGATGTCGGGGTGGCCATGAACACCGGAACCTCGGCCGCGAAGGAGGCCGGGAACATGGTGGATCTGGACTCCAATCCCACCAAGCTCATCGAGATCGTGGAGATCGGCAAACAGCTGCTGATCACCCGCGGCGCCCTGACGACGTTCTCCATCGCCAACGACGTCGCGAAGTACTTCGCGATCATTCCCGCGATGTTCGCCGTGGTCTACCCGGGCCTGGACGAGCTCAACATCATGGACCTGTCCTCACCCCGGTCCGCGATCCTGTCCGCCGTGATCTTCAACGCGCTGATCATCGTCGCGCTGGTCCCGCTCGCCCTCAAGGGCGTCCGCTACCGGCCCAGCGGCGCGGACTCGATGCTCCGGCGGAACCTCTGCGTCTACGGGCTCGGCGGGCTCATCGCCCCGTTCGCCGGCATCAAGATCATCGACCTGATCATCTCCCTCATCCCCGGAATCGGCTGACCTGCCATGAACAACTCCGTAGGAAACTCCGCCCGCCTGCTCTGGGCAGGTCTGCGCGCCCTGCTCGTCCTCACCCTGGTCTGCGGCGTCATCTACCCCCTCGCCGTCACCGGCGTCGCCCAGGGGCTCATGCCCGGACGCGCCAACGGATCCGAGGTCACGGCGAACGGCAGGGTCGTCGGCTCCGAACTCATCGGCCAGCGCTACGACCTCCCCCTCAAGAAGGGCCAGGAGACCGCGGCCCCCGACCTCAAGTGGTTCCAGCCCCGTCCCTCCAACGGCCTCGGCACCAACAGCGTGAACACCCAGTACTCCCTGATCCTCTCCGGCGCGACCAACCGCTCCGGCGACAACAAGGAACTCATCGGCTGGGTCACCGCCGCCAAGGCCGCCGTCGTCAAGGACAACTCCGTCCCCGGCCACCCCGTCAGCCCCTCCCAGGTGCCGGCCGACGCGGTCACCTCCTCCGCCTCCGGCCTCGACCCGGACATCTCCCCGGCCTACGCCGATCTCCAGGTCAACCGTGTCGCGGCACGCAACCACCTCGACACCGCACGGGTCCGCGAGCTCGTCGACCAGCACACCGACGGCCGCATCCTCGGCTTCGTCGGCGAACCGCGGGTCAACGTCCTCCAGCTCAACATCGCACTGCGGGAACTCGTGAACGACACGGGAACGCGCTGAACACACCGCGTTGCCCGGGGCGGGCCACGGCGGCCCGCCCCGGGCACGGGACGACGTCGTTCCCGTGCCCGGGAACCGGTATGACATCGACCGGGCCCCGGCATCAGAATTACGTCAATACGGACCGCACCCGCAGCCCTCGCCCGATATGACGGAAATCAACGGAGTAGTTTCGACAGTGGCTGCCGCATGGGCCGCCGCCGGTCTCGGTGAACAGAACCGGTTTCAGGAAGACAATGGGGCCATGGCGCGCGGCAAACTTCGGATCTACCTCGGTGCGGCACCGGGCGTCGGCAAGACGTACGCGATGCTCTCCGAGGCACACCGCCGGGTGGAGCGCGGCACCGACTGTGTCGTCGGCTTCGTCGAGCACCACGACCGCCCGCGCACCGAGGTCATGCTGCACGGCCTGGAACAGATCCGGCGCCGCGAGATCGAGTACCGCTCCGCCGTCTTCACGGAGATGGACGTCGAGGCCGTCCTGGAGCGCGCCCCCGCCGTCGCCCTGGTGGACGAACTCGCGCACACCAATGTGCCGGGCTCCCGCAACGCCAAGCGCTGGCAGGACGTCGAAGAACTCCTCCAGGCCGGCATCGACGTGGTGTCCACGGTCAACATCCAGCACCTGGAGTCACTCGGGGACGTCGTCGAGTCCATAACCGGCGTACGCCAGCGCGAGACCGTGCCCGACGAAGTGGTCCGCCGCGCCGACCAGCTCGAACTGGTCGACATGTCTCCCCAGGCGCTGCGCCGGCGGATGGCCCACGGCAACATCTACAAGCCGGACCGGATCGACGCCTCGCTCTCCAACTACTTCCGCCCCGGCAACCTCACCGCGCTGCGCGAGCTGGCCCTGCTCTGGGTCGCCGACCGGGTCGACGAGTACCTCCAGCAGTACCGCGGCGAGCACAACATCCGCACCACCTGGCAGGCCCGTGAGCGCATCGTCGTCGGACTCACCGGCGGCCCCGAGGGCCGCACCCTCATCCGCCGCGCGTCCCGGATGGCGGCCAAGGGCTCCGGCAGCGAGATCCTCGCCGTCTACATCGCCCGCAGCGACGGACTGACGTCGGCCTCGCCCAAGGAGCTGACCGTCCAGCGCACGCTCGTCGAGGACCTCGGCGGCACCTTCCACCACGTCATCGGCGACGACATACCCTCCGCGCTCCTCGAGTTCGCCCGGGGCGTCAACGCCACCCAGATCGTCCTCGGCTCCAGCCGCCGCAAGGCCTGGCAGTACATCTACGGACCCGGCGTCGGCGCCACCGTCGCCCGCGAGTCCGGCACCGACCTCGACGTCCACATCGTCACCCACGACGAGGTCGCCAAGGGCCGCGGCCTCCCCATCGCCCGCGGTGCCCGGCTCGGCAGGGCCCGCATCATCTGGGGCTGGCTCGTCGGCGTCGGCGGACCGGCACTCCTCGCCCTGCTCCTCAAGGGCATGGAGAACGGCCCCGGCCTCGCCAACGACGTCCTGCTCTTCCTCTTCCTGACCGTCGGCGCGGCTCTGCTCGGCGGGCTGCGTCCGGCCCTCGCGTCGGCCGCCGCGGGCTCCCTGCTGCTGAACTACTGGTTCACCCCGCCGACGCACACCCTGACCGTGCAGGACCCCGAGAACTTCGTCGCCATCGTGATCTTCTTCGCGGTGGCCGTGGCGGTGGCCTCCGTCGTGGACCTGGCGGCCCGCCGCACCCATCAGGCCGCCAGGCTGCGCGCCGAGTCCGAGATCCTCTCCTTCCTGGCCGGCAGCGTGCTGCGCGGCGAGACCACCCTGGCCGCGCTTCTGGACCGCGTCCGCGAGACCTTCGGGATGGAGTCCGTAGCCCTGCTGGAGCGGCAGAGCGACGTCGATCCGTGGACGTGCGCCGGCAGCGTCGGACCGGCGCCGGTGGCCCGGCCCGAGGACGCCGATGTGGACATGCCCGTCGGCGACCACATGGCCCTGGCCCTGTCCGGCCGGGTGCTGCCCGCCGAGGACCGCCGGGTGCTCGGCGCCTTCGCCGCCCAGGCCGCCGTCGTCCTCGACCGCCAGCGCCTGGTGGGCGAGGCGGAGGAGGCCCGCAGGCTCGCCGAGGGCAACCGGATCAGGACCGCGCTGCTGGCCGCCGTCAGCCACGACCTGCGGACCCCCCTCGCCGCAATCAAGGCCGCCGTCAGCTCCCTGCGCTCCGACGACGTCGCCTGGTCCGACGACGACGAGGCCGAACTCCTCGAAGGCATCGAGAACGGCGCCGACCGCCTCGACCACCTCGTCGGCAACCTCCTCGACATGTCCCGCCTGCAGACCGGCACCGTCACCCCGCTGATCCGCGAGATCGACCTCGACGAGGTCGTGCCCATGGCCCTGGGCGGCGTCCCCGAGGACAGCGTCGAGCTGGACATCCCCGAGACGCTGCCCATGGTCGCCGTCGACCCGGGACTGCTGGAGCGTGCCGTCGCCAACATCGTGGAGAACGCCGTCAAGTACAGCCCGGACGGTGAGCGCGTCACCGTGGCCGCCAGCGCGCTGGGCGCCCGGGTCGAGCTACGGGTGGCCGACGGCGGCCGGGGCGTCCCCGACGAGGCCAAGGAACGCATCTTCGAGCCCTTCCAGCGCTACGGCGACGCCCCGCGCGGCGCGGGAGTGGGCCTGGGCCTCGCGGTGGCCCGCGGCTTCGTCGAGTCCATGGGCGGCACGCTGGACGCCGAGGACACCCCCGGCGGAGGCCTCACCATGGTCCTGACCCTCAAGGCGGCCTCGGGATACGTTCCGGTCAGCCTCGACCTGCCCGCACGGGTCACCTCATGACACGGGGAGACCTCCCCGGCCCCCGCACAGCCCAGACGTACGGACTCACGTACAGCAGAAAGGCAGGACCGCGATGACCCGGGTGCTTGTGGTCGACGACGAGCCGCAGATCGTACGCGCCCTCGTGATCAACCTGAAGGCGCGCAAGTACGAGGTGGACGCCGCGCCCGACGGGGCCACCGCGCTCCAGCTGGCCGCCGCGCGCCACCCCGACGTCGTCGTCCTCGACCTCGGGCTGCCCGACATGGACGGTGTCGAGGTGATCAGGGGCCTGCGCGGCTGGACCCGGGTGCCGATCCTGGTGCTCTCGGCCCGGCACACCTCCGACGAGAAGGTCGAGGCACTGGACGCGGGGGCCGACGACTACGTCACCAAGCCGTTCGGCATGGACGAGCTGCTGGCCCGGCTGCGCGCCTCGGTGCGCCGTGCCGAGCCCGTCGGCCAGGACGGCGGCGACGAGGTCGTGCTCGTGGAGACCGAGGGCTTCACCGTCGACCTCGCGGCCAAGAAGGTCCACCGCGAGGGGCGCGACGTGCGGCTCACCCCCACCGAGTGGCACCTGCTGGAGGTCCTGGTCCGCAACAGCGGCCGGCTGGTCAGCCAGAAGCAGCTGCTCCAGGAGGTCTGGGGGCCCTCGTACGGCACCGAGACCAACTATCTGCGGGTCTACATGGCCCAGCTGAGACGCAAGCTGGAGGCCGACCCCTCGCACCCCCGGCACTTCGTCACCGAACCCGGGATGGGCTACCGCTTCGAGCGCGCCTGAGGGGCCGCGGCCGGGGTGCCGTGCCACCCGTTCGAGTGAGACGGCGGCCACCCTCCAGGACCTCCGGAGACCGGTACCCTTCGGGTATGAGTGCCGTACCTCGATTCGAGAAGTCCCAGAAGGCCGAGCGGCCGTCCGGGCGCTTCCGGCGCATGCTCGACCGGCTCTCCAGCTCCCAGGAGGACCTGGAGTGCGAGGAGCTGGAGGAGGACTCGCAGGCATCGGGATGCACCCGGATCTCCGAGTGCACCGACCGCCAGATCGTGAAGGTCACTGGTACCTTGCGGACGGTCACCCTGCGACCGCGTGCCGGAGTGCCCGCCCTTGAGGCGGAGCTCTTCGACGGCACCGCGCCGCTCGACGTGGTCTGGCTCGGCCGCCGCTCCATCGTGGGCATAGAGCCGGGCCGCAAGCTCATCGCCTCCGGCCGCATCGCCATGAGCCACGGGCGCCGGGTGCTGTTCAACCCCAAATACGAACTCCGACCGCTCGGCAAGGAGTAGCCGGTGACGTCTCTCGACAAGCCGACGTCCGACACGGACCGCACCACAGACCAGCAGGAGGCCGACGCGAAGGCGGTCACCGAAGCCGCCCTCTTCGAGGCCTTCGGCGGCATCCGGGGCATGGTGGAGACGGTCCTGCCCGGACTGCTCTTCGTCACGATCTTCACCATCGACAAGAACCTCACGAACTCGGCCATCGCGGCCGTCGCGGTGTCGCTGGTGCTCGTGGCCGTACGGCTGATCCGCAGGGACACCGTCAAGCACGCCTTCAGCGGTGTCTTCGGTGTGGCCTTCGGCGTCGTCTTCGCGAAGATGACCGGCAACGCCAAGGACTTCTACCTCCCGGGCATGATCTACACGCTCGGACTGGCCCTCGCCTACCTGGTCAGCACGCTCGCAGGTCTCCCGCTGATCGGACTGATCCTGGGCCCGGTGTTCAAGGAGAACCTCTCCTGGCGCACCCGGAACCCCGGCCGGAAGAAGGCCTACGCCAAGGCCAGCTACGCCTGGGGACTGATCCTGCTCGCCAAGTGCGCGATCCTCTTCCCGCTGTACTGGTGGGCCGACACCACCCAGTTCGGCTGGGTCCTGATCGCCCTGAAGATCCCGCCGTTCCTGCTGGCGGTCTACCTCACCTGGGTCTTCCTCGCCAAGGCGCCGCCGCCCATCGACGTCTTCGCCGAGATGGAGGCCGAGGAGCAGGCCGAGAAGGCCCGTAAGGCGGCCGCCGCCGAAGCGGCGGCCCGCGGCCAGGAGTACTGACACACGCGACATGCGAGAGGGGCCTGTCACCGCCGCCGGCGGTGACAGGCCCCTCTCGCATGCTTTCCGCTCTCAGCTCTCCGGGTCGCCCTGGCGCACCGACAGCAGGTCCTCCAGCTGCTCCTCGCGTGCTTGGGCGGCGACGAACAGCAGCTCGTCCCCGGCCTCCAGGGTCTCCTCCGTGCTCGGCGTCAGCACGCGCTGCCCGCGGATGATCGTGACCAGCGAGGTGTCCTCCGGCCAGGCGACCTCCCCGACCTGCGTGCCCGCCAGCGCCGACTCCGGCGGCAGCGTCAGCTCGACCAGGTTCGCGTCACCGTGGCTGAAGCGCAGCAGCCGGACCAGATCGCCGACACTCACCGCCTCCTCGACCAGGGCCGACATCAGACGCGGCGTGGAGACCGCCACATCGACGCCCCAGGACTCGTTGAACAGCCACTCGTTCTTCGGGTTGTTCACCCGGGCGACGACGCGCGGCACGCCGTACTCCGTCTTGGCGAGCAGCGAGACGACCAGGTTCACCTTGTCGTCACCGGTCGCGGCGATCACGACGTTGCACCGCTGCAGCGCCGCCTCGTCCAGCGAGGTGATCTCGCAGGCGTCCGCCAGCAGCCACTCGGCCATGGGCACCCGCTCCACCGAGATGGCGGTCGGCGCCTTGTCGACGAGCAGCACCTCGTGCCCGTTCTCCAGCAGCTCGGCCGCGATGGAACGACCCACCGCGCCGGCCCCGGCAATCGCGACACGCATCAGTGACCGCCCTCCTCGGGGCCCTCGGCGAAGGCCGCCTCGACCTTCGCGATCTCGTCCGTACGCATCATCACGTGGACGAGGTCGCCCTCCTGCAGCACCGTCTGCGAGGACGGCAGTATGGCTTCGCCCAACCGGGTGAGGAAGGCCACGCGCACGCCCGTCTCCTCCTGGAGGGTGCTGATCTTGTGGCCGATCCAGGACGGGGTGGTGTGCACCTCGGCGAGCTGCACACCGCCGCTCGGATCCCGCCACAGCGGCTCCGCGCCCGAGGGCAGCAGCCGGCGCAGCATCTGGTCCGCGGTCCAGCGCACGGTGGCGACCGTGGGGATGCCGAGGCGCTGGTACACCTCGGCACGCCGGGGGTCGTAGATGCGGGCCGCGACGTTCTCGATGCCGAACATCTCGCGCGCCACGCGGGCCGCGATGATGTTGGAGTTGTCGCCGCTGCTCACCGCGGCGAACGCACCGGCTTCCTCGATCCCCGCCTCGCGGAGGGTGTCCTGGTCGAACCCGACCCCCGTGACGCGGCGGCCGCCAAAGCCGGAGCCGAGGCGCCGGAACGCCGTGGGGTCCTGGTCGATGACGGCGACCGTGTGCCCCTGCTGCTCCAGGGTCTGCGCGAGAGCGGCTCCTACTCGCCCGCAGCCCATGATGACGATGTGCACCTTGCGCCTACCTCGCAGTCCTGGTCGTCCGGCTGACCTGCGAAAACACCCTGCTCATACTCATTCCTCGGCTGGCCGGGCAAACAATGGGGCAACGGTTCGTCCCGTTGCCCAGGATTGAGCTTAAGCGGCGCCGGGTGCGTTGCCTCATTCGAGTGTGCTCATCCCGGGGGCACTGTGGCAAAGGCGACGTTCCGCGAAGCGTTCGGACGGACTTTCGAAGAGTGTTCGGAGGGTGTTCGAGAGAGCGGCCGGGGGCGCTCCGGAACGGCATTCGAGCGGCCGCGGTGCAAGGATTCCGTTAAGGATTTCGTGGCCTTTCCCGCCAGGTGCAGGAGATTGCGGGGCCACGGGGGTGGTGCGTGGGCTGCTCCCATACGGAACCCTTACGATCCTCAGCGTGTCCAAACTGACCGACGTGCCCAAACGGATCCTGATCGGCCGGGCCCTGCGCAGCGACAAACTGGGGGAGACCCTCCTCCCCAAGCGCATCGCCCTCCCCGTCTTCGCATCCGACCCGCTGTCCTCGGTGGCGTACGCACCCGGGGAAGTCCTCCTGGTGCTCTCCATCGCGGGCGTGTCGGCGTACCACTTCAGCCCGTGGATCGCGGTCGCCGTCGTGGTGCTGATGTTCACCGTCGTCGCCTCCTACCGGCAGAACGTGCACGCGTACCCGAGCGGCGGCGGCGACTACGAGGTCGCCACCACCAACCTCGGCCCGAAGGCCGGACTGACCGTGGCCAGCGCCCTGCTGGTCGACTACGTCCTGACCGTGGCGGTGTCCATCGCCTCCGGGGTGGAGAACCTCGGCTCCGCGATCCCGTTCGTCGTCGAACACAAGACGCCGTGCGCCATCGCCGCCATCGTGCTGCTGACCGTGATGAACCTGCGGGGCGTCAAGGAGTCCGGCAAACTCTTCGCCATCCCCACCTATCTCTTCGTGGCCGGCGTCTTCATCATGATCGCGTGGGGCGCCTTTCGCGGACTGGTCCTCGGCGACACGATGCACGCCCCGACCTCCGGCTACACGATCAAGGCCGAGCACGGGGGCCTGGCCGGATTCGCCCTGGTCTTCCTGCTGCTGCGGGCGTTCTCCTCCGGCTGTGCGGCCCTGACCGGCGTCGAGGCCATCAGCAACGGTGTCCCGGCCTTCCGTAAGCCGAAGAGCAAGAACGCCGCCACCACCCTCGCGATGATGGGCCTGCTGGCCGTCACCATGTTCTGCGGCATCATCGGCCTCGCCATGGCCACCGACGTCAAGATGGCCGAGAACCCGGCGCAGGACCTGATCAACAACGGCACCCCGGTCGGCTCGTCCTTCGTCCAGGACCCGGTCATCTCCCAGGTCGCGGCCGCGGTCTTCGGCGACGGCACGTTCTTCTTCGTGATCCTCGCCGCGGCCACCGCCCTCGTCCTCTTCCTGGCCGCCAACACCGCGTACAACGGCTTCCCCCTGCTCGGCTCGATCCTGGCCCAGGACCGCTACCTGCCCCGCCAGCTGCACACCCGCGGCGACCGCCTCGCCTTCTCCAACGGCATCGTGCTGCTGGCCGGCGCGGCGATCCTGCTGGTCTGGATCTACGGGGCCGACTCGACCCGGCTGATCCAGCTCTACATCGTCGGCGTGTTCGTCTCCTTCACCCTCAGCCAGACCGGCATGGTCCGGCACTGGAACCGGCACCTGCGCTCCGAGAAGGATCCGCTCAAGCGCCGCCACATGATCCGCTCCCGGGCGATCAACACCTTCGGGGCCTTCTTCACCGGCCTGGTGCTCGTCGTCGTCCTCGCCACCAAGTTCACCCACGGCGCCTGGGTCGCGCTGCTCGGCATGGTGATCTTCTACGGCACGATGACCGCGATCCGTAAGCACTACGACCGGGTCGCCGCGGAGATCGCCGCCGACGAGACGCCGTCCGACGAGACCGTCCGTCCCTCCCGGGTCCACTCGATCGTCCTGGTCTCCAAGCTGCACCGCCCCACCCTGCGCGCACTCGCGTACGCGAAGCTGATCCGCACGGACCACCTTGAGGCGCTCTCCATCAGCGTCGACCCGGCCGAGACCAAGGCGCTCAAGGAGGACTGGGAGCGGCGCGGCATCAACGTCCCGCTGAAGATCCTCGACTCGCCCTACCGCGAGGTGACCCGCCCGGTCATCGAGTACGTCAAGGGCCTGCGCCGGGAGAGTCCGCGCGACGTCGTGAGCGTCTACATCCCGGAGTACGTCGTCGGACACTGGTACGAGCACCTGCTCCACAACCAGAGCGCCCTCAGGCTCAAGGGCCGGCTGCTCTTCACCCCGGGTGTGATGGTCACCTCCGTCCCGTACCAGCTGGAGTCCTCCGAGGCGGCCAAGAAGCGGGCCCGCAAGCGTGCGGACTGGAACGCCCCGGGTTCGGTGCGACGCGGCCCCGTGGAGCGCCGGCACAAGGAACCGACGAACAAGAGCTGACGCTCCGTAGCGGCTCCTGGTAAGCGGCCGGACGACACCCACGTAGACTCGTAGGTTGTTGTCCGGCCGTTCGCCGTCCCGCCTTGATCTCTGGAGCCCTCCCCTCATGCAGAACGAATCCACTCCGCCGCAGACCGGGGAATCGCTCGTGGGGCAGGAGTACGAGGTCGAGGTCGGCCCGGTCGCCCACGGCGGCCACTGCATCGCCCGCACCGCCGAGGGCCAGGTCCTGTTCGTACGCCACACCCTGCCCGGCGAGAAAGTCGTCGCCAAGGTCACCGACGGCGCCACCGACTCCCGATTCCTGCGCGCCGACGCGGTACGGATCATCGAGGCGTCCAAGGACCGGGTGAAGGCGCCGTGCCCGTTCGCCGGCCCCGGCAAGTGCGGCGGCTGCGACTGGCAGCACGCCAAGCCCGGCGCCCAGCGGCGGCTCAAGGGCGAAGTGATCGCCGAGCAGCTCCAGCGCCTCGCGGGCCTCACCCCCGAGGAAGCGGGCTGGGACGGCACCGTCATGCCGGCCGAGGGCGACAAGCTCCCGCCGGGCGAGGTGCCCGCCTGGCGCACCCGCGTCCAGTACGCCATCGACCCGGACGGCCGCGTCGGCCTGCGCAAGCACCGCTCGCACGACGTCGAGATCATCGACCAGTGCATGATCGCGGCGCCCGGCGTCACCGAGCTCGGCATCGAGAAGCAGGACTGGCCCCAGATGGCCACGGTGGAGGCCATCGCCGCCACCGGCTCCCACGACCGCCAGGTCATCCTCACCCCGCGCGAGGGCGGCCGCCTCCCGCTGGTCGAGCTCGACAAGCCCGTCTCGGTCCTGCGCGTCGACGAGCGCGACGGCGGAGTGCACCGCGTCCACGGCCGCGGCTTCGTCCGCGAACGCGCCGACGACCGCACGTACCGCGTCGGCTCCGGCGGCTTCTGGCAGGTCCACCCGCAGGCCGCGGACACCCTGGTCCGCGCGGTCATGCAGGGCCTGCTGCCCCGCAAGAACGACACGGCGCTCGACCTCTACTGCGGCGTCGGCCTCTTCGCCGGCGCCATCGGCCAGCGCATCGGCGAGAAGGGCGCGGTGCTCGGCATCGAGTCCGGCAAGCGCGCGGTCGAGGACGCCCGCCACAACCTCAAGGACCTGGAGCGGGTCCGCATCGAGCACGGCAAGGTCGACCAGGTCCTGCCCCGCACGGGCATCACCGAATGCGACCTGATCGTCCTGGACCCGCCGCGCGCGGGCGCCGGCAAGGCCACGGTGAAGCAGCTGGTCGGCCTGGGCGCGCGCAAGATCGCGTACGTGGCGTGCGACCCGGCGGCACTGGCGCGGGACCTGGCTTACTTCGCGGAGGGCGGTTACAAGGTGCGGACGCTGCGGGCGTTCGATCTGTTCCCGATGACCCACCATGTGGAGTGCGTCGCGATCCTTGAGCCCGCCGCAAAGGGTGCCTGACCTGCGGTTTCGTCGAGTGTGCATTATGTGCGCTGTGGGCGTTACGGGCGATATCTTGACGCATATTCGACGCACGTTGGACCCTTCTGACGCACGTTTGACGCACGTTCTGATGGGGCGTCATTTGATTGTTTCTGCAGGTGACGGTGTGTCGAGTACGGCTTGAGTGGGCTCCCTCTTTGCCGCTTCTTGGTGAAGCCGCGCTCGATATGGCCTGATTTGAGGATCAGTAGGAACGGGGTCCGTAAGGGCTCCAGTGGCCGAGGAAAGGCTTGAGGTCGTCGCCGCTCGGCTTGGGTGGGGTGGGCAGCTTCGGCGCTGCGGCGGACTCGGTGAGGTGCTGGAGCCGGGCGTCCGTGAAGGCGAGCCACGCCTCGATCTCTGTCCTTTCCTGTCCGGGTGGCAGCGATGTGGCGTGGTTGCGGACTGCTGTGACGTATTCGGTCAGGCGCTTGGTCTGGTGCCAGGCGTCTGCTAGTTCTTCGAGGTGCTTGACGCGATAGGCGTAGGCGTATGCGGTGTGCGCTTCTTCCATGGCGGTTTCCCAGCGCCTCTGCTGGGCTTCCCTGACTTGCTGGTCTGCAAGGCGTTTGTGTTCTGCGGCTTTGCCACGGAGGCCGACTTCTTGTGCGATTTCGGCGAGTTGGTCTTCCAGCGGCCGGTCGGGGACATCGGCCCATTCGCTCGCACGGTGCGGGCTGCCGCTGCGGAGGATGAAGCGCAGGCGGTTTGAGGGGGTGTAGTCGAAGCGGGCGATGCGCATCCATGAGCGGGACTGTAGAACGTTCGGTGTAACTCCCGATCATGGAAGATGCATCTATACCAGCAGCAACGTGACCGAGATCGAGTCCCGACGAGCCGGCTGGGGCCGCTTCGGTGAAATCCGTGGATGACAGACTGATCGACGAGCTCGTGGGCCGGGCTCAGGCCGAGGGCCTGCAACTGACCGGCGCGGGCGGTCTGCTCCAGCAGCTGACGAAGCGGCTCCTGGAGTCCGCTCTCGAGGGTGCGATCACCGATCACCTCGGCTATGACAAGCATGACCCGGCGGGGAAGAACGGCGGCAACTCACGCAACGGCACCCGGGCCAAGACCGTGCTGACCGATGTCGGCTCGGTGGAGATATTCGTGCCCGCGCCGTTCTTCCGGTTCGACACCGAGATTCGCCGCATCGTCTGCACCACCAACGCGATCGAGTTCGTGAACGCACGGATCCGCCGGGCGGTGCAAGCTCGCGGCCACTTCCCGAATGAGCAGGCCGCCCTGAAGTGCGTTTACATGGCGATCATGTCGCTGGACCCGACCGGCAAGGGACAGGCTCGCTGGACCATGTGCTGGAAAACCGCCTTGAACGCCTTTGGCATCGCCTTCGACGGCAGGTTCTCCGCAGCCCGACCGTAACTCTCAACAACCCGAGTTACACCGCTCGTTTGACAGACCCGGGCCGCTCGACCCTCGCGCCATCCCGGCTGTCCTGCCCGAGCACCGGGCGGCGCCGCTGGACGGTCTCGACGCACCGAGACGGCAACTGCGCCGGGACGGCGATCTGCCTCGTTCAGATGGCCACCGGCTGCTCCCGCCGTTCCGCTGCCGTCTACCTTGGAATCCCCCTGGGCTCGCTGCACTCCTCCACCGTCACCATCCGCACCTGGCAGAAGCGCCCGGAAAACGCCGAGGCGTACCAGAGCGCCCTTCAGCGCGTCGCCGAAATGGTCATGGCCGAAGGACAGCGCAACGAGAGCGGCGCCCCGGCCGGGCGAAGCGCCTTCTAGCAGGGCGGTGCGACCTGCACCACGGTCTTGGCCTGACGACACGCGTGCGGATGCACCGCGCTTCCCCCACAGGGCGGGCAGCGCATGGCCGTAAGCGCCGTGACTTGGCTGTTCGTACCGGGCATAGATGAGCCCCGGATCCGGCAGCGGGGCTGTTTGTGCCGGATCCGGGGTGGCGGTGGCGCCCTGTGGGCGATTACTTGACGGCGCCGGCGGTCATGCCCCGGGTGAGGGAGCGCTGGAAGATGAGGAAGAACACGATCATCGGGACCACGCCGAGGAGTGCCGCGGCGCTCATGGCGGTGGGGTCGCTGGTGTACTGCCCCTGCATGACGGACAGGCCGAGTGGGACGGTCTGGTTGTCGTTGGAGATCAGCAGGACGAGGGGGTAGAGGAACTCGTTCCAGCTCCAGACGAAGAAGAAGACGCACATGACCGAGAGGGTGGGCCAGCTCATGGGCAGGACGATGCGCCACAGGATGGTCCAGCGGCCGGCTCCGTCCATGGAGGCGGCTTCGATGAGTTCGCGGGGGAAGCTGGAAAAGACGGAGGAGAGCAGGTAGGTGCCGAAGGCGCTGTAGGTGATGCCGACGAGGATGGTGTAGCCGAGTTTCCCGTCGTAGAGACCCATCTCCTTGAAGAGGTAGTAGATGGGGTAGACGAGTCCTTCTTGCGGCAGGACGTTGACGCCGAGGAAGAAGACGAGGAAGGCGGTGCGCCAACGGACGCGGCCGATGCCGATGGCGTAGGCGTTGAAGAGTGCGAACAGGACGGCGATGAGGACGACGCCGAGGCTGATCTGGACGCTGTTGAGGAGTTTCTGGGTGAAGCCGACGCGTTCCCAGACGTCGGCGATGATGCTCCAGTTCCACTCGGTGGGCCAGGACAGGGAGCCGTGGGCCCGGAAGTCGGCGCTGGTCTTGAACGAGTTGAGCAGGATGACCGCGAAGGGTGCGAGGAAGGCGAGGACGAAGACGGCGATGGCGGCCAGGACCGCGTATGAACCTGGGGTGCGGCGGTTTCCGGTGGCTTTGCCGGGCTTGCGTCGGGCGCCCCGGCCGCGGGGTCCTGGTGCAGGGGTGCGGGAGGGTGTGTGCGTGGTGGGATCTGTGGTCATGGTCATGGTCATCCGTCCTCGCGGGCCTGGCGGGTGAGCATCGTTCCGGCGATGATCAGCACGAGCAGCGTGATGGTGCTGGAGATGGCTGATCCGTAGCCGACGTCGGCCCGCTCGAAGAAGTTCTGGTACGCGAAGTAGGAGGGGACCAGTGTCGAGTTGCCGGGGCCGCCGCCGGTGAGGACGAAGATCTGGGCGAAAACCTTCAGGCCGGCGATGGTGGTGGTGACCAGGACGACGTAGACCTCGGGGCGCAGGATGGGCACGGTGATGCGGGTGAAGCGCTGCCACCAGGTCGCGCCGTCGAGGGAGGCTGCCTCGTAGAGTTCGGGGTCGATGCGCTGGAGCCCGGACAGGAACAGCACGAGCGGGTAGCCGAGCTGCATCCAGACCAGGACGGCGAGGACGACCCAGAGTGCGAGGTCGGGGTCACCCAGCCAGTTTTCGGCCAGGGAGGCGAGGCCGGCCTTTTCGAGGACGCTGTTGACGGCGCCTTCCGGGGCGAGGATCCATCCCCACATCAGGCCGGTGACGGCGACGGGGATGACCTGGGGAAGGTAGAGCCCGGAGCGGAAGAGGCTGACGACTCCGTCGCCGTGCTTCTTGCCGATGTAGTCGAACAAGAGGGCTGCGAGGAACAGACCGAGCAGGGTCGGGACGACCGCGATGCCGACGATGACGAAGGCGATGTTGCGGAAGGAGGCCCAGAAGTCGGAGTCGCTGAAGAGGCGGGTGTAGTTGTCGAAGCCGATCCAGGTGGGGTCTCCGATGCCCTGCCACTGGGTGAGGCTGTAGTAGAAGGTCATCACCAGCGGGACGACGAGGAAGAGCAGGCTCAGCAGCAGGCCCGGCGCGAGGAAGACGGCGTACCCCGTGGGCCGCGGATGACGTGTGGTTTTCACTGTTGCTCCTGGATGGGCGGGACGGCGGCCCGGTGCGGGCGGCCGCCGTCCCCGGAAGTGAAGGGGCTGACGCGTGGACGAGGAGGTGGGTCAGCCTCAGCGCCGCGAGGCGGCGTACTTCTCGTAGGGGGCTGCGAGCTCGTCGAGAACCTTGTCGGGCTTACTGCCGTTCATCAGGTTCTGGGTGGCGGCCATCCACGTGTCGTAGTAGCCGGCGACGGGCCAGTCCGGGTAGAAGGCGAGGCCGTTGCTGGACTGGTGGGTGTTGAAGGCGGTGATGAGTTCGCGGGCCTTGGGGTTGGTGATGCTGTCTGCCTTGGCCGCGAGGGGCACGTTGCCCTCTTCGCCGATCCGCTTCTGGATCTTGTCGGACATGGTGATGTCGATGAAGTCCTCGGCGAGCTTCTTGTTCTTCGCCTTGGTGGGGACGACCCAGTGATTGCCGCCGGAGCCGAGGGTCTTCTCGCTGCCCGGGTAGGGGGCGGTGGACCATTCGAAGTTCTTGATGTCGGTGGTCAGGCCGCCGAACCACCAGTTTCCGCCGACCATGATCGGCCGCTTCTGGGAGACGAACTGTTCGGTCATGTCGCTGCCCTTGAGGCCGACGTCCTTCTTCTCGAAGTAGCCCTTGTCGAGCCACTCCTTGTACTTGTTGACGGCGTAGGTCATCTCGGGGCCGTGGAAGTCGACCTTGCCCTTGTACAGCTGGTAGTTGTCGACCCAGGTGTCATCGGCCTGCGAGAGTGCGAGCAGGTAGAGCCAGTGGCCGGCGGGGTGGTCGTTGGCGGCGTTGGCCAGCGGTGTGACGCCGGCTGCCTTGAACTTGGCGAGGGCCGTTTCGAAGCTCTTGAAGTCGGTGGGCTTGGCCACGTTGTACTTCTTGAACAGGTCGTCGTTGTAGTACGAGAGGACGAACTCGCCGTAGTTCGGGATGCCGTACCACTTGTCGCCGCCCATTTCGCCGTTGGCGTCGTAGCGGGCGGTGACGGACGCGCTCTCGCTGATCTTCTTGTCCCAGCCGCGTTCCTTGGCGACGGAGGTCAGGTCGGTGAGCAGGCCCTGCTTGGCGAGCAGTCCGGTGGTGGCGTTGCCCTTGTTGTACTCCATGACGTCGGGCGCCTTGTCGGAGTTGAGGATCATGCCGGCGTTCTGCTGTATCTGCTCGAACGTCTTGCGTTCGAAGACGACCTTCACGTCGGGGTGGGTCTTCTTGAACTCGGCGATGGCCGCGTCCCAGGCGTTGCTCAGGGCGCCGTCCTCCTGCTCGTAGTGCCACAGGCGCAGAGTCTTGCCGTCTCCCGCCGCGGTGTCCGATCCGCCGCCGCAGGCGGTCAGCGGTGCCACGAGTGCCAGAGCGGACACGGCGAGCAGGGCTCGTCGGGTGGTGCGGCGTGGAACACGGAAGCGCATGTTCGTCATGAGGATTCCTTGGGTGTGCAGGGTCAGGGCGGTGCGGGGGGAGGCGGAACGGGTGCTCAGGTGGGGCTGGTCAGGTGTTGCGGCGGTGGACGCGGGCTTCCCAGGGCTGCAGGGTGTGCGGGGCCGTGAGAGGGGTGGTGGCGGACATGTTGGCGATGAGGGTCTCGCTGTGTTCCCAGCCGTCGGGCAGGTCGATGGTGAGGTCGGCTCCGCTGAAGTTGGCGAGGACCAGCAGTTCGGTGCCGGATGCCGCGTGGTGGCGGGTGAAGGCGTAGAGCTGCTCGTGGTCGGGGTGGAGCATGTGGAAGCCGCCGTGGGTGAGGGCGGGCTCGGTGTGCCGCAGGGAGATGAGGCGGCGGTAGTAGTGGAAGACGGAGTCCGGGTCAGCGATCTGAGCCTTGGCGTTGACGCGGGTGTGGTCGGGGTTCACCGCGATCCAGGGGACGCCGGTGGTGAAGCCGGCGTTCTGGGTGGTGTCCCACTGCAGCGGAGTGCGGGCGTTGTCCCGGCTGCGGTGGCGCAGCCCTGCCAGGATCTGTTCCTCGTCGACTCCGAGAGCGGTCTGCTCGCGGTGGTGGTTGAGGGACTCGATGTCGCGGAAGTCGTCGATGGAGGCGAAGGGGGCATTCGCCATGCCGAGTTCTTCGCCCTGGTAGACGTACGGGGTGCCGCGGTGCAGGTGCAGCACGGTGGCCAGGAGCTTGGCAGAGCGGTCGCGGTAGGCGGGGCTGTCGTCGCCGAAGCGGGAGACGATGCGGGGCTGGTCGTGGTTGTTCCAGTACAGGCTGTTCCAGCCTGTCTCGCCCAGGCCGGTCTGCCAGCGGCCGAGGCTGGCCTTGAGGTCAGTCAGCTTCAGCGGGCGGACGTCGAACTTCCCGCCGGGGCCCTGGTCGAGCCCCACGTGTTCGAACTGGAACACCATGTCGACCTCGCGGCGGGCGCGGTCGGTGAAGAGCCTGGCCTCTTCCACGGTGACACCGGGCATCTCCCCGACGGTCATCAGCTGGCGCGGACGGCCCTCGAAGACCTCGCGGTGCATCTCGGCGAGGTACTCGTGAATGCGGGGGCCGCAGATGTAGTGGGGGCTGCCGTCCCCGTGCCGGCTGCCCTCGTGCACGGCCCCGTCGGGCAGGCCGGGTGTTTTGGAGATGAGGTTGATGACATCCATGCGGAAGCCGTCGACCCCACGGTCGAGCCACCAGCGCATCATGGCGTGGACCGACTGGCGAACGACCGGGTTCTCCCAGTTGAGGTCGGGCTGTTTGCGGGAGAACAGGTGCAGGTAGTACTCGCCGCTCGGCTCGTCGTACGTCCAGGCGGGGCCGGAGAAGAAGGACCCCCAGTTGTTGGGTTCAGCACCTGGGGTGCCCGGTTCCATGCCGTCACGGGCGGGGCGCCAGATGTACCAGTCCCGCTTGCTTCCCTGCCGGCCGCCGTCGCGGGACTCGGTGAACCAGGGATGTTCGTCGGAGGTGTGGTTGACCACCAGATCCATCACGAGCTTCATGCCGCGCTCGTGGACGGCGTCCAGGAGCCGGTCGAACTCGTCGAGAGTGCCGAACAGCGGGTCGATGTCCTGGTAGTCACTGATGTCGTATCCGTTGTCGTCGTGCGGGGACGGATAGACCGGAGAGAGCCACAGAACGTCGACGCCGAGCTGGGACAGGTGGTCGAGACGCTCGATGATGCCTTGGAGGTCGCCGATTCCGTCCGCGTTGGAGTCGGCGAAGCTGCGCGGGTAGATCTGGTAGACCACCGCCTCGCTCCACCAGGAGTCGGCGGGATTGGCTTCATTCACGGGCACGTCAAACCTCATCGTGTTCGTTTGATTACGTTTAGTCATGTCGTTGGGGTGTGCGAGGCCGCAGGTGCGCCTGGCCGGCCGGGCGGGGTCAGGAGATTGCGGCGCCCACCGCGTCGCGGATGACGAGGCAGGCCGCGCCTCGGGCCCAGAGATCGTGCCGGACGGGGTCGACGTGGATGTCGCAGTCCGAAGCGGCCGTGGAGAATGCCTGCGCTTCCAGTGCTGCGGTCATGGCGGGGCCGAACAGGTCGTAGGCGACCGCACCCTCCCCAGCGATGATGATCTTTTGCAGGTTCAGCAGGTTGCACATACCGGCCATGCCCCGCCCGAGGGCGGTGCCGGCTTCGGCGAACGCGGAGCGGGCGACCGTGTTCGCCGAGCCGCCCTCGCTCCGCGCGAGGTCGATAGCTTCACCAATGGTGTCGCAGGCGATGCCGGCGTCCCGCAGGTGGCGCAGAACGGCCCGGTCGCCCGCCAGGGCCTCCAGACAGCCCCGGCGGCCGCAGCTGCACATGGGTCCGGCGGGATCCAGGGGAAGGTGGCCGAATTCTCCGGCAAGTCCGGTGGCGCCGGAAAAGAGGGAGCCGTCCAGGAGAAGACCGCAGCCGATGCCGGGACCGACGGTGACCACGGCGAAGGAGTCGATGTCCCGGCCTTCACCGAACCAGCGCTCTGCGACGACCAGGGTATTGACGTCGTTGTTGACGACCACCGGCAGCCCGGTCGCCTCCATCAGAGGGCCGGCTACGTCGACCTTGTTCCAGTCGAGCAAGGCTGAGTAGCGGCAGACCCCGGCTGCGGAGTCGACGTGGCCACTGACGCCGACTCCGAGGCCGAGCACCCTGTCCGCCACGTCGGGCGCCTCTGCGAGGAGCCTGCCGGTCAGGGAGGCGGCGGCGGACAGGGCTGTTCCAGGGGTGCAGTCATCCAAGGGTTCCTCTGCACGGGCCAGGACATTGGCCGCCATATCTGTAACGACTCCCGAGACCTGCGCAGGGCCGATCTTCAGACCCACGACCAGGTGCTTGTCCGGGTTGACGTGCAGCATCTTCTGCGGCCGCCCGCGCCCGCTCGGCGCGGTGTCACTCTCACGCAGGTAATCGTGCTCGAGAAGCGGCGGCAGCATGCGGGTCACCGAGGAGGGCACCAAACCGAGGCGCTGGGCGAGCTGGGTGCGCGAGATAGGCCCAGCAGTGAGGACGGTCGCGAAGATCTCCGCACGGGTCTGCTCACTGACAAGCTCCGAAAACCGGATCTTGGACGGGCTCATCACGCGGTACCTCCAGGTGGTAGTCGGTCAGGACGGTCGGGGGCGGCTCACCGCCATCGAACCCGATGCGGGCGCCGCGGCGCCCCGGCAGCGGTGAATCCGGTGTAGCCAAGCGTTACGGGGATGGTCATCGCGCCTCCTTCGGCTGCGACGCCGCCGGCCGGGATGCGCCCCTGTCGACTGCGTATGACCGGAGTGTGTCCCCCACGCTTTTAGTGCGTCAAGAAAGAAAACAGTGCGTTACGCAACCGTGACGAGCCATGACCGCTCATTGAGGGTGACCGTATTGCACGTCTTTGCCGTATTTATCAGCTTCTGGCTCGCGATCGCGATCGATGAATCTCGCGCATTTCATTGACACAAGGAAGAAATGACGGGACGTTAACCGGCAGCCGGGACGCGGCCGAGCATGGGCCACAGGGCTCCGGCACACCTGCAGCCCCTCACCCCTCGGGTCAGGCAGGACCGGTCATCCCGCTCGCCGGACCGGCGTCCTGCGCTCCTGGCTTTGGGACTGACCCCCACGCGTGAACTCAGCCCTTCAACTCCCCTTGAGAGGAGAGGAATCGCAATCCCCCCGGCCACCCAGCCGGGTACCGCGCGGTCCACACACCTGGTCACCCGACAAGCGGGGCCCGCGCACCGCAGGCGCCGTCAGACAACGGCCTCAGCTCCCGGCCCTGTATCGGTGCCCGCCTCTGGCCGGCACCTGGGGGCCACGCCCCATTCATCAAGGAGAGGACTTCACCATGCCCGCAGGAAGACTGCGACGGCTCAACCCGCTGGCGGCCATCGCCGCCGGCCTGGCCTTGGCGCTCGCCGGCGCCGTTGTGCCGGCCAGCGCCCTGGGCGCGGCCACCCCCCTTCCGCCGGCCCAGCTCGTCCCCACGGCAGCCCTTGCCGCCGCGGCCCCGGCACCCGCGGCAGGAGCGGCGGGAGACACCGCGAACAGCGAGCAGCTGCAGACCTGGTGGCACGACAACCACGAGTTCAACACCACCAGCCCCGTGGGCGGTGACAAGGTGCGGCGGTCCTCCTTCTACGACGTGAAGGTCGCCACGGCCGCGGCGCCGACCACGAAGTACGACTCGTTCGCCTACATGAGCATCCCCCGCAGTGGCAAGGGGAAGATCGGCTACACCGAGGAGGACGGCGCGGAGTTCTCCGCTTCGGCGAACCTCACCATGAGCTGGTCGTCGTTCCAGTACACGGCCGACGTCTGGGTGGACGTGTCGCTGCGCACCGACCAGAGCATCTCCTCGGCCGACCAGGTCAAGATCAAGCCGAGCAGCCTGAAGTTCGACAAGGAGCTCGTCAACAGCAAGACCGTCCGCATCAAGGTGCCCTACGACGCGAAGGGCTACCGGTTCTCGGTCGAGTTCGACCCGCAGCTGTACACGGCCTACAACGACATGTCCGGCCCTGCCAATGACGCCGGCAAGCTCACCACGAACAGCGGCGGCGGGAACCGGGCCATCCACACCGAGCCGCGCAACTCGATGATGATCTTTGCCGAGCCGACGCCGACCGGCGCGGAGAAGGAGCGGCTGATCCCCACTGCGGCGTCAGGGAGCATCCACTACCCCGAGCCCGGTCAGGTCACCAACCTGAACAACGTCAGCCAGGACATCATCTACTTCCGCCCGGGCACCTACACCATGGGCTCGAAGTACCACGCGGTGCTCCCGGCGAACGTCAAGTGGGTCTACCTGGCGCCCGGCGCCTACGTGAAGGGCGCCTTCCGCTTCTTCCACGACAACCAGGGCCTGTACAAGGTCACCGGGTACGGAGTCCTCTCCGGTGAGCAGTACGTCTACGAGGCGGACACCAACAACAATTACGACCACCTCAGCGGGGCGTCGAACTGTCACGCCTCCTGCGTGAAGATGCTCCAGTTCCAGTCCGCCGACGCCCAGCAGTACCTCGATCTGCAGGGTGTGACGATCAACGAACCGCCCTACCACTCGTTCGTCGTCTACGGCAACGAGCAGACCTTCCAGATGCGGGTCGACAACTACAAGCAGGTCGGCTCCTGGTACTGGCAGACCGACGGCATTGAGCTCTACCGCGGCAGCACCATGAAGAACACCTTCTTCAACGCCAACGACGACGTCCTGAAGATGTACCACAGCGACGTCAACATCGATAACACCGTCATCTGGAAGAACGAGAACGGCCCCGTCATCCAGTGGGGCTGGACCCCCCGCAACATCGACAACGTCCGGGTGACCAACACCCACGTCATCCACAACCGGATGTACTGGAAGGACGTCAAGTACAACACCTGCATCCTCAACTCCTCCTCCCACTGGGAGGACATGGGGTCCACCACCAAGGGCGATCCCAACACGAAGGTCCAGAACATGACCTTCGAGAACATTACCGTCGAAGGCCAGACCAACTGCGCGATCCGCGTCTTCGCCCTCTCCAGCACCGAGAACATCCACATCAAAAACCTCAAGATCGACGCCTGGAACGGCCTCGACCCGAGCAGCCAGGTCAGCCTCCTCAAGCGCTACACCAACACCGCCGGCCAGAAGGTCACCCTCGGCAACGAAACGAGCCAGAGCAAGGGCCTCAAGCTCGAGAACTACACCGTCGGTGGCACCGTGATCGACAAGGCCGGCACCAACTGGGGCGCGGACAAGCTGGGCAGGATCGGCTTCGACGCCGAGAACTGGGACAACTGGAACGCCTGGGGCCCCGGGGGCAACACCCCTGACCCCGACCCGGGCACTGGCACGGGCAGCGGCCGGATCGTCAACGGCGGCAACGCCAAGTGCCTCGCCCGCGCCGGAGCCGGCACGTCCAACGGCACCGAGATCCAGCAGTGGACCTGCGCGAACGTCGCGTCGATGACATGGGCGCTGGACGGCCAGCAGCTCAAGTCCGGCGGCAAGTGCCTGGATGTCGACGGCGGCGCCACCGCCAACGGCACCAAAGCACACCTGTGGGCTTGTGGCGGCTGGGACAGCCAGAAGTGGGCCTTCCAGGCCAACGGCACACTGAAGAACCTCAAGTCTGGCCGCTGCCTCGATGTCGAAGGCCAGAGCACAGCCGACGGAGCCCGCCTCCACCTGTGGGACTGCGGTACGTGGGCCAGCCAGAAGTTCACCCTGACTGCCTAGTCAGCCTCGGCGCCGGCGGCCGCCACCCCGGCGGCCGCCGGTGGACAACGCAGCGGCGCCTCCCTCCCGTCACCTCGCAGAAAGACAGCCCGCACATGCCAACAACCAGGTTCGAACAGCCAGTCCTGAGCCTCTTCCGCATCGTGAGCGGGCTGCTGTTCGCCTGCCACGGAGCCGCCACCCTCTTCGACGTCTTAGGCGGACCCCACGGCCAGGCTCCCAGCACCGGCCAGTGGCCCGGATGGTGGGCCGCGGTGATCCAACTGATCGGCGGTTCACTCGTGCTGGTCGGACTGGCCACCCGCCCGGCGGCTCTCCTGTGCTCCGGATCCATGGCCTACGCCTACTTCGTCCAACACCAGCCCGACGGGCTGTTCCCGTTGGAGAACGGCGGCGAGCAGGCCGCCCTCTTCTGCTGGGCCTTCCTGCTCATCGCCGCCCTCGGCCCCGGCCGGTGGTCCCTGACCGACCTGTCGGCTCTCACCACGCAGCTCACGCAGCGCACACGCAGAAAGGAGGTGAGCGACCGCAGCCACACCTGAACCCGACCCACACCATCGCCTGTCATGTGCACGTAATTTTCTGGCCGGTTCGGCCAGTGATCCCCCGACACACGGAGGAAAGGCACCATGAACCTCGCATCCTCAAAACCGACCCGCCGTACGGCCGTCAGCGCCGGCGTCCTGGCCACCGGCCTGCTCTGCCTGCTTCCGCTGGCACCGACGGCATCCGCCCACGGCACGGTCATCGCCCCCCAGACGCGCAACTACGGCTGCCTGCAGCGGTGGGGCTACAGCGAGCCGAACGAGGCACAGGACCCGATGTGCTACCGGACCTACCACGAGAACGCGAACGCCATAGGCGCGTGGAAGGCCGTCTACGCCAACAACACCGGGGACAACTACAAGCAGGTCATCCCCGACGGCCAGATCTGCAGCGCCGGAGGCCAGGGCGAGACGAACTACCGACCGCTCGACCGACCCGGGCCGTGGATCACCACCGACCTGGACTCCGACTTCACCGTCGACCTGTACGACGAGGCGCGCCACGGCGCGGACTGGCTCGAGGTCTACGTCACCAAGCAGGGCTTCAACCCGGAGTACCAGCTGATCGGGTGGAACGACCTCGAACTGGTGAAGAAGACCGGCCGCTACCCCTACCAGGCCCACTACACCACCGACGTCAGCACGTCGGGATACAGCGGACGGCACGTCGTGGTGACCGTCTGGAAGGCATCACACATGGACCAGAAGTACTTCCTGTGCAGCGACGTCAACTTCAGCTGACCAAAGCCGGCTGACCGGGCCCCGCAGGAGGCACCGCCTGCTGCGGGGCCCTCCCCATCCGAGACCAGCCACGACCCGGCTCCCTCGGCGAGCCGCAACCACGCCGCGGCACCCAGGCCCCCGGGCCTCGGCCTGCGCCCGAGATCGTCTCCAACGGAGGACTGACGATGCCCAGTACCTTCACCCGAACCGCCGGCACCCCCAACCCTGCCGACCGGCCACCGGCCCGGCTGAGTCCGCGACAGACCCTGCGCAACCGCCTCACATCGGCTGCCCACCGCTACACGCGGATCAGCCCCACCGTCCTGCGCATCTGCGTCGGCCTCATCTTCTGCTGGTTCGGAGTCCTGAAGTTCTTTCCCCGCGCGAGCGCAGCCGAGGACTTCGCCGTCCGGGCCATGACCGAACTGACCCTCGGACTCATCCCCGCCCAGATCTCCCTGTGCTTGCTCGCCGTCCTCGAGACAACCATCGGACTCGCCTTCATCACCGGATTCCTGCTCCGCTACGCACTGACAGCCTTCTTCCTCCACATGACAGGGGTGTTCCTCTCCCTTCTGCTACTGCCGGACGACACCTGGAACACCTACGGTGCCGTGCCCACCCTCGAGGGCCAGTACGTCATCAAGAACATCGTCATGGTGGCCGCCTGCCTCCACATCACCGCCGACGAACTCACCCCCCGACCGGCCACCTCTCGCACGTAACCCGCACCAGGAGCACTCCGTGGGCAGCACCATCACTCTTCACCATCTCGCCAAGACCTACCCGAACGGTCAGACGGCCGTACGTCAGCTCTCCCTGACCGTCGAAGACGGCGAGTTCCTCGTTCTGCTCGGCCCCTCCGGATGCGGCAAATCCACACTCCTGCGCATGATCGCCGGCCTCGAATCGATCAGCGAGGGCGAACTCCACCTCGATGGACGGCTCGCCAATGACCT
This sequence comes from Streptomyces sp. NBC_00385, assembly GCF_035917155.1. Lineage (NCBI taxonomy): Bacteria > Bacillati > Actinomycetota > Actinomycetes > Kitasatosporales > Streptomycetaceae > Streptomyces > Streptomyces sp. NBC_00385. Next base: position 1,678,322 of record NZ_CP107951.1, on the reverse strand, counting down.
CGAGCCCAGCGAGCGCAACGTCGCCATGATCTTCCAGAACTTCGCCCTCTACCCCAACATGACCACCGCGCAGAACATCGGCTTCCCCTTGGCAGTCCAGAAGCAGGACCCTGCCCAAGTGGAATCGCACGCGGCATCAGTGGCCCAGACCCTGGGCATCGACCACCTGCTCCAACGAACCCCAGGTCAGCTCTCCGGCGGGGAACGCCAACGCGTTGCCATGGGACGAGCGGTGGTCCGGCGCCCATCGGTCTTCCTGATGGACGAGCCTCTCTCCAGCCTCGACGCCCGTCTCCGTGCCCGCCTGCGCACGGAGATACTTTCGATCACCCGCCGTACCGGCGCCACAACCATCTACGTCACTCACGACCAGGCCGAGGCCATGGCTCTCGGCGACCGGGTAGCAGTCCTGCGGGGCGGAATCCTCCAGCAGGTAGACAGCCCCCGCAATCTCTACGCCCTGCCGGCCAACGCCTTCGTCGCCTCCTTCGTCGGAACGCCGAGAATCAACCTACTCCACGGCACGGTGCACGCCCCCGTCGACGGAGTCATGACCGTAAGCCTCGGAGCACAACAACTAGCCCTTCCCTATCCGCTCACACGTGACCACCAGATGCTCCGCGTCGTTCAAGGCCGGCCCCTCCTTATCGGCCTGCGCCCCGAGGCCATCCGCCTCGCAGAACACTCACGCGCCACCCCCTTCGAACGCCCACTGACGGGCATCGTCGAACATGTCGAGTTCCAAGGACACGAAGCCCTGCTCCACCTGTCACTCGGCGGCCAACAAGCCGACGTACCACCCCAGCCCTCCGCCCTGGCACCACACCTGCAAAAACGCTGGAGCGCCACCGCCCTGATACAACGCGTCCTTCGCCGCACCGGACTTTTCAACCGTCGCCCCCTCTCACCCCCGGGGCCCGATCATTTCCCGACACCGGCCCCCATCCGTAGCGGTATAGGGGAACTCGTCGTACGCGACGAACCAAGCGCCCCCCACAGACGAGGACAGCATCTACCCTTGCTTGTCGACGTCCGGAACCTGCTCATCTTCGATGACCACGGCGAACGCGTCAGCCCCGATCCCACTCAGACACCGGAACTCTGATTGCCCAGGGGGAAGGGGTGCCTCGAAGGAGTCCTCCAACGTGCGTCCAGGAGAGCGCGCCGCGGCTGGCGGGGTCAGACTGAAGGAAGGGCGCCGGGAGGCGCGGTGCGCCACTATGCGGTCTGGTGAGCGTGTAGTTGGCCCATCGGGCCAACTTAGTACTCCGGCTTCGTGCAGTCGTGCCGCCCTGGGCAGCTGCTGCCGCCGACTGGAACTCCAACGGCCGCTGGAGTGCGATGGGTGGACTGGTTTCGTGAGGGACTGCCTGGGGCCGAATGTTGGAATGGCACGCTGGGTGCCTCGTGCGTCAAGAAGCCGCACGTAACGCACACAGCGCACGTAGCGCACGCGAGCGTTTTGCCTAGAATATCCGCCGCAGGGTGCTGACCTGCGGATACTTCCACGCGTTTGCGCTCCACATGTTTCGCGATGACCCACCATGTCGAGTGCGTCGCGATCCTTGAGCCGGTCACTAAGGGTTCCTGACCTGTGGTTTTGAGCGTGCGCGTGATGTGAGGCACGGGTGTCACGGGCGATATCCTGACGCTGAAATGACGCCCGTGACCCTCGTTTGACGCTCGTCCTGATGGAGTGTCAGGCGTGTTGCGTCGCTGGCCTGATAGGGAAGTCCGCGAGGCAGGGTGCCGAAGACTCTGGTCAAACAGAGTTTGACCAGCGAAAACAGCTCTGATCGCCAAAAGGCGTGGGCGGCCATCCAGATCGTGAACCCGCGGCGATCCGGCCGGAGGCGCCGTCGAGCTTGGGAACTCGGATTCAGGACCAGCCTTCCGCTAGGAACCCGTTGCCGTGCCGAGGCGGCGGCGATGCGCTCGTTGTCGGCAGGTCGCTCCGCAGTAGCGCGCCGGGCGCCCGGTGGACCGGGTCTTGAGCCGGACCCCGCATTCCGCGCACCGTGATGCTCCGTGAGGCGCGCGGGGAGAGTAACGAAACCCGCGCCCTTCCGTTACGAATGAGGAGGCCCGCAGGCTCTCGAGTGTCAGCCGCACCATGCGGGTGCCGCCGTTCCGGTCGCGGTGCGCGGCCCGTATCGTCGCGCACCCGACGGTGAAGGCCGCGACATCGTCCACGGTGACGTCGGTGCGGACCCCACCAGCCTGCTGTGCGGCGCGGAGCAGTTGGTCAAGTGCCTGGCGGAACCGCCGTGTCGATGCGGCCAGGAGCGGCCGTGGCCAGGTCGTTCGCGTGGTCAGGGCGTCGCATGCGTGATTACGCCCGTGGGACGTTTCGACGACCTCCAGGAGGAAGCCGAAGAATGCCGCGGCAGGATCCGAGCGGGCCTCCCACTGACGAGCGGTCTCCACCAGGTCGTCGACCTGCTGGACAAGTACGGCCTCCAGCAGAATCTCCTTACTGGGGAAGTGTCGGTACACGGTGCCGGCGCCGACCCCCGCCTGCCGCGCGATCGCGTCGAGTGAGAGGTCCGGGCCGTGCTCGTCCAACGCCTGCGAAGCGGCGGCGAGTGCCTTCCTGCGGTTACGGCGGGCATCGGCCCGACCGGCGTCCTGGGGAGCTGCGGTCATGTCACGTAATCCCTTGTCCGTGCCGCTGAAATGGGTGGAGCATTCCACGTCGGCCCCGGGCCCAATCCGACTGGCCCACCGACCATCCCGAGGCGGAGGACGATATGAGTAGTGACCGTTTGGTCGTCGTGACCGGTGCGACCGGTCGGCAGGGCGGCGCCACCGCACACCGGCTCCTGGCGGCCGGAAGGCCGGTCCGTGCGCTCGTACGGGACACGACGGCGCCCGCCGCCAGATCACTTGAAGCCGCAGGAGCCGAGCTCGTGCGTGGCGACTTCGACGACCGTTCGAGTCTGCCTGCTGCGCTGGAGGGAGCAGCGGCATTGTTCGCCGTACCGCCCGTGGCCTTCGGACCGGACGGTTCCGACGTGGAGCGTGAGTTCAGCCGCGGCCGGGCCCTGATCGATGCCGCGGCGTCAGTGGGAGTCGAGCACGTCGTGTTCTCGGGCATCGCGTCCACGCCGGGTCGTCCAGGTGGCTCCGAGGGGAAGAGACGCATCGAGGGCTACCTGCGTGAGCGGATCCGGTCGGTGACGGTTCTGCGCCCGGTACGGTTTATGTCGAACTTTCTCGGTTCGACGCCCGTCGGTCTCGACGGCATCGCCCAGGGCGTGCACCGACACATTTTTCCGCCGGACGAACCTGTCCAGATCATCGCGGTGGAGGACATCGCCGAGTTCGCGGCGCTGGCTTTCGATCAGCCGGACCGGTTCGCTGGACGGAGTCTGGAGCTGGCCGGGGATGCCCCTACCCCTGTCGAGGCGGTCGCCGCGATCAGCGAGGCCACTGGTGCCGCCATTCGCTACGAGCAGATCACTCACGCCGAGGCGGCGGCTCTCAACCCCGAGATCGTTCAGGTCCGGGAGCGCTGGGCAGCCGGATCGCGCTGGCATGCAGACATCGAGACCCTGCGCATCATCCATCCCGGACTGCGGACGCTCGGGGACTGGCTTGCCGAGTCCGGCGCCACCCTGCTGCGGAAGCAGCTCCTCAAAACCGCCTAGAACTTCGGCCATCGGGCTGGTCGTCCTCGTTCTGAGTTGTAGCAGGCGCGCATCACGGTGTGTGGCCTGGGGCATTTCGCTGACAGCAGCAGCACTCTGTAGAAGGCCGTGTGCGCACGGCACTTGGGGAGTCGTCGAGGAAGGCGCAGTCGGCGGCCCGGCAGAGCACACGCATGGAGATCTGGGTCACACGATGTCACAGGGGGCGTGCGGGCGGTGTCTTGAGCTCGAACCGCTCGAAACGAGGGAGACATCATGCTTGAGAACACCGACGTCGTGGTGATCGGCGGGGGGTACGCAGGTGTCATGGCGGCCAATCGCCTGACGCGGCACGACGATGTGACCGTGACGCTGATCAACCCGCGCCCGACCTTCGTCCACCGGGTCCGCCTGCACCAACTGGTCGGCGGGACCGACGCCGCTGTCGTCGGCTACCAGGAGGTCTTGGCTGCGGGCGTGCGGTTGGTCGTCGACAGCGTGACGCGGATCGATGCGGCGGGGCGCGGCGTGGAGCTGGCGAGCGGTGGTGTGGTCGGTTACGACTACCTGGTCTACGCGGTGGGCAGTGGCAGCGCCGACCCTCAGGTGCGCGGGGCGGCCGAGTTCGCCTACCCGCTCGCGAGCCTGGAGGAGGCGCAGGGGCTGCTTCCGGTCCTCGAGGCCGCGCCCGCGTCGGCCGCGGTGACGGTGGTCGGAGCCGGTCCGACGGGCATCGAGACCGCCGCCGAGCTGGCGGATCAGGGCCGCAGCGTGACCCTCGTCTGCGGTGGGGTCCTCGGGCCGTACTTGCACCGGAGGGGTCGACGGTCGGTGGCCGGGCGACTGGCGGCGCTCGGGGTGAAGATCGTGGAAGGAGCCGCCGCGAGGGTGACGGCGGTGACACGGGATGCGGTGCGGCTTGCCGACGGCCGGGAACTGCCCAGCGCGGTGACCATCTGGACCGCAGGCTTCGGCGTGCCGGACCTGGCCTCCCGCAGTGCGCTGAGCACCGATGCCCTGGGCCGCCTGCTCACGGACGAGACGCTGACGAGCGTGGATGACGACCGCATCGTCGCGGCCGGGGACTCGGCGGCACCGTCGGGTCTGCCGCTGCGGATGAGCTGCCAGACGGCGATGCCGCTGGGTGCGCGGGCCGCCGACACGGTGCTCAGCCGGTTGGCGGATGAACAGCCCGAGCCCCTCAACCAGTCGTTCGGAGCGCAGTGCATCAGCCTGGGCCGGGCCACCGGCATCTTCCAGTTCGGCAACAGGTCCGATGTCGCGGTCTGGTTCCACATCGGCGGTCGGCTCGGCGCGAAGATGAAGGAAGGCGTGTGCAAGGGCATCGTGAAGCACTTGGCTGACGAGGCGCACAAGCCCGGTGGGTACAGCCTTCATCGCATGAAGGGAGGCTCCGGACGCCGGGAGGCATTGGAGGCCATGCGCTCCGAAGTGCCGGTTGCCGAACAGGTTTCCTAGATGCGGGCGGACCGGGAGGGAGAGGATCAGGTCATGAGTGATGATCACGTCATGGACGGCGCGACCGAGACATTCGTCGCGCACCGTAATCTGCTTTTCACCGTCGCGTACGAGATGCTCGGCTCGGCGGCCGATGCCGAGGACGTCCTGCAGGAGACCTGGTTGCGGTGGGTCGAGGTCGACCTTGAGCAGGTGCGCGACCAGCGTGCGTACCTGGTCCGGATCACGACGCGGCAGGCGCTCAACCGGCTGCGCACCATGTCCCGGCGCAAGGAGTCGTACGTGGGTCCGTGGCTGCCGGAGCCGCTGCTGACCACGCCGGACGTGGCCCAGGACGTCGAACTCGCCGAGAGTGTCTCGATGGCGGTGATGCTGGTCCTGGAAACACTGTCGCCGACCGAGCGAGCCGTTTTCGTGCTGCGGGAGGTCTTCGACGTCGGCTACGACGAGATCGCGGCGGCGGTCGACAAGACCCCGGCAGCTGTGCGTCAGATCGCGCACCGGGCCCGTCGGCACGTCGATGCCCGGCGTCCGCGCAAGGTGGTCTCCCAGAGCCAGACTCGGGCGGCTTTGGAGTCGTTCCTGCAGGCACTGGAGGGCGGAGATCTGCAGGGCCTGCTCGACGTCCTCGCGCCCGAGGTCGTCTACATGGGCGACGGAGGCGGCGTCAAGCACGCTGCGCTGCGGCCGATCGCCGGCGCCGGCAAGGTGGCTCGTCTGTTGGTCGGCGGTCTCGGTAAGAACACGGTCCCGGTCGCCTTCGCCCACACCACGGTCAACGGCAGCCCAGCGCTGGCGATCCACCTGGACGGTGAGCTGGACGCCATCATCGCGACCCGCGTAGAGGGCGGCCGCATCACCGGTCTCTACGTCGTCCGCAACCCTGAAAAGCTGTCCCGCATCGCATCCGAGACCCCGCTCACCCTTCGATGAATGAGCGGTGGCTGATCAGCCGTTTGGGGATCAGGCACCGTTCCTGCGGCCTCGTCGCCCGGAGGCGCCTCGGCACCACACCTTCTGACTGAGTGCCGACCCCTATCCGCCAAGGGGGCTCGCGCGCAGCCGAGTTGCATGCAAGCAGACCGTCGGTCCGTTCTATCTCAATGGAAAGATCATTCTTATGGAAGCTCTTCGCTACGCGTTCCTCGTCTTCCACCTTTTCGGATTCGCCGCTCTCCTGGGCGGAATTTTCTACCAGGTGCGAGGCAAAGACCCGGTGACTGGCAGTTACATGGTGACCAGCGCGGTCGTCCAACTGGTCACGGGCGCCGGGCTGATCTGGACCCGCATATCGCTGGACTTGCCTGTGCCTCACGCCAAGATGGGCGTGAAACTGGCCCTGGACGTCCTCGTGGCGATGACAGCGCTGGTTGGCATGCGCAACAAGAAGACCTGGACCTTCTACGCCGTAGCGACGTTCACGGCGGCCGCAGCGGTCGTGGCCGTGGTATGGAAATAGCTGCAATGCCCTCGTCGCCCCGACCCGCCCGAATGCGGCCTTATGCGGCACGCCTACTGAGCCTTCTCCAACCTCACGCTGACGCGTGGTGAAGGACAAGAACGGCCTGGACGATCGCGGTGATGCGGTTGGTGCTGCATCGGAGCTTCCGCAGAAGGCGCCAGCCCTTCAGAGTGGCCATGGCCTGCTCGCCGAGGCAGCGGATCTTGGCGTGCGTACTGTTGTGGCGACGCTGCCACCGCTTGAGTCATCGGCCCTTGGCCATGGTCGTGAACACCACGGCGTCGTGGTCGAGCTGGTGGCTATGTCGTTCGAGAGCCTCCAGGACGTGGGGCGGAAGCGGGACCTCCCGGCGGCTCCTGGAACTCTTGGGGTACTCCTTGCTGCCGCTCTTGGTATTGACCTCCACCACGAACAGGCGCGGGTGGTGCACGTCGATGCGGTGGCGGTGCAGGCCGGAGAGCTCGCCCCAACGAAGTCCGGTATAGAAGCCGAGCAGGCACATCGTGCGCCGGGCGGGGGCGAGCCCGTCGAGGATGCTCTGCGCCTGGTCGGCCGTGAACCACTGAGGCGGTTTGACCAACAACGTCTCAGCGAAGCCGAGCCGCTCTTCAGACAGGCCGCAGCGCAAGAGGACCGCAACGCTCTCCCGCACCTCGGCGACGTACTGAGCAAGACGGGGCGACCCGACGAGGCGGCGACACATTGGCGCATGGCGGCCGACGCCGGAGACACCACGGCGGCCATCGCCCTCGCCACGGTCCTCACCAGTCATGCTGACCGCCCTTACCTTCGCGTCGTGCTGCAAAGAGCGGCGGACGCAGGCGACAGCGATGCAGCCTTGGTGCGCGCAGCCTTGGACTTCGGAGCCTGGGCGAGACATCGGCCAGCAGGGTCCGTCAGCCTGACGCCCCGACCCAATGCGCTTGGCTGTGACGCTCGTTTGACGCTCCAGCCCTGGCCGCCCGACATTTAGGGGCTAGAAACCCCTCCTGACCTGCGCATTCTTCGGCAGCCTCACATCGCACATCTTTCCGATGGTGCATCACGTGGAGTGCGTGGCGATCCTGGAGCCTGCTGCAAAGGGGCTCTGACCTGGTTCCCGCGAGCCACCCGGCCGCCCGGCGCCGCCACCGGTCACCATGCACCGCGTCCGAGGAATTGCCGACGGGGAAGCGAGCGCTCGATGCCGACGGGGCACCACTCGTTCCACGAGGTGATATGTGGCGCCCCGTTGGCGCTCGGTGGCATTCCCGGTCACGACCCCGCACTGGACTACCAGGGCAACTGGGGCCGGTACCGGCACGTCCCTCGCCGCTACCGAGCACGAGCTGCGTGACCACGTCGCCCGGGACGGGCTCTTCTCCGACGAGTACGCCCGGGCCCCGCTCGACACCCGATGCCAGGGCCGGCGGACCCGCCTTGGTGCCCCTGCCTGCTACTGCACCCGGCTGAGGCGGGAGAAGAGCCCCCTGTGAGCCCAGCCCGTGCGGCGTAGTCCTGTCCAGACGCAGCCGGCCGCCATACAGACAGCGAGTGCCGTCGCACCGACCGCGGACGGAAGCGCGGCCATCAGGGCGACGCCCACCAACACGACGACGAACCCGTCGAACTGCCAGGCAACGAAACGCAGTCCGGAGAGGTCGCCGAACGGCGTGATGACGGGAAGGAGCAGTTCCAGCGGAAGATCCAGTTTCATCTCACGCAGGAACCTGGCGCCCAGCGCCAGGACCACCGACCCGGTGACAAGAATGGCCGTGTCCCCCAGATGCCCGCTGTGGTGGTCCCACCGGACGACGACGGCGAAGCCACCCCCCAGGAAAGCACCGGTCGTCACCGCGACGACGGGCCAGGTCAGCGTGCGGGCAAGGGTTCCACCCCACCGTTCGCCGAACAGCGGAGCCAGGGTCAGCTCATCTCGCAGTCCGCGCCACGTCTCGCCCACCCACCCCGATCCCAGGTACACGCACAGCGCTCCCAGCGCCCACAGCCACGACGCCGGCCCGTCCCCCCGTCCGCCTGCCCCGTGCGTCAGCACGGAGGAGCCGATCAGGAGGAGTGCCGCGCCCGCGCCCGCGCGCCCGGGTGTCCGCAGTGCTCGGACCGCACCCTGCGGCAGATATCCGCGAAGACGCCCGTCCGGACGGATCAGGGCCGAGGTGAGACCGGACGGCTCCGGCCGGTACAGATCCAGCGCGTGATGGAGTGTCCCGGTCCAGGCGTATGTCTGGGCCTGGGAGGCGCGGGCCGACTCGCGGGCGAGCCGGGCGAGGTCGACGGTGCGGATCGCCGGGAGGGCCGCCCGTCCCAGGACCGCCGCGGTGGCCGCCAGCACTCCGGCGAGGAGCCACAGCCCCGTTCCGCTGTCCGGAGCCACTCGGCTCACCCCGCCGACCACAATCGCCGTGCCGCCGAGGGCGGAAGCCAGCAGGAGATTGTCGCGCAACGGCCGTACCTGGCCCCAGAGCCACGCGAACGCCGCGAGGGCGCTGAGTCCCACCCCGGACGTGAGGCCCTGCACCGCGGAATCGAGGTGATCGAAGAGGTCGGTCGCGAGGTACGCCGCCACGCAGGCCGAGAGCAGTCCGGTCGCACCGACGTACGTCAGTCTGCGCCGGGCGATCGTGCCGAGGTAGCGCGTCGGGGAGATGTCCGTGGACATGAACACGTGCAGCAGGAACGGCTGGACCACCATCGGCCCCCAGAACCGCCCGGCGATCTGGGCCGCCCAGCACACCGCCACCGCGAGCGCGCAGACCCAGGGCGCCGCCTCCGTGAGGGACCCTACGGCGACCGATGCGGGCGAGGTGCTCCGGGCGTGGACCACCGGCACCAGGTAGAACGCGGCGAACAGGGCGACGAGGTAGAGGCTGTAGGCGTGCCCACGCACCGTGCCGCGGTCACCGCGTCGGGCGTAACGCTGCCGCACGGCACGGACGCGGGCCGTGGGGTCGGACCCGGGTGCCGCGAGAGTGTCCACCGTCATCCCAGCTCCACGCGGCCGTCACGCACCTCCACCAGGGCGGGCTCATGAGTGGCGACCAGAAAGGCCGTGCCCTCCTCGGCCCGCTCCGTGAGCAAGGCCGCCACCAGTTCGACGCGGTCGCTGTCGAGGTGTCGCTCTGGCTCGTCGAGCAGCACCACGTCAGCGGGGCGCACCAACGTCATCGCGATGCCGAAGAGTTGCAACTGGCCCGAAGAGACCTGATGGGGAAACCGCTCGCCCAGCGGGGACAGTCCCAGTCGCTCGATGATCTCTTCGGCGGCTTCGGCGGTTGTCGCGCTGTTGCCGTACCAGGAGGCGGCCACCAGGGTCACCTGCTCGCGCAGCGTCATGTCACGGGCGAACGGGATCGCGTCGACCAAGGAAGCCACGAGGCGCCGGTGCTGCGGCTTGGCCATGTCGGCGGGTTCGCCCCGCACCGAGCACGAACCGGCCGTGAGACTCCGGCTGCCCAGGAAGGCCCGCAGAAGCGTCGTCTTCCCCGACCCGTTGCCGCCGGTGAGGCACCAGACCTCGCCCGGCAGCACCGCGAACGAGGTCGGCTCCAGCAGGGTGACGTCGCCCATGGTGACCGTGGCACCCTCGGCAGCGAGGATGGGAACAGCGGTCACTTCGCCTCCAGAACCACAAGCATCTCCCGTGAGCGTGCAGTGTATGGGTCACCCGCGTACGATCCGTCGACGGCCGTCACCTCCAAGCCGGCGATCCGTGCCAGGAGCCGGATCTCCGGCAGCGACGCCCAGGTGGCCATCTCGTGGAACGAGGTGAGGGTCGAGGCGCCCTGGACCATGAAGATGCTCATGATGGCCTGGGTTGCCCGGTCGGCGTTCTGAGTGATCGTCACCATCCGGTCACGGCCCAGGGGGTAGGTGACGGTGTGGGCGGTCCCGTCCGCACGGAGGTACTCGACGGGGTCGGTGCAGTCGAGGAAGGCGGCACCTCCCGGCTTGAGGTGCCGCCCGATGGCACGGAGCAGCTCGATCTTCTCGTCGTGGCTCTGTGCCAGGAAGAACGTGTTCTTGGACATGGTGACGACGTCGAAAGCGGAATCGAGCTGAAGGCCCCGGAAATCCGCTTCGACCGTGTCGATCTTGCGCTCACCACGCCTGCTCTCCAGCAGGTCCAGCGAGGGACGTGAGGCGTCGACGGCCACGACCTGCGCACCGGCGTCGGCGAGCGCGAAGGACGAGACGCCGGTTCCGGCGCCCAGGTCCAGAACGGTCCGCCCGGCCAACGGGCGGTGCGACGACACCCATGCCGCGAGTCCGGCTCCCGGGGAGAGCATCGACGAGATCAGGTTGTAGGCGTCAATGGCCGCCGCGTCGTAAACGGTCGGTTCACTCATGGAAAGAGCCCTTCTTCACCATCTCATTGGCAACGACGATGGCGCCGGGCAGATTGAATCCCACCTCGGCAGCCGCGCGATTGCTGGCGCGCACACCGGTCACCCGTGGTGCGAATTCGACATTCGGACGGAGCAGCAGAGTCTTCAGGTTGCTCTCCACGATCTCGTTGGATCCGGGGATCGTGTCGGCGATCACGATGGGGCGGTCCGTCACCTGCAGCATCATCAGAGCGGGCGAATCCGCCCGCCCCTGGGCCAGGCGCATAAGAGTGTCCAAGGTCGCCGGGAACACGATGAAGCACTCGGCGGCGCCACTCTGCCCGGAATTGACCTCGGGCGGCAGGCTCGGATCCTCCCATGAATCCGCCCACACCTGGCCGTTGGCCAGATGCCGCAATGCCCGGACCGTCACGAACTGCGTGGCGGACCGAGATACGGAGACATTCACGACCACGTCGGGATTCATCTGACGCAGCCAGTGAATCCACCAGGGCACCAGTGCGGCACTGATGGATCCCGTCACATGAAGATGCAACTCGGCACCCTCGAACTGCTCGACGTTCATCCAGCGGTTTCCTTGTGTTCGGACGCGGAGTCGAGCGGGATCCACTCGGAAGTGAGAATCGGTTTCATGCGACTTTCCGGCGGTGCGCTGGGGAAAACGTTCATGAGGAGGAACTGCAGAGCCTGCGCATCGTCCGCCGCCGATGCCCGGCTGGCCGAGAACACCAACTGGTACGGCACGCTCTGCGTGGCCCACGAGAAGCCTGCTTGGTTCATGCTCATTACGGAGAGCTGCTGCATGGCGTCGAACAGGGCCTTGGGGCCCCGGCTCGCGGGATTCCAGATGACCTGCGTCCACCCGTGCGGGACCTTCGGGGTCACGTCGCGCCAAGGGCTCGGCTGAGCGTCGCCCGCCCTGGCGTCGCGCACCAGCAGGTGGACGTTCTGCACACCCGGGTTCGGGGCGAAGAACCGCCAACCCGGGATGGGCCAGCCCCCGGTGAACTGGCGTAGATCCTGGTTGTACGAGTCGGGGGTGTTCTGCAGAACGGTCGAGACCAGGTGCGCCGCGACCGCCCCTGCGGCCAGCACGCCCGCTGCACCACGAATCCGGTTACTCAGCATGTATGAACCTTCGGATGGCGCCTTCGACCTTCGCGGCGTGATTTCTGTACCCGATGATCGACCTGTGCGCCGATCCCGGAACGACCTCGATGCCGGCCCCGATCTTCTTGGCGAACGTCTGCTGCTGCTCGGCGTTCTCGCCCGACGAGACCACCAGGACCGACGGGACCGCACCCAGGCTGTCCAGGGCGCCCTCGGTGCTCACCTTCGCGTACTCGCTGATCGAGTTGACGATGTTCCGCGGCGCGAACACGAACTGCACGTGGCTGTACTGGGTGTCGGGCGTGTAGCCCGCCTGGCGCTCCACCCCGTTCGGCGCCCATACGTAGATGCCGGTCACCGCGGCGAAGAGCGAGTGAACCTGGACCTGGATGAACTTGCCGAACCTCCGCCGATCGGACCGGTCCGCGTCGAGCAGCTCCGGGTCGGTGCCGTCGACGACGACCAGCTTGCCGATCCGGTGGGCGAAACGGGGATCCTGGACGTAGGAGGCGGCACTCAGGGAGCCGATCGAGTGGGTCACCACCACGATCTCGCCCTTCGCCCCGACTTCTCCGAGGATGGCGTCGAGGATGTCGCCGCTGGAGGCGCGGGACTTCGTGAGGCCGTAACCGGCCCGGTGGTAACGGACGACCGTGTGGTCCTGGCCCAGGCTCTCCGCCACCCACTCCCACGATTCGAGGGACTGGCCGAGCCCGCACTCCATCACTACGACGGGCTTGTTCTGGTCCGGCCCTTCCGGTGGATGGTTCACGACGTACTCGATGGCGCCGATCTCGCCGTCGAGCTGCGTGACGCCCTTGGGGCCGAGCCGGCGCTGTTTGGCGATCTTCCGCTTCTCACGGGCTATCAGCGCACTGGCGAGGGCCACGCCGCCGGCTGTCCCCAACACGGCCTTCTCGAACGTTCGCGGCTGGCCCCGGGTGTCCAGCACATGACCGACCGCTCCGTGGGAACCGAAGAATCCCCAGACGAACCGCGGCAGCTCCATGGTGGCCGCGACACCGATGTGGAACGCCTTGACCGCGGAGAGCGCGTGAGAAGCCTGCCTGCGCGGCAACAGGTAGATCAGCGGGAACGACCCCTCCCACACGATCGTGCCGACGGTCATCGCTCTGCAGAACCTCGGATAGCGTCGCAGGATCTGCGCGGCCGGCCCGCGGCCGTAGGCCTCGGTCTCCAAGACCTCCGGCAGCGCGTAACCCTGTACCCAACTGCTGCCGAAAGCCTTGGAGATTCCCGAGACCGCGTAGCTGAGCGCCGCCTGGAAGTTCACCGCCCGCAGGAAGAAGTCGTCGGACACCTTCTGGTCGGGTATCAGCGCAGTGAGCGCGCGGTACTGCGTGATGACCGCCGTCATCTGGTCGGCGCCGTCCCGACCGTACGGAGTGCGGACCTCGCTCAGCCGGTTGCACGCGCCGATGACCGCTGACGCCACGATCTGGACCTTGCGGTTGCCGCGCCCCAACGCCAGCCCGGTGGACGCCGCGAGCGTCAGCCCGGCGAGCACCTTGGGCGTACGTGGGTGGTCGAGCGCGCTGCCGAGGCGGTGCCGCAGGCTACCAGGAGGATAGTTCTGAGCCGACACGCCTCGGAGATATCCGTCGTCGTCGAAAACGTGCTTGAGGCTCAGGGTCTCCGCGGAAGCGAGAATCTGCCCGACCGCGATCGGTAATAGGACGCGATCGGCAGCCCTTTGGGTAGCGGTCGCGCTCGCAGCGCGCCGTATCCCCCGTCGAAATCTCACGAAGCTCTTCAACTTTCCGTTGCGAACTCGAACGTTCCTACGCGCAAGTTGGGCGCGCGTGCCGGGGGAGCGGCCACAGGGCCGGCTCCTCCGACACGCGAGTCAGTCCACCATCAGCAAATGAGGCAGATGGTGCTTCCCTGGATGACGAACTGGGCCACGACGGGGGTGGCCATCGCGGGGGTCTCGGGGTCCGAGTGGAAACCCGGAACCGCACCGACGAGAGCACTGTTGGCGAAGTCCTGGGTCGCCATCGACTCCGGCAGTGCCGCTGCGGCCTTCTCCTGCGTTGCAATCGAATCGAGTCGCATTTCGCTGTCCTTCCTCGAAACCTATGCTGAGCGAACAGGGCGTGGCGATCCCAACGTGCCCATCTCCCCTCGCCAGCTCTGATTTGAACGCGCTATGCACAACGTCAGCCACCTGGTTTACAAAATCCCGCAAAACTGGTGATCAACATTGCGCACCCAGCGTAAAAGGGCGGTCAAGAACCGTCAACACCGCATCTGTCCCACGCGTATCAGGGTTACAAGCCGCAAGCCATCCCCAAAGAAGACAAGTTGCCGTCCGGATTCTCTGCGGACGGGCTCGCTGAACGACGCACCGACGAACTGCGCACCGCCGTAACCGGAACGGGAAGCGGAACCATAAGCGGAACCGGTACCGGACACCCGCTCCCGCGCCGACACTGCCAAGGGAAGCGCTCACTTCTTGTCCGAGTCTTATGTGGGCCTGGACCGCGGGGGAGGAATCCGGCGGCCGGAGAGCCGCAGGCGCGACGCGAGCAACGGCCGGGAGCCGGGGCCTGGCGTGACTACGCGGGTGGCGAGACCGACGGCGCCCACGGGCCCCGCGTGCAACTGCCGATCTGGTCGCTGTCGACCATGAGCAGACCGGTCGCTTCCGTATCCCGGACCTTCGTTCGGAACGATTACTGGACGGCATCGACTGGATCAACCAGCCACGTCTGCACGGCGAACTCGGAATCATCACCCCCGCCGAACACGAAGCCGCCCACTGTGCGGCCCCAACCCCTGCGTCACTCCGGTCGGGCATGGGACATCGTCAGGGTCGGCTCCGTGGAAGCACTCGGCGCGCAGGACCAGCGATCCATGAACGGCGTGGGTGGTCTCGTCTGCCCAGGTGCGCCGGATTTCTGCGACAACGGCGTCCACATGTCCTGCGAGGAACGCGCCGGCAGTCTGTTGGCGGTGCTCGTGGCTGCCCGACCCGGCAGCCGGATTCCGGAACTCGGCACTGGCGTGGGCGAGGGCGCGTGGCCGCTGAGTGAGATGACAGCGCCTCCCGTCGTGACCCAGGTCACGGATCTCGTTCGGTGAGGCAATCCCTTCGCAAAGCATCCGTTCGGCACGCGGCGCACGGCGCATGATCACGACGCCGAAATCGAATGCTTGAGCGTATGAGGGATGTGTCGTGAGTCGTAGATGGGTGAAGGTCCTGGCCATCGCGGTGGTCGTAGTCGCTGTGCTCTTCACCTTGGTCGACCGGGTGGCGGTGCACTATGCCGACAAGGAGGTCGCTCAGCTCGCGAAGGAGAAGTACGGATACGGGAACACCACTGACGGTCATCTGGACCTGGCCATCAAGGGCTTTCCGTTCCTGACTCAGGTAGCCGGCGGCACCCTTCATCACGTCACGCTGGACGCGGGCAGGTTCTACGTCTCCAACACGACCAACGCGCGGGGTGGTTATCTGCACATCGAACGCCTCCACCTCGATTTGAACGACGTGACGGTGACCTCGCTGTCCGGGCGCAGAGCCGAAGCGAATCTTGCCACCGGCACCCTGACCCTTTCCTATAAGGAACTGTCCGGGGCCGTGACCCGGCTGGCAGGCGATGGTGGCCCGCTCACGGTCTCGCAAGCCTCCGGATCGAGCGGCCAAGCGGCACGCGTCAGGATCTCGGGCACGGTCGGCGGGAAGGCCGTGAACGGCATCGGGACGCTTCTCGCGCAGGGCGACGAACTCACCCTGAACCTTCCTGGTGTCGAGAGGGCCAACATGGTGTGGACGGTCGGCCTTCCGAGTGGCGCCGGCTTCACCGCGGCCCGCGCCGACGAGGACGGGGTGGAGATGAGCATCGTCGGACATCAGGTCAACCTCGGCTCGTCCCGCTACTGAGCGTCGGCCGAGGGTGATCCGGCGGAACTGCGACAGCGCGACCGCCATGAAGACTGCCAACGACCTTGCGGCCCAAGAGTGAGAGATGTCGGCGACATCGCCCCCAGGGTCATGACCAGGGATGCTCCGACCACCGCCAACTTCTGCAGCATCAGGGCTTCTTGTGAGAGGTGATGGAAGTCATCACGGGTATGTCATGGATGCGCCAATGCGACGTGCATCTGGACAGGTGGAGTTGTCCGGCCCTCACCCGTCCGGCCGGCATGTCGTGCTGCCGGACAGGCCGCACCCTCACGCTGGACCGGGCTCGCGTTCAAGCGATTCGCCAGGCGGTGCCCGGTCTGTCGGGTTCCGGCAAGTGCGCGCCCCGGCAGTCGTTCGCCTTTGGTCCAGACCTATTGACGGGCCCGGTCGCCCCTTCTACGATCCCGTCGATCGCCGCACTGCATCTCTCCAGTTCATCCGGCGCCGTGCGGCCACGCCCCCTCACGCACGCTCATGCCCACGGCGGCACGTGGCGAGAATGGAGCACAGCATGTTCCGTTGGAGGATTCGTAATCTGCCCGGGGCGGATGACGGGCATTCGACCGCCGTCCGGACTCGGCGCAGCTCGACCGTCCTGACTCGTACGATCGCCGGGGTGAGCGCCGCCGCCGTCATCGGTGCCTGCGTCACCCTGGTCGGTTCCGGCGCGGCCGGCGCCGCCGCCACCAACCTGGTGACCAACTCAGGTTTCGAGAGCGGTCTTTCCGGATGGTCCTGCGCCAACGGTTCCGGCGCGGTCACCGGCAGCCCGGCGCACTCCGGTTCGTCCGCGCTGAAGGCCACGCCGTCCGGCCAGGGCAACGCCCAGTGCACCCAGACGGTCAGCGTGCAGCCCAATTCGACGTACAAGCTGAGCGCCTTCGTCCAGGGCAGTTACGTCTACCTCGGCGCCAGCGGCACCGGTGCCGCCGGCGAGCCGCAGACCTGGACGCCCAACTCCTCGTCGTACAGCGAGCTCAGCGTCGACTTCACCACCGGCGCGAACACCACATCGGTGACGGTCTACCTGCACGGCTGGTACGGGACGCCCGCGTACTTCGCGGACGACGTGTCGCTCACCGGCCCCGGTGGCACGACGCCCCCGCCCACCGATCCGCCGACCACCCCGCCGCCCACCACGCCGCCGCCCACCGACCCGCCCACCGACCCGCCCGGCGACGACACCTGTGCCACGAAGCCCAAGCCGACCGGCAAGGTGCTGCAGGGATACTGGGAGAACTGGGACGGCGCCTCGAACGGCGTCCACCCCGGCATGGGCTGGGTCCCCATCACCGACAGCCGGATCGCCCAGCACGGCTACAACGTCATCAACGCCGCCTTCCCGGTGATCCTCTCGGACGGAACCGTCCTGTGGGAGGACGGCATGGACGTGGGCGTGAAGGTGTCGACGCCGGTGGAGATGTGTGAGGCCAAGGCGAACGGCGCCACGATCCTGATGTCCATCGGCGGCGCGGCCGCGGGCATCGACCTGTCGTCGAGCAAGGTCGCCGACCGCTTCGTGGAGACGGTCGTACCGATCCTCAAGAAGTACAACTTCGACGGGATCGACATCGACATCGAGACCGGTCTGTCCGGCAGCGGGGACATCAACACGCTGTCCGCCTCCCAGTCCAACCTGATCCGCATCATCGACGGCGTGCTTGCCAGGATGCCGGCGGGCTTCGGCCTGACGATGGCGCCCGAGACCGCGTACGTCACCGGCGGCAGTGTCACCTACGGGTCCATATGGGGGTCGTACCTGCCGATCGTGAAGAAGTACGTGGACAACGGCAGGCTGTGGTGGCTCAACATGCAGTACTACAACGGCAGTATGTACGGCTGCTCGGGCGACTCGTACCAGGCCGGCACCGTGGAGGGCTTCGCCGCTCAGACCACCTGCCTCAACAACGGCCTGACCATCCAGGGCACCACGATCAAGGTGCCCTACGACAAGCAGGTGCCCGGCCTGCCGGCTCAGCCCGGCGCGGGTGGCGGCTACATGGCGCCCGGCCAGGTCAGCCAGGCGTGGAACACGTTCAACGGCTCGCTCAAGGGCCTTATGACGTGGTCCCTCAACTGGGACGGCTCGAAGGGCTGGTCCTTCGGTGTCAACGTCAAGTCCCTGCAGAACCGCTAGGGTCTTCCGTTCGGATCAGGGTGGATCAGGGCTGTTTCAGGGAGAGGGGTGTGGTGCGCGCCACGCCCCGTGAGCCCGGCATTACTCGCGGGGGTGGGGCTCGACGTGTCCTGTGATTCCGCGGAACTGTCGTTCCTGACCGCCGAGCGTCGCTCCGCTCCGGGCAATGACAGGACGTCGCTGCATGCGGTCAGGATCGGCGGCATCTCAGGCTCCTTCAGAAGATCTGTGTGTCTGATGACGAGATCGCGCATGGCCTGGAGGTCCGGGAGGAACGTGTTCGTGACCCACAGCCTCCACGCGGAGAGTTCCTCGTCCGCGGGCGGTGTCTCATGAACGAAGAGGGATCTGCCGGCCGGGCGGAGGTCCGGTCACAGGACTGCCGGGCAGCCGACCGTGACGTCTCACAGCCGCCGGCGGCGAGGTCCGGCCCACGCGTGCGCTGACCCGCGTCACGTGCCGATCCGGCGCGGCGCCAGCAGGTTCGCGTCGTCGGTGCGGTGCGGGCCGTCCGGGCCACGAGCCGTTCGATGTGCTCCTGGAGCCCGGTATGGCCGGGGCCGGGGGGTGCTTCCTCGAAGCAGCGTTCCGTTGCTTCGAGGAAGCGCCGTGTGTCCTGGTCAGGGTCGGCAGGCCGGCGTCCGGTGAGGCCGTCCGAGTACATCAGGACGATGGCGCCGACCTCCAGCGGTGTGGCGGTGGCCGCATCAGGGTTTCGTTGGCGGTGCCGTTGCCGACGGCGTCGAGGCAGAGGCCGCTGACAGCCGTCACCACCGCCTCGAGGGACTCCGGCCGTTCGGAGGCCGGGGCTCCTCCCACCTCCCAGCGCGGGCTCGCGGGAGCACCGCTCGTGGTTCGTGACCGGACAGCCCTCGTCTGGTGATCGCCGGGGCAAGCCGGCAGACGGCTGCCTTCCCCGGTCCGGTGGAGCGATCAGGGCTTCCCGCTCGAGTTTCTGCCGAACGCCCGCATGGCGAGGGCGCCCGCCAGCGGCCCCGGTGCCAGGAGCAGGAAGGCGTAACGCCAGCCGACGGCCTCGGCCAGCAGCGGGGTGAGCTGGATGGTGATGACCGTCAGCGCGAATCCGATGGCGGTCTGGGCGGTGAGGGCCGTTCCGATGTAGCGGTGGTCGGCGACCTCGCTCAGTGAGGTCGAGAACACCCCCGAGTCCGCGATCACGGCCGCGCCCCACAGCATGCAGAAGGCGAACAGAAGCAGTGAGGAGGAGGGGAAGAAGAAGGGGGAGGCCAGGCAGCACAGACCACTGAGAAGAAGAGCCGCCATGGCGGCGGGCGGGCGGCCGAAGCGGTCCGCGCCCCAGCCGCCGAGCAGGCAGCCGGCGACCCCGCCGAGTCCCATGGTGAGGAACACGGTGATCTCCACCGAACCCGGAAGGTCCTTCGCGGCAGGCGTCGCCAGCAGGAAGGACGGGATCCACGTCCACAGCGCATAGAGCTCCCACATGTGCCCGAAGTAGCCGAGGTTGGCCAGCCGTGGGCCGCGCTCGGTGAACATGGACAGCGCATACCGGGGATTGCGGGCAGGAGCGGACTTCGCCGCGAAGGGGCCGGGCCGGACGAGGAGCAGCGCGATGACGGAACCCGCGAACCCGGCCGCTGCGGCGGCGAGCAGGACGTCACGCCAGCGCAGTGACCCCACTCCGGCGATCAGATGAGGAAGCGCGGAGCCAAGGGTGAGGGCGGCGATGAGGACGCCCATCGTCCTGCCTCGTCCGGCACTGCCGGACCAGGAGACCATCAGCTTCATTCCGGTGGGATAGACCCCGGCCAGGAACATCCCCGTCAGGAAACGCAGCGGGATGGCGACGGCCAGCTGGTCGGCGACGAGAGCCAGGACCACCGTGCAGACGGCGGCTGCCGCCGCACTGGCGGCGAGCAGACGCTGCGGCGGGATGCGGTCGGCCAGGTTGAGGGCGGCCGAGGCCACGGCGCCGACGACGAAACCGATCTGTACCGACGCCGTCAGCCATACCGCGCCCCCGGCAGTGAGTCCCCAGTCGGTCCGGAGGCTGGGAACCACCGCCGACATGGAGAACCACACGGCGAGGCCGAGCACCTGCACCGCGGCGATCGCACCGCGTTGCACAACGATGTTCACGAATACCTCTCCTGGGCCGAGCTCTCGTTCCCCCGCCGCGCACGCGGTGGCCGAAGGCCGACCCTAATGGGCCCCGGCCGTGTGCGGACCCCGGCGCAGCCGGGCGCGCGGCAACGCGGTTCCTCCTCCGGGTGCTTGGGGCGTCGCGTACGGGACGAAGCCTGCGCCGCGCCACGGGGGCGCCTTCCGTGAGGGGTGTTCAGCCTCAGGCAGCCGCATCCTTCTCATTCCGGCGGAGGGCGTCGCGCAGCCGCGCTGCCTGGGTCACCAGGCGGGACTTGCCGCCGCGGCTCGCTGTCGCGGCGAGCCCGGCCGGTTCCGGTGAATCGGCTCCGCACTGCTCCACGCAGTCGGCGGCCGTCGCCAGGAGATCTCCTGCGCCGCGCGGATCGACCGTGCCGGTGAGGAGCGCCGGAAGCACGTCTGCCAGCACGGCCCAGGTCGTCGCACAGGCGCCCGTCGCCGCGGCGGTGCGCAGCGAGTCGGCGAGCCGGCCGGGCTTGACCGTGCCCAGGCCGATCAGCTCGGCCAGGTCGCCGCCGAGGCGAACGGCGTTCAGGTCGTCCCGAGCGGCCAGGGTGAGGAGCGCGTCCACGGCCCGCAGCCGGTCCTCGGGGTGCCGGGCACCGAGGCCGGTGGCGACCGCGAGGTGCAGGGCCGGGCCGGCAGGTCCACCGGCCGCTGCCAGCAGAGGGAGCGCGGTGGCCCCTGCGCGCGCTTCGTGGACGGCGGCGGCCGTGACGAGCGGCAGCCACCAGGCGGCCAGGGTCTCGCGGTCCTCGGGCAGGACGGCGATCAGCGAAGTCTCCTCGCCTCCGTCCCAGCACAGGTCCGTTGCCTGGCGGGCGCCCGCCAGTTCGCGGAACGCGTCCGGGAAACCGCTCATGACAGCGGTGCGTTCGCCGGTGTCCATCACGAGCCGCGCGGGGGTCCCACCACCGTAGGCGTACCGCTCGGCTCCAGCCGTACGCCGGGTGACGGGCACCGGCTGCCCGGCGGCGCCGAGCCAGGAGGCCAGCCGGTCACCCGCGGGCGTACCGAGGGCGGCGGCCAGCGGCACGACGGTGGCGTCGCGCCGGACCCGGAGCAGCGCCTGGGCGAAGTCCGCCGGGGCCGGGTCCTCGCCCAGGCGGTCGTACTCGGCCAGTCGCGCGATCAGCGCGCGGGGGTCCAGGGCGCCGGATTCCGTGGTGGGCGTGGCGAGCAGGAACGGCAGCGGACGGGAAGCGATGCGCAGCGCGGCCTCTTTCACACGCGCGTGGGTGACGGCGCGCAGTGCGGGGTGGGAACAGTCGGAGCGCCACGTCACCAGGGCCGGTTGCGGTTCGGCGGTCGGCGGCATGTCCAGCACGGCAGCGGCCACGTGTTCCAGGCCGGGCAGCTCATGGGTGTAGTAGTGGGATTGCGCGGGATCGAGCCACCAGCGTCCTGCGAGGGCGGACCGCAGCGCCTCGGCGAGGGCCGCCCGGTCCTGGTGGGCGTGCCGGACCAGTCCGTCCAGAGCGCGTTCGAACTCCTCGACGGTGGAGATGCGGGCGTGGACGATGGCCGCGACGAGCTCGACGGCCTCGGCGACCGTCTCCGGAGCCGGGGCGAGCGCGACCGGGACCGGGGCCGGCGGCAGGATCTCCCGGTAGGGGCACGTCTCCTCGTCGGGAGCGGCGTCCGGCCCGAAGAGCTCCACCGCCCGGGCCCGGTGGGCCGGGCTCAGCAGCCGGGCGCGGTCGGCGAGTCCGGCGCGCAGCTCGGGATCGTCGGTGAGGTGCGCGGCCGCCAGCTTCAGCGCCCGCTCCTGGATGTCGGTGTCCGCGTGCCCGAAGGCCTCGGCCAGCTCCGGCAGTATCTCGGGGGCGGCGGCAGGACGACGGGCGAGTTCCTTGCCGATCAGGACGAGTTGGGCTCGGACCAGCTTCTTCTCGGGGCGGAAGAGGACGGCGCCCGACATCTCGGCGAGCATGCGGGGGGTCAGGAGGCCCGATGCCGCGAGCCGGGCGAGGGTTTGCTGGGCGCTCCCGGCCACGGCGGACGGGGCGTCGGCGGCCAGCGCGATCCAGTCGGCGGCCCGCTCCCGCTCTTCCTCCCCGGTCGGGAGGAGAGCTGTCAGGATCGCCTGATACGGCCGAAGTTGGGCGGCCCTGCCGCCCCGCAACAGCCTGGCGACGCACCCGTCCAACAGCGCGGTGCGCTCCACGTGGCCCTCGTCGGCCAGGGTGGCGAGTGCGGTCGGCCAGTGGTGGGTGTGGCCCGGCTCCAGGTTCCAGGCGAAGGAACGGACCGGTTCGGCGGTCGTGAAGAGGCACGGGACGAGCGTGGCGAGGTGCGGGTCCTTGCGCAGGGCGAACACGAGCGGGGCCCGGGCTGACGCCATGGCCGCCGACCAGCCCTCGACGCAGCCGTCGGTGGTGGGCATGGGGCAGCCCGCGAGCCGCACCAGTTCGCGGATCAGTGGGTAGTCCGCCTCGGCGGTGGCGGACCGGGCGGCCAGCCGGTGGGCGAGGTCGCCCAGCCACTTCGGGTCCCGGCCGGCCAGTACGTCAAGCAGCGTCGAGGCCGGCGGCAGCTGCGTCCAACGGCGCAGATCGGCGGCTCCGATCCAGGCGGCCGCCGCCGCGGCGCCTGAGTTGCAGCCGGCTCCGGCGACCACCAGGGCCGGGTTCATCAGGTTCCGGTCCTCCCAGTGCTCCGAGCGGGAGGAACGCAGCGTGCGGCGCAGTTCCTTCAGGCCGGTGAGCAGAACGCGGCGCTGCGCGGGTTCCAGTGGTTCGAGGAGACCCGGCAGTTGGGCGGTGCGGCCCGCCCGTACGGCTTCGAGGACGTCGTCGATGGCGTTCAACGTGTGGCTCCCGTGGTGGTGGCTGTACCGGTGGAGGTGTCGGCTGCTCTCGAGGCCATCCGGGTGGCGAGCGCGTGCTTGCAGGGGCCGCGGCGGCCCCGGTAGTCCGCCCACCACTGGCAGGTGCAGCTCAATGCGCCGCCCGACCCGCGTACCTGGTAACGGCGTTCACCGGAGACCACGACGGCGGTGCCGGGACGCTCCAGGGTGACCGCGCCCGCCTCCAGCAGGGTGCGGGCGGCGACCAGCCGAGGGTTGTGCCGTTCTGCCTGCCGGGCGTCGTAGGGGAGTTCACGGTGGAAGTAGGCGGCCTCGGCGATGTCATAGCCGACTCGGCCGGCCGTACCGAGGCGGACGAGAGCGGCCCGTACACGGTCCACGGTGAGCCCGGACTGCTCGGCGAGGTCGGCGGGATCGATGCGTGGCTCCCAGGCGAGCAGGACGGAGACCAGATCGGCGTCCTGGGCCGCCGCGTCGCCGGCGAGGGCCTCCAGCACCCCGCCCTCACCGGAGAACCCGCGGTCGGGCTCCGGGGAGAGGGTCAGCGTGAGCCGCATTCCCGGCAGCCCGACCTCCCAGGCGGAGGCGGTGGGGTGGGCACCGTCCGGCGCGGGGCCGTACACGCGCAGGCCGGTGGCGTGCCGCAGCACCCGCTGGAGTGCGGCGAGACGCTCGGGGCCGGGCAGACAGACGGCGCCGGGTACCGGGCGGGTGGTGGGGCGCAGCGTGCGACCTGCGGCGACCACCCACAGCGGGCCGGTCACGGCGCCGGCACCCGTCGCGGTGCGCGGGAGGGAACGGAGGAAGCGCGTCGTCTCGGCGGCGGTCAGCTCCCCCCGCAGATCGAAGCCGGCGGTGACGGCCTGGGATTCGGCGAAGCCGCGCAGCCAGCGCTCCGGCAGCGGAACCTTCTTCTCGACGACCGGCCCGTCGAGTGTGGTCACCGCCATCTCGTCGGGGCCGACCCGCAGGTGCAGTGGATCGTCTCCGCTCAGCCGGGACAACGCCTCGCGCAGCGGGTTGTTGACATCGACGTTGGTGGTGCCGTGGCCGGTGTCGGCGCCGCACAGCCCGTCGGGGAGCACATCAAGCCGGGCGTACACACCGCAGCACCCGGAGAAGGACTCGAACCGGAGCCGGTCGCCGTTGCCCGTCACCACCGGATCGAGCGATGCGCGCAGAGCGCGCCGGTGGTAACGGGCCGCGGCCACGTCCGCGACGGCGAGAAGTGCTCGCGAGGCCGCCTGAGGCGCGCTCAGGAACCCGGCGAAGAACTGCGGGTGGGCATCGGCCCCGGCCGGGGTGAGCCCTCCCGCCGTCTCCAGACCGAGCACCTGACCCGTCTCGGCGACGGTCAGCGAGGAGGCGCGCGCATAGGCGAAGGTGTGTGCACTTCTTGTCATGTCGAAGACGCTAGACGGAGCCACTGACAACGCTGAGCGAGGGGAGCCGCCGCTCACAGAGATCGCGAGCGGACGCCTGAACCGGTGACGCCCAGCCGTGGAAGGCACCCGGTCGTGGTGTGGCAGGCCGTCAGCCCGTGGTGCACGAGACCGTCGGCCAGTTCCAGGATCCGTTGGTCTGAATCGTCACCCCCCAGGTGTTTCCGCTGCCGTTGGGCTTCGCGGTCAGGACCTGGGCGCTGGGGTAGGCGGTGCTGACGTTCCAGGTGGAGAGGATCTTCTCGGGCGCCGGTACGTTCATGGTGACGGTCCAGTTACCGGCGCCCGTGACGGAGACGCCGAGGTTGTAGCGGTCGCTCCACTGCTGCCCGGCGGAGAGCGTCGCGGTGCAGCCGCCTCCACCGGTCCCGCCTCCGCCGGTGCTGCCGTCGGGCGCGACGGCCCGTCCGGTCTGCGGGGAGATCATGCCTGAGCAGAGGCCACGGGACGCGAGCGACTGAGCGATGCGCGGGATCGCGGCGAGGGTGTTGGCCGGCCACTCGTGCATCAGGATGACCTGACCGTTGGTGAGTCGTCCCACGGCCTGCACGATCGCGTCCGTACTGGCACCGTTCCAGTCCTGCGAGTCGACGTCCCAGATCACCTCCGTCAGTCCGTACTTGGCCTCGACGGCCTTGAGGGTGGAGTTGGTCTCGCCGTACGGCGGCCGGAACAGCTTCGGCGTGCCTCCGCCCGCGTTGGCGATGGCCTGCTGGGTCCGGGAGACCTCCGAGTCGATCGCGGCCTGGCTCTGCTGGATGAGGTGCGGGTGTGTGTAGCTGTGGTTGCCGACCCACATGCCGGCATTGATCTCGGCCTGCACCTGGCCCGGGGCGGAGGCGGCGTACTGCCCCTCGTTGAACATGGTGGCCCGCAGGCCGTTCTGCTTGAGAGCGTTGAGCAGGGCGGGGGTGTGGTCGTTGGAGGGGCCGTCGTCGAAGGTCAGGCCCACATAGCCGTTGCAGGCGGCGGCCGTCGCGGGAGCGGCGGCCGTGGCGGTCAGGCCCAGGGAGGCCGTCGCGGCGAGAGCGAGTCCGGCGGCCAGGGCGGCCGGATGACGGCGGGGAAGGAGATGCATGAGGTCCTCCAGGTGGCAGAGGCCCGGCCATACCGAAAGCGCGGCCGGACGCGTGGTGAAGGTGAGGGTCACCGCTGACGCGGTGGGTCAGCCGGCGCTGCAGGTGACCGTGGGCCAGGTCCAGGAGCCGTTGGTCTGGATGGTCGCTCCCCAGTTGTTGCCGCTGCCGTTGGACTTGGCCACGAGGGTCTGGCTGTCCGGGTAGCTCGTGCTCACGTTCCAGGTGGACAGCACCTTCTCGGGCGAGGGGACCTTCATGGTGACGGTCCAGTTGGCGGAGCCGGAGACGGAGACGTTCAGGTTGTAGCGATCGCTCCACTTGTCTCCCGCGGAGAGCGTCGCGGTGCAGCCGCCGGAGCCGCCGCCGGTGCCGCCGCCCGTTCCGCCACCGCCCGTTCCGCCGCCGGAACCGCCCTCGCTGACCGTGATGTTGGAGCTGCCGCTGCTCTGGTAGCCCTCGGTCGCCATGATCATGTAGTTGAAGGAGCCCATGCTCATGCCGTGGCTCGACCACGCGTCGAAGTGGTTGCCCGTGGTGATGGTGCCCCCCGTCCGCTTCGACTGGCGGACGCTCCAGTACTGCTTGAAGGTCTTGGTGCCCTCGATCGAGGGCTGGTTCACCCGGGTCGTCTCGTAGATGTCGTAGGTGCCTCCGTCGCTGGTGACCGTGCCCTTGAAGGTGCCGGTGGGACGGTACGTGCCGAAGTTCTCGACGACGTAGTACTCGACCAGCGGGTTGGTGGTCCAGCCGTAGAGTGCGAGGTAGGCGTTGCCCGACGGGTTGAAACTGCCGGAGTAGTTCACGGACTTGCGTCCGCCGGTGCTCCACCCCTTGCCGCCGACGAAGTTGCCGACGTTGCTCCACTGGTAGCCGTAGTTGCCGCCCGAGCCCAGCGTCATCGACACCGAGCCGCCGCCATCGCTCCAGTGCGAGTAGTAGTAACCATTGTTGGTGCCCGTCTGGTTCGAGTTGATGACGGTGTCGGCGCTGGCGGCGCTGGGCAGCAGCAGCACGGCGACCGCGGCCAGGGCGATCGCCCAGGAGCTTCTCAGCAGGGTCATGAAGCGTCCGGGTCTGCGTCTGCGGGGTGATGGCACGGGTGCGCTCATGTCGGTTTCCTCCAGGGGCTGTCACGTAGGAGTGATGCCGGACGGGTTCTGCCGGAATCGCCAACACAGTTGCTCCGACGCGTGGTTGGGCTCACGCGGCAGTCGTCAGTGGCGGTCCGGCCCGATCACGGAGTCTTGATCTGCCCCTCACGGCTGTCAATAGTTTCGGCAAGTGTTGCGAAACCTTCGGTCCTGCCGAAAAGGCATCCGTGGTGTTGTTTTTGCACTTCAGGAAGCAAGTTGAGTGCATGGAAACTGCTGCCGGTCGATCGTGGTGAGGTATGTGATCCATTCTGGATCATGGATCGCTTCGAAACTTTCGGGATTGCTTGAAGTGCGCGCCGCTCTCGGTGGGCAGGTCTGCGAACCGGGTTGCTGCCCAAGGTATTTGACCGAGCGTTCCAGATAGGTCTAGGGTCCTCGACGTGGCCAGGACCAAGGAATTCGATCCGGACGCCGCGCTGCAGTCGGCCCTTGAGCTGTTCTGGAGGCGCGGTTACGAGGCGACGTCGGTGGCGGACCTCGTTGAGCACCTCGGCATCGGGCGCGCCAGTATCTACGCGACTTTCGGCGGCAAGAACGAGCTGTATCTGAAGGCCATGGACCGGTACGCCGAGACGCGTGACCCGCTGCTCCTGGCCGAGCTGTCGCAGCCCGGCCCCGCCCTTCCCGCGGTGCGGGCGGTGGTACGCCGCTTCGCCGCGGAGGCGGCTTCACCGGAGGGGCGGCTGAACGGCTGCTTCGTCACCAACACCGCGGCCGAACTGGCCCCGCACGACCCCGCGGCGGCCCGTCGGGTCGAGATCAGCTGGGAGCGCCTGGAGGCCCCGCTGCACTCCGCGCTCGTACGGGCCCAGGCTCAGGGTGAGCTTCCCGAGTGCCGTGAGCCGCGTGCGCTGGCCCGCATGCTGCTCGTCCTGCTGCAGGGCATCCGGGTCGTCGGCAAGGCGTCGGACGATCCGGGCCGGGTGCGGGACGCCGCCGAGCAGGCGCTGACGTTGCTGGACTGAATCACGCCCGGCGGATTCGGTGGGTGTCGCCGAGTGCCACTCGGTGCTTCTGGGTGCCTCTGAGGTGCCTCCTTGCGCGCTCGAATAATGGAACGTTCGGTCAAATATCAGGGGGAGATATGACCGCCAAAGGCGCCGCCCGCGTCGTCGGCATGCGGTACCGATACGCCTTCGTGCTTCTCGGTATCGTCCAGACCACACTGATCTTCACGCTCGCCGCGATCGCCGTCCCCCTGCCCCGCATCGGGCGCGAACTGGACCTGGAACGCGCCGACCTGATCCTCCTCAGCGCCGCCTACGGGCTGACCTTCGCCGGACTGGTGCTCTTCGGCGGACGCCTGGCCGATCGCTACGGCGGGCGACGCACCCTCACCGCGGGACTGGTGCTCTTCGCGGCCGCCTCGGCCGCCGCCCCGTTCGCCCCCGGCATCGGGGCCCTGCTCGCGGCGCGCTTCGCCCAGGGCGCGGGCGCGGCCCTCGTCGCACCGGCCGCCATGGCCGTGCTCCGCGCCGTCTTCCCCTCCCCGCCCGAGTACGGCAGGGCGATGGCCACCTGGGGCGGGCTCTCCGTACTCGGCGCGACCGCCGGCAATCTGCTCTCCGGTGTCATCTCCGCGCTGCTCTCCTGGCGTTGGACCTTCGCCTTACCGATCGTGGTGGCGGTCACCGCCCTCGCCCTCATCCGCCGGCTGCTGCCGGACACCGCGCCGGACCCCGGCAGGAGCCTCGACCTGCCGGGTGCCCTGCTCGCCACCGCCGGGATCACCCTGGCCAGTTACGGGCTCGTCGTCACCGACGCCCGGCCCTGGTCGTCGGCCGCCGTGTTCGTACCGCTGCTCGGGGGAATCGCCCTGCTGGCCGCGTTCCGGCACGCCGAGCGCCGGGCCCGTGACCCGCTGCTGCCTCCCCGGTTCCTGCTCGACCGGCGGCGGTCCCTCGCCCTCATGGCCATCGCGCTGAGCGCCTGCGGGACGGCGATGACCTTCGTGGTCCTGTCGCTCCACCTCCAGCAGGTGCGCGACTGGTCACAGATGCAGACCTCGGCCGCCTTCGTACCGTTCGCCGTCGCCCTGACCGCCTCGGGCCGGGCGGCGGGACCGCTCGTCGGGCGGTACGGGCCCCGGGCCGTCACGGCCGCCGGAATGGGCACGGCAGCGGCCGGGCTCATCCTCCTCGCGTTCACCGGGCTCGACGCGCACACCGGCTACGCCTACGGGCTGCTGCCGGGCCTCGTACTGCTGCCGGCCGGCACCGCGGCCTCCTTCGCCGGCGCCGCCGTGCTCGCCACCGAGGGCGTACCGCCGGGGCAGACCGGGCTCGCGGGCGGCGTGCTGAACACCGCGATGGAATGCGGCCCGACCGTCCTCCTCGCCGTCCTGCTCACGCTCGGCAGCGACGCCGCCGCCCTGGCCGCGACCGGGACCGCCCTCCTCGTCGTGGCCTTCCTGAACCACCGCACCCAGTAATTCATCACTCAGGGAGTCACCGAAATGAACCGCTTCACCGGCAGGACCGCCCTCGTCACCGGCGCGGGCTCCGGCCTCGGCCGCGCCATCGCGCTCGCCTTCGCCGCCGAAGGCGCGTCCGTGGTCGTTGCGGGACGCACCGCGGCCTCCCTGGGCGAGACGGCCGGCCTCATCGAGGCGGCCGGCGGCACGGCTGCCGCCGTGACCGTCGACGTCACCGACTTCGGCCTGGTCCAGAACCTCGTACGCGAGACCGTCACCCGCTTCGGGGGACTGGACATCGCGGTCAACAACGCCGGGATACTCCGCGGCGCCGTACCCGTCGGCGAGGTGAGCGAGGAGGACTGGAACGCGGTGCTGCGGACCAACGTCACCGGCGTCTGGCTGGCCATGAAGCATGAGATCGCCCACATGAAGGAGAACGGCGGCGGCACCATCGTCAACATCTCCTCCAACCTGGGCGCACACCTGAGGATCCCCAACGCCGCCGCGTACATCACCTCGAAGGCGGCGGTCTCCGCGCTGACCCGCGCCGCCGCCCTCGACCACATCCACCAGGGCATCCGCATCAACGCCGTCAGCCCCGGCGCCTCCGCAGCCCCCATGTCGCTGCGGCCCGGTGAGACCGAGGCGGACCGGGCCGAGCGGGTGAGGACGGAGAACCCGCTCGGCCGGCTCGCGGAGTCCGGGGAAGTGGCGGCCGCGGTGCTCTACCTCGCCTCGCCCGCGGCCGGCTCGGTGGTCGGCACCGACCTGGTCGTCGACAGCGGGTCCTCGGCCTGACGGACACGCCACCGGCGAGCGGGCCGTCGCCCATCCGCGCGATCCGGTCCGATCGTCCCTGTGCACGGCGCACGCCCCGTCCCCGTCAGGGGTGTGCGCCGTGCACGTATGCCGAGGGCCGCCGCTGTCTATGGTGCGCGGACAGCCGACATCCGACAGCGCGCGGTCCGGCCCGTCCGCGCGGGCACGCGGACCGGCGTCGGATCAGGCCGCCTGGAGCACCTCGCAGGAGCAGTGGCGGAACTCCAGACCGAGCTCCTGGTCCACGGCCGCGCTCGAACGCGTGGCGGCTTCGGCGACCTTCTCCCAGGAGCCGTACTTCATGTAGAGCTGGTCCGCCGTCGGGCCGAGCGGGTTGCCGTACTTCTTCTGGTTGCGTGCCTCCAGCTCCGCGACCTGTTCCGGGGTCATGCCGGCGCGGATGACGTCCTTGGCGTCGTTGCGCATCTGGACCAGAGCGCGCGCGATGTCCTCCTCCGAGCGCCCTTCGGCCCGCATGGCGCACTCCGTGCGCTCCATGTCCACCAGGAGCTGGTGGTAGCGCATCCGCTGGTCGCGGGCGATCTCGCGCTCCTCCGGCGTCTCGCTCCGGATCAGGCACACGACCGGTTCCGGGCTGGTGCAGTCACCGTGGTCCGGGGCGGCCTGGGAGACGGGGGCGACGATCACCGAACCGCAGGCGGCGGCCGACCGGCACGGCTGGACCGCCCGCTCGGCGGCTGAGGCGGGCTGAAGGGGAAGGAGGACGACTTGGGCGACCAGCAGGGTGGGAACCACGCGGCGGGCCAGCGAGCGCAGAGTGTTCAGTGACATGCGCTCATCGTTCGGCAGACCACCACGGGAACCTGAGCGTGGCGAGGCCGGAACAACCCCCGTGGGCTGCGGACTCCACTCCGCCGAGTGAAGCGAGGACGCCGGCGGCGCGCCCGTGACCGGGTGCCGGACGCGGACGGCGGCGTACGCGCCACCGGCTACCAGCCGGTCCAGAGCAGGTGGTTGACCGCCAGTGCCACGACCGCCTGCGCGGCCAGCCAGCCGCGCCGGCCCCGGGTGGGCAGGAGGGCGGCCGCGGGGAGCAGCCAGAGCATGAACGGCTGCCAGATCCGTTCCGTCTCCGCCTTGCTCATCCCGGACAGGTCGGCCGCCAGCAGTGCCAGGAGCGCCGCCGAGACGAGCAGGACCAGCCGCTGCGTCGGAGCA
This sequence comes from Streptomyces sp. NBC_00385, assembly GCF_035917155.1. NCBI lineage: Bacteria > Bacillati > Actinomycetota > Actinomycetes > Kitasatosporales > Streptomycetaceae > Streptomyces > Streptomyces sp. NBC_00385. The sequence continues at coordinate 1,647,188 of NZ_CP107951.1, read as the reverse complement.
GTCGTCCCGGAGCGCAGGGTGCGTAGCGCCCCTGGAACCCCCGCCGTACTGCGGCGCAGGCCCGCGAGCGTCGCCGGTCCGACGGCGATCGCCGTGCAGGCGAGGTTGGCCCATACCCAGTACCAGTAGGGACGGATGCCACCGGCTCCCTGGTAGTAGCGCTCGACGAGCAGGTGGTACGCCTCCCACCAGTTGAAGCCCGCGAGGGTGAAGGCCACCGGTACCACGAGAGCCCCCAGGACGAAGTGGGGGAGCGGCCGGGCGGTGCGGGTGAGGACGAGGACGGCGAGGAGCGGGAGCGCGATGAGCGTCAGACCGTAACTCAGGTAGCAGGTCAGTCCGTAGAGGAGACCGGCGCCGAGCGCGGCGGCTGCGGGGCCGCGGACCCTGCGGGTCGCGGCCAGGGCCAGCAGCGCGACGGTCCAGGCCGCGACCGCGGCGAAGTAGCCGTCCGCGGAGGTGCCCGCCCAGATCGCGACCGGTGCGAGGACGACGAACGGAGCGGCGCGACGGGCGGTGCGCTCGTCCGCCAGGACGCGTACCGCGATCAGGACGGCCACCGCGGCGGAGGCGCCGGTCGCGATGCACCAGACCCCGGCCCAGGCGCCGCCGCCGAGCCCGATGCGGTCCAGCAGGACGAAGGTGAGCGTGGCGCCCGGCGGGTGTCCGGCGACATGGGCGGGCCAGTTGTCCGGCGCGCCGCTCAGGATGTGTGCGTCGAAACCGCGCAGCGCGGCACCGATGTCGTCGAAGCGGCCGATGACCCGCAGGTACTCGTGCTTCGTGGTGAGCCGTTCGGCGATCCCGCGGCCCCAGCCGTCGATCATGGCCAGCGAGAGGACCCAGGCGAGCGAGGCGGCGTAGCAGCTGAGCAGCAGCCCCCGCCAGCGCAGCCGGTCGGCGAGGGCCGGGCCGTACGCGACGACGGTCGCGGCGACGACGGGCGCGATCCAGGTGCCCGGCCCGATGTGCGGATACCAGGTGGCGAGCAGGGGCGGCCAGTGGACGACGAGGGTGCGGGCGGGGTCGTCGAAGGCGCGGCCGACGAGTACGGCCGCGGCGACGAGTACGACGCCCGCCGCGGCGGCGGCCAGGTCGCGGCGGTGCCCGGTGCGCTGTGCGGGGAGCGGTTCGGTGGCGGGTTCGGTGCGGTCCTCGGTCTTCACGCACGCACCGTACGCACGACAGCGCGGTACACAGGCGTGGTGACCGGGCGCGTCACGGAACCGTCAGATTCCGGAGTGTCCGCGCAGGGGCGTGCGCCGAGTGGCCGTGCGTGTCAGGGGTGATGTCATCGTTTCGTCAGGAGTCGTAACCACCTCACCCCTCCCACCCCGGCATAGCGTCGGGGCATGGGCGACAGCCGTCGGCAGAGTCCGACCCCACCCGCGTTCCTTTCCCGTCTTCTCGGCGGACGGGCGACGACGATCCTCGAACATCTGCCCTCCGCGCCGGGGTTCTGGCGCAGCCCGGTGCGGGGTGTGCGGTTCACCGCGGTGCTCGGCCTCGTCCTGCTCGTCGGGATCACCGTGCTGTTCGTGACCGGTCTGCTGTCGTACGCCGCCTACAACCCGGACCTGAACCCGGTCAACGACAAGACGCCCGACAAGGGGCTGCTGGGCTTCTACCTCTTCGCGTGGCCGACCGGTCCGCACTGGCTGTACCGGCTGACGCAGGGGCTCCATGTCACCCTCGGCATCGTGCTCGTCCCGGTTCTGCTGGCCAAGCTCTGGTCCGTGGTTCCGCGGCTCTTCGCGCTGCCGCCGGCCCGTTCCCTCGGGCACGCGCTGGAGCGGATCTCGCTGCTCCTCCTGGTGGGCGGGGCACTGTTCGAGTTCGTCACGGGGCTGCTCAACATCCAGCTGGAGTACCTGTTCCCGGGCTCCTTCTACCCGCTGCACTTCTACGGGGCGTGGGTGTTCTTCGCCGCGTTCCTCGCCCATGCCGGGCTCCGGGCGCCACAGGCCGTACGGGTGCTGCGGTCGGGCGGGCTCAGCGCGAAGGTGCCGGACGATCCGCTGGAGTCGCCCGCGCCCGCTCCGCCGACGCTGTCCCGCCGCGGGGCGCTGGCCGTGGTCGGAGCAGGTTCGCTGGTCCTGCTGATCACCTCGGCCGGGCGGAGCTTCGACGGACCGCTGCGGCGTCTCGCCGTGCTCACTCCGCACGGCGCCGCCGAGCCGGGGTCCGGGCCCAACGGTTTCCAGATCAACAAGACGGCCGCCGCGGTCGGCGTGACCCCCGCCGATACGGGGGAGGGGTGGTGGCTCACCGTCAGCGGGCCTGCCGGGGACCTCCGGTTCACCCGGGAACAGCTCCTGGCCATGAACCAGTACAGCGCGGCGCTCCCGATCGCCTGCGTGGAGGGCTGGTCCACCTCGGACCAGTGGTGGCGCGGCGTACGGCTGAGGGATCTGGCCGCGCTCGCCGGCTACCCGGGCGACGCCCCGGGGGTGCTCGTGGAGTCCGTACAGCGCAGCGGGCCGTTCCGCCGGGCCGCCCTGCGCGACAACCAGGTGCGCGATCCGCGCTCCCTGCTGGCCCTCCAGGTCAACGGCGAGGACCTGACACCCGATCACGGCTATCCGGCACGGATCATCGTCCCGGCCGCCCCCGGCGTACTCAACACCAAATGGGTGTCCCGGCTGACCTTTGGAGCACTGTGAACCGCGTGAACCCCGGCGCCGTGGTGCGGCGATGGTACGGGGAAGGGCCTCTGCATCTCCTGCTGATGGCCGCCTCCTTCGCCCTGGCCGGCTATGCGGGCGTACGGCTGCTGGCGGGCGACACCTGGGGCGTGATCGTGTGGTTCGCCGGTGCCGCCCTCGTGCACGACCTGGTGCTGGTGCCGCTGTACGCGGGGGCGGACCGGCTGCTGTGCCGGGCGGCCGGCCGGCGCCCGGACCTGGTGAACTTCGTCCGGGTGCCGGTCTTCCTCTCCGGGCTGCTGCTCCTCGTGTGGTTCCCGCTGATCACCCGGCAGGCGGAGCGCTACGAGCCGGCGAGCGGGCTGTCCCCCGAGGTGTTCCTGGGGAACTGGCTGCTGATCACGGCCGCGCTGTTCTCGGTGTCGGCGGTCTGGCTGGTGGTCCGGACGGTCCGGCTGCGTCGTACGGAGACGAAGGAGCGGCCGTCCGCGTCCCACTGATCGACGCGGTGCAGGCCGTGCCGGCGGGCGTATCCCAGCAGCGCGGGCGTGCCGAGCCGGGCCCATGGGAACGGGGCGGCCGGTCCGGAGCTGGAGGCGCCCCCGTCGTCCAGCTGCACCCGGACCCGCTCGTCGATGTCGTGGGGCGCCGTCTCGGCGATGAGGAGTCCGCCCGGGGCCAGCAGGTCCGCCGCGCGCCGCAGCAGGCCGGACGGGTCGCCGCCGATTCCTACGTTGCCGTCCAGGAGCAGCACGGTGCCCCAGCGGCCCTCGCCCGGGAGCGGTTCGAAGACGGAGCGGCGCAGCGCGGAACCGCCGAGCCGCAGGGTGCGGTCGACCGCGGCCTCGCTGACGTCGATGCCCAGCGCGCGGTGGCCGCGGGCCGCCAGCGCGGCCACCAGCCTGCCCGGCCCGCAGCCGATGTCCAGGACGGGGCCCTCACAACGGCGCAGCGCCGACAGGTCGGCGGCGTCCGCGCCGGCACACCAGCGCTCCACGTCCAGCGGCAGCAGCCAGCCGTCCGTACGGCGGAGGAAGAGCGGACCGTGTCCGTTGCGCAGGGCGTTGGCGTAGGGGTCGGTGCCCCATGAGCCGGTGTCCCACGCGGTGACGTCCCCGTGCGGAGGGTTCAGCACGCCTTGATCGCGGCCTGCGCCGTTCATCGGACCGCCGCCCGGGTCAGCCGGGCGAGTTCGGCGGCGAACCGTCCGTCCGGTGCGCGTGCGGCGACGTGCGCGGCGTCGGCCGCGGTGTCCACGTCGCGCAGGAGCGGAAGGTCGCGGACGGACAGTCCGGCGTCGACCAGCCGGCGCCGCTGCACCGCACCGGTCTCGGGCACGGACATCGGCACGCCACGCAGCAGTACGGGGTCGGGTTCGGCCAGGCCCAGCGCCCAGAACCCGCCGTCCTCGGCGGGGCCGAACCAGGCGTCGCAGCCGTCCCAGGAGGTGGAGGAGAGGGCGGGGGCCAGATCGGCTGCCGTGATCTGCGGGGTGTCCATGCCGATCAGGAGGGTCGGCCCGGTGCAGGCGGCGAACGCGGCGGCCAGCCGTTCGTCGAGACCTCCCGGGCCCTGCTCCACCACCTCGATGCCGGGCGGCAGCCACGGCCCGGGCCTCCCGTCGAGGACGATCACCCGCCGCGCGGCGGGCAGCGCCCGGACGGTGCGCAGGGTGTCGGTGAGCGCCGCCTCGGCGAGGCGCGCGGCCTCGGTGGGGGAGAAGGGCGGGGTGAGCCGGGTCTTCACCCGGCCGGGCAGCGGCTCCTTCGCGATGACGAGGAGGGTCGTCACCCCGGCCGGGGCCGGGCGGGCCGTGGTGGACTCGGGCGCGTTCATCGCAGGGCCCCCATCCGGACCGGTGGCTCCGCCAGCACGGCGCGCATGTCACGCACCGCGTGCCAGGTGCCCCGCCAGGTGCCGGTGACCTTCGACTTCCCCGTGCGGGCGAGGTAGGGGACGTCCGTCTCGGTGACGCGCAGTCCCGCGTCGGCAGCGCGGACCACCATCTGGAGGGGGTATCCGCTGCGACGGTCGGTGAGACCGAGTGCCAGCAGATCGGCCCGGCGCGCGGCCCGCATCGGCCCGAGGTCGTGCAGCCGCAGCCCGGTGCGACGGCGCAGCATCCGGGCCAGTGCCGCATTGCCCGCCCGTGCGTGCAGTGGCCAGGCACCCGGTCCTTCGGGGCGGCGACGGCCGAGCAGCAGATCGCTCTCACCGTCGGCGACCCGGCGGACGAAGCCCGTCAGCAGCCCGGGGTCCAGCGAGCCGTCGCAGTCGCAGAAGCAGACGAACTCCGCCTCGGAGGCAAGCAGCCCCGCGTGACAGGCCGCGCCGAAGCCCCGCCGCGGTTCATGCACCACCGTCGCGCCGAGCGACCGCGCCAGCTCCGCCGAGCCGTCGGTCGAACCGTTGTCCACGACGATCGCCCGCCAGCCGGGAGGAACCGAGGCCAGCACCGCGGGCAGGGCGGCGGCCTCGTCCAGACATGGCAGGACGAGGTCGGCGCGGGGGCCGGAAGTATCGGAGGAAGGAATCACGCGGCTCACCCTACGGAGGAGAAACCGACAAATCGGGTTCCGGATTCTTACGAAATATGGACGTCGGCAGGTGCCGGCCCAGGAGGGTCCGCGCTTCCTCTCCGCAGGTGCCAAGGTGGTGGCATGCAGCCGACCCCGGACCCCTCACCGCGCCACCCCGCCGCCCGTGGCCACGTACTCGTCGTGGACGACGACCCCACGGTCGCGGAGGTGGTCACCGGCTACCTGGCCGGGGCCGGATACGAGGTGGCCCGGGCGTCGAACGGCCCGGCCGCGCTCGAACAGTACGCCGCCCGGCGCCCGGACCTGGCCGTCCTGGACCTGATGCTGCCGGGCATGGACGGATTCGAGGTCTGCCGCCGCATGCGGGAGCAGGGACCCGTGCCGGTCATCATGCTCACCGCGCGCGGCGACGAGGACGACCGCATCCTCGGCCTGGAGACGGGGGCGGACGACTACGTCACCAAGCCGTTCAGCCCCCGCGAACTCGTCCTGCGCGTCGACTCCGTGCTGCGCCGCGCCCGGGCGGCCGCGACGCCTCCCGGCCGCCCGGCGCTGCTCGAAGGCGCGGGCCTCGTCCTGGACCCGGCGGCCCGGAGCGCGACGTTCGCGGGCCGGACGCTGGCCCTCACCCTGCGGGAGTTCGATCTGCTCGCCTTCCTCCTGCGTCATCCGGGCCGGGTCTTCACCCGGGAGGAGCTGATGCGCGGGGTCTGGGGCTGGGACTTCGGAGATCTGTCGACCGTGACCGTCCACGTCCGCCGTCTGCGCGGGAAGGTCGAGGCCGACCCGGCCCGCCCGGAGCTGATCCGTACGGTCTGGGGCGTCGGCTACCGACTGGACCTGCCGGCTGATCCGACGGCTCCCACCGCCCACACCCCTCCTGCCGCTCCCACGGATTCCGGTTCCGGAGCGCCGGCATGACCGACATCCTCCTCATCGCGCTCTTCGCCTTCCTGGGCGCCGCAGCCGCCGGACTGCTCGGCGCCGTCGTGCTGCGGATCTCCCGGCACCGTTCGCTCGTCGTCTCGCTGACCGTCGTCGCCGCCGTGGCCGTCACCGCGATGCTCGCCGGCACACTGACCGTCGCCTGGGCGATGTTCCTGTCGCCCCACGACCTCACCGTGGTCACCACCGTCGTCGCCATGGCCGCCGTCGTCTCCCTCGTCACCGCGATGCTGCTGGGCCGCTGGGTGGCGGCGAGGAGCCGCGATCTGACGCTCGCCGCCCGCTCCTTCGGTGACGGCGGGACCTTCGCGGCCCCCGAGGCCCCGGCCACCGCCGAACTCGCCGCACTCACCCGCGAACTGGCCGCCACCAGCGCCAAGCTCGACAGTTCGCGCGAGCGGGAGCGTGCCCTGGAGACCTCACGGCGGGAGCTCGTCGCCTGGATCTCGCACGACCTGCGTACCCCGCTCGCCGGACTGCGCGCCATGTCCGAGGCGCTGGAGGACGGCATGGCCGTCGACTCGCGGCGCTATCTGAGGCAGATACGCACCGAGGTGGAGCGGATGAACGACATGGTCGGCGACCTCTTCGAACTCTCCCGCATCCACGCCGGTTCGCTCACCCTGACCCCCACCCGGATCTCCGTCTACGACCTGGTGGGCGACGCGCTGGCCGGAGCCGATCCGCTGGCCCGCGAGCACGGCGTGCGGCTGGTCGGCGACCGGATCGAGGCGGTGCCCGTCGAGGTGGACGGCAAGGAGATGAGCCGGGTCCTGGGCAACCTCCTGATCAACGCCATCCGCCGCACCCCCGCGGACGGCACGGTCGCGGTGACCGCGCACCGCACGGGCGGCGGAGTGGTGCTGTCGGTCACCGACGGCTGCGGCGGCATTCCGGAGGAGGATCTGCCCAGGGTCTTCGACACCGGCTGGCGCGGCACCCATGCCCGTACACCTCCGGCGGGAGCGGGACTCGGCCTCGCCATCGTGCGCGGGATCGTCGAGGCGCACGCCGGCCGGGCGGACGTCCGCAACGTCACCGGAGGCTGCTGCTTCGAGGTGACCCTGCCGGTGGCGTGAGCCTCAGCCCGCGCCCACCCCGGCGGCCTCCCGCAGCGGAGCCGCCGCGAACCGCGCCATTCCCTCGGCGAACCCCACCGCCGGCTTCCAGCCCAGCTCGTCGCGCAGCCGCCGCGAGTCCGCCGTGACATGGCGTACGTCCCCGAGCCGGTACTCACCGGTGACCACCGGGGCCGGACCGCCGTGGGCCGAGGCCAGGGCAGCGGCCATCTCGCCGATGGTGTGCGGCTGCCCGCTCCCGGTGTTGTACGCGGCGAAGGTGCCGGGCCCGCGTCCCGCGACCGCCTCCAGCGCGACCGCGTTCGCGGCGGCCACGTCCCGCACATGGACGAAGTCCCGGCGCTGGCCGCCGTCCTCGAAGACGCGTGGCGCCTCACCCCGGGCCAGGGCCGAACGGAAGAAGGAGGCGACACCGGCGTACGGGGTGTCGCGCGGCATTCCCGGCCCGTACACGTTGTGGTACCGCAGCGACACCGCGCGGCCGCCCGTCGCCCGCGCCCAGGAGGAGGCGAGGTGCTCCTGGGCGAGCTTGGTCGTCGCGTACACGTTGCGCGGGTCCACCGGAGCGTCCTCGCCGACGAGCCCGGGGGCCAGTTCCGTGCCGCAGGAAGGGCAGCGGGGCTCGAAGCGGCCCTCGGCCAGATCGGCCTCCGCGCGGGGGCCCGGCCGGACCGGGCCGTGGAGCCGGCAGTCGTACCGGCCCTCTCCGTAGACCACCATCGATCCGGCGAGGACCAGGTTCCGCACCCCCGCGCCCGCCATCGCGGCGAGCAGCACGGCCGTTCCCAGGTCGTTGCACCCCACGTAGTCCGGCGCGTCCGCGAAGTCCTTGCCGAGGCCGACCATCGCCGCCTGGTGGCAGACCGCGTCGATGCCGCGCAGCGCACGGTCCACGGCCTCGCGGTCGCGCACGTCCGCCACGACGAATCCGTTGCCCGCGCCGGGCGGCACGGCGGCGCCGGCACCGTGCGCCGAGGGGAGCAGGGCGTCGAGCACCACCGCCTCGTGCCCGGCGGACACGAGGGTCCGCACGATTTCCGAACCGATGAACCCGGCGCCGCCGGTGACCAGTACACGCATGCCGCCCACCGTAGGCCGCGCAGGACGAGCCGGGCGCCGACGACTCGGCACGTCACGGGAACGTAAGAGAATGGGGTGCGCGGCCGGCCGCGGCGGACCGGTCAGGCGGGCAGACGGGTGAGCAGCTCCGTGAAGTCCGTCCCGGGCGGCAGCGTTCCGAAAGCCAGTCCGCGGTCGCCTGCCAACCGGGACGCGCAGAACGCGTCGGCGACGGCGGCCGGTGCGTGGCGTATGAGCAGGGAGCCCTGGAGGACGAGCGCCGCGCGCTCGATGACCCGGCGGGCACGGATCGGAGCGTCCTCGGTGAGGACGAGCTCGCCCCGGAGCTCCTGCCAGGCGGAGTCCAGACGGCGGTCGCCCCCGGCGGCGGCCTCGATCTCCGTGCGCAGGGCCTGGAGCGACTCCGGCTCACGGGCCAGGGCGCGCAGCATGTCCAGCGCGTTGACGTTGCCGGAGCCTTCCCAGATGCCGTTGAGCGGGGCCTCGCGGTAGAGGCGGGGCATGCCGGACTCCTCGTCGTACCCGTTGCCCCCCAGGCATTCGAGGGCCTCGGCGACGGCGGCCGGCTGGCGCTTGCACACCCAGTACTTGCCGACCGCGGTGGCGAGCCGCAGGAAGGCGCGCTCCTGGGTGTCGCCCTGCTGCGCACGGTCCGCAGCCCCGGCCAGCCGCAGGGCCAGCGTGGTCGCCGCCTCGGACTCCAGCGCCAGATCGCCGATGACGTTGCGCATCAGGGGCTGGTCGATGAGCTTCGCCCCGAACACGGACCGGTGACGTACGTGGTGCGTCGCCTGGGCGAGCGCCGCACGGGTGCCGGCGGCGGAACCGAGGACGCAGTCCAGGCGCGTCATGGTGACCATGTCGATGATGGTGCGCACGCCCCGGCCCTCGTCGCCGACGAGCCAGGCCACCGTGTCGTCGAACTCCGGCTCGCTGCTGGCGTTGGAGCGGTTGCCGAGCTTGTCCTTGAGGCGCTGGATACGGAACGTGTTGCGGCTGCCGTCCGGCAGGACCCGGGGGACCAGGAAGCAGGACAGCCCCGCCGGGGCCTGGGCGAGGACGAGGAAGAGGTCGTTCATCGGCGCGCTCGTGAACCACTTGTGGCCGCGCAGCCGCCAGGTGCCGTCCGCCTGTTGTACGGCGGCGGTCGTGTTGGCGCGCACATCGGTGCCACCCTGCTTCTCCGTCATGCCCATGCCCGCGAGCAGCCCGGGCTTCTCGGCGGGGGTGCGCAGACCGGACTCGTACACACGGCTGGTCAGCAGCGGTTCGTACGTCTTGGCGAGGTCCGGGGCGTGACGCAGGGCGGGGACCGCCGCGTATGTCATAGAGACGGGGCAGCCGTGGCCCGCCTCCGCGCTGCTCCACACCATGAAGCCCGCCGCGCGGGCCACGTGCGCACCGGGCCGCTCGTCGGCCCAGGCGGCGCCGCCGAGGCCCTCGCTGATCGCCACGTCCATGAGGGCGTGGTACGAGGGATGGAACTCGACCTCGTCGATCCGGTTGCCGTAGCGGTCGTGGGTGCGCAGCCTCGGCTCCTGGCGGTTCGCCTCGTCCGCCCACCGCTGCACCTCCTCGCTGCCTGCGCGGCGGCCCAGCCGGTGCAGGTCGTCCAGGTACCACTCGGCGCCCTCGCGGCGGACGCCCTCGATGAGCACCGGGTCGTCGGCGACGTCGTGGCCGGTCAGCGGCGGCGGCTGGTTCGTCACCTCGTGGGTGGTGGCGGTGGGGCGGCTGTGGGGTGCGGGCGACGCAGGCATGAGGAGCCCTCCTGGGCAGAGACGGATGACGGATCAGGGGCGCGCGGAGGAAGGGGCCGCGCCCGCGCAGCGCAGCGCCATGGCGGTCAGTTCGGCGAGGATGTCCTGATCGTCGTCCTCCGGTGAGCCGAGCGGCGCCACGAGGACCTCGCCGATCGCGCCGGTGAGCGCGGCGGCGGTGACCTCCCCGTTCTGGGACGGCAGCAGTCCCTGCGCCATGCCCTCGCGGATCACTTCGGCGAACAGCGCGCGGTAGCGGCGACGGAAGACGAGCCGTTCCGCGCCGACCGCCGCGTCGGCCGGCGCGGCGAGCAGGGCATAGGCGAGGCCGCGGCTTTCGAGGGCGCGGCGGGCGAAGACCCGGACGCCGTCGGCGAGCCGCTCGACCGGGGTCCCGGAGCCGTTCAGCACGGATTCGAGGACGTCCACCTCGTGCCCCGCCGCCCGCCGGAAGACCTCGACGGCGAGGGCGGCCTTCGACGCGAAGTGCTGGTACACCGAGCCCGCCGCGATGCCCGCGGCGTCGGCGACCGCGGTCACGGAAGCTCCTGACCAGCCCACTTCGGCGACGACATCGGTCGCCCGGGTGACCAGATGCTCACGGGCCGATTCGAGACGTTGAATTTCGGCTGGGGTCTTGCGGTAGGCCATGGAAGAAGTGAACCATCATTCATAGTTTCCCGACAAGGGCCGGACGCCCCGGCCCGCGATCCCAGGAGAAGGCGTGCACCTCAGTGCCATGCTGGACAGCGTCGTCCGGGCGGCCGGCCGCAAGGAAGCCCTGGTCTACCGTGACCGACGGTGGAGTTACGGCGAGTTCGGTGCCGCCGTCCGCCGGGCGGCGACCGTGTTGCGGGAGGCGGGGCTCCGGCCCGGGGACCGCCTGGCCGTGATGACGTACAACACCCCGGCCTTCCTCTTCGCCGCCTTCGGTGCCTGGCTGGCCGGTGCCACGCTGGTGCCCGTCAACCACAAGCTGCAGACCGCCGAGGTGGACCAGCAGCTTCGGCACTGCGGTGCCCGGCTGGCGCTCGTCGACCAGGAGATCGGCGAACGGGCCACCGGCGCGGCCGTCGGGGTGCGCTGGCTGGTGAGCCATCCGGACGCGGCCGGGGACGAACCGCCCGCCGGGTCCTTCGAAGCGCTGATCGCCGGGGCGGCCGAGTGGGAGGGCGGGCCCGGAGCCGACTCCGACATCGCCCAAGTCCTGTACACCTCGGGCACGTCCGGCCGCCCGAAGGGCTGCGTGCACACCCACCGGGGCATCTCCCTGACCGCCACGTACACCGCGGCCACCGTGCCGCTCCGCCGCGACGAACGGTTCCTCGTCTGCATGCCGATCTGGCACGCGTCCCCGCTCAACAACTGGGCGATGGGCACCCTCCTGCTGGGCGGCACGGTCGTGCTCCAGCGCGAGTACGAGCCCCGCGTGATGCTGGAGACCGTCCAACGGGAGCGGATCACCGCGGTGTTCGGCGCGCCGGTCGCGCTGATCGCCCCGGTGCAGGCGGTGCCCGACTTCGACGCGTACGACCTGTCCTCGGTGCGCTCCTGGATCTACGGGGCGGGGCCGATGGACGCCGATACGGTCCGCAGACTGATGAAGGCGTACCGCTCGGAGAACTTCCACCAGGTCTACGGCATGAGCGAGATGGGGCCTGTGGGCGCGTCGCTGTCTCCCGGCGAGCAGGTGGAGAAGGCGGGCTCGATCGGGCGCGGCGGCATGGTCGGCGTCGACCTGCGCATCGTGACGCAGGACGGCACGGATGCCACCGCGGGCCGGACGGGGGAGATCTGGCTGCGGTCGGACACCCGCATGGTCGGGTACCTCGATGACGAGAAGGCCACCGAGGAGGCGTTCGTGGGCGGTTGGTACCGCAGCGGCGACCTCGGCAGGGTGGACGAGGACGGTTTCGTCACCGTGGTGGACCGTCTCAAGGACATGATCATCACGGGTGGGGAGAACGTGGCCTCCCAGGAGGTCGAGGGTGTTCTGCGCGGCCACCCCGACATCCTGGACGTGGCCGTCGTCGGCCGTCCGCACGATCAGTGGGGCGAGACCGTGGTCGCGGTCGTGGTGCCGAAGGGCGACGCCGGGCCGAGCCTCGACGACCTGCGCCAGTGGCTGGAGCCGCGCCTCGCGCGCTACAAGATCCCGCGCGAACTGGTCCTGCGGCCGGACCTGCCCCGGACGCCTTCCGGGAAGGTCACCAAGCATGTGCTGCGCAGCGGCCTGACCGGCTGAACACCGGCCGCCCCTCCCTGGTCGCCGGGGCGCTCGTCGTGCTGACGGCGCGCGCCCGGGCGTGCCGGTGGCGCGCTGCCGGATGAGGCGCTCGTCGCCTCCGTGGTGGATCTGACCGGCCGCATGGGCGGGGTCCCGTCGCGAACCGGCAGGGGCGTCGGCGCGACTGTCCGCCTTCCCGTTCCGCACCGGCACGGCCGCTCGCGCGACCTTGCGCCCTTCCGTCCCGCACCGTGCGGGACGGCTCTTCGGAGTGCCCTCGGGTCGCCTGCCGCCGGCGCGGCGCAGCCGGATCCCCCGCACGCCGCCCTCCGGGGGGCGTGTGCCCCGCCCCTGGTCAGTCCTCTGGTCGCTCCCCGGAATCTTTTCCTCCAGACCCCTTGCCCCGTCGCGGCGCTATATCGATACTGCCGGTTACGTAATCAACGTCGATTGTGGGAGGAACCCATGGCCGCCACCGTCACCACCGATGGTCCGAAGCCCGTACTCGACAAGCCGCTGATGCGCTACGGCCGCCGGACACTGGAGCGCCTGGCGCCCGGCGCCGAACCGGCGCAGTACCGGATCCTCGGCATCAGCCCGCTGACCCCGCACATCGGCGCGGAGATCAGCGGCGTGGACCTGTCCCGGCCGCTCGACGAGGCGACCACCGGGGAACTGCGCCAGGCACTGCTCGAATGGAAGGTGATCTTCTTCCGCGGGCAGACGGGACTGGAGCCGCAGCACCACCTCGACCTGGCCGCGGTCTGGGGACCGCCCGAGGTCAACCCGTTCTTCCCGAAGTCCGAGACGGTCGGCGTGTCACGCCTGGCCAAGGACGCGATGGCCGTCGGCAACGAGAACATCTGGCACAGCGACCACTCCTTCATGGCCGCACCCGCGCTCGGCTCGGTCCTGCGCTCCGTCGAGGTGCCGGCCGCCGGGGGCGACACCATGTGGGCCGACATGGGAGCCGCGTACGACAACCTCTCCGACGAGATGAAGGCACGCGTCGAGAACCTGACGGCCGTGCACGACTGGGTGCCCAGCTGGGGTTCGACCATGACCGAGGAGCAGGTCGCGCACTTCCGCGCGAGCCTGCCGCCGGTCGAGCACCCCGTCGTGGTGCGCCACCCGCGCAGCGGCCGCAAGCTCCTCTACGTCAACGAGCCGTTCACCACCCGCATCGTGGGCCTGTCCGATGCCGAGAGCCGTGAACTCCTCGACGAACTGGTGCTCCAGGCGCGCGTTCCCGAGTTCCAGGTCCGCTTCCACTGGGAGCAGGACTCCGTGGCGATCTGGGACAACATCGCCACCCAGCACTACGCGATCAGCGACTACTACCCGCAGCGCCGGGTGATGGAGCGCATCGCCGTGGCCGGAGTGCCGCTGTCCTGAACCGCCGGGATCCGCGCGCGGGGCCGTCCCCCCGCGCGGACGGCCCCGATCGCCACCCCTCATCCCCCGCCCGCCGCCTCACGGAGGACCCATGAACACGGCACCGACTCTGTCCCAGCGGTCCTCCGGGACCACAGATCCCCGGGGCGGTGGCGCCAAGGCCTGGACCGTGACCGCCCTGCTGGTGGTCTTCATGATGGTCAACTTCGCGGACAAGTCCGTGCTGGGCCTGGCCGCGGACGAGATCCGCGCCGACCTCCACCTGAGCGCCACCCAGTTCGGCCTCGCGAACAGCGCGTTCTTCCTTCTCTTCTCCCTCTCGGCCGTCGTCGTCGGCCTCGTCGCCGACCGGGTGTCACCGCGGCTGCTGCTCCTGGTGATGGCCGTCCTGTGGTCGGTGGCCCAGGCGCCCGCGGCGTTCGGCGGCGGGCTGGCCGTCCTGGTCGCCTCCCGCGTCGTTCTCGGCGCCGCCGAGGGGCCGGCCTTCCCCGTCGCCCAGCAGGCGACCCTGGCCTGGTTCCCCAATCACCGGCGCAACCTGCCCGGGGCCCTGATCACCCTGGGCGTCACGCTCGGCGTCATCGTCTCCGCGCCCGGCCTGTCCTGGGTCATCCAGCACCACGGCTGGCGGGCGGCGCTGTGGGTGCTCGCCGCCGCCGGTCTCGCATGGGCCGCGGCGTGGAAGCTGTTCGGGGCGGACGGTGACCACCGCACCGAGGAGAAGGGGGCGTTGCCGGCCGCCGACGCCCCGGCCCCCGTTCCGTACGGGCGGATCCTCGCCACGCGCACCTGGATCGGGGCCACCCTCGCCTACTTCACGAGCTACTGGTCGGTGGCGCTGATGCTGGTCTGGCTGCCGTCCTACCTGCGCAACGCCCTCGGGCACCCGGCCCACACCGCGGCGGTCCTCGTCGTCGTGCCCTGGGCCATCGGCGCCGTGGCGCTGCTCGCCCAGGCCGGCATCACCGGACGGCTCATGCGCCGCGGAGTCAGCAGCCGCCGGGCACGCGGCTGGGTCGGCGGGTGGCTGCTCGCCCTGGGCGCGGCGTGCCTGCTGGCGCAGACCTTCGTGGACGGTTCCACGGGCAAGACCGTGCTGGTGGCCCTGGGATTCGGTCTCGGAGGCTCCTACGCGACGGTCGCGGCCACCACGGTCGCCGAACTCGCCCCCGCAGGCCGGAGCGGCGGGGCGCTGGGCGCGATGAACGCGGTGGTCACGGCCGCCGGTCTCGCGGCTCCCGCCGTCGTCGGTGCGCTGGTCGACGCCCGGGGCGACAACGGCTACCACCTCGCCGTCACGTTCTCCGGCGCGCTGCTCGTGATCGGGGCGGCGGCGTCCTTCCTCCTGATCGACCCGGCCCGCGACACCGCCCGGCTGGCACGGTGACCCCTGCCGCCGCACACGGGGCCGACGACCCGTCCGCCCCGCCCCCACACCGAGGAGCCTTCCTGTGAGCGCCGCACCGGTACTCGACACCGCACCCCTGGACCACGCCGTGACCGCGCTGCGCGAGGGCATGGAGACCTGGACCCTGACCGGTCCGGCCGAACGCATCGGCCTGCTGGAACGGATGCTGCCCCGCATCGCCGAAGGCGCCCCCGCCATGGTCGCCGACGCGGCACGCGCCAAGGGCTACGGTGCCGACTCGCCCTGGGCCGCCGAGGACTGGGTCACCGCACCCTGGGCGCTGGCACAGACCGTGAGCGCGTACCTCCACGTACTGCGCAGGCTCTCCGACGGGCGTGACCCGGTTCCGGCCCGGTCCGTCCGCGACCGCGGCGGGCGCACCGTGGTCGACGTCTTCCCCGCCACGGGCACGGACCGCCTCCTGCTCAGCGGCTTCTCCGCACAGGTGTGGACCCTGCCCGGCACCACGCGCGACCAGGTGCTGGCCAGGGCGGCCGGCGCCTACCGGGGCAGCCCGGGAACGCCCGCCGTGGCACTCGTCCTGGGAGCCGGGAACGTAGCGGCCATCACCCCGCTCGACATCGTCCACAAACTGTACCTGGACAACCAGGTCGTCATCGCGAAGATGAACCCGGTCAACGACTACCTCCGGCCGCACTTCGAGAAGGTGTTCGCGGAGTTCGTGGACCGCGGATGGGTCCGCTTCGTGGACGGAGGGCCCGCCGAGGGCGCCTATCTGACCGCCCACGAGGGCATCGACACCATCCATGTGACGGGCAGCGAGCGCACCCACGACGCCATCGTCTGGGGCACGGACGAGCAGGCGGAACGGCGCCGGCGCGAGGACACCCCCTTGAACGGCAAGCCGTTCACCAGCGAGCTCGGGGGAGTCAGCCCCTGCATCGTCACCCCCGGCCCATGGACGGACGCGGACCTGCGCTTCCAGGCGGAGCACATCGTCACCAGCAAGATGAACAACTCCGGCCACAACTGCGTCGCCAGCCAGATCCTCGTGGTGCCGCGGGACTGGGACGGAACCGAGCGACTGCTCGACGAGATCCGCCGGGTCCTGAGCGAGCTCCCGCCCCGCAGCGACTACTACCCGGGCGCGGCCGGACGGCTGCGCGACGTCGTCGACGCGCACCCCGGGACCGAGTTCCCGGCCGGAGCGGCCTGCGGGGCCGTTGTGCCCGACATCACGCGCCCGGACGATCCGATGCTCACCGACGAGGTGTTCGCCAGCGCACTCGGAGTGGTGCGCATCGAGGGCCGGGACCCGGACGAGTTCCTGCGCCGCGCCACCGACTTCGCCAACGACCGCCTGCCGGGCACCCTGGGCGCCACCCTGCTGGTCCACCCCCGCACCGAACGCGCGCACCGCGACGCCGTGGACACCGCGATCGCCGAACTGCGCTACGGCACGCTCGGGGTGAACTGCTGGTCGGCGTTCGGCTTCCTCCTCGGATACACGCCGTGGGGGGCGTTCCCCGGGCACACCCGGCAGGAGATCGGCAGCGGAATCGGCTTCGTGCACAACGCCCTCATGCTGGAGGACGTGGAGAAAACGGTCCTCCGAGCCCCCTTCGCCCCGTCGCCCCGCGGCCTGTTCACGGGCTCGCCCTCGCTGTCCCCGCGCCCGCCGTACTTCGTCACCAACCGGACCGGCCGGACGACCATGCGGCGGCTCACCGCTTTCACCACCGCGCCGAAGCTGTGGAAGCTGCCCGGCATCTTCCTTTCGGCGCTGCGGGGCTGAGACCCCGGGGCGGACGGACGGACGGGAGGCGCTCGGCACTGCCGAGCGCCTCCCGTCCGTCGAGCCGTGCGCTACTGCGCGAACCCGGCGTTGCGGGTCCTCAGCGCACCCCGTAGTACAGCGAGTTGTGCGCGGTGTCCGGCAGGTACAGCACGTCGTTCCCGTCCGAGTCCCGCCGTACCGCGAGCCGGTCCGCGCTCACGCCCGGTGCGGCGGACTGGGAGGTCCATGTGGTGCCCGGCCGGGTCGCGGCGAAGACGCGGTCGGTGCCGGAGGCGGTCACGTAGTACACGCGTCCCGCGTCCGTCTCGTCCCAGGTGATCCCGAGGGCGGCGGTGGTCTGGCCGTCGGCGTACACGGTCTGGCGCAGCCAGCTGCTGCCGCTCGGGTACGCGTAGTACACGCGGAAGTCGCCGCCGCTGTCGGCCGAGCGGTAGCGGTAGGCGACCTTCGGAGTGGAGCCGTCGAGGGTGAGCTTGGCGCTCTGTACCGCCGGGCCCGGGTAGGCGTTGTCGATGCTCCACTCCTCACCCGTGGTGAGCTCCTGGATCACGTCGGACGTGGCCGGCGTCACCGGAGTGGTGACGGCCGCGCCCGCGCTGTCCGCGAAGGCGCCGGTCGCCGGGTCGTAGCGGAGGTAGGAGAGCTGGTGCCGGAACGCGGTCGCGGGTGCCTTGGCCCACTCGTAGAGGAGGTGGACGCGCCCGGCGGCGTCGACCGTCAGGTCGTCGGGGTACACGGAACGGTTCAGCGCGACGGCGAACGTGGCGACCACGCTCCAGCGCGATGCGGCGTTGTCCCAGCGGTAGAGCTTGCCGGGGCGCTGGTCGGATCCGGCGCCGACGCGGGCGGCCAGGTACAGGTCGCCGTTGGGGGCGGTGGTCACGACCGGGTAGGTGATGGCCTCGCCCTGGTCGGGCAGTTCGGCCGAGTGGTCCGTGACGGACCCGCCGGGGGCCTCGGTGCGGAAGTAGCGCCAGGGGTTGGCGTGCATGGAGGTGAACACGTGGAGGCGGCCGCTGCCGTCGCGTGCGACCGACGGCTGGTTGTGGCCGTTGTCGTCGGGGAACTCGGCCTGCTGTCCGTTCGCGGCGAGCAGCGGCAGCCGGCTCCACACGCCGTCCGGGTCGCGGCGGGCGATGGCCGGGCGGTGCGTCGCGGCCGTCGCGCCGGGCTCGTTGAAGGCGAAGTACGTGTACTGGCCGCGGCCCTTGTACGTCGCTGCGGGCGTCCACCAGGCGGCCTGGTTCGACGAGTCCATCGCGTACGGAACCTTCTCGATCACCGTCGCCGCGGCCGCCGCGCGGTCCGTGCCGGCGGCCTGGGCGGCCGGGCCGGGCGTGAGCAGGGCGGCCAGGGCCGCGGCCGAGGCGGCGGCCGCGCGTGCCGTGGGACGTCGCAAGGTGAGCTCCTTCGCAGGCGGGATGGTCGGAGGTGCGAGAGCGGCCGGGCCACTCCATTCCTCCGCTGCGCGGGAAATTTACAACAGATCCCATATCGTGAATA
This sequence comes from Streptomyces sp. NBC_00385, assembly GCF_035917155.1. Classification (NCBI taxonomy): domain Bacteria; kingdom Bacillati; phylum Actinomycetota; class Actinomycetes; order Kitasatosporales; family Streptomycetaceae; genus Streptomyces; species Streptomyces sp. NBC_00385. The sequence continues at coordinate 1,628,847 of NZ_CP107951.1, read as the reverse complement.
GAGATTGCACAATGAGGATCTGAGATACCCGTACGGGAAGACGTATGCGGGACGACGAAGGGCCCGGTGAAGGCTGATCCGCCTTCACCGGGCCCCGGTCCGCCGCGCGTTGTCTCAGCGCTTGATGAGCGCGGCGACCTCCTCGCCGGCCTTCTTCATCGCGTCCTTCGGCTTCGACTTGCCGACCAGGACGGCCTGGACCTGCTTCGCCACGGCCTCCTCGATCTGCGCGTTCTGCGCGAACTGCCAGAACGGGCTGCCGGTCGCCGTCTTGGTGATCTTCTCGGTCCACTCGGTGGTGAACGTGTCCTGGGCGACCTTCGGGTCCGCCAGGCCCGCCGTGGTGGACGGCGGCAGGGCACGGGACGTGAAGTACTCGGAGGTGGTGGCGAGGTCGGAGGTGGTGTGCAGGGCGAACTGCGTCGCCGCGTCCTGGCCCTTGCCGTTGACGATCGCGATCACACCGCCCCACAGCAGCGCCTGCGGGGTGTCACCGGAGCGCAGCACCGGACGCATCATCGGCTGCATGGCGTCGGCCAGCGTCTTGTCCTTGGACTGCGCCGCGGTCACGCCCTTGCCGATGACGGCGTCGTCGTAGAAGGCGGCCTTGCCCTGCCCGAACAGGGCGCGCGCGTCGAAGCGGTCCACGTCCGCGGCGATCAGCTTCGCGTCGTGCAGCTTCTTGTACCAGGTGACCGCGTCGACGGAGGCGTCGTCGCCGATGGTGACCTTCTCGCCGTCCATGAGCGTGCAGCCGAAGGTCTGCATCCACGGGAAGATGTCCTTGAGCTGCGCGACCTTGGTGGCCGCGGCGTACGGCACGACGCCGCCGCCGAGCCCCTTGAGCGCCCGCAGCGCGTCCTCGAACTCCTCGACGGTGGTGGGGTGCTTCTTGATGCCGGCCTTGTCCAGGAGCTTGGAGTTGGCGATCACCCCGATCGAGCCGGTGTTCCACGGCAGGCCGTACTGCTTGCCGTCGTACACACCGCTCTTCAGCGCCACGTCCGTGTAGCCGCCCTTCGGGGCGACGGAGCCGAGGTCGGCGAGCTTGCCCATCTGCGCCACCGCGGCGAGCCACGCGATGTCGAGGTGTATCGCGCCGGTGGTCTCACCGCCGCCGAGCTTGAGGGTGAGCTGGCTGAGGTACTCGTTGTACGGGTACGAGACCGCGCGGACCTTGGACTTCTCGGCCTTCTCCCAGGCGGCGATGATCTTCTCGATCGCCGGTCTGGCGGCCTCTTCGTTGAGCGACCAGGAGGTGAAGTCGAAGTCCTTGGACTTCGTGTCGCCTCCGTTGGTGGCGCTGCCGGAGTTGGACGGGGACGGCGCGCAGGCACCCAGCGCGCCGACGCCGGCCATACCGAGCGCGCCGATACCGAACATGCGCAGCGCGCCGCGGCGGCTGATGCCAGAGGTGGTCATGGTGTCTCCATGGGAGGGGGCGGGAGGGGAAGAAGTGCGGGGGCTACTTGACCGAGCCGGCGGTCATGCCGCCGACGAGGTAGCGCTGCAGGAACATGAAGGCGACGACCACCGGGATGGACACCACGAGCGAGGCGGCCATCAGCTCGGGCCAGGCGGCCTGGAACTCGCCGATGTAGGTGGAGACGAGGCCGGGCGGCAGGGTCTGCTTCTCCTTGTCGGCCAGCGTCACGGCGAAGATGAAGTCGTTCCAGCCGCGGACGAAGGCGAACAGCCCGGCCGCGATCATTCCGGGTGCGGCCAGCGGCGCCACGATGGAGTGCAGCGTCCGCCACCGGGAGGCGCCGTCGATGGACGCGGCCTCCAGGAGGGCGTCCGGGATGGTGTCGAAGATGCCCTTCAGCATCCAGACGCACAGCGGCATCGTGAACGTGGTGAAGGACAGCACGAGCGCGGTGTACGTGTTCAGCAGGCCGAAGCTGGAGAACACGGCGTACAGCGTCACCAGCAGGAGGGCCTGGGGGAACATCTGGGAGGCCAGCACCATGTGCATCAGCGAGCGCCGTCCGCGGTAGCGGAACTTGGAGAAGGAGTACCCCATGTACGTGGCGACGACCACGCTCAGTACGGCGGTGATCGAGGCCACGACGAGCGAGTTGATCATGTACTTGATCAGCTGGTCGTTCTCGGCGAGTGCGGTGAAGTTGCTGAAGGTGAGGTGCGTGGGTATCAGCTTCGGCGGGAACTGGAACGCGTCCTCGGGGCTGCTCAGGGCGGTGGCCAGCAGCCAGTAGACCGGCAGGAGGCCGAAGGCGCCGATCACCAGGACCGCGGTCCAGGCGGCGATCCTGGAGCGGAGCAGGTCCTTGCGCATCCGGCGCCGCGAGGTGCTTCCGGCGGACGTGGCGGACGGCTTCAGCCGGCCGGTGCCGGACAGCGGGGTGGAGGTCGTGGAGGTCATCAGGCGTCGCCCTTCCGCTCGGTGATCCTGAGGTAGACGACGACGAGGAGGAGCAGGAGCAGCATCCACAGCCCGCCCAGCGCGGTCGCCCGGCCGATGTCGAAGCCCTTGAAGGCGGTCTGGTACACCGCGGTGGCGAAGGTCTCCGTGGCGCCGGCCGGCCCGCCGCCGGTGAGCACGTAGATGGTGTCGAAGTGCTGGAAGTTCCAGATGAACTCAAGGAGCAGCACGATCGAGGCGACCCCGCGCACCTGGGGCCAGGTGACGGCGAAGAAGCGCCGGATCGAGCCGGCCCCGTCGATGGAGGCCGCCTCGTGCAGTTCCTTGGGCACGGTCTGCAGGCCGGCCAGGAGCATCACCATCATCCAGGGGAAGCTCGCCCAGGTCTTGGTGATGATGACGGCGAGCATCGCGGTGCCCGGCTGTCCGAGCCAGGACACCGATTCGTCGATGATCCCCGTGTCCATGAGGACGCCGTTCAGCACGCCGTAGTTCGCGTTGAAGATCCACATCCACAGGAAGGAGACCACCACACCCGGGATCACCCACGGGAAGAGGAAGAGGCCGCGCATGAAGCCGCTGCCCTTCAGGCCCGAGTTCAGTGCGAGCGCGAGTGCGAACCCGAGCACGAAGGGGACGAGCGTCGCCCCGACGGTGAAGACCAGGGTCTGCTTGAGGATGGTGAGGAAGTCGCCGTCGAGCCAGTAGGTGAAGTTGTCGAGACCGACGAACTCGCGCCCCGGCAGGCGCAGGTCCTGCTTGAAGAAGCCGGTGAACAGGGCCGACACCAGCGGATAGATGATGATCGTCGCGAAGAGCGCGATCCCCGGTGCGGTCAGCAACAGTGCGAACGCGCCGTTGGAGAGTCGTCCACCGGTCCGCTCACGACGTGGAGCGGCCTTCCGTGGAGGTGCGGCCGTACTCATGGATCAGTCCTCTCGAACGGTGCGGGAGCGGTGGTGCGGGGCGTGCCGCGGTGGCTGCGCTCCGAAGGGCCGAAGGCGCAGCGGCCGGACGTGAGCCGTGAGCCGCGCCGTCCCGTGCGTCGGCCGAGGCCCTGTGTGAAGGTCATGCTGCTGCACTGAACGCAAGTTGCAGCATGCGGGATCGTTCTCCATATCGTGCGAAGGCGTCAACCCTTTTGGTCGGTGAATCGTCGGTTCTGTGCAGAACCGACGAGTCCGTTGACCTGCCGCGAACTCGAACGGTAGCCCTCGCCGACGGCATCGTTGGCTGCGCCGGAAACTTACAACACATCCCACTGACTGAACAGTGGTTGCACAATATGGATGTGATGTACGTTCGTGGTCGCTCCGCTACGGCGGAGAGAATCCGTGCTTCACACCGAGGAGGCCGCCCCGTGCGGGAAGAAGAGGTCCATTACGACATCGCCGTCATCGGCGGTGGCCTGGCGGGGACCTGCGCGGCCATCGCCGCGGCCCGGCTCGGCCGGCGCGTCGCCCTGGTCAACAACAGGACGGTGCTGGGCGGCAACGCCAGCAGCGAGGTCCGGGTCTGGGTCTGCGGAGCCTCCGCCCACGGCGTGCACCGCTGGGCCCGGGAGACCGGCATCATGGGCGAGCTGTACACCGAGAACCAGTACCGCAACCCCGAGGGGAACCCGTACTACTGGGACCAGGTGGTCCTCGACGCCGTCCGGGCCGAACCGGGCATCGACCTCTACCTCAACACCGACGTACGGGAGGTCGACGCGAGCGGCCCGGACGACGCGCGCGAGGTGCACTCCTGCACCGGCTGGATGATGGGCTCCGAGCGGCGCATCACCTTCCACGCCCGGCAGTTCCTCGACTGCACCGGCGACGGCCTGCTCGGCCACCTCGCGGGCGCCCGCTACCGCATCGGCCGCGAGGCGCGCGCGGAGTTCGGCGAGCCCTGGGCGCCCGAGGAGGAGGACGAGGCGCTGCTCGGGTCGACGATCCTCTTCCACACCAAGGACCTCGGCCGGCCGGTGAAGTTCGTGCCGCCCTCCTCCGCCCGCGACCTCACCACCACGCCCATCCTGCGCAACCGTGTGCTGCGCACGGGCGACAACGGCTGCGACTACTGGTGGGTCGAGTGGGGCGGTGAGCTCGACACCGTCCACGACAACGAGCGCATCCGCGACGAACTCCAGTCCGTGGTCATGGGCATCTGGGACCACATCAAGAACTCCGGCGAGTTCCCGGACGCCGAGAACCTGACGCTGGAGTGGGTCGGCAGCCTCCCGGGCAAGCGCGAGTACCGCCGCTTCCTCGGCGACCACGTGCTGAGCCAGCAGGACGTCCTGGAGCAGCGGCAGTTCGACGACCGCATCGCGTTCGGCGGCTGGTCCGTCGACCTCCATCCCGTGCAGGGGATGTACGCCGACGAGCCCGGCGCCCGCCAGCGCTACGCGGACGGTATCTTCCACATCCCGCTGCGCTCCCTGTACTCGGTGAACGTCACGAACCTGATGTTCGCCGGGCGCAACATATCCGCCACCCACATCGCGTTCGGCGCCACCCGCGTGATGGCCACCTGCGCCACGCTCGGCGAGGCCGCGGGCACGGCCGCCGCCCTGTGCGTGGCCGAGGGCATCGGCCCGCGCGAACTCGCCGCCGAGCGACCCGAGCTGGTGCGCCGCGCCCTGCTCCGGCAGGACGCCTCGGTGATCGGCCTGGCCGACGACGACCCCGGCAACCTGGCGCTCGCGGCCCGGGCCAGTGCCTCCTCGTACCTGAACCGTCTGGCCGCTGAGCCGACTCCGGCCGGGCCCGGCGAGCCGTACCCGCTCACCCGCGACCTCGCGCTGCTGCTGCCGGCCGACCCCGTGCTCGACAGGGTCGACCTGTTGGTCCACGGCGCCCCGGACGGACGGTCCAGTGACCTCACGGTGGAGCTGTGGAGCACCGGCCGCCCCGAGAACGCCGTCCCCGCCGACCAGCTGCTGACCACCACGGTGACCGTGCCGGCCGGCGGCCCCCACTGGGTCACCGCCCAGCTGGGCCACCGCCCGGACGCCCCGGAGAACGTCGTCCTGATCGTCCGCGCCTGTCCGGGTACGGCGCTGGTCCTCGTCCCCGTACGCACCGACGGTGTTCTCGCGCTGCGCAGCCGGGCCGAGGGCGATGTGGCCGTCGACCACGACATCCCCGAGGAGGACGGTCAGCTGGTCCTGGAGTGGCAGGCCCGCGGCCTGCGCCGCCGGACCTTCGGCTTCCGCGCCGCACCGGATACCGAGGCCTTCCTGCCCGAGCGGGCCGTCGGCGGATTCCAGCGCCCCTACGGCGGGCCGCAGATGTGGTCGTCCGAGCCGCTGGCGGACCCGGAACGGGCCGGGCAGTGGCTGCGTCTGGACTGGGACGAGGCGCGGCAGATCGCCGAGGTGCGTGTGGTGTTCGACGACGACGTCGACGAGTACCTGAACAACCTGCACCGCCACCGCACCCCGTTCGAGGTCATGCCGGAACTGGTCCGCGACTACCGCGTCCAGAGCCGTGAGCCCGACGGCACCTGGAACACCCTGCTGACGGTGACGGACAACCGCCGCCGCCACCGCGTGCACGGTCTGCGCGGTGCGGACGGCGGCCCGGTGCGCACCGACGCGCTGCGGCTCGTGGTGGACGCGACCCACGGGGCACGGCACGCGCACGTGATCGCGTTCAAGGCGTACGGCGCATAGGCGCGCGGCGAAAGGGGCCCGTACAGGTCGGCCGACCTGTACGGGCCCCTTCATTTCGGCGGGTGCCTCAGACGGGCTCTTCGGCGGGTGGCTCAGACACGGGTTCTTCGGCGGATGGCTCAGACCGCGCCCAGCGCCTGGCTGATGGCGTCGGCGGCCTCGATGACCTCACGGGTCAGCGCGAGCCGCTGCCCTTCCTCCTCGGTGTGCCCGCCGAGGAGGGAGGTGGGGCCCCACAGGGAGATGGCGGCCACCACGTCGCCCGAGGCGTCGCGGACCGGAGCGGCCAGGGAGGCCCGGCCCAGGGCCCGTTCCTCGGCTTCGACGGCGTAGCCGGTGCGGCGGACGGTGTCGATCTCGGCGTCGAGGAGATCGTGGCTGGTGGTCGTGTAGTCCGTGTGCGCCGCCAGTGGTTCGGGCAGCAGCGTGCGGCGCTCCTTGGGCGTGAGCCCGGTGAGGAGGCACTTGCCGATGCTGGTGGCGTGCAGCGGGGCGGTGTGTCCGGCCTGGGTGTACGACTTCGGGGCGCGCGTCCCCTCGAAGTTGCACAGGAACATCAGCTCGGTGTCGCGGCGGATGGCGACGTTGGCCCCCAGCCCGGTGCGGGTGGCGAGGTCCTGGAGGACCATGCGGGCGGCACGGTGGACCGGGTGCCGGTTGGTGGCGGTGGCGGCGAGGGGGAGGATGCCGAGGCTGAGCCGGTAGAGGTTGCTGACCGGGTCGCGCTCGACCATGTCGAGGCGTTCGAGGGTGGACAGCAGGCGGGAGGTGGTGGAGGATCCCAGCCCGGTGAGTTCGGCGACGTCGGAGACGCGTAGCTCGGCGCGGCCCGAGTCGAGTGCGCGCAGCACCGAGACGGCTCGTTCGACGCTCTGGTTCGTCCCGGCGTCGGTCGCCCGAGTAGCCATGACCCTCCTCATTTTGCAAGTCGCTTGCACTATCTGCATCAGCATATCGCGTCGGCCGGGGCGGCGGCTGTGAAATCCATGGCCGGAACGGGCACGGGATGCTGCTCGTTCCGGCCATCCAGGACAGGCCGGACATCGTGCCCGGGCCCGCCCCCGTCAGCCCGATCGTCCGCGACCGGGCTGTCACAGGGCGGTCCTAGGGTGAGCGGATGAACGGACAGGATGCAGGGAATTCCCGGGCGGCGCTGCCCGCGCACGCCATCGAGGTCGGAGCGGGGCCGCTGGACCGGCCGGTGCGGGACTCGGTGGGCGGCTGGCCCTTCCTCGACCCCGGGCAGGAGTGGCCCGTGTGCTTCTGCGGGGAGCGGCTGGCGCTGTTCTTCCAGCTCGACGTGCCCGCTGACCTGGAGCCCTTCGGCGGGGATCACCTGCTGGTGTTCCACTGCGGTGCGCACAACGAAGCGTCCGATGCCGCGTTCGCCGGCGGGCGGCTCGTGCCCCGGTACTGGGACGCTCCGCAACCGCCCTACCCGGGGCCGTTCTGGCGCATTCTGCTCCAGCGACAGGCGGACCTCCCGGCCGCGGAGCCCGAACCTTCCGTATGCGCCCTGCCGTTGACGCTGCGGCCCTTCGACGACGCCCCCGACCCGCGCGGCATCGGAGCGCAGGGATTCAAGCTGGGCGGTACGCCGTCCTGGGCGCAGGGCCCCGAGTACTACACCTGCGCGTGCGGCGCCGGTCTGGAGTACCTCTGCCAGGTGCCGGAATACACGGAGTTCGCGGTCCGTCCCGGCCTGCCCGAACAGCCCTACAGCGTAGGGGCCGACACCTACGGACTGTTCCTCGGCAACGAGGTCTACCTGATGGCGTGCCCGGCCCACTGCGACCCGGCAGCGGTCTGGCCGGTGAACCAGCATTTCTGAGCGCCGCGCGGCGGGGGCGACCGCGTGCCGCCTCCGCCCCCGCCCCCGGCGTCAGGCCGGACGCAGGCCGAACCAGTCGAAGGCCGCGCTGCCCCGGGTCGCGTACATGCCGACGACCCGGCCGGTGAAGCCCCCGGCGACCTCCGTGGTGAGGTAGCGGCCGTCGAGTGCGGCCAGGATCTCGAAGTCGCCCCCGGCCGTCTCGTAGCCCAGGTGGAGGGTGTCGGGCCCGCCGATCCGGAGGCCGGGCGGGGCCGCCGCCTGCGGGTCCGTGACGGACGGGGGCAGGGTCACGTCGGTGGTGACGTCGATCCGCAGGGTCAACGGGCCCGGCTCCACCGTGCGTTCGGCCACGCTGTGGCACAGCGGGCCGATCCTGGCGACGACGTGGACCGTGCCGGCGCCGTCCGTCTCCACCCGGTAGTGGTGCGCCTCGTCGAGCCGTACGACGAGCCCGCCCAGGCCTCCCGGAGCGACGTCGATCCGGGTGCGCGCGGTGCAGTCGGGGTCCTGCTGGCGCCGCCCCACGAAGAGCGCGCCCGGCGAGTCGAGGCTGTCCGCGCGGGCGTGCAGGACCAGGTGCCCCGGTCGCTCGTCCAGGCGGACGGCAGCCGGGTCGTGCCGCCTCAGCGACACCCAGCGCGGTGCGAGCGCGGGGGAGTCGAAGTCGTCCCGGTCCGCCTCCTCCGGCCACGGGTGCGGCGCCAGGGCCGGGGCCTCGGCCCGCAGGTCCACCGGTCCCGGCAGCGGCCAGCCGTCCTCCCAGCGGACCGGCGCCAGGAACGTCTCCCGGCCCAGGCCGTGGTACTTCGGGGTGTCGCCGCGGGGCCGGGTGCCCAGCAGCACCATCCACCAGGTGTCGTCCTGCGCCTGTACGAGGTCACCGTGGCCGATGTTCTGCACGGGGTGACCGGTGCTGCGGTGGGAGAGCACGGGGTTGTCCGGATGCGGTTCGAACGGCCCCGGCAGGCTGCGGGCCCGGGCCACCGACATCGCGTGACCGCGTTCGGTGCCGCCCTCCGACAGCAGCAGGTACCACCAGTCGCCGATCCGGTACAGGTGCGGTCCCTCGGGGTACTGAAGGCCGCTGCCGGACCACAACGCCACCGGCTCGCCCAGCGCCCGGCCCGTGTCCGGATCGAGGCGCACCGCGCGGATCCCGTCGTCCGAGTACACGCACCAGCAGGTGCCGTCCTCGTCCCAGGCCAGATCGGGGTCGATGCCCGGTATGCCGACCCGCACCGGGTCCGACCAGGGTCCGGCGGGGTCCTTCGCGGTCACCAGAACGGTGCCGGCGTCGGTGACCACGGTCGTGATCATCCAGAACAGCCCATCGTGGTGTCGCAGGGTGGGCGCGTACACACCGCACGAGGCCGGGACCGACTCGGGCAGCTCCAACTGGCCCGGCCGGTCCAGCGCGTGCCCGATCAGCCGCCAGTTCACCAGGTCGCGGCTGTGCCACACGGGCACCCCCGGCACGTACTCGAAGCTGGACGTCGCCACGTAGTAGTCGTCGCCCACCCGGCAGATGCTCGGGTCCGGACTGAAGCCGGGTATCACGGGGTTGTCGAAGAGCGCCATGTCCGTCCCAGGGTGTGGCCGGGTGGCGGGCCGGCTGTCCGCCGGACCGCCACGATCGTCGAAGCGCTTCGAAAGTGGCACGGAGGCGGTGCGCTGTCAACGGTCGCCGGGTGCCGGCCGTGCCCGTTCGGCCCCCACCACGCGAACGGTGGGGGCCGGCGGCAGGATCAGCCGGCGGCCGGGCGCAGGCGTACCGGGAGTGTCTGGTGCCCGTTGCTGATCAGGGAGGGCAGCGGCTGGAGTTCGGCTGCCGGAACCGCGAGTTCGGCCTCGGGGAACCGCTCGAAGAACTGCTGGAGCGCGGTCGCGATCTCCAGGCGGGCGAGTGGGGCACCGAGGCAGAAGTGCACGCCGTGACCGAAGGCCAGGTGCTCCTTCGTCGGCCGGGTGACGTCGAAGAGGTCGGCGGATTCCCCGTGCAGGCCGGGGTGGCGGTTGGCGGCGGCGTAGGAGGCGAGGATCGCCTCGCCCCGGGCGATCTTCTGCCCGTCGGGCAGCGGGATGTCCGCCAGGGCGAACCGCATGGGCAGGTGCTTGACGGCAGGTTCGTGCCGCAGGGTCTCCTCGACGACGCTGTTCCAGTCGGCGCGCCCGGCCCGCAGGTGGGCGAGGTGCGCGGGGTCGGCCAGCAGGGCGGTGATGGCCTGGTCGATCACGTTGACCGTGGTGTCGTATCCGGCGGAGACCATCAGCAGGAGTGTGTCGCGCAGTTCGTCGTCGGTGAGGGCGCTCCCGTCCCCCTCGTCGTCGCGGGAGGCGATGAGGAGCGAGGTCATGTCGTCCCCGGGATCCGCGCGCTTGGCCGCGATCAGTGCGTTGAGGGCCTCGTACAGCGCGGCCGTGTTCGCCGTGGCCTGCTCGACGGTGAGGGTGGTGTCGAAGACACCGTCGACCAGGGCGCGGAAGCCGTCGAGCTGGTACTCGGGGACGCCCATGAGCTGACCGATCACCGCGATCGGCAGTGGGTAGGCGAGGTCCTTGCGCAGATCGGCCACCTCGCCGGCCGGCCGGGTGCCGAGATCGTCGAGAAGCGTGGCCACGACCTTCTCGACCGATGCCCGCAGGTCCTGGATGCGGCGGGCGCTGAACGCCGGGGCCACCATCCGGCGGAGCCGCCGGTGGTCGCCTCCGTAGGCGGTGAACATGTTGCTCACGGCGACCCAGAGGGCGAGGGGCCAGGTGGCCACGGTCTCGGCGAAGGCCGGCCAGTGGGCGCGGGCGTCCTTGGAGACGTCCGGGCTGGTGAGGAGTTCCTTCAGGAGCGCAGGGTCGGTGACCGACCACGCGGTCACACCGAGGACGTCCACACGGGTGGCCGGACCGCGGTCGCGCAGGGCCCGGTACTCGGCGTGGCGTTCGGAACCGGTGGGATCGAGGACGAGTAAGGGCTGCTCGGACTCGGGCATGGTGCCTCTCTTTCAGCGGGCGGTGGCGAAGCGGACGGGAAGCGATTCCAGGGCGCGGTGGAAGGGGCCCGGACGCCAGCGCAGTTCAGCGGCGGGGACGGCGAGATCCATTTCCGGCAGGGCGTCGAGCAGACAGGTGACCGCCGTCTCGGCGATGAGGTACGCGTGGGAGCGCGCCGGGCAGGTGTGGGGGCCGATGCTCCAGGCCAGGTGAGCACGGTTGCCCGAGATCCCGGCCGGCCCCCGGGTGAGTTCGGGGTCGTTGTTGCAGGCCGCCATGGAGATGACGACGGGCTGGTGGGCCGGGAGCAGGAAACCGTCGATGTCCGCGGGGAACGGCGGATACGTGATGCAGTAGTTCGCCATCGGCGGGTCGGTGTACAGGACGGTGTCCAGCGCGTCGCGCACCGTGGACCGGCCCGCGTGCAGTCCGGCGGAGAACTCCTCGTCGGTGAGGATCTTCAGCTGGGTGTTGGCGATGAGGTTGGTCAGCGGCTCGATACCGGCGCCGTAGAGCGTGACGAGCTGGTGGCTCATCTCCTCGTCGGTCAGCTCCGCCGGGTGGGCCAGAAGACGTGAGGTGATGTCGTCGGCGGGATCGCGCCGGCGCAGGGCGACGAGGTCGGCGAGGGCCTGGCCGAGGATCTGGTTGCCCTCATGGGCGTCGGTGGTGTTGAAGATACGCGCCATGCCGTCGGCGATCCGCGCTCCGATCCCGTCGGGGCAGCCCAGCAGAGCACTGAGGATCCGGAAGGCGATCGGCCAGGCGTACTGGGTGAGCAGATCGGCGCTGCCAGCGGTGAGGAAGTCCCCGATGGACTCCTCGGCGACCTTCTCCACCTGGGCGCGCAGACGGTGCTGGTCGACGGCGTTGATGCTCGCGGTGTTGGCCGCCCGGTAACGGGCGTGTTCCGTACCGCCGTTGCGCAGGGCGTTGGGCCGCCACTCCATCATCGGCCGCACGGGGCACGAGGCCGGCACCTGCTGCTCCCAGATGCGCGGGTCCGGCGGAAAGTACATGGGGTCGTTGAGGATGCGGCGGGCCTGGAGATAGCCGATCACCAGCGTGGCCGGGATGCCGGGGGACAACTCGACGGGCACCAGAGGGCCGTAGGTCCCGCGCATCCGCTCGTAGGCGGCGTGCGGGTCGGCGGCGAAGCCCGGCTCGTACAGCGAGACCCTGCCCGGCGCGACCGTGGGCACGGAGCTGGTGAAGGTCATGAGGTGGGCTCCAGGGAGAGGGCTGCACGGTGCGAGATCAGGTACTCCGTGAGCGTGATCAGGGCATGGAGGGAGGAGGTACGGTCGCGTGCGTCGCAGGTGGTCAGCGGCGTGTGGGGTTCCAGGGCGAGGGCCTGGCGCAGTTCGCCGAGGTCGTAGACGGGCGCGCCGGGGAAGGTGTTGATCGCGACCGCGTACGGGATGCCCTCTCCCTCCAGCAGACTCAGGGCCCCGTGGCTCGCGTCGAGGTCGCGGGTGTCGGCCAGGACGAGGCAGCCCAGTGCGCCCTGGGCGAGGTCCTCCCACAGGGGCTGGAACCGGATCTGTCCGGGGAGTCCGAACAGATACAGGGCGAGGGCGCCGCCGGACAGGTGGATTCGGCCGAAGTCCATGCCCACGGTCGTCGTGGTCTTGCCCGGTGTGCCGCGCAGATCGTCGATTCCTGCGCTGTCCTCGGTGATCGGCTCCTCCATCCGCAGCGGCCGCACCTCGGACACGCTGCCGATGAAGGTCGTCTTGCCGACGCCGAACCCGCCGGCGACCACGATCTTGGCGGACCGGGTCACCGTGACCGGCACGTACGCGACGGCCTTCGGCGTGTCAGACCAGTTCTCGCAGTCCATCAAGCACCTTCTGCAGGAGGTCGTTTTCGGGCTGATCGTTCACAGCGGCGGCCGGGCCGGCCAGGTGACCGCTGTCCATGAGGGAGGAGACGAGGATCCGGATGGTGGAGGGCGGCAGCTGCAGCGCGGCGGCGATGTCCGCGACGGCCAGCCCGCCGTGGCCCACGGAGAACAGGCTCATCACCCGCCGGGCATCGGGTCCCAGCTCGCCGGTCGGGCCGGCTGCGGCGATGACCACGCTCTCCAGGAGGACGCTCCGGTGCGGGCGGACCCGTCCGCCGGTGCGGACGTAGGGCCGCACCATGTCCGGGTCGCGCCGCGGACCGGTCATACCGCGGTGCCGCCGTCCGGCTGGAGAACGGGCCTGCGCTCCGCGGTGCCGAGCTGTTCTCCCAGGCGCACCACGAGCAGGGCCATGTGGTGGCTGATCAGGCCGACGTCGGCGTGGGGTCCCGTCGTGACGACCGAGAGCATCGTGTTCTGACCGGCCGCCGTCGTCAGGCCGATCCGGTCGACGCTCTCGATCAGCTGCTGGCGCACGCCGTGCCCGCCGGTGAAGTCGTCCCACGCCCGGCCCGAGGCCCGCAGCGAGGCGGTCAGGGCGGCCAGCTTCTCTCCGTCCTCCTGCCCGATGGTCTCCGTCCGGGCCTTGAGCAGACCGTCGCCGCTCATCAGCACGGCGTACCGGACGCCCTCCACGGATCCCAGCTGCTCGTCCAGCAGCCAGCCCAGGGCGTTCGAGTGGGTGTCCGACATGTTCAACGTCCTTCGTCAGTGCTGGCGGTGTTCTGGTCGTCCCGGCTGCGGCGGCTGCCCGCCATCCACGCGGCGGCCACGGCGGGGGTACCCGGCTCCACGGGAGCGGGGTCCGGCCGCTTCTCGGCGGCGGGGTCCGCCTCGGCGGGGCGCGGGGTGCGACGCCGGACGGTGAGGCCGCTTGCCGTGGTGGACGTGGCAGCCGGAGCCGGCGCAGGCTCCGCTTCCGGGGCGGGGGCCGGCCGGGCGGCCGGCAGACTCTGCACGGACGACATCCGTGGCGGCTGGGGCGTCGTCAGCAGGGCCTGCGGGAGCACGATGATCGCGCGGGTTCCGCCGTACAGGTTGGGCGCCGTCAGTTCGACGCGGAAGCCGTACTGGTCGGCGAGCACGGACGCGACGCGCAGTCCGGTCTGCGGGTACGCGCCGAGCTGCGTGATGTCGTCCCGCTGCTTGCCGGACATGACCTCGCGCGCCCAGGTCAGCCGCTCGTCCTCGATCCGCAGTCCCGCGTCGTCCACGACGAGGAAGGCCGCGTTGGCACCGTGCTCCAGCGAGACGTGCACCCGGGCGTTCGGCGGGGAGTACCGGAGCGCGTTGTCCAGGAGCACCGCCAGGGCGTGGACGACTGCTTCCACGGCCCGGCTCTGCACGGCGAAGGACTGCAGGTCGGTGTGCTGGATGCGCTGATAGCCCTCGACCCGGCCCATGGCCGTGCGGACGATGTCGGTGAGTGTGGTGGCCGGCCAGCGCCGCGACAGTTTGTCGCCGGCCAGGACGCCGTAGCCGGACGCGGTGAGCAGCATCTGCTGGGCCAGGTGATCCATCTCGACCAGCGTGGCGTACGCCTCGTCCGAGACATGGCGGCGCACGCCGGCGCTGATCGCGCTGCTCAGCTTCGCGGCCCGCTGCACGGTGCTGGAGGCGAAGGCGCGTACGGCTGCCCGGGCCACGTCCACCGACTCCTGCCGTGCCTGGGCGATGCGCTGCTCGGCTTCCGCCCGTGCCTGCGCGAGCTGGTCCTGTGCGGCGTTCCGCGCCAGTTGACCGGTCCGGCCGATGGCGGAGGAGGCCTGTCCCGCGAGAGCACCGAGAGCATCCGCCATCCGGGTGTGCAGCAGCTGGGGCGGCACGGCCAGGTCGGGCCGATAGGTCTGTCCGGCCTGCGTATGTGCCGCGGCGGCCGGAACGACGGTGTGCGCGATGTGCCCGACGAACTGCTCGGCGGCGCGCAGTTGCTGCCCGAGCTCCTCGACTCGCTGCTGGAGGCCGTCCGCGCGGCGTTTCTGGGCGCGGGCCCGGAGGTGGAAGGAGAGCGTCGCGCCGGCGCCGGCCGCCAACGCGGCCACGATCAGTATCAGTTCGGTCATCAGGCCCTCACGAGAATCGGGGAGGCCGTTCCGGTGCGTATGCCGCCGGTCGGGCCGTGCTGCTCGTTACGGGGGTGGGATCGCATCGTGTCTGTACTCCGTAGTGCCCGGGTTTCGGGGGCTGCCGGCGGCCGGGGCCGGCTGTCGGGGGACGGGAGGGAGGCGGTCGGCTCCGCAGGGCGACGAGCCGGGAATCCGCAGCTTCCCCTGCCGCCGTGTACGCGGGAGGGAACGGGGATCCGGGGGATCGGCGCAAGGGCGGGACGAGCCGTGCCGGTGGACGGCGGGGCCTGTCCGGGCGCCTCTTCGTGGCCCGGGCCGCGGCCTGTCGCGCACGCAGGGGCCTTCGGGGAGCTGCCGCGAGGCCGTGCGCCGGCGGGTCCGCCCGGACCAGGAGCGTCCGGGCGGGCGGGAATGCCGGAGTCGGCCGGCTGCCGGCGGTCTAAGTGTGTGGCCGGCGAGGTGGGCATGGCCGAACTCTAGTTGGAATGAACGGTGTTGCGCACGGTGCCCCTGTGCCGGATGGGAGGCGTTGTTGTGAAGTAGGTGACGTGAAAGCCGTGTTGAGGGAACGACTGATTCCGCAGTCGCCGGTGCGCGGGGCCCGCTCGCTGCGGGGTGGGTGCCGTGCTCTTCTCCCGTGTGCGCGGGTGGTGGGGTCACCGCCCGCGCATGGGCGGGGGTCACCGCCCCGTCCTGGGACGTGGTGCGCCGGCGCCGCCCGCCGGGCCCGATCCGACAGTTACCATCGCGTAACTTACTGACGGGTTACCTTCGGTAAGTGCCGCTGCTAGCTTGCGATCACCTGCATTCCGAGCAGAGCGAGGAGTGAGCTGTGAGCCGCAAGAGCACCCATTCGCCTTCCCCTGTCCCCACGTCGTCCCCCATGGATTCCCCCGCCCGTGGGCCACGCCCCGGACACCTGCGCGCGGTGGCCGTCGCCGTGACCGCCGCGGCCTGCGTGGCCGCGTACGCCGCACCCGCGTCCGCCGCCGACGGGTCGCAGCCCGTCGTCTCCCGCGGGGTCACCATCCCCGACTTCTACACCCCGCCGGCCGAACTGCCCTCCGCCAACGGCGCGGTGATCCGCCACGAGCCGCTGCCGCTCGGGCTGAGCCTGCCCGGTCTGGACGGCCGCCCGATGCCGGGCACCGCGACCCGGCTGATGTATCGCTCCACGGACTCGGGCGGACAGGCCGTCGCGGTGACGGGCGCCTACATCGAACCGTCCGCCGGCTGGAAGGGCTCGGGCCCGCGTCCGCTGGTGGCGCTGGCCTCGGGAACCGTGGGCCAGGGCGACCAGTGCGCGCCCTCCCTGAGCCTCCAGCACCCGCTGGCCCTGACCCCCGAGACCGTGTCGGTCGGCTACGAGACCCTGGCGATCTACCGACTGCTCTCCGCGGGCGTCGCCGTCGTGGTCACCGACTACGTCGGCCTCGGCACGACGGACCGGCTCCACACCTACGTCAACCGGCTCGACCAGGGCCACGCCCTGCTGGACGCGGTCCGTGCGGCGCACCGGCTGCCAGGCACCTCGATCACACCCGACTCGCGGACCGGTCTGTACGGCTACAGCCAGGGCGGCGGAGCCAGCGCGTCGGCGGCCGAACTCCAGTCGTCCTACGCGCCCGACGTCAAGCTCGCCGGCACCTACGCCGGTGCGCCGCCCGCCGACCTGACCGCGACCATGAAGGGCATCGACGGCAGCGCCCTCGCCGGCGCCCTGGCCTGGTCGATCAACGGCTTCGCCCAGTCCGACGCCGATCTGCGGGACGTCGTCGATGCCAACGTCAACGACGCCGGCCGGGCCGCGCTGAAGGACGCCTCCACGATGTGCGTCGGCGACGCGATCTTCGGCTACGGCTTCACCAAGAGCAGCAAATGGACCACCAGCGGCAGGTCCCTCGGTGACGTCATCGCCGCCGAGCCCAAGGCGCAGGCCGCCCTCGACAGGCAGCGCATCGGCACACTGAAGCCCACCGGTCCGGTGCGCCTGGCCACCGGTGTGCAGGACGACATCGTGCCCCACGCCCAGGCGCGCCAACTCGCCGTGGACTGGTGCCGCAAGGGCGCCGACGTCACCTACGACGCCGTCGTCCTGCCGAACCTCGGCGACAAGCTCCTCACCAACCACCTGGTCCCGCTGATCACCGACCAGGGCGATGCGATCTCCTGGATGACCGACCGGCTCTCGGGCAGGGGAACAGCGTCCAACTGCTGGACGATGCCCCTCCAGCCCTGACCTCCGACGCTCCGACGAGCACTCCGCGCAGGAGCGCGGATGCGGTAAACCGCTGTCGTTGCGGGGCGGCGGGCGCGATCATGGACCGGTCCTGCCCGCCGCCCCGTGAGGAACCGCACGACATGCCCGTACCGGCCGACCCGACCGTTCTCCACCCCATGCCCGGCCAGCCGCGGGTCGTGCA
Organism: Streptomyces sp. NBC_00385; assembly: GCF_035917155.1. Lineage (NCBI taxonomy): Bacteria > Bacillati > Actinomycetota > Actinomycetes > Kitasatosporales > Streptomycetaceae > Streptomyces > Streptomyces sp. NBC_00385. The sequence continues at coordinate 1,611,589 of NZ_CP107951.1, read as the reverse complement.
GCTCAGACCTCTGGTGAAGTCCCCGCTGATCGAGGTCGGGGAGTACTCCTACTACGACGACCCGGACGACGCCACACTGTTCGAGACACGGAACGTGCTCTACCACTACGGCCCGGAGAAACTGGTCATCGGCCGGTTCTGTGCCCTCGGCACGGGGGTGCGGTTCATCATGAACGGCGCCAACCACCGTATGGACGGCCCCTCGACGTTCCCGTTCCCGACGATGGGCGGATCGTGGGCCGACCACTTCGACCTGCTCGCCGGACTGCCGAACCGCGGGGACACCGTCGTCGGCCACGACGTCTGGTTCGGTCACAGCGCGACCGTCATGCCCGGCGTACGGATCGGGAACGGCGCGATCATCGGAGCCGGCTCCGTCGTCACCAAGGACGTGCCCGACTACGGCATCGTCGGCGGCAACCCGGCCCGCCTCATCCGCACCCGCTACGACGACCGGGATATCGCCCGGCTGCTCGCCCTGGCCTGGTGGGACTGGCCGGCACAGCACATCACCGCCCATGTGCGCACGATCATGTCGGGCACCGTCGACGCGCTCGAAGCCGCCGCCCCGCCCGCGTGACGGCCGCCGCGCCCGGGCCCGCCGAAATCCATGTGCGGCGGGCCCGGCCACCGGCTATCGTCCTTGGCATGTTCTTCCGACAGCTCTACGGCTGACGCGGGACGGGGCAGTGCCCCGCCTCCGTCCGGTACGCCCTGTGCACGCCCACGACCCGGCCTCCGGGCCGCAGCGGCCGGCGCACGGGTTCGCCGTGTCCTTTTCGCCGCAGACCTGAATCGAGTGATCTTCCATGTCACGTCGCCGTGCCCACATCGCCATGGTCGGCATCCCCGCCGTCAGCCATGTCCTGCCGAGTATCGAGGTCATCCGTGAACTGGTGGCCCGCGGCCACCGGGTGACGTACGCCAACGACCCGGCGGTGGCCGACCGGATCGAGGCCACCGGTGCCGAGTTCGTCCCGTACGGCTCCTCCCTGCCGGTCGACGACAACAGCTGGCCCGAAGACGCCATCGGCGCGATGGGCGTCTTCCTCGACGACGCCGTCCAGGTGCTGCCGCAGCTGAGGGCCGTCTACGACGACGACCCCGCGGACCTGTACCTGTACGACATCGGGGCGTACGCGGCGCGTGCGCTGGCCGAGTCGCAGAAGCGCCCGCTCATGCAACTGTCCCCGGCCATGGTCGCCTGGGAGGGATACGAACAGGACGTGGCGGCCCACCTGTGGGCGCTGCCCGGAGCCGACGCGTACCGGGCGAAGTTCACCGGATGGCTCGCCGGCTGCGGCGCGTCCACCACCGACATGGACGCCTTCGCCGGGCGTCCCGAGCACACCCTCGCCCTCATCCCCCGGGCGATGCAGCCGCACGGCGAGGACGTCGACACGGACACCGTGACGTTCGTCGGACCCTGCTTCGGCGGACGCGGCGCCGAGCAGAGCTGGACCCGCCCCGCGGGCGCGGAGCGCGTACTGCTGGTCTCGCTGGGCTCGGCGTACACCAACCGGCCCGAGTTCTACCGCCAGTGCCTGGCCGCGTACGGCGACCTGCCCGGCTGGCACGTCGTCCTACAGATCGGCCGGCACACCGACCCGGCGGAGCTGGGCGCCATTCCGGACAACGTCGAAGTGCACTCGTGGGTACCGCAGTTCGCGATCCTGGAACAGGCGGACGTCTTCGTCACCCACGCCGGCATGGGCGGGAGCGCCGAAGGGCTCTACACCGGGGTGCCGATGATCGCCGTCCCGCAGGGCGTCGACCAGTTCATGAACGCCGACCGGCTCGTGGAACTGGGCGTGGCCCGCCGCATCGACACCGCGGACGCCACCGCCGAGGCGCTGCGGACCGCGCTGACCGAACTGGTCGCCGACCCCGAGGTCGCCGGCCGCTCGGCACGGCTGCGGGCCGAGGCACGGGCCGAGGGCGGCACCCCGCGGGCCGCCGACCTCATCGAGGAACTGCTCGGCTGATCCGCCGTAGCCCGCACGGGGCGGTCGGGGCCCGCGGCATCGCGGGCCCCGACCGCCCCGTCAGGTCAGGCGTCCGGCTCTCACGGAGTGACGACGGCGAAGTCGGGGTCGAACGCGTCGAGCAGACCGTCGAGCGTCCGCAGAGCGGTCGCGTCGCCGCCGAGCGTGATCTTCCCGTACTGGGCCAGGCCGGGCGCGGCCGCCGGCTTCAGCAGCGCACCGACGAGCGCGGCCTCGGGGCCGGTGACGGGTGCGACGCGACGGGCAGGGACGCGACGGGACAACGGCCCGGGGCCGCGCGGTGGGTTTCACCGTGCGGCCCCGGGCCGTTGTCCGTGCGTGCCGGTCGGGGGCTCAGCCCTTGCGGGCGGTGATCTCGTCGGTGAGCTGCGGGACGACGTTGAAGAGGTCGCCGACGACGCCGTAGTCGACGAGGTCGAAGATCGGGGCCTCGGCGTCCTTGTTGATCGCGACGATGGTCTTGGAGGTCTGCATGCCGGCCCGGTGCTGGATCGCGCCGGAGATGCCCGAGGCGATGTAGAGCTGCGGGGAGACGGACTTGCCGGTCTGGCCGACCTGGTTGGTGTGCGGGTACCAGCCCGCGTCGACCGCGGCGCGCGAGGCACCGACCGCGGCACCCAGCGAGTCGGCGAGTGCCTCGATGACGTGGAAGTTCTCCGCGCCGTTGACACCGCGCCCGCCGGAGACGACGATCGCGGCCTCGGTCAGCTCCGGGCGGCCGGTCGACTCGCGCGGGGTGCGGGAGACGACCTTGGTGCCGGTGGCCTGCGCCGAGAAGGACACCGCGAGGGCCTCGACGGCACCGGCTGCCGGAGCCGGCTCGACGGGGGCCGAGTTCGGCTTGACCGTGACGACCGGGATGCCCCTGGAGACACGGGACTTGGTGGTGTACGAGGCGGCGAACGCGGACTGGGTGGCCACCGGGCCCTGGTCGCCGGCCTCCAGGTCGACGGCGTCGGTGATGATGCCGGAACCGATCCGGACCGCGAGACGGGCCGCGATCTCCTTGGCCTCCGCGGACGAGGGCAGCAGCACCGCGGCCGGCGACACCGCGTCGAAGGCGGCCTGCAGCGCGTCGACCTTCGGGACGACGAGGTAGTCGGCGAACTCGGAGGCGTCCGCGGTCAGGACCCTGACCGCACCGTGCTCGGCGAGCGTGGCGGCGGTGTCCGCGGCACCGCTGCCCAGGGCCACGGCGACGGGCTCGCCGATGCGGCGGGCGAGCGTCAGCAGCTCCAGGGTGGGCTTGCGGACGGCACCGTCCACGTGGTCGACATAGACGAGAACTTCAGCCATGGGACTTCAATCTCCTGCGTGTACGAGGGAGTGCGGGGGCGGTGGGACAACAGCCGGGGCTCAGATGAACTTCTGGCCCGCGAGGAACCCGGCCAGGGCCTTGCCGCCCTCGCCCTCGTCCTTGACGATCGTGCCCGCGGTGCGGGCCGGACGCGCGGCCGCGGAATCCACCGCGGTCCAGGAACCGCCCAGACCCACCTCGTCCGCGTCGATCCCCAGATCATCCAGATCCAGCGACTCGACCGGCTTCTTCTTCGCCGCCATGATCCCCTTGAACGACGGGTAACGGGCCTCACCGGACTGGTCGGTCACCGACACCACCGCGGGCAACGACGCCTCCAGCTGCTCGGACGCCGTGTCACCGTCCCGGCGGCCGCGCACGACACCACCCTCCACGGAAACCTCGGACAGCAGCGTCACCTGCGGCACACCCAGCCGCTCGGCCAGCAGCGCCGGAACCACACCCATCGTGCCGTCCGTCGACGCCATCCCCGAGATCACCAGGTCGTAACCCGTCTTCTCGACCGCCTTCGCCAGCACCAACGACGTACCGATCGCGTCCGTACCGTGCAGATCGTCGTCCTCGACGTGAACAGCCTTGTCCGCACCCATCGACAACGCCTTGCGCAACGCGTCCTTGGCATCCTCCGGACCCACCGTCAACACGGTGACCTCCGCATCGTCCGCCGCGTCCGCGATCTGCAACGCCTGCTCGACCGCGTACTCATCCAGCTCCGACAGCAGACCGTCGACATCCTCACGATCCAACGTCAGGTCATCGGCGAAATGCCGGTCACCGGTCGCGTCGGGCACGTACTTCACACAGACAACGATCCTCAAGCTCACGCCGGCTCTCCCTGTACTTCGTGGTGTCTCTGGACGATCCTATGGCACCCAGTACCCCTCGTAAAGGTACCCAGTGTCGGATGCGTGTTTCCGATGCTACGTTTCCGGCATGACCGATGACCGCGGGCCGGCCAAGAAGCCCCCCATGCGTGATGTGCTCGCCGAGGCGGCCTTCGCGCTCTTCATGGAGCGTGGGTTCGAGCGGACCACGGTGGACGACATCGTCGCCAGCGCGGGGGTGGGGCGCCGGTCGTTCTTCCGCTACTTCCCGTCGAAGGAGGACGCGGTCTTCCCCGACCACGAGCGCTGCCTCGCGGACATGACCGCGTTCCTGGAGGCCGCCGGGGAGGGCGACCCGGTGGAGGCGGTGTGCGACGCGGCCCGGCTGGTCCTGCGGATGTACGCGGAGAAGCCGGAGTTCTCCGTGCAGCGCTACGGGCTCACCCGGGAGGTGCCCGGTCTGCGTACCTATGAGCTCTCCGTCGTACGCCGCTACGAGCGGACCATGGCCGGGTACCTGGAGCGCCGGTGGGCCGGTGCCCCCGACGCGGCCCTGCGTGCGGAGGTGATCGCCGCCTCGGTGGTCGCGGCGCACAACAACGGGCTGCGGTCCTGGCTGCGTTCGGGTGGCCGGGGCGATGCCGGCGCCGAGGTCGACCGGGCGCTCGAACTCGTCCGCGCCGTGTGGGGAGCGGCCGCCGAGCGGCCCTCCGCGCCGGCCGCCGAGGACGAGGTGATCGTGATGATCGCGCCGAAGGGTGCCCCGATGTGGCGCGTCGTGCAGCGCGTCGAAGCAGCTCTCGACGAGGAACGCGGCACCACTGAGAGGTAGTTCACTCGACGGTTCGCATCCTTCGGCACTCAGTACCTTTACTTCGTGGAACTAAGTGCCATACGGTGCCGGTGTGCCGTCGCCGGAGGTGCGGCGCACCCAACCGAGCGCGGGAGGCCGAGACGTGTTCATCACCGAAATCGACGTGGAGCCCACTGCTCGCGACGCAGTGGAGCCGTGCAGCACGGAGGGTCTGGTCTACCAGGTGTGCCGATGGTGCGGCACCGCATCCTTCCGTAAACTCCTGTGCCCCGTCTGCGCGTCGAGCGACCTGGAGTCGGAGCAGAGCGACGGACACGGTGTCGTCGTGCGGTCCAGCGTCGTGAACCGCTACTCGCGGGTCATGCGCAACGAGTCCCTGGTCCGCTTCCCCCAAGGCTTCGTGTACCGCTGTCGCATCGTGGGCGCGGCTCCGCACCTGGTGAGCGTCGGCGACCGGGTCAGGCCCGTCGGCGGGAAGACCTCGGAAGCGGGCGAAGTGGTACTCGAACTGTGCGACCCGCCCGGAATGGCCGACTGGTACGCGTGAACCGGCGCCGTCACGCCTCCAGATAGCGCAGCACGGCGAGGATCCGCCGGTTGTAGCCGGTGGTGTGCGCCAGCCCCAGCTTGTCGAAGACCGCGTTCAGATTCTTCTCGACCGCGCTCAGCGAGATGTGCAGCTTCTGCGCGATCGCAGCGTTGGTGTGGCCCTGTGCCAGCGCCTCCAGGACGGTGCGCTCGCGCGGGGTGAGCCGCGACAGCGGGTCGCCGTGCGCACTGCGGATGACCAACTGCCGTACGACTTCCGGGTCGAAGACGGCCCCGCCCGCATGGATCCGCTCCAGCGAGTCGAGGAACTCCTCCACCTGCGCCACCCGGTCCTTGAGGAGATAGCCGACCCGCTCGGCGTTCGAGGCGAGCAACTGGGCCGCGTAGGCGCGCTCCACGTACTGGGACAGGACGAGCACGCCGATGTCCGGCCACCGGCTGCGGATCTCCACCGCGGCGCGCAGCCCCTCGTCCTTGTGCGTGGGAGGCATCCGGATGTCGGTGACGACGAGGTCCGGCGCGTGGGCCGCGACCTCCGACAGCAGCGCCCCGGCATCGCCCACCGAGGCGAGCACCTCGTGTCCCTCCTCGGTGAGCAGGCGGACCAGGCCTTCCCTGAGCAGGGTCGAGTCCTCGGCGAGAATCACACGCACGGCAGCTCCGCGGTCACGGTCGTGGGGCCCCCGGCGGGGCTCCGGACCTCCAGCATGCCGTCGATCGCGGCGACCCGGCCGCGCAGCCCCGCCAGTCCGCCGCCCTCCGGGTCCGCGCCGCCGGCCCCGTCGTCGCGGACGAGCACGGTGAGGACCTCGCCGCGCCGTGCGACGCTCACGAGGACGTGCCCGGCACCGGAGTGCTTGGCGGCGTTCGTCACGGACTCCGACACGACGAAGTACGCGGCCGTCTCCACGGACGGCGGCAGCGGCCCGGACACGTCGTACGCCACCCGGACGGGCAGGGCGCACCGCTCCGCCACCCCGCCCAGCGCCTCCCGCAGCCCCAGACTGTCGAGCGCGGTCGGATAGACCCGCCAGGCCACCTCGCGCAGTTCGGCGATTACCTCGCCCGACTCCTTGTGCGCCTGGGCCAGCAGGGCCTCCGCCTGCCCGGCGTCACGGGCGCGGCGGGCCCGGCCGAGCAGCATCGCGAGCGCGACGAGACGCTGTTGTACGCCGTCGTGCAGATCGCGCTCGACGCGCCGCCGCTCGCTGTCGACCGCCCGCACCACCGCGGCGCGGCTCGCCGCGAGTTCACCGATGCGTCGCTCCAGCAGCTCCCGTTCGCCCGGCCCGAAGCACGCGCGGGCCAGCCGGGCGTCCAGCGCGGCGAGCGAGAACAGCCCCTGCACGTCGAGGAAGAGCAGCACGGAGCCGAGGACCACCTGGGTGAGCAACTCCTGCCAGCTCAGCGTCGACCTGGCCACCCCGGCGGCGAGCAGTCCGGCCAGTACGAGGCCGAAGACCAGTAGCCCGGCCACCACCGCGCACAGGAGCCCCGCGTAGGTGCGGGAGGCCAGATAGCGCAGGACCTGCTGATCGGAGGCGCGGTGTTCGGGGAACCGGTCATGGAAGAAGGCGGACCGGCGCCACCGCTCCACCGCCGTCAGTCTCCTGGCGCCCGCGACCAGGAGGGCCCGCGCCCGGGCCCTGGTGTGCGGCCACAGGAGGAAGGCGCCCAACAGGGCTCCGGCCACGGTGAAGTAGAGGAGTCCGGCGAGCGCCGTCAGACAGCCCAGGAGCGTGCCCGTGATCGCGGACAGCCGCCCGGTGATGCCGCCATCGGTGCCTGCGGGGTCGCCCGTCATGTCCACCGACCCTAGCCGAGTGCTGAGGATTCCGGCCGGGCCGCACACGCGCATCGCCGCACCTCAGGGCGTACGGCGGTGCTGGGCCCGCCCGTTCGCGGACCGGAGGCGGACCACGACGTACAGGGCGAGCGCCGCCAGTACCAGGATCAGCACGGCCTTGGAGAGCAGCCCGACGTACGTCTCCACCGCGTTCCACTGGTCGCCGAGCCAGTAACCGGCCATCACCAGCACCGAGTTCCACGCCAGACTCCCCACGGCGGTCAGCCCGAGGAACACCGGCAGCGGCATCCGTTCCAGGCCGGCGGGGACGGAGATCAGGCTCCGGAAGACCGGCACCATGCGGCCGAACAGCACCGCCTTCGTGCCGTGCCGGGCGAACCACGCCTCCGTACGCTCCAGGTCGGAGCTTCTGACCAGCGGAAGCCGCGCCCACAGGGCATGCATCCGCTCGCGGCCGAACAGCATCCCGATCCAGTACAGCGCGGCCGCCCCCGCCACCGAACCCAGCGTGGTCCAGAGCAGGGCCGATGCCGGCGAGATCACCCCCTGCCCCGCGGCGAACCCCGTCAGCGGCAGGATCACCTCACTCGGCAGCGGCGGGAACAGGTTCTCCAGCGCGATGGCGAGGCCGGCGCCGGGCCCGCCCAGGGTGTCGACGAGATCGGCCGCCCAGCCGGCGACCCCGTCGGCGGGTTCCTGCGGAAGGGCGAGCAGTACGGAATCCATGCGAGGTCTCCAGACCGGGCGGCGGCCGCGGCACCGCGCCACGACTCCCTGACCACGCTAGGAATCCCGCACCGGCGGCGGTATGCGGATTGCCGCCCGACGGGGTGCGGTGGTCCGTACGCGCGCCCTGCGGTTTCCCGCAGGGCGCGGGTCGTCGCTGGCCGTGCGCGTGGCCTGCGGCTCCGGGGGGCGAGGCCGAGTCATCCGATGAACCCTGCGCAACACCCTTCTCCCGGCGGGTTCGCGCCGCTACCATCGGGACCCGTATGGGAGCGCTCCCACATCCGTACCCGCCCTGTACCGCCACTGTCGGCGGTCTCGTTCGGAGAGGACGTTTCCGTGCGCTCAAGCGCTAGACCCCTTGCCGCCCTCCTGGCAGCACTCACTCTTACCGCCGGGCTCTTCGCCACCGGTGCCCCGGCATCGGCGCGCGCCAGCGATGTCGTACCGGCCGCCGAAGCATCCGATGTGTCCCTGGCCGCGGACACATACGACTGGAAGAACGTCCGCATCGACGGCGGTGGTTTCGTCCCCGGGATCGTCTTCAACCGGTCGGAGAAGAACCTCGCCTACGCCCGCACCGACATCGGCGGCGCCTATCGCTGGGACCAGGCGGGCAAGCAGTGGACCCCGCTGCTCGACTGGGTGGACTGGGACCACTGGGGCTGGTCCGGCGTGGTGAGTCTGGCCTCCGACTCGGCCGACCCGGACAACGTGTACGCCGCCGTGGGCACGTACACCAACAGCTGGGACCCGGGCAACGGTGCCGTCCTGCGCTCTTCGGACCGGGGCGCCAGCTGGAAGGCGGCCGAGCTCCCCTTCAAGCTCGGCGGGAACATGCCGGGCCGCGGCATGGGCGAGCGCCTCGCGGTCGACCCGAACAAGAACTCCGTGCTGTACCTCGGCGCTCCCAGCGGCAACGGTCTGTGGCGGTCCACCGATTCGGGGGTGACCTGGTCCGAGGTGACGGCCTTCCCGAACCCGGGCAACTACGCCCAGGACCCGACCGACACGAGCGGATACGGCAACGACAACCAGGGCATCGTCTGGGTGACCTTCGACGAGCGGACCGGCAGCGCGGGCAGCGCGACCCAGGACATCTACGTGGGCGTCGCCGACAAGGACAACACCGTCTACCGCTCCACCGACGGTGGCGTCACCTGGTCGCGGATCGCCGGGCAGCCGACCGGATACCTGTCCCACAAGGGCGTACTCGACTCTTCGAGCGGCTACCTCTATCTGACGCTGAGCGACACCGGCGGGCCGTACGACGGCGGCAAGGGCCGGATCTGGCGGTACGCCACCGCGACCGGTGCGTGGACGGACGTGAGCCCGGTCGCCGAGGCGGACACGTACTACGGATTCAGCGGACTGTCCGTGGACCGGCAGCACCCCGGCACCCTGATGGCGACCGCGTACAGCTCCTGGTGGCCGGACACCCAGATCTTCCGCTCCACGGACAGCGGGGCGACCTGGACGCAGGCCTGGGACTACAGCAGTTACCCGAACCGCACCAACCGCTTCACCCAGGACGTCTCCTCCGTGCCGTGGCTGACCTGGGGCGCCAACCCGACGCCGCCGGAGACCTCGCCCAAGCTGGGCTGGATGACGGAGGCGCTGGAGATCGACCCGTTCGACTCCAACCGGATGATGTATGGCACGGGCGCCACGATCTACGGCACCGAGAACCTCGGGAACTGGGACTCCGGCAGCAAGTTCACGATCACCCCGATGGTGAAGGGCCTTGAGGAGACGGCGGTCAACGACCTGGCGAGCCCGCCGTCCGGCGCCCCGTTGCTCAGCGCGCTCGGCGACATCGGAGGGTTTCGGCACACCGACCTGGACGCCGTTCCCGGCATGATGTTCACCTCGCCCAACCTCACCTCGACGACCAGCCTCGACTTCGCGGAGGCGAGCCCCAACACCGTCGTGCGGGTCGGCAGCGCCGACGCCGCCCCGCACATCGGCTTCTCCACGGACAACGGGTCCAACTGGTTCCAGGGCTCCGAGCCCGCCGGGGTCACCGGTGGCGGCACGGTCGCGGCGGCGGCCGACGCCAGTGGCTTCGTGTGGAGCCCGGAGGGTGTGGGCGTGCAGCACACCACCGGGTACGGGAGTTCGTGGTCGGCGTCCACCGGGATCCCGGCCGGGGCGACCGTCGAGTCCGACCGGAAGAACCCGAAGAAGTTCTACGGGTACAAGGCCGGCACCTTCTACGTCTCCACGGACGGCGGTGCCACCTTCACCGCGAAGGCGTCGACCGGCCTGCCCGCCGAGGGCAACGTCCGCTTCAAGGCCGTGCCGGGCACCGAAGGCGATGTGTGGCTGGCGGGCGGCAGCGCCACCGGGGCCTACGGGCTGTGGCACTCCACCGACTCGGGCGCGACGTTCACGAAGCTGTCCGGGATCGAGCAGGCGGACTCGGTCGGCTTCGGCAAGGCGGCCGCGGGAGCCTCGTACCAGACGCTCTTCGTGACCGCGAAGATCGGCGGAGTGCGCGGCGTCTTCCGTTCCACGGACGCGGGTACGACGTGGACCCGGATCAACGACGACGCCCACCAGTGGGGTTGGATCGGGGCCTCCATCACCGGTGACCCGAGGATCTACGGGCGGGTGTACGTCTCGACCAACGGCCGCGGAATCATGTACGGCGACTCCTCGGACGGGGACGGGGGCGGCACGGACCCGGGCACGGATCCCGGAACCGACCCCGGAACCGACCCGGGGAACCCGTCCGGGGACGCGGCCTGCTCGGTGACGTACAAGGTCACCAACCAGTGGTCCGGCGGTTTCCAGGCCGATGTGACGCTCACCAACACCGGCACCGCGGCCCTGGACGGCTGGCAGCTCGGCTGGACGTTCGCGGACGGACAGAAGGTCACCCAGATGTGGAACGCGACGCCCACGCAGGACGGGGCGAAGGTGAAGGCCGCCAGCATCTCCTGGAACGGCAAGGTGGCGCCGGGGGCCTCGGTGGGCTTCGGGTTCACGGGCACGCTGACGGGCGGCAACGCCGCACCGGCCGCGTTCGCCCTGGGTGACGAGGCCTGCTCCACCGGCTGACGGACGAGCAGAGTGACGGGGGGAGGGGCGGGCCGAGCGGGTGGGTCCGCCCCTTGCCGTGCCGTGTCCCCGGCCGGGTGAACGACGGCCTCACTGGCCCCGTACAGGTTCGTCGGCCATACTGCCCGCCGTGGAGCAGCGCATAGATCCGAAGACTCAGCCCGCGTACGCCGCAGGCACAGACCCGGCGTACATCCCCGGTCTCACGGCCCCTCGAACCGCCGCGAAGGCGGACGAGGACCCGGAGCGGACCGAGGAGCCCGCACCCGAGGGTTCCGCGCCCGAAGATGCCGTCGTGGAGGCCGCACCGGAGGAGGACGCGGCACCCGACGCCGAGCCCGTCGCCGGGACGGCGGCGGACGACGAGGAGGACGAGAAGGAGCATCTGGACGAGGCCGACGGCGCTTCGTCCGACGACGGGCCCGACGACGGCCCGTCGTTCGAGGTGAGCGACCGGCGCGGTTCGATCTCCGCGGACCGTGCGGGCATCAGGTTCACGCTGGACGACCAGGAGGCCGACTTCCGCTGGGACGAGATCGGCGCCGTCGAACTGAAGCCGGCCCGGTTCGGCCGCCGGTTCACGATCACGGTCCACATGTCGACCCGGCGCTGGTTCAACGCCGAGGTCGAGGCGGCCGCCAGGAGCAGCCTCAAGGAGTGGACGGACGGCTTCGACGCGGTCCTGGACGCCTACTTCGAGGAGTCCTGACGGTCCGGGCCCGGGACGGCCGTGCCGGGGCGGCCTGAGGCCTCCGGCCCTCTGCCTCTGCGCCGGGCGGCCGAAGGTGGTGCCCCGCCACGGCCGGCCGCCCTGCGAGGGCCGGCCGGCCGTGCCGGTGGACCGCCGGGAGCGACACGGGGTGCGCTCCGCGGTCTCCACCGCTGACTCGGGCGGCTCAGGCCTCCGCGAGGACCACGGAACGCGTCAGGTGGCGCGGGCTGTCCGGGTCCAGGCCGCGGGCGGCGGCGCGGGCGATGGCCAGGCGCTGGACGCGGACCAGCTCGGCCAGCGGGTCCAGGCCGCTCTCCACCCAGCGGGCGCCGGTGGCGAGGACCTGCTCGCGCAGGCCCTCGGGGGCGGCGCCGAACGTCCAGGTGGCGGTTCCGGTGGTGGCGATGCTGATGGGGCCGTGGCGGTACTCCATCGAGGCGTACGCCTCCGTCCAGGAGAGCGAGGCCTCCTTCATCTTCAGCGCGGCCTCGTTGGCGAGACCGGCGGTCCAGCCGCGGCCGAGGAAGGTGAACTGCGAGCAGTCCAGCAGGCCTTCGGGCAGCGGTTCGGCCAGTGCGGTCTCCGCGTCGCGGACCACGGCGTCGGTGTGCAGGCCGAGGTGGGCACGGAGCAGCGTCAGCAGCGTGGTGGCGAACCGGGTCTGCACGACGGACCGCTCGTCCGCGAAGTCGAGGACCACGACAGCGTCGGCGGACGTCATCACCGGGGTGTCGGGGTCGGCGGTGATGGCCACGGTGGGGGTGGTCCCGCGGAGCCGGTCGAGGAGTTCGAGCACCTCGGTCGTGGTCCCCGAGCGGGTGAGGGCGACGACGCGGTCGTAGCGGCGGCGGGCGGGGAACTCCGAAGCGGCGAAGGCGTCGGACTCGCCCTGGCCGGACTCCTCGCGGAGCGCGGCGTAGGCCTGAGCCATGTAGAACGAGGTGCCGCAGCCGACGACGGCGATGCGCTCGCCGGAGGCGGGCAGCGCGGCGGCGTGGCTCGGAGCGAGGTCCGCGGCGCGGCGCCAGCAGTCCGGCTGACTGGCTGTCTCGATCTCGACAAATGACACTTTTGCACTCCGAACTGGCGATGGGATGCTCGTTTACGCACGTTACTCGGTATTAGCAAGCATTATCAAGCATTCAGCGTGCAGGTGTCCGCCTCGGTGGTGTGACTTCGTGGCTTGACTCGGCGGAGCCGTGTGCGACGCTTGCGCGTGTCCGGTGACCGCGCCCCAGGGGATGGGCGTGCGCAGGCCGGGCCCGTAAAGGAGAGTTCTCTTGTCCAGGGATGCCCGGTGGAACGCACTGCTGGAACTCGTCGGCAAGCACGGCCGGGTGGACGTCGAGGATGCCGCCGGCGCCCTGGACGTCTCGGCCGCGACCATCCGCCGGGACCTGGACCAGCTGGCCGAGCAGCACCTCCTCACCCGTACCCGGGGCGGCGCCGTCGCGCACGGCGTCAGTTACGAACTGGCGCTGCGCTACAAGACGGGACGCAACGCGCCGGAGAAGCAGGCCATCGGCCGGGCCGTCGCCGAACTGGTCGCGGTCGGCGAGGTGGTGGGGCTGACCGGCGGCACCACCATCACGGAGGTGGCGCGCTCGCTCGCCGTGCGCTCCGATCTTGTGGGCGAAGGCGCGGGCGGGGCGTCAGGGCAGCCGACCCTGACGGTGGTCACCAACGCCCTCAACATCGCCAACGAGCTGGTGATCCGGCCGCAGATCAAGATCGTGGTCACCGGCGGAGTGGCCAGGCCCCAGTCGTACGAACTGACCGGACCGCTGGCCAGCGGGGTGCTGGGCGAGATCACCCTGGATGTCGCCGTGCTGGGCGTCAACGCGATCGACACCGAACGCGGCGCGTACGTTCACCACGAGGGCGAGGCCAGCATCAACCGGCTGCTCGCCCAGCAGGCCCAGCGGGTGGTGGTGGCGGCCGACTCGTCGAAGATCGGCAAGCGCGCCTTCGCCCGGGTCTGCGACCTGGGGGCGGTCGACTTCCTGGTCACGGACAAGGGCATCGCACCCGAGGTCGCCGCGCGCTTCACCGAGGCCGGCGTCACCGTCATCGCGGTCTGACCGCCTGGCTCCGGCCTGTCTCCACCTGCGGTTCGTGCGTTCGGGGGCTCCGGTGCACCCGATTCGAGCTCCCGTGTGCCCGCGGGTTGCCGATGAGAGTCCCGGTGAATGTCAATAGATGTTCGCCAGCGCCCCTAAACGAGCAACTCTTGCCATGATGGTGCGCGGTCGTGAACTATGAGGCTGTCGTCGTGAAGGAGCCTTCGGCCTCCCGCACCGTCTTTGGCGGCCTTCGCCCGCACGACCGTACGTAGAGAAAGGACTCCCGTGTCAGACCTGCGACTCGGCGTCATCGGGCTCGGCCTGCGCCGTTCCATCGCGACGTCCGCCCACCACCCCGGACAGGGATCGGCGATCACCGCCGTCTGCGACCTCGACCCCGAGGTGCGCCGACGTGAGGCGGAAGCCTTCGGCACCGATGTCGCGGTCGAGGACTACAAGCTGCTCCTCGACCGCGACGACCTCGACGCGGTCGTCATCGCCACCCCGGACGACACGCACGAGGCCATCGCGATCGACGCGCTCCGCGCCGGCAAGGCGGTCTTCGTGGAGAAGCCGCTGGGGATCACCGTCGAGAGCTGCGACAACGTCCTGCGCGCCGCGTACGAGACCGGGACCCGGCTCTACGTCGGCCACAACATGCGGCACATGGGCGTCGTACGGCTGATGCGCGACATCATCGCCCGTGGGGACATCGGGGAGCCCAAGGCCGTCTGGGTGCGCCATTTCGTGGGATACGGCGGCGACTACTACTTCAAGGACTGGCACGCCGACCGGACCCGGACCACCGGACTGCTCCTCCAGAAGGCCGCGCACGACATCGACGTGCTGCACTGGCTGGCCGGCGGCTACACCCGGCGCGTCAACGCGCTGGGCGACCTGCTCGTCTACGGCGGCCTGCCGCGCCGTGAGCCGGACACCCCGCGCCCGGACAACTGGCTGCGGGAGTTCGACTGGCCTCCGACGGCCCGTAAGGACCTGCACCACATCGTCGACGTCGAGGACGTCTCGGTGATGAACATGCAGCTCGACAACGGGGTCGTGGCCGCCTACCAGCAGTGCCACTTCACACCGGACTACTGGCGCAACTACACCGTCATCGGCACGGAGGGGCGGCTGGAGAACTTCGGCGACGGCCCCGGTGACGAGGTCAAGGTCTGGAACACCGGACCCAGCGGATACCGCGCCGACGCCGACATCACCTACCGGGTGCCCGAGGCCGGCGGTTCGCACGGCGGCGGCGACACCCGGATCATGGAGGAGTTCTGCCGGTTCGTGCGCGACGGGGGCGTCACCGACACCTCACCGGTCGCCGCCCGGATGAGCGTCGCCGCCGGTGTCCTCGCGACCCGTTCCCTGCGTGAGGGCGGTGCGCCGTACGACGTGCCGGCTCTCGACCCCGAACTGGTCGCGTACTTCGAACGCGGGCAGGTCCGTTCCTGAGGATCTGACCGGGAAGGCCGGACAGGGCCCCGGTCCTGTGCGGCGGGTTTCACCGCACCGGATGCACCGAGCCGGTGCATGCAAGGCAATGATCCCCATCCCCCCACCGGAAGCAGGTGCATCGCATGACCCTGCGCCACGTCTTAGGAACGATCACCGCCACCGTCACCGCTGCTGCCGCGGCAGCCACCCTGGCCCTGCTGGGAACGGCCGCCCCCGCCCGGGCCGCGGAGTCAGGCGCGGCCGTCCCCGCCCGGGCCGCGGAGCTGGGAGTCACTCCCGGCACCTACACCAACTACTCCTTCTCCGGTGCTCCGGTACTGACCGAGGTCACCTGGTCCACCACCGTCCCGCACGACCCCGGATACCGGGCGAACATCTTCTGGAGCCATCAGTTCGGCTTCGACCGGGGCAGCGGCGCGTACTTCGGAATGCAGTCCAACGGAGGGTCGAAACGGACCCTCCTCTTCTCCGTCTGGGACGTCTCCGAGGCCAGAGCGGGCTCGGCCGGCAGCTGGTGCCAGACCTTCGGCGGCGAGGGCGAAGGCATGAGCTGCCGGATGAACCTCGACTGGACCGCCGGTCATCGCTACACGTTCGAGGTCGCGGCCGAGGGTGACGGCTGGTTCGGCGCCACCGTCGCGGACACCGTCACAGGTGCCTCGTACAGGCTCGGCGCCATCAAGACCCCGGCCGCCGCCATCTCGCCCTCCGGAATGGTGGACTGGACCGAGTACTTCGAGTGGAACAACCCCCGCGCCACCTGTTACGACCAGCCGTTCAGCGACGCCCGCTTCGGGGTGCCGACGGGCAACGGCGGTACGGTCACCGGCGCGGTCGCCTCCACGTCCAGCAGCGCCAACGCCTGCGCTCCGATGACCCGGATCGATGTCGCGGCCGGTTCCACCGTGCAGAACCTCGCCGTCGGCAACTCGGTGCGCGGTGCGGTGACCGGGCCCGCCGGGAAGTGCCTGGACGCCTTCGGGGGTGTCGCGGACGGTGTGGCCGCCGACCTCTACACCTGTTCGGGCGGCGCCAACCAGGCCTGGGTGAGGGCGGCCGATGGCACGCTGCGGCTCCCGTCCGACCACTGCCTCGCCGCGGACGGCACCGGCAACGGGGCGGCCGTTCGCGTACGTGACTGTGCCGGGACCGGTGCGGGCGGGGCGGTCACCGACCCGGCCCGGCAGTGGACGTACAACGCCTCCACGCACACGGTCGTCAACGAGGCGTCGGGGCGCTGTCTGGACGTCCCGGGAAGCGACACGGCGAACGGGACCGCTCTCGGGCTCTGGGACTGCCACGGTGGCGCCAACCAGCAGTGGAACGTGCCCGCGGCCTACTGATCCGCGGGGCCGTGAGCCACCGCCCCCGGCGGGCCGCTTCCAGCGGTCCCGTCCGGGGGTTTCGGCATCCGGCCCGGGGGCTCACCCGGGGACCCAGGGCTCCGGTGTCCGTTTCCGGCGGTCTCGCCCCCGGCCCGAGCGTCTGTTTCCAGCCATGCTCGGTGGGTAACCGGTCTCCCTCGGTTTGACGACGGTCCGACGTGCACCGGTGACGGGGTGCCCACAGCCGGGGGATTTGCTCGGAAACCTTGCCGTCGTTCCCTGCTGCGATCACCTCGACTGCTCTCGGACGGTCACCGGCCGACCGGCCTCGGGGGGACCGGAAGGCGATTTCACGCCAACAAGGTGCTGCTGTCCTCAGGTTCGAACGCGCGACCGGATCGGGGTCGGCATAATCGCGTCCATGTCGATCACGGGTGGAGACGTCGTTGACCTGGGCCGGGGCCTGTACGCATGGCTCCCGCCGAAACGGGGCTGGGGGCTGGCCAACTGCGGCCTGCTCGTCTCGCCCCGTGGCGCGCTCTGGATCGACACCCCGTACGACACGGTGCTGGCGGGCCAGTTCCTGGCCGAGAGCACGAAGCTGCTGCCCGACGGTGTCTCCATCGACCGTGTGATCGTCACGCACGCCAACGGGGACCACTTCTGGGGCGCGGGGGTCCTGCCGGACGCGGAGATCATCGCGACCCGCGAGGCCCGGGAGCACATTCACTACGAGCCCACCCCGCAGCAGCAGCACGCCCTGGTCAACGGAAGCGATCCGGCCACCGCGCTCGGCGCCTACCTCGGCCGTCACTTCGGGCCCTTCGACTGGTCGCAGACCGATCCGGTCCGGCCGACGACGTACTTCACCGGGGAGCTCGAACTCACCCTGGGGGAGTACCCCGTACGCATCACGTCCCTGCCGTCCGCGCACACCACGGGGGACCTCATGGTCCACCTGCCCGCACAGGGCGTCGTGTTCAGCGGCGACATCATCTTCTCCTCGACCCCGCAGCAGCCGGGCGACCACCCGATCCACTGGGCCGGCCCGCTGAGCAACGTGATCGCGGCCTGCGAACAGGTACTGGAAACCGGCGCGGAGACCGTCGTGCCGGGCCACGGACCGGTCCTGGACCGGGCGGGCGTGCGCGACCACATCGTCTACCTGGAGTACGTGCGCGAGCGCGCCCACGCCTTCCACGGCGCGGGCGTACCGGCCGTGGAGGCGGCCCGCCGGGTGATCGGGGAGGGGCGTCACCCCGAACTGGGCCTCCCGGAGCGGCTGGTGGTCACGATCGGCAGCGAGTACCGGCAGCTCGACGGATCCGAACTCCCGAGCGTGCTCCAGGTCATGACCGACGTCGCAGCGGTCGCGCAAGAAGTGGAGCAGGCCCGTGAGACGGCAGGCCCGGCGGACTGACCGCCCGGTACTTCGCCGCAGCGGCGGCAACGGAACCGGCTCCCGCTGCAGCGGCAACGGAGCAGGCCTACGCCGTCCCGGGTCCGGAACCGGCCCCCGCCGCTCCGGGCACAGGACCGACCCGACGACAGAAACGCGGTAACGGCATGGGATGGATCGTGGCGGTGGTCGCCGTCATAGCCGCCGTGGCAGCAACGGCGCGCTCCTACCGGGCCGCCCGCTCGGAACAGCTGGCCGTGGCCCACGCCGAGCTCGCCGAACGCCAGGCGAAGGCGGCCGAGGCCCGCACCGCGGCCCTCGTCGACGAGATCAGGCAGCTGGCCCGGAAGCGGATCCCGGCCGCCGCGCTCGCCCTCTCCCACCCCAGCGCCCAGGTCCCCGGACTGCGGGAGGCGGCCGAGGTCGACGGCGGCGCGGCCAGGCTGCTCACCGAGGCCGTACAGGCCACCCGGACCGCGGTCATGGAGGAACGGCAGCGCGTCGACGCGGCCGCCCGCGCGGCGATGCGGGGCACCTCCGCCAAGATCCAGTCCCTGCTCAACCAGTCCCAGCAACTGCTGCACGAGCTCCAGCACGAGTACGACGACCCGCGCATCCTGCAACTGGACTTCCGCAACGAACTCGCGCTGCGCCGCACCCAGTCCACCGCGGTGCTCTGCGACGCCTGGCCCGGCCTGGCCCGCCAGAACTCGCCCCTCGTCGAGATCGTGCTCGGCGCACAGTCCCGCGTCGCCGGCTACGAGCGGATCAAGGTGGCCAACCATCTGCGCGACGAACGCCTCGGACTCGCCGCCCGAGCCGCCGAACCCCTCGCGATCGCGCTCGCCGAACTGCTCGCCAACGCCACCGCTTACTCGCACCCCGACACCGATGTGCAGGTGACGGTCCAGCAGAGCGGCGGCCGGGGCGCGTTCCTGGTGGTCGACGACGCGGGTATCGGCATGGACGACGACGCGCTCGACCGGGCCCGCGCCCTGCTGGCCGGGCCTTCCGAGGTCCTGCTGACCGAACTGGGCGATCCGCCGCAGACGGGGTTCGCCGTGGTCGGCAGGCTGGTGGTGCAGTACGGCTTCCACTGCCACATCGAAGCCTCGCCGTTCGGCGGCATGCGTACGATCCTGCGCGTCCCCGCCCATCTGCTGACGGTGCTGGAGGACGACCACAGCCTCTCCGCCCTGGCCCCTGCGCCCGTGTCGGCCGTCCCCGCCCCGGACCGGCCGGCCGCTCCCGCACAGTCCGCCCGGCCGGAACCGGCGCCCGCCGAGGCGCCTTCGGGACTGCCCAGCAGACGCCGGCGCGCGCCCCGCCCCGCGGCCGCCACCCCGGCCCCCGCCGCCCCGGCCGCCGGACCGGTGTCCCGTACACCCGAGCAGGCGGAGTCTTCCTGGGCGGCACTCCAGCAGGGCACTCTGATCGGCAGGAGCGTCGCCGGGCGGGTCCCCGCACCGGATGCGGACGGCAACGACCACCTGGGCGACCAGGACGACGAAGGAGACGACGAGAAGTGAGCGCCCCCAGCCCCACCACCGGTGACCTCGCATGGGTGCTGACCCCGCTGCTTGAACTGCCCGGAGTCCAGCACGCCGTGGTCGCCACCGGCGACGGCCTCGTCGAGGGCGCCTCGCCCGGACTCGACCGGGCCTCCGGTGAACGGGTCGCCGCCATGACGGCCACGCTGCACGCCGCGGCCCGCGCCTTCACCACGGCCTTCACCAACGTCGAGGCCCCGCAACTGGCCCAGACGGTCGTCGAGTCGGACCTGGGCTTCGCCATCGTCGTACCGGCGGGGAAGAACACCACGCTCGCCCTGTTCGCCGAACCGGGCGCCAAGCTCGGGGACATCGCCTACCAGATGCAGGTGCAGGTCACCGCGCTGACGCGGGCGATGCACGCCCCGGCCCGCCAACCGGACACCGCCGCCCGGCCATGACCGCCGGCCCAGGACGCCGCCTGATCCCCGCCTACCTCGTCACCGGGGGCCGGTCCCGGCCCACCGGCCCCGCGCTCGACCGGCTCGCCGTGCTCGTGCGCACCGAGGAGGCCCTGCCGCAGGACACCGGTTCGGAACAGCGCAGGCTGTGCGAACTGCTGGAGCCGGGTGCCCTCACCGTCGTCGAGTGCGCGGCCCATCTGGACCTGCCGGTCAGCGCCACCGTATTCCTGGCCACGGATCTCGCGGCCGCCGGACTTCTGCTCACGCGACCGCCGATACCCAGTGCCGGGGAGATCGACCGGTCGCTCGTCGAGAGGCTGCTCGTTGGACTCCGCTCCCTCCACTGACCGGACGGACGTCGGCTATCTGCCGGCTGCCGCCCGGACCCTGATGAAACTCGTCGTCACGGGTCCCTTCGGCGTGGGCAAGACGACCCTGATCCGCACTCTCTCGGAAATCCCCACGCTCCACACCGAAGAGGCGATGACCCAGTCCAGCACCCTGCTCGACGACACCGCCGGGCTGCCCGAGAAGACCACGACCACGGTCGCCATCGACTTCGGACGCCTCACCGTCCTGGACGATCTCGTGCTGTACATGTTCGGCACGCCCGGCCAGGACCGCTTCCTGCCGCTGTGGGAGGACATCGCGCGCGGGGCGCTGGGCGCGCTCGTCCTGGTGGACACCCGCAGGCTCGCCGACTCCTTCGCCGTGATGGACATGGTCGAGGAGCAGGGGCTGCCGTACGCCGTCGCCGTCAACCGCTTCCCCGACGCGCCCGCCCACAGCGACGAGGTCCTGCGCGCGCACCTCGACCTCGACGCGGGGACCCCGCTGGTCCAGTGCGACGCGAGGGAGCGGCGCGGCAGCATCGACGCCCTGATCGCGCTGGCCGAGCACGTGCTGACCCGCCTGCCGCAGCCCGAGGACCCGCAGCCCGAGGACCCGTCATGACATCGCATCCGCAGCAGCCGCAGCCCCTCGCGCTGTACGGCCCCGACTTCGCGGCCGACCCGCACGGCCACTACCGCACCCTGCGGGAACACGGCCCGCTCGCACCGGTCCGGATCGCCCCCGGCATCGAGGCGATGCTCGTCACGGACTACCAGGCAGCCGTCGACCTGCTCCGCGACACCCACACCTTCAGCAAGGACCCGCGCGCCTGGCAGGCGACGGTCCCCGCGGACTCCCCGGTGCTGCCCGTGCTCGGGCACCGGCCCACCGCGCTGTTCAGTGACGGCGCGGAGCACGCCCGTTACCGCGACGCCATCAATGACACCCTGGCCCTGATCGAACCGCACATCCTGCGGGCCCAGGTGGCCGGGGTCGCCCAGCAGCTCATCGCCGAGTTCGCGGCCACCGGAAGCGGCGACCTCATCGCCCAGTACGCCCGGCTGCTCCCGCTGCACGTCTTCGTCACCTGGTTCGGCGTCGATCCCGCGGACGGCGACCGGATCGTCGACGGCATCGGCGGCATGATGAACTCGGCCCAGGGCGCCGCCGCCGCGTACGCCGACCTCGTCGACGTCGTCACCCGTCTCGTCGCCGACCGGCGGGCCCGGCCGCGGCGCGACCTCACCTCGTACTTCCTGGCGCATCCGGCGCGTCTGGACAACGACGAGACTGTGCGTCAGATCACGTTGCTCATGAGCGCGGGCCACGACCCCGAGACCAACCTGATCGGCAACGCGACCCTGCACATGCTCACCGACGAGCGGTACGCGGGATCGCTTCACGGGGGCGCGATGACCGCCCACGAGGCCATCAACGAGGTCCTGTGGCAGGACCCGCCGATCGCCAATCTGGCGGCGCACTACCCGCGCCACGACACCGAGTTCCACGGGGTCCGGCTGCGTGCGGGACAGCTCGTCCTGGTCTCATTCGGCGCTGCCAACACCCAGTCCGGACCTGCCACTTCGGACACCGGGGTGCGGTCCGGGGGCAGCGCTCACCTGGCCTGGTCGGCCGGTCCCCACCGGTGCCCCGCCAAGCAGCCGGCCCTGCTCATCGCGATGACCGCGATCGAGCAGCTCACCAGTCAGCTGTGCGACGCGGAACTGACTGTTCCGGTGAGTGAACTGCTCTGGCGACCGGGGCCGTTCCACCGCGCACTGGTGCATCTTCCGGTACGTTTCACCCCCCTGGACACCCTCGTGTCCGTGGGCCCCGACCGGGAGCCGGCCCGGCGGCCGGAGGTTCCGATCGGCTCCTGAACCGTGTCGCTGGTAGGCCGAACGGGTGAGGGGCGAGAGAATTGCCCGATGAACAGTGAGCGCAGCCGGCGCAACGCCAACCGACGCACAGACGGGGTGGTCCGGTGAGCAGGTACGACAGATATGACGTCACGGACGAGCAGTGGGAGGGGCTCGCCCAGGTCGTCCCGCTGCGCAGTCGCAACGAGTGGCCCTCCCGGGTGGACCATCGCACGGTCCCGGACGAGCGGGAGAGTGCCGAGCAGCGGCGCATGGTGGTGCTGCGGGTCCAGATCTTCGCGGACGCGCGCGAGGTCGCCGAGTACCTGGTCGCGCAGATTCCGGTGCTCCTCGACCTGACCAGCGCCGAGAGCGATGTGGCCAAGCGGATCCTGGACTTCACCAGCGGGGTCGTCTTCGGGCTGGGCAGCGGAATGCACCGGGTCGACCGGAACGTCTTCCTGCTGTCTCCCGTCGGCATGGAGGTCGAGGGCGTGACGGCGGCGGGCGTACCGGGGGCGTAGCCGACGTGCCGGCCGGGGCCGCCACGCATCCGGTACGCCGTGACTGGGTGCGGCCCCCGGTCCGCTCTCCGCCCGTCTCCCTGTCCGCCTGCCCGTCCGTCTGCCCGTTCGTCCGTCCGTCTGCGGGGCGGTGGTAGACCTGGGCCGTGACAGAACTCGACGTACACGCGCTCCAGCAACGGCTCGCCGCATTCGCTGCCGCACGCGACTGGGAGCAGTACCACACCCCCAAGAACCTCGCGTCGGCGCTGAGCGTCGAGGCCGCCGAACTCGTGGAGATCTTCCAGTGGCTGACACCGGAACAGTCGGCGCGGGTGATGGAGGACCCCGCAACGGCGCCCAGGGTGGCGGACGAGGTCGCCGACGTTCTCGCCTATCTGCTGCAGTTCTGCGAGGTGCTGGGCATCGATGTGCTGGCGGCTCTGGCGGCCAAGATCGAGCGGAACGAGGGGCGTTTCCCGGTGTCGCAGTCGACGGATGCCCCGATCCGTCACTCTTCGGAGTGATCGAGTTGTTCACATTCGATTTCGTGTCCACAGATTTCCGAAATCCCCTGGCCTTTCGGTACCACCACCCTCACTGTGGGTAATGGAAGAGGTGAGCGGGTTTTCGCGTCGAACGGGGGCAAGGGATGGAAGCGGAGCGGCTTGTAGCAGTCATCCGGAGGGCGCTGGCGCAGAGCCGGGGCACGCCGGACATCATCGCCGAGGCCTGGCAGGCCCAAGCGCTGGCGCAGGCGATCGGGAGCCGGCTGGCGGCGAGCGGTCCCAAGGAGTTACGGGGAGAGGCGAGCGGTCTCAGCGAGATCGGCGGACGGAGCAACGGCGCACTGGAGCACCCGGCGGCCCGGGCGGGTGTGGCACGGGCGGCGCAGCTCTCCGAGGTCGCCGATCCGCGCGCGGCCCTCACCGGTCTCGGCGCGCTGCTCGGGGAGGTGGGGATAGCCCTGGTCGGTGTGGCGTGCGAGACCGATGAACAGGGCCTGTACTGGCAGTGCATGGAGGCGATCGACGCCGCGGACGAATCGACGGACCGGGTGCACGGCATGCTCCGTCTGCTCGACGAGCGGGACCGCGAGCGCCGGGAGGATCTGGAGCGAGGCAGGGAGCGGGACGGCCCGCACGGCGTGCTGCACGGACCGGTGGGACCGGTCGCCGACGTCGGCTGAGCGTCCGGCACCGGTGAGGCGTCCGGAGGTGCAGGATGGATGCATGGATCTTCGAATCTTCACCGAGCCCCAGCAAGGGGCGAGCTACGACACACTGCTCACCGTCGCGAAGGCGGCCGAGGACCTCGGTTTCGATGCCTTCTACCGGTCCGACCACTATCTGCGCATGGGCCAGGGCGACGGCCTTCCCGGCCCGACGGACGCGTGGATCACGCTGGCCGGGCTGGCGCGCGAGACCAAGCGGATCCGCCTTGGCACCCTGATGACGGCGGGGACGTTCCGGCTTCCCGGAGTACTCGCCATCCAGGTGGCGCAGGTCGACCAGATGTCCGGCGGCCGCGTCGAGCTGGGCCTGGGCGCCGGCTGGTTCGAGCAGGAGCACAAGGCCTACGGCATTCCCTTCCCCAAGGAGAAGTTCGGCCGGCTGGAGGAGCAACTGGCGATCGTCACCGGCCTGTGGGCCACCGAGGTCGGCAAGACGTTCAGTTATGACGGTACGTACTACCAGCTCACCGACTCGCCCGCGCTGCCCAAGCCCGCGCAGGCCAAGGTGCCCGTGCTGATCGGCGGGCACGGTGCGAAGCGGACGCCGCGGCTGGCCGCGCAGTACGCCGACGAGTTCAACATCCCGTTCGCCTCGCTGGAGGACAGCGAGAAGCAGTTCGGCCGGGTCAGGGCGGCGGCCGCTGAGGCGGGCCGTGGGCCCGACGACCTGGTGTACTCCAACGCCCTGGTCGTCTGCGTCGGCAAGGACGACGCGGAGGTGGCGCGCCGGGCCGCCGTCATCGGACGGGACGTGGCGGAACTGAAGGCGAACGGACTGGCCGGCTCGCCCGCCGAGGTCGTCGACAAGATCGGCCGGTTCGGGTCGATCGGGGCGTCGCGCATCTACCTCCAGGTGCTGGACCTCGGCGACCTGGAGCACCTGGAGCTGATCTCGTCGCAGGTCCAGTCACAGCTCGACTGAGAGAACGCTCGGCTGAGCGAACAGCTCGGCCGAGAGAAGAGCTCGGCTGAGGGAACAAGGAGCCTCTGGTGTCACCCGCCCGCGATCCCGCCGCCCCGGCCGGGGCGCCGTCCCGCCCGCTCGCCACCGCGCTCGCGGCGGGAACGGTCCTGCTCGACGGCGGGCTCTCCAACCAGCTGGAGGCGCAGGGCTGCGACCTGTCGGACGACCTCTGGTCGGCCCGGCTGCTCGTGGACGGACCGGGGCAGATCGAGGCCGCGCACACGGCGTATGTGCGGGCGGGTGCGCAGGTGCTCATCACGGCCGGCTATCAGGCGAGTTTCGAAGGGTTCCGGCAGCGCGGGATCGGGCGGGCGGCGTCGGCGGGGCTCTTCGCCCGCAGCGTGGAGCTGGCCCGCCGGGCGGCCGGGGCGGTGGACCGGGACATCTGGGTCGCTGCCTCGGTCGGCCCGTACGGGGCGGTGACGGCGGACGGGGCGGAGTACCGGGGCCGCTACGGGCTCACGATCCGGGAACTGGAGCGCTTCCACCGCCCCCGGATCGAGGCCCTGGCCGCCGCCGGCCCCGATGTGCTGGCGCTGGAGACGGTGCCGGACATGGACGAGGCGCAGGCGTTGCTGCGGGTGGCGGGGGAGTGCGGGCTGCCGGTCTGGCTCTCCTACACCGTGGCCGGTGACCGGACCAGGGCCGGGCAGCGGTTGGAGGAGGCGTTCGGCCTGGTCGCCGGGGAGGAGCAGGTAGTGGCGGCCGGGGTGAACTGCTGCGATCCGGCCGACGTGGACGGGGCGGTCCGGGTGGCGGCGGAGGTGACCGGGAAACCGATCGTCGTCTATCCGAACAGCGGCGAACGCTGGGACGGGCGGGGCAGGGCGTGGACGGGGGGCGCCACGTTCGACGCCGGACGGGTCAGGGCCTGGCAGGACGCCGGTGCGCGGCTGGTCGGCGGCTGCTGCCGCGTCGGCCCGGCCGCCATCGCGGAACTGGCCGCGCTGCTCGGCGGAGGAGGGACGGCACCCGAGGCCGGGGAGAGCTGAAAATGCCTGGTGAGGGCGAGTGAACCGGACCATACTCGGACGCGTGTTCCTGACGATCAGTACCACCGGCACCCCGGAGCGTCCCGCCACCGATCTCGGCTTCCTGCTGCACAAGCATCCCGAGAAGGCGCAGGCGTTCTCCACCTCGCACGGCATCGCGCATGTCTTCTATCCCGAGGCATCCGCGGAGCAGTGCACAGCCGCGCTGCTGCTGGAGGTGGATCCCGTGGCGCTGGTGCGGCGGGGCAAGGGCAAGGGCCGCGGCGGTGCCCCCGACGCGGCACTCGCGCAGTACGTCAACGACCGCCCCTACGCCGCGTCCTCGCTGCTCTCCGTCGCGATGAGCAATGTCTTCAAGTCCGCGCTGAGCGGCACCTGCAAGGCGATGCCCGAGCGGGCGGCGGAGCCGATGCCGTTGCGGATCGAGGTTCCCGCCCTGCCGGCCCGTGGTGGTGCCGAGCTGGTGCGGGGGCTCTTCGGCCCGCTCGGATGGTCCCGCGTGGACGCGGTGGCCGTGCCGCTGGACGAGCGGTTCCCCGAGTGGGGGGACTCGCGGTACGTACGGCTCGTACTGGAGGGTGAGCTGAGGCTCGCGGACGCCCTGCGCCAGCTGTACGTCCTGCTGCCGGTGCTCGACGACGCCAAGCACTACTGGGTGGCGCCGGACGAGGTGGACAAGCTGCTGAGGGCCGGCGAGGGCTGGCTGGCCGACCACCCCGAGCAGAAGCTGATCACCAGCCGGTATCTGTCGCGGCGCTGGGGGCTGACCCGGCAGGCTATGCAGCGGCTGGAGCTGCTGCGGCTCGCCGAGTCCGACGACCTCGAAGTCGAGAGCATCGACAACGCGGTCGACGAGACGGCCGACACGGAGGAGCGGCCGGTGCCGCTCGCCGAGCAGCGCAGGGCCGCGATCCTGGCGGCGCTGACCGCTGCGGGGGCGAGCCGCGTGCTCGACCTGGGCTGCGGCCAGGGCCAGTTGGTGCAGGCGCTGCTGAAGGACGTGCGCTTCACCGAGATCGTCGGCGTGGACGTCTCGATGCGTGCCCTGACGATCGCCTCGCGCCGGCTGAAGCTGGACCGGATGGGGGAGCGCCAGGCCGCCCGGGTGACGCTTCGGCAGGGCTCGCTCACGTACACGGACAAGCAGCTCAAGGGGTACGACGCGGCGGTGCTCAGTGAGGTCGTCGAGCACCTCGACCTGCCGCGGCTGCCGGCTCTGGAGTACGCGGTGTTCGGCGTGGCCCGCCCCCGTACCGTGCTCGTGACCACGCCGAACGTCGAGTACAACGTCCGCTGGGAGTCCCTCCCGGCCGGACACGTCCGGCACGGCGACCATCGCTTCGAATGGACCAGGGCCGAATTCCGGGACTGGGCGGGCGAAGTGGCCCGCAGGCACGGGTACGGGGTGGAGTTCGTCCCCGTGGGCCCCGACGACCCCGAAGTGGGTCCGCCCACCCAGCTGGCCGTGTTCACGATGACCGCGGCCGACACGACTCACACGACAGGCACGACCAGTACGCCTGACGCGACCACGACCGCCACGACCGACGCGCCCGAGAAGGAGGCGAAAGCCGCATGAGTAACACCAGCCCCAGCGACAGCACCCGCGACAGCGACAGCACCCGCGCCGGACGCGTCCTGCCGGTGACCGACCTCTCCCTCGTCGTCCTCATCGGGGCGAGCGGCTCGGGCAAGTCCATCTTCGCCCGCGGGCACTTCAAACCGACGGAGATCATCTCCTCGGACTTCTGCCGCGGCCTCGTCGCCGACGACGAGAACGACCAGAGCGCCAGCCGGGACGCCTTCGACGTCCTGCACTACATCGCGGGCAAGCGGCTGGCCGCCGGACGGCTGACCGTCGTCGACGCCACCAACGTCCAGTCGGAGAGCCGCCGTCAGCTGGTGCAGCTGGCCCGGGAGCACGACGTGCTGCCGATCGCGATCGTCCTCGACCTGCCCGAAGAGGTCTGCCTCGCGCGCAACGCGGGCCGTCCGGACCGTGCCGACATGCCCCGCCACGTCGTCCAGCGCCACCGCAGGGAGCTGCGCCGCTCGCTGCGCGGTCTGGAGCGCGAGGGCTTCCGCAAGGTCCACATCCTGCGCACCGAGGAGGAGGCCGAGCACGCGGAAGTGGTTCTGGAGCGCCGCTACAACGACCTCCGCCACCTCACCGGCCCCTTCGACATCATCGGTGACATCCACGGCTGCAGCTCCGAGCTGGAGACGCTGCTCGGCAAGCTCGGTTACGTGGACGGCGCGCACCCCGAAGGGCGCACGGCGGTGTTCGTCGGCGACCTCGTCGACCGCGGGCCCGACAGCCCCGGTGTGCTGCGCCGCGTCATGTCCATGGTCTCGGACGGCAACGCACTCTGCGTTCCGGGCAACCACGAGAACAAGCTCGGCCGTTACCTCAAGGGCCGCAAGGTCCAGCAGACCCACGGCCTCGCCGAGACGATCGAGCAGCTGGAGCGGGAGGACACCACGGACCCGGAATTCCGGGACCGGGTCAGGGAGTTCATCGACGGACTCGTCAGCCACTACGTGCTGGACGACGGCAAGCTGGTCGTCTGTCACGCCGGCCTGCCCGAGAAGTACCACGGACGCACCTCCGGGCGGGTCCGCTCGCACGCCCTCTACGGCGACACCACCGGCGAGACCGACGAGTTCGGGCTGCCGGTGCGCTACCCGTGGGCGGAGGACTACCGGGGCCGGGCCACCGTGGTCTACGGCCACACGCCCGTGCCGACCACCTCCTGGATCAACAACACCATCTGCCTGGACACGGGTGCCGTGTTCGGCGGGAAGATGACCGCGCTGCGCTGGCCCGAGCGCGAGCTCGTCGACGTACCGGCCGAGCAGGTCTGGTACGAGCCGGTGAAGCCGCTCACCACCGAGGCGCCGGGCGGCCGGGAGGGCCGGCCTCTGGACCTCGCCGATGTGCAGGGCCGCCGGATCGTGGAGACCCGGCACATGGGCCGGGTCGCGGTGCGCGAGGAGAACGCGGCGGCGGCGCTGGAGGTCATGAGCCGGTTCGCCGTCGACCCCCGGCTGCTCGCCTACCTTCCGCCGACCATGGCGCCGACAGCCACCTCGCAGGAGGAGGGCTACCTGGAGCACCCGGCCGAGGCGTTCGCGCAGTACCGGGCGGACGGTGTGGCCAAGGTCGTGTGCGAGGAGAAGCACATGGGCTCCCGGGCCGTGGCCCTGGTCTGCCGTGACGCGGAAGCGGCACGGGAACGGTTCGGAACCGGCGCCTTCGGGACCGGCGGCCACGTAACCGCGGACTCCGAAACCGGGGACTCCGCGACCGGCAACTCCGGCAAGGACGGCCCGACGGGCGCGCTGCACACCCGCACCGGACGGCCGTTCCTGGACGACCCGGCGCTCACCGAGGCCGTGCTGGGCCGGCTGCGCCAGGCCGTCACCGCCGCCGGGCTGTGGGAGGAGTGGGACACCGACTGGGTGCTGCTCGACGCCGAGCTGATGCCCTGGTCCCTGAAGGCGGCCGGGCTGCTCCGCTCGCAGTACGCGGCGGTCGGCGCGGCGTCGGGCGCCGTCTTCCCCGCGGCCACCGGGGCGCTCGAGGCGGCGGCGGCACGCGGTATCGACGTCGGCGCGCTCGCGGAGCGGCAGCGGGGCCGGGCCGAGGACGCCGCCGCGTTCACCGAGGCCTACCGCCGCTACTGCTGGAGCACGGAGGGACTGGACGGGGTACGCCTGGCGCCCTTCCAGATCCTCGCCGTGCAGGGCCGCTCGCTCGCCTCCGTACCCCATGACGAGCAGCTGGCCTGGCTGGACCGGCTGGTCGAGCACGACCCCACCGGTCTGCTCCAGGTCACCCGGCGGCTCGTCGTCGACACCGCCGACGAGGCCTCGGTCCGCTCGGGTGTCGACTGGTGGCTGGAGATGACCGGCCGCGGCGGCGAGGGCATGGTCGTCAAGCCGCTCGGCGCGCTCGTCAGGGACGGCAAGGACCGTCTCGTCCAGCCCGGCATCAAGGTGCGAGGCCGGGAGTACCTGCGGATCATCTACGGCCCCGAGTACACCCGCCCGGAGAACCTGGACCGGCTGCGCGGCCGCTTCCTCGGCCACAAGCGGTCGCTCGCCCTGCGCGAGTACGCCCTGGGTCTGGAGGCCCTGGACCGGCTGGCCGACGGGGAGCCGCTGTGGCGGGTCCACGAGGCGGTGTTCGCGGTACTGGCACTGGAGTCGGAGCCGGTGGACCCGCGGCTGTGACGTGTGCTGCCGGGCCGGAACCGTTCGCGGTCCCGGCCCGGCGGCAGAACCGGCTGGCGATTCGCCGGGTGAACGCCCTCCCGCGCGGTGAGGATGAGGGCATGGGATTCCATGTCGACTCCGAGGCCGGGCGGCTGCGCCGCGTCATCCTGCACCGCCCCGATCTGGAACTGAAAAGGCTCACGCCGGAGAACCGGGGCGCGCTGCTCTTCGATGACGTGCTCTGGGTGCGCCGGGCCCGTGAGGAGCACGACGGCTTCGCGGACGTACTG
This sequence comes from Streptomyces sp. NBC_00385, assembly GCF_035917155.1. NCBI lineage: Bacteria > Bacillati > Actinomycetota > Actinomycetes > Kitasatosporales > Streptomycetaceae > Streptomyces > Streptomyces sp. NBC_00385. The sequence goes on along the minus strand of NZ_CP107951.1, from coordinate 1,581,172 downwards.
CGCGACCGCGGCGTGGAGGTGCACCTCTTCGGCGATCTGCTCCGGGAGTCGCTGGAGATCCCCGTGGCCCGGCGGCTCGTGCTGGACCGGGTCTTCGAGGAGAAGGAGTACGGACCGCTGGCCACCGAGCACCTGCGGGCCGCCTTCGAGGAGCTGTCCACCGCCGACCTCTGCGAGGCACTGGTCGGCGGGATGACCAAACGGGAGTTCCTGGAGCGTTTCCGCGAGCCGACCTCCGTGCGCTTCCACGTCATGGACCTGGACGACTTCCTGCTCGGGCCGCTGCCCAACCACCTCTTCACCCGGGACACCTCGGCCTGGATCTACGACGGGGTCTCCATCAACGCGATGCGGTGGCCCGCCCGGCAGCGCGAGACCGTCCACTTCGAGGCGATCTACCGTCACCACCCGCTGTTCACGGGTCCCGACGCCGGCGCCTTCCACCACTGGTCGGAGGGGCAGGACGACTACCCCTCCACCATCGAGGGCGGCGACGTCCTCGTCATCGGCCGGGGGGCCGTGCTCATCGGGATGAGTGAACGCACCACCCCGCAGGCCGTGGAGATGCTGGCCCGCGGCCTCTTCGACGCCGGCTCCGCCCGGACGATCGTGGCCCTCGACATGCCCAAGAGCCGGGCGTTCATGCACCTCGACACGGTGATGACGATGGTCGACGGGGACACCTTCACCAAGTACGCGGGCCTGGGCATGCTCCGCTCGTACACCATCGAACCCGGGGACGGGCCGCGCGATCTCAAGGTCACCGACCATCCGCCCGAGCACATGCACCGTGCCATCGCCGAGGCGCTGGGCCTGGAGTCGATCCGGGTCCTGACCGCCACCCAGGACGTGCACGCGGCCGCGCGCGAGCAGTGGGACGACGGCTGCAACGTCCTGGCCGTCGAGCCTGGCGTCGTCGTCGCCTACGAGCGCAACGCCACCACCAACACCCACCTGCGCAAGGAGGGCATCGAGGTCATCGAGATCCGCGGCAGCGAACTGGGCCGGGGCCGCGGCGGCCCGCGCTGCATGAGCTGCCCGGTGGTCCGGGACCCGGTGTAGGCGCGGGGCGCGGGGCGCGGAGCGGGTGAGTACGGGGAGAGAGCCCGGGGCTCTGTATAGCGATGCGTTGTGTCGTATAGACTTCCAGGGTTACGGTATGCGCCCCTCCGTCCGACCCAGGAGCAGTCACCATGGCCATAGACCTCGCAGGCCGCCACTTCCTCAAGGAGCTGGACTTCACGGCCGAGGAGTTCCGCGGCCTGATCGCCCTGGCCGCCGAGCTCAAGGCGGCGAAGAAGGCGGGCACCGAGGTCCAGCGGCTGCGTGGCAGGAACATCGCGCTGATCTTCGAGAAGACCTCGACCCGTACCCGCTGCGCGTTCGAGGTGGCCGCGGCCGACCAGGGTGCCTCCACCACCTACCTCGACCCCTCCGGCTCCCAGATGGGGCACAAGGAGTCCGTGAAGGACACCGCCCGGGTCCTCGGCCGGATGTTCGACGGGATCGAGTACCGCGGTGACAGCCAGGAGGCCGTCGAGGAACTGGCGGCCCACGGCGGCGTGCCCGTCTTCAACGGGCTCACCGACGACTGGCACCCCACCCAGATGCTCGCCGACGTCCTCACGATGACCGAGCACAGCGAGAAGCCGCTGGAGCGGATCGCCTTCGCCTACCTCGGCGACGCCCGGTTCAACATGGGCAACTCCTACCTCGTCACCGGCGCCCTGCTGGGGATGGACGTCCGGATCGTCGCGCCGAAGGCCTACTGGCCCGCCGACGCCGTCGTCGCGCAGGCCCACGAGCTCGCGGCGGTGAGCGGGGCCACGGTCACGCTCACCGAGGACATCGCCGAGGGTGTGGGCGGCGCCGACTTCGTCGTCACCGACGTCTGGGTCTCGATGGGCGAGCCCAAGGAGGTCTGGGACGAGCGCATCACCGCCCTCGCGCCGTACGCCGTCACCATGGACGTCCTGCGGGCCAGCGGCAACGACGGCGTGAAGTTCATGCACTGCCTCCCGGCCTACCACGACCTCGGCACCAAGGTGGGCCGGGAGATCCACGCCCGGCACGGACTCACCGAGCTGGAGGTCAGTGACGAGGTCTTCGAGTCCGCGCACTCCGTCGTCTTCGACGAGGCGGAGAACCGGATGCACACGATCAAGGCCGTGCTGGTGGCGACGATGGCCACGCGCTGACACGGTCGTACCGCATGATCATGCACCCAATTGGGTGAACATGCGTCCGGGTGCCTAGTATGGCCCCCGTTGGTGGGGTTCGAGCTCGCACGCTCGAACCCCATTTTCGTGTCCGGCGGCCGGCCCCCACTGCCGTCGCCGCGGCACACACCCCCCACCTGCACCGCCAGAGATGAGAACACCGCCGTGAGCCCTCTGCGTCTTCCCGGCCCGCCGCACCGCGTCAAGGACCCCCACCAGCTGATCGCCGAATCCGGCGCCGACCTGGAGGGCCACGGACTCAGGCGCACCATGGGGCTCTTCCAGCTGGTGTGCTTCGGGGTCGGTGCCGTCGTGGGCACCGGCATCTTCGTCGGCCTGTCCGACAGCGTCGCCGAAGCCGGTCCCGCCGTCGTGCTGTCCTTCGTCCTCGCGGCCGTCACCTGCATCTTCACCGCGTTCTCGTTCGCCGAGCTGGGCAGCGCGATCCCGGTCTCCGGCAGCTCGTACTCCTTCGCCTACGCCACCCTCGGCGAGCGCGCCGCCTTCCTCGTGGGCTGGTGCCTTCTCCTGGAGTACGGCGTCTCGGTGTCGGCCGTGGCGGTGGGCTGGAGCCAGTACGTCAACGAACTGCTCGACAGTCTCTTCGGATGGCAGCTGCCGGCCGCGCTCTCCGCCGGTCCCGGCGACGGCGGTGTGATCAACCTGCCCGCCGTGCTCGTGGTGATGATGGCCGCGACGCTGCTGGTGCGCGGCATCCGGGAGAGCGCCGGGGCCACGGCCGCGATGGCCGTCCTCAAGATCACCATCCTGATCATGTTCTGTGTGATCGCCTTCACCGCCTTCGAGCACGACAACCTCACACCGTTCCTGGCCCACGGCCCCGGTGGCGTCACCGCGGGCGCGTCGCTGGCGTTCTTCTCGTACATCGGCTTCGACGCCATCACCACCGCGGGCGAGGAGGTCAGGAATCCGCGACGCAACATCCCGATCGCGATCATGATCTGCATCGGCCTGGTCACGCTGCTCTACTGCGCGGTGGCCCTCGCCGCGATCGGCGCCCTCGGACCGGAAGCCGTCTCCGACAAGCCGGCCGCGCTCTCCCTCATCGTCGACCAGGTCACCGACTCTACGGTCGGCGGCGGAATCATCGCGTTCGGCGCGATCGTCGCCATCGCCTCGGTCGTTCTCGCGGTCATGTACGGACAGACCCGGATCCTGATGTCGATGTCGCGCGACGGACTGGTCCCGCGGGTCTTCGAACGCGTCTCGCCGCGGACCGCGACACCCGTCGCCAACACCTGGATCGTCGCCGTCGTCTTCGCCGTCCCGGCGGCCTTCTCCTCGCTCGACGTGGTGGTGAACCTGACCACCATCGGGACGCTGGCCACGATGGTCGCCGTGAACGTCGCCGTGATCGTGCTGCGCCGCCGCAATCCGGAGGTGAAGGGCTCGTTCCGGGTGCCGCTCTACCCGCTCAGCCCGCTGCTCGGCGTCGGCTTCTGCGTGTACCTGATGTACGGGACCGGGTGGTCGACCTGGGTGCAGTTCGCGGTGTTCCTGGCCGTCGGCGCGGCGGTGTACGCCGGGTACGGCCGCAGCCGCTCACGGCTGGCGCACCGGACCGAAGGCTGACGAGCCGCCCGGCCAGGGGGCAGCCAGGCCGGGGGAGAGACAGGTCAGGAGGCAGGCCGGGCGGGCGACGGCAGGGTGAACCACACCGCCTTGCCGCGCTCCGTCGTGCGGTGGCCGCAGGACGAGCTGAGTGTACGGATCAGCAGCAGCCCCCGCCCGTGCTCCTGCCACGGGTCGGGCATGGCGTCCGGATCCGGACGGGAGAGGTCGCCCGGCGGGGCCGGGTCCCCGTCGTGCACCTCCACCTGGCAGCCGGTCGGCAGGAGCTCCACCACCAGCTCGACGGGCTCGTCGCCCGGGGTGTGCTCCACGGCGTTGGCGACCAGCTCCGCGGTCAGGAGTTCGGCGGTGTCACTGTCGGCGGGTGCGTCGGAGTCCGGGTCGATGGATGCCAGCACCGAACGGATCAGCGCCCGGGCGATCGGCACGGCGGCCGCGGAGTGCGGCAGCGTGATCCGCCAGACGGCGGGTGCGGGGGCATCGGACGGCACGGCGGGGCTTCCGTTCGGGAGAGCGTGAACAGTCCTGGGCTCAAGAGTTCCGGAGCTCAAAACTTCTTGGTTTCAACCTTACGAATCCCCACGACACGGGCAAGGGCCTGCCGACCGGTGCGAACGGGACGTTCGTCACTGGTTCCCCCACTCCGTCTATCGCGTACTCGTGACGGAAGTCACGTACGAGTGATAAATTCGGGGTCAGGCAGCAGCCCGACGGCCGAAGGGGACACCCTCGATGAGTCCGTTTCCCAGCTCCGCGTCCCGTACGGAGAACTGGCACCATCTGCGGGTCACGACGCAGGACGGCGTCGCCACCGTCACCCTCGCCCGGCCGGAGAAGCTCAACGCGCTGACCTTCGGCGCCTACGCGGATCTGCGCGACCTCCTCGCCGAGCTGTCGAGGGAGCGCTCCGTGCGCGCCCTGGTGCTGGCCGGAGAGGGCCGCGGCTTCTGCTCGGGCGGCGATGTGGACGAGATCATCGGCGCCACACTCGCGATGGACACCGCCCAGCTGCTGGACTTCAACCGGATGACCGGGCTGGTGGTACGGGCCCTGCGGGAGTGCCCGTTCCCCGTCGTCGCGGCCGTGCACGGAGTCGCCGCCGGGGCGGGCGCCGTGCTCGCGCTCGCCGCCGACTTCCGGGTCGCCGACCCCTCGGCGAAGTTCGCCTTCCTCTTCACCCGCGTGGGGCTCTCGGGCGGTGACATGGGCGCCGCCTATCTGCTGCCCAGGGTCGTCGGCCTCGGTCACGCCACCCGGCTGCTGATGCTGGGCGACCCCGTCCGCGCCCCCGAGGCCGAGCGGATCGGGCTGATCAGCGAACTGGCCGAGGAAGGCGGGGCCGACGAGCGGGCCGCGGCCCTCGCCCGGCGCCTCGCCGACGGACCCGCGCTCGCCCTCGCCCAGACCAAGGCACTGCTCACCGCCGAACTCGACATGCCGCTGGCGGCCTCCGTGGAGATGGACGCCGCCACCCAGGCCCTGCTGATGCACGGCGAGGACTACGCCGAGTTCCACGCCGCCTTCACCGAGAAACGGCCGCCGAAATGGCAGGGCCGGTGATCCGGTGACGCCCCCCGAAGCGCGGCGCCCCGGCCCGCCACCCCCCGGCAGCGCAGCGAGAACGCTCCGCCGGGTCGCCGTCATCGGCGGCGGACCCGGCGGGCTCTACGCCGCCGCCCTGCTCAAACGGCTCGGCCCGGAGCGTGAGATCACCCTCTGGGAGCGCAACGCCCCCGACGACACCTTCGGCTTCGGTGTCGTCCTGTCCGACGAGACCCTCGGCGGCATCGAGCACGCCGACCCCGCCGTCCACGCCGCACTCCAGCGCGAGTTCGTCCGCTGGGACGACATCGACATCGTCCACCGCGGCCACACCCAGACCTCCGGCGGTCACGGCTTCGCGGCGCTCGGCCGGCGCCGGCTCCTGGAGATCCTGCACGAGCGCTGCGCCGGTCTCGGGGTGCGCCTCCGCTTCCGCGAGGAGGCACCGCCCGCCGCCGAACTGGCCGCCTCCCACGACCTGGTGATCGCGGCCGACGGCGTACACAGCCGGACCCGCGACGCCCGGGCGGACCGTTTCGGGCCCCACATCACCGCCCACCGCTGCCGCTACATCTGGCTCGCCGCCGACTTCGCCCTGGACGCCTTCCGCTTCGAGACCGCCGAGACCGCGTACGGCGTGATGCAACTGCACGCCTACCCCTTCTCTCCCGACGCCTCGACCGTCATCGTCGAGATGCGCGAAGAGGTCTGGCGCGCGGCCGGATTCGACACCTGCGACCCCGCCGAGTCGACCCGGCACTGCGCCAAGATCTTCGCCGACGCCCTCGGCCACCGGCCGCTGCGCTCCCACAACTCCTCCTGGCTCACCTTCCGCACCGTCGTCAACGAGCACTGGTCGCACGGGAACACGGTCCTCATCGGCGACGCCGCCCACACCGCGCACTTCTCCATCGGCTCCGGCACCAAACTCGCCGTCGAGGACGCCCTCGCCCTCGCCGCCTGCGTCGAGGAACAGCCGGACCTGCCCGCAGCCCTCGCCGCGTACGAGAGCGAGCGCAGGCCCGTCGTCGAGTCGACCCAGCGCGCCGCCGCAGCCAGCCTGCGCTGGTTCGAGGAGCTGGGTACGTACGTCGACCAGCCGCCCCGCCAGTTCGCCTTCAACCTCCTCACCCGCAGCCGTCGCGTCACCCACGACAACCTGCGGCTGCGCGACGCCTCGTTCACCGCGGCCGTCGAGGACGAGTTCGGCTGCGCACCCGGCACACCGCCGATGTTCACCCCGCTGCGGCTGCGGGCCCTGGAGCTGCGCAACCGCGTCGTCGTCTCGCCCATGGACATGTACTCGGCCACGGACGGCGTTCCCGGCGAATTCCACCTCGTCCACCTCGGTGCGCGGGCGCTGGGAGGCGCCGGGCTGGTCATGACGGAGATGGTGTGCGTGAGCCCCGAGGGCCGCATCACCCCGGGCTGCACCGGCCTCTACACCGACGAGCAGGCAGCCGCCTGGACCAGGATCGCCGGCTTCGTGCACACCGGATCGCCCGGCACCGCGATCGGGATCCAGCTCGGCCACTCCGGCCGCAAGGGCTCCACCAAGCTCATGTGGGACGGCATCGACCAGCCGCTCGACGACGGCAACTGGCCGCTGACCGCCGCCTCCGCGCTCCCGTACGCGCCGGGCGTCAACCAGACGCCCCACGCCCTGGACCGAGCCGGCCTGGACGCCGTCCGGGAGCAGTTCGCGTCCGCCGCCGAGCGCGCCGACGCCTGCGGGTTCGACCTCCTCGAACTGCACTGCGCCCACGGCTATCTGCTCTCCGGGTTCCTCTCCCCGCTCACCAACCACCGCACCGACGCGTACGGCGGCACCCTCGCCAACCGGCTCCGCTTCCCGCTGGAAGTCTTCGACGCGGTCCGTGAACGGTGGCCCGATGACCGGCCGATGACGGTCCGGATCTCCGCGACCGACTGGGCCGAGGGCGGGACGACGGGCGAGGACGCCGTCGAGATCGCCCGCGCCTTCGTCGCGCACGGCGCCGACGCCATCGACGTCTCCACCGGTCAGGTCGTCCCGACCGAACGGCCCGAGTACGGGCGCTCCTACCAGACCCCGTACGCCGACCGGATCCGCAACACGCTGTGCGTGCCCGTCATCGCGGTCGGCGCCATCTCCTCCTGGGACGACGTCAACTCGCTGCTGCTCGCGGGCCGCGCCGACCTCTGCGCCCTGGCCCGCCCGCATCTGTACGACCCGCACTGGACGCTCCACGCGGCAGCCGACCAGGGCTACACGGGGCCGGGCGCTCCCTGGCCGCTGCCGTACCGCGCGGGCAGCCGCACCCCGCCGACGGGCCGGACGGACGCCCCGAAACCGCGGCTCACTCTGGGCTGAGCGGCAGGCACTCGTGGCAGAGGCAGGGATCGGGGTGCGGGCCGCCGTGATGGGTGTGGCGTCCCAGCCGGGCGGTCCTGTCCAGTCGTTCCGCCAGCTCGGCCGCCTCCTCACGCGTCCGCACGGGCATGGCGGCGCACCGCTCGAGGACGGCCGGGGAGTACACCAACTGGGGCCGGAAGGTGTGCAGATGGCGGGTCCCGGTGTCGATGGTGATCCATCGCCCGGTGTGCCGGCCGTGGCCCACCGCGGTCAGCTGCTCGTTGCCCATCCCGGGGTAGGTGTCCATGACGTAGACCTTCGCCCCGCCCCGGAACGCCTTCGTGCCGGGCCGGAACTCCTGCCCCAGATCCCCGTACCGCCGCCACCGTACGACGTTCGCCGCGACCAGCCACTGGGGTTCGGGTACGTCACCCATCGCTCTCCTCCGCGCTGACCACCAGCCGGTCCGAGACGGCCCGGTAGCCGATGCGGGTGTACACGCCGTTGCTCGTCGGGTTCGCCAGGTCGGTGAAGAGCAGCACCTCGTCCGCGCCCGCCGCCCGTGCCGCGCCGCTCACCTCGGCGGTCACGGCCGCCGCGTAGCCCCGGCCGCGGTGCTCCGGCGGTGTGTAGACGGGCGTGACGCGTGCGGTGCCCGCGATCCGCAGCGAGATGCCCGCCATCGACACGGGGGCACCGTCGTTCTCCCAGAGCGTCAGCCGGCCCTCCGACGTCCGCTCGTCGACCGCCCGCCCGTGGCGTGCGCCGGAACCGCCCGGACCGCCGATCTCGGCCGAGAACGCGGCGTACCAGCGCAGCAGCAGGTCCCGGTCCGCCGGATTCGCGGCCCTCGCGCGGCCACCGGGGGCGGGCGACGGCGGGGTCAGCTCGCCCAGCCGGTACAGACGCTGCTCCTCGTCGACGCGGTGCCCCGGCCAATGGGCCGCCACCGCCCGGGCGGTGGCCCGGTCCGCGTTCACCCGGGTCAGCCCACGGGCGGCCATCAGCGGGGCGATCGCCTCGGGGGCGACCGCGTTCAGCGTCGCGGGGTAGGGCGGCGTATGGAGCAGGGTGCCCGCCACCTCGCCGTCGGCGCCGCGCCACCAGCCCAGTACCGGATCGTGGTCGCCGTAGGCGCGGGGCCCGTGGCGGCGCAGGGCCGCGGTGACGGTCAGCAGGACCGTGCTCTCGGCAGGCCGGGCGCTCAGCGAGGGGCCGGCCGCGGCGAGAAAGAGGTCGACGTCGTCCGTGAAGGTCCAGGTCATGCCTCGGCATTCTGCCGGGCGCACCGCGGCCGGGGCACGCCGTTATCCGCGGCCGGGGCACGCCGTTATCCGCGGACGAACTCCGCCCCGGCATCCCGCAGTCGTTCGTGCAGCAGCCCGAACACCTCCGCCGACCTGCCGCCCGGCCACGCCGGTGCGAGCAGCTCCTTCGGCAGCCCCGGATCCGCGTACGGCACCTGCCGCCAGGAGTCCAGCGCCAACAGGTAGTCGCGGTACGCGGTCTCCGGATCCGGAGCCTCGTCCGGGCGTGCCTCCCAGGACCGCAGCACCGGCTCGTGCCGCTCCAGGAAGCCCTCGTGCAGCCGGGCCACGGCGTCCAGGTCCCACCAGCGCGCCACCGACTCCGCGGTGGCCGCGAACCCCAGGTGGTCGCCGCGGAAGAGATCCACGTACGGGGTGAGGTCCAGGCGTTCCAGGGTGTGCCGCGTCTCCTCGTACAGCGCGGCCGGCGCGATCCACACGCCGGGTGCGGCCGTGCCGAAGCCGAGCCCGGACAGCCGTGAGCGCAGCAGGTGCCGCTTGTGGCGTTCGGCCTCCGGTACGGAGAACACGGCGAGCACCCAGCCGTCCTCGATGCGCGGGTCCGGATGCCGGTAGATCCGACGGTCCCCGTCGTCGAGCAGCTGGCGGGCGTCGGCCGAGAGGGCGTACCCCGCGGCCCTGCCCGGCGTCCGGGCCGCGGCGAGCAGGCCCCGCCGCTTCAGCCGGGAGACGGAGGACCGTACGGCGGGGGCCTCGACACCGACCGCGCCGAGCAGCCGGACGAGTTCCGCCACCGGTATCGGGGCGTCGCCCGGGGTGCGGCCGTACGCACCGTAGAGCGTGACGATCAGCGAGCGGGGAGTGTGCGGTTCGACCATGTGATCATTCTCGGCCCGGTGTGCCGGAGTCCGCACCGGGGTCGTCCGCGCGAAGCCGGAACCGCTGCAGTTTGCCGGTCGCGGTACGGGGGAGTGCGGGCAGGAACGTGATGAGCCGGGGGCATTTGTGCGGGGCCAGCTCGGAGCGCATGAAGGCGCGGAGCGCGTCGGCGGTCAGGTCCGAGTCCTCCCGGCGCACCACGTACGCCGCGACGATGCGGCCGCGCAGCTCGTCCGCACGGCCCACCACCGCGGCCTCCGCCACTTCGGGGTGGCGCAGCAGGGCGTCCTCGACCTCGGGGCCCGCGATGTTGTAGCCGGAGGAGATGATCATGTCGTCGGCGCGGGCCACGTAGCGGAAGTAGCCGTCCGCGTCGCGCACATAGGTGTCGCCGGTGAGGTTCCAGCCGTGCCGGACGTACTCCCGCTGCCGGTCGTCGGCGAGGTAGCGGCAGCCGACCGGGCCGCGCACCGCGAGCAGCCCCGGTTCGCCGTCCGGCACCGGTTCACCGTCGGCGTCCACCACCCTGGCCTGCCAGCCGGGGACCGGGAGCCCGGTGGTGCCGGGGCGGATGGCGTCATCGGCGGCGGAGACGAAGATGTGCAGCAGCTCGGTGGCGCCGATGCCGTTGATGATCTTCAGGCCGGTGCGCTCGTACCAGGACCGCCAGGTCGCGACGGGCAGGTTCTCGCCCGCGGACACACAGCGGCGGAGCGCGGAGAGGTCGTGCCCGTCGAGCTGGTCGAGCATCACCCGGTAGGCGGTCGGGGCGGTGAACAGCACCGAGACCCGGTGGGCGGCCAGGGCGGGCAGCAGTTGCTTGGGGCCCGCCTGTTCGAGCAGCAGGGCCGACGCGCCGGCCCGCAGCGGGAAGACGACCAGACCGCCGAGCCCGAAGGTGAAACCGAGCGGCGGACTGCCGGCGAAGACGTCGTCGGGCACCGGCCGCAGGACGTGCCGGGAGAAGGTGTCCGCGACGGCCAGCACATCGCGGTGCAGATGCATACAGCCCTTGGGGCGACCGGTGGTCCCCGAGGTGAACGCGATCAGCGCCACGTCGTCCGCCGCGGTGTCCACGGCCCGGTAGGGGCCCGGCCGGGCGGCGGCCAGCCGCAGCAGGTCGTCGGGTGCGTCGCCGCCGTACGCCGTGATCCGCAGCCCGGGGGCATCGGCCTTCACCAGGTCGTCGACGGTCCGGACGTCGCACAGCGCGTGACTGACGCGGGCGATCGAGCAGATCGTGGCGAGTTCGGCCGCCCGCTGCTGGGCCAGTACGGTGACGGCGACCGCGCCGGCCTTCAGCACCGCCAGCCAGCAGGCGGCCAGGTGCGGCGTGGTGGGGCCGCGCAGCAGCACGCGGTTGCCGGGTACGACCCCCAGGTCCGAGGTGAGGACATGGGCGATCCGGTCGACCAGGTCCCGCAGCTCCCCGTAGTTCAGCACCCCGCCGTCGGGCGTACGGAAGGCGGGCCGGCCGGGCCCGAGCCGCTCGGCCGTACGGTCCAGGAGCTCGGCGGCGCAGTTGAGCCGGTCCGGGTAGTGCAGCTCGGGCAGGTCGAAGACCAGTTCAGGCCACTGGTCGGCGGGTGGCAGATGTTCCCTGGCGAAGCTGTCGATGTGCGCTGAGGTATTCGGTTCCATGAAGGATCGCCCCCTTGTCGCCCTTGGAGCGTATCGTTTGGGTGACGGTAGTCAACGGTCCGCGATAAAGTCCCGGTCCCCGAAGGGACGGCACCGGGACTTTCGACAGGAGAGGCGCCGGTATGACGGCATTCTCGCTCGATCCGGCACAGACCGCCTGGTGCGAGGAGCTGCGCACCCTGGCCGATGAGCGGCTTCGTCCGCTTGCCGGGAAGGGCGAGCCGGGGCACGTCAACCGCCCTCTGGTGGCGGCGCTCGGCGAGCTCGGGCTGCTGGACCGGCTGCTCGGCTCCGGCGCCCTCGACCTGTGCCTGCTGCGCGAATCACTCGCCCGCGGCTGCACGGAGGCCGAGACGGCCCTGGCGCTCCAGGGCCTCGGGACGTACCCGATCGTGCAGGCAGGCACCCCGGCCCACCGCGAGCGCTGGCTCCCCGAGGTCCGCGCCGGCCGGGCCGTCGCCGCCTTCGCGCTCAGCGAGCCGGGGGCCGGGTCCGACGCGGCGGCCCTGGCCCTGGACGCCGTACACGCGCCCGACGGCTGGCGGCTGACCGGCGAGAAGTGCTGGATCTCCAACGCCCCGGAGGCGGACTTCTACACCGTCTTCGCCCGGACGACGCAGGGCGCCGGAGCGCGGGGCGTCACCGCGTTCCTGGTCCCCGCCGACCGACCCGGCCTGACCGGCACCCCGCTGGACATGCTGTCCCCGCACCCGATCGGCGCCCTCCGCTTCGACGGAGTCCCGGTCACCCCGGACGACGTGCTCGGCGAACCGGACCGGGGCTTCCGGGTCGCCATGAACACCCTCAACCTCTTCCGGCCCAGTGTCGGCGCCTTCGCCCTCGGCATGGCCCGGGCCGCGCTCGACGCCACCGTGGAACACACCGCCACCCGGACCGCGTTCGGTGGACCGCTGAGCGATCTGCAGGCCGTCTCCCACCAGGTCGCGGAGATGGCCACCCGCACCGAGGCCGCCCGGCTGCTCGTGTACGCGGCCGCCGCCGCGTACGACGCGGGGGAGCCGGGCGTCCCGCGGCGGGCCGCCATGGCGAAGCTGTACGCCACCGAGACCGCGCAGTACGTCGTGGACACCGCCGTCCAGCTGCACGGCGCCCGCGCCCTGCGCCGCGGCCATCTGCTCGAACACCTCTACCGCGAGGTCCGCGCCCCCCGCATCTACGAGGGCGCGAGCGAGGTACAGCGCACCATCATCGCCAAGGAGCTGTACGCGAACCGGGAGCCGTCCGCATGAGCCCGATCCACCGGATCAACCCCGCCGAACTCTCCCCGCCCGCCGGCTTCTCGCACGCGGTCACCGCCACCGGGAGCCAACTGGTCTTCCTCGCCGGACAGACCGCCCTCGACCAGCGGGGCGACATCGTCGGATCCACCCTGCCCGAGCAGTTCGCCACCGCGCTCACCAACCTGCTCGGCGCCCTGCGCGCGGCCGGGGGCGCCCCCGCCGACCTGGCACGGGTCACGGTTTACGCCACCGATGTCGCCGACTACCGGGCGAACGCCACGGAGCTGGGCCGGATCTGGCGGCGGCTGGCGGGCCGCGACTACCCGGCGATGGCGGTCATCGGGGCGGTGCGGCTCTGGGACGAACAGGCCCTGGTCGAGATCGACGGGGTGGCGGTCCTGCCCTGACCGCGCGAACGCCCCGTACGGGCCCGGGAATCCGGGCCGCACGGGGCGTTCGGAGCAGGGCAGTGCCTCAGTACGGCTGCACCAGCACGTGCGCCGCACCCGGGATGCCGATCTTCAGCAGCTCGTCCTCCTCGGGCGTCGTCTGCCCGCCCGTCTCCTGCTTCAGCACGGCGCGCGACATGGCCTGCACCCACATCGCGCGGGGGCGGCGACGGGCCTCCCAGGCGTCGAGCGCGGCCGCGACGTCCGCCTCGGCGTCCAGCGACTCGGCGAGCACCAGCGCGTCCTCCACGGCCATTGCCGCGCCCTGCGCGATGTGCGGGGTGCTCGCGTGCGCGGCGTCACCGGCCAGCACCACGCGGCCGACGTGCCACGGCTCCTCGACGGTCACCTGGGAGATCCGCGAGTACACCACGGCTTCCGGTCCGGTGATGGTGGCGAGTGCCTCGGCGACCGGGCCGGAGAACATCGGCAGCCGCTCCTTGAGCTGCTCGTGCGCCTTCTCGTCGTCGGGCCGGAAGTCCTCGGCCTCGGCGAACACCGTGCCCAGGTACATCAGCTCGTCCGTGATCGGGGTGAGCAGCGCCTTGGCGGCCTGGCCCGCGGTGCCCATGACGACACCCTTGACCTGCTCCTGACGGGGCACGGTGACCCGCCAGTTGGCGAAGCCGGTGTACTGGGGGACGTAGCGGTCGCCGTACAGCCGGGTGCGCAGCGGCGAGCCGATGCCGTCGAAGCCGACGACCAGGTCCCAGCGCGCGGCGGACCCGTCGGACAGCGTGACGTCCACGCCCTCGCCGTCGTCGGCGAGCTCGGCTATGGTCGCGCCGAAGCGGATCGTCGCCCCGGCCGCCGTGGCCGCGGCACCGAGGATCTGGGCGAGCGCGGGGCGCGGGATGCCGTTGTTCGACGGGGCGTCTCCCATCCGGGGCTGCGGGATCTCGGCCAGGGTGTTGCCGGCCGGGTCGGCGATGGTCAGGACCTCCCACTCGAAGCCCGCCTTGAGGCAGTCGTCGAGGACCCCGATCTCCCGCATGACGTGCAGGGCGTTGGACGGCTGGATGATGCCGACGCCCAGGGCCTCCAGCTCGTCGCGGAGTTCGGCGACCTCGACGGTGTGGCCGCGCCGGGCCAGGGCCGTGGCGAGCGTCAGCCCGCCGATGCCGCCGCCGTGGATCAGGACGCGCAGGGGTGTTGCCATATCGGTTCTCTCCAGTGGGGGAAAAGGTGCGAAGTGTCGGGGGAGGTGATCAGCCGGCCGCGACGGGCAGGCTCATCAGGTGGTCCACGAGGGCCAGCAGCACGTCGCGGCCGAACGGCCGCTCGCGTACGTCGCCGACCAGCAGGGGGACATGCGGATCGAGGTCGAGAGCCGCTCTGATCTCGTCCGGGGTGCGGCTGTTGTGACCGTGGAAGCAGTTGATCGCCACGACGAACGGGATGTCCCGGCTCTCGAAGAAGTCGATCGAGGCGAAGCTGGTCTCCAGCCGGCGCGTGTCGGCGATGACGACGCCGCCGAGGGCTCCGTTGACCAGGTCGTTCCACATGAACCAGAAGCGTTCCTGACCCGGGGTGCCGAACAGGTAGACGACGAGCTCCGGACTGACCGTGATCCGGCCGAAGTCCAGGGCCACGGTGGTCGTGTCCTTCTGTCCGACACCGGCCAGGTCGTCGACACCGATGCTGGCCTTGGTCAGGAACTCCTCGGTGCGCAGGGGCGCGACCTCGCTGACCGCGCCCACGAGGGTGGTCTTGCCGACGCCGAAGCCGCCGGCGACGAGGATTTTCACGGCGGCGGGGGCCGCCTGACTGATGGTCATCTTGGCTCAGAGTCTCCCGAGTCCGTCACGAAGGGCGGCCAGCATCCCCATGTCGGCACCGCCGGCCGCCCGGGCCACCGAAAGGGGCGCACGGGCGAGCAGCAGGCCCTGGGCGACCAGGTCCGCCAGCAGGATCTTGGTCACCGAGACCGGGAGGTTGAGGTCCGCGGAGACCTCGGCGACCGCGGCGGGACGCAGGCAGCGCTCCAGGATCATCCGGTGCTCCGGCTGGAGCCTGCCCGGATGGACCGCCGCGCCGTGCCCGTCCCGCGGGTCGTGCGCGGTCGTCAGCACGGTGATGAGGGTGAAGTCGTCCCGCTCCGGAGCGGTCCGGCCACGGGTGATGGTGTACGGGCGCACCATCGTGCCCGCACCGTCCTCCTCCGTCTCCTCGTCCTCCCAGCGCGGGGTCACGCGAGCGGCCCGTCCCCGCCGCCGAAGGCGTTGAAGCCGCCCCGCACCGGGGTGCTGAGCTTCTGGCCGACCTGCTGGACGAGGTTGTGCATGGCCAGCGACATGATCTCGGCGTCCACCTCCTGGGAGGCGACGACGGCCAGGTGCGTGCCCTGTGCCGCGGAGATGATGAAGAGCCACAGATCCGACAGCTCGACGATCACCTGGTGTACGTCGCCGCCGTTGAAGAGCTGGCCCACACCGCGGGCCAGGCTCTGCTGGCCGGTGCAGATGGCCGCCAGCCGCTCGGCGTCGGACCGCTCGACGGTGCGCGAGTGGCTCACCACCAGACCGTCGTCGGACAGCAGCACGGCGTTCAGGGTCTCGGCCACCGAGTCCACCAGACCGTCGAGCAGCCAGTCGAGGTCCTGGTGAGTGGCGGTAGTGCGTGTCATGACCGTTCTTCTCTCGTGGGGAGGGGGGCAGGGGGGTCGGGCTGCGTCGGCGGCTCGTCGGTCGCGCGGGCGGCGCGGGACCGGCGCTGGAAGGCTCCGATGGCTGCCCCGGCGCGGCGCGGGGCCGGACGGGGCTGCGGGTTCGCCTGCCGGCTCGGGGACGGGGACGCGGCAGACCCGGAGGCCGGCGTGATCCGCAGTTCGTCCACGAGGCTGGCCTGGCGTACCCGGCGCGGCAACGGGGGTTCCGCGGCGGGTGCTGCCGGCAGCGCGGGCCGTCCCGGCCCGCTCTCCCGGCCGGTCGTACCCGCCGCCGGGGGAGCCGGATGGTCGGGTTCGGCCACCGGGAGCCGCCCCGGGTGTCCGGCGGCCGGTACCGGCTGCCGGGGCCCGGGCACCGGGAAGCCGGTCCGGTCGGGGACGCCCGCCCCGTACGGTCCCGGGTACGGCTGATGCGGAGTCATGAACGGCTCCTCGGGCGTCTGGTAGGGCTGGTGCGGTACCGGGTACTGGCCCTCGGCCTTCATGTACGGCTGCTCGGCATCGGCGTACGTGTCCTGGTGGGACGCGCCGTATGTGCTGTCACCCGGGCTGCCGTACGGGCTCCCTTCCGTACCGCCGTACGGGGACGCGGGTACGGCGTGGCCGTACGTGCTTCCCGGCGTGCTGTCGGCGTACGGGGTGTACGGAGTCACCGGATCACCGAACGGGTCGTCGGCGGGGGCCGGCTGCGGCTGCTCCTCCCGGTCGGGGAAGGGCTCCTCCGCCACCGTGTAGGGCGCACCGGTGGTCTCGAACGGTGCGCCGGAGGCGTGCAGAGCGGTGACCCCGGCGAGAGCCTGGCCGCGGCCGCGGCTGGGCAGCGCGTCGGCGTCGCGGGTCGGTGCGGGTTCCGGGGCCGGTGCGGCGCCCGTGTCCTCGGGGGAGGGGACGGCCACCGGACCGGAGTGCGGGCCGGGGACCGTGAGCGCCTCGGGGACGAGGAGGACGACCCGGGTGCCGCCGAAGGCCGACTGGCGGAACTCCACCCGCAGGCCGTGCTGGTCGGCGAGGCGCGCGATCACGTACAGACCGAGCCGGATGTCGTCGGCGTGTGCCAGCACGTCCATCCGGGGCGGCCTGCTCATCAGCTCGTTGGCCTCGGCGAGCTGGTCCTCGTCCATGCCGAGCCCGCGGTCCTCGACCTCGATGGCCAGGCCCCGGCTGACCCGGGCCGCCCTGACCTCGACGGGGCTGGGCGGCTTGGAGAAGGTGAGGGCGTTCTCGATCAGCTCCGCCAGCACATGGGAGACCGGGCCGACGGCCCGCTCCGCGAGCCAGGGAGCGCCGTCCAGGTCCAGCACCACGCGCTGGTAGTCCTGCACCTCGCCCTGGGCGGAGCGCATGACGTCGAGCAGCGGCACGGGCTTGCGCCAGCGCCGGTGCGGGGAGCCGCCGGCGAGGATCACGAGGTTCTCCTCGTAGCGCCGGAGCCGAGCGGTGAGGTGGTCGAGGTCGAAGAGGCCGTCGAGCACCTCGGGGTCCTCGTGCTTGCGCTCCAGCTCGTCCAGTTTCTTCAGCTGCTGGCCGATCAACTGCTGGGTGCGGCGCGCGATGCGCTGCAGCAGCCGCTCGAAGCCGCGGTGCTGGTCGGCCTGCTTGACGGCCGCCTGCAGCGCACTGGTGCGGGCCAGGTCGAGAGCGGCGCCGAGCTGGGTCAGCTCGTCGGCCTTGCTGCCTTCCTTGCGGTCGTGACCGATGGCGCGGGCCTCGGCCTCGACATCGATGCGTTCGCCCTTGCCGAGCCGCTCGACGACGTCGGGCAGGGTCTTCTCCAGCTCCTCGGCCCGCTCCTGGAGCCGGCCGATCCGGCGGCGCAGGTTGCGGGTGAGGCGCCAGGTGATCCAGATGACGGCGATGACGGCGAGGAGGCCGACGACCGTGGTGATGGCGACCCTGATCAGCAGGGAGAGGACACTGTCCTTGCCGTTCGCGACGACCAGGTCGGTGCGGTGCTCCATCAGCTTCATCAGCTGGGGCGTGAGCTCGTCCATCGCGCCGCGCCAGGTCTTCTCGTCGGCGCCGAGCTTGACGAAGCCGGCGCTGTCGGGATCGGCGGGCCGCAGGACCTGGTTCTCCACCCTGGTCTTGGTCTTCCAGGCCGAACTGCCGGAGATCTCGTCCCACATGGCCCGCTCGTCCGCCGGAAGGTAGGGGGCGACCTTGTTGGCGTACTGGAAGGACTGGCCGGACACGGCCTCACGGACCTGCTGGAGGTCGACCGTGCTCAGCTTGCCCCTGGACCAGCCGCGGGCCAGCAGGGCGTCCGAGCGCGAGACCATCTCCTTGGCCCAGAACAGGTCGACGAGCGGCTGCGAGAGCGTGGTGATCTCACCGTTGTCCACATGGCTGAGCGCGGTGAAGAGCTTCATGTCGACCGCGATCAGGTCCGTGTAGTAGCGGTACACGGCCTTCTGCTGGTCGTTGTCCCCCTCGTCGACGAGGGAGCGCTGGGCCGGGAGTTGGGTGATCGCCGTACGGGCCTGGACGACCGCGTCCCGGACCTCGCCCGGTGCGTCGTCGGTGGCGATGTCCGAGAGGGACTGGAAGCTGGTGACTGCTTCGTCGGTCAGCTTGCGCTGCTTGCGCAGCGCATCGGTGGCACCTCCGTGGCGGGCCAGAGCTTCGGCGCTCAGCCGTCGCTCCTCCTGCAGGTTGTAGTACACGATGTTGGACGGCTGGCCGGCCTTCTGGGCCAACAGCCCCTGGGCCGCTTGCCTTTGGAAGTCGAGCAGAGTCTGACCACTGGTGACGGCCCAGAGGGCGGCCAGTGCTACACCGGGGACGATGGCCAGTACGAGCAGGGCCGTCCGCAGCGACATTGTGGTCGAGTCGCTCCGCCTTGACGCGCGCGTGCGCAGGGCATGCTCCTTGACGATGATGCCAGCCTCGCGACTGGTCAAATCCGTTGGAAACTTCGACAGATAGATATTAGTCACACTGCAAAAAAGGAAAGGAAGCGGGCTCACATGTGCATCACTGATCACCCACAGAAACACCATCAACGCGCGGAGCTGTCCGGAAAGTGACGTTACGACAGCGGCCCGCGAAGAAGGGGAGGCGTCGGTTCGAGGAGGTCCGCGATGCGGGGATGACGGTCCATCACCGTCCTTGCGGCGCGCCGTACGGGTGAAGCGCGGCCGGGGATATATCTGTACTTAGTGCCCTTTGTCTGTTCTGTGACCCCGCCCGCCGTGCCGGCCGTATGACCGCGCTCGTCATCTGCCACTTCGTCCTCGCCGCGTGCGCGCGCCCGCTGGTGCGGTGGCTGGGCGCGCGCGCCTTCGTGGTTCTCGCGCTGCCCCCGGCCGCCACCACCTGCTGGGCGTTTGCCCAGTGGGACACGGCTGCCTCCGGCGCGTCGGTCACCTGGTCGTGGAACTGGATCCCCGCGTACGACGTCTCCGTCGCCCTGCGCCTGGACGCCCTGGCCGAACTCATGGTGCTGCTCGCGGCGGGCGTCGGCACGCTCGTCCTGCTCTACTGCGCCTCGTACTTCAGCGACGACACCCCGCAACTGGCCGGATTCGCCGGGAACCTGCTCGCCTTCGCCGGGGCCATGCTCGCCCTCGTCCTCAGCGACGACCTGATCACGCTCTACGTCTTCTGGGAGCTGACCACGGTCTTCTCCTACCTGCTGATCGGATTCGACAGCGAGCAACGGCACAGCCGCCGCTCCGCCCTCCAGGCGCTCACCGTCACCACCCTCGGCGGACTCGCCATGCTCGTCGGCTTCCTGATCATCGGTCAGGCGGCGGGTACCTACCGGATCTCGGAGATCCTCGCCGACCCGCCCCGAACGAGCGTCGCCGTCTCCGTGGCCGTCGTGCTGATCCTGTGCGGGGCCCTGTCGAAATCGGCGATCTGGCCGTTCAGCCTCTGGCTCCCGAACGCCATGGCGGCGCCCACCCCCGTCAGCGCGTATCTGCACGCCGCGGCCATGGTCAAGGCCGGCGTCTACCTCGTCGCCCGGCTCGCCCCCGGCTTCGCCGACGTTCCCGTCTGGCGGCCCGTCGTGATGGTCCTCGGCGCGGCGACGATGCTGCTGGGCGGCTGGCGGGCCCTGCGTCTCAACGACCTGAAGATCGTTCTCGCCTACGGCACCGTCAGCCAGCTCGGCTTCCTCACCCTCCTCGCGGGCGTCGGCAACCGGGACGCGGCGCTGGCCGCCGCCGTCATGATCCTCGGGCACGCCCTGTTCAAGGCACCGCTGTTCCTCGTCACCGGCATCGTCGACCACGCGGCCGGCACCCGGGACCTGCGCAGGCTCTCCGGCGTCGGACGGTCGCTGCCGTACGTCTGCGCCGTCGCCGTGACCGCCGCCGCCTCCATGGCCGCACTGCCCCCGCTGCTCGGCTTCGCCGCGAAGGAGGCGGCCTTCGACGCCCTGCTGCACGGCGACACGGCGGACCGCTGGGCGCTGGGCATCACGGTGGCGGGCTCGATGCTGACCGTCGCGTACACCGTCCGGTTCGTCTGGGGCGCCTTCTGGCGCAAGCCCGGGGTCGCCGACACCCCGGTCCACCGGGTCAGCCCGTCCTTCCTCGCGCCGCCCGCCCTGCTGGCCGTCTGCGGGCTGGTCCTTGGCCCCGGCGTGGGCTGGACCGACCGGCTGCTGAGCGCGTACGCGGACGTCTTCCCCGCCCCCGCCCACCCCTACCACCTCGCGCTCTGGCACGGCTGGGGCACCGCACTGCTGCTGTCGGCCGTCGCCACGGCGGGCGGTGCGGTGCTCTTCGCCGTGCGCGGCCCGGTCATCAGGCTCTCGCGGCGTATCGCCTGGCCGACCGCGGACAGCGTCTTCGGCCATCTGCTGCTCGGCCTCGAACGGCTCTCGCTCCAGATCACCGGCTTCGTCCAGCGGGGCTCCCTGTCGGTCTACCTCGCCACCACCCTGCTCGTCATGCTCGCCGGCCAGCTCACCGTGCTCGGCGTCGATCGGCCCTGGCGCGGAGCGGCGGCGCCGCGGCTCTGGGACGTACCGCTGCAGGGCGCGGTCGCGGCGCTGACCTGCGCGGCGGCGCTGTCCTGTCTGACCGTCAGACGCCGTATGAAGGCCGTGGTGCTGGCCGGGCTCACCGGATACGGGGCCGCGCTGCTCTTCGTCGTCCAGGGCGCACCGGACCTGGCGCTCACGCAGTTCTGCGTGGAGACCGTGTCGATGATCGTGTTCGTGCTGGTGCTGCGGCGGATGCCGGTGCACTTCCAGGAGTCGATGAGCAGCTGGCGGCGGGCCGTCCGGATCCCGGTGGCGCTGGCGGCCGCGGCCACCCTGAGCGTCGTGGTGTGGGTCGCGGCGGCCGCGCGTACCGCGGAGCCCGCCGGTGCCGCCATGGTCGAGGAGACCGCGCACCACGGACTCAAGGACGTGGTGGCCACCATCCTGGTGGACCTGCGGGCCTGGGACACGATGGGGGAGTCCGCGGTCCTGGCCGCAGCGGCGATCGGCGTGACGAGCCTGATCTACCTGCACCGTCGCGCGGAGGGCGACCCGGCGCCCCCGGAGGCGCGGCGGCACACCGCCTGGTCGGTGGCCACGCCCCCGCTGACGGGAGTTCCGCACGGCGACGAAGGCGCCCCCGAGCGCAGCTGGCTGGCAGCCGGCTCCACACTCGCACCCGAGCACCGCTCCCTCGTCTTCGAGGTCGTGGCACGGCTGCTGTTCCACCCGATCCTGGTGCTCTCGGCCTATCTGCTGTTCTGCGCGGAGAACATGCCGGGCGGCGGATTCGTCGCCGGACTGGTCGCCGGGGTCGCGCTGATCACCCGCTACCTGGCGGGCGGCCGATTCGAACTCGCCGAAGCCGCGCCCCTGCAGCCCGGGCTCTTCACCGGCCTCGGCCTGTTCCTGTCCACCGGGGTGGCGCTGCTCGGCCTCGCGGACGGCACCGTCCTGCACGCCTGGACCCACCACGGCCACCTGCCGCTGATCGGCGACTATCAGTTCGGTACGCCGGTGATCTTCGACTGCGGGGTCTACCTGCTGGTCCTGGGCGTGGTGCTGGACATCGTGCGGGCCCTCGGCGCCAAGGTCGACCGGCAGATCGAGCGGGCGGCAGCCGTACAGGCGTCCACGGCCGGGCCGGCACCCGGACCGGCCGCTCCCGAGACGGGAGGCACCGCCCCGTGACCGTCAGCGCCTCGCTCCTCGCCACCGCCGCGGTCCTGTGCGCGGTCGGCGGCATCCTCATGCTCACCCGTCCCCTCACCCGGATCCTGCTGGGCGCGGTCATCGCGGGCAACGGCATCAACCTCCTCGTCCTGTCCGCCACCGGATCGGCCGGCCGCGAACCCCTCCTCTACGGCGTCGAACTGGGCCGGGTCACCGACCCGCTGCCCCAGGCCATCGCCCTCACCGCGATCGTCATCACGCTCGCCACCACCGCGTTCCTCCTCGCCATGGCCTACCGCAGCCACCAGTTGACCGGCACGGACGAGGTGCACGACGACGACGAGGACCGGCGCATCGTGCTGCGCGCCGAAGTGCTGGGGGAGCGCGACGAACTGCGCGAGCAGTACCGGGCCGAGGCCGAACCCAGCGCCGAGGCCCGCCGCCGCTACCGCGAGGAGCGCCGCCGTCTGCGGGCCAGACTGCGGGCCGACCGCGCCCTCCAGGCCCGCGGCCGCGACGCGAGCGGGGACCTGTGGCACGACGTCCTGGGCGCCGACCCGGACGACTACGGGGCACAGCGGCCCGCGGAGACGCCGGAGACCCCCACCACCCCCGACGACGCGAACCGAGGAGACACCGGGTGAACGCACTCGTCCCGCTGCCGGTGCTGCTGCCGCTCTGCGCCACCGGCCTCAGCCTCGCCTTCGGCACCCGGCTCAAACAGTTCCAGCGCTTCATCAGCGTCGCCGTCCTCACCGCCGTACTGGGACTCTCGGTCACCCTGATGATCGCCGCCGACACGAACGGCCCGCTCAGCGTGCACCTCGGCGACTTCGCGCCGCCGCTCGGCATCACCCTGGTCGCCGACCGGCTCTCCGGACTCATGCTGACCGTCTCCTCGGCCGTCACCCTCTGCGTCCTCGTCTACTCCCTGGGCCAGGGCATGGCCGACCGGGACGAGGAGACACCGGTCGCCGTCTTCCACCCCGCCTATCTGATCCTCGTCGCCGGGGTCTCCTGCACCTTCCTCGCCGGCGACCTCGTCAACCTGTACGTCGGCTTCGAGATCATGCTGGTCGCCAGCTTCGTCCTGCTCACCCTCGGCGGCACCGGCCCCCGGATCCGGGCGGGCTCCACGTACGTGATCATCTCGCTGTTCTCCTCGATGCTCTTCCTCACCGCCATCGCCATGACGTACGCGGCCACCGGCACCGCCAACTTCGCCCAGCTGGCCGTCCGGCTCGCCGAACTCCCGCTGGGCGTCCAGACCCTGATCCAGGGGATGCTGCTGACCGTCTTCGCCATCAAGGCCGCCGTCTTCCCCCTCGCGGCCTGGCTCCCCGACTCCTACCCGACCGCGCCGGCCCCCGTCACCGCGGTCTTCGCCGGACTCCTGACCAAGGTCGGCGTCTACTGCATGCTGCGCACCGAGACCCTGCTCTTCCCCGGCAACCGGCTCGGCGACCTGCTGATGGCCGCGGCGCTCGCCTCGATGGTCGTCGGCATTCTCGGCGCCGTGGCCCAGACCGACCTGAAGCGGCTGCTCTCCTTCACCCTCATCAGCCACATCGGCTACATGGTCTTCGGCATCGGCCTCGCCACCCGGGAGGCGTACGGCGGCGCGATCGTCTACGTCGTCCACCACATCACCGTCCAGACCACGCTGTTCCTGGTGGCCGGGCTGATCGAGCGGCGGGGCGGCACCACCGAGCTGACCCGGCTCGGCGGCATCGCCAAGGCCGCCCCGCCGCTCGCCGTCCTGTTCTTCGTACCCGCGATGAACCTGGCCGGCATCCCGCCGCTCTCCGGCTTCGTCGGCAAGCTCGGACTCATGCGCGCCGGTGTCGCCGACGGCAGCGTCTGGGCCTGGATCCTCGTCATCGGGTCGACGGCGACGAGCCTGCTCACGCTGTATGTGATGGCCAAGGTCTGGAACCTGGCGTTCTGGAGGGCGGCACCTCCCGGTCAGGCGGCGGACGGCACGGTCCTGGAGTCCGGCGACGACAGCGACGACGACACCGACGAGGGCCCCGACCGGATGCCCGGCACCGGTGACGAAGGGGTACGCCCCCGCCACGAGCCGGCCGGACGCGCGGTCGCGGCCACGCTGCACGGCCATGCCGTCACGACCACGACCAGGCTCCCGCGACTGATGACCTGGGCCACCGCGGCGACGGTCGCACTCGGCCTCGCCTTCACGGTGTTCGCCGGACCGCTGACCTCGTACACCGACCGCTCCGCCGCCGAGCTCATCGCGCGCGTCCCCTACATCGAGGCGGTGCTCGGCCGGTGAGACGCCTGATCACGTTCCCCTACCGGAACAAGAGCCTGCCCCCGCTCAGCTGCGAGTTCGGTGGCCGCCGGCCACGCGTGCTCGACCTCCCGCTGATCGCCTGGCTCACCGTCATCTGGGTGATGCTCTGGTCCAGCCTCAACTGGGCCAACGTGCTGACCGGAGTCGTGGTCGCGGTGGCCGTCTGTCTGGCGTTCCCCCTGCCGCAGGTCGATCTGGGGCTGCGGCTGCACCCCTGGGGCATCCTGCGACTGGTCACCTATCTGCTCTACGACATGTACACCTCCGGAGTGAAGGTCACCCGGCAGATCTTCGCGGACCGCCCGCACCGGGCCGCCGTCATCGCCGTCCCGCTGCGCTGCCGCTCCGACCTGATGCTCACCGCGACCGCCGTCGCGGTGTCCAACGTGCCGGGCGGATCGATCGTCGAGGTGCGCCGCGCCACCGCCACCGTCTTCGTGCACGTCCTCGACGCGGACCGGCCGGCCGAACTGGACGCGGCCCGGCGTTCCGTCTGGCGCATGGAGGAGCTGACCGTCCGGGCCTTCGGCACCCGCGACGAGATCGACCGGGTCGCCGGCCCGCCCCCGGCCGCACCGCACACCGGCGAGCGGCCGGGAGACCAGGAGGAGGGCGCATGAGCGTGCCGGAGACCGTCGACCGGGTGCTGCTGACCGCATCCGTCGTCCTGATCGTCGTCGCCGGAGCGGGCCTGCTGTTCCGTATCTGGCGTGGCCCCTCGATGCTGGACAGGGCGCTCTCGCTCGACGTCTGCGCCGCCCTCATCATCTGCGGGCTCGGCGCCAAGTCCGCCTTCGCGCGGGATCCGTTCTACTTCCCGATCATGCTGGTGCTGGCCTTCCTCGGCTTCACCGGTTCCGTCGGCATCGCCCGCTTCATCGCGGTGCGTGACCGCCCGCCGGGCCGCGCACGTAGCGACGGCGAGCCGCGGACCGGCAAGGAGGCACCATGAGCAGCTGGCTCCAGATCGTGGACACGGCGGGTGCGGTCCTGCTGCTGATCGGCGCGGCCATCTGTCTGCTCGGCGTGATCGGCATGCTGCGTCTGCCGGACGTCCTGTCCCGCAGCCACGCCGCGACCAAGCCGCAGTCACTCGGCATGCTGCTGGTGCTGGCCGGAGTCGCGCTGCGGCTGCGCAGCGGCATGGACCTCGCGACGCTGGCGCTGATCGGCTTCTTCCAGCTGATGACCGGGCCGGTGGCCGCACACCTGGTCGCGCGCTCCGCGTACCGCACGGGCCAGATCGACCACGGCGAGTTGCTCTTCGACGAACTGGACGAGCAGCTCACCGAGGAGAGCTGACGCGGAACCACCCCGCTCGCGGTCAGAACTCCTGGCGCGTCGCGCTGCGGCCGGCGGCGGACAGCAGGGAACCGATCGCGATCCCGATGACGAGATACAGCGCCGCCGAGCCGATCCTGGCATTCAGCGGGGCGGACGTGGTGAAGGGCAGCAGCACCATGACGGCGGTGGCGAGCGTGACGATCCACACGAAGAACGTGCCCGGCTGCGGCGTCGCCAGCATCAGCAGGTGCAGCAGGGCGGTGGCCACCAGAGCGGCGAACGCCGCCCCCATGGCCAGCACCCCCGTCGACGCGTCGCCCATCGCACCGTCGCCCTCCGGCGCGAACACCGGGATCCCGAGCACGCCGCGGATCAGCAGCAGCCCGACGACCGCGGTGAGTGCGGCGACCAGGGCCGTCATCGCGCCACCCGCCCACAGCCGCCCCGCGTCGACGCGGGGGCCCCGGGACCGCGGCCGGTGCTGCGGCGGTACGTATCCGGTCTGCTGCGGCTGCCAGTCGTAACCGTCCTGTGGGTCCATGACCGGACCTCTCCCCTCGATCGACCGAATCCCGATCGTCGGACGGCCGGGGCGCAGGGGCGACCGGGCGCGGTCCGAACGGGTGAGAACGGACCGGGGGTGACGGAGGCTCAGAAGCCCGCCCGCGCGGCTACCGGTCCTCGGCGCCGGCCGTCAGGACCGACTCGATCGTGCCTTCCTGCAGCGGGTGCGGGGACTGGGCGGCGAGCCGTGCGTACAGGCGGTGCCAGGCCGCTTCGTCGTCCACCGGAAGATGACGGAGCACCAGCACCGTGACGCGGGCCAGGGCTTCGGCCACCGCCTCGGGTGCGTCCGCCCGGTGACGGGCATCGCCCAGGTACCGCAGGACGCACGGGCCCTGGCCGGCGACACGGATCAGGTCGTCGGCGGTGATCACGCCCTCGTCCAGCATCCGGTCCAGCAGGTCGATGGCACCGTCGGGCGTGCTGCTGTAGCTGATGCCGTTCCTCAGGATTCCGCGCGCGACCACCGGATCGTCGCTCCGGCACACGGTCCGGCTGCGCTGGTGGTCCCGGGCGGCCGCCTCGGTATGCCTGGCCAGGACCTCCAGGGGCGTCGACGGGCGGTTGACGATCTGCGGCCAGTGCGCGAACGGCTCGCGCGCGTGCTCCGCCTCCAGATGTGGCCAGTCGACCCCCCAGCCGTCGAAGAGCAGCATCACCTGCGCCGTGTCCGTGGCACCGGAGCTCCGGCTCACCCGGCGCAGCCGCGCCACCAGTTTCGGCGTGGTGAACTCCCGCTGCGCACGCGACCGGAGGGCGGCCCGCGGGTCGGGGGCCGTGAGCGCCTTGGTGCAGATACGGCCGACGGCCGGGGAGACCCGGCCCGTGGCCAGGAGCGCGGTCAGCCGGGCTGGACCCCCCGCGCGCAGGATGGCCAGACAGCCCGTCAGGTGTTCCTGGATCTTGAACTTCTTCTGGCGTTGTCCGGCGAACGCCGCCTCGATCAGCTCCGGTTCCCGCGCCTGGAGGCATTCGTGGTGGACGAGGGAGGAGATCTCCGCCACCCGCGGCGCGAGATCCACCGCCGGGTCGGTAAGAGCCAGGTGCCGCTGGTCCGGGGTGACCCGGGCCCAGGTGTTCACCACGCTCAGATGGATGTCCTGATCGCCCCGCGCGAGCAGGGGCACGGCGGTCCGTCCGTCCAGATCCACCCCGCGGGCCAGGACGAGCAGCGCCTCGCGGTCACCGGCGTCCATCAGATGCCGCAGCACGCCGGGAGGAGTGCCGTGGCGCACGGCGACCACGTACTGGGCGAGCAGGACGCCCGTGCCGTCGGGCAGCGCGGGCATGACGAGATCGAGGACCGTGCTCCCCGCCCGCCGCAGCACCTCGCCGGACGGCCACCACCACGTCTCGTCGAACAGCTCGTCGGCCGCCGGCTTCCTCCGGCCCCGGCGCACGTACGTCCGCTGGTCCTCCAGGTCACGTGTGGGCAGCAGCATGCCGGTATCGGGTTCGACGGACCCGGCCAGTTCGAGCAGTTGCGGCCAGGTGATGTCCGGCCGGTCCGATGTGGCGCGGCAGGTCCTCTCCACCGCGGTCAGAAGCCTGAGCCACGCCTGCGGATCGGTGCCCAGCGCGCCGGCCAGCCGGGTACGCAGCTCGCGCTCGACGGCGTGACGGACACGGTTCGCCTGCCACCTCACCCGGACCGGCATCGACAGGCGGGCCGGCAGCACCTCCAGGACATCGGCCGCCGTGACGATGCCGCCCAGGTAGAACGGGGACAGCCAGGTCGCGAGGGCGGCGGCCTTCCTGCTGCCGGTCAGGCCGCGGCTCGTGCGGTCCGTCTCGGACCGCAGCTGCTCCAGGACCTCCGCCCGGTCCGGTACGCGTTCAGGGCGCGGGCCGCGCGGGTCGCGCTCGGGGAAGCCGCAGGCCGCCCAGGACTCCGTCAGCCAGTCGGGACATCCGGTGGCCGCCGGCCAGTGGGTGCGGTGTGTGGCACCGAGGAACCGGACGACCTCGGGATCGCGGGGTGCCGGCGCCTGGCCCCCGCCTCCGTCCGCCGCCAGTCGGCGCAGCAGGTCGATCGCGGCGACGGCCGAGCGCTCGGTCGCCCGGAAAGGCGCCCAGTGCGCCTGGCCGCGGGTCCGGGCCGTGTGCCCCGCCTCCGCGGCAGCCGCCGACCGCCCCGCGCCGCCGCTGTCCGTGTCCGTCGCTGTCCCCGTTGTCGTCATGGAGGAAGTTCAGCACACGGCTCGGACAACGCCGTGCGGAGCCGGGGCTGTCCGGGCCCGCCCCCGGTCCCGTCAAGGGGCCTGGTTGCCCCGGATGTTGGAGAGCCCGAGGCCGAGCCCGCTGCCGTGCCGGTTGGCCAGCCCGTGCTCCATCACCTCGGCGAGGCGGGCGAGGGCGTCGACCACCCCGGTCCGGTCCTCTCCGAGTGCGGAGAGGAGCTCGGCCTCGGTGGCGACCTGACGCGGGAAGATCTGGTCGATGGCCTGCTTCCCCGACTCCGTGATCGTCACGAGGGCGGCCCGCCGGTCGGCCGGGTTCGGGGTGCGCGCGATGTGGCCGCGCTTCTCCAGTTTGGCCAGCGTTTTGCTGACCCCGGCACGTGACATCCCCATGTTGTCCGCCAGCCGCCGGGCGATGGCCGGCTCGGTCGCGTGGCGGAGCGGAATGAGGAGGTCGGCCTCGGGCGCGGTGAGCGCGGCGCCCTCGTAGAGCGGTTCGACAGCGCGGTCGAACAGGGCGGAGACCTGCTTGACCAGGGCCACGACCTCCATGGCGGAGGTGTCGAGGCCGGGGTGGTGACGCATCCAGTCGTCGCGGACGCCATCGGGATGGGATTGCACCAGCACTCCTTTGTTAACCAGTGAACCATCGGTTATCTTTCTCCCATGCTAACTCCTTCCCCCGCTTCCGGTGAAGCGGCGTCCCGGGCTGCCCGGCTCCCGTCCGGCCCGCTCCCGTCCCCCCGGCAGGCCTCCGCACTGATCGCCGTACTGGGCGCGCTCACCGCCGTGGCCCCGCTGGCCACCGACATGTACGTACCCGGCTTCCCCTCGATGGGGGCCACCCTGCATGCGAGCAGTTCGGCCGTGCAGCTCACCCTGACCGCCTTCCTGGTCGGCATGGTGGTGGGCCAGCTGCTGATCGGCCCGATGAGCGACGGCTGGGGCCGCCGCCGGCTGCTGATCTCCGGGTCGGCGGGCTTCGTCCTGTTCTCCCTGCTGTGCGCGGTCGCACCGAACGTGGAACTGCTCACCGCGGCCCGCTTCCTCCAGGGCTTCGCGGGCGCCGCCGGCATGGTGCTCGCCCGCGCGGTGATCACCGACTGCTTCCGGGGGGCGGACGTACCCCGCTACTTCGCGCTGCTTTCCCAGATCCTCGGCATCGCGCCGATCGCCGCCCCCGTCATCGGCGGCGCGGTCCTGTCGCTGTCGACCTGGCGCGCCGTCTTCGTCGTCCTCGCCGTCCTCGGCGCGCTGCTGATGTTCGCCGTACTGAAGAACGTCCCCGAGACGCTGCCGCCCGAACGCCGGCACGGCGGAGGCCTCAGCGGCACCCTCCGCACCATGGGCACGCTGCTCACGCACCGTGCCTTCATGGGGTACGTCCTCGTGCTCGGCTTCACCTCGGCGGCCCTGTTCGCCTACATCAGTGGTTCCAGCTTCGTCTTCCAGAACGTGCACGGCGTGTCGCCCACCGCCTACTCGCTGATCTTCGCGTCGAACGCCGTGGGCATGCTGATCGCCGGAGTCACCTTCGCGCGGCTCTCCGTACGGGTCCGGCTGAACACGCTCCTGATCGCGGGGCTCACCGTCTCCGCCATCGGGGCCGTGGCCCTCGTCGCCCTTCCGGCCGTGACGGGGGAGAGCCTGGCCGTCAGCTGGATCTGCCTCTTCGTCGCCATCTCCGGCATCGCGATCATCTTCCCCTCGACCATGAGCATCGGCCAGAACCTGGGCCGGAGCGCACCGGGCGCCGCCTCGGCACTCATCGGCGGCCTCCAGTTCCTGTTCGGCGCCGTGGCCTCACCGCTCGTCGGCCTCTTCGGCGAGGACACCGCGACCCCCATGGCCGTCATCATCCTCATCGCCCTGGCCCTGGCGGGCGTCTGCCTGGTCCTGCTGGCCCGCCCGTGGATGAGCCACGGAGAGGTGACCGCCGAACCCGGCGAGCGCGAGAAGGCCTGAGGGACGGCGCCCCGCCATCGCCGCCTCCGGCCGCGCATGATCACGTAACCTCTGGCCGCATGAATGACGACGGCACGCGGGAGGAAACTGTGGACGGCCACCGTATGAGGGCACGCGAACTGGGCATACCGCTGACCGGCGAACCGGGGTCGTGGAACGCGATCACGGACGTTCCGGGCGTCGAGGTCGGGTACGTGACCCTCTGCGAGGGCGATGACGTACGCACCGGAGTCACCGCGCTCCTCCCGCGCGGCAGGGACGGAGTGGGCATGCCCTGCGCGGCCGGCCTGCACTCGTTCAACGGCAACGGCGAGATGACCGGCACCGCCTGGATCGAGGAGAGCGGATCCCTCGCCGTTCCGGTGCTCGTCACCAACACCTACGCGGTCGGCCCGGTGCACCGCGGCGTCGTCGAGTGGGTACGCGCCAACCGCCGCGACATGGCGCCCGAATGGCTGCTGCCGGTGGTCACCGAGACCTGGGACGGCCACCTCAACGACATCCACGGCTCGGCCGTGGAGTCCCGCCACGCGGCCGCCGCCATCGAGGCGGCGACCTCCGGACCGGTCGAGGAGGGATGCGTCGGCGGCGGAACGGGCATGCGCTGCTACGGCTTCAAGGGCGGCTCGGGGACCGCCTCACGGGTGGTGGAGTACGGCCAGGACCGGTACACCGTGGGCGCCTTCGTGCAGGCCAACTTCGGCGCGCGGCGCGAACTGGTGGTGGCCGGCGTCCCGGTGGGCCGCGAACTGCCCGACGGCCCCGGGCCCGAGCCCGACGGCGAGCGCCAGGTCCCGCCCGGCGCGGGCTCGGTGATCGTGGTCGTGGCCACGGACGCACCCCTGCTGCCCGGCCAGTGCGAGGCGCTGGCCCGGCGGGCGACCCTGGGCCTCGCCCGTACCGGCACCACCGGCAGCCACTTCTCCGGCGACATCTTCCTGGCCTTCTCCACGGCCAACGAAGGTGCCCTGACCAGTACGTTCCCGGAGGACGACGGCAGCGCCCCGTACGAGTCGATGCGCTTCGTCCCATGGGGCCGGATGGACCCCTTCTACGGTGCGGTGGTCGAGTCGGTGGAGGAGGCGGTCCTCAACGTGCTCACGGGTGCGCACGCGATGACCGGCCGGGCCGGCCACCACGTCCCGGCGCTGCCGCTGGACCGGGTCTCCGAACTGCTGGCCGCGCGGGGCGCGGTGACCTAGAGCCTGCCGTCAAACTGCCGTTTGCCGCCCTTCGGGCGACGACAGCGGTTTGACGACAGGCCCTGGCGCCTCTCGTTCGGATCGTGCCGGGCTCGCGGGGTCCGGCACGATCCGAACGAAAGACCCCAGGCCTCTCGTTCGCCCCGTGCCGGACAGCCGGCCGTGATGCCGGACGTCCCCGTCACCCGTGCGGGCGAAGCCCCCGGACCCGGACCGCGCGGGTGGCGCCGTCCCGGCCGAGGAGGGACGCAACCCCTCCGCGGCCGGTCCCTGACCGGCTCCTGACCGCGGCCCCGGGAAGTCCCCGACGCCATGGAGACGGAGTTCCGAAGGCACCCTGCACCGGGATGCCTTGTCCCGTTCCGCGGCGGCCCCCGATGCTGGAAGGACAGTGCCCGAGGCGGGCGGAAGAGAAACGGGGACGCGTGATGCTGACGGCGACGGCACACTCCGAGCGGGAGGCCCCAGCCCCCGGCGGCCTGTCACCGGGGGTCCGCAGGATCACCCTCGACGCGGCCGGGATGCCCCTGTCCGCGCTGCTGAGCGAACCCGGCGACGGACGTCCCCCGCGCGCGACCGTCGTCGCACTGCACGGCGGCGGAATGAGCGCCGGGTACTTCGACGGGCAGGCGCATCCGGACGTCTCCCTGCTGACGCTCGGCGCCCGCCTCGGATACGCAGTGCTCGCGCTCGACCGGCCCGGATACGGTGCCTCGGCCCCGCACCTGCCCACCGGGCAGCACCTCCTGGACCAGGCGGCGACGGTCCGCTCCGCGCTCGCCGACGCACGGGCCCGCCACGTCTCCGGCCCCCTGTTCCTGCTCGCCCATTCCTTCGGCGGCAAACTCGCCCTCGCCCTCGCCGCGGACGCACCGCCCGACGCCTTCCTCGGCCTGGACATCTCCGGCTGCGGACACCGGCCGGCCGCCTCCGTGGCGCTCCTGGACCCGGGGGCGCGCACCGGACTGCGCCGGCTCAACTGGGGCCCTCTGCGGCTCTACCCCGACGGGACCTTCCGCGAGGCCGGGGCCGTCGTCTCCCCGATGCCGGGCCGGGAGATCGAATCGGCGCAGGAGTGGAGCGCACTGTCCACCCGTCTGCTGCCGTGCGTACGGGTGCCGGTGCGCTTCACCTTCGCCGAGCACGAGGCCTGGTGGTGCCAGAGCGACGCCGACCTCACCGATCTCGCCGCGCAGCTCTCCGCGGCACCCCGGGTCCTCGTCGACCGGCTCTCCGGAGCCGGGCACAACATCAGCCTCGGCCGGGCCGCCAGGGCGTACCACCTGCGGGCCCTGGCCTTCCTCGACGAGTGCCTCGATGACGGCGCGCCCGCTGCCGCACGGTGACCGCCGACGCCCGGGCCCGGCCTTTCCGCGCCCTCGGGATCCGTAACTTCCGGCAGTTCGCCGCAGGCCAGGTGGTCTCGGCCGCGGGCACCTGGATGATGGTGGTCGCCCAGGACTGGCTCGTGCTGGAACTGACCGGGAACTCGGCGACGGCCCTCGGCACCGTCACCGCACTGCAGTTCACCCCGATGCTCCTGCTCACCCTCCACGGCGGAAAGCTGGCCGACCGGTACGACAAGCGGGTGCTGCTGCTGGCCGCCAACATCCTGTCCGGCCTGCTCGCGCTCCTCCTGGCCGCGTTCGTCCTCACCGGGACGGCCGGGCCGGGGGAGGTCCACGTCTTCGCCTTCTGCCTCGGACTGGTCAACGCGGTCGAGGTCCCCACCCGGATGGCCTTCGTCGGTGAGCTGGTGCCCGTCGAACTCCTGCCCAACGCCTCGGCGCTGAGCGCCGCCTACTTCAGCGTCGCCCGTGTCGTCGGCCCGGCCGCGGCCGGCCTGCTCCTCACGCTGCTCGGGACCGGCTGGGTCATGGTCGTCAACGCATTCAGCTACCTCGCCACCGTCGTCGCGCTGCGCCGGATCCGTCCCGACGAGCTCTACCGCACGGCGCGTGCGGCGGGGAGCGTGCGGGTCACCGACGGCCTGCGGTACGTACGCCGGCGGCCCGATCTCGTGATCCCGTTCGCCATGATCGCCGGAGTCGGCCTGTTCGGTCTGAACTTCCAGCTCACGCTGCCGCTCCTGGCCAGGACCGTGTTCCACACCGACGCCTCCTCCTTCGGCCTGCTCACCACGGTCTTCGCGGCGGGCTCGCTCACCGCCGCGTTCCTCACCACGGCCCGCACCGCGCGGCCGTCGGCCCGGCTGGTGACCGTGTCGGCCCTCGTCCTCGGGGCGCTGGAGACCGTCGTGGGATGGGCTCCGTCCTACCCGGCCGCCCTGGTCCTGCTCTTCCTCACCGGCGGCGCCTCCGTCTACTTCGCCCAGGCCGTCAACCACCGCATCCAGCTGGGCAGCGATCCCCTCTACCGGGGCCGGGTCCTCGCGCTGTACACCCTCGTCCTCCAGGGCTCCACCCCGCTCGGCGCCCTCGTCGTGGGGTACCTCGCCGAGGCCCGGGGCGTCCGGAGCGCGTTCGTCGTCGGCGGGCTGGCCTCACTCGGTACGGGTCTCGCCGCCCTCTGTCTGCGCGCGGGCCGCAGCGGGCGCGTCCCCGCCGGTGACGGGCCGGTGAACCGGGTGACCTCCCGGTAGGCCAGGTGGCGCGGCGCCGTGGACCGCTTGCCGCGCCATGACAACAGGAGGCGGTTCGCCGGGACTCCGGGCCGGCCGGACAAGGGCGATCGCATCCGTGCCATACGCTGAACTCGCAAGGACCTGACGGGGCCGCCGACCCAAAACCCCGGGCGGCAGGAGTCCGGCGGCAACGATCTCCGCATCCGTTCACGCGCTGGGAGACGGTACATGAGCACCCTGGTCATCGCCGGTGGCACCGACGGGATCGGCAAAGCACTCGCCCAGGCGTACCTCGGCCGGGGTGCCACGGTCGTCGTCATCGGCCGGAACCCCGAAAGGGGCCGCCACTTCCTGGACACCGCGCGCGCGGCGGGCGCAGCCGAACGGGCCTTCTTCGTCACGGCCGACCTCAGCCTCCTCGCCGAGACCTCCCGCGCCGCCGAGGAGATCCGTGCCGCGTTCCCGACGGTCGACGCGCTGGTGTTCTGCGCCCGTCACTACCGTTCCCGTCGCACGGAGACCAGCGAGGGGTACGAGGAGAACTTCGCGCTCTTCTACCTGAGCCGCCACCTGCTCGGCGAGGCGCTCACCGAGCCGCTCTCCCGGGCGGCGCACCCGGTGATCGTCAACGTGGCCGGTCCGGGAGCCGGACTCGAACTGGTCCAGTGGGACGATCTCCAGCTGAGCCGCCACTACCACGGCGGGGCGGCGCTCGGGCAGGGCGGAAAGCTCAATGATCTGCTGGCAGTCAGGTACGCCGAACAGTACGGACCCGCCGGAATCCGCTACGTGCTGATCCACCCCGGCGTCACCGCCACCGGCTTCTCCGGCGAGTACGACGCCGGGACACTGCCCCACATCAGGTCGATGCAACACCATGCGAAGCCCGTCGAGGCCGCACTGCCGCCGATCATCGCGGCCATCGACACACCCCCGGCCGAAGCGCTCAGCGCCTACGTGGAGGGCCGTCGCATCCCGGTCGACACCCAGGACTTCGACCCGGCGGCCGCACGCCGGCTGCGCGACCTCACCGAGCGGCTCCTTGACCGGAGTTGACACCCTTGGCTGTGTGCCAGGTGGGCGAGGATGAACTGCGGCTCAGCGGGCCATCTTCCGGTCCATCTCCCGCGCCCGCCTGTCCAGGGCGCTGATGACGCCCTCCGGCGCGGTCCGGGGGTCGACGGGTGCCTGCGCGTCCCCCCGGGCGCTCCCGGCCGCGTCGCCGGACTCCCCTCCGGGCAACGCGTCCTCGATGCCCGCCCGCCGTGCGAGCGCGACGGCAACGGCGGAGAACCCGTCGGAGAGCGCGAGGATCACGCCGTGGCGCGTACGACAGTGCCAGGCGACGAGACCGTGTACGAACTCCGCATACACCGCCCGGTCCAGGACGACGGTGTCCGGGTCGCCCGCGTGCTCGCCCTGGCGGATTCCCGAGGGCAGGCCGAGCTCCGCCTCCAGGACCTCGACATGCCGCAGGAAGAGGCGGCCGGCACCGTTGGACGGGTTCCACAGCGTCGTGCCACCCATGTCGAAGTACTTGCTCATCGTCGATCCCCCGCTCAGCCGCCGACGACACAGGAGAGAAGACCGCGCGGCGTCGGGCTGCTGGACAAGGCGCAAACCGGCCCCAACTGAGCTGCGATGAAAGCCCGTTGCCCGCCTCCAGCGCTTCGCGGAGGCGGCTGCGTCAATGAGTGTGCGTACTCAGGCGCACCGGTGGCCGGTTCGGCAGCATGGGGTCATGACTCATGAGCTCCGCGCGCGTCTGGCCCGACGCAGTTGGCCCTGGTCGAACACGACGTCGCGCGGTTCGGACATCGCCACGGCCGTCATGCTGCTCATCGTCGAGGTCCTGGTCTTCGGGTGGACGATGTTCGGCTACGGGATGGACGGGTGGGCCGCGCAGGGGAACCGGGAGGAGACCGACGAGGCGGACCTGGCGAGCATCGCGTTCATGCAGCACTTCCTCATCGCCGTACTCGTCCTCTTCGCGCTCGCGACGCTGGCCCGCGCCCCATGGGCAGCGGTTCTGCAGCTCCTGACGGCCGGCGCCGTCGCGATGATGCTCGTGCTCAGCCAGCACGCGTACGAACAGTCGCACCCGGGTCCCGCGCCCACCCCGAGCGCCGGCTACTCGCCCTGCTACAGCGGCAGCGGACGATGCAACTGATCGGCCCAGCCGCCCACGGATGGTGTCCCGGCCCGCGGCGGCGGCGTACTCCGACATGGTGTCGGAGTACGCCGCCGCGCCGGGCCGGGACCTGGCCTTCGAGCTGCTGACCGGAACTACTTCGGGTCGTTGTTGAACTTGGCGGTGGACCAGAGGTAGCCGAGGACGGTGAGGGCGAGGCACCAGGCGAGGGTGAGCCAGCCGTTGTGGCCGATCTCGGTGCCGAGGAGGAGGCCGCGGAGGGTTTCGATGGCGGGGGTGAAGGGCTGGTATTCGGCGAAGGGCCGGAACCAGCCGGGCATGGTCTCGACGGGGATGAAGGCGCTGGAGAGGAGGGGGAGCAGGATCATGGGGAGTGCGTTGTTGCTGGCGGCTTCGGCGTTGGGGCTGATGAGGCCCATGCCGACGGCGATCCAGGTGAACGCGGTGGCGAAGAGGACGAGGAGCCCGAGGGCGGCGAGCCATTCCAGGGGGGTGGCGTCGGTGGAGCGGAAGCCGATGGCGAGGGCGACGGCGCCGACGAGGATGACGCTGGCGATGCATTGCAGGACGCTGCCGACGACGTGTCCGACGAGGACGGATCCGCGGTGGATGGCCATGGTGCGGAAGCGGGCGATGATGCCTTCGGTCATGTCGTTGGAGACGGAGACGGCGGTGCCGATGGTGGTGGAGCCGATGGTCATGAGGAGGAGGCCGGGGACGATGTAGGCGATGTAGTCGGCGCGGTTGGCGTTGCCGCCGATGCCGGCGCTCATGACGTCGCCGAAGATGTAGACGAAGAGCAGGAGCAGCATGATCGGGGTGAGCAGGAGGTTGAGGGTGAGGGAGGGGTAGCGGCGGGCGTGCAGGAGGTTGCGGCGGAGCATGGTGTTCGAGTCGCGGACGGCGAGGGCGAGGGCGCTCATCGGACAGTCTCCTTGGACTGGTGGGGCTGGGCCGGCTGGTCGTTGCCTGTCAGGGCGAAGAACACGTCGTCGAGGTCGGGGGTGTGGACGGTGAGTTCGTCCGCCTCGATGCCGGCCGAGTCCAGCCAGTCGAGGATGGAGCGCAGTTCGCGCTGGCTGCCGTCGCTGGGGATCTGCAGCGCGAGTGCCTCGTCGTCCCCGGTGGCCTCACCGAGGGCCAGGGCGGCGGAGCGGTAGGCGGCCGGGTCGGTGAAGCGGAGCCGGACATGCCCGCCCGGGACGAGGCGCTTCAGCTCGTCGGCGGTGCCCTCGGCGGCGATCTTCCCGTCGTTGAGTACGGCGATCCGGTCGGCGAGTTCGTCGGCCTCCTCCAGGTATTGGGTGGTGAGGAAGACGGTGACGCCGCCCGTGACCAGCTCGCGGATGATGCGCCACATGGTGTGGCGGGAGCGGGGGTCGAGGCCGGTGGTCGGTTCGTCGAGGAAGATGATCCGGGGGTTGCCGACGAGGGTCATGGCGATGTCGAGGCGGCGTTTCATGCCGCCGGAGTAGGTGGAGGCGGGCTTCCTCGCGGCGTCGGTCAGGTCGAAGCGTTCCAGAAGTTCGGCGGCGACCCGTCGTCCCTCCTGCTTGGGGAGGTGGTGCAGGTCCGCCATGAGGTACATGTTCTCCTCGCCGGTGATCAGGCCGTCGACGGCGGAGAACTGTCCGGTGACGCCGATCGCCGCGCGTACCGCTTGCGGGTCGGTGGTCAGGTCGTGGCCGTCGACGTGCAGGTCGCCGGCGTCGGCGGTGACGAGTGTGGAGAGGATCTTCACCGCGGTGGTCTTGCCCGCGCCGTTCGGTCCGAGCAGCGCGAACACGGTGCCTGCGGGGACGGCCAGATCGATCCCGTCGAGGACGACCTTGTCCCCGTAGGACTTGCGCATCCCGACGGCGGAGACGGCGTCCGGCAACGACCGGCCGTCACCCTTCCTGGATGTGGGCATGACAGATGAAGGCATGGAGCCCTCCCGTTCGAAGGCTGAGGGTGGATGGGGGATGGGCGAGCTGAGGGCTGCTGCGGGGGTCAGACCTTGGCGCGACGGATGTCGATGTTGCCGAACCGGGTGCGGGCGCGGATGCTGACGGTGTCGTCGGTCTTCGCGGGGGTCTCGGAGGCGGTGAGGGTGTTGCGCACCTGGCCGGAGCCGGAGTTGACGTCGAGCCAGGCGGCCGTGCCCTCGCGGACGCCGACCTCGATGGCTCCGTAGCTCGTCTCCAACTGGACCGATCCACGGACGACTTCGGCGACGCGCAGGGTGCCGTGGGCGGTGGTGGCCGTGACCGAGTCCTCGGCCCGGGTGATGTCGATGTCACCGTTGGAGCCGCTCACCCGCAGCTCGCCGGTCGCGGCGCCGACGGTCGTGGTGCCGTGCGAGTTCTTCAGGACGGCGGGGCCGTCGACGAAGCCGACGCGCATGCTGCCGGAGCTGGTGGTGATCTCGGCCTTGCCCTCGACGTGGTCCACGGTGATCGAGCCGTGCGACGCGGTCAGGTGGAGCGGGCCGGTCGAGTCGAGGCGGACGTCCCCGGACGAGGTCTTCACGCGGACCTCGCCGAGCCGGCCCTCGCCGAGCACCTGGGCCCAGGCGCCGGTCATGTCGATACGCGATCCGGTGGGCAGTTCGACCGTCACGTCGACCGTGCCGGTGCGGCCGATCAGATAGCGCTGCTTGGGGGTCCGGATGGTCAGCGCGCCGCCCGAGTACATGACCTCGGTCTGCTCGGCCGCCCGGATGTCCTGGTCCTTCTTCGGGTCGCGGGGCCGCGCCTCGACGACGGTGTCGGGGCGGTCGCCCGCGGTGAACTGGATGGAACCGGCCTCCACGTGAGCGGTGACCGAGATCGGTTCGGAGGTGTCGAAAGAAGGCATGGCTGTCCCGTCCTCTTGGCTCTTGGCGATGTCCCCGCTGGTGGGACGTGGGTGGGTGAAGTGGTGCGGGTGGTGGGTGCGGCTAGCGCACCCACCCCGTGTAGCCCTGTCCGAGCGTCTGGCTCTTCTCCGTCGTACGTGGCGCGGTGCCGCCGTCGACCGCGGCCGACACGGCTCGTACCAGCCACGCGTTGACCGACAGCCCCTCGCGGGTCGCGGCTTCCTCGGCGCGCGACTTCAGGTGGGCCGGCAGACGCAGGTTGACGCGTGCGGTGCCGCCGTCGTCGCCGTCCTGCGGGGCCGGGGCCTTGAGGGGTTCGGCGGGTACGGAGGCGGGCTCCGCGGGGGCGATGCCGGTGGCCGGCAGTGTCACGACGAAGTCGGGGTCGAGCCCGCGCAGCCGTACGTCGACGGAACCGGGGGCGAGCTCGCGGGTGATCTCGTCCATCGCGGCGGAGAGGACGTTGAGCATGGTCAGCCGGGTCGCCGACTCCAGTGGAGCGGTGAGCCGCTCCGCCAGCGCGCGGGCTTCGCCGCCGCCGGCCTCGGCGGCCACCGCGAGTTCGCGGCGGAGGGTGTCGACATACGGGGTGAGGTCCATGACGCCATGATGGCACCATGGTGGCGCCATGTGCAAGCCCTATAGCGCCAATCTTGGATGTGTGTCGGCACAAGCGCTTCTGACCTGCGTAAATGTGACGCATTCTGGTTGGGCGGGTGGGGTGTCATGTGTGCCTGCATGTCTCCATGCGTACAGGAGGGCGCCTCATGGCGCCTCGTGGCGCCACCTGGTGTCGCGAGGTGCCATGAGGTGCCATGGGTGCCGACGGCCGAGCCACGCGAGGGCCACCACCGGCAGGCGGCGTCAATCGCACGTCAAGGGTCGGTCACCCGGAATCAAGAGTCCGCCAACAGACATGTCCGGTCCGGCGGGGACACGCATAGCGTCACCGCATGCCCCGGCCGCTCAGGAGCCCGGGCGTCCCACCCGTCTCACGAGGAGCGTCATGAACGACAGTCAGTGCGCCGAGGACCCCGACCCCCTTCATGCGCACCGGGCCGGAGCGCTGTTCGTTCCGGTCCGGCCGGGGCCCGCGGGCTACTGCGCGCGCCTCTTTCGTACGCCTCTCGGTGTCCGTACCGCGGTCGCCTTCACCGACGAGCCACGACTGACCCGCACCCTCGGGCGGCAGCAGGCCTGGATCAGGCTCTCCGAACCGGCGGTCCGCGCGCTCGTCGCGCCCCTGGGCGTCGTCGGCCTCACCGTCGACCCGCTGATGGCAGCCCCCGGACCCGGCGACCGCACGGCAGGCCGGCCGCGGCGCGACCACCGTCCCGCGCGGGATCCGCGCCCGGCCGCAGCGCCACGTACGACCGGCACACCGTCACTGACCGCATCGACCTCATGACCGGCAGGGGGAACACCATGAACACCACACCACCGGCCCTGTCGGTTCCGGCATCGGTGCCGGCGATGCCGCACGCGGCCCCCGTACCGCCGGTCGACAACGCCGCCCTGTCCGTCTGGCCGGCTTCCGCACGGCTCACCGCCCGCGGCGATGTCGCGGTGGGAGGCGTCTCGCTCGCCGAGGCCGCCGAGCGGTTCGGGACCCCGGTCTACCTCCTCGACGAGGGCGAGGTACGGGAGCGCTGCCGCACGTATCTGCGGGCCTTCCCGGACACCGACGTCGTCTACGCGGCGAAGGCCTTCCTCTGCCGCGCGCTGCTGCACTGGGTACGGGAGGAGGGGCTCGGCCTGGACGTCTGCTCGGCCGGTGAGCTGGAGTTCGCCGTCACCAACGGCTTTCCGCCCGACCGCATCGTGCTGCACGGCAACGCCAAGAGCCCGGAGGACCTGAGCGCCGCTCTGCGTCTGGGCGTCGGAAGGATCGTCATCGACAGCGCCTGGGAGATCGCCCGGCTGTCCGCGCTCGTCCCCGACGGGGCCCGGCAGAGAGTGCTGGTGCGGGTGGTCCCCGGCGTCGGCGCGGGCGGCCACGCCGCGATCCGTACCGGTACGGACGACCAGAAGTTCGGGCTCTCCCTCACCGACGGCAGCGCCCGGCACGCCATCGACCGGATCCTCGGCCAACCCCGCCTGGACCTGGTCGGACTCCACTGCCACATCGGCTCCCAGATCACCACGGTCAAGCCCTATCTGACCGCGCTGCGACGCATGGTCGGACTGCTGGCCCAGGTCCACCGGCAGCACGGAATCGCCCTGGCCGAGCTGGACATGGGCGGCGGGCACGCGGTCGCCTACCGGCCGGGCGAGGAACCCCTCGACATCCCCTCCCTCGGCGACCGCATCCGCCGCGAACTGGCCACGAGCTGCGCCGCCGCCCGAATCCCCGCGCCCCGGCTCACCGTCGAGCCCGGCCGTGCGCTCGTGGGGCCCGCGGGTGTGGCCCTCTACCGGGTGCTGGCCGTCAAGCGGACCGGCGGCCATGTCTTCGTGGCCGTGGACGGCGGAATGAGCGACAACCCGCGGCCCGCGCTGTACGGCGCCCGCTACGCGCCCCGCCTCATCGGCCGCCGCTCGACGGCCGAACCCCGCACGGCGACCGTCGTCGGCCGGCACTGCGAGGCGGGCGACGTGCTCGCCGCCGACGCTCCGCTGCCGGGCGACATCCACCCGGGCGACCTGGTGGCCATCCCGGTCGCGGGCGCCTACCACCTCTCGATGGCGTCCAGTTACAACGCGGTCGGCCGCCCGCCCGTGGCCGCCGTGCACGAGGGCCGCGCCCGCCTGCTGATACGCCGCGAGTCCCTCGCCGACATCAACGGCCGTGACATCGGACTGTGAACCCGCGAGCCACGCATGGAACAGCCGGCGGTCCGCCGCTGACCACGCCGGGGCCGGGGCGCTGTCGGGCGCCCCGGCCCTCAGGGCTTCCTCGGTCAGGAGCCCGCCGACTCACCGCGGACCGTGCGGGCCGCCGCGACCAGGTTCTCCAGCGACGTCCTGGTCTCGGGCCAGCCACGGGTCTTCAGACCGCAGTCCGGATTGACCCACAGACGGGCGGCGGGAATCGCCTTCAGCCCCAGGCGGAGCAGGGCGGCGATCTCGTCCGCGTCGGGCACACGGGGGGAGTGGATGTCGTACACGCCGGGCCCGGCCTCGCGCGGGTAGCCGTGTGCGGCGAGTTCCCGGGCGACCTGCATGTGGGAACGGGCGGCTTCCAGGCTGATGACGTCGGCGTCCAGGTCGTCGATGGCCTGGACGATGTCGCCGAACTCCGCGTAGCACATGTGGGTGTGGATCTGGGTCTCCGCCCGCACACCGCAGGTCGTGAGGCGGAACGACTCGGTGGCCCATTCCAGGTAGGCGGAGCGGTCATCGGCGCGCAGGGGCAGGGTCTCGCGCAGAGCGGGTTCGTCGACCTGGATGACCGAGGTCCCGCCCGCTTCCAGATCGTCGACCTCGTCCCGCAACGCCAGGGCGACCTGGCGTGCGGTGACGCCGAGCGGCTGGTCGTCACGGACGAACGACCAGGCCAGCATGGTGACGGGCCCCGTCAGCATGCCCTTGACCGGGCGGTCGGTGAGCGACTGGGCGTACGAGGTCCAGCGCACCGTCATCGGTCCGGGCCGGGAGATGTCGCCCGCGAGGACCGGCGGCCGGACGTAGCGGGTGCCGTAGGACTGGACCCAGCCGTGCCGCGTGGCGAGGTACCCGGTCAGCTGCTCGGCGAAGTACTGCACCATGTCGTTGCGTTCGGGCTCACCGTGGACCAGGACGTCGATGCCGGTCTTCTCCTGGAAGGAGATGACCTCGCCGATCTCGGCCCTGATCCGCTCCTCGTAGCCGGCCACGTCGATCCGGCCCTTGCGCAGGTCGGCGCGGGCCGTGCGCAACCCGGCGGTCTGCGGGAACGAACCGATGGTGGTCGTCGGCAGCAACGGCAGCCCGAGGCGGGCCCGCTGAGCGGCAGCACGCTCCTCGTACGGCAGGGAACGGCGGCCGTCGGAACGGGTGACAGCAGCGGTCCTGGCCCGCACGGCAGGGTCGCGGGTGATCGGGGAGTCCGCACGGGAGGCCAGATCGGCCCGGTTGACGGCGAGCTCCGCGGCGATGGCGGCGGTGCCCCGGGTCAGCGCCTTGGCCAGCGTGACGATCTCGGCGGTCTTCTGGGTGGCGAAGGCGAGCCATCGAAGGATCTGGGGGTCGATGTCCCGCTCCGCCGCGGCGTCGACCGGCACATGCAGGAGGGAGCAGGAGGCGGACACGTCGACCCGGTCGGCGAGGCCGAGAAGCGTGCCCAGGGTGGACAGGGACTTCTCGTAGTCGTTGATCCAGATGTTGCGGCCGTTGACCACCCCGGCGACGAGCCGCTTGCCGGGGATTCCGCCCACCGAGGCCAGCGCGTGGAGATTGGCGGCCGCGGCGCCGGTGAAGTCCATCGCCAGGCCCTCGACAGGGGCGTTCGCCAGGACGGGGAGTGCTTCGCCGAGCCGGTCGAAGTAGGAGGCGACGAGGAGCCTGGGCCGGTCGGTCAGGCCGCCGAGCTCCCGGTAGGTGCGGGCGGCGGCGTTCAGCTCACCCGGCGTCCTGTCCTGGACCAGGGCCGGTTCGTCCAGCTGGACCCACTCGGCTCCGGCGGCGCGCAGGTCGGCGAGCACCTCGGCGTAGACGGG
The DNA here is from genome assembly GCF_035917155.1 of Streptomyces sp. NBC_00385. Taxonomy (NCBI): domain Bacteria; kingdom Bacillati; phylum Actinomycetota; class Actinomycetes; order Kitasatosporales; family Streptomycetaceae; genus Streptomyces; species Streptomyces sp. NBC_00385. The sequence goes on along the minus strand of NZ_CP107951.1, from coordinate 1,537,507 downwards.
CAGCAGCCGGTCCAGGAGTGTGAGCGGCTCGAAGCCGGCCGCCACCCCGGGGGCCGGCTTGGCCAGCAGCAGATACGTGACCGGGCCGACGAGCACCGGCCGGGCTGCGTGCCCGAGCGCGAGGGCTTCCTTCAGCTCGGTGACCTGCTTGGTGGAGTCGGTGGTGAAGACGGTGTCGGGGCCGAGCTCGGGGACGAGGTAGTGGTAGTTGGTGTCGAACCACTTGGTCATCTCCAGGGGAGCGACGTCCTGCGTGCCGCGGGCCATCGCGAAGTACCCGTCGAGCGCGTCGGACCCGACGGCCGCCCGGTGCCGCTGCGGAACCGCGCCGACCATGACGCTGGTGTCCAGGACGTGGTCGTAGTACGAGAAGTCGCCGGTCGGAACCTCGTGGACGCCGGCATCCGCCAGCCGCCTCCAGTTGGCCCGGCGCAGACCGGCCGCGGTTGCCCGGAGGGCGTCGGCGGTGACCCGGCCCTTCCAGTAGCCCTCGACCGCCTTCTTCAGTTCCCGGTCGGGGCCCTGGCGGGGATAGCCGTACACGGTGGCTCGTGCCGCCGCGGCTGCGGGTTCGGTGGTCATGGAACTCTCCTTCGCGAGTTGACTCCTGAACATCCCGGGCCGGGACGCGGACGCGAAGGTGTGACGAACCGGACGGATCCCGTGCGCCGTCGGCGCGCGCTTCCGTGCGGTATGTACGCCGACCCGCCCACGAGGTCACCGGGATATCCGCACGCCAAGGGGCACGTGCGGGCAACGGGCAGGTCTTCGGACTCGCGGGCAGGTCCGCCGAGGCGGACACCTACTGGCCGTCGCTTCCCGGACCCGATCGGATCCAGTGCGTATGACGGCGGTCGTTCCCACTCACCGCTGCGGGGCAGTCCCGGATTTCCACCGGGTTCCCTCTTACGACGCGTCTGCCTGGCGGACAGGGCGAACCAGCTGCACCAGCCAGCCTAGAGGGTGGGCCGCACCGCTGGGGACCGCGGTTCACATTCCGGAACGGGGAGCCTGCGGATCGTGCCCGCTCACCCGGCTCAGGCGGAGACCGCGGTGCGGGACAGCGCGGTGCGCAACGCGAAGACGCCGAGCAGGCCGCCCGACGTGAGCCGTTGGGCCGTCATGGCGCGGGGCCGGGTGGCCAGATACCCCGAGATGCGGGCTGCGCCCAGCATGATCAGACCGTTCACGGTGATGCCCACGATGACCTGCACCCCACCGAGCTGGAGGAGTTGCGCCCACGCCGGACCTCCCCGCGGGTCCAGGAACTGGGGCAGCAGGGCGGCGTACAGAAGCGCGATCTTGGGGTTGAGCAGGTTGGTCAGCAGCCCCATCGAGAACAGACGGGCGTCGGAGACCGGAGGCAGATCCCCGGCCGGGTCGAACGGTGAGCGGCCGCCCGGCTTGAGCATGCTCCAGGCGAGGTAGGCCAGGTAGGCGGCCCCGGCAAGCTTGATCACCGTGTACGCCACCGGCACGGCGGCGAACAGCGCGGACAGGCCCGCCGCCGCGGCCAGCAGATAGCACACGAACCCCACTGCGGTCCCACTGAGGCTGACCAGGCCCGCCCTGCGGCCCTGGGTGATCGCCCGGGAGGCGAGGTGGATCATGTTCGGTCCCGGAGTCAGCGCCATGCCCAGTTCGATCAGTGCCACTCCTCCGATTGCGGTCAGAGTGATCACCGGTCAACCTCCAGGTCGTTCGTCGGGTGCCTGATGCGCAGCGGCTCACCCGGCTGTGGTGGACGGGTGCGACGCATGTGCCGTGCCTGTCCCGCCCGCTGCAGCATAGAGCTCGGCGTCTGGGCAACTTCGGCCGCCCCAGGCCCCGTTCCCGTCTCGACTCGGCGGGTGCGCGTCCGTCTCAGACGGGGTAGGCGTGGGTCTGCGCCGCCTTCACCGTCGCCCAGACCGCCGCGCCCGGGTGCAGGTCGAGTTCGGCGGCGGAGGCCGTGGTCAGGTCCGCGGTGAGACGCAGCTCTCCGGTGAGGTCGGCGCGGATCTGGTCGCCGTGCGTCTCCAGGCCCGCGATCTCGCACTGCCAGAGGTTACGGGCGCTGGAGCCCGCGGGGCGGTCACGGTGAAGGGTGACGGCGCTCGGCGGGAAGGCCACGAAGACCGGACCGGACAGGGCCTCCATGGTGGTGGCGGGAGGGCCGTCGTCGAGGCGGACGGTGTGGCCGTCGGCCGAGCCCCGGTAGAGGTTCAGGCCGACCAGACGGGCGATGTAGTCCGTACGGGGATGGCGGGCGATGTGGGACGGCGCACCCTCCTGGACGACCCGGCCGTCCTCGACCACGACCAGGCGGTCCGCCAGGACCATCGCGTCCAGCGGATCGTGCGTGACCAGGACGGCGACGGCTTCGAACTCGGCCAGATGCCGCCGGAGTTGCGAGCGGACCTCCAGGCGGGTGCGGGCATCCAGCGCCGCCAGCGGCTCGTCCAGGAGCAACAGACGCGGCCGGGTCGCCAGGGCGCGGGCCAGGGCGACACGCTGGGCCTGGCCGCCGGACAGGCTGCGTGGCTTGACGTCGACGTGCTCCGCGAGACCGAGGCGGCCGAGCCACTTCGTGGCCTCACTACGGGCCGCGGCCTTGGTCGCCCCGTGGCAGCGTGGTCCGAAGGCCACGTTGTCCAGGGCGGTGAGGTGGGGGAAGAGCAGGTAGTCCTGGAAGACGACGCCGACGGGGCGGGACTCCGGCGGCGTACGCTCCAATGCCGTTCCGTCCAGCCGCAGATGGCCGTCGGTGAGTGGTGTCAGGCCGGCGAGGGCGCGCAGGGCCGTGGTCTTGCCGGCGCCGTTGGGGCCGAGCAGGGCGACGACTTCGCCGGGTGCGACGGCCAGCGTCACATCGAGGCGGAAGGTGCCGCGCTCGACGACGAGGCGGGCGTCGAGGCCCTCCTGGGGCGTGTCGGCGCGCGGGGTGGGGGCGGCGGGCTCGGTGGTCATCCTGCTGTCATCCAACGGTCGCGGAGGCCGGCCAGCACCGCGATGGACACGGCGAGCAGGACCAGGCTGAGGGCGATGGCCGCCTCCGGATCGCTCTGCAGGGCCAGGTACACGGCCAGCGGCATGGTCTGGGTACGGCCGGGGAAGTTGCCCGCGAAGGTGATCGTCGCGCCGAACTCGCCCAGGGCGCGGGCCCAGGCCAGGACGGCTCCGGCTGCGATGCCGGGTGCGATCAGCGGCAGTGTGACCCGGCGGAACGCGGTGAAACGGGAGGCGCCGAGTGTGGCGGCAGCCTCCTCGAAGCGAGGATCGGCGGCGCGCAGGGTGCCCTCGACGCTGATGACGAGGAACGGCATCGCGACGAACGCCTCCGCGATCACCACCCCCGCCGTGGTGAACGGCAGGGTGATCCCGAACCAGTCGTCCAGCGTCTTCCCGACGATGCCGTTGCGTCCGAGCGCCATCAGCAGAGCCACACCGCCGACCACGGGCGGCAGGACGAGCGGCAGGGTGACAAGGGCCCGTACGAGGCCGCGCCCGGGGAACTCGACACGGGCCAGCAGCCAGGCCAGCGGCACACCGATGACCAGACTCACCGCGGTGGCGGCCGTGGCGCAGACCAGGGACAGCCGGAGCGCCTGCCATACCTCGGCACTGGTCAGCAGCTCGGGCATGCTGGCCCACGGGGCCCGTACGAGCAGCGCGACCAGCGGCACGATCAGGAACGCCAGGCCGATCAGCGCGGGGACCAGGAGGGGCAGCGGAACACCCCGGCCGACGCCCGTCCGGACACGCCGGCGCCGCGGTCCACCCCGGACGGGGCCGGTCGCGGTGCCGGACTTGCCGAGATCCGTCACGGCTTCAGGAACCCCGCCCCGGTCAGGACCTTCTGGCCCGCGGAGGACCTGACCAGGGCGATGAACGCCTTGGCGGCCTCGGTGTTCTGCGTGTCCTTGAGCTGGACGATCGGGTAGTCGTTGATGGCGTTCGCCGACTCGGGGAAGTCCACGCCTTCCACCTTGTCACCCGCGGCGTGCACATCGGTCTTGTACACGACGGCCGCGTCGGCCTCCTTCAGCTCGACCTTGGTCAGGGCGGACTTGACGTCCTGCTCGTACGAGACGGGTGTGAGTTCGAGCTCGGCGGCGTCGAGCGCCTTCTGGGCGGCGGCGCCGCAGGGCACCTCCTTGTCGCACAGGACCACCTTGAGGCCGGACCCGGTGAGGTCCTTCAGGGAGGAGATCTTGTCGGGGTTGCCCGGGAGCGTGGCGATCTCCAGCTGGTTGCGGACGAAGGTGGCGGGTGTGCCGGAGGCGTCCCCGGCATCGGTGACGATCTTCATCGTCTTGGGGCTGGCCGAGGCGAAGACGTCGGCCGGGGCGCCGCCGGTGATGCTCGCGGCGAGCGAGTCGCTGCCCCCGAAGCTGAAGGTCACCTTCGTACCGGGGTGCTGCTCCTCGAACTCCTTGCCCAGGGCCGTGAAGGACTCCTTGAGGGAGGCGGCGGCGAACACGGTCACCGTGCCGGACAGTTGGTCCGGGGAGCCGGACGCGGAGGAGTCCGACGTCGAGGAGTCGTCGGACGAGGAACAGGCGCTCACGGCCAGCAGCGCGGCAACACCTGCACCGGCAACCTGAAGCGTCCGGCGGGTCCGGCGTGCGGTACGGCTCATCACGGGTCTGCTCCCTCTGGTCCTGACGGACACATCACCTGTGGTCCCGGCGGACCGTCCACGGTCTCCCGACGACCACGTCGGTCGACTTGATCACAGCAGCCGCCGGAACACCGGGCGCCGGCTCCGGTAGCTGTGCGTGCGCTGATGATAATGCCGCAGATGCGAGGGAAAAGTCTCCTGTCGCTTCGCATGAGTCCGGGCAATGCTTGCTGTGGCTGGTATGTGCGTTTGTACGGTGCCCGCGCCTGGGTACCGGTCAACCGGGAGGTGGTAGTCCGTGAGCCAGTCCTTCGCCACTGCCGGTAGGACCACAGGACCGGTGCCGGAACTCGCCCTCACCGGCGACCTGGGCCGCCCGGCGCGGCTGACGGTGCCCGACCTGCTCGCCTGGCGGCAGCACGAGGCCGACGTCAGCTTCGAGTGCGCCACCAGCGGCGTCCAGCACCACCGCTTCACCGGACCGCTGCTGCACGACGTGCTCATGGGCGCCGGGCCCCGCTTCGACCCGGCCCGCCGCAAGGACCGCCTGCGCTTCCTGATCGCGGTGACCGGTGCGGACGGCCACCACACCCTGCTGTCCTGGGCGGAGATCGATCCCGACTTCGGACGGGCCCGGGTGCTGCTCGCGGTCACCATCGACGACACCTCGCTGGACCGCGCGGGGCCGCAACTCGTGCTCCCGCAGGACCGCTGCGGAGCGCGGCACATCAGCGGCATCACCGCCGTGCGCGTGGACGGCGGGTACGCGTCGTGGGCGTGACGCCGAGCGCGGGCCGACCTTGCGGACGGAGGTCCAGGGCTGCATGAGTGCCCGCACACGCGATCGCAGGCAGCGGCCCGATGCGCGGCAGGGACCCGTTCTCAGCGGGCCCGACGTTCGGCAAGCCGTGCCAGCAGGCGGGCGCGGTGGCTTTCGTCGGCGGCGAGCCCGATGGCCGTCCACGCCATGGCCAGACCTCCGTCGAGGACCGCCCGGTCGGCTCCCGCGCTGGTTCCGTACCGGGTGAATTCGGGGTTGTGCATGATGGTGTCGCCGCAGTCGTAGCCGATGCTCGGGTGGATGGTCGGCACGAGGTGGGAGACGTTGCCCATGTCGGTGGAGCCTCCGCGCATGTCGTGGGCGCCCTCGTCCACCGTGCGGCCCAGGCCGTGGAGGCTGTCGCGGAACACCCCGCACATCTCCAGGTCCTGCCGCAGGTCGGCGTAGTCGTTGCCCACGGCCTCCAGTGCCAGTTCCGCTCCGCTGGCCAGGGCGCCGGCCTCGAAGCAGGCGCGCACCCGGGTCTGCAGTTCGGCGAGGTCCTCGGCGGACTCGGCCCGGCAGTCGTAGTCCGCGGTCACCAGGCCCGGGATGACGTTCGGGGCTTCCCCGCCGTGCGTGACGATGCCGTGCACCACTCCACCGGGGATCATCTGCTGCCGGTAGGCGCCGATGGCCACCTGGGCGATCATCATGGCGTCGGCCGCGTTGACGCCCCGGTGGGGCATGGCCGCGGCGTGGGCGGTGCGGCCGCTGTAGCGGACCTTCCAGCTGCCGATGGCCAGCGAGGTCATGCCGACGCCATCGGCGGGGGCGGCATGGACCATCATCGCTGCCGCGACGTCGTCGAAGGCGCCGGCGTTCAGGAGGTCGACCTTGCCGCCGCCGTACTCCTCGGCCGGGGTGCCGAGGAGCTTGACGGTGAGGCCGAGATCGTCGGCGACCGCCGCGAGGGCGAGGGCCGCGGTCACGGCCGAGGCGCCGTTGACGTTGTGTCCGCAGGCGTGGCCGATGCCGGGCAGGGCGTCGTACTCCGCGGTGATCGCGACGACGAGGGCGCCGTCACCGGCCGTGGCCTCGAACGCGGTGTCGAGGCCGTGGATGCCGCGCGTGACGCGCAGCCCGGCCGACTCCACCAGGTCGGCGATCTTCCTGGCCGACCGGTGCTCCTCGTAGGCGAGTTCGGGCTCGGCGTGCAGGCTGTGGCTGAGGGCGATGACGTCGTCCTGCCGGCGGGTGACGACGGACCGGGCGCGTTCGCGCAGAGCTTCCTGGTGCATGGGTGTTCCTTGTCGGGGTCGGAAAGGCCGGGGGACGAAGGGCCGGGGGAGGAAAGGCGGAAGTCCGGAGGTCCGGAGTTCAGGCAGTGACGTCCGGGCGGAGGTCGGAACGCCGGTACAGCAGCGCGACCAGGGCTCCGAGCAGGGACACGCCCACGCACACCGACCACGTCGTGGTGTAGGCGCCGAAGCCCGGCAGCGACGAACCCGCGGACGTATGGGCGGCGGTGACGGCGAGGACACAGGCCGCGCCCAGCGAGCCTCCGACGTTGATGAGCAGTTCGTTGATGCCGGAGCCGACGGCGGCCTGCTCGTCCGGGACGGACTCGACGGCGAGGGTACGCGTGGACTGCTGGAGCAGACCCGTGCCGATTCCGGCCACCACGGTCGAGAGCAGGTAGGGCGTCAGGGTGCTGTGGAAGGCGAGGGTGAGCGCGTAGCCGGCGGCCATCAGCAGTGAGCCGAGCACCAGGGTGGCGCGGTCGCCGATCCTCGCGGCCAGACGGGGCGCGGCCATCGCGGCCAGGGCGATGACGGCCAGACCGGGAATCGTGGCGAAGGCGATCTGGAGCGGGGCGAGTCCCATGCCGTAGCCGACGAGTTCTCTCGGCGTGCCCAGGAAGACGGCCCCCGCGACCTGCAGCCCGATCATGCAGAAGGAGAAGGTGGTCGTCACGAGCGCCATGACCGTGACATTGCGCCGGCGGAACAGACGTACGTCGATCATCGGCTCCGGTGAGCGCAGTTCGACGACGGCCCACACCGCGGTCACCGCGGCGCCGCCCACCAGGCACCCCAGCGTGCGCGGCGAGGCCCACTCCCAGCCCGGCAGCCCGCCCTGTCCCAGGCCGAGCATGATCGCGACCAGGCCGACGCAGAGCAGGGCGCCGCCCCGCGCGTCGAGGTGGCCGCCCGGGCGCTCGGTGGTCTCCGGCAGCAGCGGCCAGGTGACCAGCAGCGCGATGCCGACCGCGGCGGCCGGCACCCACAGGGCCGATGTCGGGGTGTCGACATAGTGGGCGACCAGGCCGCTGGCGACCATGCCGACGCAGAGCCCGCCCACGAGCCCGGCCACCATCACCCCGATGCTGCGGCGGCTTTCCGCCTCCGATGTGCGGTTGCGCAGGATGCCGACGAGCAGGGGGAAGAACCCGGCGAACGCGCCCTGGAGGATCTGCCCCAGCAGCAGCGTGCGGAACGATCCGGACAGCCCCACGACGACCGAGCCGAGCAGCACCACGGCCAGGTTCCACCGCAGGACCCGGCGGTGCCCGTGCAGGTCGCCGAGGCGGGAGAGCAGGGGGGTGAAGGCCACGCTCGCCATGAGGTTCGCGATGCTGATCCAGTTCAGCTGGGCGGCCGTGACGTGCAGGACGTCGGTGAGGCTGCGCAGCACGGGGGCCAGGAATCCCTGGGTGATGCCGCTGGACATTTCGACGAGCACGATCGAGAGGACGATGGCTGCCGTCGTTGTCGCGCGGCCGGGGGGAGCGGAGGCGGGCGGTGCCTTTGCGGCGGCCTGAGTCATGGGCGTACCTCTGCGGATGGCCGGAAGCCGGCGGTCGGATGCTGTCCGGTAATCTGCGCTCACTACCGGATCCGAGCAACGGAAGCCGGTGAGAAAGCGTGAAACCGGCGTGTGACCGCCCCACGTGGTGGAATCAGGCAAAGAGGAGGGGAGCGTGGTGGAAACCGGTGGCGGAAACGAGACCCCGCTCGACGCGGCGGATCTCGGCATCCTGGAGTACCTCGCCCGCCGCCCGCGCGCCTCGTTCGCCGAGGTGGGCGAACGCGTCGGTCTGCACGAGCGGACGGTCGCCCGGCGACTGGGCCGGCTGCTCGACACCGGCGAAGTGCGGTTCATCGCCGACCTCCCGACCGAGTACCTGGGCGAGGGCATGGTGGTGGAGCTGGCGGTGCGCTGCGCTCCGGGGCGCCTGGAGGAAGTCGCACGGGCCGTCGCCGCGCGCCGCGACGCCCGGTCCGTGGAGGTGGCCACCGGCGACCTGCTGGTGCTGGCCGAGATGACCGTCGCGGACGAGGCGGACCTCATCGACCTCGTCGACCGGGCCGTCGGACGGATGCCGGGCGTCCTCGACATCCACTCCGCCGTCGTGCTCCGACTGCTGCTGACCGCTGCCGACTGGGCGCCCTACGACCCCGAGCCGTCGCCCCTGCGGCAGCTCGCCATCGAGGGCGCACAGCCTCCTCCGCCGATCGCGGTCGACGCGTTCGACCGCGAACTGGTGCACCTCCTCGGCGAGGACGCGCGGATGCCGATGAGCACGCTCGCGGCGCGGCTGCGGATGAGCGAGTCGACCGTGCGCCGCAGGCTGAACCGCCTCATGGCTTCACACGTCTTTCACCTGCGGCTCTTCGCGGAACCCGCGCTGCTCGGCTACCCGGTGGAGACCCGCTTCCAGCTGGAGGTGCGCCACGCCCACCTGGGAGCGGCGTTGCGGCGCCTGGCCCGGGAGCCCTCGATCCGGCACCTTGTCGTCACCACCGGCCGCTCCAACGTGCTGGGCTACGCCAGCCACGCCACCACCGCCGAGATGTACGACTTCCACGCCCGGGCCTTCGCCGGGCTCACCGGCCTGCGCGAGGTGCGGACCGCGCTGCTGATGCGCACCTACCGGCGGGCCGGCCGGCCGGTGGGCGAGGGCCGCCCGTTCACCGCCCGCCCGTTCCGCCGGCCCGCGGTCTGACCCGGCGGACTCCGGCCTCCCCGCCACGCCGGCAGGTGCCTCCTTGCGGAGCCCGGCGCAGGGTGGCTCACAAGAGGTGAGACACCGCGCGGACAGCCGCGTCGAAGGCGGCGTGTGTGTAGCCGAACGCCTCGGAGTCGGAGTTGGCGATCGCGATCCGCCCGACCGGACGGCGGGCCTGGGCGTACGGGCGCTGGGACTCGGGCCGGAACAGGGACGGGTCGTCGAGGGAGTTGTACTCGTACGCGTACCCGTGGGCCCAGCGGTTGACGGTGACGGCCGTGATGTCACGGGCCGGGTCGAAGCCGAATGCGCCCAGCGAGCGGGTCATCGAGTCACGGATCTCGCGCTCGAAGTCCTCGAACGGCATCCTGATCAGTGTCCGGCGGCCTGCCTTGTGCTGCTCGCGGCAGATGAGGCCGGGTGAGCCGGGGGTCGCCGAAAGCGAGACGACGGTGGGCAGTTCGGGGCGGTGCGGCATTCTGAAGTCACCTATCTCGGTGACCGTCGGCAGTCCGAAGCTGGAGAAGAACATCGACGGTGTGCTGACCCTGGACACACGGGCGGCGGCGAAGGCACGCCAGTCGCGCAGGGCCACCCGGGCGTACACCAGGGGCACCTTCGTTCCGTAGCGCATCGCGGTGACCTGCTCCGCCGGCAGCTCGGGCATGACGTACGAGGACACCGAGTTCCAGCAGGCCATCACCACACCCTTGGCGCGGACCCGGTAACTGCGGCCGCCCCTGGAGTAGTCGACCACCGCGCCGCGCCGGCCGTCGTTGCGTACCTGGAAGGCGGTGCTGGACAGCCGGATGCGGACGTGGTTGTCCGAGTCGTCGAGGCGGGAGTAGTCCGCCCTGGCCGTGACGATCTCCTGCCAGTCGGGCCGGCGCTCGTCGAAGGCGTCCGGGACGAGCTTGCTGACCAGCAGGCGGGCGAGCGAGGCGTTGCCCTCGGGGAAGTAGAAGTTGCCGTCCTCCTCGGTCTCGTTCAGGTGCATGAGCGGGGTGAGCCCGGCGCCCGGCCACGGGGTGTGTGCGAGACCCAGTCCGCCGAAGCCCGGCTGGCCGGTCGCCCACGCGTCGGCGGCGGCCACGTGATCGACGTTCACGCCCCACAGCCCGTTCGTGCCGCGCTTGACGACCTCCAGGGCGTCGTCGTCCAGGCCGACCTTCTGGCGCAGGTAGGTCTCGTACGGGGTGCGGGCGAGGATCTCCTTCTTCTCCGCGTCCGAAAGACCCGGGTAGAAATCCTCGTTCGTCGTGTACAAGCGCACCAGAGCGGCCCGGCCGGCCTCGCTCATCGGCAGCTTGGCCGCGTAGGAGGTCCAGGACTCGCCCGTCTCGCGAATCACCAGCTGGTCCTTGCCCCAGCGCTCGGAGTTGAAGAGGGTGCCGCTGCGCAATGAGTACGGTGCGTAGGCGTCCCCCTTCACCGTCGCCTCCAGCGCTTTCAGGTCGACGCCGAGGTCCTTGGTGAGCAGGTCGCGGGCCGCGCGTGACCAGGTGCTCGGGGTGTCGATGTTGACGGTGCCGCCGTTGGACAGCAGCAGGGTGCGGCCCACCTGGAACTCGTTGCGCCGGGCGTGACCGCCGAAGTCGTCCAGGGCGTCGAGGATCAGGACACGGGCCCGTGGGCCGGCGTGCTTGCGGTACAGGTACGCGGCGGCGAGACCGCTGAGGCCGCCGCCGACCACCACCAGGTCGTAGGACTCCCGGGTCTCGACGATGCGGCCCGGTGCGAAATCACCGTCCCGCACGGCGTGCGCCACGTCGTAGGCACCCGGCTGCTGTCCACGGAGGCCGGTGGCGGTGGGCGGGTACGGCGCGTCCGGCCGGCCGTGCCCGTGTCCGTGTCCATGCGCCGGGGTGTGCCGGTGCGATGTCCCGGGCGCGGCCTGGGCTGTGGCGGGAAGGGCCAACGCGGCTGCTGCGCCCGCGGCGGTGACGGCCACCCCGTCGAGGAAGTCGCGGCGGGTGACCTTCCGGTGCATTCCGAGCTCGTGATCACTGAGTCTGGGCATACGAGACCCCCACATCGATCTACGGATTTCGAGGCAGAAAAGCGTTGCCGGAATGCTATCCACTTGTATCGCTGATGCGTAGCGCGAATTTCGTTGTCTGCAGGGCCAGTTGCTACGAAATCAGCAGATCGGTCGAGTCGGTGCCCGTTGCAGTGCGGCCGTCGGCGCTCGGCGCGCACGCGCCGATCCGCGCCGATCCGCGCCGGACGGGGGATGGGTGATCACCCATCCGCGGAACGGTTCAGAAGTCGTGCGCTGCGGTGGGCTGGGCCTGTTGGTTCCACTGGTTTCAGCAGCAACAACCTTGGGAGCGGGTACAGCAGCAGCCCTGCGCTACGCGCTGCCGCAACTGGATGCCCGGGTCCGGTGCCAGGCGTCGTCCTGCCGCATTACTTTTCGGCGTACACGTGTTTCCGACCAGTGGTTGAACCCTGCCGCCGGGCTGGTCTCCGTTCTGATCACCGGGGCCTTCGTCCTGCGCGCGGCCTACGCCCCCGTCTGGTCCGCATGGGTCTGCGGTGCCGTGGCGGCGAGGAATTGTCCAATTCTGTGGATTGAGCAGGGGCTTCAGGGCGGTGTTGGCGTTGGGTGTGTGGCGTCGTAGCGGTTTCGGTTGTCGTTGATCTCGTGGCGGTGTGTGGTGGCCCAATCTCCGAGAGCGACGACGGAGTCCAGTAGTGTCGCGCCGAGCCCGGTCAGCGTGTAGTCCACGCGTGGGGGAACGCTGGGGTGGACGGTACGGGTCAACAAGCCGTCGCGTTCGAGTTGCCGCAGCGTCAGGGTGAGCATGCGCTGGGAGATGCCCTTGACGGTGCGATGCAGTTCACCGAAGCGCAGGGTGCGGTCGCGGAGTTGCCCAATGATCAGGATGCTCCACTTGCTGCCGATCAACCCGAGGATCTGGAGCACCTGCCGGCACGCTTCCTCATCCGGCTCGCTGCCGGTGCCTGCTGTCGGAGGCTGCGTGGAGCCGCGGTGCTGCGGGGCCGAGGAGATGTTCCTGCGAGGCGCCAACGGTTACCTCCGTGTGTGTCACTGACATAAATGTGCCGTCTTGCCCCGGCCCTCCCAGTAACAAATCATGGGGCCACTCACAAACAGTAAGTGACCGGCGCGGAGTCGAGGTAGCACCGGTCCAATCGCGGTGACCGGAGAGGATTCTTCGTGGTGAAGACGCTCGTTGTTGTCGGTGCCGGCCCGGGGCTGGGGATGGGGGTGGCTCGCGCGTTCGGCCTCCAGGGGTTCCAGGTCGGGTTGATCGCCCGTACCAAGGGGAAGCTGGACACCCTGGTCAGTGAGCTGGCCGAGCTGGGCATCACCGCTGCCGCGTTTCCCGCCGACATCCGCGATCGTGACGCGCTCACCACCGCCCTCACTGCGGCGAGGGACATGCTGGGACCGATCGACGTGCTCGAATACAGTCCCAGCCCGACCGGGCCGATCACCCATGCCGCACAGACCACGGTCGACTCCGCCGCCGCGCAGTTCGAGCTGCATGTGCTGGGCGCGGTGACGGCCGTGGGCCAGGTACTGCCGGAGATGCTGGCCCGAGGTGAGGGAACGCTGCTGCTGACCACCGGCGTCTCCTCGACGGTCCCCGCACCCTTTCTGGCCAACGTGGGAATGGCCATGGCCGGCCTGCGCAACTGGGCACACACCCTGCACGCTGAACTCAAGTCGCAGGGCATCTACGCGGGCACGGTGACCATCGCTTCCGGGGTCGTCCCCGGCGGCGGCGAGGCCGACCCTGACGCCATCGGCGCCCGCTACTACAGCATGTACCAGCAGCGGAACCGCGTCGAAGAGGTCATCGGCGACCTGGACGCCTTCCGATCTCTCGTCGCCCAGACAGGGAGGCGCGGCAGTTCGGCCATACCGATCAGTCCCGCAGACTAGGCCGCATCCTCTCCGGAGCGTTCGACGAGACGTCCCCGTTCGAAGCGGGATCCGGCTCGGACGAGGGCGACGAGGTGAGGCGCGTTCACGGCCCGCCAGCGGGCCTGTGCGGACTCGACGAGTTTGAAGACCATGGCGAGGGCGGCTGCCGCGCTGCCGGCGCCCTTGGTGACCTTGGTCCGTAGCCGGACGGTCGCGAACGTCGACTCGATCGGGTTGGTCGTTCGCAGGTGGATCCAGTGCTCGGCGGGGAAATCGTAGAACGCCAGCAGTTCCTCCGTATCGTCGGCGATCTTCTTTGCGGCCTTGGGCCACTTCGCTCCGTAGGCGTTCTCGAACGAGGTGACAGCCTTCAGCGCGTGTTCGCGGTCCTCGGCGTTGTAGATGTCCTGAAGCGCCTTGCGGGCGCCGGGCTGGGCCGACTTCGGCAGAGCGTTGAGCACGCTGGCCGTTTTGTGAACCCAGCACCTCTGATGCCGGGAGGCGGGAAAGACCTCGGCCAGGGCCTTCCAGAAGCCGAGCGCGCCGTCGCCGACTGCGAGGACCGGGGCGCGCATCCCGCGCCGGGCGCAATCGCGCAGCAGATCGGCCCAGGACTCGGCCGATTCGCGGTAGCCGTCGGTCATCGCGATCAGCTCCTTGGTGCCGTCCGCGCGCACGCCCATCAGGACCAGCACGCAGGACTTCGCTTCGGCCAGGCGGATGCGCAGATGGATGCCGTCGGCCCACACGTAGACATAGTCGGAAGCCGACAGATCGCGCCCGGAGAACCCCTGATGGTCGGCCTGCCACTGCGTCGTCAACGGCCGGCGAGAGGCCGGCCGAGCTGCCGAGGAACTGCTCGAGCGCGGGAACGAAGTCACCGGACGACAGGCCGTGGAGATAGAGCAGGGGGAGGACCTCGCTGATCTTCGGGCACTTGCGGCACCAGGGCGGCAGGATCGCCGAGGAGAACCGTTTACGCTCGCCGGTGGACACATCGATCCGCTTGTCGTTCACGCGCGGCGCTTTGACCTCGACCGTTCCGGCGCCCGTGGCGACGTTCCGCGGCTGGTGGTAGCCGTTGCGCACGACCAGGCGGCGGCTCTGGTCGTCCCGCTCGCCCTCCAACTCGGCTATATAGGCGTTGACTTCGGCCTCCAGAGCGGCGGCCAGCATCCGCCTCGCGCCCTCGCGGACAATCTCGTCGATCAGGGAGCCGTTACGAGTGGCTCCGTCGGCGTTTAACACGCTGATCACGGGCGTGCCTTCCCAGCCGACGTTCGCAGCGTCGGCCTACTCGGTGACCTTCAATCGATCACTCGGGAAGGTACGCCCGCTGCGTGCTCCCCCCAGCCTCGATCCACAAGTCCTGAGCATTGCTCCGTGGCGGCGGTCGCCCTTCTCTGCGGGGTGTATCAGCAACGTCGCAGCAGCGCGCACTGAGGGCGAGCTCGGTCGGGGCGTTCGCGACCTCGATGTGTGCGTCACACAGCGGAGCAGGGTGCCGAGGCAGGGTGTGCGCGGTCCTGCCAGGCCAGGGCCTCGGCGACCTCGTGGGCGGCACCCCGAAGGCTCATCGAGGAGCTGTGCTGCTGATGGATCACCACCGCGAGTTCGAGCACCTGGTCCGTGACCGGCTTGGGACGGCGGCGGCGGCCCAGGTCCTCTGGAACGGACCGAGGCTGGTGTGCATCGCTGGTGACTTCACGCGCTATGACGTGCATGCGGTCCGCGAGCACCGACGCAGCATCGACCTAGGCCGTTTCCTCCGGATCACCTTGCTGACCAGACGAAGATTCCTGCCAGGTGAAGAGCCGCGAGGTAGATGGTGGCGGTCTTGTCATAGCGGGTGGCCAGGCCCCGCCATTGTTTGATCTTGTTGATGCACCGCTCGACCGTGTTCCGCTGTTTGTACGCTTCGCGCGCGAACGTCGGAGGGCGCCCACCGCGGCTGCCAAGCCGCTTGCGATTCGCTGCTTGGTCGACGGGCTGAGGGATCACCGCCCGGATCCCGCGATGTCGCAGGTAGGTGCGGATCGCGCGAGACGAATACGCTTTGTCCGCGAGGACCGCGGTGGGCGTCGTTCGGGGTCTGCCGACCGGCCGAGGGACCCGGATCCCCGTCATCACGTCCGGGAATGCCGGGGCGTCACCAGCCTGGCCGGGGGTAATTACGAAGGCCAGCGGGCGGCATCGGCTGTCGGCCGCCAGGTGGATCTTCGTTGTCAGCCCACCAGAGACCGCCCCAGTGCATGATGGTCGGGTTCCTCGACCGGGGCCCCTTTTTACGGGCCCCGGCCGCGTGCTGGTGAGCACGAACGACCGTGGAGTCCACCGCGACGACCCAGTCCAGATCGCCCTTTTCCAGGTGCCGTCAGGTGCCCATTTCCGCAGCCTGTTGTGGACGCCCTTTCACGAACCGAAGTGCTCAGGCAGGTCCGTTCAGGGAATCCCGGTGCGGTACTTGAACGCGATCGCGTCGATCACCTGCCGGTGCTCCCGCCACCTCCCGCCCCGCCTCGGCGTCCGATCCGGCAGCAACGGCTCGATCCGCGCCCACTGCGCGTCACTCAACGACATGCCCCAACGAACGACTCGCATCTGCAGAGGCAACGGCTGCCCGCCGTACCGATCAGAAAGGCCGCAGTACCTGATCAGGCTCTGTGAAGCAGCCCCGGCGAACTCTGCGAAGCCCTCGTTGCCGAGCGCCAGGCCCACCTGGACGCCGTGCACCGCGGCAGGCAGGGCTCGAAACTCCCGAGGCTCGGGCGACTCGATGAGTTCCTGGTAATAGACGAGGTCAAGGCCACTCACATCTTCCCAGACGGTCGACAGAGCCAGCAATGCTCGCGCCGGCGACTGCATGGTGCCGCGGTCAGCAATAAAGACAACAATCAGGTCCTCATCCACCACGGCGGCAAGAACCTCGTCGGCCGTCGCTCCTGACCAAGCAGGCGCATCGACCAGCTGCACTGCTGCGGCAAACTCACCGCCCGGTCCCCACGGCCGGTGCAACTCCCCAACCACCGCGTTCCACGCCTCGTCATTGCTGAAGTCGGTCCTGATGACGAGAACGTCGAACAAGTCGCGTCCGATCTCAGGCAGCACTCGCTCAGGATTCTCCGGCAGCATCATGCCCAGGACTCTCCCACCCCGCACAGACAACCAGCTCCTGCGGGAGAGATCCGGAGGAAACGGCCTAGCAGGGCGGCTCGGCGTTCGAGGCATCGACGTCGTCGAAGAGCTCTAGCATCCGGCCCAGCACCCGGACACAGGCGGCGACGTCCGTGTTGGTAAGGTCGCCGCCCGCCTGGCGCAGCATGGCGTGCTCGCGGGCGGTTACGGCGGTGATCGCCGCGTGGCCGCCGTCGGTCAGTCGGATCAGCGAGGAGCGTTGGTGCGCTGGGTTCGGGATGCTCTCGACGAGCTTCCTCTCAGCGGCGTCGTTGACCATCCGCTGTACGAACTGGCGGCTCAGCGATTGGGCCCGGCCCATCTGCGGCACGGTCATCGGACCGTTCTCGCGCAGCAGGTCCAGCACGGCGCGCACGCCCACGGAGAGCCCCTGTGCGGCGTCCAGCTCGATCCGGCGCTGTACGCGGCGGTAGAGCGGGCCGACGAGCGCGAAGACTTCCATGAGGCGTCCCGGCAGCTCGTCGGGGGAGAGGGGCTCGGAGGCTGGTTCGGTCACGGGACCACTGTCTCACACCATATGACAACCAAGTTGCCATTCTCGCTCATTCATGACACCTTGGTTGTCATGAATGAGATCACATTCGAGACCTTCCAGTCCGCCGACGGCCTGCTCACCTACCGCGACGATGGGCCCCGCGACGGCGAGGCGCTGGTGCTCCTGCACAGCGCCTACGCGGACAGCACCCTGTTCGACAACCTGATTCCGGGCCTGACTGCCCGCGGCTACCGGATCATCGCCCCCGATGCTCGCGGCCACGGCCGTTCCGCCAACGCGACCAAGCCGTTCCGACAGGCTGACGACCTCGCGGACCTACTGCGGCACCTGGGCCTGCGTCAGGTCCCGCTCGTGGGCATCTCAATGGGCGGCATGATCGGCATCGACACGGCCGTCGAGCACCCCGAACTGGTCAGCGCCCTGGTCGTCAGCGGCCGGGGCCTGGGAGAGCCAGACCTGACCGGCGCCTGGTCCACCGCGATCGCCGAGCGGCAGCGCACGGCGCTGGTCGGCGGCGACCTCTCGGGCTACCTGGACGGCATCGTGCAGTGGATCGCGGGGCCGGAGCGCAGTCTTGACGAGGTCAATCCCGCGATCGTGGCGCACGTCCGCGACATGGCCCTGTGCACCCTGATGAAGCACACCCCGGACGAACCGGACCACCGGGTTCCGGTCGAGGATGTGGCCTCCCGCGCCAAGGGCATCACCGTTCCGGTCCTGGCCATCGACGGCGCCCTCGACATGCCCGGCCTCCTCGACACCGTCACCGCCCTGATGGACGCTGTCCCCAACGGCCGCAGCGCGCAGTTGGGCGGCGCCGCCCACTACACGACGATGGAGCAGCCGGAGGAATTCACCCGGATCCTCGTGGACTTCCTGCGCGAGGTCCACGCCCAGGAGGGCTAAGACCGTGTCCTATGTGGTGAGTCGGAGGAGTCGCTTGTAGCAGCAGAGGGCTGCGGCGAGGCCGAGAAAGGCCAGGTAGTTGCGGGGGTGGCGTTCGTATCGGTGGTTGAGTCTGCGGTATCCGGTCAGTCAGGACATGGTGCGCTCGATGACCCATCGGCGGCGTCCTAAAGAGTGTTATGACCAAGCGCGGGTTCGGGCCGTGGGCGCGGATCTACCGCCCCGCGCAGGGTTCGGAGCGGGCATGCGTGCAGTTGTGCATCCCGTCGTGGAACGCACTGGACTCCCGGCACTGGGGCGAGGCCGGACAGCTCCCGCCGGCGGACCTCGCCCGGGTCCTGGGTGTGTACGCGTCCCGGGTGATGACGCCGCGCGGCTCCACGGCGGTGACCGGTCTGGAGCTGATGACCGCCCTGCACCCGCCGACCCGCGCGTCCGAGCCGGGCGCCGACGGCAGGCGGCACTCCGAGTACAACCGAAGACCTGGAAGACCTCCAATGATCCGGACTACGCGGCCAAGAAGGCCCGCGTCGAGCACCTCGGCCGAGCGCGGCGGCAAGCACAAGAATCTCGACCGTGAACCCCGCCGGCGGCGCCGGGCGACCTACAACCGCTACGGCGGAGTACGCCACCTGTTCGCCGGCCTGGATCCAAGGACAAGCTCTACGGCCACATCAAACCGGTCAAGAAGCGGACGCAGTTCCTGGAGTTCTGCCGCTACCTACGCACCCTCTACCCGCGAGAGATCCGAATCGCGATCGTCAGTGACAACTTCTCCCCGCACCTGACCACGAAGAAGCGCCAGCGAGTCGGCACCTGGGCTGCGGCCAACAACGTCGAGATGGCCTACACCCCAACGAACTCCTCCTGGCTGAACAGGATCGAAGCCCAGTTCACGGCCCTGCGCTACTTCACCCTCGACGGCACCGACCACGCCGACCACAAGGAACAGGGCAGCATGATCCGCCGCTACATCATCTGGCGAAACAACCACGTCACCGATGCCCGACTCAGGCGGGTGGTCTCCCGGGCGAACGTCGCCTGACATGCCAGTAGCTACACCTTGCACTGGGTATGGACAGCCGCCATTACGGCAGGTTCCACCCGAGCACGACCGGCAGCTCGTGCTCGTAACCCAGCGTGTTGATCGTCCCCGGATGCGGGTGCCCGAACTGCCGCCCGGCCGACGCATCAAGCCCAAGCCACCGCGCGGTGAGGATGCGTGACAGGTGGCCGTGCGCAACGACGGCCACGTCGCCCTTGTCCAGCGGCAGCCGGACCCGGCCGAGGAAGGCGTCGACCCGCACCGTCACGTGCCCGAGGTCCTCGCCGGCGTCGACGCCGTCGCGCCACAGTTCCCAGCCGGGCTTGAGCTCCTGGATCTGCTCGGCGGTTAGCCCCTCGTAGCGGCCGTAGTCCCACTCGATCAGGTCGGCGTCGGGCTCCGCTCTACTCAGCCCCGCCAGTTCAGCGGTCCGCACGGCGCGAGTCAGCGGGCTGCTGTAGACGGCAGCGAACTCCCGATCGGCCAGCCGAGGCGCGAGCGCACGCGCCGCGTCCTCCCCTACCTCGGTCAGCGGCAAGTCGGTGCGGCCAGCATGCTGCCCGGTCCGGCTCCATGCGGTCTCGCCGTGCCTGATCAATACCAGTTGGCCCATGGCTGAGGACCGTATCTCACATCGAACACAGAGCAAACGTTGCCTGATGCGGCACTAGGGAAAGCGCCGTCCGTGCGGTACGTGTCGCGCTACTGTCCCCACCTTGCGGCACTGACATGTTGGGAGATAACGATGGATCGGACAGAGCCAAGATCGACGAGCTGATGCGCCAGTACGACGAGAAGGAGATTGACGGTGCAACCTACGCCCAGGCGATGATGGATTTGACTGCCTCCGCCCAGGAGTGATGCCCGGTCCGCAGCCGTGTCTCATCGGCAGGTGCCTCTCAGGCGTCGGAGGCCGACGCACCATCGACGGTGACTGCGGTGGTTGGCCTGCTGTCCGCCTTCGATGAGACGGGCCAGCATCTGTCCATCTTCAGCGAGACACGACCCAATTCCAGTGACACAGGTCAATCGCGGCCCCGGGGTCTCCTGCGGCAGGGTCAGGCTCAGCGCCGCGGCTTTGAGGTCAGGGTGTGCGGATGTACCGCACTGCGGTTTCATCGAGCTCGGCAGACAGGGTGAGGTCCGGCGCGAACCCCGCCGGGGCACCGAAGAGGTGGCAGATCATTTCCCCGGCGCCGTTGACGGCCTCGGCGACAGTCCGCCCGAAACTCGCTTCGGCCAGAGCGGCAAGAGAGGCGGCGTAGTAGCCGTCCGACCAGCTCACGCGAAGGCGGAAGGGGTGGCTCTTCAAGAGCTTCCAGGAGTCGGCGCTCGCCATCTCGATGATCGAGGGGCTCGGCCGCCGCGCAGCTTCCTCTCGGCCCATGAGCCACATCTCCACGGCGGTGGTGTCCGCTGCCACGGTGTCCAAGTCCGCGCCGTGGTCGTAGCAGTGATACCGAAGGTCTTCGGTCACGTGGATTGCCAGGCGGCTCTCACCCAGGACGCCGAGACACCACAGGGCTTCACCACGGTTGACGACGTCGAAGTGCCATCCCGGCCGATGAGCGAGGAGGTTCCCCAGCTCCCGCCAGGCAGGAAGACGATCGAAACCGCCGCCGAAGGTGTCACACACGTTGTCGTAGTCGCTGTTGTCGAAGTTGACCTTGACCGACAAGTAAGCGGGGATCTCGTTCATGCTGCGGATCGTAAGGGAGCGAAGGGGACTTGGTGCCCCCGTGCGCTGTTCGCGCACGGAGGCACGGCTCACGCCCATTCCATGCCCAGCTCTGCGAGTGCGGTGAGCTGTTCGGCGTCCAGCCGGTCCCTCCTCGATTTCGTGTTCGAAATCCATACGCCCAGCTTCACGACCACCGGCTCCGCCTCGCCGTCGACCGCGATCTGCTCGCTGTGCCCCCTTGGCACCGGCCGGTCCGCACCCTCCCGCTCCACCCACTGCGCGAAGGCCGCCAGCCCGCGCCGGAACGCCGCCTGCGCCTTGCTCGGGCCCTTCGTCGTACGAGCGGCCGTCGGGGCGGGAGACGCGCTCTCAGCGGGCTGCACGCCCAGCTTCGCCAGCCGCTCCTGCTGCTCGGGGAGAAGCTGCGCCCAGGTGCCCGGGTTTTTCTGCCGCTCCAGCCACTTGCCCAGATCGTCGCCCTCGAACAACACCCCCGGTTCGATGGCCGGCAGGACGCCGTCGGCGTCGACCAGGTCCGCGAGGACACGGCAGTGCCGCTGCCAGTCCAGCGGCCACGGGCAGTCCCAGTCCTCATCGACCGCGGCCAGCTGCTGCGCGCGCTCCGCCGCCCGATCCGCGTCCTTGCCCAGGCCGCCCTTCCGGCGCAGGTTGGCCATGTGCTGCCCGACCGGCACCAGCGCCTCGCCCTCGCCCCACACCGCGTCCTGACGCGGCGCGAGGTGCCCCATGGCCCGCCGGTAGGACCGGAGCGAGGCGAGCTTGTTCTCCCACGCCTCCTCGCCCGGCTCCCAGACCATCCCGGCCTCCGGCGCGTCCAGCAGCGTCTTGCGCCGTTCCTCCAGCTCACCCGCCCGCAGCGCCTTCCTCTGCTGATGCACCCATCGACCAAGCGGAAACGACTCATGATGAGGAACGGGCGTGCGAACAGGCGTAGAGATGAGAGCCGATGACATGGCGCGGGCGTGATCCCCTGGTCGGACGGTATGGCGTAGGAACCTCCATCCGGACCGGACCACGCCCGCGCACCTCTTCCACCCACAAAGCCCCACGTCACAGGACTACAGCACGACTTTGCCGGGGCCCTGCCTCATGAGCACAGGCAGTTCACCTTTCTCGGATACACGTTCCACGCGCGCAAGTCGCAGGACAAATGGGGCCGGAGGTTTCTGTCCTTCGAGCCTGCGATCAGCAAGTACGCCTTGAAGGGGATAGGTAGGGAAGTGCGCAGTCGGCGTCTCCACCGCCGATCCGATCTCTCCTTCGTGGAGCTCGCCCGACGAATCAATCCGATCGTGGCGGACTGGATCAACTATGACAGGCGCTTCTACCCAGCGGCCTTGATCCCCCTCCTGCAACGCGTCAACGCCTACTTGGTGCGCTGGATCCGCAAGAAGTACAGGCGGCTCGCGGCGCCGCACAGGGCCCTTCGCAAGATGTGGGAAATCGCCCAGCCTTACCCCCCCCCGCATGTTCGCGCACTGGAAGTTGACCACCGCAGCGTCCTCGGGTTGGGATCCGGATGGCAAGAGCCGTGTAAGGGGAGGTCTTTACGCACGGTTCCGCGAGAGCCGGGGGTGATCTTCCCTCCGGCTACTCGGCTCTTGCCCGGCACTCGCAATTGGGTGACGACCTGGCCGGCGCCGTTGACGGCGGCCAGCAGGGTGGGCGGCCGGGGTGTCGTCGTGGCGCGAGCCGCGGGCGCTCTTGCCATCCACCGCGAGGGTCTGGGCGTGCGCCGGATCGGACCCCAGCAGGTCGGCGAGGCCGCCGGGGCAGACCCGGCCGATGACCTGGCGGATGGTGGCCGCGCTCGGCGGCAGGCGCATCCGAAGATCGAGACGGTGCGGGCGCCGAGTCGGCCGGGTGGACTGCGGGGCGCTGCGCCCACTGGCCGATCGCTGCGAACGTGCGGGCCAGCCACCGCGGCGGAGCAGGCGATCAGCACGCTTGCCAGGGAGTGACGCCTGCCCCGCCGATCACGCGGGTCGGGCAAGGGGACAGCCGGCCTGGCAGGTGGGATGGCGCGATGCGGGCGCGAGGGCGACTTGATCAGGCGCATGGTGGCAGACTGGCGGCACATCGAAGGTCCTTTAGTTCAGGGCGACTTGTCGAGGTCAACCGCCAATCGGAGCTTCGTTGCGTAGGTGTCGGCCCCCGCCGCAGCATCACGCAGCCGTGACCAGCACACATCCGTGATCACCCGGCCTTTGAACCGCCCTGGTTGGAGACCTGGTCGACAGCAGCAGGGGTGTCAGGGGAGGCGGTGGCCGCGCGTCACGCCGCCGTGACCTGGGCACCTGTCATCGCTGCATGTTGTTCCCTGCCGGTCCGCTCCTGGTGACGATGACGCCGAAGAGGGCGAGGCCCCGAATGGTGATCACCGGGGCGCCGTGCTCGGCCTGGCAGGCTGCACGCTTTCCGAACAGGCCGAACAGTCCCACGCCTCTGACGTGGACCTCGACGTCGTCGGGCACCGTGATCCGGGTTGCGCCCCACAGCGCCACAGCGGTGATCGTCGTCTCGCGGCTGACGAAGCGGGCATTCCTCAGGTCCAGCCGTCCGCCGCCGAACATCGACCATGAGGTGAACCGGGGAGGTACGGTCCACTCGCCGGCCCGGACGAACCCCCCGAAGGCTCCCGTTGCGAAGCGCGAGGTGGGACGATGGTCCGGCAGGTGCGCTCCCCTGCGGCCGGGCGAAGGGAGGTCACGAATCGCGGGCTCCAACTCGGCGCGAGACGTGGCCTGAAAGATTTCGCCGATCCGGTGGTCAAGTTCGACGGATGTCAGGCGGCCTGTGGCGAAGGCGTCACGAACCTGCTCCGCTGCCCGGTCGCGTTCGTCGTCGGAGACACGGAGCAGGTCGTCGGATCGCCCAACTTGATCAGTCATACAAACAATTCTCGCAGGGGCACGCCCGCCAGGCTCTCCATCTCTACATATTGATGGTTGCGTAGTTGCGGTCGCCCTGCTGGATACGGGGCGTCAGGGGCCGGCAGGCCGGGCGGTGGGGTGGCCGGCGATGAGGGCCAGGGAAGCCCCGGCTCTTGGCTCACGACGGCGTACCGGTCGGGAACTCGGTGCGGTCCGGTTCCTTCAGTCGCTTTCCCAGGGTCACGAACAGCAGGATGAGTCCGACGGTGAGAAGGATGTGTCCGGCGCCGGCGAGAGCGGGCACTGTGTCGGGCACGTGCTCGTTCAGGACTGTCAGGCAGCCGTGCAGGCCCATCATGGCGACGGTGGTGAACAGCCGCGTCCCCGACAGCCGGACCTGCTTGTCGAGGGCCAGGATGATCAAGAAGCCCAGCATGCCCAGCGTCAGCAGGTGCGTGTGTATCAGTGCGAGCTGCGTCTCGCCGGTGAAGTCCTGGGCTTTGGTGAACGCCGACCAAGCCGATGCCGGCCAGGTCACCACCGGTCACCCCACCTCGTCCTCCACACTGCCGAGCCTGGTCGTGACGATGCTGCGGCAGGCCGGCTCACCCCCGGCATGCGACTGCTGGACCTGGCCACCGGCTCCGGCTACAGCGCCGCCCTTGCCTGCCATCGGCTCGGCGACGACCGGGTGACGACGCTAAACGTCGACCTGCACCTGACACAGGCCGCTGCTGAACGCCTCGACCGGCTCGGCTGGCACTCCACCGTCGTCACCACCGACGCCACCAAAGAGCTGCCCGGCACGTTCGACCGGATCGTGTCCATGGTCTCCGTGCCCCGTATCCCCCGTCAGTGGCTGACCGCTCTGGAGCCCGAGGGGCGCCTGGTCACCACCATCGCGGGCACAGGATTGATCATCACCGCGGACAAGAACCACGACGGTGGCGCGACCGGACGAGTCGCGAATGGGACCGGGCCTCGTTCATGGCCGCCCGCGCGAGCGACGACTGCCCGGCCGCCCTCAGCGACTTCTTCGCCATCGCAGCACAAAACGCCGGACAGGTGACCACCTCCCCGTTCCCAGTCCTTGACGTGATGCCGGCATGGGATGTCTGGTCGATGCTCTCCCTGACTGCACCCGGCATCGAGCACCGCACCGGAACTGGAGATGACGGCAGCCGCATGACGTGGATGCTGCATCGTGACGGCTCATGGGGGGTCTGTACAGCGAGTGGTGTAACTCAGGGGTTGGTTGTTACTGCTGTGCTGCGGTGAGTCGGCCTTCGAAGGCGATGTCGAAGGCCTGGAGTGCCGGCTTCCATCGCCTGGTCCAGCGTTTCGCGCCGGTGCCGGTCGGGTCCAGGCTCATGACCGCGAGGTAGACACACTTGAGGGCGGCCTGTTCCGTGCGGAAGTGTCCGCGGGTGCGGACGGACTTGCGGATGCGGGCGTTGACGGACTCGATCGCGTTGGTCGTGCACACGATCTTGCGGATCTCGACGTCGAACTGGAGGAAGGGCACGAACTCTGCCCAGGCGTGCTCCCACAGCCGCACGATCGCAGGGTACTTCGCACCCCAGGCATTCTGGAACTCGCCGAACCGCGCCGTCGCGGCCTCCTCGGTCGGCGCGGTGTAGACCGGACGCAGAGCCTTGGCGAGCTTCTCCCAGTCCTGCGGGCCCGCATAGCGGAAACTCCTGCGCAGAAGGTGAACCACACAGGTCTGCACGATCGTCGCAGGCCAGACGGTATTCACCGCATCGGGCAGACCGGTCAGCCCGTCGCAGACGAGCATCAGGACGTCCTGCACGCCCCTATTTTTGATCTCGGTGAGGACCTGCAGCCAATACTTGGCCCCCTCGCCTCCGTCGCCCACCCACAGCCCGAGGATGTCGCGAGTGCCCTCGGCCGTCACGGCCAGCGCCATATACACCGGCCGGTTGGCAACCTGCCCGTCCCGCACCTTCACGTGGACACAGTCGATGAAGACGACCGGGTACACGGCATCCAGCGGACGGTTCTGCCATTCCGTCATCCCCACGATCACACTGTCGGTGATCGTGGAGATCGTGGATTTGGAGACCTCGGCCCCGTACACCTCGGCCAGGTGCGCGGAGATCTCCCCATGGGTCAGGCCCTTCGCGGACAGCGACAGGACCATCTCGTCGATGCCGCCCAGACGCCGCTGCCGCTTCTTGACCAGCGCCGGCTCGAACGTGCCGGCCCGGTCACGGGGAACGGTGATCTCCACCGGTCCAGCCTCGGTGATCACAGTCTTGGCCCGGTGGCCGTTGCGGTAGTTCTCCCGGCCGCCCTCGGCCCGCTCACCGTGCTCATGACCCAGATGATCGGTCAGCTCCCCTTCGAGAGCCGACTCCAGCACCCGCTTCGTCAGCTGCTGCAGCAGCCCGCCCTCACCGGTCAGCTGCAACCCGCCGGCCTGAGTCCGGGCCACCACCTGAGCCACCAGAGCATCATCCACACCGGCCTCGTCCGTCCCGGCGCCCATCGTCACGTCAGTCATCAACTGCCGCTTTCTACTTGGGAGTTACACCGTTCACGGTACAGGCCCGGCGCCAGCCACCCTCGAGCAGTGGCGCTTGACGGGTGACCCCTGTCGCATCGCCCTGCCCTTCCGAAGCTTCGTTGTGCCGCAGACTTCCACTGAGGTGTGACACATAGGATTCTGGGAGGCACGCAACCTGGGGTTGCCGACGAAATGGGCCGACCCAGGTGACGAAACACAGTCGGCTCGGTGGAGCAATGGTCAACTCCTGTGGATGGTCCGGCGGAAGAGTCAGGAGGACGGGTTATTGCTCGGTGATGAGTGTGGGCAGTTTGCGCATGTCGTGGAAGACCGTGGTTCCAGGGCCTTCGAGCTGTTCGGCCGGGGTGAGCCCGCCGGCGTATCCGAAGGCGCGCATGCCGGCTGCGCGGGCGGCGCGGACGCCGGGCTGGCTGTCCTCGACCACCACGCAGGCGGCGGGATGAACCCCCATCTGCCGGGCGGCATGCAGGAACAGGTCCGGAGCGGGCTTGCCGTGGGCGACTTCGGTGGCGCTGTAGATGCGGCCCGCGAAGCGTTCGTAGAGTCCCGTGCGACCGAGGGTGTGGCGCATCTTGTCGTGGGAGCCGCTGGAGGCCACGCAGGTCGGCAGGGTGACCGCGTCGAGTGCCTCGGGCAGTCCCTCGACGGGGGCGAGATCGGTGTCCACGGCCTCGCGGTGGAGTTGTTCGAACCGCTCCGACCAGGTTGCGGCAATTTGCTCGCCGAGCCGGGCAGCGACCTGCTCGCGGATGGAGGCGTGCGAGCGCCCGATGAAGCGGTCGACGACCTCGTCTTCGGTGAGGGGCCAGCCCAGCTCATTTCCGAGGGAGACCTGGACGCGGACGGCGATGCGTTCACTGTCGACCAGCACGCCGTCGCAATCGAATATGACGAGTTCAATCGGTTTGATCATCTCGGCAGCATAGGTGCTTGCCCGCGAGTCGTCCGCGTTCGAAGCGGGCTCCGGTGCGGACGAGGGCAACGAGGTGAGGTGCGTTGACCGTTCTCCAGCGCGCCTGGGCGGATTCGACGAGCGTGAAGAGCCAGGGCAAGCGTGGCGGCCGCGGCGCCGGCGCCTTGGTGACCTTGGTCCGCAGCCTCACTGTCGCGAAGGCCGATTCGATGGGATTCGTGGTGCCCAGGTGAACCCAGGGCTCGGCCGGGAAGTCGTAGAACGCCAGCACCTCGTCCACGTCGTGGGTGATCTTCTTGACGGCCTTGGGGCACTTCGCGGCCGTAGGTCTTCTCGAATGCGGCGACACGTCGACCTGGTCCTGGTGGACGAGCTGCACAACCTGAACCTCGGCTCCCGGGCCGGGGCGGAAGCCTCCGACCAGTTGAAGTACTTCGCCGAGCGCCTGCCCGCGACCTTCGCCTACGCGGGCATCGACGTCGAGAGCCAGGGCCTGTTCGCCGGCACCCGGGGCCGGCAGATCGCCGGGCGCTTCGTAGTCATCCCCGCCGCCCCGTTCTCCCACGCCACCAACGCCGACAAGGACGCCTGGCGAGGTCTGGTCAGCACCCTGGAGACGATGCTCCGCCTCCACGAACACGCCCCGGGCACGCTCACGGCGATGAGCGACTACCTCTTCCACCGTACCGGCGGAATGATCGGCAGCCTGTCCCAGCTCATCCGCGGCGCCGCCGTGCTGGCCATCGAGGACGGCAGCGAGGCCGTCACCGAGGAACTGCTCGAACTCGTTCCCATCGACTTCGCCGCCGAGCAGTCCGAACAACTCACCGCCCCGGTCAAGGCGACCGGGCGGCGAAGGCGCGCGGCCTGACGCTCCTGCGCACGCTGCCCGACCCCGTTCCTCCCGCCCGGCACGAGATCCCCCCGTCCTACATCAGCCGCCTGGCCACCCTCCACGGAGTGGACATCGACGGTCTGTGGTCACAAATCACCCGCCCCGCCCACCCCGGGGCCAGCCGCCGCGTCGTCGTCCCCGAACGGCTCGCCGCACTGACCGGCCGCAGCGTCCACGCCCTGGCCGGGGCTATGCCGGAACTCCGCGACCCGCCGCCGAACTGGGAGATGTTTCGCCACCAGCCGCAGACTGGCTGCCACCTCTGCGACGCCCGCCACCCCGGCGGCCGGGTCGTCCGGCTCCTGCCCCACCACACCTACGTCTGCCTGCGGCACCACACCTGGATCGGCCCGCCCGACATCGACCACCCCGCCGTCGACCTCACCCGACTCCCGAACATCGTCGACGCACAGCGGCGCCACCTGCTCCTGCTGCGGCGCTACGGCTGGGCCGCCACCTACGACGCGGTGCTGACCGGCCTCATGCTCTGCGCGCACATCTGGTCTCCGGACGGGCGCCCGGTTGCCTTCGGCACCTGGGACGCCTGGGACGACCGCCTGGACACCCTGATCCCCTTCGACCCGGAGAAGCAGGACTACGTCGACTTCAGCACCTCCCGCCTGTTCGCCGCGGTCTATCCCGAGGCCGTCTCTCTCGCGCCGCTGATCGCCTCGGCCTCCTGGCGGCGCCTGGCCGGCGGCGCCGAGGCGGAGCAGAACCGGTTCTTCGCGGAGGTCGCCCGTCGCATCACCCACCCCTACAAGCCGGCCGACCGCAGCGGCGATGCCGTCGCGCACTGGGCCCTCGCCGACTCCTGGCGCCCGCCGAGCTGGCCCCTGATCACCTACACGCCCGGCCGCGTCCGCGGCACCCTCCCCGGCCTCGCGGCCAACCGCCTCGCCCGGCACGAGAGGAGCGCGAAGTGGTTCAGCCGCAGCCGCCGCAACCAAGGTCGCTACCTCCTCTTCCACGGTCATCTCAAGCCCGTTCTTCTCCGCGAGCGCGAAGACCAGCGCGTGAAGTGGGAGGGCACCGTCTGGCACAGCGAGCGCACCGACGACCTGATGAAGGAACAGCTCGCGAAGATGCGCCGAGCAGCCGACTAGAACGACTCCCGCCCGCCGCACCGACGACCGGACATTTCAAGATCAACTGACACACTTCAGGGCCGCCAACCCTGCCTCAATCCTTCATCGTCCACCTAGGGTTGTCCCGCAAAGCCTCAGTGCCACAAGTAGCTCACTCGCCGGTCTGGCCGTCGATGAGCTCGCGCGCGACGTCGAGGTGACCGACGTGGCGGGCGTACTCCTGAAGTAGGTGGAAGAGGATCCGCCCGAGCGAGGGGGCTTGATCGGGCGTCTTGAAGCGTCCCCCGAGGCGTGCCTTTTCGGTCAACAGGGCACGCACGGTAAGGGAGTTCGCTACGGCCACCTCCGCTTGGTAGCCGGCGATCAGCTGGGCGGTAGAGGCGCTGGCGGCGACCACCCACTCCTCGGCATCTCCGCCGGGTGGATATGCGACGACGTCCTGGGCGCCGAACCCCCAGCGCACCCATCGGCGTTCGACCCAGCCGAGATGCTGCACCAGGCCGAGCGGCGACCAGCCGAGCGGTGCGACGGGCGTGCGCAGTTGGTCGTCGGAGAGTCCGTCGAGCTTTCGCATCAGGGCCTCGCGATACCACTCCAGGTAGCCGAGGAGCAGTTCATGCGCGTCGGAGACGTCGGCGGGCGGGCCATCGAGGAGTGTGGGGCCCTGTTCCGGAGGCAGTTGCATCCCACGAACCTAGCGCGGGCGCGGAGTCGGCATCGCATCTGCTTTGCCCCGCCGATGAACGAGTACCGGACAAGGGCGGCGGCCGGGCCACCATCGACCCGAACCACACCCCCGCCGTCGAGGGCGACCACTATCTGTCGGCCGCGACCCCCGCCCAGCAACGTGCGGTCGAGGCCGTGATCGAAGACGCCCAGCATGACCTGCTGCGCCGGTCGCATCCGCCGACGGTGATCACCGAGGACGAGGCCGCCGTCCTGGCCGAGGGTTATCCGCAGCTGGTGGCGGACCTTGCGCTGGACGACGAGGTGATCGCCGAACTCGTCGGCGGACAGCGGGATGTATTCACCGCTGCCTGCGGCGATCAGCTGTCCGGACTGCACGGCCCCAAGGGCAAGCCCTGTCCGGCCCGCCCCTGGGTCTGCCTGTTGAGTCCCCTGGCGGTATTCGCACCACGGCATGCGGTCAGCCTGCTGCGGCTGAAGGCGTTCTTCTCCCGGCAGTGGCAGCAGATGCCCGCCGCGCACTTCATGGCGGTCTTCGGCCCCTACGCCGCCCGCATCCAGCAGGTCCTGGACCGCTTCGATCCGGCCGTGGTCACCGCGGCCGCCGCCCACGTCACCGACCGGGACGACGAACTTCCCCTGCGACCCGAGGAGATGACCGCATGAGCGCCGCTCTCGCTCCCGCCTTCGACGGACGCTCTGCCGTCTTTGCGGGCGCCGATATCTGCGATGAAGCCGGGCTGGCCCTGCCGGACAACGCCGCTCGCCCCGCGTTCGAGGACGACATCTGGGACTTCACCCACGTCATCGGCTTGCCGACTCAGCTGAGCCCCTCGGTGAGGCGCTTCGATTTCACCCTGATCACGGAATCGCGTTGGCGGCTGGTGGCCAAGGAACTCCTCCTGGCGATGCTCGCACCCCGCCACCAGTCGGTCGCACCCTTGCCCCGGGCCTTCCGTAACCCGCTCCACGTCACCAGTTGCCGTGCCCGTCTCGATGAACTCGTCCGCTTCTTCAACTGGTTGAGCGGGCGGGCGACCGGCAGCCTGCAGCAGATCACCACCCGGGACTGCGAGGCATACCTGGCTCACCGCCGCTACGTTCTCGACGAGGACGGGGTCGTCGTCGGGGAACAGAGCCACGGAACCAGGCGGTCGGCCGCCCAGGTCGTCGTCGACCTGGTGAACTACCGCGACCTGTTCACCGCCGACCGCGTCCCCGCCGAGCTGCAGCCCTGGGGCGGCGCCACCGCCTCCGCCGTCGCCGAGATGCCCAGCGGCCGAGACGAGAACAAGACCCAGCCGGTCGCGGACGAGATCATGCAGCCGATGCTCGCGGCCGCTCTCTACCTGATGTCCACACTGGGCCCGCACGCCGTCGACCTGGCACACAAGGTCCGCGAATCAGACCTTCACTCGGCACGGCGAGCCCAAGAAATCCGGCGCGTCGGCCCCAAGAACCGCGTCCCGGTCCGGGAGCTCAGCGAAATCCTCGCCGAGTACATGCGAACGTGCACAGCCCTGCCCATGCTGGACGACCACTACATCTCGAAACGCCTCGCCCAGGGCTGGGCCGAGGGCGATCCGCTTCTCCCGGTGGCCATGGGCACCCTCGCCCGCCGGGCCGGGCTGAGCCAGTTCTGCCACCCGTGGCTGCCCACCATGCGGCCTGCGCTGGAAGACGCCCTCGCGCAGGTCGGCGTCGAGAGACCGTTCGGCCGTGATGCCGGCCCGGTCCCCGCAGCCGACGGAACAGCGTCACTGCCCTGGACCCTGCCACTGTCCCGGCCCCAGGCCGTCGCCCTGGTCGGCATCGTCCGCACCGCCGCGATCATCACCGCTGCCGCCATCTCAGGCATGCGCGCGAGTGAGCTGATGGAATTGCGCATCGGCTGCCGACGACCGTCCGAAGTGTCGGTCCCGGGCCTGACCCGCTACAGGATCGCAAGCAAGATCGTCAAAGGGCAGCCGCTGGGCGGCACCGCCGACGAGTGGGTCGTCATCGAGCCGGTCTATCGCGCGATCGAACTCCTCGAGCAACTGTACGACGCTCCGGCAGAAGGAGCCCTGCTGATCGGCAGGTTCTCCTTCAACGTCCGCTTCAAGTGGTTCAAGAACTGGGCCAACTCCGAGGCCGGCCAACGACTTGGCCTGGCACCAATCCCCGAGGGTGCAGTCAACCTGCGGATGCTGCGGCGCACGTTGTCCCTGGAAATGGCCTACCGACCCGGCGGCGTCCTGGCCACCAAGATCCACATGAAACATATCGCCGTGGCCACAACGGAGGGCTACGCCTCGCGCCCTGGAGGCGCCCAAGCCGAGCTGTTGGCCGAGGTCAATAAGCACGAGAGCGAGCGCAATCTCCAGCTGGTACTGGAGGAGTTCCGAAACTACCAGGAAGGCGTTCTGCCCGCCGGTCCCGGCGCCCGCAGCCTCACCGAGTTCTTCGCCGGCATCGACGCCCAACTCGATGCCGCCTCGGCCACTGCCCCGAAAACCCAGCGCAACGACCGCGACGTCCTCAACCTCCTGACCAAACGCGCCAACGTCCTGCACCTCGGACCGGCGAACTACTGCTGGTTCACCGACCCGTCCCGGGCGCTCTGCCTCAAACTCGCGGGCACCCCCACCGCGGACCGCCCGCTGATCGGGATGTGTGACTCCGCCCGCTGCCCGCAGGCCACCCACCACCCCGGTCACCGCCCCGTCTGGGCCGAGCACGCCGACAGAACAAAGATCTTCATCGGCCAGCTCGGCACCACCCGCAAGACCGAACGCACCCGTCTCCAGGCCGACTACGACCGAGCTCTCCGCGTCGTCGCCGAGATCGATGCCGCCAGCACCACGGACGGTCCGCATGAGAATCTCTGCAGCACAGCGGACCGAGAACGAGAACCGCGTCCGAGCCGTCATCGACCGGCTTCTACGCGGCGAGATCCCGCCCGGCGGAAAATGTGACATCAAGACCCTCGCCAGCGAGGCCGCCGTCGACCGCACCGCGTTCTACGGCACCCGCCCCTACGCTCACCTCCGCGTCGAGTTCGAACGACGACTCCAGGCGATGCAGGATGCCGGCGAGATCCCCGACCCGCGCGAGGCCCAGATCTCCCGGCTCAAGGCAGAAAACAACAAACTCAAGGAACGACTCGACCGGTCGGAGCAGAAAATCGAGGACCTCACGGATTTCCGCGGCCAGGCCCTCGCCCAGCTGGCAGCCCAACATGAGGAGATCGTCCGGCTCCGCGAAGCCGCCGCCGGAACAGCACGGGTCAGTCACCTTCCTTCACCTCGAACCACGGTGATCGGAAGCTGCAGTTGAGTCACCCTGTCGGTGTACGAGCTTATGTACGCAGTCAGGTACAAGCTGACATGCAGTGGACATCGCTGCGATCACCCGTTCTGAAGTGGTGCCCCGTACATGGCATCAAGCACCAGAGTGAGCAGCCGGTCGGGCTGTTCCGCGTCGTGGCCGCGGGCTGTGGACAGCGCAATCCCGACGACAAGTTGGACCAGGTCGTCGGCGGTCAGGTCGGCGCGCGCCGTTCCCCGCCGCTGGGCCTGGGCAAGAAGATCGGCTGCCGAGTCCAGGATCAGCCGATGACAGTCGAGCCCCAGCGCGACCGGCTCTTCAATCATCAACGCGCCCCCAAGCCCTTGGTTGACCCTGGCATGGACGAGGAACGCGCGCAGCCATTGCGTCAGCGCCTCGTCGGCGGATTCCGAGGAGGACAGCGTCTCGGCCAGCTCGCACAGCGTCTCGATCCGGTCCCTGAGGACCGCGGTCAGCAGGGCGGAGCGGTTCGGGAAGTGACGGTACAAGGTCCCCGGGCCGACGCCGGCTCGGCGGGCGACCTCGTTGAGGGACGCCTCTGGTCCGGCTTCAGCGAATACTTCCTGCGCCGTGGCGATGAGACGTTCCCGGTTGAGTCGAGCATCGGTACGCCGCGGTCGTCGCGCGGGGACGTGCCCGTGTGTGGTCGTCATCGTCCCGCCCTTCGGTCGAGTTCTGGGTAGTTAAGCGGAGTACCTCTCCGTATAGTAGCGTCCGCCAAGCGGAGAACCTCTCCGGAATGCGTGGCCTGAGGAGTGCGGATGACGGACAGCGGGCGGATCAAGCTGGGGCGAGTCGGGATCTGGACTTTCGCCTACGAGGGGCAGCCTGCCGGGCGGGTACGGGAATCGGCCGCGGAGATCGAGGAGTTGGGCTATGGGGCCATCTGGTACGGGGAGGCGTTCGGCCGCGACACAGTGGGCCAGGCGTGGCTGTTGCTGTCGGCGACACAGCGCATCGTTGTCGCCTCCGGCATCGCCAACATCGCGTTCCGGGACCCGATCGCCACCGCTACCGCGACACGTGCGCTGGGCGAGGCGTTCCCCGGACGCTACGTACTCGGCCTGGGCGGACATCGCGTCGACGACACCGTCCACGAACTGGACGGCTACCCCGTACCGGCCCGCGGCAGAGCGGTGACCACCATGCGCGCCTACCTGCAGGCCATGGATGCGGTACCCGCCCACGGCCCCGTAGCGGATCCGGCTCCGCGCCGCGTACTGGCCGCACTCGGTCCGAAGATGCTTCAGCTGGCCGCCGAACACACCTGGGGCGCGCACCCCTACTTCGTGTCCACCGAGCACACCGAACGGGCACGCCAGATCATGGGACCGAACGCCTTCCTCGCTGTGGAACAGGCAGTGGTGCTCGACACCGACCTGAGCCACGCCCGCCAGGTGGCCACGGCCCACGTCGCCGGCTACCTCTCAGCACCGCATCAGGAAGCGAACGTTCGACGACTCGGGTTCAACGACGAGGACATCGTCGGCGGACCGAGCCGTCGATTGGTGGATGCCATTGTTGCCTATGGGGAAGTAGAAGCAATCCGCCGACGCGTCCAGGAGCACCTCGACGCAGAGCTGACCACGTCTGCCTGCAAGTACTCACCGCCGACACCGCCTCTCTGCCCGAGCGCGAGTGGCGGGAACTCGCCGCTGCTCTCCTGCCCCACCACACAGCATGAGTGACGCCCCGCCTCTGCACGTGATCTCGTACTTCGGCCTGCGCATGAGCTTGTACGCGGACACACCCACAGGAGTGTGAGCTGCACCACGGGTGGAGCCACAGAATGCAACACACCCGATGGTCTGCATCGCGAGACCGGCCGCGGCGATCCCACTGCTCAATCGCTACACGAGATCACCCGCACACGATCTCTGCAGACACAAGCCACAGTTACGTGACGCATCTGATCGAGTTCGGCTACCCCGAGCGGTTCGTGCAGGACCAGGTCGGACACCGGCACGGATCCACGACCGCGCTCTACACCTGGGTCTCGGACGAGTATCGAAACCGCCTGCTGGAGGCCCACTTGCAGCGCCAGGCAGTCCGGCCAAGCGCACGACGTTCGCGCACAACGAAGGGAAACTCCTGATGACCAAGACCAGGGAGTGCGCTGGAACCTGCGGAAACTGATGGCCGCGCAGGACCTGTTCCAGACCACCGAGCTCGTGCCGTTGCTGGCGGAGAGGGGCATCCACCTGTCTCGGGAACAGGTCTACCGACTCGTGACACAGCCACCCCAGCGCTTGTCGATGGACACGCTGGCAGCCCTCTGCGACATCCTGACCTGCACACCGAACGACCTAATCGAAGTCGTCGAGGTCCGCCAACAGGTCGCCAAGCCGACCGCCACCGGGGAGATCGGAGCCGCAGCACCGCCGGCGCGACGCACCCAGCTCCGGCGCCCGGAAGGGCTGTGAGCCGCCAGGCGGATGGGCCCGCTGCTGCCGCGACCCACAAGGCCCTGACCGGGAAGACCCTGGCAGGCTGCCCCGGAGACTGGCACCGGAGGTGGCGGCCGCCGTGGTCGCTGAGCTGCCCAAGCAGGCCCGATTCGCCGCCCTTAAGTAGGAAACCGCGCCCATCCATCAGACCGCGAACCACCGAGCCGCCTCGGTCGGAACCGCTCAAACCGTGAATATCAATCACTACAGCCCCACCGATGAGAAGGACGCTTAGTCGCTGTAGCTACGGAGCCAGATGAGTTGGAATTGCATCCGGCCCTGACATCGCTCCTCGCGACGGGGCAGTCGCGCTAAACCGCTGAGCCCTCGGATTCTAATTCCGCTCGCCGACGGAGATCCGCACGGTTTTGCTGCGCGGGGGGGCCTATGCCTTTGGTCAAGGCATTGAGGCGTCCGCAGAGGCTTTGGGGCGTCAGTGGACCGTGACGGGTGCAATAGTTGGCGCCGCGCGAGGCGAATGGGCTTGTTAACTGTGGGGGGGGGAACGGGTGGAGCGGATCACTGAGGACCAAGTCAACCGGCTGGTCCGTTTCGTGCGGGACCGCATCCCTGACTCGGCTTCGCTTCAAGGTGAAGCCCGCCGCACGGCGACAGCCCTTCGTCTGGCCGCGGACAAGCAGATCTTTGCAGTGCGCTTTCATCGGACCGCTCCGCCCGCGAACGGGGCAACGACTGATGTGGCAGCCGCCGCATGGAACCTTTTGGTCGCCCTCGCTGGAATCTGGCACGACCACCCTGAGTTCCCCGCTGATGCCGCCAGGGAGACGTTCGAGTTTGACTGCGATGCGCCTCTCTAGCGGTTCTCACGCCGGTGTGGCAGGCCGAGGATCGTAGAAGGTTCCGTCGCGGAGCATCGCAAATAGCACGTCGGCCCGCCGTCTGGCGAGGCAGAGCAGGGCCTGGGTGTGGTGCTTTCCTTGGGCGATCTTCTTGTCGTAGTAGGCCCGCGATGCCGGGTCGCCGAGTGCAGCGAACGCGGAGAGGAAGAAGGCCCGTTTGAGCTGCTTGTTTCCTCTCCGGGAGGGGTGTTCACCGCGGATCGAGGAGCCCGAACTCCGGGTGGCAGGGGCGAGACCGGCGTAGGCGGCGAGGTGGCCGGCGGTCGGGAAGGTGCTGCCGTCGCCGACCTCGATCAGGATCCGTGCTCCGGTCCTGACGCCGACTCCCGGCATCGACCTCAGGACCTTCGAAAGAGCGTGGTCCTCCAGGAGTTCCTCGATCTGCCCGGCCAGCAGTCTCCGCTGGTCAAGCACGGCGGTCAGGGACCCGGCCAGGCTCGGGACGATCAGCGCGGCTGCCTCGGTCCCCGGAACCGTCACGGTCTGCTCGTCCAACGCGGCGATGATGTCCTCGACCAGACGCTCGGCCATCCTCGGGGCCTTCGGCCGCAGGAGGGTGACCAGGCGGCGTCGGCCGGCCTTGCGGATCTGGGCCGGTGAACCGAACCGCTCCAGCAGCGCGAGGACGGCCGGGTGCTGCAACCGCGGCCCCAGCACCCGTTCCAGCGACGGATGGATCTGGGTCAGCAGGCCGTGGAGCCGGTTCGCGACCCGAGTGGCCTCGCCGGCCAGGTCGTCGTCGAACCCGACGACCATCTCCAGCTCGGCGATCGTCTCGTCCTCACCGTCGATCGCCCGCAGCGTGTGAGGCATCGCCCGGGCCGCGTCCGCGATGATGAACGCGTCCTTCGCATCCGTCTTCGCCTCGCCCGGGTAGAGATCGGCGATCCGCCGCATCGTCAGCCCCGGAAGGTAGGCCACGGGGCAGCCCATGTCCCGGGCCACGGCCAGCGGCAGGGCCCCGATCGAGGCCGGCTGGTCGACCACGACCAGCACCGTTCCGTGCTTGGCCTGCAACTTGGCGAACAGCTCGCGGAGCTTGGGTTCGGTGTTGGGTAACCGCTTGTCGAACGCCTTCTTCCCGGCCGGGGTGACGGCGGTGGCGTGGTGTTCGCCCTTGCCGACGTCCAGGCCGAGGAAGACGTCGATGTCGCCGGTGTCGATCACGTGCAGGCCCCTCCGCTCACGCTTTCGTCCGGCCTTGCCTCGGCACCGAGCTGCCACATCCACGTTACGGAGAGCTCTTCCGGCTCGGGTGAAGCCGGTGCTCAAGCCCCTCATCAGCGGTCCGTCGATGCCTCCGGGCCCGGTGACACCACCCCCCGGATCATGAACAACAAGGGGGGGGAAGTCATGCCGGACCCGAAGGCCGGAGGCCCCATTGCGGAGCCACGAAAAAGGTAACGGGGGGGTAGGACAAACGACTGTTGCTCTGGCAGTGCCTACCTCGGGGGCTACGCGATGCGAAACCGGTCCAAGTCTGCGGTTGAGTCTGCTTTCCTGACCGTTCAGGACCCCGCTAAGTAAATGGGCATCTCGGTGAACACCCCCTATATCTGGCGCCACCCTTGGCAAGGGCCGCCCCGCTTAATACTCCAGCTGTAGATCGTGATCTTCATGTCTGGGCTGCGGCTTGTCGGCGGTAATGGCTGATCTGTGATCGTGCCTGGTGGCGTCGTCGCCAGTCGGACCAGCCGAGCCGGTGGGCGAGGTCGTTCAGCGGCCGGACGGTGACGGCGAGGAACAGGTGCTGGATCTCGTTGCAGGTCAGCGGGGCCAGGTCGTCCGGTCCGGCGCGATGTGTGTGTTCGTCTGCGCGGACGACTGCGAGGAAGGCATGAGCGAGCATGGCGAGGGTGACCCAGCGGCTCCAGGACGGGTAACGGCGGACCTGGTGTTCATCGAGTCCGGCCAGGCCCTTCTCGATCTGGAAGGTCTCCTCCACCCGCCACCTGGATCCGGCCGTCCTGACCAGGGTGTGCAACGGGACCGGCCCGGTGGAATGGCAGCGGTAGTAGGCGAGTTCTCCGGTGGTGCGGTTGCGCCGGATCAACAGCTGACGGTGGCCGGGCGCCGGGTCGGTGAGGTCGATGACGGCCCAGTCGTAGTAGCGGTGCCCCTTCGCGCCGCGTCCGGCGGACAGTTTCTGCCAGGCCCGCTTCGGGAGCTTCCTGGCCAGCGCGTCGGCGCGGAACGTGCCCGCACCGGTGGTCACTTCGGCCGAGCAGGCCACTGCGAGGACATAGCCCAGGCCGCGTTTTTCCAGGGCGGACCTCAGTTTCGGGTTGCCGCCGTAGACCTCGTCGCCGGTCACCCAGTCGATGCGGTGCCCGGCGTCCAGGAACCGTTCGATCATCGTGCGGGCCAGCTCCGGCTTGGTGGCGAAGACGGTGTCCTCGACGAGCCCGGCCGCCCGGCATCGGTCCGGGTCCGAGGTCCACGAACGCGGGACGTACAACTCCCGGTCCACCGCCGCGTGCCCGCGGGCGCCCGCATAGACGAGGTAGACGGCGACCTGGGAGTTCTCGATCCGTCCGGCGGTTCCGGTGTACTGGCGCTGAACCCCGACGGTGCGGGTGCCCTTCTTCACATCGCCGGTCTCGTCCACGACCAGCACTGCCGCCTCGTCGTGGACATGTTCGACGACGTACTCGCGCACGTCGTCCCGCACGGCATCGGCGTCCCAGGCGGCCCGGCATAGCAGGTGCTGCATGCCATGCGGGGTCTCTCCCCGGCCCACTCCGCGATCGTCCAGCAGTTCTTGCGCGGCAGGTCTGACAGCAGCCCCAGTACCAACCGCCCAGCCCGCAGCCGGGGCTCGACCCGGGCAAACCGGCCTGCGATGCGGCCCATGGCCACCTCGAACACCTCCCGCCAACGGCCTGGATCTATGCTGTGACCTGCGGCCACTGTCTCTTCGTCAGTCCACACAACTCACGATGATCAACGGGGGCCGCACCCGTCACCGCACCGGCCCTGGCTATCCGCGCACTGGCCATCACGTACGGTCTGCGGCATGACGGCAGAGGATTCGAAGGCCCAAAAACCCCGGGTGCAGTTGGTCATTGGCATCATCCGCCAAGGCGACGAGATCCTGCTCGTGCGAGAGAGTCTCGGCGCCGCCGGCGAGATCCTCTGGTCGCTGCCCGGTGGCGGGGTCGAGGACGGCGAGCTCATGCACGAAGCCCTCCGGCGCGAGCTACGGGAGGAGACCGGCCTGCTGGTAGGCGACCCGGTGCGGACCGCATTCCTCATGCATCGACTCCGAGCCCTACCCTTCGGCACTGGCCGCTGCCTTCGAGATCGACGAGTGGTCGGGTGACATCGCGCCACAGGACGACGACATCAAACAGGCCGCCTTCTTCCCCCTGCCCGACGCCCTGAAGCTGCTCGGCGAGCTGGACAGCGCAACACAGCGGGAGCCCATCGTCGGCTATCTGACCGGGGATGTCGCGCCCGGGACCACCTGGCTGTACCGCAACCGAGGTAGAGACGAGACGCTGGTCGCCCGCTGGTGACGCCAGACGATGGCCACCACACGAAGATCACGATCTACAGCTGGAGTATTAAGGGTGGGGACGTCGGGCAGGTGGCGGGGCCCCTCGTCGATCAGACGTGGTCGTTTTGACGCGACCGGCATCGGGCGCCGCGAGGTCGCTACGGCGACAACTGTGCGTAAAGAGTGATGACCCATCAGGTGTTTCTGACGCACCGTCATGCAATCAAGATCATCTTGCACGTGCGTTGCACAAGGTGCTGAAAAGCAACAGTGATCAGTGAAGGGCCCTGAAAGTAAGTATTAGCAGGTCAGATGGCACGTTGCGGTGTTGTGCCCCGTGGGCTCAAGGGGCACAACACCCCGCCCCTCAGATGTCCCGGAAGATCTCGATCTGCGCCCCCACCGAGTTCAGCCGCTCCGCCAGCTCCTCGTAACCGCGGTTGATCACATACACGTTGCGCAGTACGGAGGTTCCCTCGGCCGCCATCATCGCGAGCAGCACCACCACGGCCGGGCGCAGGGCCGGCGGGCACATCATCTCCGCCGCGCGCCACCGGGTCGGGCCCTCGACCAGGACCCGGTGCGGGTCGAGGAGCTGGAGCCGGCCACCGAGGCGGTTGAGGTCGGTGAGGTAGATCGCGCGGTTGTCGTAGACCCAGTCGTGGATCAGGGTCTGGCCGTGGGCCGAGGCCGCGATGGCCGCGAAGAACGGCACGTTGTCGATGTTGAGGCCCGGGAACGGCATCGGGTGGATCTTGTCGATGGGCGCCTCCAGTTTGGAGGGCCGGACCGTCAGGTCGACCAGGCGGGTGCGCCCGTTGTCAGCGGCGTACTCCGCGGTGCGGGCGCAGTCGACGCCCATCTCCTCCAGGACCGCGAGCTCGATCTCCAGGAACTCGATCGGCACCCGGCGGATCGTCAGTTCCGACTCCGTGACGACGGCGGCGGCGAGCAGGCTCATCGCCTCGACCGGGTCCTCGGAGGGGGAGTAGTCGACGTCCACGTCGATGTTCGGCACGCCGTGCACGGTCAGCGTCGTCGTGCCGACACCGTCCACCCGTACGCCCAGCGCCTCCAGGAAGAAGCAGAGGTCCTGGACCATGTAGTTGGAGGACGCGTTGCGGATGACGGTGGTGCCGTCGTGCCGGGCGGCGGCCAGCAGCGCGTTCTCGGTCACGGTGTCGCCGCGCTCGGTCAGCACGATGGGGCGGCCCGGGGCGACGGAGTGGTCGACCTGCGCGTGGTAGATGCCCTCGGTCGCGGCGATCTCCAGGCCGAAGCGACGCAGCGCGATCATGTGCGGCTCGATGGTGCGGGTGCCGAGGTCGCAGCCGCCCGCGTACGGCAGCTTGAACCGGTCCATGCGGTGCAGCAGGGGGCCGAGGAACATGATGATCGACCGGGTCCGGCGGGCCGCGTCCGCGTCGATGGCGTCCATGTCGAGCCGGGCCGGCGGGATGATCTCCAGGTCCGTGCCGTCGTTGATCCAGCGTGCGCGCACCCCGATGGAGTTCAGCACCTCCAGGAGGCGGTAGACCTCCTCGATCCTCGCCACCCGGCGCAGCACCGTACGGCCCTTGTTGAGCAGCGAGGCGCAGAGCAGCGCCACACACGCGTTCTTGCTGGTCTTGACGTCGATGGACCCGGAGAGCCGGCGCCCGCCGACCACCCGCAGGTGCATGGGGCCGGCGTAGCCGAGAGACACGATTTCACTGTCGAGTGCTTCACCGATGCGGGCGATCATCTCAAGGCTGATGTTTTGATTGCCGCGCTCGATGCGGTTCACGGCGCTCTGGCTGGTGGCGAGCGCCTCGGCGAGCTGACTCTGTGTCCAGCCCCGGTGCTGACGGGCGTCACGGATGAGCTTGCCGATACGTACGAGGTAGTCATCTGACATGCCGGAAGGTTATCTCAGATATGAGATGAAGATCTTGGTGGGGTGTGGCGTTCGGGTGACGGGAGTGTGGGAGGGGTGCGACCGTACGTGCCGTGGCGGTGGGGCCGTTGCTCATGTTCCGGCCGGTGGCGCCGTTCGGCGCGTGTTGCGCACCCATCGGCGCAGCCGGCGGGTGGGGGCGGGTGGCGGATGTCCGGACCGGGCGCATGGGTGCGTTGCTCCCGTACGGCCGGGTGCGCCACCGGAGGGCCCGATCGGGTGACAGGGGCCGGCCTGTTGTCCTTGGGCAACGGAACCAGTCGTCCGCCGCGCGCTGACCTGCGGCGCCTGGCTTGATGGGCAGGGGATCACGTGACGGCGCCCTCGTCCGTCGGCACCGGGACGTTGGGGTGGTCGCCTAGTACGCGCTGCCGGCTGCCGACGGCATCGGCGGCCCGGCCGTCGCCGACCTGCGGCGTCGCCAGTACGCGTACGTCAGGATGCCGAGCATGGGGCCCCACAGCACCAGAGGGGCGTAGGAGGCGTAGAAGTAGACGGTCTCCCAGCCGCCGGCCTTGCTCGGGAAGTCGGCCGGCAGTGGATCGCCGTTGATCTTGGACTGGGTGGCCGTGGTGATGATCGCGATGACCGTGAAGACCAGGGTCAGGATCGTCGCCCCGATCGCGGCCGGGACGACCGCGGCGGCCGGCGGTACCCGCCGCCCGCCGAATCCCGGCATCCAGCGCGGGAACACCTCGCCCCAGCGGGCGACCAGTCCGACGGCCGTGAAGGCAGGGATCTCGGAGATGAGGGTGAGGAAGACGACGTAGCCGTTCATCGTTCGGTCCGCGATCGATCCGCCACGCTTGTCCGCGGTGAGCAGCACGCCCAGGCGCCAGATCCCGGACGGGAGCACCACCAGCGGCACCGCGTAGGCGGCTCGCCGGGCCCAGCGCGGCACCCCTGCGGCGGGCTCGTGCAGCGCACGCCACGTCCGAGGCGGGCGGCCCTCGCGGCGTGGCGTGTTTGCTGCTTCGTCGCTGGTCGTGGTCGGCCTGGCCTGGAACATCTGCGCTCCTAGTCCACGGGGCGGATCGGCCCGTGCGCTTCGAGACTCGCAGCAGGCGAGGCCGGTCGGGATCGCTCCACGGACCGAACAGCCTTCGCCGGGCGGGCGAGCGCGAATCCGGACGCTCCGCCTCGGGGATGACGGGTCACCGCGGGACGACTCGTCCGTGCGGCTGAGTTCACTGGCAAGGAAGCCGGAACGACTGGGTCCGCTGTCGAACGCCTGTATTCAATGACAGCGGACAGGGGTGGCCGGACATGACCCGTCCACGGTGATGTACTAGAGTTATCTCGACATCGAGATATATGCCGAAGGCGCACAGCGGGCCACCGTTCGGTAAGGGTTACCTAACTAAGCCTTACCTTAGCGGATGTCCGGCTCGCCGAAGGCGGCACCACGCGGCGCCCGCCGAAGTGAGGCGCGGCGCGGAGTTACGCGCACATTGATGAAGGAGACTGTCGTGTCGGCGAACAGCTTCGACGCCCGCAGCACGCTGCGCGTGGGCGACGAGTCGTACGAGATCTTCAAGCTGGACAAGGTCGAGGGCTCCGCGCGCCTCCCTTACAGCCTGAAGGTGCTGCTGGAGAACCTGCTCCGCACGGAGGACGGCGCGAACATCACCGCCGACCACATCCGGGCGCTCGGCGGCTGGGACTCCCAGGCCCAGCCCAGCCAGGAGATCCAGTTCACGCCGGCCCGCGTGATCATGCAGGACTTCACCGGTGTGCCCTGTGTCGTGGACCTCGCCACCATGCGTGAGGCCGTCAAGGAGCTCGGCGGTGACGCGACGAAGATCAACCCCCTCGCCCCGGCCGAGCTCGTCATCGACCACTCCGTGATCGCCGACAAGTTCGGCACGAACGACGCGTTCGCGCAGAACGTCGAGCTGGAGTACGGCCGTAACAAGGAGCGCTACCAGTTCCTGCGCTGGGGCCAGACCGCCTTCGACGAGTTCAAGGTCGTCCCCCCGGGCACCGGCATCGTCCACCAGGTGAACATCGAGCACCTGGCCCGTACGGTCATGGTCCGGGGCGGCCAGGCGTACCCCGATACCCTCGTCGGCACCGACTCGCACACCACCATGGTCAACGGCCTCGGTGTGCTGGGCTGGGGCGTCGGCGGCATCGAGGCCGAGGCCGCGATGCTCGGCCAGCCGGTCTCCATGCTCATCCCGCGCGTCGTCGGCTTCAAGCTGACCGGCGAGCTCCCGGCCGGCACCACCGCCACCGACCTCGTGCTGACCATCACCGAGATGCTCCGCAAGCATGGCGTCGTCGGCAAGTTCGTCGAGTTCTACGGTGAGGGCGTCGCCGCCACCTCCCTCGCGAACCGCGCCACCATCGGCAACATGTCGCCGGAGTTCGGCTCCACCGCCGCGATCTTCCCGATCGACGACGAGACGCTGAAGTACCTGCGTCTGACCGGCCGCGACGCACAGCAGGTCGCGCTCGTCGAGGCGTACGCCAAGGAGCAGGGTCTCTGGCTCGACCCGGCCGCCGAGCCCGACTTCTCCGAGAAGCTGGAGCTCGACCTCTCCACGGTCGTTCCCTCCATCGCCGGCCCGAAGCGCCCGCAGGACCGCATCATCCTCGCGAACGCCAAGGCGCAGTTCGCCCAGGACGTGCGCAACTACGTCTCGGACGACGAGGAGGCGGGCAAGGAGTCCTTCCCGGCCTCCGACTCGCCGGCCGCGACCAACGGCGTCCCGTCGAACCCGGTCACCGTGACCGCCCCCGACGGCACCACGTACGAGCTGGACCACGGCGCCGTCACCGTCGCCGCGATCACCTCCTGCACCAACACCTCGAACCCGTACGTCATGGTCGCCGCGGCGCTCGTGGCGAAGAAGGCCGTCGAGAAGGGCCTGACCCGCAAGCCGTGGGTCAAGACCACCCTCGCCCCGGGCTCGAAGGTCGTCACCGACTACTTCGACAAGGCGGGTCTGACCCCGTACCTCGACAAGGTCGGCTTCAACCTCGTCGGCTACGGCTGCACCACCTGCATCGGCAACTCCGGCCCGCTGCCGGAAGAGGTCTCCAAGGCGGTCAACGACCACGACCTGGCCGTGACCTCGGTGCTCTCCGGCAACCGTAACTTCGAGGGCCGGATCAACCCCGACGTCAAGATGAACTACCTGGCGTCGCCGCCGCTGGTCGTCGCGTACGCCATCGCCGGTTCGATGAAGGTCGACATCACCAAGGACGCCCTCGGCGTCGACCAGGACGGCAAGCCCGTCTTCCTCGCCGACATCTGGCCGTCCGAGGCCGAGGTGAACGACGTCGTCGCCAA
Source organism: Streptomyces sp. NBC_00385 (assembly GCF_035917155.1). Taxonomy (NCBI): domain Bacteria; kingdom Bacillati; phylum Actinomycetota; class Actinomycetes; order Kitasatosporales; family Streptomycetaceae; genus Streptomyces; species Streptomyces sp. NBC_00385. Next base: position 1,492,513 of record NZ_CP107951.1, on the reverse strand, counting down.
CTCCATCGGCGAGGACATGTTCAACAAGTCCTACCAGGACGTCTTCGCGGGCGACGCCCAGTGGCAGGCGCTCTCGATCCCCACCGGCAACACCTTCGAGTGGGACGCCGAGTCCACCTACGTCCGTAAGCCCCCTTACTTCGAGGGCATGACGATGGAGACCACCCCGGTCTCCGACATCACGGGCGCCCGCGTCCTCGCCAAGCTGGGCGACTCGGTCACCACCGACCACATCTCCCCGGCCGGTGCGATCAAGGCCGACACCCCGGCCGGCAAGTACCTCACGGAGCACGGCATCGAGCGCCGTGACTTCAACTCCTACGGCTCGCGCCGTGGTAACCACGAGGTCATGATCCGCGGCACGTTCGCCAACATCCGCCTGCGCAACCAGATCGCGCCGGGCACCGAGGGCGGCTTCACCCGCGACTTCACCCAGGCCGCGTCTGCGGGCGATGCCCCCGTGTCGTTCATCTACGACGCCTCGCAGAACTACCAGGCCGCCGGCACCCCGCTCGTCATCCTGGCGGGCAAGGAGTACGGCTCCGGCTCGTCCCGCGACTGGGCGGCCAAGGGCACCGCGCTCCTGGGCGTCAAGGCCGTCATCGCCGAGTCCTACGAGCGCATCCACCGCTCGAACCTCATCGGCATGGGCGTCCTCCCGCTCCAGTTCCCGGAGGGCCACACCGCCGAGACCCTGGGCCTCACCGGCGAGGAGGCCTTCTCCTTCACCGGCGTGACCGAGCTGAACGACGGCACCACCCCGCGCACCGTCAAGGTCACCACCGACACCGGTGTGGAGTTCGACGGCGTCGTCCGCATCGACACCCCCGGTGAGGCGGACTACTACCGCAACGGCGGCATCCTGCAGTACGTGCTCCGCAGCCTGATCCGCAAGTAGGCATCAGCGGCAGTACGGCGAGAGGGCCGCACCCCCGGCGACGGGGGTGCGGCCCTCTCGTATGTCAGTTGGTCCGGGGGGTCTGGATGGATGAGTTCCCTAGCGCGGGCAACGCATGCTCCACATGACGTCTCGTCGTTGTGGCAGATCTTCCGGGGAGAATGCGTCGTCGATACCACGCACCGCGGTTACTCGCTGGCACTGGACATATCCCTCGACGCTCGCTGACCTGAGAGCGACGATAAGGCGATGTCGCCGCCATTTTGGATCCAGTCCGGATGCCCGATAGATCTTCTGGGATTCGCGAACGCCAACCGAATGAACCTCAAGGCCTTCGTACCTGGTGGCAAGCTGCATGAAATCGACACCTTCGAAGAGGAGGTCAATTCCGTGAAAATCCGTATCGTCGTCACCGGCAGCGCGAAGCAGCAACTGGGAATGCCCGACACCGTACCGCCATACCTTGAAGGTGTGCTCGGACTCGAAGAGAACTGATGACTGGCTGCTGCTACTCAAAGGGGTTGTCAACCTTAATACCTCCCTCGTACCAGGTTATTCTGCTCCAGGCTCCGGGCGACTGGCTGATTTGGTAGAGCTCCCAGTCGGTAAGGCCCTCGAAATCTCTTGCCGGATCAACACTTTCCCCTCGGGCTGCCGCCGCTCGGGCGTTTCCGGAGCCGATCCCATTGAGGTTGAATGAGATGCGGGTGGTACTGTCGGACTTGAGGAACTCCTTCACGTGATTATACCACTGCTTATTATCTGGCCAGTGCTTGTACATCTCTGCGCCATGGTCCATTGCAAATTCTTCCAATTCGAATGGATTGGTCGACGTTTCAGTCCGCCCCAGTGCTATATGTGAGCAACCGGAATTATGGACCAAGATCGACGTCTGGCCGGCCATGACGTAATAGGTGTGCAGATCGTCGACCGTGAGGTTATAGGTTCGTGCATACCGCGCGGATGAAACATTCTTCTGCACTGTGACGCGGGATCCGTTGGCACTCAGCAAGGCTGTGCCGGGTCTGAGATCGGCTGCCCGAGTCCACTTTCCCGCAGAAGAATTCCAGAAAGGGTGCTCGTAGGTTGCTGTGACCTTTTCCGTACCCCTCCGCGTGCCCATCGTCAGCGTGTTGAAGAGCTTGTCGTGTTCGGTGACGACGAGGCGGGTGACATGCCGCGTACCCTTTCTTCCGCTGAGAGGGTCGGCCGCCATGACCTTATCGCCGAGCTTCACGTCCTCGATGTTTCGCGTCTTGCCGTTGCCCAGGAGTACCTTCGTACCCGCGGGGAAACACGTCTCGCATATTGTCGTAAGGGCTCGGAGGGTTTCGTACGAAACCTTCAACAAGCGAAGCTTGGAGCTGATGGTCACATCTTTCATCAGCTCGGCGCAAGCCCACAGGTCGTGGTTGATGCAATCTTCCAGGTCGCTGAGACCGGAAATTGCCTTGCCGATCTCGAACAATGCTGTGATGGTAGGTTCGAGCTTTTTGGACAGTGAAAGCGTGGTGCAGAACGGATCGGTCGGGGGCTTCTTGTCGCAGTAGAACGGGTCATTTTCTGGCGGGCATCCCAGAATCCCGCACTTGCGCATGCGTTCGGCCGGTGTGTCCTGGCGAAGTTTCTCGCGCTCGGCTTTTGCCTCCTCCTTTATCTTTGCGATAGCAGCCTGCAATGCCTCCGTGCCGGCTGTGCGGGCGGCTTCGGCGTCTTTTCCAGCGTCGATCGCAGAGGCGCGTGCATTTTTGGCTTCGGTCCATGCGCTGGCTGCCGAAACGTGTGCCAGTTCCGAGGAGACCGTCGCATCGGCAGCCGAGACCGCAGCCTTTGTCGCGGCTTGCTGCGCGGAGGCTGCAGCACCTTGTGCAATGCGCGCAGACTCGGCGGCTTGAGCAGCCGAGGCGGCCGCATCCGCTGCCGACTTACTGGCCTGATCGTCGTAATAGTCAGCAAGATCCGAGGAAGCGGCGGCTGCGTCTTTATACTTCTGGGCATCCTGCGCTGCTTTGCGCGCCAGCGCTGCAACCCGATTTGCCTCGGAAGCGTCCGCTTGGGCGGTTGCTGCCACGCTGGTCGCTCCGAAGATCAACCCCTGAATTTGAGCTACGTGTGTGGCGCTCAAGAGGTCCTTGCGAGCAGCCATGTACTGACCGGACTCGATGAAGTTGTGCAGAAGCTCCGCCGGCCCTTCCAATGCGATGCGGGCAGCCGCCTTCAGCTCGGACCCGCCGCTGGAAACGAGCTGGGCTGCTCGAACGCGCTCATCCTGCTCGCGAGCGACGGTTTGCCCACTACCCAAGAAGTCGCGGTATGCCTGGAGAGTCCCCGCAGCGAGCGCCGCCTGCCCGGCCTCCTTGAGTACGGGGCCCCCGACTGAAGCCACTTGCGCGATGCTGACACGAAAGTCTTCTCGGCCGGCTTCGTACTGACCAGAGGCGAGGAAGGTGGAGATCGTAGTGGCGTCGCCCATGAGCGCCTCCTCCGCAGCGTCACTCACCGATGTGAGAGGGCTGTCCACGGACAGGCGCTCGACCTGGGACCGGTCGTCCGCCTCAGCTGCCTCCGTCCAGCCTGTGCGAACGTATTCCGTAACGTCCTGATCCGTTCCGGCCACGGCTGCTTCCGCCGCTGCTCGGCTCCACGGGCCGCCGTCCTGCATCACCAGAACAGCCAGCTTGCGACCACCCCTTACCACTGCGGTGGGGTCGGCGTCAGGCTTGGCCGCTTCTGTGGCCAAGCGCTGTGCCTCGGCCACGCGGTCCTTGCCCCGCTGAATACTCGCGGCGCGAGCAACCTCGCGGGCTTCGTCTTCTTCCTTGAGATCCTTGGCCCGCTCGATACCGGCGTTCGTTCGTGAGAGAAGTTCAGCCGCCTCAACTTCGCGCGCCAGAGCGGTCACGGACTTTGCTTCTTCGACTGCCGCGAGTGCGGCATCAGCAGCCACCTGGGCCGCTGTGGCATGTGCAGTGGATTTCGTCGCTGCGCTGGCAGCATCGCCCGCGTGGTCCGCCGCTTCATTGGCCGCCGTTGCCGAAGCGCGGGCATGCTTTGCCGCAGATGTGGCCGCATCCCTTGCTTGGCCCGCAGCGACGGCGGATTTGCGGGCCAGTGTCACAGCTGCGTTGGCCGCGCGGGTCGCTTCCTGCGCGTGACGACGCGCTGCTGCTGCAGCTGCTCGGGCCGCAATGGCTCGGCTGTCGCTTTGATCCGCGTAGCTGCTTGCCTCCGTTGCCGCGTTGGCCGCGGCCATCGCGTTGGCCCCGGCGCCGGCAGCAGCCTGGGCAGCGTCACCGGCGGCAGTGGCAGCGATAGTGGCTTGGTCGGCTGCCGCAGCACCCACTTCCGCGCTGTGCGCCGCGGCATTGGCTTCTTCCGCGGACTTTCGAGCTGCTGCGGCCTTGGTGGCGTCGGTAGCAGCGGCGGCAGCGGCGCCCCGTGCGCGTGCCGACGCCCGGGCTGCGCCGGCGGCCGCTGAGGCTGCTTGTGACGCTGCATTGGCGGCGGTGCGCGCAGAGTTGTTCGCTGCTTGCGCAGAGGAAATCGCCTGCCGCGCAGCGGCGGCTGCTTGGCCGGCAGTTGTAGCTGCGCGTGCCGCTGCGCTCGCAGCCTTGTTGGCGTCGCTACCGGCCATGGCAGCCTCGGAGGCTGCTTGAAGCGCCGCCGCCTTGGCCAGTTTCGATGACTCGACTGCACGTGCTGCGGCGTCCGTGGCCGCTACGGTTTCTGCCGTAGCCTGACGTCCTGCCTCTTGGGCCAGTTCGGCCAACTGAGAAACGGTCAGGTGCTCTTGATCACGTGCTCGGGCTACATGTTGGCCCACTTCAAGGAATTCCCGAATCTCATCAGGGGAACCACTCAGAGCGAGCCGACCCGCTGCTTGGACCGCCGGCCCTCCCGTGCTCAAGATCTGAGCGACCTGTATCCGCTGATCCTGATCGCGTTGCGCGTACTGTCCATCGGTCAAAAACTTTCTTACATCTTCGGCCGTGCCATTGAGGGCGGCCCTACCAGCTGTCTGGACACCGGGTCCACCTTCGTCGATTATCTGAGAAGTACGCACTCGCTCGTCCTGCTCGAGAGGGTTCTTCCAGCCGAAATCGAGGAACAACTTTAGGTCTTCTGGCGTTCCGCTCAGCGCCTGCCGGGCTGCTTCGATGGTGTTCTGGCCGCCAACGCTTGCAATTTGGGCGGCATAGACCCGGTTGTCTTGATGTGCATTGTTCGACAACTCGTCCAGGAATCGCTGAACATCTGTATCATCGCCTGACAGCGCCACCTCTGCGGCTGCTTTTACGCCAGGACCGCCTATTTTCCAGAAATTGAGAACACGCCCGCGGTCGGTCGGCTCCACTGAGGTGAGTTCAGTGTGTGAATTAAGTGTGGATTCCTCGGCGGCGGCGGGTGCCGTGCCGATTAGTCCTGAAACGAGAATAAGGGGAAGCAGAGTGAGGGTAATCGCATGAATGGCGCTTTTTGTCTTTGCCATAATAGCCTTGTGGATTGCATGTCTTTGCGAGGCTTGATTCATCTCATCACCTGACGATTGTTCGATGTGGGAACGTGGATTGTGGCCACTTGTTGAGTAGAGGGGTCCTTGTGCAGCCTCTTTTCCCGACGTATTCAGGATTCGCAATGCCTTCAGCCGTGGCTGAGGGTGCAATGATTCTTCGGGCGACTCATGGCAGGCGAGATCCGGCTGGTGGTTTACGATGTGCCGCCTAACCCTCAAGGCGTTGCTCCTGCTGATGCAGTCAGAAGGGGGAACGCTGAGCTGACCTCAGGGCGGCGCACCGATGGTGTCTGGTTGCCGCCGACAGCACTGGTGCCCGGCCGGCGACGGGAATTGCAGGTGTAGTCCAAGCAGTCAGGACCCCGCTGGCCATACGGTGCGGCCGGCTGCGAGTTCTCCAGTGCCATCACCGCGATACAACCGGAAGTTGTGCAGCGGCCATGGCGCGGGAATGGGGGACGGGAATTACTAGTACCCGGTCAAGTCACCCTTGCCATCACCGTCGAAGTCGCCGCTGGTGATCGCTTCCATTGCCTTCCAGCTGCCATCCGGCCACTTGCATTTCCGCTGTATAGATCGAGCCCGCCATCGGGGCTCACTGCGGCGATGCCGTCGCGACCGTCGGAGTTGAAGTCGGCATTTGCGAAATGGGTCTTGACACCCCACATACTGTCTGACCACATCTTTTTCTTGGTGTCCGTAAGAGCGCCGTTGGTGCCTGAGGTGTAGGCGTACAAGGACCCATCCCCCCGGCAGCTGTCAGGCCATCGCGTCCCGAACCGTCCGCCGTGTAGCGCGGTACATGCCTCATGGTTTTCCACGATGCGTCATTCCACATCGGGCTCCGGGGCCCGAGTTGTCCCTCTGATGTACCACAGCCATCAGTGATGCCCCGGCAGCTGTGACAAGTAGCGTTCTGAGAGTACGAATGGCCATCAGAAGTCCTTCCGGGCGTGAAGCCTACGCATCCGGAGGCCCCCACCGAGATGTAATGAACAGGAAAAGAGTTCGCTGAATCCTACTCGTGACCTGAAGAGTGGTCAATGACCGCCCGATTGGCTCCATTTGGGGCCAAGGGTATCCATTTGTGGTGGCACCTTTTGGGGGTGCTATGTCGTATACAAATGCTTTGCTGTGCGTGTTCTTCGAGTAAGCCCTCATGGGGGACTTGGGGTGCTTTGAATGCGTTTCTGATCTGCGAAGAATGTAATGCACTGGTGAATGTCTGGTTTTGGCTCTCGTGGCGAGATGGCGCGGGTGGGCCGGCGCCCAGGGGAAGGGGGCTCCTGGACGTGAGAGAGGGCCGCACCCCCTGCTTGGGGGTGCGGCCCTCTCAGCGCTTAAGAAAGTACCGAATGGCTCAGTAGAGCAGCCGGTAGGTGCTCCAGCCGCCACCGATCTTCACGCGCGCCTTGTACGGGGAGGCCGCGTTGCCGGTGCCGGAGTAGCGCCAGAGGACGCCGTCCTTGTCACGGGCAAGCAGGTCGGCCCTGCCGTCGTAGTCGAGGTCACCCGTCGAGATGAGCACGTTGTACGCGTTCCACCCCGCCCCGACCTTGGTGCGGGCGCCGAACGGGGCCTTGTAGTTGCCGGTGCCCTTGTAGAGCCACAGGACGCCGGACTTGTCCTGGGCGACGAGGTCGTGCTTGCCGTCGCCGGTCAGGTCGCCGTTGCCCGCGATCTGGTTGTACGTGTTCCAGCCGCTGCCGACCTTGTAGCGGGTCGTCAGCTTGCCGTTGCCCGTACCCAGGTAGAGGTAGAGCACGCCCGAGCTGTCGCGGGCCAGCAGGTCGCCGGCTCCGGCGCCGCCGAAGTTGCCCGCCGAGACGATCTTGTTGTAGATGTTCCAGCCGCTGCCGACCTGCGACGCGGCACTCTCCCAGGGGAGGTACATCAGGTGGCCGTAGTAGTCCCGCGCCCACAGGCCGTCGGTCTGGTCGTCCGTGTTGTTGTTGACCTGGGCGAGGTCCTTGACGTCGGACCAGTTGTCCTTACTGTTCGACTTGCGGGCGAGGAAGCCGCCCTTCTGGTCCTGCGTGTAGCCGTACGAGTTGCCCGCCTTGTCGATCCCGTACAGGGCGGACGACACGGTGACGGCCGCTGCTGCCGCGGCGGGCTGCTGAGCGGAGTTGACCGCGCTCGGAGCCACCGGGCTCGGGGAGTCGGCGGCGACGGCGGAGGTGCCGGTGCCGACGAGGGCGGCGGTGATGGCCGCGGCTGCCACGCGGGCGGCTATGTGTCTGTGCTTACGGCCAGAGGTTTTGGCCACGAAGTACTCCATGGATCTAGATGAAGAGTGGCCCGCCCGACCCAGAAGGAAGGGCAGGCCACGGGTTTCATCCGAATCGTGTCATGACTTCGGTTGCGAAACCTTCACTTTTTGATCAGAAGACAAGACGGTAGGTGTTCCAGCCACCGGTACCGATCTGCACGCGGGTTCCGTACGGCGCCGCGGCCTTGCCCGTGCCCTTGTAGAGGTACAGCGCACCCTTGGCGTCCCGGCCGACGAGGTCGGTTGTGCCGTCCAGGTCGATGTCGCCGGGGGCGAAGACGGTGTTGTACGCGTTCCAGCCACCGCCGACCTTGGTGCGGGCGGTGAACGGGGCCTTGTAGTTGCCGGTGCCCTTGTAGAGCCACAGGACGCCGGACTTGTCGGCGGCGACGATGTCGTTCTTGCCGTCGCCGGTCAGGTCGCCGTTGCCCGCGATCTGGCTGTACGCGTTCCAGCCACCGCCGACCTTGTACCGCTGCGTGACGGTGCCGTCCCCGTAACCCAGGTACAGGTACAGGTTTCCGGCGGCGTCGCGGCCGAGGAGGTCACCGGCCTCGCCGCCGCCGAGGTTGCCCGCGGAGACGAGCTTGTTGTAGATGCCCCAGCCGTGACCGACGTTCTTGAGGTCGGAGTTGTCGTTGGCGCCGTAGTGGAGGGTGCCTGACGCGTTGGTCTGCCAGCGGCCGTTGGCGAGGTTGTCCGCGTCCTGGTCCACCCGGCCGACGAACTTGACGTCCTTCGCGTCGGCACCGAGCCAGCCCGCGTCGAGCTGGTCGCGGGGCTGCAGGCCGCCCTCACCGTTCGGTGCGTAGAAATTCACGGCGCCCGCGCTGTCCACGCCGGCGATGCCGTACATGGGCGCGTCGCCCGTGTCCGCCGCGAAGGCGGAGGTGCCGGTGCCGATGAGGGCCGCGGTTATCGCGGCGGCGGCGACGCGGGTGGCTGCCCGCCCGGGCAGACGGCCGGAGATCTTGGCCACGTGTGTTCTCCATGGGTGGTGGGTCGAGGCGTGACGCGCCGCGGGATACGGGGACACGCCACGGAATTGAGGGTGATCCTTTCACGAGTCCCTCACGGCTCCAAGGGTTTGACGGAAAGGCGTCAAAGCGACATCTCCGCCCGCCCGGCCGGGCGTTGCGCCGAGGTCCCCAGGTCAGGGACGGGTGATGGAACCGGCCGCCGCTGGTCCGGCGGACCGCTCTGTGGTCAGCCGGTGAATGCCGTGCAGCTGCGTCATCACATCCCGCAGCGACCGGCAGTCCCGCGGACCCGGGCCCGGCGCAGGCCGGGCGGTGCGGTGGCCGTCCTCCAGTGCGTCCGCCAGCACGGACAGAGCCGTCGTCACCCGCTCCGCCTCACCGGACGAGGGCCGGGGCACCCCGTTCTCGACCCGCAGCGCGCACGCGGTCGCCGCGTCGACGACCAGCTCGGCGGCCACCGTCACCGCCGACCAGTCGTGGTGCCGCCCGCCGAACGGGCCCGGCAACTCGGCCGCCACGGTCTCCGCGGCGGCCCGTGCCTCGGCCAGCGCCCGGTACGCGGCGCCGCGCAGCGCCAGCCCCAGCGCGTCGTCCCGCTGCCGGTTCGCGGCGTCGCCCGGCAGACGTGCGTACCTCGCGTCGCCCGGCAGCCGTGCGTACCTCGCGTCGCCGGGCAGCCGTCCGTCCCCGGCCGGGTCCGGAGTGTCCAGGACATGGCGCAGATACCGCTCCGTGCAGCGCAACGTGACGGCGAACCGGTGGCCCACCCGCACCCGGGGGTCGGCCACCAGCGGCAGATGGCCGACGAGCAGCACGATGACGCAGGCCAGGAAGGTCTCCAGCAGCCGGGACGCGGCCGCCTCGGTGTCGCCCGCGGTGTGCACGAACGACAGCACGAGCACGGTGATCACCGCGGTCTGGAACGCGAAGTGGCGGGTGGACAGGGGCACCAGGGCCCCGGCCACGACGACCGCCGCCACGACCACCGGCGCACCGAGGCCGCCGAGCGCGGCCATGAGGGCGACGAAGGCGAGGACTCCGGCGACGGTTCCGGCGAACCGGTTCACCACCCGGGAGAACAGCGGGCCCATGTCGGGCTTCACCAGGAACGCGGCGGTGGCGGGCAGCCAGTACCAGTGGTTCTCGTGCAGCAGCAGCGCGACAGCCGCCGTGACGGAGACGCAGAGCGCCACCCGCAGCCCGTACTCACGCCCGGCGGAGGTGAACAGACCCGGACGGGGACCGGGGCGCGGGCCCGCAGCACGGGCCTGCCCGGGGCCCTGCGGGGCGTGCCCGGGGTCCTGCGGGTCCTGCCCGCGGTCCTGCGGGGCGTGCGCGCCTGCCGTCGTCCGGTCGAAGACCACCGCGGCCTCCAGCACCGCCCGGTCGAAGGCGAGCCGTTCGACGGTGTCCGGCGGCGGGCCCGGCAGCGTACCCGCCGGTCCGCCGGAACGGACCGCGGCGGCGAGTCGCCGTGGGCCCTCGGCCACCGCGTCCGGGACGGGACGGCCCTCCCACAGCAGCGCGATGCTCGCCTCGCAGAGCGCGACCCCCACGCCGTGGCGTTCGGTGAGGGCGTGCTCCGCCCCGCCGGACCGGTGGGGCCACGGCATCAGCCGCATCAGCCGCAACGCCTCGTCGGCCTGCTGCTGCGCGGCGACCAGGGCACGCCGGGCGGAAGCCGCACCGGGTCCGCCAGAGCCGAGTGCGCCCAGCGCGTCCGCGAGCGCGTCGAACACGGCGGCGACGGCCTCGCGTTCACCGCTCCACCGCGTCGCGCCCGGCGAGCGCGGGGCGCGCAGCAGCAGTCGCAGGAGGACGAGCCAGCCCGCGCCGGAGAGGAAGCACAGCGCCTTCAGCCACGCGGGACCGGCCAGCGGCATCCCCATGCCGATCGTCGTGGCGACCAGCATCTGGAGGGCGGCCGCCGACCACACGGCACCCCGGGCGCTCAGTGCCCCGGAGACCCAGCCCACCAGGAAGAGCGCGGGGACCGCCGCCCACCGCCCCGTCGTGTCCGCGACCAGTGCGCCGACGAGCAGCCCCAGCGCCCCGGCCGCGGCCGGGGCCCCTATGTGGACGAGCCCCTTGCGGCGGGTGCCCGGGCGGTCGTTGACCCCGGCGAGCATCGCCCCGAGCGCGGCGAGGACACCCGGACCCGGCCGGCCGAGGGCGATACCCGCGCAGAGGAGGGGGCCGGCGCCGAGCGCGCCCCGCACCATCGCCGTGCGGGGCACGGGGGCCCGGCGCAGGCGCAGGACATGGGTGAGCCAGGCGGGCGCGTGGCGCCGCGGCCTCGTGCGGTCGGATCGGACGGCCGGAACGTGCACCGCGGACCTCCTCGTTCACCGGCCGGACCACGGGTCCGGGGGGCGGGTGGAGCGGGCAACGGCGGCCGCGTACACCGAACGTAACAGGGGGACTTGTCGGGCGGGCTGCGGTGGTGTTTCGGGCGTGTGATCCTGCCGGGCAGGGGGCCGGAGCGGACGAAACCCGCAGGTCGTCCGCGGGTGCGCGCGCGGCGTGGAACGCCGAGGGCCTACGCTCGAAGGTCTGATGACGACGATCCGACCCACCTCGCCCGGCGCCAAGGCCGGAGCCGAGTCCGTGCGCCGCAACAACCTCGGCCTGGTCCTGCGTGCCGTCCTGGAGGAGGGCGAGGTGACCCGCGCCCGGGTGGCGGCCCGCGTCGGGCTGACCCGGGCCGCGGTCTCCTCACTCGTCGAGGAACTGCTGGCGCTCGACCACCTGACCGAGTCCGGCAAGACGTTCAGCGGGAGCGCGGGACGCCCCGGGACCGTGCTGAAGGTGTCGGAGACCGGCCCGGCCGGGCTCGGCGTCGAGATCAACATCGACTACGTCTCCGTGTGCGCGGTCGGGCTCACCGGCACCGACCGGGTCCGTGTCACCGAGCACATCGACAACCGGAACACCCCGCCGGCGGAGGTCCTCGCCCACGCCGCCCGGCTCACCAACCGGGTCATCACCTCGACCGGCGAGCAGGGGCTGCGCGCCGTCGGCGTCGAACTGGCCCTGCCCGGCCTCGTCTCCGGCGGCATGGTCCGCCAGGCACCCAACCTGGGCTGGTACCGCGTCGCGGCCGAAGGAATCTTCGGCCAGGCGCTGAGTACGCTGCGGCCGGCGGGGCGTGCGCTGGCGGTCAGTTCCGACAACGAGGCCAATCTGGCGGCGCTGGCGGAGCTGTGGTTCGGCGGCCTCGGCGACGCCCGCGGCTTCCTCTACCTCACCGGTGAGATCGGCGTCGGCGGTGCGCTGGTGCTCCGGGGCGAACTGCTGCGGGGTGCCCACGGTTTCGCGGGGGAGGTCGGGCATGTGGTCGTCGACCCGGACGGGCCGCTGTGCGGGTGCGGCGCCCGGGGCTGTCTTGAGCAGTACGCCGGGCAGGCGGCCCTGCTGCGGGCCGCCGGCATCGACCCGGCCGCGGGGGTGCGCGGACTCGGGGAGCTGGAGAAGCGGGCGAGATCGGACGACCCGGACACACGGGAGGTGCTGCGGGCGGCCGGGGACCGCATGGGCGTGGTGCTGGCCGGGGCGGTCAACCTCTTCGACCTGGACACCGTCGTCCTCGGTGGCATCTACCGCGACCTGATGCCGTGGCTCGCCGGGGCGGCCCAGGCACAGCTCGCGGACCGGGTGGTCTCGGGCCGGTGGCGCACCGACGGCGGCGGGCTGCGGGCCTCCTCGCTCTCCGGCGACGCGGCGCGCGGCGCGGCGGCGCGGGTGGTGCGCGGGGTCCTGGCGGACCCGGCGGCGTACGCGGCGCGCTGAGGCGTCCGCGCAAGGAACCGCCCCCGTCCGCAGCAGGGCGAACGGGGGCAGGACCGGACCGGATCGGACTACTTCCGGTGCGCCGCGATCAGCTCCTGATACCAGCGGTAGCTGTCCTTCGGCGTGCGCTCCAGCGTGTCGTAGTCGACCCGGATGATCCCGAACCGCTTCGCGTACCCGAGCGCCCACTCGAAGTTGTCCAGCAGCGACCAGACGTAGTACCCGCGCACGTCGACGCCCGCGTCCATCGCCGACCGCAGCGCCGTCAGGTGCGTCCGCAGGTACTCGACGCGGTCCGCGTCGTGCACCGAGCCGTCGGCGTCCACGGTGTCGAACTCCGCCGAGCCGTTCTCCGTGATGTGCACCGGCGGCAGCGCGTCCCCGTACGTCTGCTTCAGCGCGGTCAGCAGGTCGGTGAAGGACTCGGGCACGACCGGCCAGTTCATCGCCGTCTTGCGGACGCCCCGGTACTCGCCCTCGCTGTACCGGTTGTCGGTGGCGACCCGCAGGGCCGGGTCGGCCTCGCGGTGCGGGGCGGCGGCGACCACGATGGGGCGGTAGTAGTTGATGCCCAGGAAGTCCATCGGCTGGGAGATCAGCTCCAGGTCGCCCTCGCGCCGGAAGTCCTGCGCGGTGATGAGCTCGCCCCAGGTCTCCTCCTCGGTGGACGGGTAGCGGCCCGCCAGGATCGGCTCGGTCCACACGAGGTTGTGCTGGGTGTCCGCGCGGACGACCGCGGCGAGATCGGCGTCCGACTCGGTCGCCGGGACGTTGCGGTCCAGGTTGAGCGTGATGCCCGCCTCGCGGACCCCCGCCGCGCGCAGCGCGGTCATCGCGTGGCCGTGACCGACGAGCAGGTGGTGCGCGGCGGCCAGGGCGCCGCGGCCCTCCTTCGCGCCCGGCGCGTGCCGGCCCACGGAGTAGCCGAGGAAGGCGCTGCACCACGGCTCGTTCAGCGTGATCCAGCGCGGCACCCGGTCACCCAGGTGCTCGGCCATGATCGCCGTGTACTCGCCGAAGCGCTCCGCGGTCTCGCGTACCCGCCAGCCGCCCTTGTCCTCCAGGGCCTGCGGCAGGTCCCAGTGGTAGAGGGTGGCGGCCGGCTCGATGCCCGCTTCGAGGAGTTCGTCGACCAGCCGGGAGTAGAAGTCCAGGCCCTTGGCGTTGACCGCCCCGGCGCCCTCGGGCTGGATGCGTGACCAGGCTATCGAGAACCGGTACGAGTCCACGCCGAGGTCACGCAGCAGGGCCACGTCCTCGGGGTAGCGGTGGTAGTGGTCGCACGCCACGTCGCCCGTGTCACCGCCGTCGGTCTTCCCCGGCGTGTGGCTGTAGGTGTCCCAGATGGAAGGCCCGCGGCCGTCTTCCTGCACGGCGCCCTCGATCTGGTACGAGGCCGTGGCCGCGCCGAAGACGAAACCGGGCGGGAAGACCGGGAAGTCACTCATGGAAACCCTTACTTGACCGAGCCGCCGGTGATCCCGGCGGCGATGTATTTCTGGGACAGGACGAGCAGGACCGCGGCGGGAACGGCCGAGAGGACCGAGGCCGCCATGACCGAACCCCAGTCACCGACGTGGGCGCCGATGTACTGGTAGATGCCCAGTGTGATCGGCTTGACGTCGTCCGTGGTGTTCAGCGTCAGGGCGAACATGAAGTCGCTCCACGCGTACAGGAACGAGAACAGCCCGGCGGTGATCAGTGAGTTGCGGCTCATCGGCAGGACGACCTGGATGAACGTACGGATGCGGCCGGCGCCGTCGACCTCGGCGGCCTCGATGACCTCGCGCGGGATGGACACCATGAACGAGCGCATCAGCACGATCGCGAAGGGGATGCCCAGCGAGGCGTCCGCCAGCATCAGACCGAAGTAGGAGTTGACCAGGCCCATGTCCACGTACGCGCTGTACAGGGCGTTCGCGATGACGATGCCCGGCACCATCTGGGTGATGAGCGTGCCGAAGACGATCGTCTTTCCGCCGCGCAGGTTGAACTGCGCCAGGCCGTACGCCGCCGGTGCGGAGATCGCCAGGCAGATCGCCACGGCGCCGAGCGCCACGGCCAGCGAGGTCAGCAGATTGCCGCCCTGCTCCGTGAAGGCGGAGGTGAAGCCGGAGAAGTCCACGCCGGTCGGGACCGGGCCGACGTCGACCAGGCTCGCGTCCGGCTGCAGCGCGGTGTTGATCATCCAGTACAGCGGGAACAGCATCACCGCGAGGATGACGACGCCGAGGACGGTCGCTCCCCAGCGGCGCTTTTGCCGGTGGACGGCGGGAGCCGGGGCGGCGGGGATCTGGGTGGTGGTCGCCATGCCGGTCACTTCCCCTCGTTGCGGTTGACCCGCAGGTAGAACACCGCGAAGACGGCGGAGATCAGGATCAGGATGTTGCCGACCACGGCACCGGCCCCGAAGTCCATCTGGACGAAGGAGTTCTGGTACGTGAGCGTGCCGAGCGTCTGGGTGGAGTCGGCGGGCCCGCCGTCGGTGAGGGCGAGGACCAGGTCGAGGATCTTCACCGTTGACATGAAGCCGAGCACCAGCACCACGGTGATGACGGGCTTGAGCATGGGCAGGGTGACCGAGCGGAACGTACGCCAGGCGGACGCGCCGTCGAGCGAGGCGGCCTCGTTGAGCTCCTTGGGGACCTCCTGGAGGCCGCCGTAGAGGATCACCATGTTGAACGGGATGCCGATCCAGATGTTCACCAGGATCACCGAGATCAGCGCCATGCTGGTGCTCGTCAGCCACGGCGTGTCACCGGGGAGGCCGATGGTGCCCAGGAAGGAGTTGAGGACACCGGTGTCCTGGTCGAAGATGCGCCGCCACACGATGCCGGAGACGACCATCGGGACGAGCCACGGCAGCAGGATCAGCGAGCGCAGGATCCCGTTCAGCGGGAAGCGGCGGGTGAAGAAGACGGCGAGGCCCAGGCCGATGCAGAACTGACCGACGAGCGATCCGACCGTGAAGAGGATCGTCTGCCACAGGGCCTTGCCGAACAGCCCGTCGTTGAAGACGTTGCTCCAGTTGTCGAAGCCGTTGAACGGCGCCTCGCCGGTGAAGAAGGTGGACGGCGAGTAGTCCTGGAAGCTCATCACGATGTTGCGGACGAGCGGGTAGCCGAAGAACAGGGCCATGAAGATCACGGCGGGGGCGATGAACCCCCACTGGGCGAGCGTGCGGCGGCGCTTGGCGCTCCGCGGGTTCACCGGCTTCTTGACCGCACCGGCCGCGGGGGCCTTCGGGTCGGCCGGCAGCGCGGCGGCCGAGGCTGTGGTGGATGACATGGTTCGTTACCTCAGTTCCCGCTCGTGACCTGCTGCTGGGCACGCTTCAGAGCGGCCTCGCTGGACTCACCGGTGAGCGCGGACTGGAAGGCGCTCTGCAGGGCCAGCGACACGGACGACCACTGCGCGCCGAGCTTGGCGGTACGCGAACGGGCCGTGGCGACCTGGTCGGCGAGGGCGGCCAGCTCCGGCGCCTTCGTGCGCCACACGGCGGCGGCCTTCTCGTTGGCCGGGACCATCCAGCTGTTGATCGCGTAGGTGATCTCTTCCTGCTCGCCCGACATGCAGCCGATGATGCGGGCGGACATCTTCTCCCGCGCCTCGTCACCGGTGTTGGGCACCGTCAGCACGCCGCCGCCCAGCGGACCCACCGAGTCGTCACCGGCCTTCGGGACCGGGATCTGGGCGATGCCCCAGTTCAGCCCCTTCTTGGAGTTGAGGGTCTCCACCTGCCAAGGGCCGTTGATCATCATGGCGGCGTTGCCGGCCATGAACTGGTCGTTCACATCGGCCTGGGTCCAGTTGACCGTCGACTTGGACAGTGAGCCGTCCTTGAGGAGGCTCTTCCAGTAGTCCAGCGCCCCGGCGACCTGTGGGCTGTCGAGCTTGGTCTCGTCGCCGCCGTTGGACCACATGAACGGGGTGAACTGGAAGACGCCGTCCTCCGCACCGCCCGCGCTGAGCGCGAGCCCGTACCGCTTGCCCTGCGTGAGCTTCTTCGCGGTCGCCTGCATCTCGGCCCAGGTGGTGGGCACCTCCAGGCCGGCCTTGGCGAGGGTGTCCTTGTTGTAGAACAGCGCCAGGGTGTTCACGGTGCGGGCCGCACCGTAGTACTTCCCGTCGTACGAGCCGAAGTTGACGATGCCCTCGGGGATGTCCTGCGTCGTCAGACCGAGGTCCTTCAGCGGGATCAGCCCGCCCGCCTCGGCGAACGTCGGCATCTCGGAGGCGTCCAGCTGGAGCACGTCGGGCAGCGACTTCGACGACGCCATCCGCAGGGCCTTCGTCATCACCTGCGAGGCGGGGACACTCTGCTGCTCGATCTTCACCCCGAGCGTCTTGCTGCACCGGGCCAGCGTCTGGGCGTCCCAGCGGTGGTAGGACTCGTCGGTCGACGAGTTCATGACGGTGTACACGTCCGCATCCCGCTGCTGTCCGCAGCCGGACAGGACGACGCCGCCGACCAGCGCGGAGACGACGGTGAGCGGGACGATGACCCGCCGGTGATGACGGCGGCGCGGCTGGCGCACGCCGTCCGGAGAAGGTGCTGTCACGATGGTGCCCTTGCGTGAGAGGGGTGCCGGGCCCGGGGGGACCACTGTGTCCCGACGAGGTGGATCCGTCCGCCCGGGCGCGGGTCCGGCAGGCCCGCGCGCGGGGAGAGTGGGGTGTCCGACGGCGAAGGTCCGCGCCGGACACCCCGGTGGGGTCAGCTGACGCCGAGCAGGTGCTCCATGGCGAGCTGGTCGAGCGCCTCGAAGGCCATCGAGCGCTCGGCGGCGCCGTCCACGTCGAAGTCCTCGAACGCGGAACGGTCCGTGAGCAGGGCCTTGACGCCGTCGGCGGCGGTGGGCTGTGCCAGCTCGTCCAGACGGGAGGCGGCCAGCGCCTCCTGGACGGCCGGGTCGGCGCGGAACGCCAGCGCGCGCTCCTTGAGGATCAGGTAGTTGCGCATGCAGTTCTTCGCGGACTCCCACACCCCGTCGATGCCGTCGGTGCGCACCGGCTTGAAGTCGAAGTGCAGCGGGCCCGCGTAGTCCGAGCTCTCCAGCAGGTCGACGAGCCAGAAGGCCTGGCGCAGGTCGCCGGCGCCGAAGCGGAGGTCCTGGTCGTACTTGATGCCGGACTGGCCGTTGAGGTCGATGTGGAAGAGCTTGCCCGCCCACAGTGCCTGCGCGATGCCGTGCGCGAAGTTCAGCCCGGCCATCTGCTCGTGGCCGACCTCGGGGTTCACGCCGTACATCTCCGGGCGCTCCAGGCGCTCGATGAACGCCAGGGCGTGGCCGACGGTCGGGAGCAGGATGTCGCCGCGCGGCTCGTTCGGCTTGGGCTCGATCGCGAACTTCAGGTCGTAGCCCTGGTCCACGACGTACTCGCCGAGCAGGTCGAACGCTTCCTTCATCCGGTCCAGCGCGACGCGCACGTCCTTGGCCCCGCCGGACTCGGCGCCCTCACGGCCGCCCCAGGCGACGTAGGTCTCGGCGCCCAGCTCGACGGCGAGGTCGATGTTGCGGATGACCTTGCGCAGCGCGAAGCGGCGGACGTCGCGGTCGTTGGCGGTGAAGCCGCCGTCCTTGAAGACGGGGTGCGTGAAGAGGTTCGTGGTGGCCATGGGGACCTTGAGACCGGTGCGGTCCAGGGCGCCCTTGAAGCGCGCGATGATCGCGGCGCGCTCGCTGTCCGAGGACCCGAACGGAATCAGGTCGTCGTCGTGGAACGTCACACCGTGCGCGCCGAGTTCCGCGAGGCGCTCGACGGACTCGACCGGGTCCAGGGCCGGGCGGGTGGCGTCACCGAAGGGGTCGTTGCCTCGCCAGCCGACGGTCCAGAGCCCGAAGGTGAACCGGTCGGCGGGGGTGGGGGTGAAGCGATTCGACATTCTGCTGCCTCTTCGACATGGCCCGGGCGGCTGCTCTGCCGTCCGACCGATTTGTTTGCTGGCAGTACTAATACGGCATCTCGGCGTTTGTTTCTAGACCACTTCTGTGACACATGCGTCACATAGGGACAACATGGCAGCCTGTGAGGGGGTCGTACGGCCCAGGCGGGGCGGGGTGTGGGCGGCTTCTGCGTCAGTCGAAGCGCTTCGAAGAATTATTTGTTTTGTGTACGATCAAAATCGGGACCCACAGGAACGAGGTACGACATGCCGTCGCGACCAGCCAGAAACCCGGCCACGGCACCGGTATCGGCCGTCATAGGAGTGGACAGCTCCACCCAGTCCACCAAGGCCGCCGTCGTCGACACCGCGACCGGCAGGCTGCTCGCCGTGGGCCGCGCCCCGCACACCGTGACCGGCCAGGGCGGCGCCCGCGAGAGCGACCCCGAGCAGTGGTGGCAGGCCCTGTGCACGGCCGTCGTCGCCGCCCTCGCCGAAGCGGGCCTGGACCCGGCAGCCGTCACCGGCATCGCCGTGGCGGGCCAGCAGCACGGGCTCGTGACGCTCGACGCCGACGGCCGCCCCCTGCGCCCCGCCCTCCTGTGGAACGACACCCGTTCCGCCCCGCAGGCCGCCGCCCTCACCGCCGCACTCGGCCGGGATGCCTGGCTGGACCGCACCGGCTCGGTCCCCGTCGCCTCGATGACCGCCGCCAAGTGGATGTGGCTCCGCGAGAGCGAACCGGCGACCGCCGCCGCGACCGCCGCCGTCCGTCTCCCGCACGACTTCCTCACCGAGCGGCTGACCGGCACCGCCGTCACCGACCCCGGTGACGCGTCCGGCACCTGCTGGTACGACCCCGCCACCCAGGGGTACGACCCCGAGCTGCTCGCCCTCACCGGCATGCGGGCGGACATGCTGTCCACGGTCGCCGCCACCGGGGCCACCCGCGCCGGACACCTCACCGCCGAGGCCGCCCGCGCCCTCGGCCTGCCCGCCGGCATCCCCGTCGCCGCCGGCACCGGCGACAACATGGCCGCAGCGGTGGGCCTGGGCCTGGGTGCCGAAGGGCTCCTCGACCACCCCGTCGTCAGCCTCGGCACCTCGGGCACCGTCTTCGCCGCCACCCGCAACCGCCCGCACTCCGCGCTCCTCGCCGGATTCGCCGCCACCGACGGCACCCGCCTCCCGCTGGGCTGCACCCTGAACTGCACCCTCGCCGTGGACAAGGTCGCCGAGCTGCTCGGCCTGGACCGGGAGGACGCCGTGCCCGGCGGCGAGGCCGTGCTCCTGCCCTTCCTGGACGGCGAACGCACCCCGGACCTCCCCGCCGCCTCCGGGCTCCTGCACGGGCTGCGGCACGACACCACCCGGCAGCAGATCCTCGGCGCCGCCTACGAGGGCGCCGTCGTCGCCGTCCTGCGCGCCCTGGACGAACTGCCGCTCGACGCGCCCGACGCGCCGCTGCGCCTGATCGGCGGGGGAGCGAAGGGCACGATGTGGGTCGAGACCGTGCGCCGGCTCTCCGGGCGTGCGGTGATCCTTCCGGACTCCGGCGAGCTGGTCGCGCTGGGCGCGGCCGCCCTCGCCGCGGGCGCCGCCACCGGCCGCGACCCGGTGGCCCTGGCGACGGAGTGGGGCACCGGTGAGGGCCGGGAGCTGCCCGCCGTGCCCCGGTCCACGGCCACCTGGGACCGGGTGACCTCGGTCCTGGACCGGGCGGCGCCCGCACTCCTGACGACGCACTCCTGACGACGTACCCCGCACACCTCCCCGTACCACCGGCCAAGGAAGACCCCCCCCATGAAGTTCACCGACGGCTTCTGGCAGATGCGAGACGGTGTGAACGCCTCGTACGCCACCGAAATCCGCGACCTCCGCCTCGACGCCGACCGCCTGACCGCCTACGCCGCCGTCAAGCGCGTGACACGGCGCGGGGACACCCTCAACGCGCCCCTGATCACGGTGGAGGCGTACGCCGCCGCCGAAGGCGTCATCGGTGTCCGCGTCACCCACCTCGCGGGCAAGAGCCGCCCCGGCCCGGACTTCGTCCTCCCCGGAGTCACCGAGGACACCCCGGCCACCACGCGCGACGACGGCCCGACCGCCGAACTCACCAGCGGCCCGCTCACCCTGCGCCTGCCCACCGAGGGCGACTTCGGCCTGGAGTTCCTGGACGCGGACGGCCGGCTCCTGACCGCCGCCGGCCGCAAGGGCACCGCCTTCGCCACCGTCCAGGACGGCGGCCACCACATGCTCGCCCAGCTCGGCCTCGGCGTCGGCGAGACGATCCACGGACTCGGCGAGCGGTTCACGCCGTACGTCAAGAACGGCCAGGTCGTCGACATGTGGCAGGCCGACGGCGGGACCAGCAGCGAACAGGCGTACAAGAACGTCCCGTTCTACCTCTCGTCGCGCGGCTACGGCGTCTTCGTCAACCACCCCGGCAAGGTCTCCTTCGAGGTCGGCTCCGAGGCCGTCGGCCAGGTGCAGTTCAGCGTCGAGGACCAGGTCCTGGAGTACTTCGTCGTCGCGGGCCCCACGCCCAAGGACGTCCTCACCCGCTACACCGCGCTCACCGGCCGCCCGGCCCTGCCGCCGGCCTGGTCGTTCGGTCTCTGGCTGACCACCTCGTTCACCACCAACTACGACGAGGCGACCGTCACCTCGTTCGTGGACGGCATGTCCGAGCGCGGCATCCCGCTCTCCGTCTTCCACTTCGACTGCTTCTGGATGCGCGAGTACCAGTGGTGCGACTTCGAATGGGACCCGCAGACCTTCCCCGACCCGGAGGGCATGCTCGCCCGGCTCAAGGACAAGGGCCTGAAGATCTGCGTCTGGATCAACCCGTACATCGCGCAGAAGAGCGCCCTGTACGCGGAGGGCGCGGAGAAGGGCTACTTCGTCCTCACGCCCGAGGGCGACATCTGGCAGTGGGACAAGTGGCAGGCCGGCATGGCGCTGGTCGACTTCACCAACCCCGAGGCCACCGCCTGGTTCCAGGCCAAGCTGAAGACCCTCCTGGACCAGGGCGTCGACGGTTTCAAGACCGACTTCGGCGAGCGCATCCCGACCGACGTCGTCTGGCACGACGGCTCCGACCCGGAGCGCATGCACAACTACTACACGCACCTGTACAACAAGGCCGTCTTCGAACTCCTGGAGAAGGAGCGCGGACAGGGCGAGGCCGTCCTGTTCGCCCGCTCCGCCACCGCCGGCGGCCAGCAGTTCCCCGTCCACTGGGGCGGCGACTGCTGGTCCTCCTTCGGCGCCATGGCCGAGTCCCTGCGCGGCGGGCTCTCCCTCTCCCTCTCCGGCTTCGGCTTCTGGAGCCATGACATCGGCGGCTTCGAGGGCACACCCGACCCGGCGGTCTTCAAGCGCTGGCTCGCCTTCGGCCTGCTCTCCTCGCACAGCCGCCTGCACGGTTCCTCGTCCTACCGGGTGCCGTGGGAGTTCGGCGACGAGGCCGTCGCGGTCGCCAAGCAGTTCACCGAACTGAAGCACCGCCTCATGCCGTACCTGTACGGAGCCGCCGTCGAGGCCCACCGCACCGGCGTCCCCACCATGCGCCCGATGCTGCTGGAGTTCCCCGACGACCCGGCCACCCGCACGGTGGACCGCCAGTACCTGCTGGGCGCCGACCTCCTCGTGGCGCCGGTCTTCAGTGAGGACGGCCAGGTCGAGTACTACGTCCCCGAGGGCACCTGGACCCACTTCCTGACCGGCGAGACCGTCACAGGCCCCGCCTGGCACCACGGCACCCACGGCTTCGACAGCCTCCCGCTGCTGGTCCGCCCCGGCGCGGTCCTCCCACTGGGCGCCGACGCCTCCCGCCCCGACGGGGACTGGACGCAGGACCTGGAGCTGCGCGTGTACGCCCCCGAGGGCCTGGGCGACTTCGCCCGCACGGTGACGGTCCCCGACCTCACGGGCGCCCCCGCCGCCACGTACGAACTGGTCCGCGAGGGCGGCACGCTCCGCGTCACGGCGGACACGGACCGGCCGTACGGGGTCGTGGTCGTCGGCGACGCGGCACTGGAGGTCGTCAAGGGCTGAGAACGGGGCCGGCCCCTTCGTTCGCCGCGCCGGATGCGCCCGGGCGGAGGGGCCGTCCGCGGGGTGCGTGGAGGCGTACCGCAGAGTCCCGCTGCTCCGACCGGGCGGTGCCGTTCACGCGGTGCCGTCCTCGGCGCCGAGCGCGGAGAGCCGGGCGAACTGGTCGTCGGAGAGCCGTAGCCGCAGAGCGGCCAGGTTCTCTTCGAGGTGTTGCGGCGAGGAGGTGCCCGGTATCGGCACCAGGGTCGGCGAGCGGTGCAGCAGCCAGGCCAGGGCTGTCTGGGCGGGCGTCGCGCCCAGTTCGCCCGCCACAGCGGCCACCGGGCTCTGCGGGCCTGCGTGGCCGCCCATGGCGACAGGGAAGAACGGCAGGAAGGCGATGCCGAGTTCGGCGGTCAGGTCGACCACCGCCTCGTTCTGCCGGGCGGTCAGGTTGTAGAGGTTGTTCACCGCGGCGATCGGAGTGATGGCCACGGCCTCGCGCAACTGCCCGGCGGAGGCCTCGGAGAGCCCGATGTGCCGGACCTTGCCCTCGTCCTGCAACTGCCTCAGCGCGCCCAACTGGTCGGCCAACGGGTATGCCGGGTCGATCCGGTGCAGCTGGAGCAGATCGATCCGCTCCACCCGCAGCCGGCGCAGGCTCAGTTCGGCCTGCTGGCGAAGGTACGCGGGGTGCCCCAGAGGCACCCACTCGGCGGGACCCGGCCGCACCACACCGACCTTGGTGGCGACGGCCACCCCGTCGTACGGGTGCAGGGCCTCGGCGATCAGCTCCTCGCCCGCGCCGAGGGCGTACGCGTCGGCGGTGTCGATCAGGTCGACGCCCTGCTCAACTGCCCGGCGAAGTTGCGCAATGGCTGCGGTCCGGTCGGTGGGGGCCCGCCAGATGGCGGCGGCCGCGGGGTCGGAGCCGGGGGTTGCGGGTCCGTCGGCCAGACGCATGGCGCCGTAGCCGATCCGTCGGACGGTCAGGTCGCCGCCCAGGTCGAATGTGGTCCTGATGGTGGTGGGGCTCTCGTTCGTCATGGCTGCGACGCTACGATCTGACACCGATGTGAGATTCAAGCAGATGTGAGGGGGGTCACATGAAGATCGGAGATCTCGCCCGGGAGACCGGGGTCAGCCCGCGGCTGCTGCGCTACTACGAGGAGCAGGGACTGCTCGTCTCCGAGCGTCCATCCGGGGGGCACCGCAGATACGGTCCGGACGCGCCGGAGACCGTACGCCGGATCCGCCACCTGCTGGCGGCCGGCCTGCCGACGGCGGTGATCCGCGAGGTGCTGCCCTGTGTGGAGGGCACGGGGCCGGACGACGCACCTGCGCTCGCCGCCTGCACCTGGGACTACTTGCGCGGGCAGCTGACCGGTGTGAACGAGCGGATCACCGACCTGGAGCGCAGCCGCGCCTCGCTGGTCGCCCTGCTGGACCTCAGCGAGCGCACGGCGGTCTGACACGCGGCCGGATCCTGTCCCGCTCTCATCGCCGACGGCGACAGCCGTCGGCCGGTGTTCCGGAAAGGCGTTGACGGGCGGATCCCCGCCGAGGTCGTATGTCCGCGGACCAGGGAGACCTCTTGATCCGGAAGGTGTCGATGAGCGGGGGCAGGATGCACGCCGACGAGCCCGAGACCGACGACGCCCTCGTCCGCCGGCTGATCACCGCGCAGTTCCCGCGCTGGTCCGGCCTCCCCGTCGAGCGCGTGGGTGCCGCCGGTACCGCCAACGCGATGTACCGGCTCGGCGCTGACCTGGTCGTACGGCTTCCCCGTACAGCGGGCTCGGCCGAGGACACCGCCAAGGAGCACCACTGGCTGCCGCGCCTCGCGCCCTCGCTCCCGGTCGCGATCCCCGCACCGCTGGGCGCGGGCGTGCCCGGCGAGGGCTACCCCTACCCGTGGTCCGTCTACGGCTGGCTCGACGGGAGCTGCCCGACGGTCGGCGACACGGCCGAAGCCGCCCCGCTCGCCCAGGACCTGGCCCGCTTCGTCACCGCGCTCCACCGCGTCGACCCCACCGGCGGGCCCCCGTCCTACCGCAGCGAGCCGCCGGCCGCCCGGGACCGCGCAGTCCGCAAGGCCCTCGCGGACCTGACCACCGAGATCGACACCGCGGCGGCCGTCGAGATCTGGCGGACGTCCCTGCGCGTACCCGCACCGGCCGGTCCTCCCGTCTGGATCCACGCCGATCTGCAACCCGGGAACATGCTGACGGCCGACGGCCGGCTCACCGCCGTCATCGACTTCGGCTGCCTCGGCCTGGGCGACGCCGCCGTCGACCTGATCGCAGCCTGGTACGTGCTGCCCGCCGGGGCCCGCGACACCTTCCGTGCCGCGGCGGAGGCGGACGACGCCGCTTGGGCACGGGGCATCGGCTGGGCGCTGTCGATCGCACTGATGGAGCTCCAGTACTACCGGGAGACCAACGCGTTCATGGCGGACACCGCGCGGCACGTCATCGCGGAGATCCTCGCCGATCAGCGGCAGCGCGCGTAGCCGCATCCGGGCACTCCCGGGCGCGCCCGCCCGCCTCGTCACCGCAAGGAATGCGATCGTGGACCAGCGGGTTCGCACCATCGACAGCACGTGAGCGGTAACAGCACTGAGAGCGGATGGCCTTGACATGGGCGAGTTGATCCTGATCCGGCACGGCGAGACCGAATGGTCCCGCAACGGACAGCACACGAGCCACACCGACCTGCCCCTGACGCCCCTCGGCGAACGACAGGCCCGGGCCCTCGCACCCCTGCTCGCCGACCGGCGCATCGCGCTCACCCTGGTCAGCCCGTCGGTACGGGCCCGGCGCACCGCCGAGCTCGCCGGACTGGCCGCACCCCGCATCACCCCCGAGCTGCGCGAGTGGGACTACGGCGGCTACGAGGGCATCACCACCCACGACATCCACCTCACCCGCCCCGACTGGAACCTCTGGACCGACGGCGTCACGGCCGGCCCCGACGCGCACCCGGGCGAGACCCCGGCGGCCGTCGGTGAACGGGCCGACCGGATCCTGGCCGAGGTCAGGGAAGCCGCCGGACGGGCCGGGGACGAGGACATCGTCCTGGTCGCGCACTCCCATTTCCTGCGCGTCCTGACGGCCCGCTACCTCGGCCTCACGCCGGCGGAGGGCACGCTCTTCCAGCTCGCCACGGGTGCCGTGTCCCGGCTCGGCACGGAGCACGGCCAGCCGGTCATCACGGCGTGGAACGTGACCCTGCCGGAGAGCCTGTTCCCCACCGCGGTCCCGGACACCCCGTAGCCCTGAGGGGGCTTGCAGGTCGTCAGCCCTCGTCGGCGAGCTCGTCCTCCTCGTAGAGGTCCGCCAGGTCGCGGATGGTCTCCTCGGCGACCGCAGCCGCGAACCGCGGGCAGGTCCAGGACTCCGCGCTGCGGGAGTCCTCGCCCGGCGGGAACTCCTCCGGGGCCCAGAAATGGGACATGCCGGCGCGGAACTCCGCGCGCCGCATCACTGGATGCTCGTCGTCGTGCAGGCACTCGGCGGGCAGGGGAGCCGCAGCGACTGCGCGCATGGTGGCCAGGACGCCCCGGACGACGGAGAGCGGAGGGCTCGGGTAGGAGATGGCCGTCGCCTGGTGGGCCACGAGCAGCAGTACGGTGCGATCCCGATCGTCGGCGGACTGCCCGTGACGACGGGCGGCCCACAGACCCAGATCGTCGGCGTACTCCTCGTTCCAGCTCTTGTTGTCCGTCCGCTCCACGAGCTTCCCGATGTCCAGCCTGCCGTCCGCACGCAGGTATTCGGCGTCTGCGTGCGAGGTGTCGCGCTCCCCGAAGAGCTCGTCGCGCCGCTTGCGCAGCAACGACAACGTCTCCTGTGCGACCTCCGCGATGAGCACCGGGCACACGACTTCGTCGAGCGGGGTGTTCCGGCCCGCGGCGATGCGACGCCGTTCGAAGATCTCCCGGCCGCCGGCACTGCTCAGCATGATGCCGAGCTCCGCGGCGTTCGGCCCGCTGTTCGGCAGGGCCGGATGCCCGTCGTGGGCGCAGTCGCGGTCGGTGAAGTGGGGCAGCGCCTCCTCCACCGCCCCTACCAGGCGGTCGAGTACGGACTTCGCACGCACCGTGCCGGAGACCGCGTACCAGGTCACGGCCCTGACCACCATCAGACGCCCGGCGCGGTCCGCCGGGGCCGCCCAGGACAGCTCCGACGCCTGACCGCTGATCTCCTCGTTGATGTCGGTCCACGGCTTCGCGTACCCGTGCAGCAGCGCCGACAGCGTATCGATGCTGTCCTTCGCCTCCAACGGCAGACGGGGCGGTATGTCCGTGGCCGATCCGGGGTGGACGATGTCCAGAGCGATCCGCGCGAATCCGGCCGCGTTGCGGGGGCAACGCCACTCGTCCCGAGGACGCTCCTCGTTCCAGTCCGCCGTCTCGTCGGCGAGTGCCGGCAGCAGCCCGGCGAGGTCCTCGTCCGCCTCGTCGTCGTGGCTCTCGTAGGGATGCGAGCTGTGCGGGCAACTGCGGTCCCGCAGAGCCCTGTCAGCCGCCTCCAGCGCCGTCACGGCCTGCTGTGCGACGCCTGCACTCGGCAGCCAGGTGAGGTAGGGGGCCATCATGACCAGCCCGATCGCCCACGCATAGGCCGAATCGCCACCGGGATCGGCGGCGAGATCGGCGGCGCAGTCGAGCACCGTCCGGTCGTAGGCGCTGTTGTTGGACGTGTCGTAGTTCTCGCGTATGTCGTCCCAGATCTCGCTGAGTTCGTCGAGCATCATGTCGTCCATGTCCGTCACGATCTTCATGACGCGCGACGGGCCCGGGGGAGTTCCCGTCAGAGCGAGCTGTCCCTGAGGGCCGCGACGAAGGACGCCCAGTGGCTCGTCGCGAAGGTGATCGCCGGCCCCTCGGGGCCGGTCTTGCTGTCGCGTACGGGGACGATGCCGGGGAGGTTGTCGGCGATCTCGACGCAGTCGCCGCCGTCGCCATTGCTGTACGACGATGTGCGCCAGGCAGCGGTGGTCAGGTCAGGTGTGGTGCTCATGGCGTCGCGAACTCCTTCGCCGCCGAGACGATCCGGACCAGGGATGCCTCCGGCGACAGCGCGGCAGCCCTGGCCAGATCGTATGCGGTGCTGTACTGCTCCACCAGCAGCGGTTCTTCCACGAGTTGGCCGCTGTACGCGCTCTCCGTGTACACCACAGCCGGGGCGTCGGTGAACTGCATCAGCAGCATGGAAGCGTGCAGGAAGGGATGAGCCCCGGCGGAGAACGGGAGCACCTGAGTGACGATACGGGGGCGGGAAGCCGTCTGCTCGGCAAGATGGTTGAGCTGCTCCGCCATGACGGCACGCCCACCGACGGGCACGAGCAGGGCAGCCTCGTGAATCATGACCCACAACACCGGTGCTGCGGGCGAATCGAGGAGCTGGGCGCGCTCCATGCGCGCTGTGACATGGCCTTCGACCACCTCTGTGGTGGCGAAGGGATGCGCGGCCCGGGTGAGCGCCCGTGCGTAGGGGCCGGTCTGCAACAGGCCAGGCACGAGCATGGCGGTGTAGCTGTCGATGGACGAGGACCGCGCCTGGAGTTCGACCGCGTCCGCGAAGTACCCCGCCACCTTCGACGTCCGTGCCAGAAGGCACAGCCGCTGAAGATGCTCCCGCTCGCCAGCAACTCGTCGAGCGTGCGCGACAGTTCCAGCTGAGGTCGTCGTTCCCCCGCTTCGAACAGCCCGATGTACGTACCGGAACAGAACGCCCGGGAGCCCAACTCGCTCTGCGACATACCGGCCGCCTCGCGCAGCCGCCGCAACTCGGCGCCGTAGAAGGCGCGGGGATTGGTGTACGGGTCCGGATCCTTCGGCTGAGGCATGAGCAGAATGTAGCGACGGCCCGGCCTGCCCCGCCCTCGAACGGCCCGGACCCATCCCCACGGGTGACGGACAGAAGGCGGCAGCGGCCCGTGGGCCGCCCGGGATCACCGGGCGGCCCACGGCCTCGGGGTGGTCGGACCTCAGCCGAGGCTGTCGGTCATCGCGTTGAGCAGTGTGCCCGACGCGTCGTCGTTCTCCAGGGAGAAGGCGAACATCCCGGCCAGCCCCTTGCTCTTGGCGTAGGCGGCGCGTGCCTTGATGGCCTGGGGGGTGTCACCGGTCCAGAAGTTGGTTCCGTCGTAGACCCAGGAGCTCTCGGTGACCGGGTCCCAGTGGGTCTGGGCCGCGGTGGGCTGGAGTTCCTTCCAGGCCGCGAGCCCGGATTCCTGGCTCAGCGGCTTGGCGGCGGTGGGGCCGGTGGCGCTCTGGTAGAGGCCGTAGTTCGGGCCGGCCGGCACGCCCGTCCAGCCGCGCCAGTAGAAGGGGACTCCGAGCACCAGCTTGGAGGCGGGGAAGCCGCCGGCGATGCCGTACTCCGGGAGCCCGTCGGTGTAGGCGGTGACGGCCGTGTCGAGGTTGTACCTGGCGGTGCCGGGCTGCACCGGGGTGGCCGGATCGTCGGGGCTGTCGTGCAGCGGGTCCTGGTGGTTGGTGGGCCCGGTGGCGTCCCAGGCGCCGTGCATGTCGTAGGTCATCACGTCGGCGTAGTCGAGGTAGTCGCCGATCTTGTCGGTCTCCAGGAACGCGATCTTGTCCTGGCCGCTGGGAAGGGCGGCGGTGAGCAGGAACCGCTTGCCGAGGGTGGCACCGTACGCGTCGAGCTGGGTGCGGAACTCCTTGAGCAGCAGGGTGAAGTTGGCCTTGTCCGCGGGGGAGTAGTGGTTTCCGGTGTGGCCTCCGGCCGATCCCGGGTACTCCCAGTCGATGTCGATGCCGTCGAAGATCCCTGCGGCCGACGCGATGCCGCCGGACGGGTCGCCCGAGATGTTCTTCGGAAGGTTCCCCTTCATGAACATGTCGATGCAGGAGGAGACGTACGCCGCGCGGGACGCGGGGGTGGCCGCGGCGTCGGAGAAGTACTTGGAGTAGGTCCAGCCGCCCAGAGACACGGTCAGCCGCAGGTTCGGATACTTCGCCTTGAGCGCGCGCAACTGGTTGAAGTTGCCCTTCAGCGGCTGCTCGTAGACATCGGCGGTGCCGTCCACACTGTCCGCGGCGGAGACGTCGGCCTGGTAGTCGGCGTAGGCGTCACCGGCACCGTCACCCGCGTTCGGGTTGTCCTCGTTGCCGGCGTCGGAGGCCTTGATCGCCTCGAAGCACTTGTGGGTCGTGGGGTGGACGTTCTCGAACGCGTAGGTGACCACGTCGAGTCCGGCAGCGGCGCCGCTGGTTCCGATCTGCTTCGGGTAGTACGCGTTCTCGTAGATCCCCCACTGGTCGAAGTAGGCGGAGGAGTAGGGCTTCTTCGCGGGCGCCGTCCCGGTGGTGACGGTGACCGCCGCGGACTGGGCCGAGGCATGACCGCCGCTGTATCCCTGCACGGTAAACGTGTAGGTGCGCTGGGGCAGCAGCGAACTCACGGCGACTGTGGTCCCCATGGAGGTGGCCACGAGCTGGTTCTGCGCCCACACCTTGTACGACGCCACGCTGCCGTTCTGCGAGGAGACCGTGGACGGGTTCCACTTCAGTACGGCCGCGTTGCCGGTGACCTCGGTCGAGGCGAACCCGGTGGGGGTGCTGACCTTGCCGTCACCCGCGGGTCCGTTCGGGGGTGTGGTCGGCGGCGGGGTGGTGGGCGGTGTGGGCGGTGTGGTCGGAGGTGTCGTGGGTGGCGTGGTGGGGGGTGTCGTGGGGCCGCCGGTGGGGCCGGTCAGGCTCAGGTCGTCCGCGCGGTACGTGCCCTGCCCGTACCAGCCGTGGGTGAAGACGGTCACCGACGTCGTGTTCGCGCCGGTCCTGAACGTCGTGGACAGCTGCTGCCACGAAGGGGCCGAGGCCGCCCAGGTGTTGGCGTTGACCCCGGTGCCGGTGGCGCCGAGGTAGACGTACGAGCCCTGGACCCAGCCGGCCAGGGTGTAGGACGTGTTCGGCTGTACGGCCACGGTCTGGCTGCACTGTCCGGTGTCGGACGCGGTGGCGGTGCCGGCCAGCGCGCCCGTGCCGCTGTGCGCGGTGGTGGAGACCGTCGAACCGGTCGTACAGGTCCACCCGTTCAGGGAGCCGGCCTCGAATCCGGCGTTGGTGAGCAGTTCCGAGTCCGCGGCGGAGGCGTGCCCCGGGACGGCCGCGAGAGCCGCCCCCGAGGCGACGAGTACGGCGGCAACGGCCAGGGCTCCGTTGCGTCTTGCTCGTGCTGCAGGACCGCGGACCTTCGCGGTCCCTGAGCCGACCGGGCTTGCGGGCATGGTTCTACCTCCGTGGGTGCGGGGAGCCGGTGCGCCCGATATCTCCCCGCGTGACGTCGCGGTTGCCGGGACGGCGCCGCGACGTCTCCGAGCGGCGGGCCGGATCTCGGAAGCGCTTTAAGCGTTCATGCCACGTGGTACTACATCCGCGAGATTGGACTGGACCAATGCGCCGGGTCAAGGGCGCGCACCGAATTGGGGAAAACTTGGTGTAGACCAATTTCGGGATCGGCGGCCTGGGCAACACGCCGTCGGGGGCGGAACCGCCCGCGTGTGCGGGCGGCCCGCCCCCGACGGGACCGGACGTACGGCTCAGCCGGTCAGGAGATCAACTCCACCTCCGCGAGCGTCGACTCACCGCTGAGCACCAGCCGGTAGTGCGCGTACGAACCGCGCCCGTTCACCGTGAAGGCCCTCGTCTGCTTGTCCCAGGCGAACGACTGGCCGGACCGCTTGTCGAGGTCCTTCCACGTCGTGCCGTCCGACGAGCCCTGCAGCACCCAGCCGCTCGGCGCCTCGGCGGCCTTGCCCGACGTCAGCGTGTACTGGACCGCGTTCGTCGCCGAGGGAACCGGCAGCTCCACCGTGGAGGCCGTGGCCGTCGTGGCCGAGGTGTTGTCGAACAGCGCGCCCTCGCCCTTCAGGACGTCCTTGTTCGGCGTCGGCACCTTGTCGTCCTTGGTGAGGGAGACCGGGGCGGCGTCCTCGCCGGTGCCCCAGGCGGACGGCTTCGAGCCCATGTCGAACTCCAGCACCCCGCCCTTGGCCAGCAGGTCGTGCGGCAGCGAGGTGGAGGTCCACTTCTTGCCGTTGACCTTCAGGCCCTGCACGTAGATGTTCTTCGCGCTGTTCTTCGGCGCCCTGACGACCAGGTCGTGGCCGTTCTCCAGGTGCACGGTGGTCTTGGTGAAGAGCGGGGAGCCGATCGCGTACTCGCCACTGCCCATGACCAGCGGGTAGAAGCCGAGGGAGGAGAAGAGGAACCAGGCCGACTGCTCGCCGTTGTCCTCGTCGCCGTGGTACCCCTGGCCGATCTCGCTGCCCGTGTACAGACGGCTCAGGACCTCGCGGACCTTCTCCTGCGTCTTGTACGGCTGCGAGGCCGCGTCGTACATGTACGTGACGTGGTGCGCGACCTGGTTGCTGTGACCGTACTGGCCCATCCGTACGTCACGGGCCTCCGTCATCTCGTGGATGACGCCGCCGTAACTGCCGACGAACTCGGGGCCCGCCGTCTCGGGGGTGGAGAAGTACGTGTCCAGCTTCTTGGCCAGACCGTCCCGGCCGCCGTACAGGTTGGCGAGGCCCTTGCTGTCCTGCGGAGCGGTGAAGGCGTAGCCCCAGCCGTTGGTCTCCGTGTAGTCGTAGCCCCAGACCCGCGGGTCGTACTGGTCGGACGGGAGCCGCCAGTCGCCCTTGGCGTCCTTGCCCTGGAAGAAGCCGGCCTTGTCGTCGAAGAGCTCGACGTAGTTACGGGCCCGGTTCAGGAAGTACTCGGACTCGTCCTTGTAGTGCTGCTTGTGCGTCTTCTTGTAGAGGGCCTGGCCCATCTGCGCGATGCCGTAGTCGTTGAGGTAGCCCTCCAGCGACCAGGACAGGCCCTCATGGGTGGAGGTGTTGGCGTACCCGTCGAACGGGGACGTCTCCATGCCCTTGCGGCCCACGCCCGAGGACGGCGGGACGACCGTGGCGTTCTTCAGGGCGGCGTCGTACGCGGCCTCCGCGTCGAAGTCCACGCCCTTGACGTACGCGTCCGCGAACGCGACGTCCGAGGAGGTGCCCGCCATCAGGTCCGAGTAGCCCGGCGAGGACCAGCGGGAGATCCAGCCGCCGTCCTTGTACTGCTGGACGAAGCCGTCGACCATCTCGCCGGCCTTCTTCGGCGTGAGGAAGGAGTACGCCGGCCACGTCGTCCGGTAGGTGTCCCAGAAGCCGTTGTTGACGTACACCTTGCCGTCGACGATCTTCGCGCCGGTGTGCGTCGGGGTGTCCGAGCCGACCTGCGGGGAGAACGGGGAGGCGTACTGGTCCTTGCCGCCGATCCTCTCGAAGCCCGAGTTCGGGTAGAGGTAGAGGCGGTACATGCTGGAGTACAGCGTGGTCAGCTGGTCGGCGGTCGCGCCCTCGACCTCGACCTTGCCCAGCAGGTCGTCCCAGGCGTCCTGTGCCTTGTCCTCGACCCGGTCGAAGGAGCGCGAGGCGGGGATCTCGGCGGCGAGGTTCTGCTTCGCCTGGTCGATGCTGATCAGCGAGGTCGCGAGCCGCAGGTTGACGGTGCGGTCCTTGCCCGCGTCGAAGCGCAGGTAGCCCGTGACGTCGTCACCGCCGCCGGAGAGCTTGCCGCTGCCGGTGACGGGGGCGTCAAAGACGCCGTACACGAAGAGCCGGGTGGCTCCGGTCGAGCCGCCGCTCTTCACGTCGGAGAAGCCCGTGAAGGAGCTCGTCCCCGGGTCCAGGGTCAGACCGCCGTCGTTGGAGACGTTGTCGAAGACCATGCTCGCGTCCTTGCCCGGATACGTGAACCGCATCCGTGCCGCGTGGTCGGTCGGCGTCATCTCGGCCTTGAGACCGTTCTCGAACGTCACCCCGTAGTAGTGGGGCCTCGCCGTCTCGTTCTCGTGCTTGAACGGCAGGGCGCGGGCCGTGCGTGAGGCGTCCGGGGTGCCGGAGGCCGCCGACGGCATCAGCTGGAAGGTCTGCCGGTCGCCCATCCAGGGGCTCGGCTCGTGGCTGGCGCTGAAGGCCTGCAGGGTGGGCAGGTTGTCGTCGTTGTTGCCGCGCGCGTAGTCGTACAGCCAGCTGGTCGATCCGGCGTTGGTGACCGGGGTCCAGAAGTTGAAGCCGTTGGGGACCGCGGTGGCGGGGAAGTTGTTGCCCCGCGAGAAGCCGCCGCTGGAGTTGGTGCCGCGGACGGTCGAGGCGTAGTCCGAGAGGTGCTTCTTGCGCTTCTCGGGCGCCTTCGGGGCGATCTTGACGTCGTCGATCCAGCCCTGGAACTTCGACGGGCCCTTGGGGGAGTCGTACGCGACGAGGATCCGGTCGACGGTCTTGCCGGCCGCGACCGTGCCGATCCGCGCGTCGACCTTGTTCCACTGGTTGACGTACAGCCGCTTGGCGTCGGCCTGGCCCCCGGGGGTCAGCAGCCCGCCGTTGGTGTCGGTGGCGCGCAGGTCGCTGAGGTAGGTGCCGTCCGTGAACGCGAGGTCCACCGCGACGTGCGTGGCCGGGTAGGACAGGTCCGTCTCGCCCATCTGGGGGTACACCAGGTAGGAAAGTTCGGTGTCCCGGGTGACGGCCGTGTTGACGTCGAAGATCTTGTTGTACGAGTACGCCCGGCCGTCGGCCTTGTGCGTGCCCGCGTACCGCAGCGCCTTCTTTCCGGTGAAGCCCGCACCGGCCTTGGCGGTGGGGGAGCCGGACGGGCCGCGGTCGATCTGGCTTCGCATGTCGTCGGGGGCGGGGGCGGAGGTGTCCCCGTCGGAGAACTGGACGTCGGCGAGCTGGGTCGCGTCCGGGGCGCCGTTGTTCTTCGTGATGTCCAGGCGGAAGTGCTGGTAGGCCTTGTCCGCCGTGAAGTCGTACGACTTGGTCTGGAAGCGCTCGCTGAACGTCTGGCCGGTCCGGGTGTCCAGGTCCGTCCAGGTCGTGCCGTCCTCGGAGCCCTGAAGGGTCCAGTCCTTCGGGTCGCGCTCGTCGTGGTCGTCGGCCGAGGTCAGCGCGTACGTCACGACCTTGACCGGCTCGACCAGGTCGAACTCGGCCCAGGCGGTGGGCTCGAACGACAGCCACTTCGTACCGGATTCGCCGTCGACGAGGTTTTCCTTCACCTCGCCGCCGCCGGAGTTCTCGTCGCTGGCGCGGACATCCGTGACCTTGTCGGTCACATTGCCCGGTATTCCGGCGGAGAAGCCGCCATCGATACCCGATGCCCGCTTCTTTCCGTCAGGGCCTTCTTCCACGGTATTGCGCCAGTCCGGCTGCTTTTCGTCCGCCTCGAAGGACGAGCTGAAAGTCCGGTCACCGGCGGCCTTCTGGCCCTTCGCGCCCGCACCGGACGAGGTGGCGGCGGCCGCGGTGGGGGCGGTCACGAGCAGGACGAGTGAGGCCGCGATCAGCGCGGCCGTGCTGCTTTGTCTCTTACGAGAACCATGTCGGGGCTGCATGCCGAGCCATTCCTCCCGAGGAAGTGCGCTTGGACAACGTTGTCAGGGGTGAGCGCAGGAACCAGTAGGGAGTGAAGTGGCGGTTGGTGTCAAGGGTGTTGGATCAGAGCCGGTGTTCGAATCGACCGGAATGCGGAAATCGTTACATCCGAAGGAGGCCGTGCGGTGCCGAAGTATCCGCGAGGTCTCAACTCGGGAAAGACTGCCGTCCAAACCTGCATTCGATCTTGCTCAGTTGGCGGCAAGTGGACTATACCTGTCGGCGTCTGCACAGCTTCTTTCCAACTGTGCGGTCAGGGGAGACACGGGGGCAGGACAACAGGGCGGCGCAGGTGCGTCCGCTGTTCGGTCTCCCCGTGCCCCCCACTGCAATGGCTAGCCTGAAATCTGTACCACCCAAGCGCAACTGACCGCGGTGGCGGGGCCCTTCGCCTGAGGCGAATATCGACGGGCGACCGGTACACACCGCCTGAGTCCTGGAGAAGGCGAGGACTTGAGCATGGGATCCACCTCCGCCCACAAGAATGAGGGCCTTGGCCGTCGCGATGTGATCAAGCGTTCTGCCGCACTCGGTCTGATCACCATCCCGACGATGAGCTTCCTGTCGGCCTGTGCGAGCAGCGACGACGGCGGCGACAAGCAGGTCGAGAAGGGCAAGACCAGCGCGAAGAACCCGCTGGGCGTCAACGAGACGGCCGCACTCGACGTGGTCATCTTCGACGGCGGCTTCGGTCAGCAGTACGCGATCGACGCCGAGAAGAAGTACACCGCGGCCTTCCCGAAGGCCAAGGTCAAGCACTCCGCGACCCAGAAGATCCAGTCGCAGCTGCAGCCGCGCTTCAACGGTGGCACCCCGCCGGACCTGATCGACAACTCGGGTGCCGAGCAGATGGACATGGGTGTCCTCGTCGACAAGAAGCAGCTGATGGACCTGACGGCGCTGATGGACGCCCCGTCCATCGACGACCCGAGCAAGAAGGTCCGCGACACGCTGCGCCCGGGTGTCCTGGAGATGGGTCAGTTCGACGGGGACCCGGTCTGGATCATGTACTACGCGTACACCGTGTACGGCGTCTGGTACTCGCAGACCAACCTGGAGAAGCTGGACGCCGAGTATCCCGAGGACTGGGATGCCATGCTCGCCCTGTGTGCGAAGGCGAAGAAGCAGGGTGTCGCCGGCTGGACGTACCCGGGCAAGTACCCGTACTACCTGCCGTTCTCGCTCTACCCGTTCATCGCCAAGATCGGTGGCCGGGAGGTTCTCGACAAGATCGACAACCTGGAGCCGAACGCCTGGAAGGACCCCGCGGTCAAGGCGGCGTTCGAGGCGTACTACGAGCTTCAGCAGAAGGGCTACATCCTCAAGGGGACCCCGGGTCTGACCCACATCCAGTCGCAGACCGAGTGGACCAAGGGCAAGGCGCTCTTCATCCCGAACGGTTCGTGGGTGGAGAACGAGGCGGCCCCGACCACGCCCAAGGACTTCAAGATGATGGTCTCGGCCCCTTCGGGCCTGGACTCGTCGGACAAGCTGCCCTTCGGCACCATCTGGGCGTCCGGCGGCGAGCCCTTCGTCGTCCCGGCCAAGGCGAAGAACCCGCAGGGCGGCATGGAGCAGCTGCGCATCATGCTCTCCGAGGAGTCCTCGAAGAACTTCACCAAGCAGGTCAAGTCCCTGAGCGCCTTCAACGGCGGCACCGACGGCCTGACTCTCTCCACCGCCATGCAGGCCGGTGTCGACGCGCTGAAGAAGGCCGGCGACAACGTGGTCAACCCGCGACTGCAGGACTGGTACGTGAAGCTCCAGAAGGAGCAGATCGGCACCGCCGGCATCGGCGAGATGATGGCCGGGCGTCTGACGCCCGCCGAGGCCATCAAGAAGATCCAGGGCTACGCGGACGCCGCGGCCAAGGACTCGTCCGTCAAGAAGTACAGGCACCAGTGAGCAACCGTCACCAGCGGCGGCACCCGCGGAAAGATCGGGGTCGGTAAACGATGCAGCACGGCAAGTACCGGTTCATTGTGGGGTTCCTCGTAGCCCCACTGGCGTTGTATGCGGTCTTCGTCATCTGGCCGTTCATCCAGTCCATCTACTACTCGTTCACGGACTGGACCGGCCTGAGCCCGGACTTCAAGATGGTCGGCCTCGACAACTACACGAGGATGTTCAAGGACGACATTTTCTGGAAGTCGCTGCAGCACAGCGTGCTGCTCGTGCTGCTGCTGCCGTTGGTGACGCTGGGCCTCGCGCTCTTCTTCGCCTTCATGCTCAACGTCGGAGGCCGCCGGCGTAAGAACGCCGCGGTCTCCGGCGTGCGGGGCTCGGGGTTCTACAAGATCGCCTATTTCTTCCCGCAGGTGCTTTCGATCGTCATCGTCGCCCTGCTGTTCCAGTTCGCGTACAACCCGCGCAGTGGAATGCTGAATTCGGCGCTCAAGGGAGTCGGGCTCGACTCCATCCAGCCGGACTGGCTGGGTGACCCGAACCTGGCGCTCATCTGCGTCATGGTGGTCCTGGTCTGGTCGACGGTCGGATTCTTCGTCGTCCTCTTCTCCGCCGGAATGGCCTCCATCCCGAAGGACTTCTACGAGGCCGCGCTCCTGGACGGGGCCAGCCGCGTCACGACGTTCTTCAAGATCACCCTGCCGCTGCTCTGGGACACCGTGCAGTCCGGGTGGGTCTACATGGGCATCCTGGCGCTCGGCGTCGAGGCGTTCACGGCCGTCCAGGTCATGACCGTCGGCCCCGGCGGCCCCGACTACGCGACCTCGGTGCTGCCGCTGTACGTCTACCAGACGGCCTTCCGCGACGGTCAGGCCGGATACGCGACCACGATCGGTGTGGGGCTGCTCATCGTCACCATGGTGTTCGCCGCCATCGTGATGCGTCTGGGCCGGCGCGAGCGGCTGGAGTTCTGATGCTGTGCCTCCCGGGACGCGTTGCCCGGATCCCCAGCAGGCAAGACAGCCCGGTCCCGGCGGCCGGCTCGACAGTACGAGGTGAGCACACGTGAAGGCCACTGAAACCCCTCCCGTGGTCACGGTGACGGAACCGGCCCCCGTGTCCAAGGCGCCCGCGCAGGACGGCGAGAAGAAGAGCGGCGAGGGCAAGGTCCTCAACGTC
Organism: Streptomyces sp. NBC_00385; assembly: GCF_035917155.1. Lineage (NCBI taxonomy): Bacteria > Bacillati > Actinomycetota > Actinomycetes > Kitasatosporales > Streptomycetaceae > Streptomyces > Streptomyces sp. NBC_00385. Next base: position 1,454,590 of record NZ_CP107951.1, on the reverse strand, counting down.
TTCTCGCACGGTGTGCTGATCATCTGGGCGATCCTGGTGGTCATGCCGCTGCTCTGGGCGGTCATGACCTCGTTCAAGACCGACGACTCGATCCTGTCGACGCCGTGGGCGCTGCCGGACAAGCTTCACTTCGAGAACTGGTCACGCGCCTGGAGCCAGGCGCACATGAGTGAATACTTCTTGAACACCATCGTGGTGGTCGGGGGTTCGCTCATCGGCACTCTGCTGCTGGGTTCGATGGCGGCCTACGTGCTGGCCCGGTTCGACTTCCCGGGCAACCGCTTCGTGTACTACCTGTTCATCGGCGGGATGAGCTTCCCGATCATCCTGGCGCTGGTCCCGCTGTTCTTCGTCATGAACAACATGGGGCTGCTGAACACGACGCACGGACTGATCCTGGTCTACATCGCCTACTCGCTGCCCTTCACCGTCTTCTTCCTCACCGCCTTCTTCCGGACGCTTCCGGGCTCCGTGGCGGAGGCGGCGATGCTCGACGGGGCCTCGCACACCCGGACGTTCTTCCAGGTGATGCTGCCGATGGCGAAGCCGGGCCTGATCAGCGTCGGCATCTTCAACTTCCTGGGGCAGTGGAACCAGTACATGCTGCCCACGGTGCTGAACAGCGACCCCGACCACCGGGTGCTCTCCCAGGGCCTGGTCGAACTGGCCAACAGCCAGGGCTACAAGGGCGACTGGTCCGGACTCTTCGCCGGTCTGGTGATGGCGATGCTCCCGGTCCTCGTGGCCTACATCGTCTTCCAGCGCCAGGTCGTGGCCGGTCTGACCGCGGGAGCGGTGAAGTAATACGCGGAACACCTCCCGCACGCACACAGACGAACCGCCCGTCGGCAGATGCCGACGGGCGGTTCGTCTGTGTAAGGGGGATTTCGCGGAGCGTGCCGTGCGAGGGTCCGGTGCTCATCCGAGGCTTCGACTGCTCAAGGTCTTGACGGGGCGCACCCCAAAACGGTCAGCTTAGGGTTCACATGTTGGAGAATATGGCAGGAGTGAGTGAGTCGATGGAGACTCCGGGGTCGCAGACATCTCTGCATCGCGCCAACCTTGAGCGGGTCGTGCGCGCCGTACGTATGGCGGGCTCGCTCACCCAGGCGGAGATCGCCAGGAGTACGGGCCTCTCCGCGGCCACCGTCTCCAATATCGTTCGTGAACTGAAGGAGGGCGGCACCGTCGAGGTGACCCCCACCTCGGCCGGCGGCCGCCGGGCCCGCAGCGTCTCGCTCAGCGGGGACGCGGGCATCGTCATCGGCGTCGATTTCGGACATACGCACCTGCGGGTGGCGGTCGGGAACCTGGCCCATCAGGTGCTCGCCGAGGAATCCGAGCCACTGGACGTGGACGCCTCGTCCGCCGAGGGCTTCGGGCGGGCGGAACAGCTGGTCAACCGGCTGATCGAGACCACGGGGATCAGCCCCGGCAAGGTCATCGGGGTGGGCCTCGGTGTTCCCGGCCCGATCGACGTCGAGTCCGGCACGCTGGGCTCCACGTCGATCCTGCCGGGCTGGACGGGCATCAACCCCAGCGAGGAGCTCGCCGGACGCCTGGGCGTGCCGGTCTACGTCGACAACGACGCCAACCTCGGGGCGCTGGGCGAGCTGGTGTGGGGGAGCGGCCGGGGGGTGCGGGACCTCGCGTACATCAAGGTCGCGAGCGGTGTCGGCGCCGGTCTGGTGATCGACGGGCACATCTACCGGGGGCCCGGCGGCACGGCCGGCGAGATCGGCCACATCACCCTCGACGAATCGGGCCCTGTCTGCCGCTGCGGCAACCGCGGGTGCTTGGAGACCTTCGCGGCCGCGCGGTACGTCCTGCCCCTGCTCCAGCCCGGCCACGGGCCCGATCTCACCATGGAGCGGGTGGTCCAGCTGGCCCGCGAGGGCGACCCGGGCTGCCGCCGGGTGATCGGCGACGTCGGGCGGCACATCGGCAGCGGGGTGGCCAACCTCTGCAATCTGCTGAACCCGAGCCGGGTCGTGCTCGGCGGCTCGCTCGCGGAGGCCGGCGAGCTGGTCCTGGGGCCCATCCGCGACTCCGTGTCGCGCTACGCCATCCCCAGCGCCGCACGACAGCTCTCGGTGCTCCCCGGCGCCCTCGGCGGACGGGCGGAGGTGCTGGGTGCCCTGGCCCTCGTCCTGAACGAGATGGGGGATTCAACCCTTTTGGAGAGCACCCTCCCCGCGGCGACGCCTGCCTTCACTTAGATAACGAATGGCACCGTTGTCATCTCGTTAAGAATTTACTCCTTGACGCCAAGCCTGGGGCCGAGTTGACTCCAATCCACCTCGGCCGCAACGTTGCGGCCTCGTCAGGGAGGCACACCCGCAATGAACGCAATGACGCGACGCATCGTCATAGGCACGGCCGCCGTTTCGATGGCCGTCTCCCTCGCCGCTTGTGGCAAGGCGGGCGACGACAAGAAGGACTCGGCGGACTCGGGCAGCAAGACCAAGATCGGCCTGCTGCTCCCGGAGAACAAGACCGCTCGCTACGAGACGCTGGACAAGCCGCTGTTCATCGAAGCGGTCAAGAAGGACTGCCCGGACTGCGAGGTTGTCTACAACAACGCGGCCGGTGACGTCGGCCAGCAGAAGCAGCAGTTCGAGCAGCAGATCGCCGACGGCATCAAGGTCATCGCGATCTCCTCCGTCGACGCCGAGAAGTCCGCCGCGTGGGTTGGCGACGCACACAAGAAGGGCGTCAAGGTCGTCGCGTACGACCGCGCCATCGTCGGTGCCGACGCCTACGTCAGCCACGACAACGAGAAGATCGGCAAGCTCCAGGGCCAGGCCGTCCTCGACGCGCTCGGCTCGAAGGCGGCAGGCGCCAACCTCGTCATGATCAACGGTGACGAGAAGGACCCGAACGCCGGCCTGTTCAAGAAGGGCGCTCACTCGTCCCTCGACGGCAAGATCAAGATTGCCTACGAGGCGTCCGGCGAGTGGGACCCGAAGATCGCCGGCGAGAAGATGACCGCCGCGATCTCCTCGGTCGGCAAGGGCAAGATCGACGCGGTCTACTCCGCCAACGACGGCATGGCCGGCGGCATCATCACGTCCCTGGGCAACGCCGGTATCAAGGACATCCCGGTGGGTGGCCAGGACGCCGAGCTCCCCGGTATCCAGCGGATCATCGCCGGCACGCAGACCTTCACGATCTACAAGTCGCCGAAGCAGCTCGCCCCGGCGGCCGCCCAGTTCGCCGTCAACCTGCTCCAGGGCAAGGACATCGGCGCCCAGGGCGAGACGGACGGCGTTCCGTCCACGCTGCTCGAGCCGACCGTGGTGAACAAGGACAACATCGAGTCCACCGTGGTCAAGGACGGCATCTACCAGGCCTCCGCGATCTGCGTGAAGGACATCGCCGCCAAGTGCACCGCACTGGGCATCAAGTAGTCCCTCCTCGCGCCAGGGCCAACAGGCCCTGGCGCGTACGGGTTTGATCCGCGCCGCACGGCGGGAGTCCGCCCGCCCCATGACTGTCCGGCCCCGGTCGGCCCACACCCCGCTGCCGCCCGGGTGCCGGACATTTTCCCCAGTACTTCCAGTACGTCGACGCTGCCCGTTGTGGCGCGGCGTCTCCGCCGGTCAGGCGGCACATCCCCGCCGGTCAGGCGGCGAAGGAGATGGTTCACGTGTCACAGACGCCCGTGCTGGCGTTGCGTGGAGTCTTCAAGCGATTCGGAGCGGTGCAGGTCCTCTCCGGTGTCGATCTCGAAGTCCACGCCGGAGAAGTGGTCGCCCTGGTCGGCGACAACGGTGCAGGAAAGTCCACGCTGGTCAAGACGATCGCCGGCGTGCACCCCATCGATGAGGGCGTCATCGAGTGGGAGGGCACGAAGGTGGACATCAACCGTCCGCACGACGCCCAGAACCTCGGCGTCGCCACCGTCTACCAGGACCTCGCGCTCTGCGACAACCTGGATGTCGTCGCCAACCTCTTCCTCGGTCGCGAGATCAAGAAGGGTGGCGTCCTCGACGAGGTCGCCATGGAGAAGCGGGCGCAGGACCTCCTGTCCACGCTCTCCATCCGTATCCCCAGCGTCCGTATCCCGGTTGCCGCGCTCTCCGGCGGCCAGCGCCAGGTCGTGGCCATCGCCCGCGCCCTGGTCGGCAACCCCAAGATCGTGATCCTGGACGAGCCCACCGCGGCCCTCGGCGTCGAGCAGACCGCACAGGTGCTCGACCTGGTGGAGCGGCTGCGCGAGCAGAACCTCGGCGTCATCCTCATCAGCCACAACATGGCCGACGTGAAGGCTGTCGCCGACAAGGTCGCCGTGCTGCGACTCGGCCACAACAACGGCATCTTCCCGGTGGCGACGACCAGCCACGAAGAAATCATCGCCGCGATCACGGGCGCCACGGACAACGCCGTGACCCGTCGCAAGTCCCGCAGCGCGGAGGCATCCAAGTGAGCAAGATCAGCAAGACTTCGGCCGAGGTCCCGGCCCAGGCAAAGGCCACCGAGACCACCGAGATCACCGAGGCTCCCGTAGCGGCGGCCGGCGCGGTCAAGGTCGTCGACCCCCGCCTGCTCGTCCGCGAGCAGGGCTTCAAGGGCTACTGGACCGAGTTCAAGCGCAAGGTGCGCTCGGGCGAGATCGGCTCGCTGCCCGTCGTGGTGGGCCTGATCATCATCGGGATCGTCTTCCAGCTCGAGACCGGCAACTTCCTCACCTCGTACAACCTCGACCAGATCACGCTGTACGCGGCGGGCCCGGGCATCATGGCCGTGGGCATCGTCTTCGTCCTGCTGCTCGGCGAGATCGACCTCGCGGTCGGTTCCGTGGCGGGTCTCGCGGGTGCGGTCTGGGCCGTGGTCGGCACGGACATGCCCGACGGCCTCGCCATCGTGGTCGGCATCCTGTCCGGCACGGTCATCGGCGCCTTCCACGGCATCGTCTTCGCCAAGATCGGCGTGCCCGCGTTCGTCGTGACCCTGGCAGGCTTCCTGGGCTGGGCCGGTCTGCAGACCTGGGTGATGGGCGACAAGTCCACCATCACCACCCCGCTCGGCAGCTTCGTCCGCGACCTGACCAGCTACTACTTCGCCGACGTCGCGGCCGCCTACGGTCTCGCCGTGTTCGTGATCGTCGCCTTCTACCTCGCGCAGCTGCGCGACTCGAGCCGCCGCAAGGCCGCGGAGCTGCCGCACCGCCCGCAGAGCGAGATCATCCTGCGCACCGTGCTGCTCGCCGTACTGTGCCTCCTCGCCGCGTACGCGTTCAACCAGGAGCAGGGCCTCCCGCTCTCCCTGGTGATCTTCCTCGCGATCCTGGTCATCACCGACTTCGTTCTGCGCCGCACCACGTACGGCCGTCAGATCTTCGCGGTCGGCGGTGGCATCGAGGCTGCGCGTCGTGCCGGTATCAACGTGTCCTGGATCCGCATCTCGGTGTTCATGATCTCCGGCACGCTCGGTGCGGTCGGCGGTCTCTTCCTGGCCTCCGCGACCGGCGGCGCCGACCGTTCGCTCGGTGGCGGCAACCAGCTCATGATGTGCATCGCCGCAGCCGTCATCGGCGGCACGTCCCTGTTCGGCGGACGCGGCAAGGTCTGGTCCGCGCTGCTGGGCATCCTGGTCATCCAGTCGATCGTCCAGGGCCTCAACCAGATGAACCTGTCGTCGAACGCGATCCAGTACATGATCACCGGTGGAGTACTCCTCATCGCCGTGATCATCGACTCGGTCTCGCGCAAGACCCAGAAGACCGCAGGCCGCGCGTAACCTCACCGGGCCCGGCGGGGCCCGGTGACACGCAACGCCCGACCGTGCCCGGCGCCCTTTTTCCAGGGCTCCGGGCACGGTCACGTACCGGCCCTGGTGGGACAGCACACGCACGCCCGATGTCCGACAGGGCGGACGGAACATTAGACTCATCGGATCGGCATGCTCGACCAGCACAATCGCAAGGAGGCACGGTGACACAGCCGCGCGAAGCGCGTCAGGCGGTGACGGGCGAGGGATGGGATCTGCTGGCCCGCATCGGCGGACCGCGTGACCTGGACCGTCTCACCCCCGAGCAGCTGGAGCAGCTCGCCGAAGAGATCCGGACCTTCCTCGTCGACGCCGTCTCCAAGACCGGCGGACACCTCGGACCCAACCTGGGTGTGGTCGAGCTGACCATCGCCCTGCACCGGGTCTTCGACTCCCCGAAGGACAAGGTCCTCTTCGACACCGGCCACCAGAGCTATGTGCACAAGCTCCTCACCGGCCGCCAGGACTTCTCGAAGCTCAAGAGCAAGGGCGGCCTCTCCGGCTACCCCTCGCGTGCCGAGTCCGAGCACGACATCATCGAGAACTCGCACGCCTCCACCGTGCTCGGCTGGGCCGACGGCCTCGCCAAGGCCAACGAGGTACTGGGCAAGGACGACCACGTCGTCGCGGTCATCGGTGACGGCGCCCTCACCGGAGGCATGGCCTGGGAGGCGCTGAACAACATCGCCGCCGCCAAGGACCGCCCCCTCGTCATCGTCGTCAACGACAACGAGCGCTCCTACGCCCCGACCATCGGCGGCCTCGCCAACCACCTGGCGACCCTGCGCACCACGGACGGCTACGAGCGCTTCCTGGCCCGCGGCAAGGACCTCCTGGAGCGCACCCCCGTCGTCGGGAAGCCGCTGTACGAGACGCTGCACGGCGCCAAGAAGGGCCTCAAGGACTTCATCGCCCCGCAGGGCATGTTCGAGGACCTCGGTCTGAAGTACGTCGGCCCGATCGACGGCCACGACCTGGAGGCACTGGAATCCGCCCTCCAGCGCGCCAAGCGCTTCGGCGGGCCCGTCATCGTGCACTGCCTCACGGAGAAGGGCCGCGGCTACACCCCGGCGCTGCTCGACGAGGCGGACCGCTTCCACGCCGTCGGCAAGATCCACCCCGACACCGGCCTTCCCGTCGCCACCTCCGGCCTCGACTGGACCTCCGTGTTCGGCGAGGAGATGGTCAAGCTCGGCCGGGAGCGCGAGGACATCGTCGCGATCACCGCGGCCATGCTCCAGCCCGTCGGCCTGACCAAGTTCGAGAAGGCCTTCCCGGACCGGATCTACGACGTGGGCATCGCCGAGCAGCACGGCGCGGTCTCCGCCGCCGGGCTCGCCACGGGCGGCCTGCACCCGGTCTTCGCGGTGTACGCCACGTTCCTCAACCGCGCCTTCGACCAGGTCCTGATGGACGTCGCCCTGCACAAGTGCGGTGTGACGTTCGTCCTCGACCGGGCCGGAGTCACCGGTACGGACGGCGCCTCGCACAACGGCATGTGGGACATGTCGATCCTCCAGTGCGTGCCGACGCTCCGGATCGCCGCCCCGCGCGACGCCGACCAGGTCCGCGCCCAGCTGCGCGAGGCCGTCGAGGTCGACGACGCCCCGACGGTCGTCCGGTTCTCGAAGGGGGCGGTCGGCCCGTCGGTCAAGGCCGTCGGCACGGTCGGCGGCATGGACGTGCTCCGCAAGCCGGCCGCCGCGCGGCCGGACGTCCTGCTCGTCTCCATCGGGGCGCTCGCCCCGATGTGCCTGGAGATCGCGGACCTGCTCGACGCCCAGGGCATCTCGACCACCGTCGTCGACCCGCGCTGGGTCAAGCCCGTGGACGAGGCCATGGCCCCGCTCGCGGCGAAGCACCGGGTCGTCGTCACCGTCGAGGACAACAGCAGGGCCGGCGGCGTCGGCTCCGCGGTCGCCCAGGCGCTGCGCGACGCCGACGTCGACGTACCGCTGCGCGACTTCGGCATCCCGCCGGTCTTCCTCGACCACGCCTCCCGCAAGGAGGTCATGGCCGAGATCGGGCTGACCGCGCCGGACATCGCCCGTCAGGTCACCGGCCTGGTCGCCAGGCTCGACGGCCGCTACGACACGGACGCGGAGAGCCGCTCCGTGGTGGAGCCGGTCCGGGACTGACCCGGCTGCCGCCGCACTCCGATTGGGCCGGTCGCCCACCCCGTACGGGTGGTCCGACCGGCCCATTCGCGTGAAACAAGGCCGCGTGCGGCGTGCTGCGGGCGTCCGGGGGGCCGGCGGGTCCGAATCATGGCGTACACGACGAGTGCGTGGAGGTACGCCGGTGAGCACCCAGCAGGACCTGCCCCCCAGCGGAGACGGACTGTTCAGGACCAAGACGGTCGAACAGTCGATCCGCGACACCGAGGAGCCGGAGCACGCCCTCAAGAAGTCGCTCTCCGCCGTGGACCTCACGGTGTTCGGCGTGGGCGTAGTCATCGGTACCGGCATCTTCGTGCTCACCGGAAAGGTGGCCAAGGAGACCGCGGGACCGGCGACCGCCCTCGCCTTCGTGGTCGCCGGGGTCGTCTGCGCCCTGGCGGCGCTCTGCTATGCGGAATTCGCCTCCACGGTTCCGGTGGCCGGCTCCGCCTACACCTTCTCCTACGCCTCGCTGGGCGAACTGGTGGCCTGGATCATCGGCTGGGACCTGGTCCTGGAGTTCGCGCTGGGTACGGCGGTGGTGGCGGTCGGCTGGTCCGGCTACGTCCGCTCCTTGATGGACAACGCGGGCTGGCACCTGCCCGACGCGCTCTCCGGCCCGGATGTGGCGGACGGCTTCGGCTTCGACATCCTCGCCTTCGTGCTGGTGCTGGTCCTGACCGTCATCCTGGTGCTGGGCATGAAGCTCTCGGCCCGGGTCACCACGGTCGTCGTCGCCATCAAGGTGGCCGTGGTCCTGATCGTGATCATCGCGGGGCTGTTCTTCATCGACAGCTCGAACTACTCGCCGTTCATCCCGGACGCGCAGCCCCAGCCCTCCGGATCGGGCCTGGACGCCCCGCTGGTCCAGCTGATCTTCGGCTACGAGCCCACGAACTTCGGCGTCATGGGCATCTTCACCGCCGCCTCCGTCGTCTTCTTCGCCTTCATCGGCTTCGACGTGGTGGCCACGGCCGCCGAGGAGACCAAGCTCCCGCAGCGGGACATGCCGCGCGGGATCCTGGCCTCGCTCCTGATCTGCACGGTGCTCTACGTCGCCGTTTCGATCGTCGTCACCGGAATGCAGCACTACACCGAACTTTCCGTGAGCGCCCCGCTGGCCGACGCCTTCAAGGCCGTCGGGCACCCCTTCTACGCCGGTGTCATCAGTTTCGGCGCGGCCGTCGGTCTCACCACGGTCTGCATGATCCTGCTGCTCGGCCAGACCCGGGTGTTCTTCGCGATGAGCCGTGACGGCCTGCTTCCGAGGTTCTTCTCCAAGACGCACCCGCGCTTTCGCACCCCGTACCGCCCGACCATCCTGCTCGGCGTGCTCATCGCGGTCATCGCGGGCTTCACCAGCATCAACGAGCTCGCGACGCTGGTGAACATCGGCACGCTCTTCGCCTTCGTCGTCGTCGCCCTGGGCGTCATCGTCCTGCGCCGCACCCGCCCCGACCTCCACCGCGCCTTCCGCACGCCGTGGGTTCCGCTGATCCCGATCCTGTCGGTGGCCGCCTCGGTCTGGCTGATGCTCAACCTGCCGGCGGAGACGTGGCTGCGGTTCGGTATCTGGATGGTCATCGGTGTGGTCATCTACTTCGCGTACGGACGCGGGCACAGCCGGATCAACCGCACGCGGGTGTGACGACGGCCCCGCCTGCCCGTGCGGGCAGGCGGGGCCGTGTGGTCTGTCGCCGTGTCAGCCGCCGGTGGCGGGGGACTTCTTGGCGGACTCCGGTATGGCGGAGTCCGTGCGGACCGCCTTCCAGAGGGTGTCCGCCTGCGGCTGCGCGGCCACCACCCGGTTCGGGTCGATCCTGTCGTAGGCGACGGGGAGCATGATGGTCTCCATCGTGGCCGGGTCGACGCCGTTCATCGAACGGGCGAAGCTGGTCAGCGAGGTGAGCGAGGCGAGGCCCTCGTCGGTGGTGAGGGACTTGGTCGCGGAGTTGGCGATCTTGTAGGCACTCGTCGGACTGCCCAGCAGATCCTGCTTCTTGACCTCGCTGAGGAGCGCGAACAGGAACTGCTGCTGGAGCCCGATGCGTCCGAGGTCGCTGCCGTCACCGATGCCGTGCCGGGTGCGTACGTAGGCGAGCGACTGGGTGCCGTCGAGCTTCTGGGGCCCGGCGGCCAGGTCGAGGCCGGAGGACGTGTCGTGGATGTCCTGGGGGACGTCGACGGTGACGCCGCCGATGGCGTCCACGAGCCCCTTGAACCCGGCGAAGTTGATCTCCAGGTAGTGGTCGATGCGGACGCCGGACATCTTCTCGACGGTCTTGACGACGCAGGCGGGGCCGACCTGGGAGTAGACGGAGTTGAACATCTTGCGTTCCGCGGAGGGCACCTTGGTCCCGTCGGCCTTGGTGCACTCGGGCCGGGTCACCAGGGTGTCGCGGGGGATGGAGATGGCGACGGCCTTGCTGCGGCCCTCGGGGATGTGCACGACCATCGCGGTGTCGGACCGGGCCCCGCTGACGCTGCCCCCGCCGCCCAGCTCCTTGTTCTCGGTCCCGGCGCGCGAGTCCGAGCCGAGGACCAGGAGGTTCTGCCCACTGGTCGGGAGCTTCTCTGGCCGGTCCTCGCCCAGCGCCTTGTTGATGTCGACGCCCTTGATGTTGCCGTCGAGTCGGCTGTAGAGCCAGTAGACGGTGCCGCCGCCCGCGAGCAGCAGGACGAGCAGGACACCGAGGGTGATCTTGAGGCCGCGGCGGCGCTTGCGGGGGCCCTGCCCGCGCTTCCGTCCGCCGCCATGAGAGGCCGGACGACCTTCGGGTGTGTCCTGGGGCGTGGCGTCGTGGCTCATCGTGGTCGAGTCCTCAAATCTCGTGGCCCCAGAGGGGCTGTGGAGTGCGTGGGACTCGGGTGGGGGGTGTGGCCGGTCCGTGTGTGCATGACTGAGCGTGCACTATAGAACAGAGGATCGTGCGCATGGGCGTTCTGGCCGCGGGGAGGGCGTCTTCGCGCGGGAGCGCGGAGCGCCGACGACCTGCCGTGGGGCGCCCCGGCGCTGAGCATATGATGTTGTCGGCCCCGTGCGGGCGCGATGAAGAACCGGTGAAGTGGAGAGGGTGTAGCGGGTCATGCGGAGAAGAGGATCGGACTCCGCGAGCAGCACCCCCCCTCGCGCGCCGGCCGGACGCCACCAGGTCTCCGGAACGCCACGCGGACGCTGGATGCCGCTCGGTAAGGACGGCAGGCTCACGCTCTACGCCCGCACGGACGGCGGTCTGCTGCGCTGGACGCAGCGGAGCCCCGGCGGAGAGCACTGGGACGGCCCGGACTTCGTACCGATCGCGGACCTGACGGACCTCACCGTCGTCCAGGGGGCCGACTCGTACGTGCACTTCCTCGGGCGGCGTGAGCGCCGGGGCCCGGACGGGCCGAGTGTGGACTTCGTCCACGCCGTCCAGTACCAGACCGGCCGCCCCGTGGCGGAGTGGCGCTCCCTGGGCAACTTCTACAAGGACGCGGAGACGGGCCGGAAGGTCGGTCCGCCGGCCGGGGTCGTCGACGCGAAGGGGACGGTCTTCGTCTTCGTGCGCAACGCGGGCCGCGGACTGCAGATGCGCCGCGAGGGCAAGGGTGGCAAGTGGCAGGCATGGCAGGACCTCAAGGGGGCCGGGCTCGCCGCTGAGATCGTGCCGTCGGTCACCGCGAGCGGGCTCGTCGAGGTCTTCGCGCCCAGCGAGCAGGGGGTGCGGCAGTGGCGTCAGGAGGAACCGGACGGCAAGCCGCTCATTGCTCCGCCCGTCCCGTTCCACGCTCTCGAAGGTTCCGTGGCGGCTCTGGAGACGGCACCCGACCGCCTCACGTACTACTGGACCGATCCGAACAGGTCAGGGGTCGTCTCCTACCGTGCGGGCGCCTGGCCCGTACCGGTGGGCGGACAGCCGGGGGACGGTGCGGTCGTGGCGTTGCGTGCCCCGCTCGACGGCTATGACTGCACGGTTCTCGCCCAGCGCGGGGCCGGCGGCACCCTGCTGATCGGGGTCTGCGGGACCGAGGCGGAGCAGGGCGGCGTCTGGTGGTCGGACAGTGCCGAGGAGTGTGTGGGTGATCCCGTGCTCGCCCTCGACGGACTCGGCCGCGTCGTGGTGGCGGTTCCTGGGCGGGACGGGGCGATGTCCCTCGCCCGTCAGGAGCCGGGTCCGGGGCTCACGCTGTCGCCGCGCTGGCACCGTCTCTGATCTGACGTCACCTTCTGGAGCGCGGGCGACACCTGTGTGTCGCCTCGAATTCATGTGCCGTTTCCGTGAAGCCGTAAAAGGTTGTACGAATGCCTGGTGGGATTCATCACGGGCATATGTCGGGTATGTCCGCCGTAATGGCTGGACGTTGATCCCTTCTTTATGTGAAGGTTCTGTGACTTGCTCACAGGGTGAGCAAGTGTGACCGTTCCGTGGGGCGGTTTTAACGGGGATGACAGGTTTCGGTCTCGTGCCGTCCGTCGTCCGGGCACGAGGTGGTGCCCGGACGTGACAGACGCTGGACCGCAGTGGCGTGGGTGGTGGATGCCTCGTGGTCGGTTCCGGGAATCCGGAGGCGGGATCGCTGGTTTCGGCGTACCGGTCCGTGGTGCCGGCGGGCGCGCGGAGGGGCATCGTCCGCAAGGTTCCGGCACCGCTGCGCTCCGTCGTGAAGTCCTCGTTCACCTCCGTCGACGCCATCAGGTCGGCGACGGTCGTCTGGGCCATGGGGGGCCGTCGCAACGCGCCCCGGCACAGCGCCGCATCCATGCGCCGGGTGGTACGTGTCAAGGGGCGGCACATGCACGCCCTGATCGTCGACGGCGCCACGGCGTGGGCTGCCCGGGCCCGCAATCTGCACATCCTCATCGCCGCGCTGGAAGCCGGGGGGATCGACTACTTCTGTCTCCGCGGGGCCACGAGCGACGTTCCGACGGTCGCGGTGCCGGCCGGCCAGCGCGATGCGGCGGAGGAGATGCTCCAGATCGCCTTCGAGCAGACTCCGGGCTACGTGGGCCCGGCCACCGCGCTGGAATCGGCCATGCGGCCCGGCGAGGAAGGCAAGTCCTGGCGCCAGCTGCGCAGGCAGGACGCCCTCCGCATCGCCTGGTACGTCACCGACCCCACGCAGGAGCTGGTCTTCGGCGCTGATCAGGGCTGCGACCTGGAGTTCTGGGTGGAGGAGGCCGGCCGGCTGGTGGCCCCCCGCCCCAACCGGGTGGTCGAGGAGGTGCCCGTCGACGCACCACGCCACACCGTCCCTCAGGCCCTGTTCGCCCTGGTGCCCGGCGCCTACACGACGGGCAGTGCGCGCACCGTGGCCGAGTTCACCCAACCCCTGGCGGAGGACCACCTCTTCCCCATCGACGTCGTCTACACCTGGGTCGACGACTCCGACCCCGAATGGAGCGCCGAACGTGACGCCGTCCGCTCGGGACGGATGGGCGGCCCGCCGCAGACCCTGCACGCCCAGGCAGCGAACGACGCGCGCTTCACGAGCCGCGACGAACTGCGCTACTCGCTGCGCTCCCTGCACCAGTACGCACCCTGGGTCCGTACCGTCTACCTCGTGACCGCCGGACAGGTACCCGGCTGGCTGGACACCGAGGCACCGGGCATCCAGGTGGTCGACCACCGAGACATCTTCTCGGACCCCGACGCGCTGCCCACGTTCAACTCGCACGCCATCGAGAGCCAACTGCACCACATCGAAGGCCTGTCCGAGCACTTCCTCTACCTCAACGACGATGTGTTCCTCGGCCGCCCGGTCGGCGCCGACCGCTTCTTCCACACCAATGGCCTGACCAAGTTCTTCCAGTCCAAGGCACTCATTCCGAGCGGCCCCGCGGGCAAGGGCGACCTGCCGGTGAACGCCGCGGGGAAGAACAGCCGGGCGCTGATCGAGCGGTCCTTCGGTACCCGTATCGCGCAGAAGATGAAGCACACCCCGCATCCACTGCGCCGCAGCATCCTCGCCGACATCGAGCTGGTCTACAGCGAGGAGCACCACCGCACGCAGCACTCCCGCTTCCGGTCACCCGACGACGTGCCGATCGCCTCGTCCCTGCACCACTACTACGGCTTCCACACGGGCCGTACGACCTCAGGGAACCTGCGGTACCAGTACATCGACCTTGCCGCCGACCAGGCCCGGCGCCGCCTGAACAACCTCCTCGCTCACCGGAACTTCGACACGTTCTGCCTGAACGACACCGTCGAGCATCCCGACCCGGAGGCTCAGGAACACATGGTCAGGGACTTCCTCGACGCGTACTTCCCCGTCCCCAGCCGCTTCGAGCGGGTGGACTCGGACGAGTACCGCAACGCGAACCGGCCGATCCGGTCACAGAAGGCCGAAATCAGGCGGTGAGCGCATCGCTCCTCCTGCCGCAGCACCCATCCCGTAACGAAAGTGAACCGCGTGTTTGACACCTCCAGCCGAGAAACGGCTGGCGAGACCGCCGTGGGCACCGGCCCCCGCCCGGAGCCCACGCCGGCGCAGCTGCGCAGGGGCCGTACGGAGCGGCAGGTCATCGTGGACATGCACAAGCGTGTCGCCCTGGTGCACGACCGTCTCACGCCGCTCTCAGCGCGTGAGCTGAACAACCTGGAAGTCCGTCGCGCCCTGGAAGCCGAGCAGATCGACTGGTTTGCGGTGCCGGGCCTCGACGACACCGCCTCCGCGGTCGGTGTCGACGCGCGTCGACGCCCCCAGGCCCTGGCGGCGTTGCGCGCCCGCCTGTCCAACAGCAAGGGCTACATCGCCCGTCCCAAGGCCGGCATGGCCCCCGGCGACGGTGCGTGGGAAGGTTCCTCGGACAAGACCTGGGAGCGGGCGAAGGACCTGCCCGTCGTACGCGCCTTCTGGTTCCGCACGACCGAGCAGGGCCACCTGACCCACGGTGCCGACACGGGCTGTGACATCGAGTTCTGGGAGCCCGCGGAGAGCGTGCCCGGCCAGGGAGTCGACCGCCTCGTCGCACCCCGCCGCAATCGCGCCAGCGAGCACGTCTTCCTCGGTCACGAGCAGCTCGTTGTCCCCGGGGAGCAGATGACCAGGCTCGTGGGCCGGGCCCACGGGTCCGAAGTGCCTCAGCTGCGCCCGACCCGCACCCGCCCCGAACTGGACATCCCCTTCCCTGACGAGCACCCCTTCCCCATCGACGTCGTGTACACGTGGGTGGACGGCGACGACCCGGCCTGGCAGCGGCGCCGTGCCGAGAGCCGGGGCGAGGTCTTCCACGCGGAGGCGGCAAGCCTGGCCCGCTATGTCTCCCGCGACGAGCTGAAGTACAGCCTGCGCTCCGTGCGGATGTTCATGCCGTGGGTGCGGAACATCTACATCGTCACCGACCAGCAGACCCCGCACTGGTGGGCCCCCGGCGACGGCAGGGCCCGTGTGGTGGACCACCGGGAGATCTTCGACGATCCCTCCCACCTGCCCACCTTCAACAGCCACGCGATCGAGTCCAGGCTGCACCACATCCCCGGACTTTCGCGCCACTTCGTCTACTTCAACGACGACATGTTCATCGGGCGGACGCTCACTCCCTCCGCGTTCTTCCACCCGAACGGCATCGCCAAGTTCTTCCCGTCCCCGGCGCAGGTCCCTCACGGCCCCCCGGAGCCCGAGGAGGTGCCCACCTCGGTCGCCGCCAAGAACAACCGCCGGCTCATCCAGCAGCGGTTCGGCCGCACGCTCGTACAGAAGATGAAGCACGTGCCGTACGCGCTCAACCGCGACATCCTCGCCGCCATTGAACGCGACTTCCCCGAGGACCACCGGCGTACCTCCGCCAGCCCCGTGCGGAGCGTCTCCGACCTGTCCATAGCGTCCTCGCTGCACCACTACTACAGCTACTACTCCGGGTGCAGCCTGCCCGGCGACCTCCGGTACGGCTACTTCGCGCTGGACGACCCCGAGCTGGAGCACAAGCTGGAACTGCTGCTGCTGCGCAGGGACCGGGACACCTTCTGCCTCAACGACTCGGCGAGCGACCCCGCCGAGATCGAGCACCAGAGCCAGCTGCTCCACCGATTCCTCGAGGCCTTCTACCCGGTGCCGAGCCCGTACGAGAAGGCGGGGGCCTGAGCCATGAACATCGAGATCCTGGTCCACACCCTGGCCACCGACTCCATCGGCGCACGGGCGGCCGCCCGGCTCGCCCAGACCCTCGTCGCCAGGCACCGGGTCACCGTCGTCACCGTACGAGGCGCCGCCGCACCGAACCCGGCGCTGCGGCTCCCGGCGCACGTCGACGTCCTGGCCCTGGCCCCCGCTGTCGCGGCCGGGGACCGGGACGACGACGAGACCTCCCAGCTCGTCATCGCCGGCGACCCCGAGTTCCGGCGTTACAACCGCGCCGACGACGGAAGGCTCCGCAAACACCTGTCCGCGAGCGGCGCCGACGTGGTGATCGCCCTCACCTCGGCGCTCGGCGCCGCCCTGGCTCAGTGCCGCGTACCTCACGCGCGGCGTATCGCCCGCCAGCCGGCCCCTGTCGAGCGGCTCCCGGAATCGGTGCGTGCCCGCTGGGCGGAGCTCTACAGCGAACTGGACGCGGTCATCCCGCTCACCCAGAGCGACGCCGCCGCCCCCGAGTACCGGTCGCTGCGTGCCTCCGGCGTCGAGGTACGCCACATCGCCGAGCCGGTGCGGCTCGCCGAAAGCCCGGACAAACCGACGACGGGCGTGGTGATCAGCGCCGGGCGGCTGGTCTCGCACCGGCGCGTCGAGCTGGCGCTTCACGCTTTCGCACGGACCCGTGAAGCTCAGCCGGGCTGGCAGCTGAGGGTGGTCGGCACCGGTCCGCTGCGTCGTGAGACCCGGGAGCTGGTCACCGCGCTGGGACTCCATGACCACGTGCTGCTGTTCGACCGGGAAGCCGGCGAAGAGGACTTCTACGACGCCGACATCGCCCTGCTGACCGCCGAGCGCATGGACAGTGCCCGCCCTGTGGTGGAGGCCCTCGCCCAGGCCACGCCCGTGGTCGCCACGGACGCGCCCTTCGGAGCTCCCGAGGTGCTGGCCGAGGGGCCGGGCGGGCTTCTGGTGCCGGTCGGTGACGTCGATGCCACGGCCCGCGCGCTGGAGCGCTACATGGCGGACGAGGGACTGCGCTCCGCGCACCGGGCCCAGGCCCTGCGGACCGCGCAGTCCGCGGGCATGGAGCAGGTCGGTGACGCCTACGAGGAACTTTTCAGGACGGTCAAGGCCGGAGTACGCGGCCGCTGGGGCAAGGGGCGGCGAAGTGGTGGCGGCGCGCCCGCCGAGGAGCGCACCCTCCCCACCGCCGACTGCCGGGTGCTGGCGGACGGTGCCTGGGAGATCACCTTGCGGGGCGTCTCCGGCGCCCGCACCGTGCGCGTCAAGGAGCAGGGCAAGGGCCGCAAGGAAGTCGTCGACTTCGCCGTCGGCGGCGATGGGACCCGTGCCCGGATCGACGCTCGCGCGCTGGCCGTGCTGGGCGAAGGCCGCGCCGACTTCTACGCGGTGGACGGCAAGGGCAAGGAGAGCCGCCTGCGCTACGGGCTGTGCACGCTCGGCGGGGCACGCGACGTCGGACACCTGAGCGACCTGGACCACTTCCACTGGGTGCTGCCGTACGCGAGTGAGGGCGGCTATCTGCGCCTGCGTATCTGGTCCCGGCAGAGCCACGCCGAGCTGGTGACCATCGACTACAGCGACACCAGCCTGTGGCTGACGGGCTGGCTCCAGGGGGACTGGCACCTCGGCGGTGACCTCTTGTTGCTGCTTCGCCGGCGCCAGGAACCCGCCCGCACGCTGGCAGCCGGCCGGGTGCGCTTCGAAGGCGGCTGGTTCGGTGCGGAGCTGCAGATGGACGAGGCCATGAGGGCCCGGCTGCTCCTGCGCGAGAACTGGGACGTACTGCTGACGGACAGCAGCGGCAGCGAACCGGTCAGGGTGGCACGCATCGCCGACGACCAGGTGGTGAGGCGCGATGTGCAGCGCTTCCCCGAGCTGGTGCAGGAGGAGCCGACGGACCTGTTCGGCCCCGACGTAGGCCGTGCCGTCGTTGGACTCCGCCCCTACTTCACCGCGGACAACGAACTTTCGCTCGTGGTGACCGAGCATCACTGACAGCGGCCCCTCACGGACCCCGAGAATCCCGAAGGACACTTGTGCGGATCTCCTTCCTGCTCCACAGCATCGACAATTTCGGCGGGGTACCGCGGGCGACCAGCAGCCTTGCCTCGGCGCTGGCGGTTCACCACGAGGTGGAGATCGTCTCGGTCTTCCGTACGGCGGACCAGCCGTCCTTCCGGCCCTCCAGCAGCGTGACCCTGCGCTATCTGGCCGACCGACGCGAGGGGCAGGTGAAGCTCCCGGGCGGCAAGCCGCCCCGGATCATGCCGCGGGAGGACGGCTGGGCCGACCAGTACACGCCGGAGGTCGATGACCTGATACTCGGTCACCTCGGCAGATGCGGTGCCGATGTCGTGATCGCTGCCCGGCCGGGGTTCGCCGCGTACTTCATCGCCCATGGACGGCACTCCTACGGGCGCGTGGTCATCGACCACGAGAGCTCGATGGTGCCTTCCCAGGCGCTGCGCGAGCGCACTCTCGAGCTGTACCGCGAGATGGACGGAGTCGTCTGCCTCACCCAGGCCGACATGAACAACTATCAGCGACAGCTGGGCGATCAGGCGCCCCTGCTCGCGGGCATCGGCAACATCGTGCCGCCGCCGGGACGGCGTGTCCCGGTGCGCGGCCTGCCGTTGATCGCCGCGGCGGGACGGCTCGTGCCGCTCAAGGGGTTCGATACGCTGATCAACGCGTTCGCCCAGGTGGCCCCCCACCACCCGCAGTGGCGGCTGCGCATATTCGGCCGCGGCCCCGAGCAGGGACGGCTGCAGGACCTCGTGCACGCACACGGGCTCAGCGACGCCGTCCGTCTCATGGGCGCGCTGCCCGACCTCACGGCGGAGTGGGACAAGGCCGCGTTCTCGGTGAGTGCGGCCCGCCGCGAATCCTTCGGCCTGACCCTGGTAGAGGCCATGCACCACGGGCTTCCGGTTCTCGCGGCCGATGCTCCCTTCGGCCCCGGCGAGATCGTCGTCCCCGGCAGCAACGGCATCCTGGTTCCGATCGGTGACGAGGACGCCATGGCTCAGGGGATGCGCTACCTCATCGAGCAGCCGGCCGAGCGGGAGAAGCTGTCGCAGGGTGCCTACGCCACAGCCCCGCTCTTCAGCGCCGAGCACATCGCCTTCCGCTACGACGCGTTCCTGCGGGATGTCGTGGCCTCGGTGCCGAAGGAGACCGTTGCCGTCACCCCGACGGTCGTCCCCTCCGGAGTTCCGGCGGAGGTGCTGGTACGAGGCGACGGAGCGATCGAGGTCCGCGCCGTGCTGCAGCCCGGCGCAGAGCCTTCCGCCCTGTGCGTTACCCCGCGCCGGGGCGAGACGCTGATCAGGCTGGCAGCCCTCGGCACGGCGGCGGACGAGACGACGGGCACGCTGCGGGCGGTGTACGCGGTCCCCGCCGAGCCACCGGTCCTGGCCGAGGGCCGCTATGACATTGACCTGGAGCTGCCGGACGGCCGACGTACGCCGCTCGCCGTGGAGGGCGTCCACACCGGCGGTCTGCTGGTCCGCCGGATCCCGGCGGGAGGTCCCGCGTACTGGCCCGTGCCCTATCGCACCGCGGACGGCCACCTGTCGGTCTTCGTGCGTCATCGGGTGGAGCATGCCGAGGTGCATGCCGTGCTGGTGGGGCAGGACGGCTGGCTCGTGCGCGGCGCCCTGATCGTTCCGCCGGGTAACGACCTCACCGGGCTGCGTCTGGGGGCCGTGCCCCGCAAGGGAAGTGTCGCGTCCACCGTCGCAGGCCAGGTCTCCGTGGGGCACGACGGCGCGTTCGAGGCGCACCTGCCGTTCGCCGGGGTCGTGGCCGCCTCCTCGGGCGGTCACGACGACTGGGACCTGTGGCTGGAGCGTGAACCCGGTCAACCGCGCATCCGGCTCGCGCGCTTCTTCGACGACATCCTGGAACGCAAGCGGATCGATGTCTATCCCACGCAGCGCTGGCACCACCCGACGCAGGGCCCGGCCCGAGGAAGGGTCTTCTTCACACCCGGCAACGAGTTGTCCTTCACGGTCAGCCCCGACAAGGCCTGACACCGCTTCGCTCCGGCCCCGGCGTGCCGGCCACCGGCTCCGGACCCCTGCCTGTCACATCTGGCACGAGCGAGGATGAATCAGCGAGGGCCGTACGGGAGCGATCCCGTACGGCCCGGCCGCGAGACCGGCGGGCCGGCCGTTCGCACATGACTCAGGCGACACCGACGCTTTCGATCATCACGTGGTGGTCCGAGTACGCCGAGTCGGCCACCACGCACCAGCGTCTGGCCTCACTGCTGAAGAGGTAGTCGATCTTCCCGCCGAATCCGTGCGTCGGCCGCCCCGCCCGCACCGTTCCCGTCTGGTCGCACTCCTGATAGCCCGCCGTGCCGGGCCCCGACGAATAGAGGTCGGCCGGCCACACCCAGGCGTCGGTGTTGTTCGGGTCGTCCGGCGGAAGGCTGTTGAAGTCCCCGCCGAAGACGGTCCTCGGGAACGTGTTCACGACGGCCTTGATCTCCACGAGCTGGTCGTCCCGGTAGTCCCAGGTGGGGTGGTCCGGATTGACGCCGGGGCCCGCGAAGTGGACGACGCAGAGCCGGGTGTCCCAGTAGGCCGCTGTCGCGCAGTGGAAGGGATACTGCAGCCCGGTCCACGGCTGGGTCGTGGGATACCGCTGAGCGTCCGTCATCTGCCCCTTGACGACGATCGCCGTTCCGATGCGGTCGCTGCGCCCGTCGTCGTTGCCGCAGCGGCTGTTCCACTTCACCCCGTCCTGCGACCACTGGTACGGCTGGAAGCTCTTGCTCCACCCTGCGCCCAACTCGCCCATCAGCAGGGTGAGATCGTCCTCGCACACCTCCTCCAGCAAGGCGGCGTGAACCCAGGTGTTCAGCACGTGCTGCTTGACGACGCCGACCTTCTGCTGAGGCGTCCCCGTACCTTCGCAGTGCCAGCCCGACCGCTGAGAACCGCACATGTTCCAGGACATGACCTGGAGATTCTTCGGCTCCGCGGCCGCGGCGGGAGATGCCGTCGGAACGGCGGTGAAGATCAGTGCGGCCAGAGCCCCGGCACACCCCCGGATCATGCCGATACCTGACGCTCTCACAAGGGCCCCCACTCTGTGCAAAGTCTTCGGTGGGGGCACTTTACGGGCTTGCCGCGCAGGCCGGGGGCGGTGCCCGGTCACCGGACACACGCGCGGGCCGTACGGAAGCGACTTCCGCACGGCCCGGCTGCGATGAGTGTTACGCCGGAACGCTCGCCACGCCCCGCTCCAGGAACTTCTTCCCGTTGACCCGCTCGGACACGCCCTCACGGTCCAGGTACGGCGTGATGCCGCCCAGGTGGAAGGGCCAGCCCGCGCCGGTGATCAGGCAGAGGTCGATGTCCTGGGCCTCGGCGACGACGCCCTCGTCCAGCATCAGGCCGATCTCCTGCGCCACCGCGTCCAGGACGCGGTCACGCGCCTGCTCCTCGGACAGGACGGTGTCGCCCTGCTTCAGGAGTGCGGCGACCTCGGGGTCCAGCTCCGGCTTGCCGGAGTCGTAGACGTAGAAGCCGCGCTTGCCGGCCTTGACTACCGCGGCGAGGTTCTCGGAGACGGTGAAGCGCTCCGGGAAGGCGCGGTTCAGGGTCTCGGAGACGTGCAGGCCGATCGCCGGGCCGACCAGCTCCAGGAGCACCAGCGGGGACATCGGCAGGCCGAGCGGCTCGACGGCCTTCTCCGCGACCTCGACCGGGGTGCCCTCGTCGATGATGTTCTGGATCTCGCCCATGAAGCGGGTCAGGATGCGGTTGACGACGAACGCCGGAGCGTCCTTCACCAGCACCGCGGTCTTCTTCAGCTTCCGCGCGACACCGAAGGCCGTGGCCAGCGAGGCGTCGTCCGTCTGCTCGCCGCGGACGATCTCCAGGAGCGGGAGGATCGCGACCGGGTTGAAGAAGTGGAAGCCGACGACCCGCTCGGGGTTCTTCAGCTTCGACGCCATCTCGGTGACGGAGAGGGACGAGGTGTTGGTGGCGAGGATCGCGTGCGCCGGGGCGACCGCCTCGACCTCCGCGAACACCTGCTGCTTGACGCCGATCTCCTCGAAGACGGCCTCGATGATGAAGTCGGCGTCGGAGAAGCCCTCCGCCTTGTCCAGCACACCGGAGACCAGGGCCTTCAGGCGGTTGGCCTTGTCCTGGTTGATGCGGCCCTTGCCCAGCAGCTTCTCGATCTCGGCGTGGACGTAGCCCACACCCTTGTCGACGCGTGCCTGGTCGATGTCGGTGAGGACGACCGGTACCTCGAGGCGGCGCAGGAACAGCAGGGCGAGCTGGCTGGCCATCAGGCCCGCGCCCACCACGCCGACCTTGGTGACCGGACGGGCCAGCGCCTTGTCCGGGGCACCGGCCGGGCGCTTGGCGCGCTTCTGGACCAGGTTGAACGAGTAGATCCCGGAGCGCAGCTCGCCGCCCATGATCAGGTCCGCCAGGGCCTGGTCCTCGCGGTCGAAGCCGGCCCCCAGGTCGCCGTCCTTGGCCGCGGCGATGATCTCCAGCGCGCGGTACGCGGCCGGGGCGGCGCCGTGCACCTTGGAGTCGGCGATGGCCTTGCCGCGGGCGACGGCCTGGTCCCAGGCGTCGCCGCGGTCGATCCCGGGGCGCTCGACCGTGACCGTGCCGTTCAGCACGTTCGCGGTCCAGATCAGCGACTGCTCCAGGAAGTCGGCACCCTCGAAGAGCGCGTCGGCGATCCCGAGCTCGAAGACCTGCTTGCCCTTGAGCTGGCGGTTCTGGTTCAGCGAGTTCTCGATGATCACCGAGACCGCGCGGTCGGCGCCGATCAGGTTGGGCAGCAGCGCACAGCCGCCCCAGCCGGGAACCAGGCCGAGGAAGACCTCGGGCAGCGAGAACGCGGGCAGCGCCTTGGAGACGGTGCGGTACGAGCAGTGCAGACCGACCTCGACACCGCCGCCCATCGCCGCGCCGTTGTAGTACGCGAACGTCGGGACGGCGAGGCCGGAGAGCCGGCGGAAGACGTCGTGGCCGCCCTTGCCGATGGCGAGCGCGTCCTTGTGCTCCTTCAGCAGCTCGACACCCTTGAGGTCGGCGCCGACCGCGAAGATGAACGGCTTGCCGGTGATGCCGATACCGGTGACGGTGCCTTCGGCGGCCTCCTTCTCGACCTGGTCGATCGCGGCGTCCAGGTTCGCCAGCGACTGCGGTCCGAAGGTGGTCGGCTTGGTGTGGTCCAGGCCGTTGTCCAGCGTGATGAGGGCGAAACGGCCCGCGCCGGCCGGAAGGTCCAGGTGGCGTACGTGCGCCTGGGTGACGACCTCGCCGGGGAACAGCTCGGCCGCCCCCTTCAGAAGCTCGGTGGTGGTGCTCACTTGTCGCCTCCGGCGTTCTCGAAGTGCGGGTTCTCCCAGACGACCGTGGCGCCCATGCCGAAGCCGACGCACATGGTCGTCAGGCCGTAGCGGACCTCCGGCTGCTCCTCGAACTGGCGGGCCAGCTGAGTCATCAGCCGGACACCGGAGGAGGCCAGCGGGTGGCCGTACGCGATCGCGCCGCCGAACTGGTTGACGCGGGCGTCGTCGTCGGCGATGCCGTAGTGCTCCAGGAAGGCGAGCACCTGTACGGCGAACGCCTCGTTGATCTCGAAGAGACCGATGTCCGAGATGGACAGGCCTGCCTTCGACAGAGCCTTCTCCGTGGCCGGGATCGGGCCGTAGCCCATGACCTCCGGCTCGACGCCGGCGAAGGCGTAGGAGACCAGGCGCATCCTGACCGGGAGGCCCAGCTCGCGGGCGACGTCCTCGGCGGCGAGCAGCGAGGCGGTGGCGCCGTCGTTGAGACCCGCGGCGTTACCCGCCGTCACGCGGCCGTGGGCGCGGAACGGGGTCTTGAGGCCGGCCAGGGACTCCATCGTGGTGCCCGGACGCATCGGCTCGTCGGCGGTGACCAGGCCCCAGCCCGTCTCACCGGCCTCCGGGTTGGTGCGGCGCACGGAGACCGGCACCAGGTCCTGCTGGATCTTGCCGTTGGCGTACGCCTTGGCGGCCTTCTCCTGCGAACGCACCGCGTACGCGTCGGCGCGCTGCTTGGTGATCGTGGGGTACCGATCGTGCAGGTTCTCCGCGGTCATGCCCATGAACAGGGCGGACTCGTCGACCAGCTTCTCCGAAACGAAGCGCGGGTTCGGGTCCACGCCCTCGCCCATGGGGTGGCGGCCCATGTGCTCGACACCACCGGCGACGACGACGTCGTACGCGCCGAAGGCGATGGAACCGGCCGTCGAGGTGACGGCGGTCAGGGCGCCCGCACACATGCGGTCGATGGAGTAACCGGGGACGGACTGCGGCAGCCCGGCCAGGATCCCGGCGGTGCGGCCGAGCGTGAGGCCCTGGTCACCGATCTGCGTGGTCGCGGCGATGGCGACCTCGTCGATCAATGCGGGGTCCAGATCCGGGTTGCGGCGCAGCAGCTCCCGGATGGCCTTCACGACGAGATCGTCGGCGCGGGTCTCGTGGTAGATGCCCTTCGGGCCCGCTTTGCCGAACGGGGTGCGGACGCCGTCGACGAAGACGACGTCCCGGATGGTACGAGGCACGGTGGCTCTCCTCCAGGGTGCGGGATGGCACTGCTGCGGGGCACGCCCAGGAGCGCGCCGCCACCCTCATGCTACTTGCGGGTAACCAGACTGCCCAGCCCTTGCGGCGGGAGCGGCGAAGGTCACATGCGCGAAATGGCCCGGACGGCCCCGAAAGGGGGCCGCCCGGGCCATGAAAAAGACGAGGCGAGTGGCCGCGGGCCGCGTGAACCTGGCGTGAATACGACCCTGTCACATGCCCTCTCAGGCCTCCGAAGCGAGCGCGCGCAGCAGGATGGGGGCCACTTGTTCGATCTGCCAGCGCCGCGCCCCGTATCCGGCGAGTGCGTTCTCCACCGTGTCCGGCGTGAGTTTCTTCGGCGGTTCCCAGCACACCCGGCGCACGGTGTCGGGGGTGATGAGGTTCTCCTGCGGCATGTTCAGCCGCTCCGCGAGCTCGGACACGGCCGTGCGGGCGGCCGACAGCCGGGCCGCGGCGGCCGGGTCCTTGTCCGCCCAGGCGCGGGGCGGCGGCGGTCCGGCCAGCGGCTGGCCGGGCTGCGGGAGCTCCGCGTCGGGCAGTTCCTTCGCCCGGTCCACGGCGGCCTGCCACTGCTCCAGCTGGCGCCGGCCCATGCGATGGCCGAAGCCGGTCAGTGCGGTCAGCGCGTGGGCGTTGGGCGGGAGCGTGAGGGCGGCCTCCACGATCGCGGCGTCCCCGAGCACCTTGCCGGGCGAGATGTCGCGGCGCTGGGCGATCTGGTCGCGCATGGTCCACAGCTCCCTGACCACCGCCATCTGCCGGCGCCGGCGGACCTTGTGCATGCCGGACGTGCGGCGCCACGGATCCTGGCGCGGGGGCGCGGGCGGTGCCGCGGCGATGGCGGAGAACTCCTCCTGGGCCCATTCCAGCTTGCCCTGGTGGTCGAGCTCCTCCTCCAGGGCGTTGCGTAGATCGATCAGCAGCTCGACGTCGAGTGCCGCGTAGCGCAGCCAGGGGTCGGGGAGCGGGCGGGTCGACCAGTCGACGGCGGAGTGGCCCTTCTCCAGGGAGTAGCCGAGCACGCTCTCGACCATCGCGCCGAGGCCGACCCGCGGGAACCCGGCCAGCCGCCCGGCCAGCTCGGTGTCGAAGAGCCCGGTCGGCGTCATCCCTATTTCGCGCAGGCAGGGCAGGTCCTGGGTCGCCGCGTGCAGGATCCATTCGGTGCCGCGCAGCGCCTCGCCCAGCCCGGACAGGTCGGGGCAGCCCACCGGGTCGACGAGCGCGCTGCCCGCGCCGTCTCGGCGCAGCTGTACGAGATAGGCGCGCTGCCCGTACCGGTAACCGGAGGCGCGCTCGGCGTCCACGGCCACCGGGCCCGAGCCCGCGGCGAAGGCGGCGATCACCCCGGCCAGGGCATCGTCGGAGGCCACCACCGGTGGAATGCCCTCGCGAGGTTCGAGCAAGGGGATCGGCGCCGGGGCGACGTCGTCCGGGGGGGCGCCCCCGGTGGTTCGCAGTGAGGTGTCTGCTGCGGTCTCTTGGGCGTCGGTCACGTATCAAGGGTATCTGTGTATGCGCGGCGCCCGTCGACGGAATGATCCGTCGGCGGGCGCCGATGCATGTAATCCAGCCGGATCCGCATTTCTGCACACCGGCGGGGGTGCGGAATCAGTGGATGATGCCCGTCCGCAGGGCGACGGCGACCATGCCTGCGCGGTCTCCGGTGCCGAGCTTGCGGGCGATTCGGGCGAGGTGGCTCTTGACGGTGAGGGCGGACAGCCCCATGGAGACGCCGATGGCCTTGTTGGACTGCCCTTCGGCGACGAGCCGCAGGACCTCCACCTCGCGGCCGGACAGTTCGCGGTAGCCGCCCGGGTGGCTCGGGGTGCCGGGGGGCCGGCGGTGCATACGGGCGGCGGTGGCGCCGATGGGTGCGACGCCGGGACGGGTGGGATGGCCGATGTTGGTACGGGTGCCGGTGACGACGTAGCCCTTCACGCCGCCCGCGAGGGCGTTGCGCACCGCGCCGATGTCATCGGCGGCGGAGAGGGCGAGGCCGTTCGGCCAGCCGGCGGCTCGGGTTTCGGACAGCAGGGTCAGCCCGGAACCGTCGGGCAGGTGGACGTCGGCTACGCAGATGTCGCGCGGGTTGCCGACGCGGGGGCGGGCCTCCGCGATGGACGACGCCTCGATGACGTCACGTACTCCGAGTGCCCACAGATGGCGGGTGACGGTGGAACGGACGCGCGGGTCGGCCACGACGACCATGGCCGTCGGCTTGTTCGGGCGGTAGGCGACCAGGCTTGCGGGCTGCTCGAGGAGAACGGACACCAGGCCTCCTGGGGAGTGGCGGGACGGGCCGGCTCGGGGATGAAGCCGGGGCGAACCGTGCTTGAAGGGTCATTGACTCCTTCGGCAGCAGACCCCTGCTCCTTTAGAGGAAGATCACGATTTGGTGAGTAACAATTCGGGCAAATAGGACGCGCGATCGATTGTACGAAAAGAGAGCCGGTGGCTGTGCGAGGTTTTGTGACGCAGCGTCACAAAAGCTGGGGGTGGTGGGAGAGGCGGGGAGCGTCCTACGAAACCTGCGGCCCGCGCCGCTGCGGCAGCGTCACCACTGCCGCGTCCACCGGCTCCGAGGGCGGCAGACCGGCGATCTGGCACAGCAGGTCGCCCCACGCCATCAGATGTGCCGCCGTGTCCGGCACGCCGCCACGGCCCTCGCGCGGGGTCCACGACGCCCGGATCTCGATCTGCGTCGCCGGACGCCGGGTCGCCAGCTCACCGAAGTAGTGCGAACTCGCCCGGGTGACCGTGCCGCCAGCCTCCCCGTACGACAGGCCGCGCGCCTCCAGCGCGCCGGTCAGCCAGGACCAGCACACCTCCGGCAGCAGCGGGTCGGCGGCCATCTCCGGCTCCAGCTCGGCGCGCACCAGCGTCACCAGGCGGAAATTGCCCTGCCAGGCCTCGTGCCCGGCCGGGTCGTGGAGCAGGACGAGCCGCCCGTCGGCAAGATCGTCCTCGCCGTCGACGACCGCCGCCTCCAGCGCGTACGCGAACGGAGCCAGGCGTTTCGGTGGCCTCGTCGGCTCCACCTCCAGCTCGGGCCTCAGCCGCGCCGAGCGCAGCGCGTCCACCGCCGAACGGAACGCGGGCGGGACGGAAGCATCCTCCGCACTGTCCGTGCTGTCAGCACCATCGGATTGATCGGAGAAGTGTCCCTGCGCCGGAGCCATGCGGGGAAGAGTAGGCGGAACCGGAGCCTCGCGCGCGGAAGGACACCCGTGCGGGGCAGGGCTCCTTCGGCATGCGTGCGAAGATTCTGTGCGTGAGTGCCATTGACCGCCCCTCGGGCCACCAGACGCAGACCTCCGCCACCCACGACTCGGTGTTCCTGAAGGCGTGCCGCCGCGAGCCCGTGCCGCACACGCCGGTCTGGTTCATGCGCCAGGCGGGGCGCTCGCTGCCCGAGTACCTGAAGGTGCGCGAGGGCATCCCGATGCTCGACTCCTGCACGATGCCGGAGCTCGTCGCCGAGATCACGATGCAGCCCGTCCGCCGCCACAAGGTCGACGCCGCGGTCTACTTCAGCGACATCGTCGTCCCGCTCAAGGCCATCGGCATCGACCTCGACATCAAGCCCGGCGTCGGACCCGTCATCGCCGAACCGATCCGCACCCGCGCCGACCTGGCCCGGCTGCGCGATCTCACCCCCGAGGACGTCTGGTACGTCACGGAGGCCATCGGCCTGCTCACCGCGGAGCTGGGGTCCACCCCGCTGATCGGCTTCGCGGGTGCCCCGTTCACCCTCGCCAGCTACCTCGTGGAGGGCGGCCCGTCCCGCAACCACGAGCACACCAAGGCCCTGATGTACGGCGACCCGGAGCTCTGGGCCGACCTGCTCGACCGTCTCGCCGAGATCACCGGCGCCTTCCTCAAGGTCCAGATCGAGGCCGGCGCCTCCGCCGTGCAGCTCTTCGACTCCTGGGTCGGCGCCCTCGCCCCCGCCGACTACCGCCGCTCGGTGCTGCCCGCCTCGGCGAAGGTCCTCGACGCCGTCGCGTCGTACGACGTCCCGCGCATCCACTTCGGTGTCGGCACCGGTGAACTGCTCGGCCTCATGGGCGAGGCCGGCGCGGACGTCGTCGGCGTCGACTGGCGGGTCCCGCTGGACGAGGCCGCGCGCCGCGTCGGTCCCGGCAAGGCGCTCCAGGGCAACCTGGACCCCGCCGTGCTGTTCGCCCCGACCGCCGCGGTGGAGGCCAAGACCCAGGAGGTGCTGGACGCCGCCGCGGGTCTGGAGGGCCACATCTTCAACCTGGGCCACGGCGTGATGCCGAACATGGACCCGGACGCGCTGTCGCGGCTCGTCGAGTACGTCCACACGAGCACCGCGCGCTGAACGACGGGCAGGCGGGCGCCGCTCAGGCGGTGCCCGCCTTCCGCAGCACCGTCACGGTCTTGCGCGCCGCCACCAGGACCGGGTCCCAGACCGGTGAGAACGGCGGTGCGTAGCCCAGGTCGAGCGCCGTCATCTGCTCGACCGTCATGCCGGCGGTGAGCGCCACCGCCGCCACGTCCACCCGCTTCGCCGCCCCGTCCCGGCCCACGATCTGCACGCCGAGCAGCCGCCCCGTGCGGTACTCCGCGAGCATCTTCACCGTCATCGGCCGTGCCCCCGGGTAGTAGCCCGCCCGGCCCGTCGACTCGATCGTCGCCGTGACGAAGCGCAGGCCCACCGCACGGGCGTCCTTCTCGCGCAGGCCCGTGCGGGCGATCTCCAGATCGCAGACCTTGCTCACCGCAGTACCGACCACGCCCGGGAACGTCCCGTAGCCGCCGCCGACGTTGGACCCGATGATCTGGCCGTGCTTGTTGGCATGGGTGCCCAGCGCGATGTGGCGGGTGCGGCCCGCCACCAGGTCGAGGACCTCGACGCAGTCGCCGCCCGCCCAGATGTTGTCGTGACCCACGACCCGCATCGACAGATCGGTGAGCAGCCCGCCGTGCGGGCCGACCGGCAGCCCGACCGCCCTGGCCAGCGTCGTCTCCGGCTCGACGCCGATGCCGAGCACCACCACGTCCGCCGGGTAGGACGCGTCGCCCGTCTCGACGGCGGCGACCCGGCCGTCCGCCCCGGTCCGGATCGCGGTGACCGCGGCCCCGTTCACCGTCGTGATCCCGAGCCCGTCCATCGCGTCGTGGACGAGACGCCCCATGTCGGGGTCGAGCGTCGCCATCGGCTGCTCGCCGCGGTTGAGCACCGTCACCTCGAAGCCGCGCTTCAGCATCGCCTCGGCCATCTCGACGCCGATGTAGCCCGCGCCGACGACGACCGCGCGCCGCCCGGTCGCCCGGTCCAGGGTGTCCAGCAGGGCCTGCCCGTCGTCCAGGGTCTGCACACCGTGCACCCCGGCCGCGTCCATCCCGGGCAGCGCGGGCCGCACCGGGCGGGCTCCCGTCGCGATCACCAGCTTGTCGAAGCCGGTCCAGGAGGTCTCGCCCGAGTCCCGGTCCAGGGCGCGTACCCGCTGCCCCGCGACATCGATCTCCGTCACCTCGGTGCGCATCCGCAGGTCGATGGCGCGGGCCCGGTGCTCCTCGGGGGTGCGGGCGATCAGGTCGTCCCGCTGCTCGACGTCGCCGCCGACCCAGTACGGGATGCCGCAGGCGGAGTACGAGGTGAAATGGCCCCGCTCGAAGGCGGTGATGCTCAGCTCGTCCGGGCCCTTGAGCCGGCGCGCTTGGGAGGCGGCGGACATGCCCGCCGCGTCACCGCCGATGACCACCAGTCGTTCCGCCGCCATGCCAGGTCCCTTCGACGTCCCTGCGAAAGGCCCCACGCTACGGCGCCATGGACCCCGGGGGCGCGGCGGCGCCCCCGGGGAACGCTCACTCGCCCGTCGGCGGCCGCTGCCCCGCCTTCCCGCCCGCTCGGCGCGCCAACAGCCGCCACAGGACCAGCAGGACGGCCGCGGCGGCCAGGAACGGGGCCGCGGCGCCCACCGCCACCGCGAGCCACCGCAGCATCGTCAGGAAGGCGTGCCAGCCACCGCTCAGCGCGTCCAGGAACCCCGGATCCTCGTCGGCCTCGGGCGCGGTCTCCGGCTCCATCAGATCGAGCGTGATCGTCGCCAGCGCCGTACGGTCCTTGAGCGAGGCCTGCTGGGCGAGCAGGGACTCCAGCGAGGCCTGACGGCTGCTCAGTTCGCCTTCCAGTGTGACCACGTCGGCGAGCTTGTCGGCCCGGTCCATCAGCTTGCGCACCCGTGCCACGCTGGCGCGCTGGGTGGCGATCCGGCTCTCCACGTCGACCACCTGGTCGGTGACGTCCTTGGCGGCCGACGAGCGGGAGATCAGCTTCCCCGCCCCGGAGAGCTCGCGCAGCACACGGTCGTACTCGGCCTGCGGCACGCGCAGAACGAGATGAGAGGAGTCGTGCGTGTCGTCCACCTGCTCGGTGGACTCGTCGGCGACCAGCCCGCCCGCGTTCTGCACGACCGCACGAGCGGCAGCGGCCGCCCTGGACGCGCTCTTCACCTGCACGGACAGGGAAGCAGTGCGGATGACGTGCGTGGCGGTCACCGGATCCGGCTTCTTCGGTGTGCCCGACTCGGCCGCGCCCTCCTTGGCGTCGGCTGCCGCCTCCCCGGCGGCGTCCGCCTTGTTCCGGCCGGCGGACAGGGCGCGCTCGTCGGACGAGGAGGCGCTGTCGCTGTCGGAGGCCGCGCCGCAGCCGCTCAGCGCCAGGACCGCGGTGAGCAGCCCGGCGGCGAGCGCGGTGCGGGTGCGGCGGGCTGGGCGTCTGCCGGTACGGGTGATGGGTGCTGCCTGCATAACTGTCCCCCCAGGACGGGTGATTGATGGCTCCGGTTCGACGTACGAGGTGGTGGAACGGGTTGCGGAACACCGGTTTCGAAGCGGTCACGGTCTGGACTCGGGCGAGGTTTGAGAGAGTGGGGGCATGCAGCGTTCACCACACCGTGCGGACAGGGCCCCCGGCCACGTCGTCGTCATCGGCGGGGGCATCGCCGGACTCGCGGCCGCCCACCGGCTCCTCGGCACCGGGCTGAGGGTCACCCTCCTGGAGGCCACCGACCGTCTCGGCGGCAAGCTCATGACCGGTGAGGTCGCGGGCGTACAGGTCGACCTCGGCGCCGAGTCGATGCTCGCCCGCCGGCCCGAGGCGGTCGCCCTGGCCCGCGCCGTGGGCCTCGGCGACCGGCTCCAGCCGCCCGCCACCGCCACCGCCGCGCTGTGGACGCGTGACGCGCTGCGCCCCATGCCCAAGGGCCATGTGATGGGCGTACCGGGCGACCCGTCGGTCCTCGGTGAGGTGCTGTCGCCCGAGGGTCTCGCCCGTATCGCCCAGGAACGCGACCTGACCCCGACCGCCGTCGGTGACGACGTGGCCGTCGGCGCGTACGTGGCGGACCGGCTCGGCCGCGAGGTCGTGGACCGGCTGGTGGAGCCCCTCCTGGGCGGGGTGTACGCGGGCGACGCCTACCGGATCTCGATGCGCGCCGCCGTACCGCAGCTCTTCGAGGTCGCCCGGCAGCCGGGCTCCCTGCTCGACGGGGTCACCCGCATCCAGGAGCAGGCCGCCGCCCGGCAGCAGACCGGACCGGTCTTCCAGGGGATCGCCGGAGGCCTCGGCACCCTGCCGGGCGCGGTGGCCGACGCCGTACGCGCCGGCGGCGGCGAGATTCTCACCGAGACCCCCGTACTGGGCCTGACCCGTAGCGCCGAAGGATGGGACGTGCGCACGGACGCCCGGGTGATCACCGCCGACGGCATCGTCCTCGCCGCCCCCGCCTGGTCCGCCTCCACCCTGCTCGCCGCCGAGTCCCCGGCCGCCTCCGCCGAGCTCGCCGGCGTCGAGTACGCGTCGATGGCCCTGGTCACCATGGCCTTCCGGCGCTCCGACATGACGGGCTCCAAGGCCTTCGACGGCCGCTCCGGCTTTCTCGTGCCCCCGGTCGACGGCCACACCATCAAGGCCGCCACCTTCTCCACCCACAAGTGGCAGTGGGTCGCCGACGCGGCACCGGACCTGTTCGTCCTGCGGACCTCGGTGGGCCGCTACGGCGAGGAGGACCATCTGCACCGCGAGGACGCCGAGCTCGTCGACGTGTCGCTGAGCGACCTCGCCGCGGCGACCGGGCTGACCGCGAAGCCCGTCGCCACCGAGGTCACCCGCTGGATCGGTGGACTGCCCCAGTACCCCGTGGGCCACCTCGGCCGCGTAGCCCGGATCCGTGAGGAGGTCGCGAAGATGCCCGCGCTGCGCGTCTGCGGCGCGGTCTACGACGGGGTCGGCATCCCCGCCTGCATCGCGAGCGCGCACCGGGCCGCGGACGAGATCGTCCGGGACGTCGCGGGAGGCGGTCGCGGGGAGAGCGACGGAGAGATCATCGCCACTCCGACCCTGGTTCAGGGCACACGGAGCGAGGCGGGACAATAGCCGTATGAGTGCTCCTGAGACTGTGACATCAAGCAAGGCCCCCAACGCCGGCAAGAAGGCGAAGGACCTCAACGACGTCGTCCGCTACACGCTGTGGTCCGTCTTCAAGCTGCGCGACGTGCTGCCCGCGGACACGGACCGTGCGGCGTACTCCGGTGAGGTCCAGGAGCTGTTCGACCAGCTCGCGGCCAAGGACATCACCGTGCGCGGCACCTATGACGTCTCCGGCCTGCGCGCCGACGCCGACGTCATGATCTGGTGGCACGCCGAGACGTCGGACGCGCTGCAGGAGGCGTACAACCTCTTCCGTCGCACCCGCCTCGGCAAGAGCCTCGACCCGGTCTGGTCGAACATGGCGCTGCACCGCCCCGCCGAGTTCAACAAGTCGCACGTCCCGGCGTTCCTCGCCGACGAGACGCCGCGTGACTACATCAGCGTGTACCCCTTCGTGCGCTCCTACGACTGGTACCTGCTGCCCGACGAGGACCGTCGCCGCATGCTCGCCGACCACGGCAAGATGGCCCGCGGCTTCCCCGACGTGCGCGCCAACACCGTGGCCTCCTTCTCCCTCGGCGACTACGAGTGGGTGCTGGCCTTCGAGGCGGACGAGCTGCACCGCATCGTCGACCTCATGCGTCATCTGCGGGCCTCCGAGGCGCGGATGCACGTCCGCGAAGAGGTCCCCTTCTACACCGGCCGGCGCAAGTCGGTCGCGGACCTGGTGGCCGGGCTCGCGTAGCGAGCGGGTTCCGACCACCCCAACCCGGAAGATCAGACGGCGGAACCCCCGGCACCCTGTGCCGGCCGCCGTTCCAGCGACACCGGGTTCGGCTCCCGGTGCGGCGCGCTTCCAGCGCGCCGCACCGGCGTTTTTCTACGGCACGTTCCGCGTGCCCCGGCCGCCGAGCGCGGCCCGCAGCGCCGGATCGGCCACCGCGCGCACGCCCCGCACGGCGACCGCCACCAGCACATCGCCCTCCGGGCTGTCCGCGGTGGCCGTGCGCACGTCCAGCAGCCGCTGTCCGGCGGGAGAGGCCCAGGAGCTGTAGGGATGCACCTCCATCCGGGCGATGGCCAGACAGCCCAGGGTCAGTACGAGCGGCAGCCCGAACCAGACGAGCACGGGTATCCCCGAGCCGCCCGGCCCCTGCTCCAGGCCGGGTGTGAGCAGCGCAGCGGTGCCCATCGCGGCCACCAGCAACGCGGCCCCGCGTACCGCCCGCACCGCCGACACGAGGTCCGTCCCTGCCTGGCCCGGCAGCGCCAGCCCCGCGGCGACCAGCCGGTCGGCGAGGGCGCGTACGGCGTCGGCGGCGGCCGCGGCCGCGCGGACCGGGGGTATGGGGGACTGGCCCTGCGGGCCGATGGCACGGATCACCGTGCGCTCCACGTCGTCGCGGCCGTCCGGGTCGACCACCGTCGCCCAGCCGGTGTGCGCGAGCAGCAGCCGGCGGCGCAGATGCATGGTGACGAGCGCGAGATCGGCGACCCGGTGCGGGCCGCCGGCCAGGAACGCGGTCTCGTACAGCGTGAGTTCAGGACCGTCTGCCGTGCGCCGAGGCTCCCGCGACAGCCCGCTTCGCGGCGGAGCCAGGCGGGCGGCAGCGAGGCAGAGCCTGACACACGAGATGGCCGCCGCACCCCATGCGACCAGCAGAAACAGAACCCAGAGCATGCCGGAGTTCTATGCGAGACGGGCCCGGAGCGCCAGAGAATTCCAGGATGCGGACGGCGACCGCTCAGGAACTGCTGCCGCAGCTGGAACCCGAACTGCTGCCGCAGCTTGATCCTGAACCGCAGCTTGATCCTGAACCGCAGCTGGATCCCGAGCTGCAACTGGAGCCGGAACCGCAACCGGAGCCGCCCCCGCCTCCGCCGCTGTTCCCGGCGGAGCTGCCGCAGCCGCCGTCGCCGGGGCTCGACCCCGCGCACCACACCGTCGGCACGAGCAGCAGCCCCGAGGAGTCGGACGAGTGGTGCGAGGGCGAGGGCATGGGCGGCCCCGCCGGCCGCATCCGCGCCGCCGTGACGAGATGCGCCCGCAGCGCCGGGTCGCGGAGCGCCCGCGGCCCCGCCGTGGCCACCAGATGGGCCGCGCCCGTCCCCTGCCCGTAGGCGATCCGGAACGCCGCCGCGGCTCTGCGGCCCGCCTTGGTGATCCGGGCGCGGGCCCCGCCCGCGACGGCCAGCCCGACGACGGCCCCGCCGAGCAGCGCCGGGAGCCCCTTGATGATGAACGGCGCGGGTGTCTCCCCGAGGCTGTCGGCCGAGGTGAACTGGGCGACGGTCAGCACGAAGGAGACCGGCAGACCGAGCAGGCAGATCACTGCCTGCGTCATGCCCCAGCGACGCCACGTCCGGTTCGCCCCGGGCACGTTCAGCAGACCGCGCCCTGCCAGGCCGTCCCCGACCTCCTGCACGGCGGGATGGCGCATCACGGCGTTCCGCAGGGTGTGCAGGGCGCCGCTCGGAGCGGCGGCGTGCTCCTGGAGCACGGCCCGCTCCACCGGGTCGTGGGCGACCGGCCGCTGGACCGCGACGATCCCCGGACCGCCGACGAGCAGCCGGCCGTCCTCCAGCATCGCGGCGAGCGCGGTGTCCACCACGCGGCCGGGCCCGCCGTTCAGGAACGCCACCTCGGACAGGTCGTGGACGACGCCGTCCGTACGGGGGCGGGCGCGGCCCGCTCCCACGATCAGCAGCGTCGAGGAGACCACCACGGCCAGTGTCAGGACCAGGGCGAAGATGTTCATGCCCCGTCACCTCCTTACGAGTACGGAACGGGCCGCCCGGACCAGCCGGGTGGTGCGGCGGGGCGGCCGGGGAGCCGTCCGGTCCTGCCACCAGCGGGTCAGCCGTCGGCGGGCCGCCTCGTCAGCGGGGCGCCCGGCGATGAGCAGCTGTTCGGCGAAGTCCAGGGCGTCGCGCCGGTATCCGGCGGACATCGGGCGGCTCCTGGCGTACGCGAGGAACGCGTCCCGGTAGCCGAGGCCCAGGATCCGCGGGAGTTCGGGGGCCACCTTGGCGACGACGTCGGCGCGCTTGGCGGCCAGGGCCCGGCTCTGGACGCCGAGCCGGCGGTGGTCGAAGCCCTCGGGGGCGGGGGTGCCCGCGACGAGGGCGGACAGCAACGAGGTCTGCGCGACGGCGACGCCGTCACGCAGGGTCTCAGGGTCCCCGGGCCGGTGCGCCGGGGGCGTGGTCCGCGGCGTGCGGCGGACGGGCGGGCGCACGCCGTCCCGGTCCGTGTCCGCTTCGAGCGTGGCGCGGATCGTGTCCAGTTCGCCCGCCAGCTCGGCGGCCGGCGGGAAGTCGTCGTCGCGCTCCAGCAGGACGCCGGGCGGCGCGATACGGGAGCGGAGCTCGGCGAGGACGCCGAGGACCGGAGCGGTGACCGGGTGGGCGTGGGTGTCGTGCCAGACGCCGTCCTTCTCGACGCCGCCCGCCACATGGACGTACGCGATGGCCTCCACGGGCAGTTCGTCGAGGGCCGTGGCCGGGTCCTCGCTCCGGTTCACGTGGTTCGTGTGCAGATTGGCCACGTCGATGAGCAGCCGCACCCCCGTGCGCTCGACCAGTTCCGCCAGGAACTGCCCCTCGGTCAGCTCCTCGTCGGGCCAGGAGATCAGCGCCGCGATGTTCTCCAGCGCCAGGGGCACCGGCAGTGAGTCCTGCGCCACGCGCACGTTCTCGCACAGCACGTCCAGCGCCGCCCAGGTACGCGGCACGGGCAGCAGGTGTCCCGCCTCCAGCACCGGCGACGCGGTGCGCGACCCGCCCGCCCGGACGAACGCGATGTGTTCGGTCACCAGGGGCGTGCCCAGCAGGGTGGCCCGCGCCGCGAGGCCGGCGAGCCGGCCGGGGTCGGGGCGGTCCGCGCCGCCGAGGCCCAGCGAGACCCCGTGCGGCACCACGGTGACGCCGCGCTCCCTCAGCCGTACCAGGGAGGCGGGCAGGTGATCGGTGCAGAGGTTCTCCGCGACCGCTTCCACCCAGTCGATCCCCGGCAGCGCCTCCACGGCGTCGGCGATCTCCGGCCGCCAGCCGATCCCGATGCCCAGCTCCATGGTGTCCCCCTCCGCCGCTCCGTGCAGGGGTCATGACCCCGCCGCACCGCGCTGAATCCGAAGAGGGGGACGTTCAGAGCTCGATTTGAGGTTCCCGCCGCTCCGCCGGGCGGGTGCGGTCCCTCAGGGCATCGGGGCCGTGGAGGGCCGCGAGGTGAACGACTGGTCCCCGGTCGGCGCCGCCGGAACCGGCTGCGGCAGGACGGAACCGTCCGGTGCCACCGGCGGTCCTGTCGGGCTGGCCGTGGCCGCCCCGGCCGCCTCGCGGGCCAGGGCGTCGAAGTCCACGAAGCTCGTGCTCTCCAGCATGGTGATGTGGTCGAGCACGGTCTGGTTGGCGTCGGTGGCCAGCTGCCGGATCAGTGTGTTGCGGGTGGTGTGCCGGACCTGGGCGATCAGGGCGAAGACCTTGCCGTGCGCGTTGCGCAGCAGATTGGCGAACTTCCGCTCGTAGTCCTCGCCGCTCGCCGCGGTCAGTTCCCGCAGCCAGCCCTGCTGCTGGTCGGTCGGCTGGTTCGGCAGCTCCACCCCCAGCTTGGCGGCCACGTCCCGGGCCCGGCGGTCCAGATCCGTGTGCCCGACGACCAGATGGTCCCCGGTCGCCTTGATCGCCTCGGTCGGCGCCCGCTCGATCGCCTGCTGGCCGGCGGGCAGTTCCCAGAGCCCGGCCAGGCGGACCTTCACCAGGAAGTCCCGGTCGGTCGCGGAGAGCGGACCCCACTGGGTCGAGGTGGACGACGCGTCGAGGTTGGCCTCCCCGGTGCCGGAGCGGTCGGCGTAGGACCAGACCGGATAGGCGAGGGCGCCGAGCGTGGCGACGAGCGCCGCGATGATGAGGGCCGTTCCGTTGATGCGTCGCACAGAGGGTTCTCCCGGGCCGAGGCGTGACGGCGTCCAATCAACCGCCGTGGCAACGGCCGGGCACTGACCGGCCGTTCAACCTACTGGGCAGTATCGCCAGTGCGGCGGTGTCAGGAGGTACGTATCGGTGGACCGGGTTGTTCAACGGCCCGGGACGAATCCGTGAACGAGGCGCGGGCACGGCCGCCGGTCCGTTTCCGCGGAGGAAGCGAGTACCCGGCCGCCCGTCCGTCAGCGGCGCAGGGCCGGATGGTCGGCGACCACCGTGCACGAGCCCGGGGCGATCTCGGTGAACCCCGCGTCCCGTACCACCGGCAGCCCGCTCACCGTGAGCTCCCGCCAGCGGTCCGCGTCAGGGGTGGCGACCGAGAGCGGGAAGCCCGCCTCGCGCCAGGCCTTGCGCTCCGTCTCCGGCAGTTCCCACCAGGCGAGCTGGGCCCCGTGCCCGGCCTGCGCCATCTCCTTGCCCGCCGACATGCCGAGCTCCGGGTTCAGCCACAGGACCGGGCCGGTGAGGTCGGGCGCGGCGGGGGGTCCGGGGTCGTCGAGATCCGTCCCGGAGACCTGGAGCTTGGCGAGCTCCTTCGGCCAGCCGTCGAGCGGCACCGGCGGGTAGACCCGCACCTCGGCCTCGTCGCCCGTGACCGTGATCCCGGGCAGAGCGCAGGCCTTCCGCCACTCCGCGCCGCGTGCCCGGCGCACCACCTTCCGGATCCGGGCGTCCTGCCAGTCGCGCATCACCTGCGCCCACTCGCCCTCGCCCGTCGACCGCTCGTCGGAGAGCATCACCAGTACCGCCCGGGCGGCCGTGCGCAGGGCGTCGGTACGGGCCGGGGGATCCGTCTTCTCGATGTGCACCACCAACGGGAGGACGTACTGGGGCGCTTCGTCCCGGTCCGTCCGCTCCGTACGGAAGGGACTGTCCACCGGCGGACCGGCGGGAACGGACGGCGACTCGGCGGGAACGGACGGGGACGCGGGGGTGTCGTTGCTGCTCACCCGTCCAGTCTGCCAGCCGCCCCGAAACGCGTTCTTGGCGGAATGAAACCCTCCGGGTGAGGATGCATCGCATGAAGAGCGATCTCTTTTCCAGCGAGCACATGGCGCAGCAGGCCACCGCCCCCGGAATGACCCTGCAGAACGCCAAATCCATCAAGTACGCGGTCAACGGCGAAATGCACGCACGCCAGGGATCGATGATCGCCTTCCGCGGTGACCTCCAGTTCGAGCGCAAGGGCCAGGGCCTCGGCGGCATGCTCAAGCGCGCTGTCACGGGCGAGGGGCTGCCGCTGATGGCGGTGCGCGGCCAGGGCGAGGCGTGGTTCGCGCACGAGGCGGCCAACTGCTTCATCGTGGAGATGGAGCAGGGCGACGTCCTCACCATCAACGGCCGCAACGTCCTGTGTTTCGACGCCACGCTCGCGTACGAGATCAAGACCGTGAAGGGTGCCGGGATGACCGGCGGCGGACTCTTCAACAGCGTCTTCAGCGGCTACGGGAAGCTCGGCCTGATGTGCGAGGGGAATCCCATAGTGATCCCCGTCACGCCCCAGCAGCCCGTGTGCGTCGACACGGACGCGGTCGTCGGCTGGAGCGCCCACCTGAACACCTCGCTGCACCGCTCGCAGAGCGTCGGCTCCATGCTGCGCGGCGGCTCGGGCGAGGCCGTCCAGCTGCGGCTGGAGGGGGAGGGGTTCGTGATCGTACGGCCCAGCGAGCTCAAGACCGAGAAGACGTCGTCCAGCTGAGCACGGACCTTCTGAGGCTGAGCGGGGTGGGCCGCCGGTACGGTCTCGCCGGACCATGGGTGCTGCGCGGGGTCG
The DNA here is from genome assembly GCF_035917155.1 of Streptomyces sp. NBC_00385. Lineage (NCBI taxonomy): Bacteria > Bacillati > Actinomycetota > Actinomycetes > Kitasatosporales > Streptomycetaceae > Streptomyces > Streptomyces sp. NBC_00385. The sequence goes on along the minus strand of NZ_CP107951.1, from coordinate 1,414,817 downwards.
ACCTCGGGCTGCCCCCGCGCTCCCTCGTCCGCGTCGAGGGAGCCAACGGCACCGGCAAGTCCACCCTGTTGCGGCTCCTCGCCGGGATCGACGCCCCCACCGAGGGCCGGATCACGGGCGGCCGGCCGCGCACGGCGTACGTCCCCGAGCGGTTCCCGGCGGCACTGCCCTTCACCGCCGCCGGCTACCTCGTCCACCTCGGCCGGATCCACGGACTGCGCAGGGCCGAGGCGGCCGGGCGTGCGCAGGAGTGGCTGACCCGCTTCGGGGCCGCGGAGCACGCCCGCACGCCGCTCGCGGAGCTGTCCAAGGGCACCAGCCAGAAGGTCGCCGTCACCCAGGCGCTCCTGGCCGAACCGGAGTTGCTGGTCCTGGACGAGGCCTGGACCGGCCTGGACACCGCGGCCCGCGGCGAACTGGACCGGGCCGTCGCGGCACGCGTGGCCGCGGGCTCCACCGTCGTCTACGTCGACCACGACCCGCACCGGCTCGCGGGCGCGGTCGCCGTGACCCTCCGCGTCGAGGGGACCCGGCTCGTCGCCGCGCCCCCTGCCCCTGTCCCCGCCGGCGCGACGGCCGGCCCCCGGGTACGGATCGAGGTCACGGGCCCGCCCGGTGCGACACTCCCCGCCCCCTTGCCCGGCGCCCCCGTGCGGACCGCCGCCGCGGACGGAGCGATCCGGCTCACCGTCGCGTCCGCGCACTCGGACGCCCTGGTGGGCGCGCTGCTCACGGCCCGCCCGTCCTGGCACATCAGGAGCCTCTCGACAGTGCCCGACGGCCACGACGAGGCGCCATGACCGCACTGGTCCGCTACCAGGCCGCCCTTCTGCTGCGCTCCCAGCGCTGGCTCGCACCCGTGCTCCTGTACGTGGCCTTCCTCGGGGTCGGCGTCCGCTCGGGCCAGCCCGTGCTGGACTCGCTCGGCTACTCCGCGGCCGGGCTGCTCCCCGTCACCGCCTGGCTCGTGCAGGTCTGCGTCACCCAGGAACCGCCCGCCGCCCGGACGGTCGTCGCCGCGGCCGTGGGCGGGCAGCCGCGGGCCCATCTGGCGGCCCTGCTCGCCGCGTCGGGGTGCGCCGGGCTCCTGGGCGCGGCCGCCACCGCGGTGGTGCTGGTGATCAGTGAGCCGGCGAGCACGGACCACACGGTCGAGGTTCCGCTGCCGTCCGCCGGTCTGGCCGGGCTGCTCGCCGCCGCCTGCTGCGTCCTGCTGGGAGCGACGGTCGGGGCGCTGTGCGCGCGGCCGCTGCTGCACCGGCGCGGCTGGTCCGTCGCGACGACCGTGCTCGCGGCGCTGCTGGCCCTGGTGACGAGCGGGTCACCCGCGAAGTACGCGGTGACGGGGCTGGTCACCGGATCGCACACCGGCGCCGTCGAGGTGCCGGTTCTCCCGCTCCTCGGCGCGGTGGCCGTGGCGACCGCGGCGGCCGTGCTCGCCTGCCGGCTCACGTCGACGCGCGGCTGAGTAAGGGCTGTCCCGCAATTCCTGGTGGATCAGCGCACGGCGTCAGATGCGGTGCATCGCAAGGCGGAGAGGCGCCCGCATACTGGATGTATTCGGGCGTTTCGACAACGCGGCGAGGTGCCGTAGCTGTCGTCGTGCGCCCGCCAGGAATTGCGGGACAGCCCTTAGGCTCGTCCGCATGAACGAACCCGCGCACGAGTCGCCCCGCGCCGCACCGGCCGTTCCGACGCCCGGCACCGCCGAAGGCCCTCCGTACGCCGAGTGCGTGCTGTGCCGGAAGCCGACCGAGTACGCCGAGTCCGTCAAGGGCATCACGCTCTGCCCGGTCTGCGAGTGGCAGGAGGCCCAGCGCACGGCCTGCTCCGGCTGACGCACGCCGTGCCGGGGCCTCTTGTTCGGATCATGCCGAGCGCGCGGGGTCCGGCCCGATCCAGACGAAAGGCCCTGGGTCAGCCGGCCATCAGCTCCGACACCTTCACGAAGCGGTATCCACGCTTCCGCAGCTCCGGAACCACCTGGCCGACCGCCTCGTCCGTGACCGGAGCCGCGCTGCGGGTGCAGTGCATGACGACCAGCGATCCGGGCTTCACCCCGTCCAGCACCTGCTGCGCCACCGCGTCCGCGTCCGTCGCGAAGGCGTCACCGCTGACGACGTCCCACTGCACCGCGGTCACCTTCTCCGGCGCGAGCGCGCGCAGCGTGGCGTCGTCGTAGCAGCCGCCGGGGAAACGGAAGTACGGCACGACATTCCGGGCGCCGGTCTTCCGGATCGCTCCGAAGGCCCGCTCCACCTCGTCGTGGACCGCCCCCTCCGCCACGCTCGGCAGCCCGTAGCAGGGTGAGGTGAAGGCGTAGTGGCTGTACGAGTGGTTGCCGATCTCGAAGAGCGGGTCCGTCCCGATGGAGCGGGCCTGGGAGGGGTACTCCTCGGCCCACCGGCCGGTCATGAAGACGGTCGCCGGCACCTTCAGCCGGCGCAGCAGCGCGATCAGTCCGGGATTGTCGAAGTGCTCACCGGCAGCCGCGCGCGGCCCCTCGTCGGCCGTCATGTCCGCATCGAAGGTGAGCGCCACGACCTTGTCCGCGTGCTGCGGTCCTCGTTCGAGGACCGGGGTGAGGCCGGCGGGGCCGGGCGCCATGGTGGGCGGCTTCCTCACGGGCCGGGGCGTCGCCGACGGCGCGTGGACCGGGGCGTGCGCGGCGGCGGTCGTACGGTCCGCGTCCGTGTGCCGGTCACCACGGGAGTCGCCCGAGGCCGCGCAGGCGACGAGCCCGCCACCCAGGACCGCTCCAAGAACGGTCGTAACCGTCATTTTCCGTACAAAGTTTGTCACTCACGGAAAATAGCCGATCAACTGACTGGGATCGGCCTGCGCCGTGAAGCGTTCGGCCGGGCGGGTGGCGCCGCGTGCCACCGCACCGGCGCGCCCGCGTCGGTCGGACCGGATCGGCTCCACGGTGCCGTCCGCGTCGGGAACGGGGCGCGCCGCCACGCCTCTGTGCTGAGTCGGCCGGTGTCGGTGCGTCAGCGCGTCAGCGCCATGGACCCGTCACCGCGAACGTCGTCCCCGGCGTGTAGCAGTTGACGAACATCGTCTCCCGGTCCGGTGCGAACGTGACCCCGGCGAACTCGCCCCACTCCGGTTCCTCGGCCGTCCCGATGTTCTGCCGGCCGCGGGCCATCGCGTACACCTCGCCGCCCCGCGTCAGGCCGAACACGTGCTGCGCCCCGCCGCCGTCCTCGCACACCATCAGTCCGCCGTCGGAGGCGAGACAGATGTTGTCCGGGGACTCGCCCGGCAGCTGGATGTCCGTGTCCGGGCCGAAGGCGATGACCAGGGTCAGCCGGCGACGCTTCGGCTCGTACCGCCAGACCTGTCCGAAGTGGTCGGCGGCCGAGCCCTCCGCGCTGTGCGCGAAGCTGGAGACGAAGTAGACCGAGGAGCCGCCCCAGTAGCAGCCCTCCAGCTTCTGGCCGTGGGTGATGCCCTTCGGCCCGAAGTCCTGGAAGCGGATGGCCGTTTCGGCGGCCAGCGGGTCCGGCACGGGAACCCACTCGATGCCCTCGAAACTCGTCCCGGTCTCCTGGACCGCGGAGAGGTCGGGGACCCCCGGCACCCGCATGGCCTCCAGCCGGCCGCCGGCCCGCAGCGAGCCCGTGCCGCCGAGCGGCTTCTCCGGGAGGAAGCGGTAGAAGAGCCCGAACGGCTTCTCGAACGCGTCCTCGGTCTCGTACACGACGCCGCTGCGCGGATCGATCGCGATCGCCTCGTGCTGGAAGCGGCCCATGGCGGTCAGCGGAACGGCGCCGGTGCGGTGCGGATTCGCGCCGTCCACCTCGAAGATGAAGCCGTGGTCCTTGGTGTAGCCGTTGGTGCCGGCCTTGTCCTCGGTCTCCTCACAGGTGAGCCAGGTGTCCCAAGGGGTACGGCCACCAGCACAGTTGACCGCGGTGCCGGCGATGGCGACGCGTTCGCCGAGGACGTGGTTACGGCCGTCCAGTTCCAGGGCCGTGCAGCCGCCCTTGCCCATCGGGTCGTAGGTGAGCCCCCTGACGGTCGGCACGGAGATCGCCGCGTCGACCCGGTTCTCGTGGTTGCGTACCAGCTGGACGTGGTCGCGCCGGCCCGCGAAGGCCGCCATGCCGTCGCAGTGGCTGGGGACCGGGCCCTCGCCGGAGCGGAGCGGGTCGCCCTCCCGGGAGAGCACCCGGTAGCGGAAGCCCTTCGGCAGGTCGAGGAGTCCGTCCGGGTCGGGCACCAGCGGGCCGTAACCCGCGTGGCCGCGGGCGGCGGACGTCCCCGCGAAGAGTTCGGTGAAGGCCCCGGTGAAGGCGATCGCGGCGGCTGCGCCGCTCGTGGCCAGGACCTGACGGCGTGTCGCGAGAGGTCGGGATGCGGTTGACATGGGGCAACTCCCTGTTGGCGGACAGGTGACATGGCATTGTCAAAAGCAGGCCTGCCCGTTCGAGGCCCTCGGTGAACGTTGTCACGGCCGAGTGGCCGATCCTGCCCCGACGCTCCGGGGCAGAAGCAGACGGAAGGTCGATCCCGCGCCCGGCCGGGTGTCGAGTTCGAGCCGGCCCCGGTGCGCCTCGGCGATGGTGGAGGCGATGGACAGGCCGAGACCCGAACCGGGCAGGGGGCCGTCCGCGCCCGTCGCGGGCCCGCGGTAGAAACGTTCGAACACCTGCCGGGCGGTGCCGGCCGGCAGTCCCGGACCGTCGTCCGCGATCTCCACCACGCACGCCGGTACGTCCGGGGGCAGTGCTCCCGTGGCGCTGCTGCGGCCCGGCCGGTCGGTCCCTCCGGTGTCCGGACCGGTCCGTAGCGTGCCGACCCGCACCTCGACACGCGCCTCGGGCGGTGTGTGGACGCACGCGTTGGCCAGCAGATTGGCGATCACCTGCGCGAGCTGATGGGGGTCACCCAGCGTCTCGACCACGTCGAGTACGTCCGGGGAGCCGTCCGGGCCCCCGCCGGTCAGCGGCGCCAGCCGCACGTCCCGCCCCGGATGCGCGACGACGGCCGCGCCGACCCCGTCAGCGGCCAGGGAGAGCAGGTCCACGCTCTCCCGGTGCGCCACCGGTGCGTCACCCAGCCTGGCCAGCAGGGAGAGATCGTCGACGAGGCGGCTCATCCGCTCCGCGTTCCGGGCGATCAGCTCATGCGCTTCCCGCCGGCGCGCAGCCGGGAGGCGGGGATGCTCGACGAGCAGTTCGGCGAACCCCTGGATGGAGGTGAGCGGTGTGCGCAGTTCATGGCCCGCGTCCGCCATGAACCGGCGCAGCCGCTGCTCCGACGCGTCCTTGCGGTGCAGGGCCGCCCGCACCTGGCCGAGCATCGTGTTGAACGCGATGCCGAGCCGTCCGGTCTCCGTACGCGGATCCGTGTCGGTGACGGTCAGGTCCGGCTCGCCGCCGGTGATCCGCCGTGCCGTGCGTTCCATCCGGTCCAGGGGGTGCAGTCCCAGGCGTACGGCCGCGCTCCCCAGCAGCCCGACGCCGGCGGCGGCCACGACACCGATGGCGAGGCTGAACCACAGCAGTTTGGACGTGGCGCCCTCGACCGTGTCCAGGGGGAGTGCGACGACGAAGCGCAGGCCGTCGGGGCCCGTACGGGCGATCACCCGCCAGTCCGACGAGCCGCGGCCGGCGGGTACGGTGGCGGGCCGCCCGTCGGCGAGAGGGAGGGCGGACACGGCCGCGGGGAGCAGGGGACGGCCGTCTCCGCTGCCGAGCGAATCCCGCCGGAGCCGTCCGTCGGCCCCGTAGAAGTAGACCCGGTAGTCGGAGGGCAGCGCGTCCTCACGGGGGAACGGCCGGGGCGCGCCGGAAGCCCTGTCATGGGCCGGCTCGGCGAGGAACGGGGGAGGCGGACCGAAATGAGTGAGGCGGTGGTCGATCTGGCCGGTCAGCCAGGAGCGCATGACCGTCAGCCCGGCCGCCTGGGAGGCCAGCACGGCGGCCGTGGCCAGCACGGTGGAGATCAGTACCAGGCGGGTCCGCATCGAGCGGGGCCGCAGCCGGAGCTTCACGGCGCGTCCGCCCGGGGCAGCCGCAGGCAGTAGCCCACACCGCGCACGGTGTGGATCAGCGGCGGCCCGGTGTGATCGGTCTTGCGGCGCAGGTTCTTGATGTACGTGTCGACGATGCGGGTGTCCCCGGCGAAGCCGTACTGCCAGACCTCCTGAAGGATCTCCCGCTTCTCCAGCACCGTCTCCGGACGGGACACCAGGCACACCAGCAGCCGGAACTCGGTCGGGGACAACTGCACGGGCTGCCCGGCACGGTGGACGGTGTGCCGGTCGCGGTCCACCCGCAGGTCCGCGTAACGCAGCGGCGGGTGCTCGGCCGGCGGCCGGGGAGTTCCGCCGGTGCGGCGCAGGATCGCGCGGATACGCAGCAGGATCTCCTGGATGTGGAAGGGCTTGGTGACGTAGTCGTCGCCGCCGGAGCTGAGCCCGATGATGCGGTCCTCGATGTCGGTGCGGGCCGTGAGGAACAGCACGGGCGTGTAGTCGCCCCGGGACCGGAGTTCGCGCGTCACGGCGAACCCGTCGGTGTCCGGAAGCGTCACGTCCAGCACGATCAGGTCCGGCCGGCAGCGGCCGGTCTCGCCGAAGGCCTCCCGCCCGTCCGCCGCCGAGGCGACGCTGTACCCGGCCGCGTTCAGGGCCGAGGCGAGCAGGGTGCGGATGCTCGGATCGTCCTCGACGACCAGGACGGTGTGCCGGGCTGACTGCGCGCCCATGGGTCGGATCACCTCGCGGTGTACGGACGGAACGCACGCCGGGCGAGGCGGCGCTGTGCGGTGCGCGAGATGGTAGTCGGCGAACATGTGCGGGTTCACAGGAACCGGAACCGCGGGCACGGCTGCGGCGCGCCCGGGCACGGAAGGGGGCTTCCTGCCGGGGCGCGCCGTCGGTCAGCCGGTGACCTCCTTGTTCTTCGCCAGGGCCGTGGTCCGCGAGGCGACCGTGGTGCGCAGCGTGCCCACCACGGTGGCGACGTCCTTGGCGGGGACGCCGGCCCGCTCGGCCTGCGCCGCGAGGTCCTTCAGCGTCTTCGTGGCCTTGCCGGAGGCGAAGAACTTCTCGTACAGGTCCTGGTACGCCTTCTTGTAGACCGCGTCGAAGGCGTCGAGCCCGAGGAAGCGTTCCTTGAGCGCGTGCCCGGACATCCCGCCGCCGCGCCCCGCGCCCTGGGCTCCGTCGCCGGCCGCGCCCGGGCCGCCCGCCCCGTCGGGCATGTCAGGCATGTTCGCCCTGTCGGGCATGCCCCCGGGGGCTTCCCCGGTCTGCCCGCCGTCCTGGCCGGCCTGACCGCCCGGGCGGCCTCCGCCGCCGCCCATGCTCATCTCGTCGTCGGGTCCGGCGGTCGCGTCCCCGCTGAAGGTGAGGTTGTAGTCCCAGCCGAGCACCGAGAACTTCTTGGTGTTCAGGTCGTATCCGAGGAGGTAGTTCTTCCCCGGGCCGGCCATGTCGTCGAAGTTCATCAGCAGGTTCTGCGTCGCGACGTAGTGGGCGAACGAGTCGACGTCGACGTACTTGTCGAGGTTCGCGGCGAACTCCTTGTCCGAGGAGTTCTCCACCCACTTGGTCAGCTTCATCACGGGTTCGAGGTCCTGGCTGCCGACCTTGTTCAGCTGACGGAAGGACGTCTCGTACTTCGAGGGGTCGTCCCCCTGGTAGGCGAACGTGCCGCCCGCCCTGGCCTTGTAGACCACCGACTCGCCCTCGACGGCCTCGGCGTACTCGGTGTCGGGGTTCTCGACCATCAGACGCACCGCGCTCGGCCGGTTGTTGACCTTCAGGGTCGAGAAGCCGTACCGCTCGGCCGGCTCCCCGGTCCCGTCGATCAGCGAGAGCGCCAGCGCCTCGTTGACGGGCACCTGGGCATTGGCGCCCGGACGGAGCGAGATCTCGCGCTCGCCCTGGTAGGCGCGGCCCTCGACGTACTCGTCGATCTTGATGAGCCAGGGGAGTTCCTCCGGCTTGTCCGCGGACAGGTTGTACTGCGTCATCCCGCCACCGCCGGCCCGCCCACCACCACCGGCCGCCTGACCACCACCGGCCGCCTGACCGCCACCGGCCGCCTGACCGCCACCGGCCGCCTGACCGCCGCCGGGCGCCTGACCGCCGCCGGGCGGCTGCGCGCCGCCGGGCAGTTGCGCGCCCCCGCTCGCTTCGCCGGCGCCGGGGAAGCCGTTCTGTCCGCCGCCCCCGCCGCCCCCGCCGCCCCCGCCGGGCATCCCTCCGGTGCCCTGAAGGGACCTCAGGGTGGAGTTGCCCTTGAGACGGATGCCGACGTCCTGGAGGTAGACCCCGTCGACGGTGAGGTCGGCCGGGATCGAGTCCTTGGTCCCGTCCTTCTTGAACTCCTTCATCATCTTGTCGAAGTCGGTCTGGTTGTACTCCAGTTGGATGGAGTGCCGCACCGCGGTGTCGTACAGCCCGACCGTTCCCCTGACGTTCTCCGTGATCGTGTCCGCTTCGACCCGCGAGGCGGAGGTCACGTACGGGGAGATGCGCGCGTCGCCGAACGCGTACAGCATCACCGCGAGTCCCGCGCACAGCGCCCCGGCCGGCTTCCAGTGGTGCCGCACCCGTACGGGCACACGGTCGCGCAGCCGTCGCCTTCGGGGCGTTCCGTCGACCGGGCTCACAGGTCGGTCGTGTCGTAACCGGTCAGCACCGTCACCCGCTGGCCGGACGTGCGCTCCTGCAGCGCGGTGACCAGGTCGCCCGGCTCGGTGCCCTTCTTCATGCGGACCGTGTAGAACACCTCGTTCAGCGCCCCGCCCCGGATCGTCTCGGTGCTCACCAGCTCGAACTCGGTGGTGTACTTGATCAGCACGTCACGTATGCCGGGGGTGTAGTCCTCGCCCGCCGGGACCTGGACCTTGACGACCTGGCGCTGGACGTTCAGGGCGAACCAGTCGAACTTGTGCATGATGACGACCACGACGCAGATGACGACGGCACCGACGGCGGCCAGCGTGTAGAAACGCGCACCGCAGGCCATGCCGATCGCCATGGCCAGGAAGATGAAGCCGACGTCCCGGGTCTCCTTGACCGCGTTACGGAACCGGACCACGGACAACGCACCGACCAGCGAGAACGCCCGTGCGAGGTTGGACCCGACGACGAGCATGATCAGCGCGACGATCATGCCGACGATGACGAGGGTCTGGACGTAGGACTGGCTGTAGGACACGTTCCGGTGGGTGTACCGGTAGACGTAGCCGATCACCGTACTCAGGACGAAGGACAGCACCATCGCCGCGACGACGTCGGTGACGCTGAACGTCCCGCTGAGTTCCTGCAGTTCGAGATTCACTGTGCTCCTGCTTTCACCGGCGGCTCGTGCGCCGGCACCTGCGTGTCGAGGGGGGCGGCGGGCGGGGGGAAGTCCGCCTCGTCGAGATGGAAGACGGACCGGGGCGCCAGGCCGAACGCCTCGATCGACTGGACGTACTTGGAGACCCGCACCAGGCTGAGATTGCGGCGGGCGGCCAGATCGGTGATCCAGTGAGGGGTGCGCTCGTTGACCTTGACCTCCATCACCGACATGTGCGGCGGGACGGTGAAGCGGTTCTCCGGATGCGGCTGACCGAGGTGGAAGTCCCGGTCACGGCCCCTGATACGACGGTCGAAGGTCACGCGCAGGCCGGTGTCCGAGCCCCGCCCGACCAGCGCCTCGCGCTGGTAGCCGGTGATCGCGGTCGGGCGCAGGTTCAGCCGTACCACCAGGTCGAGCACTTCGTGGATGAAGGCGCGTTCCTTCGGCGAGTGCTCCACCAGCTCCCGCCCGTCGCAGAGCTGACGGGCCGTGCCGTACGGGAGGGTGATGCGGCGCTTCTGTGTGACCCGGTTGACGCGCTGCTTGATCTCGACGCACACCGGCGAGGCGTCCGAGACACCGTCCGGCTCGCCGTAGTGCCGGATGCGCAGCTTGCGGCGGAACTTGAGACCCTCGATCTTCTCCCAGTAGAACCGGAGCTCGGGTGAGTCGTAGTAGAGGCTCCACACGCCGTAGCCGCCGGCCGGACTGTTCAGGTCACGGTCCATCCGCTCCGCGAGTTCGTCGCGGAGTTCCGCGGCCAGGTCCACGGGGACCAGGTACTTGAGCTCGTATCTGTTGAACGCGTGCAGCCTGCTCGCGACATGCAGCGGTGGGGGGTCCTCGTCGTCCTCGGGGCGCCCCTGGGCGGGCTCCCGGAACGGAGCCGTGTCGGGTTGCGACACCGTGCGCCTCCTTCGTCGTCCGTGCCGGACCGGCCGGCACGCGTCACGCAACCAACGACGGATGAGGAAGCGATGAGAAACCCGGGTGTATTACAGGAGGATTCAAGATGGCCGGAAGGTGAACTCGGCGATGTGCGGGAACAGCGATGCCCCCGGGACCGGCCGTGGCCGTCTCCCGGGGGCATCGAGCAACTGCTCAGGCGAGCGAGGCGCTCAGCGTGATCGTCGTGCCCGTCAGCGCCTGGCTGACCGGGCAGTTCGCCTTCGCGTCCTCGGCCGCCTTGACGAAGCCCGCCTCGTCGAGACCCGGCACCTCGCCCTGGACGGTGAGGTGGATGCCCGTGATGCCGGTGCCCGGCTGGAAGGTGACCTCGGCCTGGGTGTTCAGCCGGGTCGGCGGGGTGCCGGCCGTGGCGAGACCGTTGGAGAGCGCCATCGAGAAGCAGCTGGAGTGTGCCGCGGCGATCAGCTCCTCCGGGCTGGTCTTGCCGTTCGCCTTCTCCGCGCGGGACGGCCAGGAGACCGGGTACTCCCCGATCCCGGAGGAGTCGAGGGTGACGACACCGTTGCCCTCGAGCAGGTTGCCTTCCCAGACCGTGTGCGCCTGACGCGTGGTAGCCATGCTGGTTCCCTTCAAAGGAATGCGCGGTTGTACGGGGGTGGCGAGGCACTCCGTCGTGCCTCCCCGGTGTTACGTCCCCGAACCTACTGCGCCACCAGCCCCTTTGCGTCACGCGCCAGCGCCGTCAGCCGGGAGATTGCCCGGAAGTACTTCTTCCGGTACCCGCCGTTCAGCATCTCCTCGCTGAACAGGCGGTCGAACGGCATCCCGGACGCGAGCACCGGAACCTCCCGGTCGTACAGCCGGTCCGCGAGCACCACGAGCCGCAGCGCGGTCGACTGGTCGGGCACCGGCTGCACCTCGGTGAGGCACACCGCCCGGACTCCGTCCGTCAGCGCCCCGTACCGGCTCGGATGGACGCGGGCCAGATGGTCGAGCAGCGCGGGGAAGTCGTCCAGGCTGGCGCCCTCGGTCGCGTACGCCGCCCTGGTGACCTGCTCCTCGGAGTACGGCGGCGGGGCGTCGGGCAGGCCGCGGTGGCGGTAGTCCTCGCCGTCGATGCGCAGCGGGCGGAAGTGTGAGGACAGCCCCTGGATCTCCCGCAGGAAGTCGGCCGCGGCGAACCGGCCCTCGCCGAGCTTGCCCGGCAGCGTGTTGGAGGTCGCGGCGAGCGCCACCCCCGCCTCGACCAGCCGGCTCAGCAGCGAGGAGACGAGGACGGTGTCGCCCGGGTCGTCGAGCTCGAACTCGTCGATGCACAGCAGCCGGTGCCCGCTCAGCGTCCGCACGGTCTGCTGGAAGCCCAGCGCGCCCACCAGGTTGGTCAGCTCCACGAAGGTGCCGAAGGCCTTCAGCGAGGGCGCCGCGGGCGTGGCGTGCCAGAGCGAGGCGAGCAGATGGGTCTTGCCGACGCCGTAGCCGCCGTCGAGATAGACCCCCCGCGGGCCACTGGGCGCGGCAGCGGCCTTCTTGCCGAACCACTTGCGCTTGCCCGCGCCCGTCGCGTGCGCCCCGCCGAGCCCGGCCGCGAAGTCGGAGAGGACCTTGACGGCCTCGATCTGGCTCGGCTGGTTCGGGTCGGGGACGTAGGTGTCGAAGCGCACCGAGTCGAAGCGCGGCGGCGGCACCATCTCGGCGACCAGCCGGTCGGCGGGGACGTGCGGCTCAAGGGCGCACAGGGACAGCGGGGCCGTTTCGGCTATGGGGCTGGACCCCGGCACGGCGGTGGAGGAGGACACAACTCCCCAGCTTAGGCCGTGCCAGACTGCGGAACATGCGACGCCTGTTCCCTGTGACCGACCTGACAGCGGCCGACGACCGAGGCGAGTGGAGCCTGGACGCCCTCGCCGACGCCTACGCCTACCCCGGGGCGGACGGCCCCTGGCTCCGCGCCAACATGGTGTCGACCCTCGACGGCGCCGCCCAGCACGACGGCCGCTCGCAGCCGATCTCCTGCGACAGCGACATGCGGATCTTCGGCACCCTGCGGGGTCTGGCCGACGTGGTGATCGCGGGGGCGGAGACGGTACGGCTGGAGGGCTACCGCCCCGCGCGGGCCCGGGAAGCCTTCGCGGCGCGCCGGGAGGCCGCCGGACAGGGCCCCGCGCCCGCGGTCGCCGTGGTGAGCGGCAGCCTGGATCTGGACTTCTCGCTGCCGCTCTTCGTCTCGCCGCTGGTCCCGACGCTCGTGCTCACCGGCGCGGGGGCGCCGCCCGACCGGATCGAGACGGCCCGGAAGGCGGGCGCCGAGGTGGTGATCGCGGGGGAGGGCTCCCGGGTGGACCCCGCCCGTGCCGTGCGGGAGCTGGCCGACCGCGGGCACCGCAGGCTGCTGACGGAGGGCGGGCCCCGGCTGCTCGGACAGTTCGTGGCGGCGGACGTGCTGGACGAGATGTGCCTGACCCTGGCACCCGTGCTCACGGCCGGTGACGCACAGCGGATCGCGGGCGGTCCGTCGGTGGCCGTGCCGGAACGATTCGCCCTGGCGTCACTGCTGGAAGAGGCCGGGTTCCTCTTCTCTCGGTACCGTCGGATCCGACAATGAGCGGAATATCCCGTTCCGCTTAGCGTTCGGTGGGCAGAATGGATCTCGCAGACCCCGTGCGAGCACGGGGAAGGATGGTTTCCGCAGTGACCGGCGACGGTCACTGAAGCAGAAGGGCCCTGTGGTGTTCACCAGCGTTTTGATGATCGAGAAGCCCCTCACTTCCGAGGACGTCGAGTTCGTCACCACCCTGCACGGGGAGGAGCAGATCTCCTTCGTCGTGCTCATGCAGCCGCGTGGTGACCAGGCGGATGTGCTGTTGCGGGCCATCGACGACCTGGCGATGGGCGAACTGAAGGAAGCGGCCCGGGAGAGCGAGGAGCCGGAGGGCAAGAACGCCAGACAGTCCGCCGAACTCGCGCTCGAGGTGTCCCTGGAGGCCCTGCGCCAGGCCGGTTCGGAAGCCGTCGGACAGGTGATCGAGGACCACCCCCTGGACAAGCTCACGTCCGTCGTCGACGAGGCGGAGGCCGACGAGGTCATCGTCCTGACCGCGCCGCACTACGTGGAGGAGTTCTTCCACCGCGACTGGGCGTCCCGCGCCCGGCACAAGGTCGGCGTACCGGTGCTCAAGCTCTTCGCGCACAGCGAATAGGCTGGGAGCCCCTACCCGTACCACCCTGGGAGACACACGCATGGCACCCGGTATTCCTGCCGCCATGGAACGGCCGCACTTCATCGGCATCGGCGGCGCCGGAATGTCGGGCATCGCGAAGATCCTCACCCGGCGGGGTGCGGACGTCGCGGGCAGTGACTCCAAGGAGTCCGCCACGGCCGAGGCACTGCGCGCGCTGGGGGCGACCGTCCACATCGGGCACGCCGCCGGTCACCTGGCCGACGACGCCACCTGCGTGGTCGTCTCCAGCGCCATCCGCGCCGACAACCCGGAGCTGGTGCGCGCCGGGGAGCTCTCGATCCCCGTCGTGCACCGCTCCGACGCGCTCGCCTCCCTCATGCAGGGGCTGCGGTCCATCGCCGTCGCGGGCACCCACGGCAAGACGACCACCACGTCGATGCTGGCCGTCGCCCTCACCGAGCTGGGACTCGACCCCTCGTACGCGATCGGCGGCGACCTCGCCGGACCCGGCACCAACGCCACGCACGGCGAGGGCGCGATCTTCGTCGCCGAGGCCGACGAGAGCGACCGGAGCTTCCAGAAGTACGACCCCGAGGTCGCGATCGTCCTCAACGTCGAGCTGGACCACCACGCGAACTACGCCTCGATGGACGAGATCTACGACTCCTTCGAGACCTTCACCGGCAAGATCGTCCCCGACGGCACCCTGGTGATCTCGGCCGACCAGTCCGGCGCCGTCGAGCTGACCCGCCGGGTCCGCGACCTGTCCGCGCTCAAGGTCGTCACGTACGGCGAGTCCGAGACCGCGGACGTCCGCGTCCACAAGATCACCCCCCGCGGTCTGACCAGCGAGGTCACGGTCGTCCTGAACGGGAAGTACCTCACCTTCACGGTCTCCGTCCCCGGCCGCCACTACGCGCTGAACGCCGTGGCCGCCCTCGCCGCGGGCGTCGCCCTCGGCATCCCCGCGCACAACCTCGCCTCGGCCCTCGGCAAGTACACCGGGGTCAAGCGCCGCCTCCAGCTCAAGGGCGAGGCGGCCGGCGTGCAGGTCATCGACAGCTACGCCCACCACCCGACCGAGATGACGGCCGACCTCGAAGCGATGCGCGGCGCCGCCACCGACGCCCGCATCCTGGTCGTCTTCCAGCCCCATCTCTTCTCCCGCACCCAGGAGCTCGGCACCGAGATGGGCCAGGCCCTCGCGCTGGCCGACGCCTCCGTGGTCCTGGACATCTACCCGGCCCGCGAGGACCCGGTCCCCGGCGTCACCAGCACCCTGATCATCGACGCCGCGAAGGCAGCCGGCGCCGACGTCACCGCCGTGCACGACAAGGCGACGGTCCCCGAGGTCATCGCGGGAATGGCGAAGCCCGGCGATCTCGTTCTCACCATGGGGGCGGGCGACGTCACGGACCTCGGCCCGCAGATCCTGGACCACCTGTCGAGCTGAGGGAGCCACCGTGCCGTACGACATCGAGAAGCCGGACGAGCAGTGGCGGGAGGAGCTGTCCCCCGCCGAGTACGCGGTCCTGCGCAAGGCGGGCACCGAGCCGGCCTTCGTCGGCGAGTACACCGACACCAAGACCACCGGCGTCTACTCCTGCCGCGCCTGTGACGCGGAGCTGTTCCGCTCCGACACGAAGTTCGAGTCGCACTGCGGCTGGCCGTCCTTCTACGACCCGAAGGACACGGACGCGGTCGAACTGATCCAGGACCGCAGCCACGGCATGGTCCGCACCGAGGTGCGCTGCGCCCGCTGCGGCTCGCACCTGGGCCACGTCTTCGAGGGCGAGGGCTACCCGACCCCGACGGACCAGCGGTACTGCATCAACTCGATCTCGCTCCGGCTGACGCCGGAAGAGGACTGACCGCAGTCAGCTGACGCTGGTCCGAACTGATGCCCGCACAGGAGTAGTGGTTCTGTGCGGGCATTTCTGTCTCATCAAGCCGTGTGTCAGGAGTTGGCGAGAAAGGGCGCCAGCGTCGCGGCAACCGCGGCGGACCTCGGATACGGAGCTGCGCGGTGGAAGTCGAACGGGGCGATGCTGTCCGTCAGATCGAGATCCACCGACGGGAAGCGCTGTTTGAGCGGGCGCGGGACGGCGACGATGTCCCCGTGATCGCACAGGTCGACCCATCGGCGCACGCCCGGCGGACGTTCTCCGGTGCCGTTGGCCGGGGCTGGTGACAGGCGGTCGAAGACGCCATGGCGGAGCGCGAGGGGGGAGCCGAGTGTCAGGAGCAGATCGACTTCGAGCTCCGGGTGGGCGTGGAGGGCCTCGTAGGCCACGACGCTTCCGAGGGAGTGGGCGATGACCACGCGGGCACCCGTCGAGGAGATGACGCCTGCGACCTCCTCGCGGGCCGCTGCACGGACGCTGTCGTCCGGCCCGCCGAGATAGCGCGAGACGTCGCGGAAGAGCGTGGCGATGAATGCGCGGGTCAGGCGGCCGTCGAGACTCAGGTGCTCGGAGATCGCGGACACGAGCTGCCGCAGTGGAACGGCCAGGCGTCCGTGCGACGTCCCGGGTGGCGGAAGCCTCAGGCCCAGGGGCGCCTCCAGCGATTTCGCCCAGTGGGAGACGTCCTCGGCCAGGTGCGGGTGCTCGCGCTCCAGAGGTAAGGGCTGTCCCGCAATTCCTGGCGGGCGCACGACGACAGCGACGGCACCTCTCCGCCTTACGATGCACCGCATCTGACGCCGCGCGCTGATCCACCAGGAATTGCGGGACAGTTTTTAGACGCTGGGCAGCAGCAGGGTGACCAGGGCCGCGGCGGCCACCCATGCCGCCGCACCGGCCTGAATCGCGAGGGGTACGGACAGAACGCCCCCGGCGGCCAGCAGGCCGGCCAGAACGACGCCGTTCAGCAGGCCGACGGCCGTGCCGGCCGCGGT
Organism: Streptomyces sp. NBC_00385; assembly: GCF_035917155.1. Taxonomy (NCBI): domain Bacteria; kingdom Bacillati; phylum Actinomycetota; class Actinomycetes; order Kitasatosporales; family Streptomycetaceae; genus Streptomyces; species Streptomyces sp. NBC_00385. Next base: position 1,398,519 of record NZ_CP107951.1, on the reverse strand, counting down.
CTGCCACGGTGCCCCGGGAACCACCGCCGCGACGGTCTTGCATACCCCCACGCCGCCGAGCCACAAGAGGGGACCGCCCAACACACCGAACAACAGGGCTGTCCACCACGGCGACGGGGGCCAGATGACGAGAAACGCGACGCCGATCAGCGTGCAGAGCAATGCCATGGCGAACAGGCAGATATCCGGATCATTGTCGTCGTGCGCCGAAAGGGTCGGCGCCCCCAGATAGGCCACCGCCGTGGCGGCCAGGAAGACCGCTGCGCACAGTGCCACAGTCCAGACCGGGGACCAGTCGGTCAGCAGGGCGAACTGGGACCAGAGAGAGGTGGCTGCGAGCAGTCCGTTCCAGGCCGATACCCGGCCGGCTCCCGGCACCGCCGGCGAGGCGGGGGGCTGGGTGGCCGGCTCCACGGGCGGATCCGTCCGGAGGCCCGGTTCGGCGGTGAGTGGAACGGCCGGGGGGTCCGGTTCGGCGGTGAGCTGATCGGCCCGGGGGTCCGGTTCGGTGAGCGGATCGGCTCGCCTCGGGGGCTCCGCGCCCGGCGCGCGGGGGGCATCGACCGTGGGGGCCCCGGCGAGCTTCCGGACGGCAGGGGGCGCGTTGCCGAGGTCGTCCAGCACATCGCGCAGACGTTCGGACACCTCTTCGGCCGTGGCGGGCCGGCGGTTCGGGGCCTTGTCCAGCAGACGGAGGACCAGTCGGTCGAGAGCGTCCGGAATTCCGGGACGCAGGTTCCGCACCGGTTCCGGTGTCCGGTTGAGGTGCTGGGCCAGTACCGACCATCCCGCGCCCTCGAAGGGCGGTCTGCCGGAAAGGAGTTCGTACAGCAGACAGCCCAGCGAGTAGAGGTCGCTGCGCCCGTCGAGGGTTCGGTCGCCGCGTACCTGCTCCGGTGACATGTAGGCGGGCGTGCCAATCGTCGCCCCGGGGCCTGTGAGCCCGGTTCCGGACTCCTCGATCAGCCTCGCAATGCCGAAGTCGCAAATTTTCAGGTCGAGTTCACTGTCTCCGTACACCATGACGTTCGCCGGCTTGATGTCCCGGTGGACGACGCCTGCGCGGTGGGCGGCCGAGAGGCCGGCACAGATCTGCCGCCCCCAGGCCACGACGTCCTCGACGCTCCGCCGTTCCGTGGCGGCGAAGGAGGCCATGGAGCGGCCGGGGACCAACTCCATGACCAGGAAGAGCACTTGGTGGCCTCCGAGGGCGGCCTCGCCGTGATCGTGAATGGTCACGATGCTCGGGTGGGTCAGACGGGCGGTGGCCCGTGCCTCCTGACGGAACCGCGCGGCCGACTGGCTGGTCGTGAGAGCGCTCTGGGTGATGACTTTGACGGCGACGTCACGGTCGAGCCGCGAGTCGACAGCCCTCCACACCTGGCCCATCCCACCGGCTCCGAGCATCTCCACCAGCCGGTAGCGGCTCTCGAGCACCTCTCCACGCACCGAGTGCCCCCTTCGATCGTCCGATCGTCGTGTGCGGGGTGTCCGACGCGGCGGCTACGCCCCGCCCGTCGGCTCCCGGGCAGCAGCCTACGCAGCGACAGGCCCGGAAACCTCACCGATTCAAGATCCCCTCGACTCGGTTCAGGAGGTCGGGCCTGCAGCGGGCCATGCCCGGATGGCGTCGAGCGTCGGGTCAGGCGTCCTCGGCCTCGGGCTTCAGCAGCGGGTGCACCACACCGGGGAAGACCCGGGCCCGCACGACCTCCTCGGCCGAACCGCCCTGGATCACCGTCTCCGCGACACCCCAGGGCCGGTCGGGCAGCTGGACGATCAGCGTGTACGAGGCGGAGCAGCCGGTGCACTCGTACCGGTCCACCCAGGTCTCCACCTCGGTGGCACTCCCCGGGTAGCGGGCCACGTGCCGGTGCCGGGCGTGGCACCGCTCACACGTCTCGCCGGGCTCGCACGTGCCGCCGCACGGGCACGGCACGTCGAGCGACTCGGCCGGGCGCCAGCGCTGCGTGAGGACGGCGTCACGCGTGGCGCCCATGTCCTTCATCGCCTTGAGGTTGCGGGCGGCCACGTTGTACGACTCACCGGTCGCCGCCATCCGGTCGCGGATCACGTCCTTGCGCCCACGGTTCGTCGTCATCTGTTCCTCCTGGGGTTGACGGCAGGCCCCAGGCCCACGAGATCGTTGTGCCCCAAAGGTACCCGGCACACGGCGCCCCCGACGACTCGCGCGGTCAGCCCCGGCGCACGCGGCCCGCGATCCGCCGGCTGATCCGCCCCAGAGTGCCCCGGCCCCGGCGGTTCCAGTCGTGGAAGGCCTCCGCCCGGCCGCTGCTCCCCGAGCGCCCCACGGCCTCCTCCACCGCCGCGACCCTGTCGGCGGAGAGCGTGCGCACGGCGGGGCGCAGCACCTCCTCCAGCAGGGCGTCCGCGGTCCGGCTCCACTCCGCTCCGGCGTGCGGATGAGCGGTCCAGACGGCGAAGCAGTCCGCGGCGTACGCCGGTTCCGCCTTCAGGCGGGAAAGGACACCGGCCTCGCGCGCGGCCCGGTCGTACGCGGCGACGAGATCCGGTTCGCCGCTGTGCACCAGGGCGTACAGCTCCGCCTCCGGCCGGTCCGGCGCGAGCAGCCGCGTGGCCAGCGCCCCGTACGCATGGTCCAGCACCTCCGGCTCCACCGGCTCGGCGCCCTCGCGCAGTCCGCGGGCCCGCTCCGCCCACTCCGGCGCCGCCTCGTCCGACCGGATCTCGCGGGCGAACTCCAGGAGCAGCAGGGCCCCGCGTTCCCGGCCCGCGATCTCCTGCGGGAAGCCGCGCAGCAGGTCATGGGCGAGCTCCGGCGCCTCCTCGTCAGCGGCGGGGGCACCGAGCGCCGCCGCGACCAGGTGCGACCAGGTGCCGGCCGTCCGGTGGGCGTCCGAGGTGGCGGCCTCCAGCAGCAGCCGGGCCTCGCCCGCCGTCATCGTGCCCGTCTCCGTGCTCTCCTCCCACACCAGCCCCACGGCCGTCCGCAGCACCAACGGCTCCGCGAACGGGGACATCCCGGCGGCCCGGAGCACCCGGTGCACCGCGCCCACCCGGTCCGTTCCGCAGCCGGCCTTGGCCTCCGGCGCCTCGGCGCACATCCGCAGATGCGGCAGCGACTGGGTGCCGGTGAAGGGCAGCGGGACCCGGCCCAGCAGCCGTTCGACCCCCGACGGGTCCTGCGGCGCGATCCGGTCCAGCGCACCGAGCAGGGCCGTACGGACGTCGAACTGCTCGTCCATCAGTTCCAGCAGCGCGGGCGCCCAGCCCGGCTCGCCGTCCGCGGGCTCCAGCAGTGCGGGCGCGAGCCGGCGGACGACCGCGGGCAGCAGCTCCGCGCAGTCCACGCCGAGCAGCCGGGCCACCCGCAGCAGCTGGACCGTCCTGGCCACGTCGAGACCGACGCCCGCGCCGCTCAGCTCGGTCAGGATCTCCGGGCCCAGCACCGAGGCGACGGCCGCGCCCTCGGGACCGCTGAAGGCGGTACGGCCGGGCAGCTCCACGGAAGCGTTGCCGCCACGGACCGCCTCCGTGACCAGCATCGCGGCCAAGGGGGCCGTGGTCGTCGCGGGGGAGCGGCCGTCGAGTGCGGCGAACAGCCGTCCCGCGGCGTCGAACTCGGGACCGGTGCGGTCGTCGACCCCGGGCGCGGTCAGCGCGTCGACGAGCTGCCGGGTGCGCTTCGCGTCCAGCGCGTAGGGCCGCTCGGCGGCCCAGCCGGCCGCGGCGGCGCGCCCGCCCGTGCCCAGCGCGATGCCCGCGCACAGGGCCGTCACGGCCACCGGCCCGGCGGCGAACGGATCCCCGGGCAGCTCGGCGGCCTCCCGGAACAGTTCCGGTGCGCGGCTGCGCCAGATCCGGGCGGCCGTCTCGGCCCAGGCATCGGCCACGGTCCCTTCCGGGCGCGGGCCGGTGCAGGTGTGGACGTGGAAACCGGGAGCCGTCAGTGCGTGCGCGTCCTGCGGCAGTACTCCGACGATCCGCTGCGGGGCGCGCTGCGGGTGACGGGTGTACGTGGTGAACGTCAGCCGTTCGGCGAGTTCGTCGGGCAGCGCGACGCAGGCCAGCGCGATCCACCGGGCCACGTCCGCGCTCTGCCGCTCGACGAGCACGACCCGGCCGGCGCCGTCCTGTCCGTACAGCCGGCGCAGGTCGGCCAGCACACCGGCGAGCCAGGGGCCCCGGGAGACGGCGAAGTCGTTGAGCCCCTCGCGGTCCCGGGCGTGGCCGGTGGCGGGCAGGGCGGTGAGGGGGCCGGGCAGTGTACGGTCCGGCGTCGTGGCGGCCCAGCGGGCGGACCGGCAGGCGGTGATCGGGAGGGCGCCGCCCGGCAGCCGGGTGCCGGCGGGAAGATGGACCGCGTGTGCGTGGAAGCCCACGTCGGAGCCGGGTCCGGGCCGGGTTGCCACGGTCCTGGCCAGGAGATGGCTGCCGTCGGAGAGGACGCTGAAACTCAGTGCCTCGGGCAGTGCGCGCAACGCGGCGTCCGTGGGCCGGGGTTCCGTTCCTGCGGGCGTCCCGTACGCCAGGAGAGGGCCCGCCTCGGTGAGCACGGAGGCGGGTATCGCGGGGTCGACTGCGGTGAAGCGGGCCGGTATCGGTTCGGCCTCGCCGGTGCCGGGACCGTCCCCGCCGGTTGCCGAGGTGTAGTGCAACTGCGCGAGGCTCATGCGTCGGCTCTCTTCGTCCCTGCCGTGAAGGTCCCCCTGCCACCCGCACCCGCCGTCGCGTGGTGGCAGCGCCGTCCCGGCAGAGCGACGACCCCGGCGGGGAGTGGTCCGCAGTCGCTGGGGCGACGCTATCAAGTACTGGGGTCCCCGAGGTCGCGAAGACGGGGCCGCGGCGCACAGCCCGGGCCCCGCTGTCGCGCCGGGGCCGGCCCCGTTCCCCGGCCCACCCGGCACCCGGCGGTCCCGGTGCGGGGCGGGGGCTGTCCCGCCACGCGCGGCGGATCGCATCACTGACGGGCACTCAACTCCCGTGCAGCAGCATCGCTATGCCGCCGACCGGCCGCTCGTCCCGGTACTGGGCGATCTGGAAGGGGACGAAGGTCCCACTTCCCACCTCGTCGGTCACGACGATCAGCAACTCCATCTCGCGCTGCTCCCGCGGGCCGAGCGTCAGCGTCCGGGTCACCGCGTCCTGGCCCTGGACCTCATCCCCACCGGCCGTGCTGGTCAAGGACAGCCATGCCGAAGCCTGCGTCGGCCGAAGCCGTTCGTCGGTGGGCAGATTGCCCCACAACTCCTGCGGCATGGACCGGACATCGATCTGATACGTGACCTCCTGATCAGCCGGGTTCGTCGCCAGGAACGCGAACGGCCGAGGCGGGGATGCGGGCATGGCGGTCAGGTTGTGCTGCGCCCAGTGCCTGTCGTTGACGGGATCTGCCAGCCCTCCGGCGGCCACGTTGTCCAGCGGATGCCAGACCTTGGCCAGCAGGCATATGTGGTTTCCCGAGCCTGAGGGAATGCGCGCGGTGACGGGAGCGGTTTCTGCCCGGCCGCCATGAGGAGGAACTTCGACCGGCGAGAATCCGATGAACTTGGACGCGTCGGGGATGACGGGCCCACTCACCGGCCTGGACCACCACACTCCGACGTAGGCCAGCGAAGCGCTGTTCCCGCCCTGCCAGTTCCCGACGGACACCTGGACCGTCAGGTCTTCTCCGGGCTCGAACGGCGTCAGCGTCTGGATGCCGGAGCACAGATACCAGCAGACCTCGGGGGGCACCGGCCGTTCACCGATGTCCTCTTCCGCAGAGGGAAGGGCGGGCGGCGGGTAGCTGTGGACGTACAGGAACGGTCGGTCGTTCGTCTCGCCCTGCGGCTGCTGATTGCCGTTCGGCTGCTGTTCGCGGCCTTGATCCACGTCCATGGCTGCCGGTCCTTACTGGTCCGGGTAGGCGAGGATGTCCACGCCCACCGGGTCGTCGTCGATGGAGCCGACGGTGGACCAGCACGGATGGGCCACGCCCCGGTCCGCGTCGAGGTCAAGGTTCTTGAGACCGGGCGAGCCGTCGGCGATTTCTTCCCACCTCTGAACGCAGTCGGAGACCGCGACAGCGAGGAATCGTCCGGGATTGGCTCCGACGGGAACGCGTGCGGAGAAATCTACCGGGTTCTCGAGCTCGGTCTGCGGATACCGATAGAACGTGCGGACGTCGTCCAGCTCAGGACGATGCGGCTGCACAGTATCATTCGGGACCGCGAGGAACTGGCGATAGAGAGGGAATTCAAGACGCCCTTCCGGGTAGATTAGTCCGCAGCCGGAAAGAAACGCGCTCGCCTTACCCAGGGCCTCCCACAAACGAACCTGGAGGTCGAACAACTGGGCGACGAGTTCATCCATCTGGGGAACTCCCGCTGCGGTGGCGAAATTGCTCGTGGTGAGAGGCTGGTTCTGTGCGGCCAGCGCATCCTTCTCCTCCTGGCTGAGATCTATGGTGAATGCGTTTCTCCAGTTCTCCGCCACATGCTTTTCCCAGAAGGTGCAGGATCGTCCGTCGGCCCATTCTCCCCAGCAAGGGCCTCCCAGCAGGCCGGCGAAGGCGAGGAACGCCAGCACGGCGAGGCAGAAGCTTCCGCAGGCGCTCTCGCTGTCGGCCGTGCTGTCCGTCGCGGTGGGCGGGCGCTTCTGCCCGGCGCCGAACCCGGGGCCACCGGAGAACGTGGTCGGCACGACGCCGGGCCCGTGGGCGTACGCCGGCGTGGCTGTCTCCGGCGTGGTGGGCGACTGCGGTGGATGCGCGGGGTCGGAGAACATCTTCGTGATGAACCGAGGCGCAGGCAGCGCCGGCGTCGGTGGCTGAGCGAACGTATCGAGAAGTTCCAGCTGTGTGATCAGGCGCTCGTACCCTCGCCCGAGGTCGGGCACCGCGGTCAGCTGCGACAGGTCGTACGTTGCCCCGAGCGTTCGGGTGATGAAGTCGATCGCCTCACCTGGCAGCGTCCCGTCCGGAACGCCGGTGAAGCGGAGGGATTCCGCTATCCCGCGACAGCTCCTGACGTCCGGGTACCGTTCGCCGAACCATGACCCGACGGAGTTCCGGGCTATGCGGTCCCGGAATCGGTGGGAACGGCGAGGCCCGCCGACGACCTGCGTGAGGTACGTCGATCCGTGGACGTTCGTCGAGTAGCCGGACAGGATCCCGAAAGCCATGGCACGGGTTTCCGGCGTGCCGGCCTCGCCGAACGCGGCACGGGCGAGCGCATCGGTTCTGCGGGCCAGGAAGACGTCCCCCCAGCCCCACTGCGACAGGGGCTCATCCTGTTGCCGCGGATGCCGCGGGATGTGAGACATCTTCCGCAGCCTCTTTCCGAGGCTGTCCATCTCGGTGAACGTGCCCTTCGCGTTGTCCATGAGCTGACGGAAGCTCAATGTGGCATCGCAGAACCTCGATGGGGAACGCGGGTCCGACGGATCGACCAGTGCGGATTCGATCTCACCGCGAATTCGGCCGACCTCGGCATAGAGAGCGACGCCTTCCGCCCACATGGCCGATGCCTCCGCGAGCAGATCGACCTCCGCACCGTCCGAGGCCGCGTGGTGCAGCACCTGGTCGAGCAGGGCTCCCAGCCGTGCGTACGCGCGGTGGTCGGCGCAGTCCGCCACGAGCTGGTCCCGGGCGGCCCCGAGCCGGGGGTGAACGGGTGCGGCAGCCAGCGAGTCGATCTGATGAGACAGCGCGACGACATGGGTTCGAGCGTCAATCATGACGCATATCCCCTTTTACGTGTCGGTGATGATTTCCCCCGACAGAACTCTGGATCGGCTCTGCTGCCGGCGCCGGCCCATTCGCCAGTCCTTGCACCCGGCCGGGCTTCGATCCGCATTGCGGGATTCTCGAAAGGGCCTTTGCCACCAGGATCGCGCCGATCCATCCATGCGGCAACTCAGTCGAGGAGCGACTCCGGCGCGAGTCGGCGGAGTTCGTGAGCTGCGTGCCTGCCCCGGGCCGCCGCCGCGATGAGGGAATACACGGGGCACGGTCCACGATGTAACGGCTGTCAGTACAACGATGGCCACGGGCTGGACCGTGGCCATCGCCGGAAGGGGACAGGAGCAGATGAGCCTTCGTCAGTTCGAGTACGCCCTGGCCGTCGCCGAGGAGGGCTCGGTGACGGCGGCGGCGGAGCGGTTGCACGTGGCTCAGCCGTCGGTGTCCCAGCAGATCCGCGGCCTGGAGCGGGAGCTCGGCGTGGAGCTGTTCGACCGCACGCCGACCGGGCTGGTGGCCACCGCGGTCGGCCGCGCGTTCCTGCGGGAGGCCGAGGTCGCGGTGAGCGCGGCGCGGAAGGCGAGGGCGACGGCGCGGGCCGGTGCCGACGAGCTGGTGGGGGAGCTGGTGGTAGCGGCGCAGATGGGGTTCGGTACGCGGCAGTTGCCGGGCGCGCTGGACGCGCTGCGGCGCCGCTTCCCGCGTCTGGAGGTGACCGTCTTCGAGGAGCCGAGCTCCGCGGAGCTGGAGCGCCTGTGCCGCCGTGGCGTGCTGGACCTCGCCCTGATGGCGGCGTGCGAGCGGACCCCCGCCGACGCCCACCGCCTCGGTGACGAGGAGTTCGTCGTGGTGCTCGGGCCCGGGCACCGGCAGCTCGCCGCGGACCGGGTCGACCTGCGTGACCTGGACGGGGAGGCGTGGGTGAGGTTCGACCGCGACAGCGCGCTCGACGGCGTACTGCTGGGCCTGTTGCGGGACAACGGCCTGACCCCGGCCACCGCCGCCCGCGTGTCCCAGACCGCGACGGCCGTGCGTTGGGCCGCCCACGGGCTGGGGGCGGCGCTAGTGCCGGCATCCGCGGTGCCGCACGGGCACGAGCACCTGGTCCGGCCGGTGTTCCCGGCTGTGTCCCAGCCCGTCATCGCGGTGCTCCGGCAGGGTGCGGGCCCCGGCGAGACGGCGCTGCTCGACGTGCTGCGCCGGGAGACGTGGACCGAGTCCTCTCCGTACGGACGTTCCGGCAGCGACGGGCCACGCGCGGCCACATAATTTCTCACCGGCAGATGACCGGACACCGCGGCCAGTTGCGGGTCACGAGCCCGGCCGACACCCTCCACAGCCTGCTCAAACGTGCAATCGGTCACGCCCGGACCCGCCGGTAGCCCATTGCCAGATTCCGGATGAGTTCTCAAGATTCGGAATAGTCCCCGGCGAGGAACCGGGGCCGGGCCGCGCGCGGCCGAGGGTGGAGGTGGGTGTGGACGTGGAGGCGATCGGGCCGTCGGAAGAGGAAGCGCGCCATTCCGGCGAAGCGGTGCGCGAGGGGTCCGGCGGGTTACCGGGGCTCGCTGCTCGGCTGAGGCTGACCCCTGATCGTCTTGAGCGGGCCCTGGAGGGTTTCGTGCGGCAGATGCCCGCGGCCCGGCCGGCCGGCGCCCGCCCGCCCGAGCCCTCCGCCGAGGCCCCGCGGCCCCCCGGACGTGTGATGTCGCCGCGGGACAGCCTGCTGCTCCGGGCACGGCACGAGGTGCTCCACTTCGACGTGCCGCCGTACCTGTCCGTGGACAACGGCACCCAACTGGACCAGCTGGCCCGGGGGGTGGTCTACCGGACGGTGTACGGGCAGCGGGCTGTCGAGTACCCGGGGGCACTGGTCCGTATCGATCAGTGTCTGGAAGCCGGCGAGAAGGCGCGGGTCACGGCCCGTCTGCCGATGAAGATGATGATCGTCGACCGTGAACGGGCCGTTCTCGCCGTCGCCGCCGACGTGGCACTGAGGCCCGGCACGGCCGTCGTCATCACCCACGGACCCCTGCTGGACGGGCTGATCGAGCTGTTCGAACGAGTCTGGGCCGAGAGCGTGCCCCTGGATCCGGCCGGCGCCGTTGTCGATGCCCAGGAGGGCGAACTGAACCCGGAGGAGGCGCGGTTGCTGGCTCTCCTGCTCAGCGGACTCACGGACGACGCGGTCGCCCGCCATCTGGGTATCGCCCGGCGCACGGTCGTGCGCCGGGCCCGCAGTCTCATGGACCGGGCCGGGGTGGCGACCCGCATGCAACTGGGCTGGCACGCGGCGCGGCGCGGCTGGATCGAGGTGCCGGGCTGAGGGGGACCCCTCCGGTCCTCCTCAGCCCCGCGCCCTGCTCCGCCGACGTTCACAGGTGGCGCATATGCGACACCCGAGGAGCCTCACCAGCGGACCTGACGGGCTATAGCCTCCGATGGCGCGCTGGTCATCCGGCCGGATCCTTCGATTCCAAGCTGGCGTGCCCGGATTTCGGCGTGCCGTCTTTCCCCTCCCCACCCAAGGAGACGTACGTGCACAGTCCCTCTCGCGGCAGACGTGGCAGACGGCTGATCGCCGTCGCCACGGTGATCGCCACCGGAGCCCTCATACCCGCGGTCGGTTCCGGCACCGCAGCCGTCGCCCAGCCCGCCACACCGCAGGGCGGCTCTCTGCCGACGGCGGCCAAGCCCGTCCAGGTCACCCTGGTCACCGGCGACCGGGTCTCGGTCACCACGGCCACCGACGGCCGGCAATCCGCCACCATCACCCCCGCGCCCGGCAACCCGAAGAACTTCCAGACGGTCACCGACCCCGACGGCGACCTCCACGTCTATCCCGCGTCGGCCCTCTCCGGCCTCGGTGCCAATACCCTGGACCGCCGGCTGTTCAACGTCTCTCAGCTCATCAGGGACGGCCAGGCAGACAGCAAGGGTGACTCCCTGCCCGTCATCGTCTCCTACGACGACAAACCGTCCCGCTCCACCCTGGGCCAACGCGCCGACCGTCTTCCCGGAAGCGAGCGCGGCCTCGTCCTGGACCGAGTGGACATGGCGGCGCTGCACGTCGACAAGAGTGAGGCGGCCTCGTTCTGGAAGGCTGCCGCACCGCGTACGGCGGCCAACGGCCGCACGGCTGCTGCCGGTTCCGGCGTCGCCAAGATCTGGTACGACGCACCGGCGAAGGTCTCCCTCGACAAGAGCGTCCCGCAGATCCACGCCCCCGAGGCCTGGGCTGCCGGCTTCGACGGCACCGGAACCAGGATCGCCGTGCTGGACACCGGCATCGATCTGAACCACGCCGACGTCAAGGACCGTGTCCTGGGCTCCAAGAGCTTCGTCGGTACCGCCACCGTCCAGGACGGACACGGCCACGGGACCCATGTCGCGTCGACCATCGCCGGCAGCGGCGCCGCGTCCGCAGGCCGTCTCAAGGGGGTCGCCCCCGGGGCGAAGCTCCTCGTCGGCAAGGTGCTGAGCGACAGCGGCTCCGGCCCCAACTCCGGTGTCATCGCGGGTATGGAGTGGGCGGTCGAGCAGGGCGCCGACATCGTCAGCATGAGCCTGGGCGACGACGCGGGCACGGCCGACGACCCCACGTCCCAGGCCCTCGACCGGCTGAGCGCCACCAGCGACTCGCTGTTCGTCGTCGCCGCGGGCAACACCGGGCCAGGTGCCTCCACCGTGGGCAGCCCCGGAGCGGCCGCCTCCGCACTGACCGTCGGCGCGGTCGACCGTGCCGACGCGCTCGCCGACTTCTCCAGCCGCGGCCCGGTCGGCGAGAACCAGGCCATCAAGCCGGACATCACCGCCCCCGGGGTCGACATCGTCGCGGCCAGGGCGGCGGGCACCGCCATGGGCTCCGTGGTCGACGCCGACTACACCTCGGCGAGCGGCACGTCGATGGCCACGCCGCATGTCGCCGGCGCCGCCGCCATTCTCGTCCAGCGTCATCCCGACTGGCCGGGTGAGCGGATCAAGGCGGAACTCACCTCCCACACCACGCCGTCCGCGAACTACACGGTTCAGGAACAGGGCAACGGCCGCGTGGACGTGGCCGCTTCGCTTCACGCGAAGGTGGACCTGTCGAGCCCGGTCGACTTCGGCATGATCTGGTTCCAGAAGAACCGGCCGTACGACAAGCAGACCCGCACCCTCACCGTGAGCAACCCGACCGACACCGCCACCACGGTGAAGCTGTCCGCGGGCACCTCGACCGGAACCCTGACCGAGGGTGCGCTCACCTTCGACAAGGACGCGGTCACGCTGGCCGCGGGCGGCAGCACCGAGGTCACCGTCACGCTCGATCCCCATCTGCTCGCACCCGCGACGTACTCGGGGCAGATCACGGCGACGACGGACGACGGAGCCACCGCCACCTCGGCGCTCGGCTTCACCAAGGAGACCGAGAGCTACGGTCTGACCGTCGGCCTCCAGGGCCGCGACGGCACGGCCCCCGACAGTGGTCTGCTTGTCGTGATGGGCCTCGACAGCGACTACTACGAGTCCTTCCCCTTCGCCCGCCAGGACAGCCTGAAGCTGCGGATGCCCCAGGGCTCCTATGCTCTCTACGGTGCGATCGGCACGGGCGACATGGGGTTCCGCGGCGGTTTCTCCGACGCGTACGACCTCTTCAGCCTCCCCGACGTGACGGTCTCCGATGAGCCCGTCGAGGTCACTGTCGACGCGACCGAGGCAACGGACTTCCGGCTCGACGTGCCCGGTGACAAGCGCCCGCGCGTGAACTCCGGGTACGCGCATACGCTCCGGCGGACCACCGCCGACGGCCGCGGCGCGGGCATCGCCCTTGAGGGCGACGCGTTCATGACCACCGGTCACCTGGGGGCGATCCCGGCTGCCAAGCCCTCGTCCGGCAAGCTGCTGACCTCCTTCTACCACCGGGAGCGGGCTCCGCTGATGACGGCGGAGGTCACCGGGCGCGGAGGCTTCACGCTCACGCCGCGCACCTACGAAGAGTTCGCGCGCTTCGAGGGCGACCGGACCCTGACCCTCGTCGACGTGGGCAGCGGCACTCCGGAGGAGGTCGCCGCAGCGGACGTCAAGGGAAAGGTCGCGCTCGTCCACGACGACGCTCACGCCATTGTGGAGGCGGCGAACGCCCTGGAGGCAGCGGGCGCCGCGGCGGTACTTCAGGCACCTGTCACCGACCGCCCGGTGTACGCCGTGCTCGGCGCGGGTCTGACCATCCCCCTCGCGGTGCTCGACCACAAGGACGGCACCAGGCTGTCGGCCCGGCTGGCGGCGGCCGGCAAGTCTCCCGTCCGGGTGACGCTGCACGGCGACAAGGAGTCCGCGTTCGCCTACGGCGGGCAGTGGGACTTCGAGAACACCATCCCGGCCGACCTGACCGTCAGGGCCCGGCGCGGTGACTTCACCAAGGTCACGAACCGCTTCCACGGCTACGGCACCGAGCAGGCAAGCTATTACCAGCAGCAGATCTGGAGCGGCGCGACCTCACGGCTCGTCGTCCGGGTGCCGGAGCCCCTCCTGCGGGGCCACGAGCGGGACGACTACGTCTACGCGAAGGCCGGTCAGGCGTACCGCCAGGGCGTGGGCACCTCCCGGTTCGGTCCCGAGATGTTCGGCCGGACCGAGACCTATCGCCCCGGCCGGTCCGTGACCGAGGAGTGGTTCGCCCCCGCACTTCACCCCGCGCCTGTGGGGAGCCAGCTCTCCTGCAACTTCTGCAGCACCGACGCCGGGATCGCACCGTTCCCCGGGGCGGTGGGCGACTCCGACCAGGCGCACTACAGCGAGGACGGGTACTCGGCCCTGGGAATCGCCTTCTACCGCGACGGGGTCGAGGTGCCGGCCAGCACTCCCTGGATCATCAAGGACAAGGCCGTCTACCGGCTGGACCTGGACACGACCTACGAGGCGGCCAACGGCTTCGCCGACTCGACGAGCCACAGCGAGTACTCCTTCCCCGCGGACGCGCCTCAGGGCATGAACGACACGTTGTGCAAGGACTTCGTCGGTATGGTCGCCTCCTGCGAGCCGATGGCGGTCGTCCTCCCGCACTACGGCATGAAGACCGACCTGCTGAACCGGGTGCAGGCGGGCGAGAAGTACACGTTCACCCTCGACGGCTACCGCGCCGGCGGCTGGACCGGTTCGACGAAGCTGGCCGGCGCGAAGGTGTCGCTCAGCTACGACGGCGGCAAGACCTGGAAGGCGGCCGACGTACGGCGGCTGGACGGTGACTCCTTCCGGGTCTCGGCCCAGAACCCGAAGCTCGCGAAGACGAACGGGCACGCGTCCATCAGGGCCGAACTGTGGGACGCGGCGGGCAGCCGCACGGTCGAGACCATCGACTGGGCCTACGGGCTGAAGTAGGGGTCGATCGGCGTCACATTCCCGGCCCCGGACGCGTTGCGTCCGGGGCCGGTTCCCTGTCGGGCCGGCGCGGTCGAATTCTTCCCGGCAACCCGGAGGCAGCCATTCCATTCCGTGTCCCGGAATTTTGTGCGCGTCAACTCCTGGGAAATTCTCCCCCGTCCACCGTGAGAATGTTCCCGGTCACCCAGCTCGCCCGGTCGGAAACGAGGAACAGCACCGCGTCGGCGATGTCTTCGGGACGGCCGACGCGTCCCAGCGGCACGCCGCTGTTGTCCGCGCCCGACCCCGGGACCATGCGCGCCCACGCCTCCCGCGTCGCCTCGCCGCCGGGAGTCTCGGTCCTTCCGGGGCTGACGATGTTGACGCGGATCCCGGACGGTGCCAGCTCCTGGGCCAGCCCACGGCTGTAGTTCTCCAACGCGGCCTTCGCCGCCGTGTAGTGCAGGAACGGCGGGGGCGTGAACGGGGTCGCGGCAGAGGACACGTGCACGATCGCCCCCGTTCCCTGCTCCCGCATCCCCGGCGCCAGCAGGGCGTCCAGCCGTACGGAGGCCAGGTAGTTCAGGTCCAGCTGGTTCTGCCACTCCTCGTCGGGGATGTCTGCGGTCTGCCGGAACGGCCCTGCCCCGCCTGCGTTGTTGACGAGGATGTCCACCCCGCCGAGCGTCTTCTGCGCGGCTGCGGCGATGGCCTCCGCCCCGGCCCGTGTCCGCACGTCGGCCTCGATGAAGGTGACCCCGTCCGCCACCGCGTCCGGCGCCGACCGGGCAGTGGTGAGCACCTCGGCCCCCGCGTCGCGTAGTTGGCGCACGACGGCCGCTCCGATTCCACGGGAACCACCTGTGACCAGGGCCCGCTTTCCGGCGAGTTCCCGAGTTCCTGATCCGTTTTCCGTCGTGCTCATTGCCGCTGTTCCTCTCGGTGAAGTCGTACGCTTCCGCGTTGTTTTGAAGGTACGACCGGGAGAGAACGAGAGGCAAAGACCAAATGTCAGCAGGCGCTATAGGGGATTCCTATAGCGCCTGGGACGAGCCGCGTGCTCAGCCCTGGACCGCGTACGCGACGAAGTGGGTCCAGGTGGTGGGGGAGAGAGCGAGCTGGGGGCCCTCCTCCACCTTGGAGTCGCGGATGTGGACGGTGGTGGGGCAGGTGGCGACCTCTACGCAGGAGTCGCCGGAGCCGCTGCTGTAGGTGGACTTGTGCCAGGACAGGGCGACCTCTACGCAGTCGTCGCCGGAGCCGCTGCTGTAGCTGCTCTTGAACCAGGTCAGTTCCGTCGTGCTCATAACGCTCCTCGCATCTGCCGCAGCAGGCTCACGGAGTCCTCCAGTGAGACCACCTCCCCGAATGCCTTGAGGCTGTCCGAGCAGTCGGGTTCGTCGGTCATGTGCGGCCACCTTTCGTACGCAGTCCCCAGTCCGCAACTCGCCCATGGTCACGCATCGTTACGCGTACCGTCCACTCTCCGTACTCGTACGCTGACCCAGCGTACGAGTGGCGGAGCTGGTCCGGGTGGTCCGGCGGGGCGAGGCTGGGGCGCATGGAAGCACCCGTCACCTCACACCCGCCGCGTACCGAGAAGCTGTTCGTGCAGCGGTTCAGCTCGACGCCCCGGGGCGCGCGCCTCGCGCGCAGGCTCGCCGTTCACCAACTGCACGCCTGGGGCGTCCCGTACCGCACGGACGTGTCCGACACAGCCGCGCTGCTGGTGGCCGAACTGGCGGCCAACGCGGCGACCCACGGCCGCGTGCCCGGAAGGGACTTCGAGCTGCTGCTCGCCCTCGCCCCCGGCGGTCCGGAGACGGCCGGCACGCTCCGTATCGAGGTCACCGACACCCGGGGCGAATGCCGGCCGCCGGGCCCCGGGGAGGTCGTGGCTCCACCGCCCGGGTCGGACAGCGGGCACGGGCTGGTGCTGGTCGAGGCGTTGGCGGACCGGTGGGCGGTGCTGGAGCGCGGACCGCGGGAGCGGCCGGGGAAGACGGTCCGCGCGGAGCTCGATCTGCGCTACTGAGCAGGCAGGTTCAGGCGTCGAGGACGGCGGCGACCGACTCGATCTCGACGAGCTGGTCGGCGTAGCCGAGCACCGTGACCCCCATCAACGTGCTGGGAACGTCATGGTCGCCGAACGCGGCCCGGACCACCTTCCAGGCGGTCCCCAGGTCCTCCTGCCGGGTGGAGGCGACGAGCACGCGCGTGCTGATGACATCTTCCAGGGACGCACCCGCGTCCTTCAGCGCGGTCCGCATGTTCTCCACGGCTTTCGCGGCCTGGCCCGCGTAGTCCCCGATCGCCGCCGTCGAACCGTCCTCGTTCAACGGGCACGCGCCTGCGAGGAAGATCAGCCGTGCCTCGGCGGGGGCCGTGGCGGCGTAGGCGTACTCGGCGACGTCGGACAGGGCGGCGGAGCGTATCAGCGTGACGGAACGAGGCATGGTCGGTCAGGTCCTCCGGTGTGAGGGTGCAGGGGAATCGGGCCCGGCGGGCCGGGAGCGTGGGCCCGGCCCGCGCCCGTCTACTCGAAGCGGGAGGGGTCGCCGGCTCCGCGTCGTACGATCTCCAGCTCGCCGCTGGAGAAGTCGATGACGGTGGTCGGCTCCGTGCCGCAGTCGCCGGAGTCGACGACGACGTCCACCTCGTGGTCGAGGCGTTCCTTGATCTCCCAGCCCTGGGTCATCGGCTCCTCCTCGTCGGGCAGGAGCAGGGTGCTGGAGAGCAGCGGCTCGCCGAGTTCCTCCAACAGGGCCTGGACGACGGGGTGGTCGGGGATACGGACGCCGACGGTCTTCTTCTTCGGATGCAGCAGCTGGCGCGGCACCTCCTTCGTCGCCGGAAGGATGAAGGTGTACTGGCCGGGCGTCGCGGCCTTGATGGCGCGGAACACGTCGTTGTCGATCTGGACGAACTGCCCGAGCTGGGCGAAGTTCTGGCACATGAGCGTGAAGTGATGACGGTCGTCGAGGTTGCGGATCGCGCGGATGCGGGAGATGCCGTCACGGCTGCCGAGCTGGCATCCGAGGGCGTAGCAGGAGTCCGTCGGATACGCGACGAGTGATCCGGAGCGGATGCTTTCGGCCACGCCGGTGATGGTGCGTCGCTGGGGATTTTCGGGATGTACGTCGAAATACTTCGCCATCCGGCGAGTCTACGGCGGGGGCGGGGGCCGGTTCGAGGCAAAAGCGGGTTGTCCTGCCCCTGGGAGGGACAGGACAACCGTTTCGGGTGGTGAGGTGCCGCTCAAACCTTTTCGGCCATGTCAGGCCTGGGCGGTGGCAGCCTCGGGTGCGCTGGGTTCCGTGGCGAGCGGGTCCTTGTTCGCCGGTGCCCGTACGGGGATGAGGGCGGCGAGGAAGGCGGCGGCGAGGGCGACTCCGCAGCCGATCAGCATGGCGGCGCGGAAGCCGCCTGCCGTCGTGAGGGCGTGACCGCCGAAGTCGGTGGTCATCTGGGCCATCACGACCCCGATCACGGCGGCGGCGAGGGAGCTTCCGATCGACCGCATCAGGGTGTTGAAGCTGTTGGCGGAGGCGGTCTCGGACTGCGGCACCGCGCCCATGATGAGTGCGGGCATGGCGCCGTAGGCGAACCCGACGCCGGTGTTGCAGACGAGGGTCACCGCGAGCAGGCTCCAGGTGGAGCCGCCGTCGATCACCGGTACGGCGAGGCCGTAGCCGAGGGAGATGATCAGTGCGCCGGTGGCCAGCGTGACCTTGGGGCCCCGGGCCGCGGAGAGCTTGGCGCCGACCGGCGACATGACCATCATCATCAGGCCGGACGGGGCCATCCACAGGCCCATGGCGAGCATCGACTGACCCAGGCCGTACCCCGTCCCTTCGGGCAGCTGGAACAGCTGGGGCACGACCAGGGACTGGGCGTACATCGAGAACCCGATCAGGACCGAGGCCGCGTTCGTCAGGAGGATCTGGGGGCGGGCGGTCACCCGGAGGTCGACCAGCGGGTCCTCGACGCGCAGTTCCCACCGGCCCCAGGCGAGCAGGACGACGACCGCGGCGGCGAGGAGGCCGAGGGTCGTGCCGCTGCCCCAGCCCCAGTCGGCGCCCTTGGAGACGCCGAGGAGCAGGCAGACCAGGGCGATGCCCAGGCCGATGGCGCCGAGCACGTCGAACCCCTGGGACGCCCTGCTCTCCGCGTCGCGCGGAACGAGGAACCGGATCAGCGCACCGACGGCCAGGGAGAGCGCCGCGACGACCCAGAACAGGACCCGCCAGCTGGAGTTCTCGGCGATGGCAGCCGCGAAGGGGAGGCCGAGCGCGCCGCCCACGCCCATGGAGGCGCTCATGATCGCGATGGACGAGCCGAGCTTCTCCGCCGGCACCACGTCACGGAGCAGGCTGATACCCAACGGCACGACGCCCATCCCGAGGCCCTGGAGTCCGCGGCCGACGATCATCGGGACGACCGAGGAGGACAGGGCGCAGACCACGGAGCCGGCGACGAGCGGCGTCAGGGAGACGAGCAGCATGCGCCGCTTGCCGAACATGTCGCCGAGGCGTCCGGCGACCGGCGTGGCCACGGCGGCGGCGAGCAGTGTCGCGGTGATGACCCAGGACGCGTTCGACGAGGAGGTTCCGAGGATCTTCGGGAGCTCCGCAATCAGCGGCACCACCAGGGTCTGGGTGATCGCGGCCACGATGCCCGCGAAGGCGAGGATGCCGACGACGCCGCCTGTGCGGGCCGTGGGCCGGGGTGTGTCCACGAGTACTCCTGGCTCTGCGGGGCCATGGCGGACTGCGCCATGCATGACCTATGCACCATACATGAGAAATGTAGGATGCACATCGCGTGCATGGTGCATATCTGTGGTATATATGTACCAAAGAGGTCGCCCGCCCCGCGGGGAGGCGAGCCCCCGGCAGTCGAAGGAAGCCTCGCGTGGACATGCCTGTGGACCGGATCGAGTTCGAGACGATGCTGCTCGGGCGGCATATGAGTCTGCTGACCTCGCGAGGTGGCGGGCGGCTCGACCGGAGCGCCTACATCCTCCTCAGCCGCATCCGGGCCCAGGGCCCTATGTCGATCGGGCAGCTCAGGGACGCCTTCGGCCTCGACACCTCCACGCTGAACCGGCAGACCGCGGCGATGCTCCGGGTCGGAGTCGTGGAGCGCATCCCCGACCCGGACGGCGGGATCGCCCGGAAGTTCGCGATCACGGCCGAGGGCGAGCACCGGCTCGACAAGGACCGCGCCGAGAACCGGGACGGTCTGCAGCGCGTACTGGCCGAGTGGACCCCGCAGGAGGCGGCCCAGCTCGCGGACGGTCTCGCCCGCCTCAACCGCGACATCGAGCGCCTCGACGGACGGCCCTGGCCGCGGGAGTGAGCGGGCCGGCAGCGACGCGAACGGGGCCGGGCGCCTTTCGGCATCCGGCCCCGCCCTGTGTACCGCGGTCCGGTCAGGACACCTTGGTGAAGGACCAGGTCTGGACCGCGGTGGTGGAGGGCGCCTGCTGGGTGAGCAGCGCCCCGTTCGTGGTGGAGGCGGCGGTGAGGAGCAGCCCGCTGGACCTGCTCGTCAGCCGGTAGCCCCCGGCCGCGGGGGTCGCGGTCCAGCGCTGGTTCGCGTCGCCGCTGCACGCCCACTGGTCGATGGCGGCGCCCGCCGCCTTGGAGTTCTTGTAGACCTCGGCGCACAGGCCGCTCGTGACGTTCTTCAGGGTGTACGTGCCGTCGGTGTCGGCCGTGACGTTCCACTTCTGGTTGTCGCCGCCGTTCCAGAGCCAGCCGACCAGCTGGGTGCCCTGGGCCGTGGAGTGCGCCGGTACGTCGATCGCCTGGGTGCCGGCGGAGATCCGGTTGATTCCGGCCGCCGGACCCGTCGGCTGGACGCAGGCGGTGGACGACTGCTGCGCGCCGCGGTCAGGCACGCAGCCGGCGGTGACCGGTCCGCCGAAGTAGTCACGTACGCCCGCGTTCGCCACGACCGCGCCGTTGGCCAGGGCGGAGGAGCCCGCCTGCAGCCGGTAGCCGTCGGCGTCCGTGCGTGAAGTGGCCGTGCCGGGGGCCGTCAGCTTCGGGTCAGTCGTCACCTTGTGGGCGTCGGCCGGCTCACCGGCCGGGTGGGTGCCGTAGAAGACGTTCGCGTCGTATCCGAGGCCGGCGGCGTTGACGTAGCTCGCGTCGGCCGTCGCCACGTGGAAGATGTTGTTGGTGAACGTGGCGTTCGCCGCCGTCGAACCGTTCGAGTTGCTGATGATCTCGACCGGCTTCGACAGGTAGAAGGTGTTGTTGTAGATCTGCGTGTTCGTCGCCTTGGCGCAGACCATGTCGAAGAGCTGGCCGCCGTCGTTCTGGCTGATGTTGTAGCGGACGACGTTGTCGGCGGTCGTCGACCCGCCGCCGTTGCACAGGAGGATGAAGCCGCCCTCGTTGTCGTGGCTGTAGTTGTACTGGTAGATGGTGCGGATGTTGCCCTCGTCGAGGTCGAGTCCCTGCCCGTCGCAGGTGCTCCTTCCGCCGCTCACCTCGTTGAACTGGTACAGCGCGTCCTCGGTGTTCCACCCCCAGAGGCCGGCCGCGCAGTGCGCGGGCTCGCGCTCACGGAAGCCGTCGACCTTGTTGTACTCGATGAGGGCGCCCTCGGTGTGGTGAGGGACGATCGCGTCGCCGCCGATGTCGGAGACGGTGTTCCCACGGATGACGACTCGCGTCTGGGGCGTCCAGGCCCCGCAGGTCGTCCCGCAGTTGGCGTTGGCGAGCTCGGGGCGCTGCATCCACCGGGTCCAGAAGTGGATCCCGTAACGGTCCACGGCCCGCACCGTGTTGCCGGTGAGGGCGACGTCGTCGAACTTCGTGGGCGTCGTGTTGCCCAGGACCTCGAAGAAGATTCCGGCGCTGGCGTCGTCGTCCTTCTTCGTCTGGTTCCCATTCACGTCATGGACGTCGAGACCCGTGAGCCGGTAGTAGGTGCCGGTGCCCGAGTCGGTCCTGGTGACGTGGACGCCGCGCCGGGTCGCCGCGGCCGCACCCTTGTTGGAGACGTCCAGGTTGCGGATCTCCCAGTACTGCTGGTCCGCGAGACGTACGACATCGGTGACCTGGCCGGCGCCGGCCAGCGCGGGCTTCGCGCCCGTGCCGTACGCGTCGACCACGACCGGCGCTCCGACGGCGCCCGACCCCTTGGGGAACAGCGTCTGGCCGGTGCAGGTCGAACCGCGCTTGAGGAGGATCGAGTCGCCCGGCTGGAACGTGTGGGAGTTGACCGGAGCCAGCGCGTTCCAGGGTGCGGCCTGGGTTCCGTCGCCGGCGGCGGCGGCTCCGCAGTCGACGTAGAAGGACTGTGCGGCGGCCGGTGCGGCGGCCTGTGCTGCTGTGGTGGGGGCCGCGGTCAGGAGAGATGCCAGCGGTAGCGACAGGGCCGAGAGGAGCAGGGTTCGTCTTCCGGTCATGGAACAACTCCATATTTCGAAAACGGACAGCAGACGTCTGATGCCTGCTCAGGTTAGGGAGCCGCAGTACCAGTGGTCAAGACCTGTCCATGCCAATCGATGGTGGGGTGCGGACGCCTCAACGTCCTTATGGCGTAACAGTTTTGACGCCTCCTGCCTCTGGCCGGCCGGCGATCATAGGGTCGGTGCGGCCTTCGGGGGAGAGGGGTGGTCGATCGTGGCGTGCGCGAGGACGAAGCGCATGTGTCTACTCCGGCCGTTCGAAGAGTCGTTGGCCATCGGGCTGACCAACTACCTCACCCGCGTCCGGCCGGCCGAGCACGTGGTCGTCATCGAGGACCGCGCGGACCCGACCAGCGCAGTCGAAGCCCCGCGCGGCGGGGTGGCCGCGCGGATCCTCCGTAGCGACGACCGGGGCATGACCAGGCGCCTCTCCTTCGACGGCACACGCCGGGTGGACTGCACGACGGGCAGCCTGCTCCACCGGGTCGACAAGGGGCGGCTCCGCTTCCTGGGACCCGCCGCGTCGGCGTGAGCCGAAGCGCCCCTCCCCGCCGCTGGGTACGGTGGAGCGACGAGCACGGAAGCCACCGAAGAGGAGCACCACATGCCCGAGTCGGAGCTCTCCGCAGGTGTCGTGGAGTACGAGGACACCGGCGGGAACGGGCCGGTCGTGGTCCTGCTCCACGGTGTGGCGATGGACGGCTCGCTGTGGCGGCACGTCGTCGCGGATCTGCGGGACGGCCATCGGTGCATCGTGCCGACGCTGCCGCTCGGCGGGCACCGGCGGCCGATGAGGCCCGACGCCGACCTTTCGGTCCTCGGCGTGGCACGGCTGGTCGCGGAGTTCCTCGAAGCGCTCGACCTCACCGGTGTCACCCTGGTCATGAACGACTGGGGCGGCGCGCAGGCCCTGGTGGCGGACGGCCGGGACCGGCGGATCGGCAAGCTGGTCATCACCTCCTGCGAGGCGTTCGACAACTTTCCGCCCGGCCTGCCCGGCAACAACCTGTACGCCTCCGCCAGGATGCCCGGCGGCCTGAACGCGGCCTTCGCCCTGTTGAGGTTCAAGCCGCTGCGGCGGCTGCCGATGACCTGGGGCCGCATGAGCAAGCGGCCGGTGCCCGACGCGGTCATGGATGCCTGGTTCCGGCCGCTGTGGACCTCCCCGGACATCCGCCGGGACCTGCGGAAGTACGTCCTGGGCGTACCGCCGAAGGCCGAACTCCTGCGCTGGGCGGAAGCCCTGCGCACCTTCGACCGGCCGGCGCTCGTCGCCTGGGCGGCGGAGGACAAGGTCATGCCGCTGGAACACGGCCGCCGGCTGGCCGGAATGATGCCCAAGGGCGAACTGGTGGAGATCGCGGACAGCTACACCCTGATCCCGGAGGACCGGCCGGAGGAACTCGCCCGGCACCTGCGGGAGTTCCTCCGGCACGGCTGATGTCTAAGGGCTGTCCCGCAATTCCTGGCGGGCGCACGACGACAGCTACGGCACCTCGCCGCGTTGTCGAAACGCCCGAATAAATCCAGTATGCGGGCGCCTCTCCGTCTTGCGATGCACCGCATCTGACGCCGCGCGCTGATCCACCAGGAATTGCGGGACAGCCCTTAGCGCCTTTCGCTGAGCGCCTCGTCCATGGACTCCTCCCGCCAGCGGCGCAGGAGTTCGTGGAAGGCGGTGGCGCCGTGCGGATACACGTTCGGGCCGTTGGGGCGGCCGCGGCCTTCACGGTTGTAGTAGCCGGGAGTGCACTCGGCGTGGAACCACTCGTGATCCGGGGCGCCCTGCGCCATCGTGGCGAGCCAGGCGTCCTCCGCCGCGCGGGAGGGTTCCAGGAGCGCGCCCCGGTCCTCGGCGGCGGCGACGAGGGACGCGGCGTGCACGGCCTGTTCGTCGAGGACGTGCGTGTAGTTGACGCTGCTGGCGTTCTGCAGCGAACCCATCTGGATCAGATTCGGGAAGCCGTTGCAGGTGAAGCCGTGGAGGCTCCGGATGCCGTGCTGCCCCCAGGCGTGCAGCAGCTGGGTGCCTCCCCGGCCGTGGACGGGCAGCTTGCCGGAGTGGACGCCGGACACGCCGACGGAGAACCCGGTGGCGAAGATGAGGCAGTCGAGCGCGTACGCGGTGCCGCCCACCACGACGCCGTCCTCGGTGACGCGTTCGATGCCGTGGGTGTCCGCGGTGTCGACCAGGGTGACGTTGCCGCGGTTGAACGCCGGGTAGTACAGGTCGGAGAAGGTGGGGCGCTTGCAGGCATAGCGGTACCAGGGCTTGAGTGCCTCGGCCGTCGCCGGGTCCTTGACCGTCCGCTCGACGCGGCTCCGTACCTCGTTCATCTTGGCGGCGTCGGCGGCCTCGTAGGCGGCTTCGAAGCCCGCCCGGTCGTCGGGGCGGTGGAAGCTCGGCAGCAGCTTCTCCAGCAGCGCGGCCGATGACGTCCACCCGTCCGCCACGAGGTCCTCGCCGAACGCCTCGCCCGAGACGATGCGCAGGAAGTTCTCGCGCCGCGCGCCGGCCCAGCCCTCGCGGTCCGCGCCGACGTCGGCGGCCGTGGTGCGGCGGTTGGCGCGCACGTCCACCGTGGAGGGGGTGCGCTGGAAGACGTAGACGTGCCCGGCGTCCTCGGCCAGCTTCGGAATCACCTGCACGCCGGTGGCGCCGGTGCCGACGACTCCCACCCGCTTGCCCGCCAGTCCCCTCAGGGCGCCTTCGGGGGAGCCTCCGGTGTAGGCGTAGTCCCAGCGGGAGGTGTGGAAGGTGTGCCCCGCGAACTTCTCGATGCCGGGTATCCCCGGCAGCTTCGGGTCGGACAGGGTGCCGGTGGCGGTGACGACGTACGTAGCCCGGAACGCGTCACCGCGATCGGTCGTCACGACCCATGAGCGGGAACCCTCCTCCCAATGAAGAGCGGTGACGGTGGTCGAGAACAGGGCGTCCACGTAGAGGTCGTACCTCTGCGCGATCCGTACCGCGTGACGCCGGATCTCCTCTCCCGGGGAGTACTTCCACCGCGGTACGTACCCGGTCTCGTCGAGCATCGGCAGGTAGACATGGGACTCGATGTCGCAGTGGATCCCGGGGTACCGGTTCCAGTACCAGGTGCCGCCGAAGTCGCCGGCCGTGTCGATGACTCGGACGTGTTCCACGCCCCGCTGCCGCAGCCGTGCTCCGGCGAGGATGCCGCCGAACCCGCCGCCGACGACGGCGACGTCCACGGTGTCGCGCAGCGGCTCGCGCTCGGCCCGGTCCTTCACGTACGGGTCGGCGGCGTAGTAGCCGAACTCGGCCTCGGCGCCCAGGTACTGACGGGGGCCGTCGGCCCGCACGCGCCGCTCACGCTCGTGACGGTAGCGGCGGCGCAGTGCGGAGAGCTCGTCAGGGGTCGCTGTCTGAGGCGACGTCATGTGGGGGGCCTCGTTTCCTCTTCGTCGTTCGTGCGTCTGTCCGTCGTGGGCCGGACCGTCCGTGGGCTGCCGAACTGCCGTGGAAGCGGGCGGCCTTCCGCACCGTAACAACAACCGGACAGGCGTGTCCGGTTAGGGTGCGGGGGCACGTCGATCTTCGGACAGGAAGAGGAACCCCCCCATGCGACGACTCCGGAACCGTTCACTGGCCGTGCTCGCCACCCTCGGCGCCCTGGCGCTGACGGGGTGCGGCAGCGAGACGTACGCCCCCGGCGGTGAGGCGGAATCCACAGCCTCGGGCCGGACCGTGACTGCCCGCCAGCTCATGCGACTGACGTCGGTGCACGAGGAAACCGGGATGACCCTGCTGGAGGGCCCGGTCTTCGGCGCGGACGGCACACTGAACGTCGTCGACGTCACCGCGCCCGCCGGTGAGCCGAAGGTGCTGCGCGTCGATGTCCGGAAGAAGACGGTGCGCACGCTCTACACCGACAGTCGGGGCGCCTACACCTCGGCGCAGTTCAGCCCGTACGACGGGCGGCTCTATCTGACCGACATCTCCCACGGCGAGATCGTCTCCCTGGCCCCGGACGGCAGCGACCGGCGCACCTTCTTCGCCGGTGAGGTCGACGGTGACCGGATGCAGCCCGACGACATCGCCTTCGACCCGGACGGCCGGCTGTACGTCAGCGACGCCCTCGGCATGGCCGAGGGCGAGCCGCGCGGACGCGTGGTGCGCATCGGCCGTGACGGCGGCGACGCCACCGTCCTGGCCGGCGGGCTCGCCGCGACGAACGGCATCTCGTTCGACGTGGACTACCGGGGGCTGTGGATCAGCGAGCTGACGGAGAACCGCATCTCCTACCTCCCCGTCGAGCAACGGCCCGGAGCAGCGGGCCGGCATACGGCGATGCGCGTCGACGGCGGCCTTGCCCGGACCGACTCGATCGCCGTGGACGCGGACGGCAACCTGTACCAGGCGCTGCACGGCCGGGCCGCGATGGCCGTGTACAGCAAGTACGGCGAGCGCCTCGCGACGGTGGAGGTGCCGGCCCGTGCCGAAGGGCTGGAGTCGGCGACGAATGTGGCGATCACGCCAGGCGGGACCAAGGCGTACATGACCGTCAGCGGACCGGCCGGCGGCTACCTCTACACCTTCGACGCGCTCGCGAAGGGCATCCGGCAGTCCAACGGAGGCTGACCCCGCCCGCTCCTTTCACCCCTCGAAGGGGCGAACCGGTCCCACCGTGACGCCGAGCAGGCCCCAGGCCGCCAGCGCCCGGTGCTCACGCTGCTCGGGGGTGGGGCCGCTGACGGCTCCGGAGACCATGGAGACGGCGAGCATGAGGTCGCCCGGGGCACCCAGCCGGTGGCCTTCCGGCAGGCACTGGCGAAGGGTGCGTTCGACCCGGTCGTGCAGGTCCCGGGCGAACGTGCGGGTGTGCGGGTGGCCGCCGCTCGCCTCGTCGGCGTGCAGGAGGCTGATGAAGGCCGCCGACTGGGTGAGGTGCCAGGTCAGCACGCCCAGGACGCCGGCGAGGGCGGTGCCTTCGCCGGCCGCCTGCTCGATCTGGCGCACGTTCTCCTCCAGGACCGCGGCCGCGATGGCGTCCCGGTCGGGGAAGTGCCGGTACAGCACGGCCTGCCCCACCCCGGCCCGGCGCGCGATCCCGGACAGCGGGGCGTCCAGACCCTGCGCCGCGTAGATCTCCCGGGCGGCGGAGATCAGGGCGGCCCGGTTGCCGGCGGCGGCCTTCGGCCCCCGGTTCGCCGGTCTCCGCGCGGCCGCAGTGGGGTGCTGGGTCATCCGGTCAGGGTAACGGGGAGGGTCGGGCCCTGGCCGGGCCGCTTCAGCCCCGTCCCGTCCGCCGAACGGAGCAGGCGGACCTCACGCCCGTACGGCAGGGCGTGAAGCCAAGCTGCGGGCGCGCTTAAGAAAACCTCGATGGACCTGGGGCGCGGGGTACGGCAGATTGCTCCGTGACGGCGGAGGATGGTGCGCGGCAGCCGGTCGAACGCGCTGCCACGCAGTCCCTCTCATAACTTCCCCGGGCCGCAGGCTTCCTTTGGCATGCCCCCGGCCCGGGGACATCAACGCCGCACCAGGTACAGGGAGCCGCAGCCGTGAAGGCACTCGTGAAGCAGAAGGCCGAGCCGGGACTCTGGCTGATGGACGTGCCCGAGCCGGAGACCGGCCCCTCGGACGTGCTGATCAAGGTGCTCCGCACCGGCATCTGCGGCACCGACCTGCACATCCGTAACTACGACGGCTGGGCGCAGAACGCCATCAGGACCCCGCTCGTCCTCGGCCACGAGTTCGTCGGCGAGGTCGCCGCGATCGGCTCCGACGTCGTCGACATCGCCGTGGGCGACCTGGTCAGCGGCGAGGGCCACCTGGTCTGCGGCAAGTGCCGCAACTGTCTGGCCGGACGCCGCCACCTCTGCCGCTCCACGCTGGGACTCGGTGTCGGACGCGACGGGGCCTTCGCCGAGTACGTCGCGCTGCCCGCGTCCAACGTGTGGATCCACCGGGTCCCCGTCGACCTGGACATCGCCGCGATCTTCGACCCGTTCGGCAACGCCGTGCACACCGCGCTGTCGTTCCCGCTCGTCGGCGAGGACGTCCTCATCACCGGCGCCGGCCCGATCGGCATCATGGCCGCCGCCGTCGCCAAGCACGCCGGCGCCCGCAACGTCATGATCACCGACGTCAGCGAGGCCCGCCTGGAGCTCGCCCGCAAGGTCGGCGTCAGCCTCGCCCTCGACGTCGGCGAGCAGACCATCGCCGACGGCCAGCGGGAGCTCGGGCTGCGCGAGGGCTTCGACATCGGCCTGGAGATGTCCGGCCGCCCCGAGGCGATGCGCGACATGATCGCGAACATGACGCACGGCGGCCGCATCGCGATGCTCGGACTGCCGTCCGAGGAGTTCGCCGTCGACTGGTCCCGGATCGTCACCTCCATGATCACGGTCAAGGGCATCTACGGCCGCGAGATGTACGAGACCTGGTACGCCATGTCCGTCCTGCTGGAGGGCGGCCTCGACCTCGCCCCCGTGATCACCGGCCGGTACGGCTACCGCGACTTCGAGGCGGCCTTCGATGACGCGGCGAGCGGACTCGGCGGCAAGGTCATCCTCGACTGGACCGTCTGAAACCGGATCGCCCGACCTCTCGAAACCCTTAAGGAATCCCGCATGTTCGACTCCGTACGCGACGATCTGCGCACCACTCTCCAGGAGATCGAGGCCGCCGGGCTGCACAAGCCCGAGCGCGTCATCGGCACCCCGCAGTCCGCGACCGTGGCCGTCACCGCGGGCGGCCGCCCCGGTGAGGTGCTGAACTTCTGCGCCAACAACTACCTGGGTCTCGCCGACCACCCCGACGTGATCGCCGCCGCGCACGAGGCACTGGACCGCTGGGGCTACGGCATGGCCTCCGTCCGCTTCATCTGCGGCACCCAGGAGGTCCACAAGGAGCTGGAGCAGCGGCTCTCCTCCTTCCTGGGCCAGGAGGACACGATCCTCTACTCCTCCTGCTTCGACGCCAACGGCGGAGTCTTCGAGACGGTCCTCGGCCCGGAGGACGCGGTCATCTCCGACGCCCTCAACCACGCCTCGATCATCGACGGCATCCGGCTGTGCAAGGCCAAGCGCTTCCGCTACGCCAACCGCGACATGGCCGACCTGGAGCAGCAGCTCAAGGAGGCGTCCGGGGCCCGGCGCCGCCTCGTCGTCACCGACGGCGTCTTCTCCATGGACGGGTACGTCGCGCCGCTGCGCGAGATCTGCGACCTCGCCGAGCGCTACGACGCCATGGTCATGGTCGACGACTCGCACGCCGTCGGCTTCGTCGGCCCCGGCGGGCGCGGAACGCCCGAACTGCACGACGTGATGGACCGCGTCGACATCATCACGGGCACCCTGGGCAAGGCGCTCGGCGGTGCGTCCGGCGGCTACGTGGCCGCCCGCGCCGAGATCGTGGCGCTGCTGCGCCAGCGCTCACGCCCGTACCTCTTCTCCAACTCGCTCGCCCCGGTCATCGCGGCGGCCTCCCTGAAGGTCATCGACCTGCTGGAGTCCGCCGGAGACCTGCGCGAGCAGCTCAACGCCAACACCGCGCTCTTCCGTACCCGGATGACCGAGGAAGGCTTCGACGTCCTGCCCGGCGACCACGCCATCGCCCCCGTGATGATCGGGGACGCGGCGAAGGCAGGCCGGATGGCGGAGCTGCTCCTGGAGCGCGGTGTGTACGTGATCGGGTTCTCGTACCCGGTCGTCCCGCAGGGCGCGGCCCGCATCCGCGTCCAGCTCTCCGCCGCGCACTCCACCGCGGACGTGAACCGGGCGGTCGACGCCTTCGTCGACGCCCGGGCGGCGCTGGGGGAGTGAGGCCCGACGGGGGCGTCCTTCGCGACCTGGGACAATAGGGCACATGATCGATGCACGGCGGCTGCGCATCCTGCGTGCGGTGGCGGACCACCGCACGGTGACGGCCGCGGCCGCCGCGCTGTACCTGACCCCCTCCGCCGTCTCCCAGCAGCTCGCCGCGCTGGAGCAGGAGACCGGCCACCGGCTGGTCGAGCGGAACGCCCGCGGCGCCCGGCTCACCCCCGCCGGGGAGATCCTGCTGACCCACGCCAACGCGGTGCTGGCCCAGCTGGAACGGGCGGAGGCCGAACTGGCCGCGTACGGCGCGGGTGACGCCGGTACGGTCACCGTCGCCGCCTTCGCCACCGGCATCGGCCTGGTCCTCGCCCCCGCGATCGCCGCCCTGAACAGGACCGCACCCGGCATCAAGGTCCGCGTCCAGGACGCCGAGGGCGACGCGAGCGTCCCCATGGTGCTGGACCGGCAGGTCGATGTGGCGGTCGCCGTCGAGTACCGCGGCGCACCGGGTGAGGACGACCGGCGGCTCACCCGCGTACCGCTGTACTCGGAACCGTTCGACGCGGTGCTCCCGGTGGGGCACCGGCTGGCCGGCCAGGAGCAGGTGGCCGTCGCCGATCTGGCGAAGGACGCGTGGATCGGCCCCTACCCGGGCAACCCGTGCCACGACGTGGTCGTCCTGGCCTGCGAGTACGCCGGCTTCGCACCGAACCTCGAACACTCCTCGGACGACTTCCACGCGGTGGTCGCACTCGCGGGCGCCGGCGCCGGAGTGGCCCTGGTCCCGCGTTCCGCGCTGCGCGGAGTGGCCCTGGCCGGAGTGGTGGTCCGCCCGGTGCGGGGCAGCGCGCCCACCCGCCGGGTCTTCGCGGCGGTGCGGCGGGGCGCGGAGGCGCACCCGCTGATCGCCCCGGTGCTGGAGGCGCTGGCGGGGGCGGCCGGGGACGACGTGCTCAGGACGGGCTGAGGCGCCCCGGGGCCCGGCACCTCACCCGCGGGGCGGGCCCGAGGGCCCGCCCCGCGCCCCCGGGAACAGCGTGCCCATGGCCGCCGCCACCGTGACGGCCGCCGCGAGCACTCCGTACCGCACGGGCGGCAGGTACGGCAGCCCGCCCGTCGCCGGGAGCGCGAACGCGAGCAGCGGGACGGCCGCGACCACGGTTCCGATGGTCAGCCCGGCCACCGTCACCAGGCCCGTCTCCAGCACCCGCATCCGCAGCAGTTGCCCGCGTCCCGTGCCTACCAGCCGCAGTAGGCGGAACTCGGGGCGGCGGCCGACCGAGATCAGGGCGAGGGTGCTGACCACGGCCAGCAGCGCGAACCCGCCGATCACCCCGACGCCGATGACGATCAGGGCGTCGTCCCGGTCCGAGGACGACGGAGCGATCCGCACGTCGTCCGCCGTCGCCGCGCGGACCTGGAGCCCCTTGTACGGTGTCAGCGCGGCCCGTACGGCCGACGTGGCGTCCCCGTCCCGCGAGCGCACCAGGATCTGCCGGTCGGGCGGAGCCGATACGTGTCCGGCCAGGGCCTCGCGGGGCAGCATGAACTCGCCTATCCCCAGGGACCGTTCATAGAGCGCCACCACCTTCAGCCGTGCCTGCGTACCGTCCCCGAGGCGTAGCTTCACCTCGTCCCCGACACCGACGTCCAGGTCGGCGGCCCGGTCCTCACCCACGGCGACCGTGCCCCGGCCCGTGAGCGCGGCCGGGTCACCTGCCGTGACCCGCGCGTCGAGCGTGCCGGACAACTGGTCCGCGGTGACGCCCAGCACCGGGAAGCGGTCCAGCACCGGGTCGCCGGTCTCGCGGTGGGCGAGGACGACGGCCGACCGCAGCAGACCCGTCGCGGCCGCCACACCGGGCGCCCCGCGCACGGCCTCGGCGGCCTCCGCCGGGATACCGGCCGCCGGGCCCGTCACGACCAGGTCCGCCCGCAGGGCGTCGGCCGCCTGCCGGCCGGCGGCCCGCTCCAGCGTCGTACCGGCCGCCAGCTGGACGCACACGAACGCGACGACCAGCACGATCGGGGTGAGCGCCGCACCCAGCCGGCGGTGGTGCGCGGCGGCGGAACGGGCTGCCAGGAACCCGGAGACCCCGCCCGCACGCCGAACCGACGTGCCCAGCACCCGCATCGAGATCCGGGCGATCCACGGGCCGAGCAGCGCCACCGCGATGATCAGCGAGGTGGCCGCGCCCGACGCGGCGAGCGCCGCGGACTGACCGCTCCGCGTGGCCGCGGTACCGGCCGAACCGAGCCCCGCGACCGCCAGCAGCACCCCGGCGCCCGTGCGCAGCCGCCCCGGCTCGCCAGGCTCCGGCGCCCGCGCCGCGCTCAGGGCCGCCGCGGGCCGCATCCGGGTCACCGCACGCGCCGCGAGCAGGGCCATCGGCCGGGCGGCCAGGACGACGAGCAGTGCGCCCACGACGCCCGCCGCGGCCGGCAGCCACACCGGGACGGGCAGCGGCAGCGGGTCCGTGGCCAGCAGCGACCGCATCAGCAGCCCGAGCGGTACGGAGCCGGCCGCGCCCAGCACCGCGGCGGCGCCCGCGACCCGGCCCGCCTCACGGCCGATCGCCGACCTGAGCTGCCGGGGCGTCGCTCCGACCGCACGCAGCAGCGCCAGTTCACCGGAGCGCTGGTGCACGGCCTGGGAGACCGTGGTGGCGATCACGAGCAGGGCCACCATGACCACCGTCGCGGCGATCGACGCCAGCATCGCCAGCAGATCGCCGCGCCCGCCGAGCGCGTCGACGTGTTCCGCCTCGCCGCGCCCGGCGCCTGTCAGCACGCGCGGCCCGCGCTCGCCTCCGCCCGGCCCCGCCACGGCCTTGTCCAGCGAGGCCCGCAGCGTGTCGGCGGACACGCCCCGCTCGGCCACGACGCCGATCGCGTCCACGGTGCCGGGGTGCCCGGCCAGTGCGGTGAGCCGGGGCTCGGTGAAGAACACGGCGGGTGTGCCGCCCCGGTGGCCGGTGACGGCGACCCCGCTGACGGTGTACTGACGGGCGGCGCCGCCTGCTTGAAGCGTGACGCGTCCGCCCGTGGACGCCAGCGCAGGGTCCACGACCACCTCGTACGCCGACCTCGGGGCACGCCCCTCGGAGAGTTCGTACGGAGTGAGTGCGGCGGACGGCCAGGAACGGCCCACCGCCGGCGCCCCGTTGCCCACCGTCACCGGAACCGAGTCGTCCGCGACGGCGCGCGCCACGCCGTCCGCCGCTGCCGCCCGCGCCACCGCGGAACGCTCCAGCCGCACCCGTTCCGGCAGATGGGCGGTGGCCGTCCGCGGTTCGCTGCCCCACGGCTTCGCCGTGTAGGTCACCCGCTGATCGGCCACCACCACCGCATCCGCCCCGGCGTAGCGCTCCACCGGCGGCCCGGCCGGCAGCAGCGAGCCGAGCACCAGCGCGAAGGCGCCGAGCAGCGCGGCGGCGGCCGCTGCCGTGGCGAACACCGCGGTCCAGGCCCGGCGGTGGGACGTCAGCGAGCGGCGGGCCAGAAACGCCGAGGCCCGCTGGCTCCCGGTCCGCACGCCCGCGCGCACCGGCTTCCTCCGTGTTCCGGCGACCGTCATCGCAGTCGGCCCCCGTCCATCGTCATGACCCTGTCCGCCCAGCTCGCGGCCACCGGGTCATGGGTGACCATCACGACCGTGCGGCCGTCGAGCCGTACCGCGTCCCGCAGCAGCCCCAGCACCAGTGCCGCGGACTCCTGGTCCAGGGAGGCGGTCGGCTCGTCCGCGAAGAGCACATCGGGTTCGGTCACCAACGCCCGTGCGACCGCGACCCGTTGCTGTTCACCGCCCGACAGGGTCGCCGGTTTGCCGCCGCCCCGGCCGGACAGCCCGACCCGCTCCAGCAGCCGGCGCCCACGGTCCAGCACGTCAACGGCCCCGGGGTCGGCGCCGGCCAGGACCAGCGGCAGGACGACGTTCTCCTCGATGCTCAGCGAGGCCACCAGGTTCAGTGCGTGCGACTGGAAGACGAAGCCGATCCTGTCCCGGCGCAGCCGGGTCAGCGCGGCCTCGGAGAGCGTGCCGAGGTCGGTCCCGGCGATCCGTACCGTGCCCGACGACGGACGGTCCAGGCCCGCCGCGCACTGGAGGAACGTGCTCTTGCCCGACCCCGAGGGGCCGACCACCGCGGTGAAACTCCCCGCGGGAATCACACAGCTCACCGCATCCAGCGCGACCGCCTCCCGGCCGCTGCCGCGCCGCCCGTGGCGCCGGCTCACCGACTCCAGCTCCAGCGCCGCCGTGCGCACTGCCGTGGTTGTCTCCACCTTGGTCCCCTCGCCTGTTCCGTACTTCCTGACCTGCGTAAACGCTATGAGCGCGCGGGTGTGGGGGCGAGGGTGCGCGCTCCCGGACCGGGGGTGTAGCGGGCACCACCACCGCCCGGGGTGACGGCTCCACTCCGGGGGCGGCCGGCCCGCCGTAACGTAGGGCGGCATGAGCACCGCCCCCGTCCCGCTGACCGTCGCAGTCCGGCGTTCCTGGCACGCCTCGCGCTACGTCTTCATCGGCATCCCGATCGCCCTGTTCGCGTACGTCGCCACGTTCCTCGTGGTGGCGGTGCTGCTGTTCGCGGTCGTGGTCGTCGGACTCCCGGCGCTGCCCGAGGCGGCCAAGGCGCTGCACCGGTTCGCGGAGTTCGAGCGGCGCAGGGCGGCGGCCTACCTCGGAGTCGCCTTCCGGCCCACGCCGTATCTCCCGCTCGACGGCGGCGAACTCGCCGCGCGGGTCAGGCATGTGCTCACCGACCCCGTCGTCCGGCGCGAGGCGGTGTGGCTGCCGTTCCAGGCGCTGGCCGGCAATCTCATCGGCTACGCCACGATGGTGCTGTGGCCGGTGGGGCTGCTGGTGGACGGGATCGTGCTCGGTGCCGTGCACCTGCTGGACCGGCGGAGCAGCGACGAGTACGGCACGCCACCGCCCGAGCGCCATGGCCTGGTCCTGCGCTGGCACCCCGTACTCGCGGAACTCTCCGCGAGCTGGACGAGGTCCCTGCTGACGCCGCCGCACTCCGCCGAACTCGCGGAACGCATCACTCAGCTGACGGAGAGCCGCGCGGGCGCGGTCGAGGCGCACGGAGCCGAACTCCGCCGTATCGAGAGGGACCTGCACGACGGCGCGCAGGCCCGCATCGTCGCCCTGTCGATGCGCATCGGCCTGGCCAGACAGATCCTGGACCGGGACCCGGCCGCCGCACGGCAGCGCCTCGACGAGGCCCAGGACGGAGTCGACGCGGCCCTCGCCGAGCTGCGGCACGTGGTCCGCGGTATCCACCCACCGATCCTGACGGACCGTGGACTCGCCGGAGCTGTACGGGCACTGGCCGCGGATTCGGCGGTCCCCGTCACGGTGGAGCTCGACGGCGTCGAGGACGGGCGCCGGCTGCCGGCGGCCATCGAGGCCGCCGCCTACTTCGTGGTCGCCGAGGCACTCACCAACATCGGCAGGCACAGCGGCGCCACGACCGCACGGGTACGGGTCGACCGGGCCCGTGACGCCCTGCTCGTCGCCATCGGCGACGATGGGAACGGCGGCGCGGACGAACGCGGCGGCAGCGGACTGGTCGGGATCAGGCGGCGGATCGCCGCCCTGGACGGCACCACCCGCATCAGCAGCCCCACCGGGGGGCCGACGGACATCGAAGTGGAGCTGCCGTGCGGATCGTGATCGCCGAGGACAACGCCCTGTTGCGGGAGGGGCTGATCCTGCTCCTCACCAGCTCGGGCCACGAGGTGGTCGCCGACGCCGCGGCCGGACCCGAAGTACTGCCCGCCCTGCTGGAGCACCGCCCGGACGCCGCCGTCCTCGACGTACGGCTGCCACCCACGTTCCGCGACGAGGGACTG
Source organism: Streptomyces sp. NBC_00385 (assembly GCF_035917155.1). Lineage (NCBI taxonomy): Bacteria > Bacillati > Actinomycetota > Actinomycetes > Kitasatosporales > Streptomycetaceae > Streptomyces > Streptomyces sp. NBC_00385. The sequence continues at coordinate 1,363,390 of NZ_CP107951.1, read as the reverse complement.
CGCGCCGCCATCGCCGCCCGCGAGGAGATGCCCGACCTGCCGATCCTGGTCCTCTCCCAGTACGTGGAGGAGACGTACGCCGCCGAGCTGCTCGCCCGGGGCGCGCAAGGCATCGGCTACCTGCTCAAGGACCGGGTGGGCCGCGTCGACCAGTTCCTCCAGGCCCTGGACCGGGTGGCATCCGGCGGCACCGCACTCGACCCCGAGGTGGTCAGCCAACTGCTCACCCGCAAGGCGTCCGCGAAGCCGCTGCTGAGCCTCACCCCCCGGGAGCGGGAGGTTCTGGAACTGATGGCGCAGGGCAAGGCGAACGGCACGATCGCCACCGAACTCGTCGTCACGGAACGGGCGGTGAGCAAGCACATCGGATCCATCTTCGCCAAGCTCGGTCTCGAACCGGACGACGGATCGGTCCACCGCCGGGTCCTCGCGGTCCTGGCGTACCTGGAGGGCAACGGGGCGCGCTGAGCGCGCTCACGCGGGCTGGAGCAGATCCCAGCGGTTGCCGTACAGATCCTCGAAGACCGCGACCGAGCCGTAGACCTCGTGGCGCGGCTCCTCCAGGAACCGGACCCCGGCCGCCCGCATGCGCGCGTGGTCACCGGCGAAGTCCCCGGTGTGCAGGAAGAAGCCGACCCGCCCGCCGGTCTGCGCGCCGACACTGGCGGTCTGCGCCTCGTCCTTGGCCCGGGCCAGCAGCAGTCCCGTCCCCTCGGTTCCGCGCGGACGCACCACGATCCAGCGGGAGCCGTCGCCCCGGTCGGTGTCCTCCACCAGCTCGAAGCCGAGGGCGCCGGTGTAGAAGGCGAGCGCCTCGTCGTAGTCGCGGACGACCAGGGTGACCAGAGCGATGTGGGACATGGGGTTCCTCGCGGGACGAAGGGGAATGGGAGGCTCTTGGCGGGACAATATCCGCCATGGACACCAGCGACCTCATCGGGCTGACGGCCCGCGCCCGCCGCCTCGCCCTGGCCGCGGACCGACGCGTCCTCGGAATCGCCGGGCCGCCCGGTGCCGGGAAGTCAACCCTGGCGGAGCAGCTCGTCGACGCGCTCGGCCCGCTCGCCGTCCTCGTGCCGATGGACGGCTTCCACCTGGCCCGGGCCGAACTCGAGCGGCTCGGCCGGGCACAGCGCAAGGGCGCGCCCGACACCTTCGACGCCGCCGGGTACGCGGCCCTGCTCCGGCGGCTGCGGACGCCCGAACCGGGGACCGTCGTGTACGCCCCCGCCTTCGACCGGTCCCTGGAGGAGCCGGTCGCGGGATCCGTCCCCGTACCGCCGGACGTCCCGCTCGTCGTGACCGAGGGCAACTACCTCCTGTACGGGGAAGGGGACTGGGCGCCCGTGCGGGGGCTGCTCGACGAGGCGTGGTTCCTGGAACTCGACCAGGACGTACGGATCCGCAGGCTCGTCGACCGGCATGTGCGGTTCGGGAAGCCGCGGCCCCACGCGGAGCGCTGGGTGGCCGGTTCCGACGAGGCCAACGCGCGGCTCGTCGCGGCCGGGCGCGGCCGCGCCGACCTCGTCGTGCGACTCGCCACCGGCACGCCGCCCTGACCGCTCGCGGCCGGGCCCCCGGGCGGGCAGGATGCAGAGAGCCGTTCCGCGCCGCCAGGAGGTTCCGCATGTCCAGCCCGAACCAGCCCGTACCGTTCACCGCCGACGACTACCGGGCCCGCATGACTCGGGCCGCCGAGAGTGCCGCAGCCGCCGGACTCGCGGGTGTACTGGTGGCCCCCGGACCGGACATGGTCCATCTCACCGGCTACCAGCCCACCGCGATCACCGAGCGCCTGACCCTCCTCGTCCTCACCGCGGGCCAGGAACCGGTCCTGGTCGTACCGACTCTGGAGGCCCCGGACGCCGAGAAGGCCGTCGGGGCGCCCGCGCTGACCCTGCGCGACTGGACCGACGGCAAGGACCCCTACGCCGTCACCGCCCCGCTGCTCGACGGCCAGGGCCGGTTCGGCATCAGCGACAACGCCTGGGCGATGCATCTGCTCGGCCTCCAGCAACTGCTCCCCGGGACCTCGTACGCCTCCCTCACCGAAGTGCTCCCGATGCTGCGCGCCGTCAAGGACGCCCATGAACTGGACCGGCTCGCCGCGGCCGGCGCGGCCGCCGACGCCACGTACGAGGAGATCCTGAAGGTCCGGTTCTCCGGCCGCAGGGAGACCGACGTCGCGGCCGACCTGGCCCGGCTGCTCACCGGGTTCGGGCATTCCCAGGTCGACTTCACCGTGGTCGGCTCCGGACCCAACGGCGCCAACCCGCACCACGAGGCGGGTGACCGCACCATCGAGCGCGGTGACATGGTGGTGCTGGACTTCGGCGGCCTCAAGCACGGGTACGGCTCCGACACCTCCCGCACGGTCCACGTCGGCGAACCCACCGCCGAGGAGCAGCGGGTCCACGACATCGTGCGGGAAGCGCAGGAGGCGGGCTGCAGGGCCGTCCGGCCTGGTGTCGCCTGCCAGGAGATCGACCGGGCCGCCCGCGCCGTCATCACCGAGTTCGGTTACGGGGAGCGCTTCATCCACCGCACCGGCCACGGCATCGGCGTCACCACCCACGAACCCCCGTACATGATCGAGGGCGAGGAGCAGCCGCTCGTCCCCGGCATGTGCTTCTCCGTGGAGCCCGGCATCTATCTGCCGGGCCGCTTCGGCGTCCGGATCGAGGACATCGTGACCGTCACCGAGGACGGCGGCCGGCGCCTCAACGCCACCGCCCGCGAGCTGGCGATCGTCGAGTAGGAGCGCTTCCTCAGTCGTCGGCCAGCACCACGCACGACTCCGGCGGCAGATGCAGCGCCCCGTCCGGGCCGGGCGCGTCCACGGGCAGCCAGGCGGCCAGCACCCGGCCTCCGCCACCGCGGTGCCGGCCGCCTCCCAGCGGGATCGTGGCCGGCTTCTCGTCGAGGTTGACGGCGATCCGCAGATCCCCCCGACGGAACGCCAGCCAGCGGGCCTCGTCGTCGTACGCCGTCCTCACCGTCGCCAGATCGGGGTCACTGAGGTCGGGCAGGGAGCGGCGCAGCGCGATCAGTTCGCGGTACCAGGCGTGCAGGCGGGCGTGCGGTTCGCGCCGCGGTTCGCTCCAGTCCAGACACGACCGGTCGCGGGTGGCGGGGTCCTGCGGGTCCGGAATGTCCTCCTCGGCCCAGCCGTGCGCCCCGAACTCCCGCCGCCTGCCGGTGCGTACGGCCTCGGCGAGCTCCGGATCGGTGTGGTCCGTGAAGAACTGCCAGGGTGTACGGGCGCCCCACTCCTCGCCCATGAACAGCATCGGGGTGAAGGGGCCGGTGAGTACGAGCGCCGCCGCGCAGGCCAGGAGACCGGGGGAGAGGGAGGCGGCGAGCCGGTCGCCGAGCGCCCGGTTGCCGATCTGGTCATGGGTCTGGGCGTAGCCGACGAAGCGGTGGGCGGCGCTGCGCGTGACGTCGACGGGGCGGCCGTGCGAACGGCCGCGGAAGGTGGAGTACGTGCCGTTGTGGAAGAACGCGCTCGTCACGGTTTTGGCGAGCCCGGCCAGCGGGGCGGCGGCGAAGTCCGCGTAGTAGCCCTGGGCCTCACCGGTCAGCGCGGTGTGCAGACAGTGGTGGAAGTCGTCGTTCCACTGGGCGTGCAGACCGATGCCGCCGGACTCGCGCGGAGTCGTCGTCCGCGGGTCGCAGAGGTCGGACTCGGCGATGAGGGAGAGCGGACGGCCCAGTTCCGCCGAGAGTGCGTCGGTGGCGGCGGACAGCTCCTCCAGGAACGTCAGCGCCCGCGTGTCGGCCAGGGCGTGGACCGCGTCGAGCCGGAGCCCGTCGAGCCGGTAGTCGCGGAGCCAGGCGAGCGCGCTGCCCCGCAGGAAGGCCCGCACCTCGTCGGAGCCCGGCGCGTCCAGGTTGACCGCCGCGCCCCAGGGGGTGTGGTGCGTCTCGGTGAAGTACGGGCCGAAGGCGGGAAGGTAGTTGCCGGACGGGCCCAGGTGGTTGTGGACCACGTCCAGGACGACCGCGAGCCCGAGCCCGTGCGCCGTGTCGACAAAGCGCTTCAGCCCCTCGGGGCCGCCGTACGGCTCGTGCACGGCCCACAGCGACACCCCCTCGTACCCCCACCCGTGGACCCCGGGGAACGGGCAGACCGGCATCAGTGACACATGGGTGATGCCCAGCTCGGCGAGGTGTCCCAGCCGGGCCGCCGCCGCGTCGAAGGTGCCCTCGCCGGTGTACGTACCGATGTGCAGTTCGTACAGGACCGCGCCCGGCAGCCCGCGTCCCGCCCAGTCGGTGCGCCAGGTGTACGCGTCGTGGTCGACGACGGCACTCTCGCCGTCCGGCCCGTCCGGCTGGCGGCGCGAGCGCGGATCGGGGCGCACCGGGCCGCCGTCCAGGGCGAATCCGTAGCGGTCGCCGTCCGTCGCCTCCGCATCCGCGGTCCACCAGCCGTCCCGGTCCGGATCACGCGCCATGGTCCGCAGCTCACCCGACAGCCGCAGGGCGGCCACATCCGCGTCCGGTGCCCATACCTCGAACAACATGCAGCGCTCCCTCGTTTCCGTGTACCGGCCCATGGTCGGCAGAAGGCGCGATCTTCGACCCGCGACACTGGGTCGAGCCCGTTACTGGCGATTAAGGTCTGATTCTGATCATTGCCCTGCCGGCTTCTGACATACGCACTCCCACTTACGGCTGTGGAGGCCGAGATGACTGTGCCGCCGTTCCCGCCCGGCTTCCCTGAGGGCCTCCGCGTCCGCCTTCCAGACCGAGGGCGCCGCCGACACCGACGGCAAGGGACCCTTCGGCTGGGACGCCTTCGCCGCGCAGCCCGGACGCATCAAGGACGGCACCGACACCACCCGCGGCACCGGATTCCAGCGGCACTGGCCGAGACGCTGCGCCGCACGCCCAAGGAGTCGTACGCCCGGTACCACGACGTCATCAGACAGCAGCGTGCACCCGGGAGCTGACGCCGGCCGCCCGCCGGCCCCGCGTCAGTGGTGCCACACCATGTCGAAGGCGCGCTCGAAGTTGACGTACCCCAGGCGCGCGAAGGACTTCGCCATCGGTACGTTGCCGAGGTCCGTCGACGCCCGGATGCGCTCCACACCGTCCTGCCCGGCGAGCACCCGGGTTCCCTCGGCGAGGAGTTCGTCGATGTGGCCGTGACCGCGCTGCGCGGGCACGACGCCGATGTACGCGATGATCGGGTTGTAGCTGTTGCGGGCCGGGACGACGAAGCCGACCGGTTCGCCGTCCGGGAGTTCGGCGACGCGCCACCACTCCCGCGGGGTCGAGTAGTGGGCGAGCTCCTCGTCGTAGTGCTTCTCCGCGGCCTCGCGCGCCGACAGGCCCGACGCCAGGTCCTGCTGTCCGTGGGCGTCGAGCGTGCCCTCCATCACCGGCGTCATCAACGCCAGGAGATCCTCGCGCCCCTCCACCGGGCGGAACCGCAGCCTGCCGCTGTCGGCCGGAACAGGGGTGCCCGCACGCCACTCCAGACGCAGCCGCTCCACGAGCATCCGGGCACCGCTGCGTTCCATGACCCGGACGCGCGCCTCCACGACGTCACGGGCCACCGGGTCCTCACGCCAGTCGGGCGGTACGTAGCGCCCGTACTCGGGACGCGGGGCACCGGCCGGAACGACGGCGGCCGTCGCCGTCTCCAGCAGCCGCGCTCCCGCCTCCCCGCGTTCGGGCTCGGGAAGCGTGTCGTCCAGGTCGAAGAAGTCGAGGAGCTGAGGCTCCTTGCCGTCCTTGCTCCACCAGGCGATCCGCGCCACCACCCGGTCGTTCCGCAGGGCCACCCACATCCACTCCGGGCGGCGACGCCCCGCCGCCAGGTCGCCCGCGAGTTCGTGATCCAGGACGTAGGAGAGCCGGCGGAAGAGGCCGAGCTCCTCCGGCCCGCTGATCGGACGGACAGTCAGGCCGAGTGGCGCGTCGAGCACAGATCCCCCACAGGTGTACGGGCGCGCCCGGCGGTCGCCGGAGCGGCACGGCGGCCGACAGTAGCAACGCCCGCCGTGCGGCGTCCCGGATATTTCCGGGGCCGCGCAGGTCAGGAGGGCGGAAAGCGGCGTTGTTCTGGACACTCCGGGGCGGTCGGCCCGACAATCGATCCTGTGACGTCCTCCTTCGAGTCCCACACGTATCCCGCGCGGCTGTCCGACGCCCAGCGCGACCGTGTTCTCGGTGTGCTCAGAGAGGGTGCGGCACAGGGCAAGCTCTCCCACGACACCTTCATGCGGCGGATGGAACTGGCCCTGACCGCCAGCCGTTCCGAGCAACTGGACGCGCTCACCGCCGACCTGGGGCACGACGGCCGCTGGTCGCGGCAGCTGTTCCGGGCCGTGAGCGGGGTCTCCGGCTTCCCCGAACGGGTACGCAGGGCCTGGCGGGCCGAGCGGCTGCCCAAGCTGCTGCTCCCGGCACCGAGCCCGCACCCCCTGCGCATCGGCCGCGACCCGGGCAACGGACTCCGCCTCAGCCACGAGACGGTGTCCCGGATGCACGCCGAACTCACCGCGCACGGCGGCCGGTGGCTGCTGCGCGACCTCGGCTCGACCAACGGCACCTGCGTCAACGGGCAGCGCGTCACGGGCGCGGTCCCGGTGCGGGAGGGGGACCAGGTGAGCTTCGGCAGGATGGCCTTCCGGCTCTCCGCGCCCGCGCTCCGGCCGCCCGCCTGACCGGACGCGGTCACGCCTGCTGGTGCAGTCCGCGGCCCGCCAGGGTGAGGAACGCCTCACCGACCGCCTCCGAAAGCGTGGGGTGGGGGTGGATGTGGTGTGCCACGTCGGAGGGTTCGGCGTCCCAGCCGACGATCAGCTGGCTCTCGGCGATCATCTCCGAGACGTGCGGCCCGACCAGGTGCACCCCGAGCACCCGGCCGCCGCGCTCCGCGACGACCTTCACCACACCGCCCTGCCCGTGCACCATTCCCTTGGCGACGGCCGTCAGCGGCATCGTGTTGACCGCGACATCGTGCCCGGCGTCACGGGCCTGCGCCTCGGAGAGCCCCACCGAGGCGGTCTGCGGGGCGGAGTACGTGACCCGGGGCACCGCCGCGTAGTCCACCGGCGTCGTACGCAGACCGGCCAGCGTCTCGGCGGCCAGCAGCCCCTCCGCGAACGACGCGTGGGCCAGCCCGAGGGACGGCGGCGGCAGCAGATCCCCGACCACGTGGATGCCCGGCACGGCGGTCTCCAGCCGCGACCAGTCCGCCGGTGCCACGTGTCCGCGCCCATCGGCGGTGAGGCCCGCCGCCGCGAGACCCAGACCGTCCGTCACCGGAACCCGGCCGACGGCCACGAGCAGCCGCTCCGCCTCCACGGTCCGGCTCTCGCCGCGCGGGGTGCGGACCGTGGCCCTGACCCCGGCGTCGAGAACGGTCGCCTCCACCAACCGTGCCCCCACCAACACGTCGATCCCGCGCTTCTTCAGACCACGGGTCAGATGGCGTGACACATCGGCGTCCTCCAGCGGGACGAGCCGGTCCGCGGCCTCCACCAGAGTGACCCGGGCCCCCATCGACCGGTGCAGCGAGGCGTACTCGACGCCGATCGCCCCGCCGCCCAGCACCAGCACCGACTCCGGCAGACCGGGCGCGAACAGCGCGTCGTCGCTGGTGACCACGCGCCGTCCGTCGGCGACGAGTCCGGGCAGCATCCGGGGCCGCGAACCGGTCGCGAGCACGATGCCGCGACGGGCGGTGACCTCACCGTACCCTTGGATCCGGACGCTCCGCTGACCCGTCAACCCGGCGCTGCCGTGCACCACTTCGACGGCCGCGTGGGCCAGATGTCCCTCCACGCCGCGGTGGTTGCGGGCCACGATGTCGTCGCGGGTGGCGACGAGCGCCGGCCAGTCCACCGACTCCAGCGTCGCCTTCACGCCCCAGCGCTCGCGGGCCTCCACGATGCCGTCCACGAGTTCCGCGGCGTGCAGCATCGCCTTGCTGGGGACGCAGCCCCGGTGCAGGCAGGTACCGCCCACCTTGTCGCGCTCGGCGAGCACCACCTCCAGGCCGAGCGCCGCCGCCCGCAGCGCGGTCGAGTAGCCGCCCGTCCCGCCGCCGATGACCACGACATCGGTTTCGTTCACGTTCTGCTTCTGCGTCATGTCCTCAGCCTCCGCCCGGTCCTTGCCATGAGTCCAAGGCAATGTTTGTGTGGGATCGATGCACAGTGTTTATGGCTGAGGTCAGGAGGCGGGCGCGATGAGCCTGCGGCAGATGGAGTACTTCGTCACGGTCGTCGAGGAGGCGTCCTTCACCCGGGCCGCGGAACGGCTCCATGTCACCCAGCCCGCGCTGTCCCACCAGATCAAGGCGCTGGAGCGGGAGGTCGGCGGCGCGCTGCTCGAACGGCTGCCGCGCGGAGTCCGGCTGACCCCGATGGGCCGCGCCTTCCTGCCGCACGCCGAGCGGTCCGTGCGCAGCGCCGCCCAGGCCCGGCGCGCGGCCCGCGCCGCGGCGGGTGTGGAGGGCGGCGAGCTGCACATCGCCACCGTGCACGCGATCGCCGTCGGCATCCTCCCCGACGTCTTCGCCCGCTGGCGCGGCACGCACCCCGGAGTCGGGCTCGTCCTGCACGAGTACGCCACCACCGACGCCCTGGAGGACCGGATCGAGCGCGGCACCGCGGACCTCGCCGTCGGCCCGCCGCCCCCGCGCTGGTCCGGACCGGTCGTCCCGATCGGGGCGGAGGACATCGTCCTGGTCGTCCCCTTCGACGACCCGCTGGCCGGACGGGCCTCCGTCCGGCTCCACGAGCTCGCCGACCGGCCGTGGGTCCGATGCGCGATGGAGGCCGTGGTGGAGGGCCGCCCGTTCCTCGACTGGGCCTGTGCCCGCGCGGGATTCGAACCCCGTACGGCGGTGCGGACCGAGCACACGTCGACCGCGGTACGGATGGCGGCGGCCGGCGTCGGCGTCGCGACGGCCCCCGCGCATGTCGTACGGGGCGCGGTCGGCGAGGACTGCGCGGTGCTCACCGTGGACCCGCCCTGGAGGCGGGAGCTCGCGGTCTTCTCCCGCGTCGGGCTGACCGGCGCGGCCGCCGCGTTCACCGAACTGCTGACCGTCTGCCGGCCGCCCGCAGTCCCGGGAGCCGGGACCGGACGGTGACCGCCCCGTCACCCGTACGGCCCCACGCCGGCTGCGGCGGGACCGTTCAGGTGATCCCCTGAACGGGAGCGCGCCGCGCACCGGCGCACCGGACACCCCGGGGGGTACGCCATGCAGGCAGACACGCCCGGAGACATACCGGCCCCGACACCCTCGCCCGAACGACGCGGCACCCGGAGCCCGTCCACGCGGCCCCGCCGTGCCGCCCGGGCCGGCGGCGGCCCCAGTCTCCTCGCACCCGGCGCGGCCCACGACCCGTACCGGCTCTACCGGGCGCTCCGCGAGGAGTACCCGCTCTGCTACGACGCGCCGCTCGGCGCCTGGCTGGTCAGCCGCTACGACGACGTGGCCACCGCCCTCACCGACCCGCGGTTCGCGGGCTACCCGCACGACGGAGCGCCCCGGGGCGGCCCGGCACCGCTCGGCCTCTGCCACGGGAACTTCCGCTGCCTGCCCAGCGACCCCTACGCGGTCGCGCCCGGCACCGTGCCCGGGCACCTGGCCGAGCGCGTCGAACGGACCGCCTACGTGCTGGCCCGGCGCATCGCCACCCGCCCGCAGGCCGATCTCGTCGAGGAGTTCTGCCGCTGGCTGCCCACCGGCGCACCCGCCGACGCCCCCTGCACCCGGCGCACCGCGCTGCGCGAGACGGCGCTCGCCTCGTTCCTCGCCAATCTGCTGGACGACCCGGACCTGATGGCCGTCATGCGGATCGAACCCGCGCTCGCCGGGCGGGCCTGGACCGAGTCGCTGCGCCGCGACCCACCCGTCCAGATCGTGCTGCGCCGCACCGTCGCCGAGGTCACCCTCAGCGGCGGCACCCTGCCCGCCCGGGCACCCGTCGCCTGTCTGATCGGCTCGGCGGGCCGGGACCCGGAACGGTTCGCCGCACCGGACGTCTTCGACCCCTTCCGCCGCGACCAGGACCGCAGCACACCCGGCCCCGCGGGCTGCCCCGCCGTGCTGCTGGGCCGGGTGGAGGCCGAACAGGGCCTGCGCGCCCTGCTCGACGCGATGCCCGCACTGCGGTGGGCGGAGGGCTTCCGCCCGGCGGCCACCGGCCTGCTCACACGCGGCCCGCGCTCCCTCCTCGTCCGGCCCGGCTGAGCAGCGCCACCGGCCGCTCCGCGAACAGCTCCGCGGCCGGCACCGCGCCGCCGGAGAACTTCCGGCCCGGCGTCAGCAGGTCGTGCCACACCCCCTCGTCCGGCAGCGCCAGTTCCGTCCCGCGCCAGCCGCCCGACTCGGCCAGCCGCAGCGACAGCCGGGTCACCGCGGTGACCACCTCGCCGGAACGGCAGAAGGCGAGCAGGTGCGCCGCCGCCGGACCGGAGGCGGTCAGCGGGGCGTACGTGCCCGACTCGCCGAACACTCCGGGCCGCTCCCGGCGCAGCCGCAGCGCCGTCCCGGTGAGCTCGCTCTTCTCGTCGTCGGGCGCCCCGTCGGGCGGCTGCCGGAACGGCTGCCGGTTGTCCGGGTCGACCAGCGCCAGATACTCCCGCTCCGTGCCCTGGTAGAGATCCGGCACCCCCGGCATCGTCAGGTGGACCAGCGCCGCGCCCAGCACGTTGGCCCGCACATGAGGGGCCAGCGTTCCCGCGAACCGTTCCAGGAGCGCCCGCGCCGGACCGGTGCCGGCGGCCGGACCGGCGGCGACGAAGTCCGTCGCCACCCGCTCGTACACCGGATCGGGCTCGGTCCAGCTCGTGAACAGCCCCGACTCGCGCACCGCCTTCAGCAACGCCGGCTCCAGCCGCCCGGCCTGCTCCCCGGGAGGGAACCCCACACACCCGATCGCCGTCTGCCACGCCTGCCAGGCGAGCTGCGGATCGGGGGCGGCGGGGGCCGTCCGCGTCAGCTCGGCGACCAGCTCCGTCCACGGTCCCGGGCACTGCGACAGCACCGCGATCCCCGCCCGGACGTCGGCGCTGCGCTTGGTGTCGTGCGTCGTCAGCGCCGTGCCGGTGGCGGGCCAGTCGCGGGCGAGCCGCGCGCAGAAGGAGTGGAACGCCTCCGGTGCCACCGCCGGCTGCCCCGGGTCGCCCCCCACCTCGTTGGCCGAGATCAGCGGCACGTACCGGTAGTACGCCGTGTCCTCGACCGCCTTGGCGCGCAGCGCGGACGCGGTCTGGGCGAACCGGGCGCAGAACGCCGTCCGGTCCCCGCCCCCGCCGAGCCGTCCCAGGGCCAGTTCCCGCACCACGTCGACGGCGGAGGCCTCCTCCCGTACCGCGAACGCCGCCTTGGCGTCGCTCACCGCGACCGGGCCGAGCGTCGCCTCGGCCGTCTCGGTGCAGGGGCCGCCCGCCGTCACGTACGGGCGGTAGACCGGGACCCGGACCAGCAGTTCGCGCACGGCGGTGTGCAGCGCCCAGGGGGCGTGGTCGCGCAGTGCGGGGTCCTCGGCGCAGATGCGTGAGGCCAGCCGGGTCAGCAGCTCCGTCTCCGCTGCCAGCTCATGGGTGACCACCCGGTACGCGGCCCGACGCACCGTCGCCGTCCAGTAGCCGCCGCGGTCACCGGCCGGGGCGGCGGACTCGCGATAGCCGCCGAGCAGCTCTGCGGCGCCCACCGGGTCGACGAAGAGCCCGTCGATCCGGTGCAGCGCGTCGTACCCGGTCGTCCCGGCGACGGCCCAGCCCGCGGGCAGCGGCTCGGCGCCGGTGAGGATCTTCTCCACGACCGTCCACACCCCGCCGCTCGCCACGGAGAGCCGCTCCAGGTAGCCGGCCGGGTCGGCGAGCCCGTCCGGGTGGTCGATGCGCAGGCCGTCCACGACCCCGTCCCGGACCAGCTCAAGGATCTTGGCGTGGGAGGCGGCGAAGACCTCGGGGTCCTCGACCCGCACCCCGATCAGCTCCGAGATGGTGAAGAAGCGCCGGTAGTTCAGCTCGGTACGGGCCAGCCGCCACCAGCCGAGCCGGTAGTGCTGGGCGTCCAGAAGTGCGGGCAGATCGAGGTGGGCGGTGCCGTCCCGCAGCGGAAACTCCTGCTCGCCGTAGCGCAGCACCTCCCCGTCGGCCCGGAGCCGGTCCGTCTCCTCGCCGATGCGTCCGGCGAGGACGGGCAGCAGGATCCGCCCGTCGCCCGCCGCCCAGTCGATGTCGAACCAGCGGGCGTACGGGGAGGAGGGTCCTTCGCGCAGGACCTCGCGCAGCGCGTGGTTGTGGCGGGGGTCGGCGGCCATGTGGTTCGGCACGATGTCCAGGACGAGCCCGAGCCCGTGCTCGCGGGCGGTGCGGGCCAGTCGGCGCAGCCCCTCCTCGCCGCCCAGCTCGGCGCGTACCCGGCTGTGGTCGACGACGTCGTAGCCGTGCCGTGAGCCGGGCACGGCTTCGAGCACGGGGGACAGGTGCAGATGGGAGACGCCGAGCGAGGCGAGATACGGCACGGCGTCCTCGGCGGCCGAGAACGGGAACTCCGGCTGAAGCTGGAGCCGGTACGTGGCGGAAGGCGTCATGGGAACGTTCGTACCCAGATCCGGGCCGCCTCTGTCATCCGGGCACGCACGAGTGCCCGGTCGGTCTCATGCCGGCCGCTGCAGCACCACCATGCTCCGCCCCACCAGCGTCACCCGATCGCCCGCCGCCACCTTCGGACCCGCCCCGGTCAGCACCCCGTCCGGGCGGGCCGTGTCGACCACCGCGAGCCACTGCCTGCCGTGATTGACCGGAACGGCGAATTCCAGCGTTTCGGCGCTCGCGTTGAACATCAGCAGGAACGAGTCGTCGGAGATCCGCTCCCCACGCGGGCCGGGCTCCGAGATGGCGTGCCCGTTCAGGAAGACGGTCAGTGCCTTGGCGTGCGCCGCCTGCCAGTCCCGCTGGGTCATCTCCTGGCCCTCGGGCGTGAACCACGCGATGTCCGAGAGCTCGTCGTGCGTCCCCTCCACGGGGCGGCCGTGGAAGAACCTCCGGCGCCGGAAGACGGGATGGTCGCGGCGCAGCCACACCATCGCCCGGGTGAACTCCAGCAGACTGCTGCCGAGGCCGCCGTCGTCCTGCCCGGCCCGCTCCTCGCCGTCACCGTCGCCGTCGCTGTCCGCCGTCCGGCCCGGGTCGGGCCAGTGCACCCACGACAGTTCGCTGTCCTGGCAGTAGCCGTTGTTGTTGCCCCGCTGCGTCCGGCCGAACTCGTCGCCGTGACTCAGCATCGGCACGCCCTGGGACAGCATCAGCGTGGCGATGAAGTTGCGCATCTGACGCTCACGCAGCTCCAGCACCTCGGGCCGGTCGGTCTCGCCCTCCACACCGCAGTTCCAGGACCGGTTGTGGCTCTCGCCGTCCCGGTTGCCCTCGCCGTTGGCCTCGTTGTGCTTGTCGTTGTACGAGACGAGGTCGTGCAGGGTGAATCCGTCGTGGCAGGTGGCGAAGTTGATCGAGGCCAGCGGCCTGCGCCCGTCGTCCTGGTACAGGTCGGAGGAGCCCGTCAGCCGGCCGGCGAACTCGGCCAGCGTCCGCGGCTCGCCGCGCCACAGATCCCGTACCGTGTCCCGGTACTTCCCGTTCCACTCGGTCCACAGCGGCGGGAAGTTCCCCACCTGGTAGCCGCCCTCGCCCACGTCCCACGGCTCGGCGATGAGCTTCACCTGGCTGACCACCGGGTCCTGCTGCACGAGGTCGAAGAACGACGACAGCCGGTCCACCTCGTGGAACTGACGGGCCAGCGTGGCCGCCAGATCGAAGCGGAAACCGTCCACGTGCATCTCGGTCACCCAGTAGCGCAGCGAGTCCATGATCAGCTGGAGCACGTGCGGTGAGCGCATCAGCAGGGAGTTCCCGGTCCCCGTGGTGTCCATGTAGTAGCGCTGGTCGTCGGCGAGCCGGTAGTACGAGGCGTTGTCCAGCCCCCGGAAGGAGAGCGTCGGCCCCAGGTGGTTGCCCTCCGCCGTGTGGTTGTAGACCACGTCGAGGATCACCTCGATGCCGGCCTGGTGCAGGGCGCGGACGGCCTGCTTGAACTCCAGGACCTGCTCGCCCCGGTCGCCCCAGGAGGCGTAGGCGTTGTGCGGGGCGAAGAAGCCGATGGTGTTGTAGCCCCAGTAGTTGGCGAGCCCCGCGTCCGCCAGGCGGTGGTCCTGGACGAACTGGTGCACCGGCATTAATTCGATGGCCGTGACACCGAGCTCCGTCAGGTGCGCGATGACCTCCGGATGGGCCAGTCCGGCGTACGTACCGCGCAGCTCCTTCGGCAGCCCCGGATGGAGCATCGTCAGGCCCTTCACATGGGCCTCGTAGATGACCGTGCGGTGGTAGTCCGTACGCGGCCGCCGGTCGTCGCCCCAGTCGAAGTACGGGTTGACCACCACCGAGGACATCGTGTGGGGCGCCGAGTCGAGGTCGTTGCGCGCGTCGGGCCGGCCGAACGGATAGCCGTACACCGCCTCGCCCCACTGGATCTGCCCGGCGACCGCCCGTGCGTACGGATCGAGGAGCAGCTTGGCGGAGTTGCAGCGGGCGCCGCGCTGGGGTTCGTACGGCCCGTGGACCCTGAACCCGTATCGCTGACCGGGCATCACCCCGGGCAGATAGGCATGGCGGACGAAGGCGTCGGTCTCCCTCAGCTCCACCGCCGTCTCGGAGCCGTCGTCGTGCAGCAGGCACAACTCGATTCGGTGGGCGGCCTCCGAGAAGACCGCGAAGTTGGTCCCGGCGCCGTCGTACGTGGCACCGAGGGGGTACGCCTGTCCCGGCCAGACCTGCATAGGTTCGACTCTTCCCCTTCTGATGCGGTTGCCTGGGGATTGCGGGCTCCCTGGGGCAGATCTTCCCCGAAAGAGCGGCCCTTACCTAGGACCGGCCGGTTAACGGGGGCGGCGTCGCGGACGCCGCCCGGTCCGGTCAACATCGGGCCCCTTCGTGTCGCCCGGAACCGGAATCCGGCACCTCGCCCGGCCGGTTGTCCGGAATGCGGCTTGAGGTGGGGTGTTTAATCACTATGAATCCGCTCACTCCGGCAGATCTCGTCGCACGGAACATGCGTGTGCGGTAGGGGAGTTGGGAAAGGAGCCTGTGCATCCGGCTGCACCGGCTCCCGCTCGCGGAGTACCCTTCCTTGATCGTTGGTGGGGGAGTGGAAGGCGGTGCGCGGGTGAGCTCGGGAGGGTTCGAGCTGCCCCCAGGTGACACGGGTCACGAGGGGGATCCGGCCGATGTCCCGCCCGGGGCGGTCTCGCTGGCGCAGCCCCTGGAGATCGGTGCGGAACTGGACTGGGGCGCGGACGCCTGGAGTGAGGTGCGCACGCGCGCCCAGCGGGCCGGGCGCGCCTATATCTGGCTGAATCTCGTCGAGCAGCGGCTGCGCGCCGTGGTCGCCGCGGTGCTCCGGCCGATCTACGAACCGGTCCACGGCGAGGACTGGGTGGTGGCCGCGGCGGGACCCGCCGGGCAGGAGTGGGTGCAGCGCGCCGTCGCCGTACGCGAGGTGTCCCGGCGCAAGGGCTATCTGCTCGACCCGGCCGACGACAACGTCCTGAGCTTCCTCACGCTGCCGCAGCTGCGTGAGCTGATGGTCCAGCACTGGCCCTGCTTCGAGCCCTACTTCGACGACCGCCGCGATGTCGAGCTGGCGCTGGACGAGCTGGAGGTCGCCCGTAACGTGGTCTCCCGCAACCGCGCCCTCAACGAGGCGGTGCTGGCCCAGGCCGAGCGGGCCTCCGCCCGGCTTCTGGAGATCCTCGGCAGCGGCGCCGCCGTCCCGTCCGCCGACCGGCTGCCGGTCGACGCCGTGGAGGAGCTCGTCGGAGACCGGTACGCGGACGTGGTCTCCGTCCACCCCGACCGGGTGCGGCTCCAGCGCCAGCTGCCCGCCGAGGACCTCTTCGGCGGAGCGCGCCGGCTGGACGCGATCGGGATAGGGCTCAACCTGCTGGTACAGAACTTCTCCGGGCGCCGGCTGATCCGGCTCGCCGAGTCGGGCTGCCGGGTCCGGCTGCTCTTCATCAACCCGGCCAGCAGCGCGGTCAAGCGCCGGGAGCGGGAGCTCGGCCTCAAGAAGGGCGAGCTGAGCCGGTCGGTGGAGATGAACATCCTTCACATGCGCCGGGTCCGCTCCAAGCTGCGCGACCCCGGTGCCTTCGAGATCCATGTCTTCGACGAGACACCGCGCTTCACCGCCTACCTGGTGGACGGCGACGGCGCCGACGCCGTGGGGGTCGTCCAGACGTATCTGCGCCGGGCGCGCGGCATGGAGGCGCCGGTTCTGGTGCTGCGGGGCGGCGGACGGGCGGTCGTCCGGGCCGGCCAGGACAGCGAGCACGGGCTGTTCGAGACGTACCGCGAGGAGTTCGAGTCCGTGTGGACGGACTCCCGGCCGGTCTCCTGAGGGACCGTCCCTCCTCGTTGTCAGTGCCCCGTGCGAGGGTGGTCGTCATCTGGGGGAGCACCACGAAGGAGGTACGGGATGAGCTGGCACCGGCATGCGCTGGTCGGCTTCGACCTGGAGACGACGGGTACGGAACCGCTGGAGGCCCGGATCGTGACGGCCGCGGTCATCCGTGTCGACGGCCGGGACGGTGAGCCCGCCAGCCGGCACACCTGGCTGGCCGATCCGGGGATCAGGATCCCCGCACAGGCCTCGGCGATCCACGGCATCAGCAGCGAGCGGGCGGCGGCGGAGGGCCGGCCGGTGCGCGAGGTGGCCGACGAGATCGCCGACACCCTGACCGGGTACTGGCGGCGCGGCGTCCCGGTCGTCGCGTACAACGCGGCCTTCGACCTGACGTTGCTGACCGCCGAACTGCACCGCCACGGGCTGCCCTCGCTCAGCGACCGGCTCGACGGCGCGGGGATCGGGCCGGTGATCGACCCGTACACGATCGACCGGTCCGTCGACCGTTACCGCAAGGGCAAGCGCAACCTCGAAGCGGTCTGCGTCGAATACGGCGTGGTCCACCAGGGAGCGCACGACGCGGCGGCGGACGCACTGGCGGCGGTGCGCGTGGCGTACGCGATAGCCGCACGGCACGGCTCGGTGGCCGCGCTGTCGGCGCAGGAGCTGCACGAGCGCCAGGTCGTCTGGTACGAGGAGTGGGCCGCCGACTTCCAGCAGTTCCTGCGCCGCAAGGGGACGGCGGACGCGGTCATCGACGGCCGCTGGCCGGTCCGGGAGCCGGTGGGGGTCTCGGGCTGAGGGGCGTTGCCCGGCCTTCTGCGTGCTGTGTCCTCAATCGCCGGACGGGCTTGTTCCGGAGTCCGGGCGGGAATCAACGCCCGTCCGACGCTTGAGGACACGCCGTTCACCGGCGTTCGGTGAGCCCCGACTCAGAACGGGTACCACCGCACCGCGGTGTCCCCGTCCCGCAGGGACGCCACCCGGCGGCGGAACTCGGCGAGTGCCTTCGGGTTGTCCGGGGCGTGCTGCGCGACCCATGCGCAGCTGGCCGTCTCCCGTGCTCCGCGCAGTACCGCGCAGCCGTCCCACTCCCGTACGTCCCACCCGTACGCCGAGGTGAACGCGTCGTAGGCCTCGGCGGCCAGCCCGTACCGGTCGCGGGACAGGGCGAGCACCACCAGGTCGTGCTCGCGCAGATCCGCGGAGAAGGTCTCCAGGTCCACCAGGACCGGCCCGTCCGCACCGACATGGACGTTGCGTGCGAGCGCGTCGCCGTGGATCGGGCCCGGGGGCAGCCGCGGGACGAGGCCGGCGGCCGCTGCCGCGAAGCCGTCGCGGCGCTCGCGCAGATACGCGGCGTCGGCCGGATCGATCGCCTCGCCCGCCAGGCTCAGCCACCGCTCGACGCCGCCCAGCAGCTCCCGGCGCGGCAGGGCGAGGCCGGCCGGGTCCGGCAGGGCGTGCACCGCGCGCAGCAGCGGAGCCAGATCCCGCGGCTCGGCGGGCCGCACCGCGTCCGGCAGCCGGTGCCACAGCGTCACCGGATGGCCCTCGACCAGCCGCGCCTCCGGCTCGGCGGCCCGGACAGCGGGGACGCCGGACGCGGCGAGCCACCGCGCCACGGCCACCTCGCGCTCGGCCCGGTCCCGTAGTTCCGGGCTCCGCACGGCGTCCCGGCCGATCTTGACGACCAGGTTACCCACGGCGAACACCGCGTTCTCGCCCAGCGCGATCAGCTCCGCGTCACCGGGCAGTCCGGCGGCGTTCAGCACCTCGCGCGCTCGCATCTCGTTCATGGATCCGATTTTCGCATCTGTGCAGGTTGTCTTGACGAACCGACGGCCCGTCAGCACGATGGCGGAGGCCACCTGAGCGGCCAGAACGGTATAAAGCCGGTCGAATGACGCAAGGGGGTCTTATTCATGACATTGGCTAATGCAACCGTACGGTCCGGGCGGCATGGTCCGCCGGGCGGCCCGCGCGACGAACGGTCCGGGCCGGTCAACCGGAACGCCGGAACCTGGTTCCTGGTGCTGCCCGCCCTGATTCCCATCCTGATCCTCAGCGTCGGGCCACTCCTCTACGGCATCGCGCTGGCCTTCACGGACGCCCAGTCCGGCCGCACCCGGTCCACCCAGTGGGTCGGCGTACTGAACTTCCAGGACCTGCTCCACGACGGACTGTTCTGGGAGTCGTTCCGGATCGGCCTGGTCTGGGCGGTCGGCGTCACCGTCCCGCAGTTCGTGCTGGCCCTGGGCCTCGCCCTGCTGC
Source organism: Streptomyces sp. NBC_00385 (assembly GCF_035917155.1). Lineage (NCBI taxonomy): Bacteria > Bacillati > Actinomycetota > Actinomycetes > Kitasatosporales > Streptomycetaceae > Streptomyces > Streptomyces sp. NBC_00385. Next base: position 1,344,669 of record NZ_CP107951.1, on the reverse strand, counting down.
TCAACGAGAACCTGCGGATGCGCTGGCTGGCCCGCGCCCTGGCCATCATCCCGTGGGCCATGCCCGAGGTCGTCGTCGGCATCATGTGGCGCCTCGTCTACAACCCGGACGCCGGCATCCTCAACGAGAGGATCCGCGACCTGGGGCTCGGCGACGGCCGGGACTGGCTGACCGGGCTGGCCACCGCACTGCCCGCGGTGATCCTCGTCGGCGTCTGGGCCGGCATGCCGCAGACCACGGTCGCCCTGCTGGCCGGACTGCAGAACACCCCGCACGAACTCCACGAGGCCGCTGCCCTGGACGGTGCGGGCGCCTGGCGCCGGTTCCGTACCGTCACCTGGCCCGCGCTCAGGCCCGTCGCGCTCTCCATCACCGCGCTCAACTTCATCTGGAACTTCAACGCCTTCGCCCTGGTCTACGTGCTGACCAACGGCGGCCCCGGCGGCCGTACCCGGCTGCCGATGCTCTTCGCGTACGAAGAGGCCTTCCGGTACGGACAGTTCGGCTACGCCGCCGCGATGGGCTGTGTGATGGTCGCGGTGATCTCCGTGATCCTCGCCGTGTACCTCGCCGGACGGCTCAGGGGAGGCGAGGACCGATGAGCCTGCGTACCAGCCGGCCGGTGCGCGCCGGGCAGTACCTCGCGCTTCTCTGCTATCTGGTCTTCCTGGCCTTTCCGTTCCTGTGGCTGATCTCCACCGCCTTCAAACCCGCACCCGAGCTCGGCTCCCTGCACCCCACCTGGATCCCCGAGAATCCGACGCTGGACAACTTCCGGCAGGCGTTCGACGAGCAGCCGCTGCTGCGGGCCGCCGCGAACTCGCTGATCGCCGCGCTCTCCGCCGGTGTCATCGCCGTCGTGATCGCGACCCCGATGGCCTATGTGATGGCCCGCCACCGCTCACGGCTCTCCACGGCCGCCACCGGCTGGGTCGTGGTCAGCCAGGCGTTCCCCTTCGTCCTGCTGATCATTCCGCTCTTCCTGGTCCTCAAGAACCTGCACCTGATCAACACCCTGTGGGGGCTGATCATGGTGTACGTCGTCTGGGCCCTGCCCTTCGCGCTGTGGATGCTGGTCGGCTACGTACGGGCCGTACCGCCCGAACTGGAGGAGGCGGCGGCGGTCGACGGGGCCGGCCGGCTGCGGACCCTGGTCTCGGTCACCGCCCCCCTGCTGGCCCCCGGGATCGTCGCCACCGCACTCTTCGCCTTCATCACCGCATGGAACGAGTTCTTCTTCGCGCTCGTCCTGCTCAAGACACCGGAGAAGCAGACCTTGCCGGTCGTACTGACCCACTTCCTCGGCGCGGAGGGCGCCAGCGACCTCGGACCGCTCGCCGCCGCCGCGTTCCTCGCCACCCTTCCCTCACTCGTCCTCTTCGCCGTCATCCAGCGGCGGATCACGGGCGGCATGCTCGCAGGGGCGGTGAAGAGCTGATGCGCGCACTGGCACGTACGGCAGCGGCGGCGGCCACCGCGCTCGCCCTGCTGCTCACCGGATGCGCCGGTGGCGGCGGCGACGGGGCGGACGGGAAGATCCGGATCCGCTTCCAGTCGCTCGCCTGGCAGAAGGAGTCCGTGGACATCAACAAGCAGCTGGTGAAGGAGTGGAACGCGAGCCATCCCGGCGTCGAGGTCCAGTACGTCCAGGGCAGCTGGGACAGCGTCCACGACCAGCTCCTCACCTCCTTCGAGGGGGACGAGGCCCCCGACGTCATCCATGACGCGTCCGACGACCTCGCGGACTTCGCGTACGGCGGCTACCTCGCCGATCTCCGCACGCTCCTCCCGGACCGGCTGACCGACGACATCCCCGCACGGAGCTGGCAGACCGCCACCTTCGACGGCGGCGTCTACGGGGTCCCGTTCCTCCAGGAGCCGCGGGTCCTGATCGCCAACACCACGATCCTCAAGGAGTCCGGGGTCCGCATCCCGACCCCCGAGAAACCCTGGAGCTGGCCGGAGTTCCGCCGGGTCACCAAGGAGCTGACGGGCAAGGGACGTTACGGGATCGCCTGGCCGCTCAAGGAGCCGGTCTCCGTCACCCTCAACCTCGGCCTCTCGTCGGGCGGCCAACTGTTCCACCGCGGCGCCGACGGAAAGGTGACGGTCGAGTCGGGCGAGGGCGACGAGGTGGTCCCGGGCACCATCCACGACCAGGTCAACACCGACCACAGCGCCGCCCGCACCGCGCTCGGCATGGGCGGGGGCGACACGCTGCCAGGCCTGTTCGGCGGGAAGTACGCCATGGTGCCGCTCGGGTTCTCCTACCGGCAGCAGGTGGTCGAACAGGCTCCGAAGGGCTTCGAGTGGACCGTGCTGCCCGCTCCGGCCGGCAGCGAGGGCCTGGCCCAGGGAGTGAGCCCGCAGACCCTGTCCGTCGCCGAGGACAGCCCGCACAAGAAGGAGGCCGTGGAGTTCATCGACTTCCTGCTGCGGCCGGCGAACATGGTGCGCCTGGCCAAGGGGGACTGGATGCTGCCGACCGGTACGGCCGCGCTGGCCGACCCCTCGCTGCACACCGCGGACCTGGGCTGGGCGACCGGGGCCGCGCTCGCGACGGCGCTGCGGCCGGCGCCGGCGCAGTCCGTGCGCGGCTACCCCGAGTGGAAGGACAAGGTCGCCACGCCCGCCCTCCAGGAGTACTACAGCGGGGCGATCGGGGCGGACGAACTGAGGAAGCGTCTGGTGGAGGACGGGAACCGGGTCCTGGCGCGCTATCAGCGGTGACGTCGCCGGGGCCGTGCCGTACGCCGCGGCCCCGGTCGGCGGTGTGCGGCCGGTAACGGGCAGTGATTGTGACGGACTTGGGTGCGGGTGGTCGAATTCCTGTGACGAAACCGTGGTCCGGACGGCTCAGGCGCAGAGTAGGTCTTGATCTGCGCGCGTCAATCGGTAAGGGTTTCGAACCAACCCCCGGAGATCTTCCGGCCGAGGGCCAATCCCCCCACAAAGAATGACGAGGAGATCCCTCTTCATGGCAATTCACAAGCGTGCACGCCGGTTCAAGCTGACCGCCTCCATCACCGCGGTGGCAGCCGCCGCCGGAGTCACCCTGATGGCCAGCCCGTTCGCCGGAGCGGCACCCGCTCCCGCGACGGGCAAGATCTACGGTGCCGACGCGGCGACCGCCGTCTCCGGCAGCTACATCGTGATGCTGGACCAGAAGGCCGACAAGGCGAAGCTCGCCAAGGAGTACGGCGGGAAGCTGAAGCGCAACTACAGTTCCGCCATCAACGGCTTCTCCGCCAGCGGCCTTTCGGAGACCGAGGCCAAGAGCCTCGCCGCCGACCCGGCCGTCTCCAAGGTCGTCCAGAACAAGAAGTTCCACGCGAGCGCCACCCAGGACAGCCCGCCGTCCTGGGGCCTGGACCGCATCGACCAGACGGAGACCGCCGGGGACAACGCGTACACCTACCCGGACAGCGCGGGCGACGGTGTCACCGCGTACGTCATCGACACCGGGGTCCGCACCACGCACCAGGAGTTCGAGGGCCGGGCGAGCTCGGGCTTCGACGCCGTGGACAACGACGACAGCGCCGACGACGGCAACGGCCACGGCACCCACGTGGCCGGCACCATAGCCGGGGCGACGTACGGCGTCGCCAAGAAGGCCAAGATCGTCGCCGTCCGTGTCCTCGACGACTCGGGCTCGGGCACCACCGAGCAGGTCGTCGCCGGCATCGACTGGGTGACCGAGAACCACCAGGGCCCGTCCGTCGCCAACATGAGCCTCGGCGGCGGCGCGGACGAGGCGCTCGACGCGGCCGTCCAGAAGGCCATCGCCTCCGGCGTCACCTTCGCGGTGGCCGCCGGGAACGAGTCGAGCGATGCCGGCCAGGGCTCACCGTCCCGCGTCCCCGAGGCGATCACGGTCGCCTCCTCCACGGTGGACGACGAGCAGTCGTCGTTCTCCAACTACGGCTCGGTCGTGGACATCTACGCCCCGGGCTCGGACATCACCTCGTCGTGGAACGACAGCGACGACGGTTCCAACACCATCTCCGGTACGTCCATGGCGACCCCGCACGTCGTCGGTGCCGCCGCCGTCTACCTGGCAGGGCACCCGGAGGCCACCCCGGCGGAGGTCGCCACGGCGCTCACCGAAGGAGCCACTCCGGACGCCATCGGCAACGCCACCGAGGGCACGGCGAACAAGCTGCTGAAGATCGTCGAGTAGACGCGGGCACCCGCTGACCCGGCGGCCGCCGCGCTCTCCCCCACGGGGCGCGGCGGCCGTACGGCTCGGGCAGATCGTCCTAGGGTGTGCCCATGATGATGTACGCGGTGCCGTCACCCGGAACGCGCGGGAGCGGCCACCGGAGGCCCGTCGCGGCCGGGCCCCACGCGCTGCCCACCGGACCGGCAGCCACCCCGGGACGCGGCGCATGAGCGAGCCGACCCCCGGAGTGGCCGCGGCGGTCGAGGGCGAACTCCGCCTCATGGACCCGATGGTCCGGGCCTCCACCGAACTCCTCGTCCAGGTCCTGCACCCCGACTTCCACGAGGTCGACACGACCGGCCGCCACTGGGACCGCGCGATGGTCATCACCTCGCTGATCTCGGACGAGGCACCGCGGCCCGGACAGCTCACCGCCTCACGGATGCGGGGCGTGCAGCTCGCCGACGAGCTCGTCCACGTCACCTTCGACACCGAGGCCAAGGGAAAAAGGGCCCACCGCAGTTCGTTGTGGCGGCTCACCGAGGCGGGCTGGCTGCTCTACTACCACCAGGCCACCCCCTTCGTCACCGCGGCGGACGCCGACGAGTGAGAGCCGGCGGGTGACCCCGCGGGCGGGGTCAGCCCCGGGCCGGCCGCTGTGCCCGCGCCGTCCACCGCCCGTCCGTGCGGGCGATCCGCACCGGATGACCGAAGCAGTCACTGACCAGGTCCGTGGTCAGCACCTCGTCGGCCGCCCCCGAGGCCGTACAGCGCCCGCCGCGCAGCAGCATCGCGTGCGTCGTGGAGGCGGGCAACTCCTCCAGATGGTGCGTGACCAGCACCGTCGCCAACTCCGGATGCTCCTCGCGCAACGCGTCCAGACTGTCCAGCAACTGCTCCCGGGCGGCCAGATCCAGCCCGGTGGCCGGCTCGTCGAGCAGCAGCAGCCGGGGCTGCGGCATCAGCGCACGGGCGATGAGCGTACGGCCGCGCTCACCCTGGGAGAGGGCCGGCCAGCGCGCGTGCGTCTTCCCGCCCATCCCCAGCATCCTCAGCAGCCGCTCGGCCCGCTCCCGCTGCTCCGCCCCGGGTGCCCAGCGCGGCAGCGGCTCGACCGAGTTGGTCAGACCGGTCAGCACCACCTGGCTCACCGTCAGCGGAGAACGCAGCGGATGGCGCGGATCGACATGGCCCAGCAAGGTGCGCAGCTCCCGCAGATCCACCCGGCCGAGCGTGCGCCCCAGCACCTCCACCGTGCCCCGGGTCGGATGGGCGACCGCGCCGAGCAGTTTGAGCAGGGTGCTCTTCCCCGCACCGTTGGCACCGAGCAGGGCCCAGTGCTCCCCGCCGCGCACGGTCAGCGAGACGGAGTCCAGCAGGACGTTCCCGTCGCGTACGAGCGAGACACCATCGGCCCGGATCACCGGTACTCCGGCGGTCGGGGCGGGCCGGTCGTGGGCGGCGGTCATGGTCACGTGCGGGTACTCCTTCATGCGGGTGCGAGCGCCTCCAGGCGGCTCATGTCCTCGGTCGTCAGCCGGACCTCCCGCGCCCCCAGGTTCTCCGCAAGATGGACGGGCGAACCGGTGCCCGGGGTCGGGCACAGCACGGGGGAGCGGTGCAGCAGCCAGGCGAGGGCGATCTGCCCGCGGGTGGCACCGTGGCTCCGCGCGACCTCGTCGAGGGCGGCGGCCTCGCCCGTCAGTGCGCCGTTGGCCAGCGGGAACCAGGGGAGAAACGCCAGGTCATGGGATTCGCACACCTTCAGCACCGCGTCCGAGCCGCGGTCGAGGAGGTTGAAGCGGTTCTGCACCGAGGCGATCCCGGTCAGGGAGAGCGCCTGCTCCAGCTGGTCGGCGGTGAGGGTGTCCAGACCGATGTAACGGATCTTACCTTCCTGCCGCAGCGCGTCCAGGGCACCCAGCTGCTCCGCCATCGGCACCCGGGGGTCCAGCCGGTGCAGCTGGTACAGGTCGATCCGGTCGGTCCGCAGCCGGAGCAGGCTGGCCTCGCACATCGCGCGCAGCTGCTCGGGCCGCCCCGCGATGTGCCAGGCGTCGTCGCCGGTCCGTACGACCCCGCCCTTCGTCGCGATCACGAGGTCGTCGCGGTACGGGTGCAGCGCCTCGGCCACCAGCTCCTCGGCCACACCCGGGCCGTAGTTGTCGGCGGTGTCGATCAGCGTGACGCCCTGCTCGACCGCCGACCGGAGCACCGCCAGCGCGTCCCGGCGCTCGCCGCGCGGGCCCCAGTAGCCGGGGCCGGTCAGCTGGGCGGTGCCGTAGCCGAGGCGGCGTACCGGCAGCTCCCCGCCAAGGAGGAACGAACTGTCGGGGGAGGGCAGCGGTGAGGGCATGAAGGAACAGTAGTCCGGCGGCCCGGCGCCCCTCCGGCCGGTTCCTGTCGCGTTTTTTCAAGACCGGGAGCATGATCCTTCCTAGGGTGAGGCGCATGAAGAACGAGCACACCCACATGACCGAATGCGCCGCCGAAGCCGCCCGTGTGGCCCGCGGCGTCCGCCCCGAACAGCTCGACGCCCCCGTCACCCCCTGTGCCGGCTGGGATGTCCGCGGCCTCGTCAACCACTGGGTGCTCTACACCTCGCACGGAATGGAGCACCGCGCCCTGCGCACGGAGATCCCCGAGGAACTCACCACCCGGGACTTCACGGCGGACGCCGACTGGGCCGAGCAGTACGCGGCCCAGCTGGACCGCGCCGTCGCCGCCTGGTCGGACCCCGCCGTCTGGGAGGGAGAGATCGGCAGCGGTGAGTCGGCCACCCCGGCCGCGGACACCGCCGCGATGCTCATCGAGGAGACGGCCCTGCACGGCTGGGACGTGGCCCGGGCCACCGGCCAGGAGTTCCGGCTCTCCGACGAGGCGGCCGCCCACGTGCTGGGGATCGTCGAGAGCACCGCCGCGCTCTACCGCCAGTACGAAGGCTTCGCCGACGAGGTCACGGTCGACCCGGGGGCCGACGACTTCACCCGCGCCCTGGCCCTGAGCGGCCGAGATCCCCAGTGGACCGCCGCCTAAGGGCTGTCCCGCAATTCCTGGCGGGCGCACGACGACAGCTACGGCACCTCGCCGCGTTGTCGAAACGCCCGAATACATCCAGTATGCGGGCGCCTCTCCGCCTTGCGATGCACCGCATCTGACGCCGCGCGCTGATCCACCAGGAATTGCGGGACAGCCCTTAGGAAATGGCCCATCCCCGCGGGTGCCGAATGGCCCGCGGGGATGAGCCACCGGCTGGCTAGGCTCCTCGTATGACCTCTCACCGCACCCCGGGCACGGGCAGGGCCGTCGTCGACTTCTACTTCGACCCGGCCTGCCCGTTCGCCTGGATCACCTCCCGCTGGATGCTGGAGGTGGAGCAGCAGCGCGACATCGAGCTCCGCTTCCATGTGATGAGCCTCTACCTGCACAACACGGGCAACGAACTCCCCGACTGGTACCGCGCCCTTGTCGACAAGTCGATCGGCCCGGTCCGTGTCGCCGCCGCCGCGGCCGGACTGCGTGGCGAGGCCGTGCTGCGCGAGCTGTACACGGCCTACGGGACCCGGATCCACCAGCAGAAGAACGAGGACTTCGACGAGGTGATCGCCCAGTCCCTCGCCGAACTCGGCCTCCCCGCCGAACTGGCCGGGGCCGCGCACGACCCGGCGTACGACGAGGCGGTGCGCCGCAGCCACGACGCCGGCAAGGACCCGGAGGCGGACGGATACGTGGGCACGCCCACCCTCCACGTCGACGGGACCGTGTGGTTCGGCCCCGTGCTGCGGGCGGTGCCGCGCGGCGAGGAGGCGGCGCGGCTCTTCGACAGCTTCCGGGTACTCGCCGGCCACGAGGACTTCTTCGAGCTCAAGCGGACCCGTACGGGCGGCCTGGACATGGGCTGAGCGAAAGGCCCTACGCGCTGACCCGGGAGGTCCGGGCCGCCCGGACACGGGCCTCGTCGTACCGGTCGAGCAGCAGCCGCGCCAGCTCGGGCGACGGGCCCAGCACACCGGCCAGCACATCCGCCCCGGCCTCGGCCGCCCCCGACGCGATGCGGTCCGGGAGGCGGCCGGGCGCGATCACGTACGGGGCGACGGCCACCCGGCGCAGACCGTCGGCCCGCAGGGCCCGTACCGCGTCCTCGGTACGGGGGATGCCCCCGGCAGTAACAGCGGAGGCGAACGCAGGCCGCACGGAACACCAACCGGTGTGCCGCAGCTCCCGCGCGATTTCAGCGATCACTGCGATCGCCTCCGGGTCTGTGGAGCCCGCCGAGGCCAGGACGAGCCCGGTCGAGCTTCGGTCACCGGGGCGGACCCCGGCTTCGTACAACCGCCGCTCCAGGGCGGAGTTCAGCAGCGGCGACGGGCCGAGCACCTCGGCCTGCCGCACCCGCAGCCGCGGCAGCCGGGCGCGCGCCTCGCGCAGGACCGCAGGGATGTCGGACTTGGCGTGGAAGGCGCGGGTGAGCAGCAGCGGAAGCGCCACGACCTCACCCGCCCCTTCGGCGTCCAGCCGTTCCAGGACCCGCGGCACCGACGGTGCGTTGAAGTCCAGGAACCCGGTCTCCACCCGAAGCCCCGGCCGCAGCGCCCGTACCCGCGCGGTGAGCGCGTGCACGGTCGCCGCGTGCCGCGGATCGCGGCTGCCGTGGGCGATGACGAGAAGGACCGGAGATGTCATGTCACCAGCTCAGTTCTTGACGAGGAGACCGCGGCTGCGCAGCACCCACCGCTCCAGCGGACTGAAGATGAGCAGATCGATCGCGATGCCGACGAACAGGATCAGGAGGATGGCGAGGAAGATCCCTGGCATGTCCGCGTTGTTGCGGCCGTTCTCCAGCAACTGCCCGAGTCCCAGACCGAGGTCGGGCGACGAGGCGATGATCTCGGCGGCCATCAGCGAGCGCCAGGAGAAGGCCCAGCCCTGCTTCAGACCGGCCAGATAACCGGGCAGGGCCGCCGGCATGACGATGAACCACGTGCCCCGCAGGCCGGTCGCGCCGAGGGTCCGGCCCGCCCGGAGGAAGAGCGGCGGCACCTGGTCGACACCGGACACCAGCCCGTTGGCGATCGACGGCACGGCGCCCAGCAGGATGACCGCGAACATCATCGAGTCGTTGAGACCGAGCCAGATCACGGCCGGCGCCACCCACGCCACGGACGGCAGGGACTGCAGCCCGGACAGGATCGGGCCGATCGCGGCACGGACGAACTTCACCCGGGCCACCAGCAGACCCAGCGGCGTACCGATGGCGACCGAGAGCAGGAAGCCGAGCAGACCGCGCGAGACGCTCGTCCACACCACCTCCAGCAGCGTCCCCTGCCGCCACATGTCACCCAGGCTCTCCCCGACCGCGGCGGGCGAGGGCAGCTTGTAGTCCTCGGTCACCTGCGCCCAGACGAGCAACTGCCAGACGACGACGACCAGGGCGACCGCCAGCAGCGGCGGCAGGACCTTGCGCAGCAGGACCTCGCGCACCGGCGTGCGGTGCACCTGCACGGCGTCCAGCGCGTCCAGGCCGGCCTCCAGACCGGCCAGGTCGTCCGGCTTCACCGCATCCGGCCCGGCCCCGCCGGACCTCGGTGCGCCCGACTTGATATCAGTGCTGGCCATGACGGCGGATCTCCCCACGCAGTTGTTCGGTGATCTCGACGGACAGTTCCGCCACCGCGGTGTCCTCGATGCGGCGCGGCTGCTCGATGTCGACCGTCCACTCGCGGGCGATCCGGCCGGGGCGGGAGGAGAGCAGCACCACGCGCTCGGCGAGACGCACCGCCTCGCGCACGTTGTGCGTGACGAACAGGACCGAGACGTTCGTCTCGCGCCAGATCCGGGTCAGCTCGTCGTGCAGCACATCGCGGGTGATGGCGTCGAGCGCGGCGAACGGCTCGTCCATCAGCAGCAGCTGACTGTCCTGGGCGAGCGCGCGGGCCATCGCCACCCGCTGCCGCATGCCGCCCGACAGCTCGTGCACCCGCTTGCCGTACGCCCCGCCCAGCCGCACCAGCTCCAGCAGCCGCTCCGCCTCCGTACGGCGTTCCGACTTCGGCACGCCACGCAGACGCAGCGCCAGCTCGATGTTCTTGCCCGCGGTCAGCCACGGGAACAGGGCGTGCTCCTGGAACATCAGGGCCGGCCGCCCGCCGGGGGTCTCGATCGTCCCCCCGGTCGGGCGGTCGAGTCCGGCCACCAGATTGAGCAGCGTCGACTTTCCGCACCCGGAGGCTCCCAGGAGGGTGACGAACTCGCCCGGAGCGACATCGAGCGTGATGTCGTCCAGGACCAGCTGCGTTCCCGTGGGTCCGGCGAAGGACTTCGAGACATGTGCGATGCGGGCGGCGTGCCCGACCTCGACACGGTCCTCGGCCTTGGTGAGGGTGTTCGCCATGGTCGTCACCTCCTGGGGTCTTCGAGCGGCTGGTTACTTGACGCCGAGACCGGCGTCGGCGACCTCGGGCTTGCCCGCGGCCTTGAGGATCTTGTTCAGCGGCTTCAGGTCGTAGATGCCCTTGAGGTCGGGCTCCTCCAGCAGACCGGCCTTCACCGCGTGCTCGGCCTGCGCGTCGAGCGTGGCGGCCAGCGGGTCGTCGGTGATCTGGATCGACTTCCAGGCCGGGTCGATGATCTCGGCCGGCAGCGCCTTGCCGGTGAGCTTCTTCAGCGCGGCGTTCGCGGAGGCCTTCGCCTCGTCGGGGTTGGCGTTGATCCACGCGTTCGTGTTCACCGAGCCGCGCAGCACGGCCTCGACGACGTCCGGGTGCTCCTTGAGGAACTTCTGCGACACGATGATGTTCGTGATCACGAACTTGTCGTCGGGCCACAGCGTCGACTCGTTGAGCAGCTCCTTGGCGCCCTCGGCGACCAGCTTGGAGGCGGTCGGCTCGGGGACCCAGGCACCGTCGATGGAACCGGACTTGTAGGCGTCCGGGGTCACCTTGTTGTCCGTACGGACGACGGAGACGTCACCCTTGCCGCTCTGGGCGTCGACCTTCCAGCCCTTCTCGGAGATCCAGTTGAGGAAGGCCACGTCCTGGGTGTTGCCGAGCTGCGGGGTGGCGATCTTCTTGCCCTTGAGGTCGTCCAGGGTCTTGATCTTGTCCGGGTTGACGACCAGCTTCACGCCGCCGGAGGCGGAACCACCGATGATCCGCAGGTTCTTGCCCTGGGACTTGGTGTAGCCGTTGATGGACGGCGAGGGGCCGATGAAGCCGATGTCGATCGAGTCGGCGTTCAGCGCCTCGATCTCGGAGGGACCCGCGTTGAACGTCGAGGTCTTGAGCTGGGTGCCGCCGAGCTCCTTCTGGAACAGACCCTCCTGGTCGCCCACGAGCGCGGTGGCGTGGGTGAGGTTCGGGAAGTACCCGATCCGCACGGTGTCGGCGGAGAGCTTCTTTCCGTCGGCGGCGGCGTTCGCCTTCTTGGCGTCGTCGTCCTTCGCGTCGGAGCCGTAGCCGCAGGCGGTGAGCGCCACGGCGAGCAGCGGCAGGGCGGCGGCAGCGGCGAGGCTGCGGCGAAGCGTGGTACGGGGGGCAGACACGGGAGGTCTTCCTCTCGGAGGCCCGGTGCTCACGTCCCTCGGAAGTCCGGGGACGCGGCCGGGAGGTCGGCAGGTCTTCGTCTGAACTGGCGGTACAGGCGGTGCGGTCGGTGCTGCCGGGCGCGCAGGCAGTGCGCGTACGTCAACGCGCACATCGCGCAACCCCGCCCTGGCCGCTGCCGAGGGCGCCGCTGCCGACACGGCCGCCCTCCTTCGCGAAGGTCGAGAAGACGTCGCGACTCATCAGAAGTCCCACTCGGCGTCGTCGTCCACCGGAGTCCCGGTCTGCGGGACGGCGGCGAACGAGGCGCCCGCCATGCCGGCCGAGAGCGTGGTGCCGTCCGCCGGGTCGATCAGCAGGAAGGAACCGGTGCGCCGCGAGTCGGCGTAGGCGTCGAGCGCGAGCGGCTCGGCGGTACGGACCACGACGCGGCCTATGTCGTTGGCGACGAGTCGGCCGGGTGCCGGGTGCTGCGAGAGGTCGTCCAGGGTCAGCCGGGACGGGATGTCCTTGACGATCGCCTTGACCGTGCGGGTGGTGTGCTTGAGCAGCACCCGCTGGCCCACGGTGAGGGGCTGGTCGGCGACGTGGCAGACGGTCGCCTCGACGTCCTGGGTGACGGCGGGCGAGTCGTTCGCCGGGGCGATCAGGTCGCCGCGCGAGACGTCGATGTCGTCGGTCAGGCGCAGGGTGACCGACTGGGGGGCCCAGGCGATGTCCACGCTGTCGCCGAGCAGATCGATTCCGGCGATCGTCGACGTACGGCCGGAGGGCAGCACGGTGACGGGTTCGCCGACGCGGAACACTCCGGCGGCGATCTGGCCCGCGTAGCCCCGGTAGTCGGGGAGCTCGGCGGTCTGCGGCCGGATCACGTACTGGACGGGGAAACGGGCGTGGCAGGCGGTGAGGTCGTGGCTGACCGGGACCGTCTCCAGGTGTTCCAGGACGGTCGGGCCGCCGTACCAGTCCATGTTCGCGGAGGGTTCCACGACGTTGTCGCCGGCCAGCGCGGAGATCGGGATGGCGGTGATCTCCGGGACGCCCAGGGAGGCCGCGTAGGCGGTGAACTCCTCGGCGATGGCGGCGAAGACCGGCTCCGCGTACTCGACGAGGTCCATCTTGTTCACGGCCAGCACCACGTGCGGGACCCGGAGCAGGGCCGCGACGGCGGCGTGCCGGCGGGTCTGCTCGACGACGCCGTTGCGGGCGTCGACCAGGACCACGGCCAGCTCGGCCGTGGAGGCGCCCGTCACCATGTTGCGGGTGTACTGCACATGGCCCGGGGTGTCGGCGAGGATGAACCGGCGCCGGGGGGTGGCGAAGTAGCGGTAGGCGACATCGATGGTGATGCCCTGCTCGCGCTCGGCCCGCAGCCCGTCGGTCAGCAGCGCCAGGTCCGGCGCCTCCTGGCCGCGCTTGCGGGACGCGTCCTCGACGGCCTCCAACTGGTCGGTGAGGACCGACTTGGAGTCGTGCAGCAGCCGTCCGACGAGGGTGGACTTACCGTCGTCGACGGACCCCGCGGTGGCGAACCGCAGCAGGGTGGTGGTCGACAACTGCTCGGCCAACTGGGTGGGTGTGGTCATTTTAGAAGTACCCCTCGCGCTTACGGTCTTCCATCGCGGCCTCGGACATCTTGTCGTCGGCGCGCGTCGCGCCCCGCTCGGTGAGCCGGGAGGCGGCGATCTCGGTGATCACGGCGTCCAGCGTGGTGGCGTCGGAGTCGACGGCACCGGTGCAGGACATGTCGCCGACCGTGCGGTAGCGCACCTGACGGGTCTCGACCGTTTCGTGTTCCTTGGGGCCGCCCCAGTCGCCCGCGGTCAGCCACATGCCGGAGCGGTTGAAGACCTCGCGCTCGTGGGCGAAGTAGATCTGGGGAAGCTCGATGCCCTCGCGCTCGATGTACTGCCACACGTCGAGCTCGGTCCAGTTGGAGATCGGGAAGACCCGGACGTGCTCACCGGCGGCGTGCCGGCCGTTGTAGAGCTGCCAGAGTTCCGGGCGCTGACGGCGCGGGTCCCACTGGGAGAACTCGTCGCGCAGCGAGAAGACCCGCTCCTTCGCGCGCGCCTTCTCCTCGTCGCGGCGGCCGCCGCCGAACACGGCGTCGAAGCGGTGCTGCTGGATCGCCTCGGTCAGCGGCACGGTCTGCAGCGGGTTGCGGGTGCCGTCGGGGCGCTCGCGGAGCTTCCCGGCGTCGATGTACTCCTGGACGGAGGCGACGTGCAGGCGCAGCCCGTGCTCGGCGACCGTGCGGTCGCGGTACTCCAGAACCTCGGGGAAGTTGTGCCCGGTGTCCACGTGCAGCAGGGTGAACGGCACCGGCGCGGGCGCGAACGCCTTGAGCGCCAGATGCAGCATCAGGATGGAGTCCTTGCCGCCGGAGAAGAGGATCACCGGCCGCTCGAACTCTCCCGCCACCTCACGGAAGATGTGCACCGCCTCGGACTCCAGGGAGTCCAGGTGGCTGAGTGCGTACGGATTGTCGGTGCCTTCCGACACAGTCGCGACGGTCGTCACGCTGCACCCCTCTCGCTCAGCAGCGCGTACAGCTCCGCCGCGGACTCCTGCACGGTCTGCTGGTGCGACTCGATCCGCAGATCGGGCGACTCGGGCGCCTCGTAGGGGTCGTCCACCCCGGTCAGCCCGCTGATCTCGCCCGCCGCCTGCTTGGCGTACAGCCCCTTCACATCGCGTACCGAGCACACCTCGACCGGAGTGGCGACGTGCACCTCCAGGTACGTGGTGCCCTCGGCCCGGTGCCGCTTGCGGACCGCGTCACGGCTGTCCGCGTACGGGGCGATGACCGGGACCAGCACCTTCACGCCGTTGGCCGCCAGCAGTTCGGCGACGAAGCCGATGCGCTGGACGTTGGTGTGGCGGTCCTCGCGGGTGAAGCCGAGGCCCGCGGAGAGGAACTCGCGGATCTCGTCACCGTCGAGCACCTCCACCCGGTGGCCCTCGCCGCGCAGCCGCCCGGCGAGTTCGTACGCGATGGTGGTCTTGCCCGCGCTCGGCAGACCGGTCAGCCAGACGGTGGCTCCCGTCTCCGTCACGCTCATCGAAGTCTCCTGATCAGTCGTCATCAGTCGTGCAGCCCGCATTCGGTCTTGCCGCGCCCGGCCCAGCGTCCGGACCGTGCGTCCTCGCCCTCCAGCACCCGGCGGGTGCAGGGGGCGCAGCCCACGGAGGCGTAACCGTCCATCAGCAGCGGGTTGGTGAGCACCCCGTGCTCGGCGACGTACGCGTCGACGTCGTCCTGGGTCCAGCGGGCGATCGGCGAGACCTTGACCTTCTGCCGCTTCTCGTCCCAGCCGACCACCGGGGTGTTCGCCCGGGTGGGGGACTCGTCGCGGCGCAGCCCGGTGGCCCAGGCCGTGTACGAGGTCAGTCCCTCTTCCAGGGGCTTGACCTTGCGCAGCTTGCAGCAGAGGTCCGGGTCGCGGTCGTGCAGCTTCGGCCCGTACTCGGCGTCCTGCTCGGCCACGGTCTGCCGCGGGGTCAGCGTGATGACGTTGACGTCCATCACCGCCTCCACCGCGTCACGGGTGCCGATCGTCTCGGGGAAGTGGTAGCCCGTGTCGAGGAAGACCACGTCCACCCCGGGCAGCGCCCGGGAGGCGAGGTGCGCGACGACCGCGTCCTCCATCGACGACGTCACACAGAACCGCTTGCCGAAGGTGCGGGTGGCCCACTGGAGGATCTCCAGGGCGGAAGCGTTCTCCAGCTCCCGGCCCGCCCGCTCGGCCAGCTCCCTGAGCTCGGCCGCGGAGAGCTTGTCGGTCTGCAGAGTGTCCGTCATATCCCGTCCCCTTCACCGTTGTTGCGCTCCAGCCCCCGGGCCAGCAGGCCCAGGAACTTCAGCTGGAACGCCCGGTTGCAGGAGGCGCATTCCCAGGCCCCGTGCCCGGCCTCGTGCGGGCGCAGGTCCTCGTCGCCGCAGTACGGGCAGTGGAACGGCGCGGCGCGCTCGCTCATGACAGCGACTCCGCACTGGCCCGGGCCGCCCAGGTCGCGAAGCGCTCGTCGTCCTCGCGCTCCTTCTGGAAGTTCCCGAGCACCCGCTCGACGTAGTCGGGCAGTTCGGCCGAAGTGACCTTCAGGCCGCGGACCTTGCGGCCGAAACCGGCCTCCAGGCCGAGCGCGCCGCCCAGATGGACCTGGTAGCCCTCCACCTGGTTGCCCTCGTCGTCCAGCATGAGCTGGCCCTTGAGGCCGATGTCCGCGGTCTGGATGCGCGCGCAGGCGTTGGGGCAGCCGTTGATGTTGATCGTGAGCGGCTCGTCGAACTCCGGGAGGCGGCGCTCCAGTTCGTCGATGAGCGAGGCGCCGCGCGCCTTGGTCTCGACGATCGCCAGCTTGCAGTACTCGATGCCGGTGCAGGCCATCGTGCCGCGGCGGAAGGGCGACGGCTTCACCTGGAAGCCGAGCTCTTCGAGGCCGGCCACCAGGGAGTCGACCCTGTCCGGCTCCACGTCGAGGATCAGCATCTTCTGCTCGACCGTGGTGCGCAGCCGGTCCGAGCCGTGCGCGGCCGCCAGATCGGCGATCTTGGTGAGGGTGGGGCCGTCGACCCGGCCGACGCGGGGCGCGAAGCCGACGTAGCGGCGGCCGTCCTGCTGCTCGTGGACGCCCACGTGGTCGCGCCAGCGGCTGCTGGGCTGCTCGGGCGCGGGGCCGTCGAGCAGGGGACGCTTCAGGTACTCGTCCTCCAGCACCTGGCGGAACTTGACGGGGCCCCAGTCGGCCATCAGGAACTTCAGCCGGGCACGGGTGCGCAGCCGCCGGTAGCCGTAGTCCCGGAAGATCCCGACCACGCCGGCCCAGACGTCGGAGACCTCGTGCAACGGCACCCAGGCGCCGAGGCGTTCGGCGAGCCTCGGGTTGGTCGAGAGACCGCCGCCGACCCAGAGGTCGAAGCCGGGGCCGTGTTCGGGGTGGACGACGCCGACGAAGGCGATGTCGTTGATCTCGTGGACCACGTCCTGCACGGGCGAGCCGGAGATCGCGGTCTTGAACTTGCGCGGCAGGTTGGAGAACTCCTTGCTGCCGATGTAGCGGTCGTGGATCTCGTCGACCGCCGGGGTCCCGTCGATGATCTCGTCGGCGGCGATCCCCGCCACCGGGGAGCCGATGATCACTCGGGGGCAGTCGCCGCAGGCCTCCGTCGTGGACAGTCCGACGGCCTCCAGCTTCTCCCAGATGGCCGGAACGTCCTCGATGCGGATCCAGTGCAGCTGGATGTTCTGCCGGTCGGTGACATCGGCGGTGCCCCGCGCGTAGTCCTGGGAGACCTCGCCGATCGCCCGCAGCTGCGCCGCGGTCAGCCGGCCGCCGTCGATCCGGACCCGCAGCATGAAGTAGCGGTCGTCCAGCTCCTCCGGCTCCAGCACGGCGGTCTTGCCGCCGTC
Organism: Streptomyces sp. NBC_00385; assembly: GCF_035917155.1. Lineage (NCBI taxonomy): Bacteria > Bacillati > Actinomycetota > Actinomycetes > Kitasatosporales > Streptomycetaceae > Streptomyces > Streptomyces sp. NBC_00385. The sequence goes on along the minus strand of NZ_CP107951.1, from coordinate 1,327,552 downwards.
GATGCCGGGCTTGCGCTGGGTGTACAGCCCCCACCAGCGCATGCGTCCACGAAGGTCGTTGGGGTCGATCGAGTCGAACCCGCGCTTGGAGTAGATCGTCTCAATGCGTGTCCGCACGTTGAGACTGTCGTCGTCCTTCTTGAACTGCTCATTGCCGTTCAGCGGGGTGTAGTGCCCCAGGGCCCACTGACCTTCGCCACGGTGGCGCCCCGCTTTACGGCGGGGCGCGGCGGGCGCGGGCTGTTCCGGGGTAGCGGCCATGACAGTACGTCCTTCGGGACTGCAGGAGGGCGGCTCTGAACTGCACACTCGCGTCTGGGCGCGGCGGTGCGCAGGGTTTGCAGAGAAAGGGTGATCGCGGCGGTGCTGGGACTCTCAGCTCGCCGGACAGATGGCGCTGGACATGCGGCCGAGGTCGACGTGGCGTCGACTCACCAAGGCAATTCCAGTTCCAGGCATGACGGAAGCGTGTCACGCGGGTCTCCGGGCAGTCCACCACTATCCATGATGTGGACGAGACTGTCCCGACAGGTGAGACAATGTGGCGCCCGTCACGTGGATGACGGGCGCCTGGTGGCCGGAATACCGGACAAGCATGTGCATTTCTTACATGTCTTACAAGCGCTTCTTCGGGACGCTCCGATGAAGGGTTCCTGCGAGAGTTCCTACGGAAGCGGCGTCCGGCCGGACCCGGGCCACGGACCCGGGGTGGCGACCTCGGGCTCCAGCTCCGTCGTGGTGTCGAACAGCCGGAAGCCGCGGCGCAGGTAGTTGCCCATGGCGTGCGGCCCGTCCTTGGAACAGGTGTGAACCCACACCCGTTTGGTCGCCGGCCGCTCCGGCCACCGTTCGGCCAGGTCCCAGGCACGGGCGACCCCGTACGAGAGCAGATGCCCGCCGATCCGGCGGCCCCGGAAGGCAGGGAGAAGACCGAAGTACATGATCTCGACCGCGCCGTCGTCCTGCGGGTCCAGCTCCACGTACCCGGCCGGCGTCCCGTCCACGTACGCCACCCAGGTCTCCACGCCCGGCCGGTCCAGTACCTCCTGCCACTGCGCGTACGTCATCGACAGCCGGTCCGTCCACTGGATGTCGCCGCCGACGGCCGTATAGAGGAAGCGGCTGAACTCGGGCAGCGGCACCTCGGACCGGACGATCCGTACGTCCGGGCCGGGCACGGCCGAGGGCTGCAGATCGTCGGGGGAGGTCTGCTCCAGGGACCAGACGGTCACCTCGGCGAGGGCAGGGTCGGATGGACGCTCGGGGTTGCTCATGACTGCCAGAAAACCATGCCCCGCCTCCCCGGCCCAAGCCGGTACCCGGGACGAGGCGCCCCGGACCTGCGGGAACACGGGTTCAGGAGGCGCTGCGGGCCGCCACCACCACCGGCGCCTTGGACCGGGGCAGCAGATCGCCCGGGTGCTCCGGACCGATCACCTCCACCTCGACGCCCTCCCCGAAACGGTACGGGCGGTGGGCCAGCACCTCCGCGAGATGGCGCCGCAGCCGGGAGATCTCGGCCCGGACCGTCACCGTCCTGGTCGGATCGCCGAAGATGTCCTCGGCCAGCTCGGACGCCGTACGCCCCTCGGGGCACCGGGCCAGCGCGTACAGCAGCTCGGCGTGGCGCGGGGACAGCCGCTGCGTCCACGTGCCCACCGGGCTCACCACGTTCACCGTCAGGCTGCCCGGCATGCTCAGATCCAGCACCACCCGGCGCGGCGGGCTGTCCATCGCACCGTCGGCCACCTGCACCAGCCATCCGCCCGGCAGCGGCTCCACCCGGCACATCCCGAGCGAGGGCAGCCACACCCGGCCCGGCTGCACGGACTTCGGCAGCGGCAGCCGGTCCACCGGCGGCATCCCGGTGACCGCGGCCAGCCAGCCGTTCGCGTCCACCACCAGCGCCCGGCCACCCAGCCGGCACAGCATCGGCGCCGCCACCGAACGCAGCCGGTCGATGGCCTGGAGGTGCTGGGTCCTGATCTCGCTCTCGGCCAGCCGGGCCACCGACCCGACCAGAGCGAGCGTCGTGGGATGGAAGGTGTTCGCCGGACCGCTGATGTCGACGATCCCCATCAGCCGTCCGTCGCGCGGATCGCGCACCGGGGCCGCCGCGCACGTCCACCCGTGCAGACTGCGGACGAAGTGCTCCGCGGAGTGGACCTGCACCGGCGCGCGCGAGGCGAGCGCGGTACCGATCGCGTTGGTGCCGGTGATCTCCTCCGACCAGGCGGCGCCCTCGGCCAGACAGATGTCGTCGGCCCGGCGCAGGATCCCCGTGTTGCCCTGGCGCCACAGCACCCGGCCCTCCACATCGGTGACCACCATGATCTGCTGCGCGGCGTCGGCGATGCTCACCAGGCCGTCACTGAGGAGCGGCATGACCTCGCCCAGCGCGGAACTCCGGCGCCGGTGCTCGATCTCCTCCAGCTCCAGCAGCACGCTCTGCGTGGTCTGCTCCGGATCGATGCCACTGCGCAGCACCCGGTCCCACGAGGCCCCGATCTCCGCCCGCGGCTGGACCGGCATCTTCTGGCCCGCCATCCGCGCCTCCCGGGCGCGGTGGAGCAGGCGCGTGGCCCGCTCCGAGTCCCGCGCGGCAGGGCGCATCACATCGACAGGACTTGTCTCCACGTCCGGATCCCCCTAGTGCCAGTGCCAGCGTCAGTACCAGGACCGTGCCAAGGGCCATGGGGTCATCCTGCCGCCTCGCGGTTCCCTGTGTCGCAACTCCACACAATGGTTGCAACCCTCTGCAACTCTGGCGAGGGCCCCCCTGCCGTACGAGAGTGGCGGTACACCGCACGGTGGGGTTTCGGCCCCGAAGTCCGGTGTGTACAGCATGGGGGGTGGTGCCGTGTCGGCGCAGCACCACCCCCTGTTGCTGCCCCGCCCGGATCAGCGCTCCACGGGCCGGGCCCGTTCCACGACCGACGCCAGGTCCAGGGTGTGCGGCAGCGTTCCGAACGCCGAACCCCACTCCCCGCCCAGACGTGACGCGCAGAACGCGTCGGCGACCTCCGACGGGGCCCAGCGCACCAGCAGCGAACCCTGCAGCACCAGCGCCATCCGCTCCACGAGCCGGCGGGCCCGCGCCTCGATGCCCTGCAGATCGGCGAGCTCGGTGAGCAGGTCCCTGATCGCCCGGTCGAGCCGGTGGTCGGCGCCCCGCGCCCGCCCGACCTCCTGGAGGAACGCGTTCAGCGCCAGCGGCTCACGCTGCAGCGCACGCAGCACATCCAGCGCCTGTACGTTCCCCGAGCCCTCCCAGATCGAGTTGAGCGGCGCCTCGCGCAGCAGCCGGGGCATCCCCGACTCCTCCACGTAGCCGTTGCCGCCCAGGCACTCCAGCGCCTCCGCGACCAGCGGGGCGCACCGCTTCGTCACCCAGTACTTCGCCGCCGGCACCGCGATGCGCAGGAACGCCGACTCGCTCTCGGTCCCGGCGTCGTACGCCGCCGCGAGACGCATCGCCAGCACCGTCGCCGCCTCCGACTCCAGCGCCAGATCGGCCAGCACATTACGCATCAGCGGCTTGTCGACCAGCAGCCCGCCGAACGCGCTGCGGTACGTGGAGTGGTGGACCGCCTGCGCCACAGCCTGCCGCATCAGCGCCGCGGAACCGGTCACACAGTCCAGCCGGGTCGCCGCCACCATGTCGATGATGGTGCGCACCCCGCGCCCCTCCTCACCGATCCGGCGCACCCACGTACCGTCGAACTCGACCTCGGCCGAGGCGTTGGACCGGTTGCCCAGCTTGTCCTTGAGCCGCTGGATCGCGAACACGTTGCGCGTGCCGTCGGGCAGCACCCGGGGCAGCAGGAAACACGTCAGGCCGCCGGGGGCCTGCGCCAGCACCAGGAACCCGTCGGACATCGGAGCCGAGCAGAACCACTTGTGCCCGGTGAGCAGGTACTCCCCCTCACCGGACAGGGGCTCGGCGCGCGTCGTGTTGGACCGCACGTCCGTGCCGCCCTGCTTCTCCGTCATGCCCATCCCGAGGAGCGCCCCGGCCTTCTGCCCGGCCGGCCGCAGCTCCTCCTCGTACACACGCGAGGTCAGCAGCGGCTCCCACTCCGCCGCCACCGCCGGATCGGTCCGCAGCGCGGGCACCGCCGCGTGCGTCATGGAGAGCGGGCAGCCGTGCCCCGCCTCGGCCTGCGTCCACACCAGGAAGCCGGCGGTCCGGCGCACATGCCCGCCCGGCCGGTCCCAGGCGTCGGTCAGACCGGCGGTGACGGCGTGGCCGAGCAGCCGGTGCCAGGCCGGATGGAACTCCACCTCGTCGACGCGGTTCCCGTAGCGGTCATGGGTGCGCAGCCTCGGCGGATTCTCGTTGGCCTGTGCCCCCCACTCCGCTGCCTGGGCGGATCCGGCGGACCTGCCGAGCTCGGCGAGACCGCCGCGCGCATCGTCGAGCAGGTCGGCCGGGAGGTGCCGTTCCACGGCTTCGGTGAGGACCCGGTCCGCGCCGAAGACGTCGTAGCCGAGGAGGGGAGGGGCCTGGTTGGACACTGTGTGGGTGGTGGCTGCCATGCCGATACGGTAAGGACGTGCAGGCAGCAAATGAAACACCCGAGCGGCCACCGGGCCGGCTCCACCGGGCCAGAGTGCTCTACCGCAACGTGTCCAAGCGGCAACTGGCCTGGCAGTTGCTGAAGGACACCGTCAACTCGTGCATGGAGTACCGCATTCTGGGACTCGCCGCCGAGGCGGCGTTCTTCACCCTGCTGTCCCTGCCCCCGCTGCTCCTCGGACTCATCGGCCTGCTCGGGTACGTCGACGAGTGGACCAGCACCGCGACGGTCGCCTCCATCGAGCGCAACATCCTGAGCGCCGCCCATACGGTGCTGTCCGAGCGCGGTGTCAACGACTTCGCGAAACCGCTCCTGGCGGACGTCACCACCGGGGCCCGGCCCGATGTCATCTCGATCGGCTTCGCGATCGCCCTCTGGTCCGGCTCCCGCGCGGTCAACGTGTTCATCGACACGATCACCGTCATGTACGGGCTCGACGGCCAGCGCGGCATCGTCAAGACCCGGATGCTCGCCTTCCTGCTGTACGTGGTGGCGCTGCTGCTGGGTGCGGTCGTGCTGCCGCTTCTGGTGGTCGGTCCCGACCGGGTCGTGGAGTTGATCCCCTGGGGCACCGAGGTCATAAGCGTCCTGTACTGGCCGCTGGTGATACTGCTGTCCATCGCCTTCCTGACGACGCTCTACCACGTGTCCGTCCCCGTCCGCTCGCCGTGGATCGAGGACATGCCGGGCGCCCTGATGGCACTGGCGATGTGGGTGCTCGGCAGCTTCCTGCTGCGGATCTACCTCACCAGCACGGTCGAGGGGCCCACGATCTACGGGTCCCTGGCCGCCCCCATCGCGGTCCTGCTGTGGATCGGCATCTCCGCGTTCGCGGTGCTGGTGGGCGCTGCGGTCAACGCGGCCATCGACCGGGTGTGGCCCTCGGTGGCGACGGCGGCGGCCCGTGCGGCCAACGACCGGGTGCGCGCGGCCCAGGCCGCCGAGTTCGTGGCCCGTACCCAGGCGGAGAGCCGGTACGGGGACTGGGACGACGAAGGGGACGGGGACGACGGAGACAGCCCGTACATGCCGTCCGAGTTCCCCGAGCGCTGGTCGCGGTTCCTGCCGCCGGACGACGTGAAGTCGCGGCTGCAGCCGAGCCGCGAGAAGGAAGCGGACAAGCCGGAGCCGCACGGCGAGTGAGCTGCGGTACGGCGGCTGCGGGCGAGGGGGCGGGGGAGCCTCGGCGGACGACCCCGGCGACCACGACAGCTTGACCGTCGGACAGCCCTCCAGGGGCTCTTCGCGATCACGCCCCGGCCTCGGCGGTGATCTTCACCCCGAACCCGGACCCGGACCCCACCCCGTCGGTCGACGACACTGGTGCCATGAGCGACCGTTACGAAGAGCGCGTGTCACGGGTGGACGGTGCGAAGGTCTGGACCCTGACCGTGCCGCGGGGATCGTCCCACCCGGTGCTCCCCGACGGCTGCATGGACCTGCTCCGGATCGGCGGCAGGCTCCTCGTCGCGGGCCCGGACACCCGTGCGGAAGCCCCCTCCGGAGCGGACGGCGGCAGCTACGCGGGCATCCGCTTCGCCCCCGGCACGGCGCCCGCCCTGCTGGGCGTGGAGGCGCACGAACTGCGGGACCGCCGCGTCGCCCTGGCCGACCTGTGGCCGTCGGCCCTGGTCCGGGAGCTCACCGAGCGGGTCGCCTGCGCCGCCGATCCGGCCGCCGCGCTGGAGGACATCGCCGTGCGCCGGGCCGCGGCCACCCGGCCGCCGGACCCGGCGATGCGGGCCGTCGCCGCGCAACTGGACAGCGGCCGCACCGTCGCGCAGACCGCGCGGACGGTGGGCCTCGGCGCCCGTCAGCTCCACCGCCGCTCGCTGGCCGCCTTCGGCTACGGCCCCAAGACGCTCGCCCGGGTCCTGCGGCTGCAGCGGGCACTGGCACTCGTCCGGACGGGGACGCCGTACGCCGAGGCCGCGCTCCTGGCGGGATGCGCCGACCAGGCACACCTCGCCCGGGAGATGCGCGAACTGGGCGGCACCACCCTGACCGAGTACTTCGCCGGGTCTTAGCGCCTGTCACCGCCGCGCTCGCCCGCCGTCCGCGCCCAGGCGTCCTCGAACATCTCGTGCAGGGGCGCCGTCGGCAGGATCCGGCCGAACGGGGCGTGGATCTCGCTGCCCCACAGCGGACGTACCCGGTACGGCGCCAGCTTCGCGGTCTCCAACGGCAGATGCGGGGCCTTGAGACCGGACCACTCCCCGGGCAGGAAGAGGGTCCGGCCCGCCCTGGCCCGCTTCGCCTCCACCACCGCACCCGTGGCGAGCAGCTCCGCCCGGGCCCCGGCGTGCCGCTTCGCCGTCCAGCCGTTCCACCGCCGCACGTTCCGGTCCGTGGGCGTGGCCAGGGCCGCCAGCTGGAGGTACAGCGCCGCGGCGTCCGGGCCGACGCCGAGTCCGCCGGCGGCCCGTGCGACCAGTTCCGGGCAGGACTGCCCCGGATCCGCCTCGTACGCCCCGGCCGGCACCGCTCCGGAGCGTGACCTGGTCATCATCCGGTCCAGGCCGCCGCCGGCCAGCAGGGGTGCCACCCGGTCCAGTTCCCCGGCCAGGTCGGTGACCTCCCGAACCCGCTGCCACACCCCGGGGGCGGCGACCGCCGCGGGCCGGATGAAGGACGCACCGCCCGGCGCGCACACGACCAGGGGCCCGGAGTCGTACGCGGTCACCGGAACCTCGCCCGTCTCCTTGCGGCGGTCCATCGCCACCGGCAGCCGCTCCGGTCCGAACCGTTCGGCGATCCGTGCCGAGGTGTCCTTGACCCGCCCGCCGGGCAGCGCCAGCAGGAGTTCCGGACGCGACAACTCGGCCCGCAGCCGCTCGTACAGGGCCATCGCGCCGGCCACCGCGGGATCGCCGACGGGACGGTCCGTCCACGCCCACACCAGCGCACGCGCGATCCGGCCGAGCGGCAGACCCACCGGGGTGCCGTAGGGCAGCCCGGACCCGGCCGGCTCCACGGCGCGGACCTCCACACCGATGCCGTACGGGGTCGCCGCCAGCTCCCAGCCGGCCGTCTCCACGGTCGCGTCGGCGGCGGCCCCGTACCCGCCCGCGAGCCGGCGGGCCCACACGTCGCCGAGCCCCAGGTCCGCCTCCAGCGCGTCGGCCGCCTCGTCGTGCACGACGGGCTGCGTACCGACGAGCTCCCGCCACATCGCGGCCATCCGTTCCACCGCAGCCTCGACGCCGCCCGGCTGCCACAGCCCGGCCGGGTCGTCGGGCAGCGCGGCGGCCAGGACGGCGCGGCGGCCGGCCTCGCCGAGCCGCGCACGCAGTCCGTCGTACGACTCGGCCGTCATCGGGGTCGCCCGGTACGGGGCCTTGCGCACCAGGGCACGGTCCTCGTCGCGGCCGGACCGGCCGACCAGTCCGGCCACCACGAGCCGGGCCACGGCCCGGCGTACACCGGTCAGCTCGGCGAAGCGCGCGGCGGCCGACTCCGGGACCGCGACCGGCCCGTGCGCGTCCACCGCCGCGACCAGGGCCCGCAGCCGGGCGGCATCGTCACGCTCCACCCGGACCTGCCGTACCCGCGTGCCGGGCACCGGGCCGTCGTCCGGGTCGTCGGCGGCGGCGGGCGTCACGAACCAGCACGGGGAGTCCCCGCCCCGCACCGCGGCGGACACCACGGCCGTCCCCCGCGCACGCAGCCCCTCCAGGGCCTGTGCGTCCGGCGCGCCGCCCACCCACCACCGGCTGCCCGCACGGGCGAACGGCTGGCCGGCCCAGGTGTCCAGGAGCGCCAGCAAAGCCGCCCGTTCCCGGTCCGGGGTCGGCGCCACCGCCGCCCGCCACGCCGCGGCGTCGATCGCGCCCAGCAGCTGAGACCAGTCGTGCGGGGGCGCCGGCGGAGAGAGTCGCCGTACCTCCTCCGCGATCGTCCCGGCCAGGCAGGCGCCGTCGGCGGCGAGCGCGGTCAGCGTCGCAGGAAGGGCCACCTCCGGGGCCGGCTGCCTTCCGGCGCGCTCCCCGTCCGCGACCAGCCCGTACAGCGCGGGCAGCAACTCCGTGTCGAGGGCGCCCCGGCGCGGCAGCGCCGGCGGCGCCCCGGCGAGCAGACCGACGCGCCGGTGCAGGGCTCGTCGCCGCTCCTCGACGCGGGCGGCCCGTTGGGCCACCGCCACGACGGCCTCGGCCAGTACCGGGTCGGTGATCTCCGGCAGCTCCCGGGCCACCGCCGCGCGCACCGCTTTAGTGCCGCCGGGCGCGGCCGCCAGCAGGGTGTCCGCCGTCTGCCGTCCCACGGCCCGCAACGCGCGGGACCCGGCACGGTCCCGGGTCCGCAGCAGATACCAGAAGGCGGGCGGCAGGGCCACGCCGCCCGAAACGGTGACCTCCCGGGCCGGCTTCACCCGCGGGTGCCGCGGCGAACGGTGACCGTCCAGCTCCCACAGCAAGGAGCCGTCGGCGGTGTACGCGCGCACCCCCGTCGGGGTCTTCGCCTCGGCGAGGACCACATCCTCCACCGCGCCCTCCGGGGCCGCCCACAGGCCCCAGGGCTCCTGTCCCGGCCGGTCGATGTCGAACCGGGCGGTGCGCCCGTCCACACTCTCCACGAGGAAGTGGTCGGGCGCGTGGGCGCGGTGGCGGGTGCGGAACAGCACCCGGGTTCCGACCAGCCCGTCCCTGCTGCCCAGCGGGGAGCCGGTCAGGCCGGTGGGCAGCGGCGCCAGTTGCAGGGCCTCCGAGGCCAGGGCCATGCCCGCCTCGGAGGGGTCCGCCGCAGGGTCGTCACCCGGGGCGCGGCCCGGGAACCCCGGCAGGGCCGTCGCCCCTCGCGGCTCCCCGCCGACCGGGTCCACGACCTCCCACGGCCGCCCCCCGAACACGGCGTTGGTCCAGATCCGGGAGCCGTCCCCCAGCTGCAACTCGTCCCGGTCGATGCCTTCCCGGCCGCCGGGGCGCAGCACCTGCCGGCCGCCGTGCCGCCCGCCCCCGTCGGCGGTCTCGAACTGGAAGCCGTAGGCGCCGTCCAGACTGCCGCCGAACGGGACCAGACCCCCCACCTCGTCCGGTGCGAACGGCTCGTCGGGGCGGTCGGCCCAGACGGCGGTGTCGCAGTGGTAGGGGCTCGCCGCGAGGGTCCAGCTCACCAGGAACGAACCGCCCACGTAGTGGACGGCGAAGATGGTCGCGTCCTCGGGCACCGTGAACCGGCAGGATCCGCGCACCCCGTCCGGGGCCACGGCGACCGCCCGGCCCCGCCCGAACACCGTCAGCACCGGCCAGGTGGACGTCACACCGGCCACCCCCGGCAGCACCTCGTCCGCCGGCCCGCCGTGAGCGGCGTCCACGGCGAACCGCGCGTACACCGACTCCAGGGCGGGCCAGGCCAGTTCCTCCGGTAGACCGGCCACCAGCGAGCGCCGCAGCGCACCCGCGGCGGACACCCCGGCCAGCGCGCCGGCGATCCCGCCGAGCGCCGCCACCGTCGGCCGGTCCAGCAGGGTCTCCAGCTCGGTCACCGCTTCTTCGGCGCCCGCCGTGCCGCCGCTCCCGATCGTGTCGACGAGCTTGCCTGCCCGCCCGGCCACCTGTTCGGCGATGCCCTCGTTGCCGGGCAGCAGCGTCACCGCCGATCCGGGCCGGCGCTTGCGTGCCAGGAACTGGTCGGGCAGCAGATCCGCGTGCACCGTCCCCTCCAGCCGGGGGCCGAACACCGGATCGGCGGCCAGCGCCGAAAGATCCCGCCGGGACCGCTCGCCCCAGAAGCGCATCCGCAGGTCCGGTCCCGCCGCGACGACGGCGACCCCGGCCGCCAGACAGGCGTCCAGCACGTCCGCGTCGAAGCCCTGGTAGTGGTGCTGGGTGGTGTGCAGGGTCACCGGCGCGCCCGTCGCCCGCAGCCGCGGCCCCAACCGGCCCACCAGATCGAGGAATTCGGGCGGGAGCTGCTGCCTGCCGACCCCGCCGCCGGACTGCTTCGCGTACTGGTACATGTGGACGAAGTGCCCGACCCAGTGGTGCAGCCCGCCGTCCGGGACCAGCTGCCCGGTCTCCATCGTCTCCGCCGCGCCGCAGCCGATCAGCATCCGCAGCCACGCCCCGCCGTCGGTGACCCCGTCCGGAAAGACCTCCACCAGGCCGGCCGCGACGGGGGCCGCCGGAGGGTGGGCGGCCAGGACCGGGCCGGCGGCGGTCAGCAGTGCGTCCGGCACCGACTTCTTCCGGGTGACCGACAGGATCGCGCCGACCAGCCGGGCCGCCTCGTCGTCCCCGTGCCCGGCCGCCTTGGCGGAGGCCCGTATCCGGCGCACCAGATCAGCGGGCAGATCTGCCGGTGAGCGGGCCCAGGCGGTCAGGAACGCGTCCAGCGCCGTGTGGGCCGAGGCAGGCTCCAGGGTCTCGGTGAGGAAGCGCTGATGAGCCCCGAACTCCTTGGCCGGCATGGCTCCGCCCGCGGCGAACAGCAGGGCGTTGGCCCGCCGGTAGCCGGGGTCCACCGGCAGTCCGTGCTCGGCCTCGGCCGCCCGCGCCGCCCCATAGGCCCGCCCGCCGGGCCGGCTCCCGTATCCGAGCAGCCGATGACCCACGGTGTCCCAGAACCACGGCAGATGCGCGGGCGGCAGCCGCCGGGCCCGCGCGGCCATCGAGTCGACGAATCGCCCGGGTTTGGTCCAGGAGCGGTTGAGCTCCGCACCCATGTCCGCGATCACCTCGCGCGCGGCCACGGCCGCGGCCGGATCGTGGGCGGCCGCCCAGTCGGCGTAGGTGGTCGAGACGTGCGTCCCGGCGGTCGGCAGCAGGGTGTCGAGCGAGGCGATCATGCTCCGGATCGTCGCACGGCCCACTGACACCGCAGTGGGAGCCTGTCCGCCGGAGCAATGTGCCTTCCTGCTCCGGCGGTTGCCGGGCGGACCGAGTACCGCGTCTCAGGAGGCGGCCGCGGCGAACAGCGACACCGCGCAGCCGTCCGGGTCCAGGACCACCGCGTACCGCTGTCCCCATTCCGCGTCCCAGGGCTTCAGATGGCCGCGGTATCCGGCGCCGGTCAGCTCGGCGTAGACGGCGTCGACCTCCGCCGGGTCGTCGCAGAGGAACGCGAGCCCGAGCCGTTCGCCGCCGTTCGGGCCGGACCACTCCGGGTCGAAGGAGCGGACGACGTCCTCGGTGTCCCACAGGAGCCGTTGCCCGCCCGGGAGCGTCACTTCGACATGGGGCGCGGATTCCGCGCCGGCGGGGATGTCGAGGCCGAGCCGGCGGTAGAAGGCGAGCGAGGCGGCCAGGTCCGCCGTGACGATGGCGATCGCGTCGAGTCGTGGAGTCATGAACCGACCGTAGGCCGGGGGGCGGTCCCCGGTCTTGAACGAATCGGTCGTGTCACCCGGCCCGCCCCCTCACACCGCGCCCTCCTCGTCGCCGTCCAGGCAGTCCGCCGGCGAGGTGCCCGGGTCCGTCAGCGCCAGGCCCAGCGCCGCGCGTTCGGTGACCCAGCGGGTCGGGCGGTGGCGCGGGTCGCCCGTCGTGGCGTGCAGCGCCCGGTGCAGCTCCAGCATCCGGGCCGCGCCGATCCGGTCGCCCCAGGCCAGCGGGCCCACCGGATAGCCGAGACCGGTCGTCACCGCCAGATCGATGTCGCCCGGTGTCGCCAGCGCGCGTTCCGCGATCGACGCCGAGACCGACACGATCGACGCGAGCAGCCGCTGCGCGACCGAACCCGCAGTGTCCCGGACCACCGACACCGCGAACGGCTCGCCGCCGTCCGAGGCCCGCGCCAGCACCGCGCGGGCATCCCGTGCCGCCGCGGCCTCCACGGCCGGAGTCACGGCCAGCACCCGGCGGCGCCCGGCCGGCGGCAGCGGGTCCACACCGAAGGTGCGCCCCGCGGGCAGCCCGTGCGCGGCCACGGCCGAGGCGACCGTGGTGCCCCAGACCGGAACCAGCACCAGCGCCCCGGCAGGCACTTCGGCGCCGGTCACCACCGTGGCGCCCGCCGCCGACAGAGCCTCCCGGAGGGCCACCGCATGGTCGGTGGCGGGGGACGCGGCGACGACGTGCACCGGCCGGTCCGGGTCGCCGGTGACCGGGGCCTCCGGTACGGGCGCGGCGGCCTCGGTGCCGTACGGGAACCAGCCGCGTCCCGTCTTGCGCCCGTGCAGTCCGGCCGCCACCCGGTTCGGGGTCAGATACGAGGGCCGGAGCCGGTCCTCGTGGCGGAAGCCGTCCCAGATCGAGTCGATGACGGCGGCGGTCACATCGAGTCCGGTCAGGTCCATCAGCTCGAACGGGCCCATACGCAGGCCCAGCACGTCCCGCGCGATGCGGTCGATGCCCGCCGGGTCGGCGACCGTCTCCTCCAGCAGCGCCAGTGCCTCCGTCACCAGCCCGCGCCCGGCATGGTTGACGAGGAAGCCCGGGGTGTCGGCGACCGTGACGGCGCGGTGCCCGCAGCTCTCCACCAGCGCGGTCAGCAGCGGCGGGATCTCGGGTCGCGTCGCGGCACCGGGCACGACCTCGACGATCCGCATCAGCGGGACGGGGTTGAAGAAGTGCAGTCCGGCCAGCCGCGTCGGGTCCTTCAGCTCGGCGGCGATCCGGGTCACCGACAGCGAGGAGGTGTTGGTCGCGAGGACGGCGGAGGCGGGCAGCGCCCGCTCCAGCCTGCCGAAGACCTCCGTCTTGGTGGCCAGGTCCTCCCGCACGGCCTCGATGGCCAGCTCGACGTCCGGTCCCTCGGCCCACGGGTCGTCCAGCGGGACCAGTCGGCCCAGGGCGGCGGTCGCGTCCTCGGCGGTCATCCGGCCCTTCTGCACGGCCCGTTCCAGCATGGACCGTACGAAACCGGCCGCCTCCGCCACCGCCTCCGTCCGCACGTCGCACAGCTCCACGGTGTGTCCGGCCGTGGCCGCCCACTGGGCGATGCCGCGGCCCATGGCTCCGGCGCCGACGATCCTGATACGCATGGTGGTCCTGGTCCTCTCGATGGGGCGGGTAGCGGGCAGCCGGCGGAGCGGCTCAGCGGAGGTACACGCGGCCCGGGTCGACATCCTCGCGCAGCAGCCGCAGTTCCTCCCCGGTCGGGGGCGGCACCTCGTCGACCGTGTCGGCGACCCGCAGCTCCCAGCCGGTCGCGGCCCGCACCTGCTCCACGGTGACCCCGGGCTGGACGGCGACCAGCCGCAGTTCCTCGCCCACGCCCTCGCGGGCCATGATGCCCAGTTCGGTGATGACCCGGGTGACGCCGGCGCCCAGGGGACGGATGCCCTCGGCGAGCGCACGGTCCGGGCCCGGAGTGGTGCAGAAGTCGAGCTCCGCCGGGAAGGAGCGCGGGTGGTGACGGCGCATCACCACGAAGACCTCGCGGGAGTTGGCCATCACCTCGACGCCGCCGCCCGAGCCGGGAAGCCGGACCGATGGGCTGTCCCACGCGCCGATCACCGACGTGTTGAGGTTGCCCCAGCGGTCGATCTGCGCGGCGCCGAGGAAGCCCACGTCGATATGGCCGCCCTGGAGCACACAGCCGAAGAGCATGGGCATCGAGATCACCGCCTCCGCCCCCGTGATCAGGACCGCGTCGGCGATGGTCTCCGGCAGTTGCGCGGGGTGGGCGCCGCAGACCCCTGACTCGTACACCACCTCGATGTCCGGGGCGACCGTCAGATGGGCCAGTTCGGTGGCCAGGGTCGGCAGGCCGATTCCGGCGAACACGGTGCGGCGCGCGGCCAGTTCACGGGAGGCGACGACGGAGAGCAGTTCGGACGACGTGACGGTGTCCGGTGCGGCGTGGGTCATGGGCCGTTCCTTCCCGTGTTCCGTGGCGGTGGTTCCTCCGGAGGCGCTCACAGTCGGCGCCCGTAGTCGACCGGCTCGCTGAGCGCCTCGCCCACCGCGAGCCCCGCCCAGAACTCCTCGCCGAGCCGGTCGACGTACTCCGCATGGTCCGCCGTGCCGCGCACCCACTCGTCCAGCCAGTCCTGGAGCCGTTGCGGGTCCTTGCTGATGTGCGACCAGGCCCGGTAGAAGGCGTTGTCCCGGTCGTAGTAGCCCTGTGCGAACGAGGGATGGGCCCCGCGCGGGCAGCGGACCACGGCGTCGACGGCGTGCGCGGGGACGAGCGTGCGGTTGGGATCCGAGCGGATCACCTCGTCTTCGACGATCTCCTCCACGACGACGATCGCCCTGTCCGCCGCGTACACCGCCTCGGCCTGGACGCCCGTCAGCCCCCAGATCTGGGTGTTGCCCCGGCGGTCGGCGCGCTGGGCGTGGATGATCGTCACATCCGGGTTGACGGGCGGTACGACGTAGATCTGCTCGGGCTCGCCGTCCGGGCCGGGATACGGCGAAGTGACCTTGCGCAGATCACTGTTGACGGACGGGAGATCGCTGCCGCCGTAGGAGCGCAGCGGGTAGAACGGCAGTCGCTGCGAGCCGGCGAGGTAGCGGCAGATCATGCCGTAGTGGCTGTACTCCTCGAAGGCGAGGGGCGCCGGGTCCGCGCTCTCCACCCGCCTGCGGAGCTCACCGAGCGATCCTGCCGAGGAGTTGCCCACGAACGAGGAGACCAGCCGGGTCACACAGCCCGCGGCGATCATCTGGTCCACGACGATGTCCGCGGTCATCCGTACGACGGTGAGGTCGCGGCGGCCCTGACGGATGATCTCGTGACCCGCGGCGGTCGGGATGAGATGTGTGAAGCCTTCGAGGCAGACGGTGGCGCCGTCATGGACGAAGGCGGCGATCGCCGCCTTCATCGACATCGACTTGTCTGTCCGGTCCGTCGGGGCCACGGTGCTCCTCTGCGTGTGCGGGCGCGCGCGTCGACCCACGGTGCCAGCGGTCATTGATCGGTGTCCAATACCGAATTAAGCTCGGATCAAGACGAATGAGTAATCAATGGGGCCGAGGGGGGCGGGCGTGGAACTGCGCCATCTGTTCGCGTTCGTCGCCGTGGCCGAGGAACTGCATTTCGGCCGGGCCGCCAAGCGGCTGCAGATGGCCCAGCCTCCGCTGAGCCAGCAGATCCGTCAGCTGGAGAAGGAACTGGGCGTCCAGCTCTTCGAGCGCAACACCCGCTCGGTGCGGCTGACCAGCGCGGGGGAGTCCTTTCTTCAGCCGGTGCGGACCGTGATCGAGGACCTCGACACCGCCGTACGGGCCGCGAAGGCGGCCGGCCGCGGCGAGTACGGGCGGGTCAGCATCGGCTTCGCGGGAGCCTCCAGCCACGAGACGCTGCCCCGGCTGACCCGGGCGGTACGCGCGGCCCATCCCGCGATCGAGCTCGTGATGACCGGCCAGACCTACGCCAACGTCGCGCTCGCCCGCGTCGCGGACGGCTCGCTGGACCTGGGGTTCGTACGGCTGCCGGTGACGCAGCCGGGCGTGACCTTCCGGGTGATCGACGAGGAGGAGCTGGTGTGCGCGCTGCCCTCCGACCATCCGCTCGCCGCCCGGGAGAGTGTTCCGCTGGAGGTGCTGGCCGGGGAGCCGTTCGTCTCGTTCCCCGCGAACACCGGCTCCACCGTGCGGGACGCGATGGTCGGGGCCTGCGAGGCCGCCGGGTTCAACCCGCGGGTGGTGCAGGAGGCCCCCGACTCGTACACGATCCTGGCGCTGGTCGCCGCGGGCGTCGGAGTGACCCTTACCGTTACCTCCGTCCAGCACATCCAGCAGAGCGGCCTCGTCTACCGGCCCCTCGCCGGACCACCGATCAGACGGCAGGCGGCCCTGGCCTGGCGGGCGGACAACCCCTCGGCCGCCCTGCGCGCGGTGCTCGCCGTGGCGGAGGACGCGCTGCCCACCCCTCGCCCGGCCGATTGAGACGCACGGCGTCTTGAATCAGGGGGAACTGGATATTGGACCGACTCAGTCGAGGGTGCGAGGGTCGTGTCAGACCTTTGTCTTCTTCCGCCCCGCTCCCGGACTCTGTCCCGCTCCCGGAAAGGCCCCGCTGTGCCCGACCCGAACGATGTCGTGATCTGCGAACCGCTGCGTACCCCCATCGGCCGCTTCGGCGGGGCGTTCGCCGGGCAGACGCCCGCCGCCCTCGCCGCCCGCGTCATCGCCGAGGTCATCGCCCGCACGGGGATCGATCCCGACCGGGTCGACGAGGTGATCCTCGGACATGCCTACCCCTCCTCCGACGCCCCCGCCATCGGCCGGGTCGCGGCTCTGGACGCCGGGCTCCCGCAGACCGTCACCGGCCTCCAGACCGACCGCCGCTGCGGCTCCGGGCTCCAGGCCGTCCTCGACGCGGCGATGCAGATCAGGGCAGGGTTCAGCGACGTGGTGATCGCCGGCGGCGTCGACGTGATGAGCGCCGCTCCCTACTACACGCACGACGGCCGCTGGGGCATCAAGGGCCCCGGCCTCCAGCTCCACGACTCGCTGGCCCGCGGCCGGGTCACCGCGGGCGGCGTCAACCACCCGGTGCCCGGCGGCATGATCGAGACGGCGGAGAACCTCCGCCGCACGTACGGCATCAGCCGCGCCGACCAGGACGCGCTGGCCCTGCGCTCGCAGCAGCGCGCCGGTCGGGCCATGGCCGAGGGCCGGTACGAGGCGGAGACCGTCCCCGTCACCGTGAAGACCCGCAAGGGCGAGACGGTCGTCACCGCCGACGAACACCCCCGCCCCGACACCACCGCCGAACAGCTCGCCGGGCTCCGCCCGATCCTGGGCAAGTCCGACCCGGAGGCCACGGTCACCGCGGGCAACGCCAGCGGCCAGAACGACGCGGCGGCGGCCTGCCTGGTGACGAGCGCGGCCACCGCGGAGCGGCTGGGCCTCACCCCGCTGGTCCGGCTGGTGTCGTTCGCGCGCGCGGGCGTGCCCGCCGCCACCATGGGCATCGGCCCCGTCCCGGCCACCCGCACCGCGCTCGCCCGCGCCGGACTCACGCTGGCCGACCTCGACCTGATCGAGCTCAACGAGGCCTTCGCCGCCCAGGTGCTGGCCTGCACCCGTGAACTGGGCCTCGGTGAGAAGGACCACGAGCAGCGGATCAACGTGAACGGCTCCGGGGTCTCCCTCGGCCATCCCGTCGGCGCCACCGGTGCCCGCATCCTCGCCACCCTCACCAGGGAACTGCACCGCCGCGAGGCCCGCTACGGCCTGGAGACCATGTGCATCGGCGGCGGCCAGGGCCTCGCCGCGGTCTTCGAGCGCCTCGCGGTCTGACAGCTCGAACCTGCCGACGGCCCGGGGCGGCCTGCTCCGCCCCGGGGCCGACGTCCTCCGTGAAGTAGCTGTCGTGCCGGATCCGCTCGAGCTCCTCGCCCCCGCGCTGCGAGACCTCAGCGCGGCATCAGCGCTTCATCAGGGCGAACACGCCCCATCCCAGGTACTCGCGCTGGTAGCGGACGTACCGCGCCGGCCCCGTGGTCAGCTCCTCGCGCATCTCACCGGCCAGCTCGTCGCCGGGGTTCTCGTCGAGCCAGCGGCGGACGCTGAGCCACTGTGCCGCGACGTACCGGTCCCAGCCCTGCTGGTCGGCGAGGACCATCTCGACCACGTCCCAGCCCAGCTCACCGAAGTGTCCGAGCAGTTCCGGCAGGGCGAGGAAGTCCTCCCGGGCCGTCGCGCCACACGCCTCGACGGCCTTCGGGTCCGGCGGCTCCCGGCGCCAGTACGGCTCACCGATCGGCAGCAGGCCCCCCGGCCGCACCGAGCGCTCCAGCAGTCGGACCGTGCCGGCCACGCCGCCGCCGATCCAGGTGGCGCCGACGCACGCGGCCAGGTCGACGGGTTCCGGCGCGACATGGCCGGACGCGTCGCCGTGCACGAAGCCGACCCGGTCCGCCACGCCCAGCTCGGCCGCCCGCTCCCCGGCGGCGGCCAGGAAGGCGGTGCTGATGTCGACGCCGGTCCCGGTCACGCCGTGATCGCGTGCCCAGGTGCACAGCAGCTCGCCGCTGCCGCAGGCGAGGTCGAGGATCCGGGTCCCCGGAGCCAGGCGCAGGGCCCGGCCCAGGGTGGCCAGATCCTCCTCGGTGAACGGGTTGTGAATGCGGTGGCCGCTCTCGCGGATGGTGAAGGCACGGGGAAGGTCCACGCCGGGGAAGCTAGGCCGCCCCGGCGCCCCCGTCCACCGAATTGGCTACCGGTCCATCGGCACCCGCGTGTCGGCCGTCGGTGTCGGCGCCACGGCCGCCAGGTGGTCCCGTTCCGCGTCCGGGTCCGTCAGCCGGTTCAGCCGCGCCGGTACGTCGAAGCCGACCAGTAGCACCACGATCACGGTGCCCGCGAACGTCAGCACCGCCAGAGCCCGGCCCAGGTCCATCCCGGAGGCGAGATGGGCCCCGAGCACCGGGGCGACCGCCCCGCCGAGGGCGCCCACGTTGTAGGTGAAGCCGAGCGCCGCACCCCGGCTCGCGGTCGGGAAGTGACCGCCGATGTAGCGGGGGAGCAGCCCGGAGATGCCGAAGCTCGTCGCCTGGAGCAGGAAGAGCAGGATGCCGAGCAGCATCAGGTTGTCTCGTACCGCGAAGACCGGATAGACGAAGGCGAGCGAGGCCAGCAGCGTCAGCGCGTACGCCTTCTTCGTGCCGAGCCGGTCGCCGAGGAAGCCCGCGACCCAGCAGCCCACCATGGTGCCGAAGCCCGCGAAGTACAGCACGTCGGTGACCTGGTCCGTGGTGTAACCCAGTTCCGTCTTCAGGTACGTGGGCAGGAGGGCCTGGATCGGCCAGGAGTACAGGAACGCGAAGAACAGCGTCACGATCATCGACAGGTACAGCACCCAGCCGCGCCTGCCGCCCAGCTGCACGGCGAACGCGGCGAGCGAGAGACCGGCGATCACGGAGAGCACCGGGACCAGGCCGGCCCCGCCCGGGGTGAAGACGAGGAACAGCGAGACCGTGGCGACGACGACGAGGACCGTGTTGGCGGTGGCCCGGGCCCGGGTCAGGAACAGCGGCCGGAACGGATTGGGCTTCGCGCCCTTGTCCGCGACGGACTCCGTCCACTCCTCCGCCTCCGGCAGCGCGCGCCGCATCCACAGCGCGATGGCGATCGGGACGAGGCCCAGATAGAACATCCAGCGCCAGCCGAGCGAGGGGACGACCCAGTTGTAGACCTGGGCGGCGAGCACCGAGCCGACCGAGAAGCCGGAGATCAGGAAGCCGCTGGCCCGGTTGCGCAGGCCGGCGGGCCAGCTCTCCATGACGTACGTGGAGCTGGCGCTGTACTCACCGGCCATGCCCATGCCGATGGCCAGCCGGGCGGCGAACAGACTGGTGTAGTTCCATGCGAACCCGCAGGCGAAGGTGCCCACCGAGTACAGCAGGATGCTGAGCACCATGGAGAGCTTGCGGCCGTAGCGGTCGCCGATGGCGCCGAGCACGGCGCCGCCCAGCCAGCGGGTGATGAACGCACCGGAGATCAGGCTGGCCGCCTGCACCGTGCTCAGGCCGAACTCGTCACTGATCTCGGTCAGGACGAGGGTGATCAGCACGAAGTCGAAGCCGTCGAGGACATAGCCGATCCAGGCGGCGAAGAACGACTTCCACTGGGTGCGGCTGACCTGGCGGTACCAGGGGAGCGTGGGGGGTGTCGAGGTCTGCACGGTGACTCCAGGGTGCGGGACGGTGCCCGGTCAGTTGAACAGCCGTCCCGCGTGTGGGGACAGGTCAGGGCCGGGTGATGCCTGCCACGAAGCGGGCGGTCAGAGCCGTGGGAGCGGTGATGGCGGTGCCGACGACGACGCTGTGGGCGCCGCGTGCCAGGGCCTCGGCCGCTTCCTCGGGGGTGTTGATACGGCCTTCGGCGACCACCGGGACGTCGATGGCGGCGGACAGGGCCGCGACGAGATCGAGGTCGGGGCCGGTCTGTTTCGGTGTCCCGGGGACGTAGCCGGACAGGGTCGTGGAGACGAAGTCCGCCCCCAGCTCCGCTGCCGTGACGCCCTCGGCGAGGGTGGACACATCGGCCATCACGAGCGCGCCTGCCGTGTGGACCGCCTCGACGAGTTCGGCGAACGTCGAGCCGTCGGGGCGCGGCCGGTCGGTGGCGTCCGCGGCGACCACGGCGGCGCCCGCCCCGGCCACCGCCAGGGCGTGCCGGACGGTGGGGGTGATGAAGACCCCGGTGTCGCCGTCCTTCCACAGACCGATGACCGGCAGGTCGACGACGGCGGTGATCGCGCCGACGACCTCCGGATCGTTGGCCCGGATCGCGGCGCCGCCACCGGCGACGGCCGACAGCGCGAGCCGCACCAGGGTGGAGGTCTCCCGCATCGGGTCGCCGGGGGGTGCCTGGCAGGACACGATCAGCTTGCCCTGGAGGGTGGTGGCCAGTTCCTGCGCGGTCATCGGAGAGCTCCCGGGTGGTGGAGGGGAAGGGTGGTGGTGAGGGAGGCCGCGCCGAGCACGGCCGCGTCGTGGCCGAGCAGCGGAGGCTGCGGGACGAGCCCCCGCAGCGGCCCCATCAGCTCCGCGGCGAACGCGGCGCGCAGGGCATCCTCGTGGAGCGCGCCGATCCGGGGGACCCCGCCGCCGATCACGACCCGGTCGGGGCCGAACGCGTTGGCGAGCCCGCCGAGTACATGGCCGGCGGCGGCCGCACCGGTGGTGATGGCGGTGACGGCGTGGGCGTCGCCCTGCGCGGCGCGCGCGGCGACGGTTTCCAGGCGGTCCACGGGGGCGCCGGTCAGCCGCGCGTAGTGGGCGGCGATCCCGGGCCCGGAGGAGATGACCTCCAGGTGGCCGGTGGCGCCACAGGTACAGGGCAGGCCGGCCGCCTCGGGGCAGGGCACATGGCCCAGGTGCCCGGCGATGCCGGCCGACCCGTGCAGCATCCGTCCGTCGGCGGCGACGGCGCCGCCGACCCCGGTGCCGATGGCGGCGAAGAGCAGCGATCCGTGGCCCTCCGTCTCCGCGTTCAGCGCGGCGAGCTCCGGACCGGCGGTCGCGCGCACGTCGTTGTCGCAGGCGACCGCATACCCCGTGCGGTTGGCGAGCCCGACGCCCAGCGGGGTGCCGGCCCAGCCGCGGATGGAGTCGGTGGCGCTGGTGACCATGCCGGTACGGGGGTCGATGACCCCGGCCGCCGCGATGCCGAGCACCGACGCGCTGCGGGCGGGGTCGACCTCGGCGGCGGCCGCGGCGAGTGCGTCGAGCACCGCCGCGGCGCCTTCCCGGGCCGGGGTGGGCCTGCTGTGCCGGGCCAGGACCGTGCCGTCCGCGGCGAGGAGTGCGGCGGCGATCTTCGTGCCGCCGAGGTCGAGGCCGACGACGGGCCCTGCGGCCGGTGCCGGCTGTGCCGAGGAGGTCATCGGACGGGCGGCAGACCGGCGTCGCGCAGCCGTCCGGAGACGAGCGCGACGGATTCGGCGGACAGCTGGATCTGCGGGAACGCGGTGTCGCCGCACTCGATGATGCCGAGCAGCCGGAGCGCCGACTTGAACGAGCCGAGCGCCGAGGAGCTGCGGCCCATGTCCGCCTCGGGGCCGACGTCGACCATGGCGAACAACGCGATCAGCCGCTCCTGCTCCTTGGCGGCCAGCGTCCAGTCGCCCGCCCGCGCGGCCTCGTAGAGCCGTACGTAACCGGCCGGGTCCACGTTGCCGATGCCCGGGACGACACCGTCGGCGCCGGCGAGCAGGGCCGCGTCGACGGTCAGCTCGGAGCCGGTGAGGATGCTGAAGTCCGGGACGGGGCCGCTTCCGCGGCCCTCGCGGCCACCGAGCTCGACGACGAGCCGGCGCAGGCCGCCCTCGTCGCCGCTGCTGTCCTTGAGCCCGGCCAGGGTGCCGTCCTCGGCGAGTTCGCGGACCAGTGCGGCGGACAGCTTGCTGTGCACGGCGACCGGGATGTCGTACGCGAACAGCGGCAGGTCCACTTCGGCGCGCAGCCGGCGGAAGTGCCCGGCGATCTCCTTGGCGTGGGTGCGGGTGTAGAACGGCGCGGTCGCGACCAGCGCGTCGGCGCCCAGGGCGGCGGCGGACTTGGCATGCTCGATGACCCGGGCCGTGGTGGTGTCGATGACGCCGGCGAGGACGGGGACGCGGCCGTCGGTCGCGTTGACGACGGTCTCCAGGACAGTGGCGCGCTGTTCGTCGGTGAGGTAGGCGACCTCGCTGGTGGACCCGAGCGCGAAGAGTCCGTGCACGCCCCCGCCGATGAGGTGCTCGACGAGGCGGACGAGCGACGTGGTGTCGATCTCCCCGCGGGAGTCGAGCGGGGTGCAGACCGGCGGGACGACGCCGCGCAACGGTGCGGTCAGAGACATGGTGAAGGCTCCAGCTGATCGGGACAACGATCCGCGGCCTGAGTGGCTACCCGGATCGAGACGTGAGACGTAAGATGTCCTATGTCTGACTCACCTTAAACAGATGCTCCTGGGAATGGTCAAGGGGCAACGGCACCTCGGGAGGACGTTGTGGCGCGGCCCACCATGGCTCAGGACATCGAGCGCCGGATCAAGGAGCTGATCCTGGAAAGACGGCTCGCGCCGGGCGACGCACTGCCCACGGAGTCCGAACTGATGGACCTCTTCGAGGCCGGCCGGGTCTCGGTGCGCGAGGCGCTCAAGTCGCTCCAGGCGGTCAACGTCGTGGAGATCCGCCGGGGTTACGGCACCTTCGTCGGCTCGCTCTCCCTGTCGCCGTTCGCCGAGGGCCTCGCCTTCCGCGCGGCCGTCCGTCACCGCCAGGGCGAACCCGGGCTCGCCGAGCTGATGAAGGTGCGCGAGGCGTTGGAGGCGGGGCTCGTCGGGACGGTGGCGGCCGGCGTCCCGGCCGAGGACCTCGACGTCCTGCGCGCCCTGGTCGCGAAGATGGAGGAGGAGGCGGGTACGGGCCGCGTGGCGCGCTCCACCGACCGGGCGTTCCACCTCGCGCTCTACGCCTCGCTGGACAACCACCTGCTCAGTGAGGTGCTCGACGCGTTCTGGGCGGCCATGGACCGGGTCCGCGAGGACTTCGACGACGGCCATCAGGACCCGTCGGTCACCTGTGCCCAGCACCGCGAGATCGTCGAGGCGGTCGCCGCGGCCGACGGCGTACGGGCGGTACGGGCGATGCGGACGCACTTCGACGGCATCCGCGACCGCCTGGAACCGGCCCCGGTCCGGTGACCGGGGCGCGCCCGCCCGGTACGCCCGGCGCCTACCGCTGGACGCTGCCGTACAGATAACTGCCGGCTCCGTCCAGCGTGGCCCGGCTCCACTCCGCGACCTCCGTGGGGCCCATCGCCGCCCAGTCAGGGGTCCGTTCGACCATCGCGTGCCCCAGTCTCCGGCCCAGGGCGACCAGGCGGGCGCCCTCGTCCGACCGCTCGTCGGCGTACCGCGCAAGCGCCTCGGCTGCCGACGACGAGGCGCGCAGGACCCGTTCCAGGCAGAGCGCGTCCTGCAGCGCCTTGGTCGCGCCGCTCGCGGTGTGCGGCCGGGTGATGCTCGCCGCGTCGCCCGCCAGCAGGAACGGGGGCTCCGCGACCCGGGGCACATGGAAGTCGGCCACGTCGTGGCACGCCAGGGAGGTGTGCGCACCCCGGCCCACGATCTCGGCCCAGCCCGCCGGGAAGTGCTCCTCGGCGACGCGCCGAACGTACTCCTCGCGCCCGCCGGTCCACGACGGCGGGGGAGGGGGGCCGTAGATGGCGTAGGCCAGCAGTCCGGCCCTCTCGACCGGCCCCGGAATCCGGTAGAACACGCCGTGCCCGCCCCGGAATCCCAACGTGATCCAGGCAGTCCGCACCAGTTCCAGCTCGCGCGGGTGTGCGGTGAGCCGGCCGAGCGGCAGGGTGCCGCGCCACACCACGTACCCCGCCGGAACCGGTCGCACCTGCGGGGCGAGGGCCGCCCGGGTGACGGACCGCGGCCCGTCCGCCCCGACGACGATGTCGTACCGCTCCGCCGACTCCGCCGTACGGATCACCGCGCCGCCCGCCGGATGGCGCAGCACCTCCGTGACGGGGCGGCCCCGGTGATACGTCACCCCCTCGGCGTTCGCACGCAGCGTGCGCCACAGCAGGCCCCAGTGACAGGGCGTCACCGCCGCCTCCTGGCACGCCAGTTCACGCGCGTAGGGCTGCCCCGGCTCCCGGGTGAGCCAGACGCGCGAAGGCACCGGGGCCGTCGGCATGGCGGGGTCCAGATAGCCGGCCGCGACCAGCTCCGCGTGGAGCGGTGGCGGGACGACGATGCCGAAACCCCGGTCCTCCAGCGCCCCTTCGCTGCGCTCGTACACCGTGACCTCGGCCCCGGCCCTGACCCCGGCGATCGCCATCGCGCAGCCGGCGACGCTCCCGCCGACCACTCCGATGCGTAATCCGGCTCCCGCCATGTCCGCCACCGCCCTCTCCGTCACTGTGCGTGGCGCCCATTGAACGGGGTGGCGGCAGCCTGCGTCCAACCGCCGCGTGGCGGCTGGACGCAGGGCCATCCTTCGGGCTACGGAGTGACCGTCACCGTCGCACTGCCGGAGGCCTGCTTGCCGTCCGCCCGGTAGGTGGCGGTCAGCGTGGCGTTCCCCGAAGCGCCCGCCGGCACGGTGACCGGGACCTTGACGTTGGCGCCCTCACCCGGCCTCGTCGCGGGGAACGCGGTCTGCTTGGCTGTCCAGCCGCTGGGCACGGTCAGGTCGACGGTGCCCGCGCTGCGGGTCACGTCCATCCGGTTGACGACCCGGACCGTCACCTCCGTGGCGGTGCCCGCCTTGAGGGTCGCCGGCGGGGTGATCGTGATGTCGGCGCAGGTGCCGCCGAGCCACTTCAGGTCGAACGAGTCGTACGTGATGTGGTCGACGCTGCCGCGCTCGTACAGCAACCCGACCCGGCCGCCCGGCAGCCGGGTCATGGTCGAGTAGGCCGCGGCGCCCGCGTCGACCACCTTCTTGATCGGCCAGGTCTTCCCGTTGTCGCAGGACATCTTGACCGTGAGGTTCTTCCGCGACGTGGCCTCGGTGTTGCTGAACAGCAGCCAGGACGACTGCGGGTCCGAAGCCGCGGCGTCGGGGGCGTACCGCATGACGGAGCCGTTGTTCGCCGGGTCCGGGAGCTCGGTGTCCTGGACGAACGGGGTATAGGTGACCCCGCCGTCCGAGGAGTACGCGATCGTCCGGTACGGCGCCGAGCGGTTGTTGAGCATGATCGTGCCGTCGTTCAGCTCGACGGTCTTGTTCTCGTCACCGCCGGGCCCGACGGGGGTGCCCGTCTTCCAGGTCGCGCCGTGGTCGTCGCTGTAGGCGCTGACCGCGTAGTTGGCCCCGTTGTTGCGGATGGCGTACTGCTGGATCAACCGGCCCTTGTGCGCCCCGTTGCGCAGCTGGATGCCCTCGCCGGACGACGCGAACATCCCGCCCCAGGCCGGGTTCTTGACCTGCTTGGTGATCCGGCGGTGGGTCCAGGTCAGGCCGTCGTCGTCCGAGTAGCTGTAGTCGGCCTGCAGGACGTTCGGGTCGCTCTCGTCGTTGCCGGTGGCCGAGCCGAAGAAGCCCTGGTTCACCCCGGCCGCGTAGAACAGGAAGATGCGGCCGGTCGTCCGGTCGACGAGCAGGCTCGGGTCCCCGTAGCCCTGGGGTGCGGGGTCCTTGCGGACCACCTGCTGCGCCTGCCAGGTCGTGCCGCCGTCGGTGCTGCGCCGCAGCACGACACCGATGTTGGACGGCAGGTCGCCGAGCGTGGGCCGGGCGTCGTACGCCGCCAGCACGGTGCCCTTGACCGAGGTGGTCAGGGCCGGGATGCGGTAGAAGGGGGACCCCACTCCGACGTTGGTCAGGTCCTGGGAGGTGAGCGTGCCGGGGGCGGGTGACGCGGCCTGCGCGGTGCCCGTCGTGGTGGCCACCAG
The DNA here is from genome assembly GCF_035917155.1 of Streptomyces sp. NBC_00385. Lineage (NCBI taxonomy): Bacteria > Bacillati > Actinomycetota > Actinomycetes > Kitasatosporales > Streptomycetaceae > Streptomyces > Streptomyces sp. NBC_00385. The sequence continues at coordinate 1,301,232 of NZ_CP107951.1, read as the reverse complement.
CAGGGCGGCACCGAGCAGGGCGACAGGGACGGTTCTCTTCATGGACGATCTCTCTTCTCGGAAGGGGTGGGGCTTCTCGAAGGGTGGGAGATGGGGGAGAGGCGCCCGGGCTACGGGATGCTCAGGGAGCAGACCGCGCTGCTTGCCTCGTAGATCCGCAGGTCCTTGATCATTTTCAGGGCGATGCGGTGGTGGCCCCGCTCGTCGGGGTGGAGTCCGTCGCTGAGCAGGGACAGGGGGACCTGGCCGCCGTTGCCGCTCAGCCAGTCGTTGTATTGGTCGACGAAGACGGCCTTCTCCTGTGCGGCGACCTCGCCCATGACCTGCGCGTACTGCGAGAGATTCACCCGGCCCGGCCACTTCGCCGGATCCACCGGATTGGGCGACTGGAGCACCGGCACCGGAGAGCCGGGCAGGGCGCGTACGGAGCGCACGAGCGAGACGAGATTGGCCCGGTAGGCGTCGAGGCCGAGTCCGGCCGTCGCGATGTCGTTCGTACCGATCATGAGGGAGACGACGTGCGGCGAGAAGGCGGTGACCCGTTCGCCGAACCGCGCCACCAGTTCGGCGCTGGTCGCGCCGCTCACTCCGGAATCGACCATGAAATCGCGGTTCTTCGGCTTGCCCAGCTCCCAGCGCACCCGCTCCATCCAGTGCTCCGGGTAGCTGCGCCGGCCATGGGTGTGCAGCGCGCCATGGGTGATGCTGTCACCGGTGACGACCCAGGTGGCAGGGGTGTTGCTGTTGAGGATCGTGGAGATCCGGCCCAGGTCGGCGAGATCGGGGCGGGGGCTCTGCGCGACCAGTTCGGACTCGCTCAGCACCCGGTCCCAGACGGCGGCCCGCTCGATGGTGCCGGTGCAGAACCACTCGCCGCCGGGGTGGTCGCTGTCGGTGTTGCGCCCCAGCGCGAGGGCGCTCAACCGGGAGACGTTCCCGAAGAAGGAGTGCTGCGCCGTCTCGAACACGGTGCGCCCGCCGGCGGACAGCCTGGTGCCCGACCCGTCGACCGTGACGGCGACGGTGTGGCGCAGACCGTCGTCGTACCGTGTCCTGGTCATGACGTTAATAAGGACCGCGCCCTTCTCGCGTACGGAGAACTGAAGGGCGCCGCCGCTCAGGCTCAGCGTGATGTTGGAGGAGGGGGCGGTGGGATCCGAGGCGCTGAGCAGCGTCATCGCCTCGTTGTGACTCGTGGTGCGGAAGGTGACGACGATGGTTCCCGTGGTGAGCGGGGCGAGTAAGCCGGTCCGGTTCGACAGATCGACGTACTCGCTGCCGTCCAGGTCAACCGGGGTGTCGCGGTCCAGGACCGGGCCGCTGCCCGGGGTGGCGGCGAACGCGCGGCCGCCGAGCTGGGTGCTCAGGGCTGCCGCGCCTGCGGCGAAAAGCATGGATCGTCTGCGCACGGAAGGTGCCTCCGGTCAGGAGTGGCAGGCCTGCCCCGACGGCAGGCCTGCGAACAGGGAGGCCACCCAGGCCAGTTGCTCCCGCTGCTGGTACTCCGCGCCACCCTCGTGCCCGTTGAACGCGTAGATCGTCACGTCCTTGGGCCCGGCGTAGCCGTTGTAGGCGGTGAAGCAGGTGGAGGGCGGGCAGATGTCGTCCATCATCGCGATGGAGAACAGCGCGGGGGCGGTGGCCCGGGTGGCGAGCAGTGCGGCGTCGAAGTACGACAGGGTGGAGAAGACCGACTCGGTCCGGTCGCGGTGGAGTCTGAGGTACTCGGCGATCTCGGTGAACGGCGGCCGCCCCGAAATCTCGGCCCCGCGGCGGAAGTTGCAGAGGAACGGCACGTCCGGCATCACCCCCGCCAGCCCGGGCACGAGCCCCGAGACGGCCAGCGCGATTCCGCCGCCCTGGCTGACGCCGGTCACCACGATCCGCTCCGGATCGATCTCGGGCCGGTCGCGCACCGCGTCGACACAGCGCACCGCGTCGGTGAACAGCCGCCGGTAGTAGTACGTTTCGGGGCTCTCGATGCCCCGGGTGAGGAAGCCGGGTACGACTCCGGCCGCGCCGCCGTCCGGATCGGCGGTGTCGCCGCCCGCGGCCGACCAGCCCTGGCCACGGGTGTCCATGAGCAGATGCGCGTAACCGGCCGAAGCCCAGAGCAGGTTCTCGTGCGCCAGGCCCCGTCCGCGGCCGTAGCCCAGGAACTCCACGACGCAGCCGAGCGGTTGGCTCGCCCCGGCCGGCATCCGCAGCCAGCCGCGCACCGGCTGCCCGGCGAAGCCGGGAACCGTCACCTCGTACGTACGGACCTGGGTGAGCCCGGTCTCCACCGCCGTGAACGAGGGCTTGTCCGCCGCACAGGACCGGGCCTCGTCCAGGGTCCGCGACCAGAAGGCGTCGAAGTCCGCCGGAACGGGAAGTGTCGGCCGGTAGTCGCGGCAGTCCGCGAGCGAGAGGTCCGTGAACGGCATGGAGGTGCCCTCCTGGGGGCGCGGCGGGAAGTGCCGGGTGCGAGGTCTGCACCGGTCATCAGACGGATGACGTCAGATGTCCTGTCGGCACACGGACCCTAGGCACCCACTGAGGGGGGCGTCAAGGGTCCGTCCTGCCGGTCGCGCCGGCTGCGGAAGATGCGGGCGGGTGGCTCAGCCCCGGGCGCGGGCCTCGGAGATCCGGCGCCTGACCGGGGCGTAGTGCTCGCCGAGCGCCTTGATGAACCCGTCGATGTCACCGGCCCGGGCGGCGTCCACGATGGCCTGGTGGGCGGCGATCGTCTCCGTCTCGTCGCTGTGGGTGAAGCCGTCCAGGTGTGGCGCGACGATCGCGTACACGTCCCAGAACGCCATCGAGAGCTGCCCGATCAGATCGTTGTCGAGCGGGGCGACGAGCAGGGCGTGGAAGGCGCGGTCGGCGGCGACGAAGCCGTGCCCGTCCTGGGCCCCGGTCGCCCGCATCGTGGCCACCAGGCCGTCCAGGGCGTCCAGCTGCTCCGCGGTGAGCAGCGAGACGATCCGGTCGGCCCGCCCGCGCTCGAAGAGCTCGCGCACATCGACCAGGTCGGACATCACCTGGAAGTCGTCGTCGGGCGAGAGCAGGCCTCGGAAGGTGAGGCTCTCCACCAGGGCGGACAGGCTCAGCCGGCCGACGTAGGTGCCGTGCCCGTGCCGGACCTCCACGATGTCCAGCGCGTTGAGGATCTTGACGGCCTCGCGGACGCTGGAGCGGCTGGCGCCGAGCGCCTCGCAGAGAGCGGGCTCCGTGGGCAGCGGGTCTCCGGGGCGAAGCCTTTTTTCGAGGATGTACCGCTTGATGCCGTCGACGACTTCCTGCCGGAGCAGCTGTCGCCCGGGCCTCGTTCCGGACATATGTGAACTCCCCACCTCTTGACCCCCATCGATTGTCACGCTACGTTCCCACGCTATCAAGGCATCAGACATCTGACGTCTGATGCGTGAGGTTCCACGGTCCCCGTGAACCTGTGCCGGACCCACCGTTCTTACCCCTGACGCCCCACCTCAAGTCCCTGGAGGACCCGTGCCCGAGCTGAGATCAGCCGGTGTCGAGCGCCGCACCTTCCTGCGTTACACCAGTGCCGTCGGTGCCGCGGCCGCCCTCACGGCGGGCCTTTCCGCGTGCGGCGGGCCGTCCTCGACCTCCAACGGCTCGACGGGAGAGGGCGGCGACACCGGTCTCATCGAGGCCGGTATGTCCTACCCGCTGTCGACGGGCTTCGACCCGATGATCACTTCGGGTGCGACGCCGTACGCCGCCAATATGCACATCTTCGAGGGGCTGGTGGATCTCGATCCGGTGACACTCGTGGCACGGCCCGCGCTCGCCACCGAGATGCCGAAGAAGATCAACGCGACCACCTACCACGCCACGCTGCGCAAGGGCGCGACCTTCCACGACGGCTCGGCCGTCACCGCCGACGACGTCGTGTTCAGCTTCGAGCGCATCCTGGACCCGAAGAACGCCTCGCTGATGGCGCAGTTCGTGCCCTTCATCGACTCCGTCGAGGCCGTCGACGCCGGCACGGTCGAGTTCAAGCTCAAGTACCCCTTCGCGCTCTTCCCGTCCCGCATCGCCGTGGCCCGGATCGTGCCGAAGAAGATCGTCGAGCCCGACCCGAAGGCCTTCGACGCCAAGCCCGTCGGCACCGGTCCGTACAAGTTCGTCTCGGCGACCCGCGAGGACAAGATCGTCTTCGAGAAGTACGAGAAGTACAACGGCGCGCACCCCGCCAAGGCCAAGAAGATGATCTGGCGCCTGATATCGGACCAGTCGGCCCGCGTCAGCGCCATGCAGTCCGGCCGCGTCCAGGCCATCGAGGACGTCCCCTACATCGACGTGAAGGGGCTCTCCGCCACGGCGAAGACCGAGTCCGTCCAGTCCTTCGGCCTGCTCTTCCTGATGTTCAACACCGCCGACAAGCGGTTCGCCGACAAGCGGGTCCGCCAGGCCCTGCACTACGCGCTGGACACCGAGAAGATCATCAAGACCGCCATGGTCGGCAACGCCACGGCCGCCACGGGCTACGTCCCCTCGACGCACCCCGACTACCACAAGGCCGCCACCGTCTACACGCACGACGTGGCCAAGGCGAAGAAGCTGCTCGCCGAAGCAGGGGTGAAGGATCTCAAGTTCACCGTCCTGACCACCGACACCGGCTGGGTCAAGGACATCGCCCCGCTGATCAAGGAGAGCTGGGCCGCGGCCGGCATCGAGGCCACCCTCGGCATCGCCCAGTCCGCCGCCCAGTACGCCAAGGTCGACAGCGGGGACTTCGAGGTACTCGTCGCCCCCGGCGACCCCTCGGTCTTCGGCAACGACGTGGACCTGCTGATGCGCTGGTTCTACTACGGCTTCTGGCCGGAGAACCGCTACGGCTGGTCCAGGACCGCCGAGTACAAGAAGGTCAAGCAGCTCCTCGACAAGGCCGCCCAGGCCGGCGACGAGGCGACCCGCAAGCAGCTGTGGGGCCAGATCACCGACGTCGTCGCCGACGAGGTCCCGCTCTACCCGATCCTGCACCGCAAGCTGCCCACCGCCTGGAACGAGAAGGGCCTGACCGGCTTCAAGCCGCTGCCGACCACCGGCCTCTCCTTCCTGGACGTCGCCCGCGCCTGACCGGCCCGTGCTCCGAGGGCCGTACGGCAGCCCCCGCGCAGGCCACCGTACGGCCCGGCCCCCACACCTCCCGCCCGGATCGCACCGGACCCGGTCCGCCCCGGACCGGACGGGAGCCGCAGAACGGCGCCGCCCGCCGCGCGCCCGAAAGCCCGGTCCGGAACACCGGACACACCCGGTGTCCTGGACCGGATGACCGCCCAACCGCAAGGAACCCGACGATGGTTGCTTTTCTCCGGCTCGCGCTGCGCCGCGTCGCGATGATGCCGGTGATGATCCTCGGTATCGCGTTGCTCGTCTTCGTGGTGCTGCAGTTCTCGCCGGTCGACCCGGCCTACAACGCGCTCGGGGAGAGCGCCACCCCTGAGGCCCGGGGGGCCTTCGCCGAGGCCAACGGGCTCAACGACCCGCTGCCCGTCCGCTACTTCCACTTCCTCGGCCAACTGATCCACTTCGATCTCGGGTCGACCGTCCCGCCGAGCCAGCCCGTGATCGACCGGATCACCGCGGCTTTCCCGCTCACCCTCCAGCTCACCGTCCTCGGGCTCGTCATCGCCATCGTCCTCGCCGTCCTCGGCGGCGTCCTGGGCGCGATGTACCGCGACCGCTGGCCCGACCAGCTCTTCCGGGTCCTGTCCATGGCCGGGGTCGCCATCCCGTCCTTCTGGCTCGGCGTCCTGCTCATCCAGCAGTTCGCCCTGAACACCCAGATCTTCCCGACCGGTGGATACACCAACATCGCCGACTCGTTCGGCGGGTGGCTCGAGACGATGATCCTGCCCGCCGTCTCGCTCGCCGTGCCGGTCGCGGCCTCGCTCGCCCGTCTGATCCGCACCTCGATGGTCACCGAACTGGACCGGGACTACGTCCGCACCGCCCGGGGCAACGGCCTGCCGGTCTTCCTGGTCATCCGCTCCGTGCTGCGCAACGCGCTCGTCACCCCGCTCACCGTGCTCGGCGTCAAGGTCGGCTACCTGCTCAGCGGCGCCGTCGTCATCGAGGCGATCTTCGACCTGCCCGGCATGGGCAAACTCATCCTCGAAGGTGTCACCGGCGGCGACATCGCCCTGGTCCAGGGCACCGTGCTGACCATCGCCATCGCGTTCCTGGTGGTCAACGTCATCGTCGACCTGCTCTACCTGCTGGTCAACCCGCGCATCAGGACGGTGTGACATGTTCGCCACGGGCCGTCTGGCCAAGAAGCTCTCCCGACCGGGCGTCGCCTTCCGCGCCCTCCCGGTAACCTCCCGCGTCGCCCTCGGCGTACTGATCGTCGTCGTCCTCGGCGCCGTACTCGCCCCCCTGCTCACCCAGGACCCCCTGACCACGGGCACCCCCGTCCAGGCCCCGAACGGCGAACACTGGTTCGGCACCGACCGGGCCGGACGCGACGTGTTCGCCCGCGTCCTGCACGGCTCGCGCTACTCGCTGGTCATCGGCCTCGGCGCGACCGCCTGCGCCCTGGTGGCCGGGGCTCTGCTCGGCTCGTTCGCCGCCACCTCGCGCAAGCTCGGCGACGAGTCCGTCATGCGCACCCTCGACGTCGTCATGTCGTTCCCTCCGATCGCGCTCGCGGCCGTCCTCGTCGCCGTGTTCGGCACCAGCATCCCGGTGATCATCTTCACGATCGCCTTCGTGTACACCCCGTCGCTGGCCCGTGTGGTCCGCGCCAACGTCCTCTCCCAGTACGGCGAGGACTACGTCGCCGCGGAGAAGGTCATCGGCGCCCGGCGCGGCTACATCGTGCTCAGGCACGTCGCCGTCAACTGCATGGCCCCGGTCATGGTCTTCGCGACCGTCATGGTCGCCGAAGCCATCATCTTCGAGGCCAGCCTCTCCTTCATCGGCGCCGGTGTGCAGGACCCCGACCCCAGCTGGGGCAGCGTCCTCGCCTACGGCCGGCAGATCCTCCTGGCCGGCGGCTGGTGGGCCACCTTCTTCCCCGGCCTGGCCCTGCTGATCACCGTCCTCGCGCTCAACATCCTCTCCGAGGGCCTCACCGACGCCTCCGCCGCGCCGGGGAGCGCCCGCGCCGCCGCCGACCCCACCGCCACCACCGCACCGGACCCGGTCGAGGCCGCCGCCACCGTCGACATCGACGCCGCCCTCACCAAGCTCGCCCGGCACATCAACGCCACCGAGCCCACCATCACACCGGTCCGCGCGGACGCCGACGAGCTCCTCGTCGTCCGTGACCTGGCGATCCGCTTCCCGGACCGCTACGGCGAGATCCCCGTCGTCGACAAGCTGAACTTCACCGTCCACGAGGGCGAGACCCTCGGCCTGGTCGGCGAGTCCGGCTGCGGCAAGTCCATCACCAGCCTCGCCGTCATGGGCCTCCTCGCCCGCAACGCCGAGGTCAGCGGCGAGATCCTCTACCGCGGCCGGGACCTGCTGAAGCTGCCGCCCAAGGAACGCCGCGCCCTGATGGGCCCCGAGATCGCGATGGTCTACCAGGACGCGCTCTCCTCCCTCAACCCCTCCGTGCTCGTCGGCACCCAGCTCAGGCAGCTGACCTCACGCGGCGGCACGAAGACGCCCGCCGAGCTCCTGGAGCTCGTCGGTCTCTCGCCCGAGCGAACCCTGCGCAGCTACCCGCACGAGCTCTCCGGCGGTCAGCGCCAGCGCGTGCTCATCGCCATGGCCCTGTCCCGCAGCCCGCGCCTCCTGATCGCGGACGAGCCGACCACCGCCCTCGACGTCACGGTCCAGGCCCAGGTCGTCGAACTCCTCATCCGGCTCCGCGACGAACTCGGCTTCGCCATGGTGCTGGTCTCGCACGACCTCGCCCTCGTCGGCGACCTCTCCCACCGCGTCGCCGTGATGTACGCGGGACGGCTCGCCGAGGTCGGCGACACCCGGTCGGTCCTCACCGACCCCACCCACCACTACAGCCGCGGACTCCTCGGCTCCGTGGTCTCCCTGGAGGCCGGCGCCGAGCGGCTCCACCAGATCCGCGGCGTCGTGCCCGCGCCCCAGGGCTTCGGCGCGGGATGCCGCTTCGCCGGCCGCTGCGGCGCGGCGACCGACCTCTGCCGCACCACCACCCCCGCGCTCACCGGGCGCGGCACCGCGAAGGACCACGGCTTCGCCTGCCACCACCCGGCCGACGCCGCGAAGAAGCTGGAAGGGAGCGCCCTGTGATCAGGCTCAACGGCGTTCACGTACGCCACAAGGCACGCAGCGGAGGTCTCTTCAGCCGCGACGCCGTCCACGCACTGACGGACGCCACGCTGGAGGTCAAGCGCGGCGAGATCGTCGGCCTGGTCGGTGAGTCGGGCTGCGGCAAGTCGACGATGGCGCGAGTGCTGACCGGACTGCAGAAGCCCACCGAGGGCGAGGTCACCTTCCACGGCAAGGACCTGTGGGAGATGTCCGGAGCCCAGCGGCGCGACGACTTCGGCTCCGCCGTCGGCGTCGTCTTCCAGGACCCGTCCACCGCGCTCAACCCACGGCTCACGGTCCGCCAGATCCTGCGCGACCCCCTCGACGTGCACCGCCGAGGCACCCGCGAGGAGCGCGAGGCCCGTGTCGAGGAACTCCTCGACCTGGTCGGCCTGCCCGGACACACCCTGGCCGCGCTGCCCGGACAGCTCTCCGGCGGTCAGCGCCAGCGCGTCGCCATCGCCCGCGCCCTGGCCCTGGAACCCGAGCTGATCGTCGCCGACGAGCCCACCTCCGCGCTCGACGTCTCGGTCCGCGCCCAGGTCCTCAACCTTCTCGTGGACCTGCGCGAACGCCTCGGCCTCGGCATGGTGTTCATCTCGCACGACATCCAGACCGTGCGCTACCTCGCCGACCGCATCGCCGTCCTCTACCTCGGCCGCATCGTCGAGGAGGGGCGCGCCGCCGACGTGGCGGGCAGCCCCCGCCACCCGTACACCGAAGCCCTGCTCTCCGCCACACCCAGCCTGCTGGAGACGACGGAACGCATCGTGCTCACCGGCCCGGTGCCCTCCGCGACCAATCCGCCGCCCGGCTGTCCCTTCAGCACCCGTTGCTGGAAGGCCGACGACGCGTGCTCCACGGTCTTCCCGGCGGAGACCTTCGGGTCCGGTGAACACCGCTGGCACTGCGTCCACCCCCAGACCCCCGCGTCCCCCTCCGGGGACCCGACCCCCGTACCGTCCGCAAGGAGCACCGCATGACCGCCCGAACCCCCCGCTACTCGGGAGTGATCCCGCCCGTCGTCACCCCGCTCACCGCGGACGGCGAGCTCGACCGCCCCTCTCTCGAGCGAGTGGTGGAGCACCTCCTCGACGGCGGTGTCACGGGGCTCTTCGCCCTCGGCAGCTCCGGCGAGACCGCCTACCTGACGCCCGGCCAGCAGGACGAGGTCATCAAGGTCATCGTCTCGGCGGCCGCCGGCCAGGTGCCCGTCATCGTCGGCGCCATCGAGACCACCACCAACCGTGCGATCGAGCGCGCCCGGAGCGCGGCCACGCTGGGCGCCGACGCCGTCGTCGTCACCGCGCCGTTCTACACCCGCACCAGCGACCAGGAGATCGACCGGCACTTCCGCGACGTCGCCGCCGCGATCGAACTGCCGCTCCTGGCGTACGACGTACCGGTCTGCGTCCACAGCAAGCTGACCCCGGAGCTGCTTCTGCCGCTCGCCGCCGACGGCGTGCTGGCCGGTGTGAAGGACTCCAGCGGGGACGACGGCTCGTTCCGCCGGCTGGCCATCGGCGCCCGCGAACTGCCGGACTTCTCCGTCCTGACCGGGCACGAGCTGGTCGTCGACGCGATGATGCTCGGCGGCGCCGACGGCTCGGTCCCGGGCCTCGGCAACGTCGACCCGCACGGGTACGTCCGCCTCCACCAGGCCGCGGTCACCGGCGACTGGGCGGCGGCGAAGGCCGAGCAGGACCGTCTCGTCGCGCTCTTCGACATCATCCGGGCCGCCCGCCCCGGCACCGCGTCCGCCACAGCGGCCGGACTCGGTGCGTTCAAGACCGCGCTGATGCTGCGTGGGGTCATCACCACCAACGTGATGAGCCCGCCGATGCGCCGGCTGGACGCCGCGGAGACGGCGGCGGTCGCCGACTGCCTCGACCGTGCGGGACTCTCCCGGGTCTGACACCCGGACATGAGAAGGTCCGGCCGGACAGCTTCGTGCTGTCCGGCCGGACCTTTTCGTGTGCGGGGCTACGTCACTTCTGCGCGGCGCGGCTGCGGCGCATCAGCAGGCCACCACCGAGCACGAGGGCGGCACTTGCGCCACCCGCGATGCCCAGGTTGTCGTTGGCACCGGTGTGCGCCATCTGCGGCGGCTTGTGGTGCTTGGGCGGCGTGTGGTGCCAGGTGTGGGTCGGCGGGTTGTGCGGGTGCCACGTGTGGGTCGGCGGGTTGTGGGTCGGCGGGTTGTGCGTGGGCGGGTTGTGCGTGGGCGGGTTGTGGGTCGGGGGGTTGTGGTGGTGGCTGGGAGGGCAGTTGTGGTCGTGGTGGTGCGGGGGCTTCGGCGGCTTCGGGGGCTTCGGCGGGTTGTGGTGGTGCCCGGGCGTGCAGGTGCAGTCGTGGTCGTGCTCGTGGTGGTGCTTCGGCGGCTTGTGGTGCGTCGGGGGCTTGTGGTGGTGCGGCGGCTTCGGGGGCTCCGGGGTGTCGACACCGCCACCGCCCGACTCGTTCTCGCACTCGTTGCCGAAGGCGGGGTTCAGCGCGCCGATCACGTTGACCGTGTTGCCGCAGGCATTGACCGGAATGTCGACCGGGGCCTGGATCAGGTTGCCCGACAGCACGCCGGGGGAGTTGGCGGCGACACCGCTCGCCTCCGCTCCCTGGGAGCCCCCGCCCTCGTAGCCGCCGTCCTCGTTCTCGCACTCGTTGCCGAACGCGGGGTTCAGCGCGCCGATCACGTTGACCGTGTTGCCGCAGAGGTTGACCGGGATGTGCACAGGCACCTGCACCGCGTTGCCCGAACCCACACCGGGCGAACCGATCGCGGCACCGTCGGCCGAGGCGTCGGCGAACGCGTAGCCGCCGGAGGCGGTCAGGATGCCTGACGCCGCCGCCATGACGAGCACGCTTTTACTCAAGGCTTTTCGCATGGTTGCCCTTCCTTAGGACATTACGCGCGGGCGGTATTGACCCGCATTTCATTCATCAGGCGGTCCATCAACCGTCGGGCCTGCCATTCGTGCTGGGCGGGCGTCCCGTCGGGCGAGCTTGACGACACCCATAACGACGCAAAAGCGAGCGGGAAACGTGGAACCAGTGAGAATCCTGTGACCACTCGGACGGAGTACGTATATGTGTTCGTCCGGCGTTTTCGTTTCGTGTTGGCCGGGCTTTTTCGCACGGGCGTCCGTGCGTCCCAGGCATTCGAGTGAATGGGGATAACCAAACGTCCGGAAGCCGGTTGGTCAGTGCGCTCCGGTACGGGGCATCCAGTACGAGAAGGGTTCATCGTGATCAAGAAGGTCCTGGCTACGGGCGCCGTCGCCGCCTCCATCCTCGGTCTCGGCGCGACGCAGGCGATGGCCATCGGTGACGCCGGCGGCACGACCTCCGTCAACGGCAACGGTGCCTCGCAGTCGTTCGGCAACGCCGAGACGCACGGCGACGGCAGCCCGCAGTTCGGCCTGGTCCAGGGCTCGCTGAACAAGCCCTGCATCGGCCTGCCGGCCAAGGCCAACGTCGGTTCGCTGATCGGCCTCATCCCGATCGCGGTCCAGGACGTCAACGTCCTGTCCTCCCCGCAGAACCAGCAGTGCACCGAGAACTCCACCCAGGCCAAGGGTGACGAGCCGCTGTCGCACATCCTGTCGGGCATTCCGGTTCTCTCCGGCAACGGTGCCGGCAACAGCTGATCCAGCTGTCAACAGGCCCGGGCCTTCGGCGTTTCCCGACCGGTGGCCCGGGCCTGCTGCTGCCCTTCTCGGGTGCGCCCGGGAAATCGGGCCCGACCTCGGCGTAACAGCACGTGAGCGGAACTGTGTCATTCGGGCGGATTCAGAAGAATCTCCTCGATGAAGGGTTTCGCTTACCGGCTCAAATCGTTACGAATTACAGCGGCGGAGTTACGAGCGATCAGGACCGCGCTCGTGCGGCACGAAAGTCGTGGCCGCTCCGGACTCCGTCGAAGAAAGGGTTGAAAGTGAAGTACACCAAGATCGCCGCCGTCGCCGCCGGAACCCTCATGGCGATGGGTGCCGCCGTTCCGGCCTTTGCCGACTCCGGTGCCGAAGGCGCGGCCGTGCACTCCCCGGGCGTCCTGTCCGGCAACCTCGTGCAGGTTCCGGTCCACGTTCCGGTCAACGTCTGCGGCAACTCCGTGAACGTCATCGGGCTGCTGAACCCGGCCTTCGGCAACACCTGCGCCAACGTCTGATTGACGCTCGCCGAATCCGTTCGGCGCCGGTCTGCCCCGGATCGCATTCCCTGCGATCCGGGGCTTTCCTCTTTTCTGCGTTCCGTCCCGGGAGTTCGCAGCCCTCCTCGATGCGGCGGAACGGCCGAAGGCCTCCCGCCGGCCCGGGGCGCGGTGCGCCGGCGGCTGGGGGCGGACATCCGGGCGGGCGCGCGGGACGGAGTACCGACAGTGCACCACCGATGCGTGTCCGGTGTCCCCCCTCGCACTCGAATCGGTGAATAGTCATGCAATTTTCCGAAGTCTCGGGAAAGCGGTCGGGAGAAAAGCGGGGCTGTCCAGTTGCCCGGTCGCAATCGGATCGTTACCCCAGAGAGAAAGCGGCAGAAGTCACAGCTAAAGAAGGCTGGTGCGGCGCGGGGACGCGACCGAAACGGATGCCGCTGCAGAAGGGAACCCGAAAGTGAAGTACGCGAAGACAGCTGCGTTCGTTGCCGGTTCCGTGGTCGCTCTCGGAACGGCTGCTCCCGCCTTCGCCGTTACCAACGCCACGGCCCCCAGCTTCAGCCTCGACGGCGGTGTCAACCAGGTGGTGGCCGCGGCTCCGCAGGCCGTCGACCCGGTCGTCGACACCGTCGGCGGTGCCGCCGAGTCGCTGCAGAAGGACGGCACGGTCACCAAGGTCGCCGACCAGGCCACCGGTGCCGCCAAGGGTGCCGCCCCGCTCATGGGCGGCCTCCCGCTCGGCGGCTGACCCGTCCCCACGACGGCGGTTCCCGCCTCGTCGCGAGGCGCGCGATTCTCCGGTGCCGCGCATTCCGTGACCGTACGGATCGCGGAAACACCGTTCGAGTGAAGCGCCACAACCATTTCCGCCACCGCGAGTTGATCAGGTCGCTCCGGACAGGCGGGCAACAGAAAACCCCAGAAGGGCTTTTTCATGATCAAGAAGATTATGGCCTCGGCAGCCGTCGCTGCTTCGATCGTCGGCGTCTCCGCCGCGGCCGCCCCCTCGGCCATGGCCATCGGGAACGAAGGGGGCACCACCTCGGTCAACGGCAACGGCGCCGTGCAGTCGTACGGCAACTCCGCCACCCACGGTGACTGGAGCCCGCAGTTCGCGCTCATCCAGGGCTCGCTCAACAAGCCCTGCATCGCCCTGCCGGCCAAGGCCAACGTCGGCTCGCTGATCGGTGCCGTTCCGATCGCGGTCCAGGACATCAACGTCCTGTCCTCCCCGCAGAACCAGCAGTGCACCGAGAACTCCACCCAGGCCAAGGGTGACGAGGCTCTGTCGCACATCCTGTCCGGGATCCCGATCCTGTCCGGCAACGGCGTCGCCAACGACTAGTCGTTCCCGGGGCGCCGGCGTTTCCCGAGGCGCCCGAGCTTCCTGGATCACCCGTGGGGCCGACCCGTCCTCGTGGCAGCCGGAGTTCCGGCCGCCCGGACGTGTCGGCCCCACGTCGCGTGCCGAGGCGCGGCCGGACGCTCCCCCGAAAGGGCGGGTCCGCTGGGCCGGTTGCCGTAGCGGCGGCGCAGGCCCACCGCCGTACCGGGTAGGGCCCCCTCATGGACCAGTACGACAGTCAACGACGGCGGGACCCGCATCGGTACCCGCAGGACGGCACACCGATCTACGACCGCCTCCTCGCCGAGTGGCAGGCGGCGGCCCGCGGCGACGCGGCACCGCCGGGCGGCGCGGAGGCCGGACCGCCCGGGGCCGGAGGCCTCGTCCCCGGAGCGCGTACCTCCGGCGAGAGGTAACGAACTTGGGCCGGATCGAACCCATTTGAGTGGAACCGCGGAACCGAAGCCTCCGTAAGAGGTTGATCAGTACGTTCCAGAACGGAACGCTCCGAAAGGTGAAGCGTGATGAAGAAGATGATGGCCGGCGCAGCAGTGGCCGTGTCCCTGGTCGGTATCTCGGCCGCCGCGGCCCCCTCGGCCATGGCGATCGGGAACGAAGGGGGCACCACGTCGGTCAACGGCAACGGCGCCGTGGACTCGTTCGGCAACAGCGTGACCCGGGGTGACGGCAGCCCGCAGGCCCAGCTCGTCCAGGGCTCGCTGAACAAGCTCTGCGTCGGAGCTCCGGTCAAGGCCAACGTGGGTTCGCTCGTGGGCATCCTCGTGCCCGTCGCGGTCCAGGACATCGACGTCCTGTCCTCGCCGCAGAACCAGCAGTGCGCCGACAACTCCACCCAGGCCAAGGGCGACGAGGCCCTCTCGCACCTGGTGAACGGCATTCCGGTCCTCTCCGGGAACGGCATCGGCAACAACTGATCCCGGACACACACCGCGGGCGGCCCGGAAGGTACCGGGCCGCCCGCGGTGCGTGGGTGGGGCGCCGAGCGCGCGGATGCCCACCGCTCCACGGGGGGCGGTGGGCATCGTCGTGCGGGGGACGGTCAGCCCAGGCTGCGTACCGGAAGGACACAGTGGGCGGAGCTCGCGATGACCTCCGGGTCGCCCGCGAAGAGGCGCAGCTCCTCCTCGCCCACCGGGAGCCCCGGCGCCCCCTGCGGCCACGGCCGGGTGGCGAACATCGCGTGCACCTCGCCCTGTGCGGTGGCGGCCGCCAGCCACTGGGGCGGCACGGGGTACTGGGCCTTGAAGTGAGGCAGTGTCAGGACGGCCTGGCCCGCCTGGACGAGGAGCTTCACCGGCAGGCCGGGCGTCTCGTCGGCGCGCACCGTGCCGCCGCCGGCCGGGAGCCCGCAGCGGTCCAGGGCGATGCGCATGGCGGCCTCGCCGACCGCGGGTCCTTCCGATCCGTCGCCCAGCGAGTAGGCGAGCAGGAAGGCGACATCGTGCCCGTCGTGGGGGTGCTCGCCGCTCCAGCCGATCAGGATGAGCGTGCCCAACTGGGCCTGGGTGAACGTGCCGGGGGCTGTCTGGGGGGAGGTCATGTCCGGCACCCTAACCGTCCGCGACCGGTCGATCTCCATGCGTATCACCCGATCGAGGGAGGGCATGTGATATTCCGGCCGAAGGACTCCGTTCCGGCGCAGCGTTCCGGCGCACCGTGATAAATCCGTTGACGCCGCCCGGCCACCGCGGGCTATCGTGTGCGGCGTGACGGACGGCGGAGAAGACCGCCGCTGTCGGACCGTGCGTGAATCCGGAGGTGAGGACATTGATGACTGTCGCCGCGATGGGCGCTGCCCACAAGCCGAAGAGCATCGTTCCCACCCCCGTGGCCGCCGGCTGACCTTCCTCAGATCCTCCGCGCCGTAGCGCGCACCGCCGGGGCCACCCTGTGAAGGGTTTCCCTTGTCTTTCCCGTCTTCCTCTTCCTCTTTCTCTTCCTTCTCCACTCTTCAGGGCTCCTCGCCGTCGCACCCCCTGTCCGCCTACGGCTGGGACGACGACTGGGCGGCCGAGTTCGCCCTGTATGCCGAACAGGGGCTGCTGCCGGGCCGCGTGGTGCGGGTCGACCGCGGGCAGTGCGACATCGTCACCCCGCAGGGCACGGTCCGTGCGGACACCGCGTTCGTCGTGCCCCGTGACCCGATGCGGATCGTCTGCACGGGCGACTGGGCGGCCGTCGACCCCGACGGCGACCCGCAGTTCGTCCGTACGCTGCTGCCGCGGCGCACGGCCTTCGTCCGCTCGACCTCGTCCAAGCGTTCCGAGGGCCAGGTGCTCGCCACCAACGTCGACCACATCGCCATCTGCGTCTCGCTGGCGGTGGAGCTCGACCTGGGCCGGGTGGAGCGGTTCCTCGCCCTGGCCATGTCCAGCAGCGGCGGCGACGCGCTGCTCCGCGACACGGCATCGGCCGGGGACGGCGTTGCCGAGACCCTCGTCGTCCTGACCAAGGCCGACCTGGTCCCGGACGCCGTGACCCTGTCCCATCTCGTCCAGGACATCGAGCGCCTCGCGCCGGGCGTGCAGGTGCTGCCCGTCAGCTCCGCCACCGGCGAGGGCGTCGACGTGTTCTCCGCGATCGTCTCCGGCGGTACGAGCGTGCTGCTCGGCGCCTCCGGCGCGGGCAAGTCCACGCTCGCCAACACCCTGCTCGGTCACGACGCGATGGAGGTGCGGACCACGCGTGACGTGGACGGCAAGGGCCGGCACACCACCACGACCCGCAACCTGCTGGTCCTGCCCTCCGGCGGCGTACTGATCGACACCCCGGGACTGCGCGGGGTCGGCCTGTGGGACGCGGAGACAGGCGTCGGCCAAGTGTTCTCCGAGATCGAGGAGCTGGCCGCGCAGTGCCGGTTCCAGGACTGCTCGCACGCCGCCGAACCGGGCTGTGCGGTGCTGGCGGCGATCGAGGACGGAACGCTGCCCGAGCGGCGCTACGACAGCTACCGCAAGCTGCTGCGCGAGAACCAGCGCATCGTCGCCAAGACCGATGCCCGGGTCCGGTCCGAGATCCGCCGGGACTGGAAGCGCAAGGGGGCCGAGGGGCGGGCCGCCATGGAGGCGAAGCGGGGCCGCGTGCGGTAGCCGGAGCCCCTGGTCGGCGTCCGAAAACCGCGAGTGCGGCCGGGTCCGGTGGCGCACACTGGACGGTGTGATGGACGAAGAGACCAGATACGAGGCGGTGAGCAGCCGCGACGCACGTTTCGACGGGGAGTTCTTCTTCGCCGTCGAGACGACCGGCATCTACTGCCGGCCGAGCTGCCCCGCCGTCACCCCCAAGCGGAAGAACGTCCGCTTCTACCCGACCGCGGCCGCCGCGCAGGGCAACGGCTTCCGGGCGTGCAGACGCTGCCGCCCGGACGCCGTGCCCGGCTCCGCGGACTGGAACGTCCGGGCGGACGTGGTCGGGCGTGCCATGCGCATGATCGGCGACGGTGTGGTGGACCGGGAAGGCGTGCCCGGTCTCGCTCACCGGCTCGGCTACAGCTCGCGGCAGGTCCAGCGCCAGCTCAACGCGGAACTGGGTGCCGGGCCGGTCGCCCTGGCCCGGGCCCAGCGCGCGCACACCGCACGGGTCCTGCTCCAGACCACCGGGCTACCCGTCACCGAGATCGCTTTCGCGGCGGGTTTCGCCTCGGTGCGTCAGTTCAACGACACCGTCCGGCAGATCTACGCGCGCACCCCGAGCGAGCTGCGCACCGAGGCCGGCACCGGGCTCGGCGCCGCGCCCCGGCAGGCCCGCACCACCGGCATTCCGCTCCGGCTCGCGCACCGGGGCCCGTACGAGGCCCGCGAGGTCTTCGATCTGCTCGCAGCCGAGACGGTCGCCCGGATCGAGGAGGTCAGCGGGGAGCCCGGGGCCCGGACGTACCGCCGCACCCTGCGCCTGCCGCACGGCACGGGCATCGCCGCCGTCGACGAGCGGTCCGCCGGATCCTGGCTGGAGGCCCGCATCCACCTCACGGACCTGCGTGATCTGACCACCGCCGTGCAGCGGCTGCGCCGCCTCTTCGACCTGGACGCCGACCCGTACGCCGTGGACGAACTGCTCGGCGCCGATCCGCTGCTGGCGGCCGGGGTGGCCGTCCGCCCAGGGGTGCGCTCGCCCGGCACGGCGGACCCCGAGGAGTTCGCCGTGCGGGCGCTGGTGGGTCCTGCGGCCGCCGGTGAGCTGGTCGAGCTGTACGGAAAGGTCCTGGACGTCTCCTGCGGCGGGCTGACCCATGTGTTCCCCGAACCGGGCGTCCTGGCGGGCGCGGTGTCCGACCCGGCGCTGCGCGCCCTCGCCACCGCCCTCGCCGACGGCGGTGTCCGGCTCGACGCGGGCGCCGACCGGGACGCGGCCGAACAGGCGCTGCTGCGGCTGCCCGGCATCGGCCCGGCCACCGCGAAGCTGATCCGGATGCGCGGCCTGGGCGACCCCGACGTGGACCCGTACGGGACGCCCGGCTCGGACCGGTGGCGGCCCTGGCGCTCCTACGGCGTGCGCCGTGCGGAGGCCATGGACCGGGTGCCCGCGTAACGGGATCAGGCCGGCAGGCCCCAGCTCGGTGCGGGCCCGTTCGCCGCGACCGGGCGGACGGTCAGGTCCGGGCGGTCGCCGGCCGCCGTGATCAGCGCCGATTCGCCCTTGCGGAGCCGGATGCGTACCGCACCGCCTTGCTGCTCCTCGTGGGCCAGGGGACGTCCGTGCCGGTCCCGCACCTCGATGGCGCCCTCGATGCCGTGCCGTACGACGCAGGGCGCCCCCGCCTCGCTCGTCAGCCGCACCCAGCGTGTCCGCCCGTTCTCCCGCACGGCGCTGAGCAGGAAAGCGCCCTGGGTACGGAAGTCGTGGACGGTCAGGTCCTGCCAGGCGGCGGGCAGGGCGGGGAAGACCCTGATGGTGTCGCCCCAGGACTGGCAGACCATGTCGTGGAGTGACTGGGCGGCCGACAGCGGGGTCTCGATGACGGGGCCGGACTCCTTGTACATGGTGTTGGCCTGGATGAACCGGCTCATCAGCTGACCCAGGTAGGCCAGTGCGTCCTCGCCCTTGCCGAGCAGCGCCGACATGGAGGCGGCGCCGGTGAAGGTGTAGCCCTGCAGTGCGCCCTCGAAGCCGACCCAGTGGGCGAGGGACTTCTCGATCAGGGCGCGTTCGGTGTCGGTCGCGCCGGTGACCTCGTACAGCGGGTAGACGGCCAGCATGTGCGAGTAGTGGCGGTGGGACTTCGCGAACGGCACCCCGGCGCCGATCATGTAGCCGTTCTCGTCGACCGGGTACGGGGCCAGCCTGGCCAGCACCTCCTGCCATCGCGCGGTCAGCGGATCGTGGACGTCCAGTTCGCGGGCCGATTCGAGCAGGGTGCGGCAGCCCCAGCGCAGCAGCATCAGGTCGTAGTTGCAGTCGGGGGCGTTGACGCCGTACTCGGGGGAGAAGGTCGCCGGGAGGTGCAGCTTGCCGTCGGCGCCCGGAGTGAGGAAGTGCAGGTAGTAGTTGACGGCCTTGCGCAGCAGCGGGAAGAGGGTGTCGCGCAGGACGGACCGGTCCATCGTGTGGCGGTAGGAGAGCCAGACGTTGTGCAGGGCCCAGGTCAGGTTGCCGACCTCGGGGGTGGGCGGGTCCTGGCCGGGGATGCCGACGCCGTAGCCACCGTCGGCGACCGCGGCACCGTTGACCAGCTGCGGGTCGGTGGTGCGGGGGATGCCGGCGGAGTCGGCCCGGTAGGGGGCGGCGACCTCGCGGGAGAGCTGCTCGCGGAATTCCCTCAGGGCCCGGGTGACGGCGTCGAGCTCCAGGTGGTTGGAGCCGTGGATCAGCCAGTACTCCAGCTGGACGTTGAGGTTCCACCAGGTGTTGGGCCACGGTGTGGGCTCCAGCCAGGGGCCCGAGGTGGCCATCACGGGGGCGTCCTTGCGCGCGGCCGACGCCGTTTTGTAGAGCTGGATCCAGTAGAAGCGCTGCAGCCGGGCATCGGGCAGCGACAGGAAGCTCCGGCGGTAGAAGCGGTCCCACCAGGCACGGTGCGGGGCGGCAAGCAGGGAGTACGGAAGGGCGGAGGCGGCCGTGACCGCACGTAGCGCGCGGGCACGGGCGGTGTTCCCGGGATGCGAGTGCGTGACGGTCACGTACAGGGTGCGGGCCGCGCCGCGCGTCCGCTCGCGCCAGGCGGTGACGTGCGCTCCGCCCGCGAGCAGCGACTGCACGGCCGCGGTCGTCCCGCCGTGCTCCTCGACGACGGCCGGGGGGTTGCCCGTGTAGCCGTCCGGCAGCGGCTTGAAGGCGGCCCGGGGGCTGATCGCCTCGGCCGGGTGGAAGACCCAGCGGAAGTCCTTCTCGCCGGCGCTCGGGGTCACCTCGACGGCCAGCACGTCACCGGTCGACTGCACGAAGGCGCGGAGCGTGAGGGTGCCGGCCGAGGTGGTGACGGTGCCCTGCAGCTCGGCGGTGTGCAGCCGCATCCGCCAGTCGACGCCCGTGATGGTGCCGGCCGGCTCCAGCGTGAAGTGGCCGATGGGGAGCCGCGCCAGGCCGAAGAGCGAACCGAACTCGGGCCGGTGGTCCTGAACCTCGGAGTGCTGGACGTTGAACCGGATCGCCGTGGTCTCGGCGCCGGGCTCCGCGTAGATGCCGGAGCCGAGCCGGCCGTTGCCCAGGTACGGGCCCTCGTACCAGGTCGCAGGCATCCTCTGCCAGCGCAGGTCGGCGTCGTCGAGGACGGTGTTCCAGCTGTCCGCGGGGGAGTGCACCACGACAGGGGCGGCCGCGGCCGACGGGGCGGCGGCCCGGGCGGGGGCGGCGGTGCCGCCCACCACGAGGGCTCCCCCGAGCGCGGTGCCCGTGGCGATCACGCTTCTGCGGGAGGGGGCGGGCCGGGAGGGGGCGGGCGAGGAATCGATACGAGGGGAGGAGGCGTGGTCCGGTGCAGTGGGCAAGGAATCTCCTGGCGATTCGTACGCAGACAGGCGCGTCAATTCATCCGAGCTATGTCCTCACGGAACGTAGACTTGAGCTTTCTGGGCGTCAATAGGGTGCGAGAGATCCGATGTGTTTCTCTCCATGTGATCGGACTTCGCCTACGTGACGGGCATGGCGTGCCGTCAGCCCCAGATCACCGCACCCAGCCACGCCCCCGCCACCAGCAGGCACGCGAACAGCTCGACGAGCACGGAGTAGCCGGTCGCCCGCATCACCGAGCGGACCGATGCCCAGCCGGCCCCGCGACTGCCCAGCCTCAGTCGCTCGGCCCCGTAGATCACGCCCACGTACCCGGCGATCGCCCCGACCACGGGAATCACGAAGAACCCGGTGATCGCCCCGATCCCGCCGAGCATCAGCGTGCGGCGCGGCGCGCCGGACTCACGGGGCCGGCGTGGCGGCAGGAGCGGTTTGAGTGCCTGGTTCAGCAGCAGCAGTGCCGTGGCCCCGATCAGGACGCCCCAGGCGGCCGGCGTCATGTCGGTCAGCGCCCACCACAGGACGGCGGCCCAGATGATCGCCTGCCCGGGTACACCGGGCACCAGCACGCCGATCAGGCCGAGCAGCATGACCAGGCCGACGGCGACGAGCTGCCACACACTCATCTGACCAGCCTGCCGGAGTCCGGCCGGTCCCGCCCGTCGTCACGCCCCGCTCCGGGACCGTAGACGCAGCTCAGAGGCGTGACGGTCCGGTCAGGGGCGGGGTTCGCGGGCGACCCAGCCCCGCTCGTACGCATGCCAGCCCAACTGCAGCCGGGTCGACACCCCGGTGAGTTCCATCAGGCCCTTGACCCGGCGCTGCACCGTCCGCAGCCCCAGATCGAGCTGCTTCGCCACGCTGGCATCGGTCAGGCCGGCCAGCAGCAGCGAAAGGATCTCCAGATCCGTCGGATCCGGTCCCGTCGAGTCCTCCCCGACCCGGCCGTTCTCGGCGAGCCGCAACGGCATCGCCTCGCGCCACACCGCCTCGAAGAGCCCCGTCAGCGACTCCAGCAGCCCCGACGCGTGCACCACCAGTGCCGCCGGCTCCGCGCCGCGGGAGGTCAGCGGCACCATCGCCAGCGCCCGGTCCGCGATGACCAGCTTGGTCGGAACCCGGTCCACGACCCGGCACTGTTCGTTGCGGCTCAGCGCCGCCGACAGCTCCAGAATCCCCGACGGCAGCCCCAGCACCTCGCGCTCGACCACCACCCGGAACGACACCCCGCGGGTGGCGGCCTGTTCCTCGGACTCGTTGTCGAGCCCGCTGACCGCGACCGGATTCCCGGTGACCAGGGCGCACACCTCGCTCGTCGCCCCCAGCTGCAGCTGATGGAAACGATGAGCCACGGCGCTCGCCCCGGTGACCACCTCGACCAGATCGTGTACGGCGGGCTCGTCCGCGTCCGCCCGGTACTCCTCGGCCAGCAGGACCGCGGCCAGCTCCGCCTGCTCCAGCTCGTGGCGCTGCTGGGTCAGCAGCGCCCCCAGCGCGACCCCGGGCGGAGCCGCCACCCACCGGCCCGTACGGGCCGACGACTGTGCGGCCAGCCCGTGCTGCTCCAGGCGCCGCAGTGCCCGCTCGGCGTCACGTTCGGGCAGCGCCAGCCGGTGCGCGAGATCGGAGACCTCCGCGGCTCCCACCGCCACCAGCGCGCGGTAGGCCGACTCCTGCGTCTCGTCGAGACCTATGGCTCCCAGCATCCCCGGACCTCCCCGAACCGCCTTGCCGCCCTGTCGTGTCGTGCTGCGCGGCCGGCCGGCCGTGGCGGAAAGCGGCCACGGCGTAAACCCGCCGTGGCACATCATCGCTGTACCGCCCGTCACTCTGCCAATGTGGCGCCACCGCAGCACCAACAACCTCCGGAATGAGGGCCTTTACGCCTGTCCTTCCGGTTTTACTTGGGGAGAGCGATGCGTCCGATATCGCGTACGGCACTGGGGGCGGCCACCGCCGCCGTCCTCGCCGTCACGGTGATCGCACCGTCCGTGGCAGCGCCACAGGGCGACGCGGGCACGAACAGACCGCTGACCGGCACCGCGGCCGCCACCGTCAAGGCGGACAAGCCGGTCACCGTCACCCTGGTCACGGGCGACAAGGTGCTGGTGAGCACCGACGGTTCGGGCAACGCCTCGGCGACCGCGCTGCCCCGCGAGGACGGCACCGTGCCGCTCGTGCAGACCCGCCGCTCCGGCACGGACCTGTACGTCTATCCGGACACCGCCGTGAAGGCGCTCGCCGACGGCACCGTCGACGAGGAACTCTTCAACGTCACCGGGCTCATCCGGCAGGGGTACGACGACGCGCACGCGGACTCCGTACCGCTGATCGCGACCTACTCCACGGACACCGCCCGCAGCGCCCCCGCCACCCCGCGCGGGGCCGAGCGCGGCCTCGCCCTCCCCGCCATCGACGGTGTGGCGCTCAAGGCCGACAAGAAGCAGGCCGCCGGATTCTGGTCGGACGTCACCGGCCCGCGGTCCCGCTCCGCCGCCGGGCTGAAGAAGCTCTGGCTGGACCGCAAGGTCGAGGCCAGCCTCGACCGCTCCACCAAGCAGATCGGCGCCGATCTCGCCTGGGCCGCCGGCTACGACGGCAAGGGCACCAAGGTCGCCGTCCTGGACACCGGCGCCGACGCCGAGCACCCGGACCTCAAGGGCCGGATCACCGAGTCGAAGAACTTCACCGATTCCGACACCGCCGACGACCGCCAGGGGCACGGCACCCACACGCTCTCCACCGTGGGCGGCACCGGCGCGGCCAGTGCCGGGAAGAAGAAGGGCGTCGCCCCCGGCGCCGACCTGCTCGTTGGCAAGGTGCTGGGCGACAGCGGCTCCGGTGACTCGTCCTGGATCATCGCGGGCATGCAGTGGGCCGTCGACCGGAAGGCCGACGTCGTCTCCATGAGCCTGGGCAGCCAGACACCCACCGACTGCACGGACCCGATGAGCCTGGCCGCCGAGGAACTCGGCAGGAGCAAGGACACCCTGTTCGTCATCGCGGCCGGGAACTCGGGCCCGACGCTGAACACCGTCTCCTCGCCCGGGTGCGCGCCCAGCGTGCTGACCGTCGGCGCCGTCGACCGCGACGACTCCACGGCCCGGTTCTCCAGCCGCGGGCCCGCGATCGTCTCGCACACCCTCAAGCCGGAGATCGCCGCCCCCGGCGTCGACATCTCCGCCGCCGCGGCAGGCGGCCGCGGCGTGTACGCGTACCAGTCGATGTCCGGTACGTCGATGGCCACCCCGCACGTCGCGGGCGCCGCCGCCATCGTCAAGGAACGCCACCCCGACTGGACGGCCCAGCAGGTCAAGTCGGCCCTCGTGTCGTCCGCGAAGAGCGACATCCCCGGTGACGTACGCGAGACCGGCGGCGGCCGGCTCGACGTCAAGGCCGCCATCGACACGACGCTCACCGGCGCACCCGCCGTCCAGGGCGGCACCTTCAACTGGCCGCAGGACAAGACGGACCGCACCACCGTGCGGATCCCGTACACCAACACGGGCGACAAGCCGGTGAAGCTCTCGCTCACCCTCCAGGGCGTCACGGGCAACGACGGCTCGGCCGTCCGCTCCTCCGTCGCCGCGCTCGGCGCGAAGAGCGTCACCGTGCCCGCCGGAGGGACCGTCGAAGTTCCGCTGAAGCTCGACCCGACGGCGAAGCTCCAGGACAGCCAGTACGGCGACGTCACCGGCCGGGTGCTGGCCACCGCGACCGGCGGCGTCAAGGTCTCCACCCCGTTCTCGCTGTACGTCGGCGCCGAGACCGTCACCCTGCGCGTCAAGCTGATCGACGGCAACGGCAAGGCCGCGACCGGCTCGTCCTCGCTCGACGTCATCGGCACCGACACCGCGACCGGCGAGCGCCGCTTCAACGACGGCTCGACCGACCAGGTGTACGAGGTGCGCCCCGGCGCCTACTTCGTCTCCAGCTTCATCGTCTCGGCGGACCCCGAGGACGCCACAGGAACGCTCGCCGAGTCGGTCGGCTACCTGGCCCGCCCCCAGTTGAACGTCACCAAGGACACCGTCCTGGTGCTGGACGCCCGCAAGGCGCACCGGATCAAGGTGAAGACCGAGGACCGGGTCACCGAGACCCGTAGCGGGACCCTGGCCTTCGGCCGCAGCTGGGACGACGTCTGGCTGCACTCCGGGTCCATCGCCGGCGGCAGCGTCATCAAGGACTACCGGGTCGACATCCAGGGCAGGGCCCGGGACGGCGACTTCGCTTTCGACAGTTTCTGGCGCGCGTACGCCCCGCAGATCGAGAAGCTCGCGGTCGTCGGAGGCACCACCCTGCACCCCACTCCCGCGTCCACCGGCTCCGTCAACCTCGACGGAACGGGCCAGGCCGCACTCGTCGACGCCGGTACCGGTACGCCCGACGAACTGAAGGCCGCCGACGTCGCGGGGAAGATCGCCCTGGTCCGTGTCGAGGACGGCGCTCCCATGGCCGTCCAGGCGCGCGACGCCAAGGCCGCCGGCGCCGTGGCGGTCATCGCGCACCGCCCCTCCGCCGGCCCGTGGAAGCCGTCCGTCGGATACGGTGCGGCGCCGCTGCCCTCGCTCGGGATCCAGGCGGACGAGGCGGCCGGTCTGGCCGCCGCACTGGCCGCCGGCCCGGTGAAGCTGAGCTGGAAGGCCACCGCGTCCAGCCCGTTCGTCTACAACCTCGCCTTCCCCGAGACGGGCACCGTCACCTCGGACCGCACGTACAGGGTCAGGGACAGGGCGCTCAGCACCGTCGAGTCCACCTACGAATCGATGGGCGTGAAGACCGACTTCGTCGACACGCTCCTCGTCGCCACCCCCTACGGCGCCCGGTACGGCGTCGGCGCGTTCGACAGCGTGCCCGCGCCCGGAAAGCGCACCGAGTACTACTCGGCCGGCGACAGCACCTGGCAGCAGGGACTCTCCTCCAGTTTCCCGTGGGGCGAGTTCATGATGGACAAGTTCCGTACGCACAAGGCCGGATCGAAGCGTTCGGCGGACTGGTACCGGGGCGTCGTCGTCCCGTCCGCGCCCAGGGACGACCAGGGCAAGGAGATGCTCGCCGCCGAACGCCAGGACAATCTGATCGGCGTCGCCCCGGGCTTCTGGAGCGACACCGAACACGGCGGGCTCCAGGGATCCTTCGGGGACATGGGCAACATGCGGCTCACCAGCGGGGGCCAGGTACTCGGTGAATCCGGCTGGCCGTCCGGAGTGTTCACCGTGCCGGCCGAGGACGCCGCGTACGAACTCACCATGATGACCATGAAGTCCGGTCAGCCCGCCGCCGTGTGGAAGCGGTCGACCAGGACCGAAACCACCTGGAAGTTCCGCTCGCACCGCGACGAGAACGTCTACTCGCAGGGCATCCCGCTCCTCTTCCCGGGCTACGACCTGCCCTCGGACGGCATGAAGACCCTGGCGGCGAAGGACGGTCAGCAGATCGGCCTGAGCGTCTCGGGCCACGCCGGCTACACACCCGGCAAGGTCACGGCTGCCGAGGTCTCCTACTCGTACGACGGCGGCGAGACCTGGACCGCGGCCACCACCGCGCAGCACAGCGGCCGTTGGACCGCGATCGTGAACCACGCGGACGCGGCCGGCAAGCCGGTGACCCTGCGCACCGAACTGACGGACGCCAACGGCAACTCCGTCGTCCAGACCGTGACCGACGCCTACGCCGTGCGCTGACGTCGCGTCACCCGACCGGTCCGCCGGGCGTCCTTCCCGTGGGGGGTGGGGCCGCCCGGCGGGCCTAATTCCGGACGGGACTCAGCCACTTTTTCCGGATGTCCCGTTTTCGCACGGCCTTCGCGGTGGACAATAAGGGCATGAGTCAGCAGGGGGAGAGGCCCGCCGCCCACGAGGACGACTGGTGGCGCAGGCTGTACGACGATTCCGCACCGGACGCCGGGGCGAGCCAGGCGGCCGACAGTCTCGACGACCGCTTCGACTCGGCGTCGGGCGCGGTGGGATCCGACGGCGGTGAGGCTTACGGGACCGCCGCCGCGGTGCCCGAACCGAGGGCGGCAGCCTCCGCGGTCACCCGAACGGCGGACCCGGCTGCGGCCCCGCCGCCGTCCGAGGTGACCGCACGGGCCCCGTGGGAGCCACCGGCCGGCCCGCCCCGGCCCCGCACCTTCGCGGGCGCACCCCCACCCCCGCCCCCGCCCCCGTCGTCCGCCCCCACCCCGGCACCGGTCGTCGCGCCGCCGCCGTCCCCGGTCCTCGCGCCGGAACCACAGTGGGCTCCGGCCGATCCCCGCATCGCCCAGAGCCTTCCGGTACCGGCGGAGCCGGAGGCCGCGCCATCGGCCCCCGCCGTGCCGCCCGTGCCTCCTGAACCGCCGGCGCCCGCCGGGGTGCCCACCGTCACGGTCCGGCCGCCCGCCGAGCCGGACGAGGCCGTGCCGCCGCTGCCCAGGCGCCCGGTCGTCGAGCGGACCCACGACACCGCGCCGCCCGGACCCGCCCCGGAACCGGCCCCCGTCCCCGAGGCGCCGCCCCCGCCGGTCGTCCACGTGGGCGCGCGACCGCCCACGTACGACGCCGAGCCCACCGCGCTGCCCGAGAGCGACCCGCGTGAACTGGACGGCCTCGTCGCCGACACCGTGCTCGACGGCGCCCGGTACGGCACGTACACCCTGCGGGCCGCCTCCGTGCGGGGCGACTCCGCCCGGTTCCGGGGCGAACCCCGGCGCGACGCGCTGCTGACCACACGGTTCGGCACCGCGGAGGGTGCGCTCGTCCTGGTCGCCGTCGCAGGCGGCGCCCGGTCCACCGAGAGCGGGCACCTGGCCGCGGCCGACGCCTGCCGCTGGATCGCCGAAGCCGTCGGACGCAGCCACGCCCGCCTCGCCGACGACATAAGAGCGGGCCGCCGCGGCGACCTCAAGTCCGGGCTGCACCGGCTGACCGACCGCGGCTACGGCAAGCTGCGCGCCCGCGCCGCCGAACTCGGCCGTGAACCGCACGAGTACACGGTGGGGCTGCGCTGCCTCCTGCTCTCCGCCGACCCGGAATGCCGCACCCGGGTCTTCTTCGGGGTGGGCGACGGCGGGCTGTTCCGGCTGCGGGACGGCAGTTGGCACGACCTCGAACCGATCGTGCCGCGGAAGGGCGCGCTCACCGGCGAGGCCGTGGTCGGCTTCGGGTCGTCGGTGCCCGAGAGCGGGCCCGGGGGCGACCGGCTGACCATGGACCTGGGGGTCACCACGGCCCCGGCCCCGTACGTCGAGGACCCGGTCCCGCTGCCCGCCGAGCCGTTCCGCTTCCGCGCGTCGGTCGCCCGGCCGGGCGACACCCTGCTGCTGTGCAGCCCGGGCCTCGCCGAGCCGTTGCGCGGCGAACCGGCCCTCGCCGCGGAACTCGCCGAGCGCTGGACACCGGCCGGTGCGCCCGGCCTCGGCGCGTTCCTGGCCGACACCCAGCTGCGGGTGAAGGGGTACGCCGACGACCGGACGGCGGTCGGCGTCTGGGAGGCGTAACCGCCCGGGCCATGGGTTGATGGACTCCGGAGAACCCGTCCGGCGGGGGTTTCGCGCCCCGGGATCCGGACAGCCGATCGTGCACGGAGCACAGGCAGAGGGAGTGCGCACCCATGGCCAAGCAGAACGTGTCGGAGCAGTTCGTCGACATCCTCGCCCGGGCGGGCGTCAAACGCCTGTACGGGGTGGTCGGCGACAGCCTCAACCCCGTCGTCGACGCGATCCGCCGCAATCCCGCCATGGACTGGATCCAGGTGCGGCACGAGGAGACGGCCGCGTTCGCAGCCGGTGCCGAGGCGCAGATCACCGGCGAGCTGGCGGCCTGCGCCGGGTCGTGCGGACCGGGCAACCTGCACCTCATCAACGGTCTCTACGACGCCCACCGCTCCATGGCTCCGGTCCTCGCGCTCGCCTCGCACATCCCGTCGAGCGAGATCGGCCTCGGCTACTTCCAGGAGACCCATCCGGAGCTGCTCTTCCAGGAGTGCAGCCACTACAACGAGATGATCTCCAACCCGCAGCAGATGCCGAGGCTGCTGCAGACGGCGATCCAGCACGCGATCGGCCGGGGCGGCGTCGCCGTCGTCTCGATGCCGGGCGACGTGGCCTCCCAGCCCGCGCCGGAGAAGTCCGTCGAGCACGCCCTGGTCACCTCGCGGCCTTCCGTGCGTCCGGGCGATGGGGAGATCGAGAAGCTCTGCCGGATGGTCGACGAGGCCAAACGGGTGACGCTGTTCTGCGGCAGCGGTACGGCGGGCGCGCACGCCGAGGTGATGGAGTTCGCCGAGCGGGTGAAGGCCCCGGTGGGCCACGCGCTGCGCGGCAAGGAGTGGATCCAGTACGACAACCCGTACGACGTCGGCATGAGCGGGCTGCTCGGCTACGGCGCCGCGTACGAGGCCACGAACGAGTGCGATCTGCTGATCCTGCTCGGCACGGACTTCCCGTACAACGCCTTCCTCCCCACCGACGTGAAGATCGTCCAGGTCGATGTGCGCCCCGAGCACCTGGGCCGCCGTTCCAAGCTCGATCTCGCGGTCTGGGGCGATGTCCGCGAGACCCTGCGCTGTCTTACGCCGCGGGTGAAGGCCAAGAGCGACCGCAAGTTCCTCGACCGGATGCTCAAGAAGCACGCGGACGCGCTGGAGGGTGTGATCAGCGCGTACACCCGCAAGGTCGACAAGCACGTTCCGATCCATCCGGAGTACGTGGCCTCGGTCCTGGACGAACTCGCCGACGAGGACGCGGTCTTCACCGTCGACACCGGTATGTGCAACGTCTGGGCGGCCCGCTATCTGACGCCGAACGGCAAGCGGCGGGTGATCGGTTCGTTCAGTCACGGCTCGATGGCGAACGCGCTGCCGCAGGCCATCGGCGCCCAGTTCACCGACCGCAACCGGCAGGTCGTGTCGATGTCCGGGGACGGCGGGTTCACCATGCTGATGGGGGACTTCCTGACCCTCGTCCAGTACGACCTGCCGGTGAAGGTCGTTCTGTTCAACAACTCCTCGCTGGGCATGGTCGAGCTGGAGATGCTGGTCGGGGGACTGCCTTCGTTCGGTACGACCAACAAGAACCCGGACTTCGCGGCCGTCGCGCGGGCCTCGGGGGCGTACGGCGTCCGCGTCGAGAAGCCCAAGCAGCTGGAGAGCGCCCTCAAGGACGCGTTCAAGCACAAGGGCCCGGCCCTCGTCGACATCGTCACCGACCCGAACGCGCTCTCCATCCCGCCGAAGATCAGCGCGGACATGGTGACCGGTTTCGCGCTCTCCGCCAGCAAGATCGTGCTGGACGGCGGCGTGGGAAGGATGGTCCAGATGGCCCGGTCCAACCTGCGCAACGTGCCCCGTCCGTAGCGCGCCGGGACGGATAGCTGACGGGGCGTCAAAGGAAGGTCTCTGACGTCCCCTTGGCGACCTCAGAGCAATGTGACATATTACTGACGTGTTCACGAGACAGCCTTTGGACGTGGTCGTCGTCGGTGCCGGAGTGGTCGGTGCCGCCTGCGCGTACTACGCCGCCCGGTCCGGACTTGTCGTCGCCGTGGTGGACGGCGGACCGGTCGCCGGCGGCACCACCGGAGCGGGGGAGGGCAACCTCCTGGTCTCCGACAAGGTGCCCGGCCCGGAGTTGGACCTTGCGCTCCTGTCCGCCGCGCTCTGGCGCGAGCTGGCGCAAGTGCTGCCCCCTGCCATTGAGTTCGAGCAGAAGGGCGGCCTGGTCGTCGCGGCGGGCCCCGAGTCGCTGGCCGCCCTGACCGCGACCGCCTCCGGACAGCTGGCGGCTGGGGTGCGGGCCACCGCGGTGGCGGCGGATGAACTGCACGCGCTCGAACCGCACCTGGCGCCCGGGCTCGCCGGCGGCTTCCTCTATCCGCAGGACGCCCAGGTCCAGCCGGCCCTGGCGGCGGCCCACCTCGTCCGCGCGGCCCGCGACGCCGGAGCGAGCCTCCACCCCGGGCAGGCGGTCACGGCCGTGCTGAGGGGACCGACGGGCGCGGTGCGTGGCGTACGGACCACCGGGGGCGATCTGCTCGCCCCCGCGGTGGTCAACGCGACGGGTGTACGGGGCGGCGAACTGGCGGCCCTGGCGGGGGTGGAGCTGCCCGTGCTTCCCCGGCGCGGCTTCGTCCTGGTGACCGAGCCGCTGCCGCGGCTGATCCGGCACAAGGTGTACGCGGCGGAGTACGTGGCCGACGTGTCGAGCGCATCGGCCGCCCTGCAGACCTCACCCGTGGTGGAAGGCACCCCGGCAGGGCCGGTTCTCATCGGCGCCAGCCGCGAACGCGTGGGATTCGACCGGACGTTGTCCGTTCCGGTGGTCAGCCGGCTGGCCACGGCGGCGGCCGCGCTCTTCCCGGTGCTGGCCGACGCCCGGGTGCTGCGGACCTACCACGGCTTCCGCCCCTACCTGCCCGACCACCTCCCGGCGATCGGGCCCGACCGCCGGGTGCCCGGACTCTTCCACGCCTGCGGTCACGAGGGCGCGGGGATCGGACTCGCACCCGCCACCGCCGCGCTGGTCACCGCCGCGATCCGGGGGGAGGAACCCGCCCTGGACCCGGCGCCGTTCCGCCCGGACCGGTTCGACGCGGCGCCCCGAACCGGTCCCGGCAGCTGAGGCCGCCGCCGTGACGCCGTACGCCCCGAGATGCCCGCTGACGGTCCGGACCGACCGGCCGCCGACTGAGCAGGAGCCCTGGTGAGACGTCCCCGCATACGCACGGCCGGACGGACCCCGGCCGCCCTGGCCGGAGCCGGTCCCGGCCCCGCCTTCGAGATCACCTTCGACGGACAACCGGTCCGGGCCCTGCCGGGCCAGAGCATCGCGGCCGCCCTCTGGGCCGCCTCCGTCCTCACCTGGCGCACCACCCGGGTGAACGGACGGCCGCGGGGCGCCTTCTGCGGGATCGGTTCCTGCTTCGACTGCCTGGCCACCGTCAACGGGCAGCCCAACCGGCGCGCCTGCCTGCTCCCCGCCCGCCCCGGCGACGTCGTCACCCCGCAGGAAGGGGACGGACATGCCGGCCCCGTCCGCTGACCGGGCCGCCGAGCGGCCGGAGCGTACCGAACTCGCGGTCGTGGGCGCCGGCCCCGCCGGTCTTGCCGCCGCCGTCACCGCGGCCGACGGCGGACTCGACGTGGTCCTGCTCGACGCCGCGGACGCACCGGGCGGCCAGTACTACCGCGCCCCCGCGCCCGGCCTCGGCGCCACCCGCCCCGAGGCACTGCACCACGGCTGGGCGGAGTTCGCCGCCCTTGCCGCGCGGCTCGGCCGGCACCGCACGGCGGGGCGGATCCGCCACCTCACCGGACACCACGTCTGGGCCGTCGAGCGGAGCGGGGCCGACTGGACGCTGCACGCGGTCACCGGGCCCGACGGACGCGACGGGGCCACCACCCTCGACGCACGACGCCTGCTGATCGCGACCGGCTCCTACGAGCGCCAACTCCCCTTCCCCGGCTGGACCCTGCCCGGTGTCGTCGGAGCGGCCGGGGCACAGGCCATGCTGAAGTCGGGCCTGGTGCTGCCGGGCCGCCGCATCGTCGTCGCCGGCAGCGGACCCCTGCTGCAGGCCGTCGCCGTCTCCCTCGCCCGGGCGGGCGCCCGGGTCCCCGCCCTGGTGGAGGCCTCCGGCTACGGGGCGTACGGACGGGCGCCGCTGGTGCTGGCCGCCAACCCCGGGCGGCTCGCGGAAGGCGCCCGCCATGGCGCCGCGCTGGCCCGCCACCGGATCCGGCCGCTGACGCACCGGGCGGTCACCGCCGTGCACGGCACCGACCGGGTGGAGGGTGTCACGGTCAGCCGGGTGGACCGCGACTGGCGCCCGCTGCCCGGGACCGGGCGCCGCATCGACTGCGACGTCCTGGCCGTCGGCCACGGCCTGGTGCCCCAACTCGACCTCGCGGTAGGGATCGGCTGCGCCACTCGGTGCGGTGCGGACGGTTCGGCCGCGCTGGAGCTCGACGACGAACTGCGCACCTCCGTGCCCGGAGTCTGGGCCGCCGGCGAGACCGGCGGCATCGGCGGCGTCCATCTCGCCCTGACCGAGGGCGAACTCGCCGCCCGCTCCGTGATCACGGACGCCCGCGGCGGCCCGGGCGCGCCCCGCGCCGCGGCGCTGCTCCGGTCCCGGCGCCGGATGCGCGCGTTCGCCGCCCTCATGGGCGCCGTCCACCGGCCCGGTCCGGGCTGGACCGACTGGACGGCGGCCGACACCGAGGTCTGCCGGTGCGAGGAGGTCACCACCGGAGCGATCCGCACCGCCGTCGGGGAACTCGGTGCCGGGGACAGCCGCACGGTCAAACTGCTCACGCGGGCAGGCATGGGCTGGTGCCAGGGCCGGACGTGCGGATTCGCCGTGCGCGAACTCGCCGGCTGCGCCGCGGACACCGGAGGCCCCGACCGCCGGCCGCTCGCCTGCCCGGTTCCGCTGTCCGTACTGGCCCGTGCCGACGGCCCCGAGGACGCGTGAGCCCGCGCAACGCGCCCGCACCGTCGCCGTCCCCTTCCTTCGCCCCATCTATCGAGGAGTCCCATGTCCACGAACACGCCCGCACGCACCAGCCCCTGGCGGGGCGTCATGGTCGCCACGCCGCTCACCCTGCGCGAGGACCGGTCGATCGACTTCGACGCGTACGCCGCGCATGTGCGCGACCTCGTCGCCGCGGGCTGCGACGGGGTGGTGCCCAACGGCTCACTGGGGGAGTACCAGACCCTCACGGACCAGGAGCGTGACGAGGTCGTGCGCGTCGCCGTCGAGGCGGCCGGGGACGGCGCCAGGGTGATGCCGGGCGTCTCCGCGTACGACAGCACCCAGTCGCGGCGCCGCGCCGAGCAGGCGGCCGAGGCGGGCGCCGGCTCCGTCCTGCTGCTGCCGCCCAACGGATACGCCTGCGACGACGTGGCGGTCCGCGCGCACTACGCGGAGGTCGCCTCGGCGGGCCTGCCGGTCGTCGCGTACAACAACCCGTACGACACCAAGGTGGACCTGACACCGCGGCTGCTCGCCCAGCTCCACGCGGAGGGCTCCGTCGTCGCCGTCAAGGAGTTCAGCGGGGACGTCCGCAGGGCCTACGAGATCGCCGAGGAGGCGCCGGGTCTCGACCTGCTGGTCGGCGCCGACGACGTGCTGCTGGAGCTCGCGCTCGCCGGAGCCGTCGGCTGGATCGCGGGCTGCCCGAACATGCTGCCCGCCGGCTGTGTCGCGCTGTACCGGGCCGCCGTGTCCGGGGACCTGGAGACGGCACTGCCGCTGTACCGGCGGCTGCACCCGCTGCTGCGCTGGGACTCCAAGCCCGAGTTCGTCCAGGCCATCAAGGCGTCGATGGACATCGTCGGCCGGCACGGCGGTCCCACCCGGCCGCCGCGCACACCGCTCGACGCCGCCTCCCTGGCCGCCGTGCGCGCGGCCACCGAGAAGGCCCTCGCCGAGGGCCTCGACTGACCCTCCCGCACCACTCATCGCCACAGCAGACACCGGCCGGCCGGAGCGTCGTCCCGGACCGGCCGGACGACCGAGGGGGACCCTTGCGCACGCGTCACATCTTCCACGCCGTCGACTCGCACACCGAGGGCATGCCGACCCGGGTGATCACCGGCGGTATCGGCACACTGCCCGGCGCCACCATGGCCGAGCGCCGCGCCCACTTCATGGCGCACCGGGACGCGGTGCGCACCCTGCTGATGTACGAGCCGCGCGGCCACGCCGCCATGAGCGGGGCCGTGCTCCAGCCGCCGACGCGCCCCGACGCCGACTTCGGGGTCCTGTTCATGGAGGTCTCCGGCTGTCTGCCGATGTGCGGGCACGGCACCATCGGGGTGGCCACCGTCCTGGTGGAGACCGGCATGGTGGAGGTCACCGAACCGGTGACCACCGTTCGGCTGGACACCCCCGCCGGGCTGGTGAGCGTCGACGTGCGGGTGGAGGACGGCGCCGCCACCTCCGTCACGCTCACCAATGTGCCGGCCTTCAGCGCCGGACTCGGGCTCACCGTGAAGGTACCCGGCCACGGCGTCGTGCCGTACGACCTCGCGTACGGAGGCAACTTCTACGCCATGGTCCATCTGGACGACCTGGGCCTTCCGTTCGACCGGTCGCGCAAGGACGACTTGCTGGCCGCCGGGCTCGCCCTGATGGACGCGGTCAACGCCACCGACCGCCCGGTCCACCCGCTCGACCCGGCCATCCACGGGCTCAAGCACGTCCAGCTGATCGCCCCCGGCTCGGACGCCGTCCGCTCCCGGCACGCCATGGCCATCCACCCCGGCTGGTTCGACCGTTCGCCGTGCGGCACCGGTACCTCCGCGCGCATGGCCCAGCTGCACGCGCGCGGCGAACTGGACCTGGACACCGACTTCGTCAACGAGTCCTTCATCGGTACGGAGTTCACCGGCCGGCTCGTCGCCGAGACCACCGTGGGACCGCTGCCCGCGGTCGTGCCCACGGTCACGGGCCGTGCCTGGATCACGGGGACCGCGCAGTACTTCCTCGACCCGGCCGACCCGTTTCCCGAGGGGTTCCTGCTGTGACCCGTCGAGTCCGGGCCGGGCAACGTCACATTGTATTCTTGGGCTCCGCACGGTCCTGGAGGAACAGACATGGCCCGCCTGACGTCGCTCAACGTGATCTCGGCCCAGGAGCATCTGCGCGACCAGGTGGCGCACGCGCTGCGGGCGGCGCTCATCTCCGGCGAACTGAAGCCCGGGACCGTCTACTCCGCGCCCGCGCTCGCCTCCGAGTTCGGGGTCTCGGCGACGCCCGTCCGTGAGGCGATGCTCGACCTGGCCCGGGAGGGCCTGGTCGAGGCCGTCCGCAACAAGGGCTTCCGGATCACCGAACTCACCGAGCAGGACCTCGACGACTTCACCGAACTCCGCGCCATGATCGAGGTCCCCACCGTGGGCCGGATCGCCCGGATGGGCCTCACAAGGGAGTTGGAGGCGCTGCGGCCCGTCGCGCTGGAGATCGTCGAGGCCGCGCGGCGGCACGACATCCTGGGATACCTGGAGGCGGACCGCCGCTTCCACCTCGCCCTGCTGGCGCTGGCCGGGAACCGCCGGCTGGTCGAGGAGGTCGGTGAACTGCGCAAGCGATCCCGGCTGTTCGGGCTGAACCGCCTTGCGGAGTCGGGCCAGTTGATCGCCTCCGCGCAGGAGCACGTACAGCTGCTGGACCTGGTGGTCGCCGGGGACGCGCCGGGGGCCGAGGCCTGCATGCTCGCCCATATGTCGCATGTCCGCTCGCTGTGGGCCGACGAAAAGCCCTGAACCGTGCGACGAAGGCCGCCACCCCTGCCCCCTGCCCGGGGTGGCGGCCTTCGCGCGCTCAGCCGTCCAGCAGCTCTGCCATCCAGGCCTCGACGCCGTCCGGTGTGCGGGGGAGCGCGGACGACATGAGGCGGGCGCCGTCCCCGGTGATCACGAGGTCGTCCTCGATCCTGACGCCGTTGCCCCGGAGCGAACGCGGCAGCGTCTCGTCGTCCGGCCGGAGGTACAGCCCCGGCCCCACGGTCAGGACCTGCCCCGCCTCCAGGACCCCGTCCGGGTAGATCCCGGCGCGGGCCCGCGCGCAGTCGTGCACGTCCATGCCGAGCATGTGGCCGCTGCCGCACAGGGTGTAGCGGCGGTGGAGGCCGCTCTCGGGGCCGAGTGCTTCCTCCGCGGGGACCGCGAGTACGCCCCAGTCGTGCAGGCCCTCGGCGATGACCCGCATCGCGGCGTCGTGGAATGCGTGGAAGCGGGCACCCGGCCGTAGCGCGGCGATGCCCGCGTCCTGAGCGGCCAGCACCAGTTCGTACACGGTGCGCTGGACGGGGGTGAAGGTGCCGGACAGCGGGATCGTGCGGGTGATGTCGGCCGTGTAGAGGGAATCGGTCGCCACGCCCGCGTCCAGCAGCAGCAGCCGGCCGCGCTCCAGCGGGCCGTCGTTGCGGGTCCGGCGCAGCACGCACGCGTGGTCTCCGGCGGCCGCGACAGTCGGAAAGCCGGGGCCGTGGCCTTCCAGCCGGGCCCGCAGTCCGAAGACTCCTTCCACCCGGCGCTCTCCCCGTGGGCCGGCGATCGCCTGGGGGAGGGAACGGACGACGTCCTCGAATCCGGCGGTCGTCGCGTCGACGGCACGCTGCAACTGGGCTTGCTCCCATGAGTCCTTGACGAGTCTGAGCTCGTCGATCACCGCGTCGAGCCCGGCCGGCGCCGACCGGAGGGCGGGCAGCCGGCGGGCGTCCCCGAGCCAGGCGTCGACGGACGGATCCACGCCGGTGAGGACCCGGGTCGGAGGCTGAGTGCCCGTCAGGAGCTTGTCCCACGCGTCCCGGTGCTCGCAGCGGATGCCGGTGAGCGCGGTGGCCTCGGCCAGGCCCGGTCTGCGGCCCACCCAGAACTCCCCGTGACCGCGGTCGCGGTGGAAGTCCTGGCCGCTGCGGGGCGAGCCGGGTCTCATGTACAGGACCGCCTCGTGGCGCGTGTCCCCGTCCGGTTCCAGGACCAGCACATGGCCGGCCTGCTCCTCGCCGGTGAGGCCGGTGAGCCAGGCGTACGCGGTGTGCGGGCGGAAGCGGTGGGCCGCGTCGAGGGACGGCACGGCGGGGGAGCCGGCCGGAACGACGAGCCTCTCGCCCGGGAACCGTGCGGCGACGCGGGCGCGGCGGGCCGGTGTGAGGGCGTGGGCGGGGACGCGGGCGCCGGCGGGGCGCCGGGCCTTGGCCCAGCCCGTACGCATGAAGGTGTCCAGGGCCGGGGACACCGGCAGCTCGTGGCTGCCGGTGTGCGGGCGAAGTCGGGGCTCGGTCACGAGCGGAACTCCTCGGGCTGAAGCGGAATCGCCCGCAAGCAGAGCGCCGCGGACGGGAGTTGGCGCGCAGATGAATGTGCGCCCAGCGCCTTCCAAAGAACATGTGACATGTGCCATTGTACAGACGGCCGCGGTTGAGGTCGTGCTCATGTCATGGGCGCCGGTCCGTGGACCGGCCCTCCGGCCCCGACCGCGCCATCCCCCACGCCGCGCACCGTCGCGCGGCACCACACCGCTGGGAGGCGGCACGTGAAGAACCGTACGGTTCGACAGAGATTCACCGGCTTGTCCACCGTGGCCCTGGCGGCCTGTCTGGGTGTCGGCATGCTCGCCGCACCGAGCCGGGCCGCCGAGCCCCGGACCTCCGCACCGGCTGCCGTCACTACGACTGCCGCCGCGGGCAAGGCCGTTGCTCCCCGGGCGCCCGAGCCGGGCGGCCCCACCGCGCAGGCACTCACCGCGCCCGTCCAGGACCCCGGCCACCTGGGCGGCACGGCCCTGAAGCCCGCCGACCGGGCACCGCAGACCGCGTCCGAGGACGCGCTGAAGCGCGACTACGACGACCCGCGTGCCACCGCGTCGAGCCACCCGGCCCCCTCGATGAAGGCCAAGGCCCGCTCCGCCGCGAAGGCCGCCGGAATCGCCCCTGCCGCCGCCTGCTCCGTCGCCGACTTCACCAGCCGCACCGGCAGCGACCTGGTGCGGCAGATCAAGTCGTCGACGACGGACTGCGTCAACACCCTGTTCACGGTCAAGGGCAACGACGGCTACCTCGCCTTCCGCGAGGCCCAGATGGTCACCGTCGCCTACGCCCTGCGCGACGGATCGGCCGCGTACCCGGGTGACAGCAGCACCGGCATGCCCCAGCTGGTGCTGTTCCTCCGGGCCGGTTACTACGTGCAGTACTACGACCCCGCCACCGTCGGCGACTACGGCGACGCGCTCCGCACCGCCATCCAGAGCGGGCTCGACGCCTTCTTCGGCTCCGCGCACGCCTACGACGTCACGGACGCCAACGGGGAGACCCTTTCCGAAGCCGTCATCCTCATCGACAGCGCCGTACAGAACGCCCGCTACCTCAACGTCGTCAAGCGCCTGCTCGCCGACTACGACTCCTCGTACGACAGCTCCTGGTACATGCTGAACGCCGTCAACAGCGTCTACACGGTGACCTTCCGGGGTCATCAGGTGCCCGAGTTCGTCAGCGCCGTCCAGGCCGACCCCAGCCTGCTCGACGCGCTCGCCGGCTTCGCCCGCGACCACCTCGACCTGCTGGGCACGGACCGCTCCTACCTGGCCTCCAATGCCGGGCGCGAGCTCGGGCGCTTCCTCCAGGAGGAGTCACTGCGGCCCAAGGCGCGCCCGCTCGTCATCGACCTGCTCGGCCGCAGCTCCCTGACCGGTCCCACCGCACCGCTCTGGGTCGGTCTCGCCGAGATGACCGACTACTACGACCGGGCCAACTGCGGGGCGTACAAAACCTGTGACCTGGCGGCACGCATCAAGAGCGCCGTCCTTCCCGTCGAGTACACCTGTAGCGACAGCATCCGCATCCTCGCCCAGCAGATGTCCTCGTCCGACCTCTCGGCGGCCTGCACCAGCCTGAAGGGCCAGGACGCCTACTTCCACCAGATCGCCCGCGACAGCGGACCGGTCGCCAACGACAAGAACACCACCATCGAGGTGGTCGTCTTCGATTCGAGCACCGACTACCAGACCTACGCCGGAGCCATCTACGGCATCGACACCAACAACGGCGGCATGTACCTGGAGGGCGACCCGGCAGCGGCAGGCAACCAGCCGCGCTTCATCGCCTACGAGGCCGAGTGGGTGCGCCCCGACTTCCAGATCTGGAACCTCAACCACGAGTACACGCACTACCTCGACGGCCGGTTCAACATGTCCGGCGACTTCGAGGACGGCCTCACCACGCCGACCATCTGGTGGGTCGAGGGCTTCGCGGAGTACGTCTCCTACTCGTACCGTGACGTGACCTACGACGACGCCGTCACCCAGGCCGCCGCGCACACCTACACCCTGCGCTCCCTGTTCGACACCACCTACGAGAACGCCGACCAGACGCGCATCTACAACTGGGGCTACCTGGCTGTCCGTTACATGCTCCAGTCGCACCGCGCCGATGTGGACACGCTCCTGGGCCGCTACCGCGGCGGCGACTGGAACGGTGCCCGCACCCTGCTCACCTCGACCATCGGCAGCCGTTACGACGCCGACTGGAACACCTGGCTCACGGCGTGCGCGGCCGGCAGCTGCGGGACCATCACCACCAACCCGCCGACCGATCCGACGGCCGAGTGCACGGCGAGTGACGTCCGGGAGCTCGGCGAGGACTGTGCCCGGAGCGGACGCCAGGCCACCCGGGGCAACTACTCCTACCTGTACCTCTACGTGCCCGCCGGCACCACCCGGCTCACCATCACCACGAGCGGCGGTACGGGCGACGCCGACCTTTACTACAACGCCAACGGCTGGGCCACCACGGGTGCCTACACCTCACGGTCGACCGGCAGTGGCAACGCCCACACGCTGACGGTCGACAACCCGGCGGAAGGAGCGAACTACATCAGCCTCTACGCCGTGCAGGACTTCGGCGGAGTGAAGGTCTCCACGCAGTACTGACCGGTCCCCGAGGGCCACGGACGCGGCCGACCGCATCCGTGGCCCTCAGAGCAGTCGCAAGGTGCCGGGGGCGGTCTCGTCCCGGATGATCTCCAGCAGCCGGTCGAAGAGCGTCGGCCCCAGGCCGGCCTCCGCCCGCGCGAGCTCCTGTCGCAGCCGCGGCAGATTGCCCGGGTGGGCGCGGCCGGACAGGCCGCGGAGAAAGCGCGCGGTCTCGTCATGGGCCAGGGCGCGTGCGGACAGGGCGTGGTCCCGCCACTCGATGACGAAGTCGCCGTCGTCCGGCGTGCCCATCCCGCCTCTCAGGCAGTCCGCGAAGGAGTCGAGGCCCCGGCCGAAGTAGCCGCCCGGCCCGTTCACCGCCTCGCCGATCACGTCCCAGAAGCGCTCCAGGCCGGTGACCTCGGAGCCGTCGATCACATAGGTCACGGTCATGCGGTGAGCGTACAAGTACCTCGCTCCCGGTGATCCGCGCCGCGGGTGGGGGGTGGGAAGCCGCGGCGCGGACCGGACCGGGGGAGCGGCTCAGCAGCCGTGGTCGACGAGGTCGAAGGTCTCGTAGTGGTCGGCGGTGTAGTAGTCCTCCTGGACCTCCTCGCCCGTGACGATGCGTCGCGCGCCGCGGGTCGGGGAGCCGGGGGTGATCACGGTGTACTCGTGGTAGTACCCGGTGCTCTGTCCTGGCAGGACGCCTTCACGGTTCTGGAAGACGGTCCCGTCCTGGTCGTACGGGAAGGGGCCGCCGGCGTCGATGAGGTCGAGGGTGTCGTGGGCCTGGGACGGCAGCGCGGAGTAACAGATGCTGCCGACCGAGGTGGTGGCGGCGGTCGCGGTCGCCGTGACCGGCCCGCCGACGAAGAGGACGGACAGGAGGGCGGCGACGCCGCCGAGCGTGGTGATCCGTGGGGGGATTCGCATAACCACCATGATGACGCGCGTAGATACCCTCCCGTCAACGCCAACAAGAGTGAATTTTCCTGGAGTTAACCGAGGAGACGGCACACACCGCGTTCCGGCGGACCGAGCCGTTCAGCGCAGCACGGCCGACAGCAGGTCCGTACCCAGCGCCGTCATCGCGGACAGGTCGAGGGTGTGGTGCACGTAGCGGCCACGCCGCCTCGCCGTGAGCAGACCGGCGTGGCGCAGCACGGCGAGGTGGCGGGACACCTCCGGGGGCGAGAGCTCCCAGGCGTGGGCCAGCTCGCCGGTGGTGTGCGGGCCGCGGGCCAGGGTGCGCAGCAGCCGTAGCCGTACCGGATGCGCGAGTGCCGTCAGCCGGAGCGTGACGGTTTCCAGCGGGACCGGCTCGGCCGGGCTCGGCCCGGCCACGGGGTACTGCACCACCGGCTGCCACCCGGACGCGTGGACCACCACCAGGTGCGGGTGGCCGAAGACGCTGGGGAGGAAGGTGGTGCCGGCGCCATGGGCGGCGGTCGCGTTGTCCTGCAGCTTGTCCACGATGATGCTGTCGCCGTCCGGGGCCAGGGTGACCGCGTCGGAGACCGACGCGAGTGCCGCCCCGGCGCCCTGGCGCTTCAGCAGGTCGTTCT
Source organism: Streptomyces sp. NBC_00385 (assembly GCF_035917155.1). Classification (NCBI taxonomy): domain Bacteria; kingdom Bacillati; phylum Actinomycetota; class Actinomycetes; order Kitasatosporales; family Streptomycetaceae; genus Streptomyces; species Streptomyces sp. NBC_00385. The sequence goes on along the minus strand of NZ_CP107951.1, from coordinate 1,259,556 downwards.
TCAGCCGCAGGTCGGTGGCGATGCGCACGGCGACGCTCGTCCAGGCGGCGTCGAAGAAGGCGTCGGCGCACTGTTCGAGGGTGCGGCGCACCCGCGCCCGTACGGCGGCCGGATCCGCGAGCAGCCGTTCCGCGAAGGCCTCCTGAAGCGGGCCGCGGGCCTGGGCCAGGTCCAGGGCACGCTCGCGCGCGGTCGCGTCGGCGAGCGGCGACGGCGCGCCGAAGCGGACCCGGTTGCTGCCGCACGTGGTGACGAGCGCGGACCTCACGTACGTCTCGTCGTCGATCCGGTCCACGTCGTCCAGCTCCTCGGCGAGGGTCGGCCGGGGGTGCGCCGGGACCAGGAAATCGGCTCGTGAGGAACGCCAGAGGAACTCCGCCTCCCCGAGCCGCTCGGCCAGTTCCGGCCGCAGCCCCGCCCGGACATCCCCGGCCCAGCCGGCGAGTCCCGGATGATGCCCGGGTTCGGCCAGCACATGCAGCATCGCGGTCAGCTCGGCCAGCGGGGAGGCGGCGAACCGCAGTCGTCCGGAGGGCGGGCCGCTGATGTCGATCCTCAACGTCACCCCCTCATCATCACCGACCCTGCGGCCGGGGACGGCGTCGGTTGACGATGTCCGTCAACCGACGGGCCGGGTAAGGCGGTTCGAACCGAACGTTGACGCCATGGCAACCACCACCAAGCTCCAGCCGCGCGCCCTGGTCCGGGCCTCCGGAGGCCCCCGCTACGCCGTCGCCCTGGCGGTGGACGCGCTCGGCACCGGCCTGCTGCGGCCCTTTCTGCTGCTCTACGGGGTGACCGTGCTGAGGCTGTCCGCGCCCGCCACCGGCATCGCCATGACGGTCGGCGTCGTCGTCGGCCTGGTCTGCATGCCCGCGGTCGGCCGCTGGCTGGACCGGGGTGCTCGCAGCACGGTCGTGGCAGCGTCGATGCTGGTACGGGTGCTGGGCGTGGCGCTGCTGATGGCGACCCCGGCGGGAGACGTCCGGCTCTTCGCGGCGGCGGCACTCTTCCTCGGTATCGGCAACCAGGCATGGCCGGCCGCCCACGCGGCTCTCGTGGCCACGGTCGCCCACGGCCGGGAACGCGACGCCGCTCTCGCGGCAGGCCGCGCCCTGCGCAACGCCGGCCTGGGCACCGGCGCGCTCCTCGCCACCGCGTGCCTGGCGGGCGGCACCACCGCCTTGCAGGCGCTGGCAGCCGTCACGGGGCTCGCCTATCTCGCGGCGGCGGCCCTGGCGTGGTCCGTCCATGTGCACGCCCGTCCGGCCGCTACGGCGGCCGAGGAGAGGGACGAAGGGCCGCCGCCCCGCATGCGCGTGCTGCTGGGAGCCAACGTGATCTACGTCTTCTGCCTCAACGTCCCCGAGATCGCGCTGCCCCTGGTCCTGGTGACCCAGTTGCACGCGTCCCCGGTGTGGTCGGCGGCCATCTTCGTGGTGAACACGGTGCTCGTGGTCACCCTGCAGGTTCCGGTCACCGTCCTGATGTCCCGCTTCCCCCGCCGTTCCGTGCTGGCCCTCGCCGGCGTGGTGCTCGCCGCGTCCTACCTCGGCTTCCTCGCGGCCACCTCACTGGGACCTGGCTGGAGTGCCCCGGCCGTCGCCGCGGTCTCCGTGGTCTGCACCGTCGGTGAGATCGTCTACGCCGGCAGCGCCACCGCGCTCGTCACGGCCCTCGCGCCGGCCCACGTCCTGGGGCGCACCCTCGCGCGCTTCCAGCTCTCCACGGGCTTCGGCCTCGCCGTCTCCCCGGCCGTCATCACCGCTCTCGCGCCCCACGGCCCGGCCGCCCTCTGGGGCAGCCTCGCCACCGCGACGTTCCTCTCCGCGTCCGCCGTGGCCGCCGAGAAGGATCACCGGCCGACACCGGGCGCGAGCAGGCTGATGCAGTCGGCAACGGCCGACGGCGACAGCTCGAAGGAGCGGTCGGTCCCCTACTGACGCGCGCTCAGGGACTGACGGAGCGCCAGATGCGGTCCGGGACCGTCCGCGCCGCCTCCTCGATGTCGATGTCGCCGACGGAGAGCCAGCGGCGCGCGATGCCCGTCACCGGGCCCAGGATCAGCGACTCCACTACGGGCAGGGGCAGGTCGACGAGCTGCCCCGACTCCTGGCGGGCCCGCAGCCAGGTGGCGACGGGGGTCAGCCTGGCCTCCTGGGCACCGCGGATCTGATGGGCGCGTGCGGTGAACTCGCGGTCCACGGTGACGGAGTGCATGAGCCGGGCCGCGTCGGGGTGGACCTGGATGAAGCGCAGGTACGCCCGCACGGCCGCATGGATGCCGCTGCGTGCGTCCTCCGACCGCGTCAGCTCCCCGACCAGCTCGTCGAGGAGGCGGCCGAGCCAGGACTGTGCCAGTGCGACCACCACCCCTTGGAGGCTGCCGAAGTGGTGGTAGATGCTGCCCGCGCTGACCCCGCCCGCCGAGGTGATCGCGCCGAGGGTGAGTCCGGCCTCGCCGTCCGACGCGTAGATGTCCAGCGCGCAGTCGAGGACGTGTTGCGCGGTGGCCTCGCCGCGTTGTTGCTTCGGACTCATCGATGCCACCCCGGTTCGCGGATCGGAAACGGCCTGCACGGCGCGCGGGTAACAGCTTAGAACTACTTCCGGAATTTTCTCCGGAACTGGTTCCAACCCTGGGGCGTCGTACTCCAGACTGAGTGCCGGCTGCACCAAGTCGCTTCAGATCATGGGTAATTCAGGATACGGATGCGGTCCCGCGGGACCGCGCGGCGGGACACACGGGGAGCGCTCGGAAGATGACCGGCGAGCACGAGCACGAGGACCAACTGCACGGCGGCATCAAGCCGCTGACCGCGACCGACCCGCCCCGCATCGGGCCCTACGTGCTGCTCGGCCGGCTCGGCGCCGGAGGCATGGGCCGGGTCTACCTCGCCCGTTCCGAGGGCGGCCGCACGGTCGCGGTCAAAGTGGTGCACGCGGAACACGTCGCGGACCCGCAGTTCAGGGCCCGGTTCCGTCGCGAGGTGGACGCGGCACGGCGGGTGGACGAGCGCTACACCGCACCCGTACTGGACGCGGAGCCCGACGCCGAATCCCCGTGGATCGCCACGGGCTACGTCCCGGGCCTCTCCCTGGAACAGGTCGTCCGGGGCCATGGGCCGCTGCCCGCCGCGTCCGTGCTCACCCTCGCGGACGGGCTGCTGCACGCACTCAAGGACATCCACGACGCCGGCATCATCCACCGCGACCTCAAACCGTCGAACGTGATGCTCACGGTCGAGGGTCCCAAGGTCATCGACTTCGGCATCGCACGCGCCGTCGGCACCTCCGTCGAGTCGCTGCTCACCAGCACCGGCATGGTGATCGGCTCGCCCGGCTTCATGGCCCCGGAGCAGATCCGCGGGGAGACCGCGGGGCCGAAGAGCGACGTGTTCACCCTCGGCTGCGTACTGACATACGCGGCGACCGGTGTGCTCCCGTTCGGCGACGGGGTGAGCAACCAGCATGCGGTGATGTACCACATCGTCGAGGCGGAACCCGACCTCGCGCGGGTCCATGACGAGGGCTTGCGCACCCTGATCGCACGACTCCTGGCCAAGCGGGCGGCCGACCGGCCCTCCGTGGACGACCTGTTGGCCGAGCCGGGGCGCGAGGCCGCGGCGGAGTCGTGGCTGCCGGCCGCCGTGGTCGGCCACCTCGCACGCCGCTCGGCGCGTCTGCTGGACGCGGAGGCGGCCCCGATACGGCAGGAGGCCGACCGTGCGACCGTCGACCTCCGGGGGCAGGAAGAGGCGCCGGGGGCCGTTTCCCCCGGTGAGGAGGGCAGCCCGAAGCCCGGGCGCAAGCGGCGACGGCGCTGGTTCGTGGCCGTGCCTCTCGTCGTCGTCCTGGCCGGCGGAGGCGGCACGGTCGTCGTGCTCCAGCCGTTCGGCGGCGGCAGCGGCGCCCAGGCGTCCCCGCCGGCCACCGGGTCGGCGAGCCCTTCGGCCCCCGGCTCGCCGTCGCCGGCCGGCAGCGCGTCCCCGGCGGGCGACAGGAGTCCCGAGGTGTCCCGCAGCAAGGACAAGCCGGGCGACGACGGGAAGGACGGCCGGGACGGCCGGGACGGGGACGGTGGCTCGGCGGCCTCGGGTGGCTCCGGCTCCGGCTCCGGAGGCGCGTCGGGCGGTGGCGCCACCGGAGCGACAGGAGAGGGGAGCCCTGGCGGCGGCACGTCGGGCGGCACGAGTTCCGGAGGCACCGCATCGGACAGCACCTCGGGTTCCGCCAGCGGTTCCGGCAGCACGAGTGCGGGCACCACGAGTGCGGGCGGCACCTCCGGCTCCACGGGCGGCTCGGGCGGCGGCAGCACCGTCCCGGCGTCGTTCGTGGGTACCTGGAAGCTGGGTGAGACGTACAACCCGGGCCAGCCGGGCACCATCACCATTTCCCGCCAGGGCGGGGTGCGCCTGTCCGACTTCCCCTACAACCCCTGCCCGTACGAGGCCGAGGTGACCTCCGCGTCGAACGGTGGCAGCCGTATCGACGTCAGCGCTCCGAAGCTCGTCGGCGCCAACCCCGGCTACTGCTACATGACGCTCGAAGCGACCAACTTCACTCTCAACGGCAGCGGCATCGAGCACAACGTCAGTGGTGGCGTGGGCTATTACTACAAGCCGGCCTGATTTCCGGACCACCGCGGGCCGTCCGTCCCCGCCCGGAATCCCGTCCCATGACCCGCTGGAAGCGTGACAGCCCGTAGGCGGGGCATGCATTGCGTGAGCACCTTCGAGAACAGGGGGCGATTCACTGTGTGGGCGGGGGAAACGATGGAGCGTCAGGAACTGGCCCGGCTGCATCGCAGAGTCGGCCGTGCCGATGTGGCGGCCGTATCCGAAGTGCGGGGCGCAGTACGGGAGTTACTGCGATATCGATGGAAGGAAGAGCCCGCGCAGGTTGCCGAGCTGCTGCTCAGCGAGCTGGTGACCAACGCGCTGGTCCACACGGACGACGGAGCGGTCGTCGCCGTGAGCGTGGCACCGCGGAGGCTGCGCGTGGAGGTACGGGACTTCGTCCCGGACATGCCCGTGTCGCACGTACCGGACGCCGACGACGGTACGCACGGCCGGGGACTCGTCCTGGTGGAGAGCCTCGCGGACTCCTGGGGGATACGGCCCGACCCCCTGGGCAAAGTGGTCTGGTTCGAACTGGACGGCGAACGGCCCTGACGATCCGCTCGGATCGTCAGGGCCGGGTCCCGCAGGTCCGCCTGCCGCCGCATCAGCCGAACTGCTGCTCCAGATCCTTCAGCTTCTGCTCCAGCGAGTCGAGCCGGGGCAGTGCTTGGGTGTCGTCCTCGACGGTGAGGTCGACCGTTCTCGGATCAGTCGCGTTCAGCTCCGGTACGTCCCTGGAATTCGGGCCGTTCACGGCTTGCAGGGATGGCCGGGGTCGCAGGGGCAGCTGACCCGGCTCGGATATGGCGGGCTCCGCGACGGACTGCGCGGAGCCCGTCGCGGGGGCGATGGCCTGGACGTCGACCTGGGCGCCGCCCCGGCCGACCCGTCCCCAGGCCCGGTTCTGCCGGTTCAGGGCCTTGATCTGCGCCCGGTCCAGCTTCTCCTGGTCCCTCCTGCGGAGACGGTTCTGCTCCTTCTCCCGGCGGTCCTCGCGTACCTCGTCGACCGCTTCGTCCAGCGTGCGTACGCCTTCGAGCAGCATCAGCGACCAGGCACCGAAGGTCTCCCGGGGTGCGCGCAGCCACCGTACGATCCGGATCTGCGGCAGCGGACGGGGCACCAGGCCCTGCTCGCGCAGCGCGGCCACCCGGGTCTGCTTCAGTGCCCGGTCGAAGAGCACGGCCGCCGAGAGCGACATCCCCGCGAAGAAGTGCGGGGCGCCCGCGTGGTCCAGACCGCGGGGTGCGTGCACCCAGTTGAACCAGGCGGCCGCACCGGCGAAGGTCCACACCAGCAGCCGTGAGCCGAGCGCCGCGTCGCCGTGGCTGGCCTCGCGTACGGCGAGCACGGAACAGAACATCGCCGCCCCGTCGAGGCCGAACGGAACCAGGTACTCCCAGCCCCCGGAGAGGCCGAGGTTCTGCCGGCCGAAGCCGACGAGCCCGTGGAAGGAGAGCGCGGCGGCGACCGCCGCGCAGCAGAACAGCAGAACGTACGAAGCGGTGGCGTAGAGCGCTTCCTTGCGTCTGCGCCGTTCCTCGCTGCGTTCCCAGGAGTCTTCGGCTGCAGATGTGTCAGAGGCGCGCTTGCCGCGCGCGACCACCGCCACCGCCGCCATGACCCCCGCCAGCAGCACGGCAGCCGGAAGCAGCCAGTCAAGCGATATGTCGGTCAGTCTCATGCGCGGTCCCTTGCGTTGCGATAGGGCGTTTCGGCCGCCATCGTGCCGGGGATTTCCTCGCGTTCAGGTGGTTTCGGGGCAAGAGAACGCCAATGGGGTGGCAGAGTCGACGGATTACCGTGATCTGGTCGAATACCCGTATGTCGCAGGCGAGTTGTGTTCGAGTCGCGCCACTCTTGCGGGCGGTGTGGATCAGGGTCCGTCCGACCTTGATCCACCGCACGGTTCAGGGGGCGGGCGTCAGCTTCCGGACCCGGTCCGCATCGCAGGTGCGCGGGCAGGTGACGCAGGTGTCCTCGGGCCGCAGCGTGTAGAACATGCAGCAGCTCGCCCGGTCCCGGGTGGGCAGCGACTCGCCGTCCGGGCCGGTCAGCTCACGGAAGCCCGCGGTGCCGACGTACGGCTTCGTGGTGCCCGGCAGGAGCGCCTCCAGCTCGGCCATCGCGCGCCGCTCCTCACCGAGGAGATGGGCGATGTACCAGAGGCCCTCGACGATCTCGTCCGTGGCCATGCCCCACAGGGCCCGCTTGCCGCGCCGCATCCGCGGGCCGAAGCCGTCGAGCACCGGGCCGAGGTGTTCGGCCACGGAAGCGAGTACCTCGGCGCGCAGCGCGGCCTCGTCCGCCACCACGCGCGCGCCGGGCAGCTCCGCAGCCGGGTCGCCGGGCAGGCAGGCGAATTCCCTCACCCGTACGGTCAGATGGCCCAGCGCGCGCTGGAAGGCGACGTCCTCGACCGGGATCCTGGGCACCCGCCGGTGCAGAAACCACGGCACCGTCACCAGCAGACAGGCCGGCCAGGCGTACCGGTGGAGTCCGAAACCGGCGATCACATCGGGCCGGGCCGACTGCCCGTAGTCCCGCAGCACCTGCGCCTCGTCCCAGGCGAGGAAGGCGTCGAGTCCGCTTCCTCCGGCCGCCAGCTCGTGGGCACCCACCCAGCCGGCGCCGTCGGGGGTCGGCTCACCGTCGTTGAGCGCCTCGGCGCGCAGGCCGGGAAAGACCTCGGCCAGACGCGCGTACGCGTCCGTGACCGCCGAGGTCGTCGTGCCCGGAAGGAGAGTGGGAAGGGTCATGCAGGGACCACCGAATCGCGATCGTTTGCAGGTAAGCCTTACCTTACCCGACGCGATCGATGTTTGAACTGCGGCCTCCTCCGCCTATCGTGCACAGGAGGCGCCGCGCACGCGAGCCGCGCCCGCGACCGGCCGAGGAGGTATCCGTGGAGCAGGGCAGAGCCCGTGACGACGTGTGGGCGCGGCATGCGTCCACCTCCTCGTCGCTCCGGGTGCCCGAGCAGGCCCGCGGAGAGCACACCCACAGCGAGGCGCCCGCTCCCCGGGCAGCGGTGCAGCGGCACTCCGTACGCGGTCAGATCCTGGACGCCCTGCGCGCCGCCCTCGTCGACGGCGAGCTGGTCCCCGGGCAGGTCTACTCCGCCCCGGCGCTCGGCGCCCGCTTCGGGGTCTCCGCCACCCCCGTGCGCGAGGCCATGCAGCAGCTGGCCGTGGAAGGGGCCGTCGAGGTGGTGCCGAACCGCGGCTTCCGGGTCGCCGAACGCGGGCCGGGCGAGCTGGCCGAGCTGGCCGAGGTCCGGGCGCTGCTCGAAGTCCCCGTCATGCTGCGGCTCGCCCGCACCGTCCCGCCGACCGGCTGGTGCGCCCTGCGCCCGCTGGCCGACGCCACCGTCGCGGCGGCGGCCGTCGGTGACCGGGCGAGCTACGCGGAGGCCGACCGGGCCTTCCACAGAGCGGTGCTCACGCTGGCGGGCAACGCCCAGCTGGTGATGGTGGCCGACGAACTGCACCGCCGTTCCCAGTGGCCCCTGGAGGGCAACCCCGTCACCCGCCGCGCCGACCTGCTTGCGGACGCGTCGGAACACACGGCCCTGCTGGACGCGCTGATCGCCCAGGACCTGGCCGTCGTGCAGTCACTCGTACGGGAACACTTCGCGGGCTCCGGCGGCTGAGCCGGGGCGCGCTGGGCGACATCGGGCCCGGGGACGCCGACATGGCCCCGGACCCGCGCGCCTCGTCGTCAGTTCGCCTCGGCCGTTTCCGGACCCGGCGGGTCCAGATGCGGCGCCAGCCACGTCGGCACGCCGCCCAGCAGCCGGAACAGCCGGCCCGCCTCGGCGCGCAGCCTGGTGGCGGCCTCCGGCTCCGGCTCGGCGTCCGCCATCGCGATGAGCGCCGGAGCCGTACCGACCAGATAGCCCAGCTCCTCCCTTATCCGCAAGGACTCCGCGAAGCCGTGCCTGGCCTCCGCCAGCTCGCCCTCGCGCAGGGCGATCAGGGCCAGGTGGCGCCAGGTGGACGAGAGCAGCAGCGCGTCACCCTGGGCGGTGGCGCCCGCGTGGGCCCTTCGGTACGCGGCGCGGGCGGCCTGTGGCGAGTCGGCGATGTTCTGCGCGATCAGGCCCCGCCGGAAGTCGAGCAGGGGGCGGCCCGGGGCCGCCGGTGCCAGGAGCGCCGCGGCGCGGCTCAGCGCCACGCGTGCCTCGTCGGCCCGGTCCCGTACGCCGAGCAGGGTCGAGGCGTAGGCGAGATAGCCGCGCTCGCAGGCGGCGGCACCCCGCTCGGCGTCGTCCTGGGCCATGGCTTCGGAGATGCGCAGCGCGTCCTCCGCCTCGGTCCAGCCCTGCCCGGTGTAGAGACACCGCTCGATCAGCAGCGCCGTGCGCTGGAGCGCCGCGGCCGGGTCGGTGGCGGCGTCGTGTTCGAGCAGTGCCGCAGCGTCCGTCCAGCAGGCGCGTGACCGCAGCCGCCATACCGCTGTCTGGAGCGGCGGATCGTCATCTGCTGTCGTTCCGGAACCAGACATGGCGGTATCCGCCACATTGCCCTCCCCGAGCGCGCCATCGAGCTGTGGAGAACGCCCGGCCACGGGGGCCGGATGCTCTGAGTCTGGCCGCATCACAGCACGGAATGGCACGCCGGGCCAAGAGGTCGAGGCAATGTCAGGTGAAACTTTTCACAATCGGCGGGACCCCGTGGGAGCCGCTGGGGCCCCCGGAATTCAGCTCATGCGCAGGGCGAGGAAGAAATCGAGCTTGTCCTCGAGCCGCGAAAGGTCACGCCCCGTCAACTGCTCGATCCGCCCGACGCGGTAGCGCAGCGTGTTGACGTGGAGGTGCAGCCGGGCCGCGCAGCGGGTCCACGAACCGTCGCAGTCCAGGAACGCCTCCAAGGTCGGGATCAGTTCCGCGCGGTGCCGCCGGTCGTAGTCGCGCAGCGGGTCGAGCAGCCGTGCGGTGAACGCGCGACGGACGTCGTCGGGCACGAACGGCAGCAGCAGCACGTGCGAGGCCAGCTCGTGGTGGCCGGCCGCGCAGACCCGTCCCGGCCGGGCAGCCGCCACCCGGCGGGCGTGCCGGGCCTCCTCCAGGGCGCCGCGCAGGCCCTCGGGAGAGTGCACCGAGGCGCTGACACCCAGTGTCAGACGGCCGTCGTCGGCGAGGCCCGCGGAGAGCGGCGCGCGTACGGCGGCCAGCAGGGCGTCGGCGTGCAGCGCGGGGTCCTGCGCCGAGGCCTCCCCGTCCGCGGACCCGTCCGCTTCCGGCCGGGCGTCGGACAGCGCGGGCAGCGGTACGAGTGCGATGGCCTCGTCACCCGTGTGGGCGACCGCGATCCGGTCGGCCGAATCCGGGCCGGTGACCGCCGGGTCGACCAGGATCTCCTCCAGCAGCGCCTGGGCGACCGGGCCGCCCGCGATCCCGGAGCCCGCACCGCCGGGCGCGTCCGCCGCGTCCCACTCGACCCGGGCCACCACGACCTGCCAGTGCGGTGCGGTGCCGACGCCGGGCAGCAGGACCGGGGCGGCCACCCGCAGCCTGGCGGCGATCTCGGCGGGCGGGGCGCCCGCCTGGACGAGCTCCAGAACCTCCTGGGCGAGCCTGCGGCGCACCGTACGGGCCGCGTCGCGCCGGTCCCGTTCCACCGCGATCAGCTGGGTGACGCCCTGGAGCAGGTCGAGCCGGGCAGCCGGCCAGTCGCCCGCGTCGGCCTCGACGGCCAGCAGCCAGTCGGAGAGCACCGACTCCCGCACATCGCGGGAGGCCGGCACGGCGCCCCGGCCGTTGTTGCGGATCGGGAAGAGCGAATACGTAACCCCGTCGACGGTGACCCGGTGCGGGGCACGCCGGCCGGAGCGCACCGCGGCCAGATGCAGCCCGGCCAGCTCCGCGCCCGCCGGCCCGGGCAGCGGCGCGCCCGCGCCCGCGATCTGCCGGCCGGTGGGCGAGAGCACCCAGGCGTGCAGGTCGAGGTCGGAGCCGAGCAGATCGAGGACCACCTCGGGGCCACCACCCGCGGGGCCCGAGGTCATCAGCCGGCGGTGCCGGTCCACCACCGCGGCCAGGTCGCCGGCCCGCTCGCCGGACACCTGGCGGACCACATGCTCGGTGATCGTTGCGAACGCGACGGTCTCATGCACGGCGAAGAGCGGCAGCCGGTGGTGGCGGCATGCCTCGACCAGGTCGTCCGGGATGGCGCCGAGCTCCGCCTCGCCCGCCGCGAGCCCGGCGACGCCGGCCGCCGACAGGATCCGTACGAACGGCTCCGAGTCCTCCGGCTCCCGGTGCCAGGCCAGCCCGGTCAGCACCAGCTCGCCGCCCGTGAGGTAGCGGCTGGGGTCCTTCAGGTCGGTGGTCATCACGCCGCGGACCGACCGGTCCAGCTCCTCGTCGCCGCCGAGCAGCCGCAGGCCCAGCGCGTCGGTCTCCAGCAGTGCGCGCAGCCGCATCTCGTCGCCGCCGTTCTCTTTCGTTGGTGCGGGTGAAAACTGGGTATTGCGGTGAGGTCACCGATCCCCGCCATTCGTTCGAATCTACAAGACGAGCGAGGAGACCAGCCAACTCCTTCATGGTTTCGGTGACTGCACCAGGTGGAGCAGGGCTTGTGTACTGAGTCACACACCGCGTGAACAAGACATGAACAAGTCGAGGGCCGGCCGTCTCCAGCCCCCAGCGAACAACCCGATTGAGAAGAAGAGAGCCACTCATGGACTTCCTTCGCCCCGCCAGCTGGGAGGAGGCGCTCGCCGCCAAGGCCGAGCACCCGACGGCTGTACCCATCGCGGGCGGTACCGATGTGATGGTCGAGATCAACTTCGACCACCGGCGGCCCGAGTACCTCCTGGACCTGAACCGCATCGGTGACCTGTCCGAGTGGGAGGTGGGCCAGGAGAGCGTACGGCTCGGCGCCTCTGTCTCGTACAGCGCCATCATGGAGCACCTGCGTGCCGAGCTGCCCGGACTGGCGCTCGCCTCGCACACCGTCGCCTCGCCGCAGATCCGCAACCGCGGCGGCGTCGGCGGCAACCTGGGTACCGCCTCGCCCGCCGGTGACGCCCACCCGGCGCTGCTCGCCGCGGGCGCCGAGGTCGAGGCCGAGTCCGTACGCGGAACCCGGCTGATCCCCATCGACGACTTCTACACCGGCGTCAAGCGCAACGCCCTGGAGCCGGACGAGCTGATCCGGGCCGTGCACATCAAGAAGGCCGACGGGCCGCAGCAGTACTCCAAGGTCGGCACCCGCAACGCGATGGTCATCGCCGTCTGCGCCTTCGGCCTGGCCCTGCACCCCGAGACCCGCACGGTCCGCACCGGCATCGGATCCGCCGCCCCGACACCCGTACGGGCGAAGGAGGCGGAGGCCTTCCTGAACGCCGCGCTGGAGGAGGGCGGGTTCTGGGACAGCCGGACCATCATCACGCCCTCCGTCGCCAAGCAGTTCGCCACGCTCGCCGCGGGCGCCTGCAACCCGATCGACGACGTGCGCGGCACCGCGAGCTATCGCCGGCACGCGGTCGGGATCATGGCCCGCCGGACCCTCGGCTGGACCTGGGAGTCGTACCGCGGCAACGGCCGCAGCACCGAAGGAGCTGCCTGATCATGCGCGTCAATTTCACGGTCAACGGCCGACGTCACGAGGCCGACGACGTCTGGGAGGGCGAGTCCCTCCTGTACGTCCTGCGTGAGCGGATGGGCCTGCCCGGCTCCAAGAACGCCTGCGAGCAGGGCGAGTGCGGCTCCTGCACGGTCCGCCTCGACGGCGTCCCGGTCTGTTCCTGTCTGGTCGCCGCCGGCCAGGTCGAGGGCCGCGAGGTCGTCACCGTCGAAGGTCTCGCCGACTTCGCCGCCCACCGCTCCGAGGCCCACCCCGGCACCGGCTGCGCGTCGGGGGCCTGCGGCACCACGGTCGACCAGGCGCAGCGGTGGAAGGCCAAGCCGACCGGCGAGGAGACCCGCGACACCGGGGAGCTCTCGCCGATCCAGCAGGCGTTCATCGACGCCGGAGCCGTCCAGTGCGGCTTCTGCACCCCCGGCCTGCTGGTCGCCGCCGACGAACTGCTGGAGCGCACCCCGGAACCGTCCGACGCGGACATCCGCGAGGCGCTCTCCGGCAACCTCTGCCGCTGCACCGGCTACGAGAAGATCCTCGACGCGGTCCGCCTCGCGGCCGCCCGCGCGGAAGAAACGGTCTAGACGATGGGCGTTACCGGTTCCCCCACCAATATCAACCAGGGCACCCGCACCAAGGGCGGCATCGGCGAGTCCACGCTGCGCCCCGACGGGATCCTGAAGGTCACCGGCGAGTTCGCGTACTCCTCGGACATGTGGCACGAGGACATGCTCTGGGGCCACACCCTGCGCTCCACCGTCGCGCACGCCGAGATCGTCTCGATCGACACCTCCGAGGCGCTCGCGACCTCCGGCGTCTACGCCGTCCTCACCTACGACGACCTGCCGACCGCGGTGAAGAACTACGGCCTGGAGATCCAGGACACCCCCGTCCTGGCCCACGGCCGGGTCCGCCACCACGGCGAGCCGGTGGCGCTCGTGGCCGCCGACCACCCGGAGACGGCCCGCCGCGCCGCCGCGAAGATCAGGATCGACTACCGCGAGCTGCCGGTCGTCACCGACGAGGCCTCCGCGACCGCGCCCGACGCGCCCCTCCTCCACGAGGGCCGCGACGACCACCACATCGGGCACGTACCGCACCCCAACATCGTCCACCGCCAGCCGATCGTCCGCGGCGACGCGGAGGCCGCGAAGGCCCGCGCCGACGTGGTGGTCAGCGGTGAGTACGTCTTCGGCATGCAGGACCAGGCCTTCCTCGGCCCCGAGTCCGGCCTCGCCGTGCCGGGCGAGGACGGCGGCGTCGACCTGTACGTCGCCACCCAGTGGCTGCACTCCGACCTCCGCCAGATCGCCCCCGTCCTCGGCCTGCCCGAGGACAAGGTCCGTATGACGCTCTCCGGTGTCGGCGGCGCGTTCGGCGGCCGCGAGGACCTGTCGATGCAGATCCACGCCTGCCTGCTGGCGCTGCGGACCGGCAAGCCGGTGAAGATCGTCTACAACCGCTTCGAGTCCTTCTTCGGGCACGTCCACCGTCACCCCGCCAAGCTCTGGTACGAGCACGGCGCCACCCGTGACGGCAAGCTCACGCACATGAAGTGCCGCATCGTGCTCGACGGCGGCGCCTACGCCTCCGCCTCCCCGGCCGTGGTCGGCAACGCCTCCTCGCTCGCCGTGGGCCCGTACGTCATCGACGACGTCGACATCGAGGCGGTCGCGCTCTACACCAACAACCCTCCGTGCGGCGCGATGCGCGGCTTCGGCGCGGTCCAGGCCTGCTTCGCCTACGAGGCGCAGATGGACAAGGTCGCCGCCGAACTCGGCATGGACCCGGTCGAGTTCAGGCAGCTCAACGCCATGGAGCAAGGCACCCTGCTGCCGACCGGGCAGGTGGTCGACTCGCCCGCCCCGGTCGCCGAACTGCTGCGCCGGGTCAAGGCCAGGCCGCTGCCGCCCGAGCGTCAGTGGGAGAGCGCCGGCGAGCACCCCGACGTGCGCGCACTGCCCGGTGGACTCTCCAACACCACGCACGGCGAAGGCGTCGTACGCGGGATCGGCTACGCGGTCGGCCTGAAGAACGTCGGCTTCTCCGAGGGCTTCGACGACTACTCCACGGCCCGGGTGCGCATGGAGGTCATCGGCGGCGAACCCGTCGCGACCGTGCACACCGCCATGGCGGAGGTCGGGCAGGGCGGCGTCACCGTGCACGCCCAGATCGCCCGTACCGAACTCGGCGTCTCCCAGGTCACCATCCACCCGGCCGACACCCGCGTCGGCTCGGCGGGCTCCACGTCCGCCTCCCGCCAGACCTACGTCACCGGCGGCGCCGTGAAGAACTCCTGCGAGGCCGTCCGGGAGCAGGTCCTGGAGATCGGCCGCCGTAAGTTCGGTACGTACCACCCGGCCTGGGCCACCGCCGAACTCCTCCTGGAGGGCGGCAAGGTCGTCACCGACGGCGGCGAGGTACTCGCCGACCTGGCCGACGTGCTGGAGGGCGAGGCGGTCGACGTCGAGCTGGAGTGGCGCCACCGGCCCACCGAGGCCTTCGACCTGCGGACCGGACAGGGCAACGGCCACGTCCAGTACTCCTTCGCCGCGCACCGCGCGGTCGTCGAGGTCGACACCGAGCTCGGCCTGGTCAAGGTCATCGAACTGGCCTGCGCCCAGGACGTCGGCAAGGCGCTCAACCCGCTCTCCGTCCTCGGCCAGATCCAGGGCGGCACCCTCCAGGGCATGGGCATCGCCGTCATGGAGGAGATCATCGTCGACCCGAAGACCGCGAAGGTACGCAATCCGTCCTTCACGGACTACCTCCTGCCCACGATCCTCGACACCCCGACCATTCCGGTCGATGTGCTCGAACTCGCCGACGACCACGCCCCGTACGGGCTCCGTGGCATCGGCGAGGCCCCCACCCTGTCGTCGACCCCGGCCGTCCTCGCGGCGATCCGGAACGCGACCGGGCTGGAGCTCAACCGGACCCCGGTCCGCCCGGAGCACCTCACCGGCACCTGACCGGAGCTCCGCCACAGCTCTCCGGGCGGTGCGCGCCTCCAGGAACGTCACACTTCCTCCGCCCGTACCGCCCGGAGGACCCAAGTTCCGCACCGCTAGCGGCCCTTGACCTGATGTACGCAGTTCCCGTTCCCCATGCATGAACAGTTCGTCTCGGGCCGTCCCCCGGGTCGTGCAGCCAGAGCATTCATCCCAAATCCCGCATCTCCATTCACCATCGCGGGTGCCCCTGTGAACCTTGGGAGTCAGGCATCATGACCCAGCAGTCAGTGGAACCGAAGACCGGTGCAAAGGACGCGGGCCCAGGCTCGCGCGTCCCCGCGGGCAGATCATGGCTCGACCGGTACTTCCACATATCCGAACGCGGATCGACCGTGGCCACCGAAGTGCGCGGCGGCGTCACGACCTTCATGGCCATGGCGTACATCCTGCTGCTCAACCCGCTGATCCTCGGCGGCAAGGACGTCGACGGCAACCTCCTCAGCCAGCCAGGCCTGATCACCGCGACCGCGCTCGCGGCCGCGGCGACCACCCTGCTGATGGGCTTCGTCGGCAAGGTCCCCCTCGCGCTCGCCGCGGGACTCAGCGTCTCCGGTGTCCTGTCCTCCCAGGTCGCCCCGGAGATGACCTGGCCGCAGGCCATGGGCATGTGCGTGATGTACGGCCTGGTGATCTGCCTCCTGGTGGTCACCGGTCTGCGTGAGCTGATCATGAACGCGATCCCGCTCCCGCTGAAGCACGGCATCACCATGGGCATCGGCCTGTTCATCGCCCTGATCGGCCTCTACAAGGCCGGCTTCGTGGGCAAGGGCACCGCCACTCCGGTGACCCTGGGCCCCGCCGGTGAACTCGCAGGCTGGCCCGTCCTCGTCTTCGCGGTGACCTTGCTGCTGATCTTCATGCTGCAGGCCCGCAACATCCCCGGCGCGATTCTCATCGGCATCGTGGTCGGCACCGTCGTCGCCGTCGTGATCAACAAGGTCGCCGACGTCGACCCGAAGATCTGGAGCAGCGGTCCGCCCGAGCTCAAGGGTTCCGCGGTCTCCTCACCCGACTTCTCGCTCTTCGGGGACGTCGAGTTCGGCGGCTGGGGCGACGTCGGCGCGATGACCGTCGGTTTCATCGTCTTCACCCTGGTGCTGGCCGGCTTCTTCGACGCGATGGCCACCATCATCGGGGTCGGCACGGAGGCCAAGCTCGCCGACGACAAGGGCCGGATGCCGGGCCTGTCCAAGGCACTGTTCATCGACGGCGCGGGCGGAGCGATCGGCGGCGTCGCCGGCGGCTCCGGCCAGACGGTCTTCGTCGAGTCGGCGACCGGGGTCGGGGAGGGCGCCCGGACCGGGCTCGCCTCCGTCGTCACCGGACTCTTCTTCGCCGCCTGCCTCTTCTTCACCCCGCTCACGGCGATCGTGCCGGCCGAGGTGGCGTCCGCCGCCCTGGTCGTCATCGGCGCCATGATGATGCAGAACGCCCGGCACGTGGACTGGAGCGACCGCTCCGTGGCCATCCCGGTCTTCCTGACCGTGGTCCTGATGCCGTTCACGTACACCATCACCACCGGTGTCGCGGCGGGCGTCATCAGTTACGTCGCCATCAAGGCGGCCCAGGGCCGGGCCCGTGAGGTCGGCGCCTTCATGTGGGGGCTGACGGTGATCTTCGTCATCTACTTCGCCCTGAACCCGATCGAGAGCTGGCTCGGCGTCAGCTGACGCCGCCGCTCCACACATCCGCCAAGGAGACCGAGATGCTGGACATCGCCGAGGAGCTCGACCGGTGGGCCGGGCAGGGACGCGACTTCGCCGTCGCCACCGTCGTCGCCGTCGGCGGCAGCGCGCCCCGCCAGCCGGGTGCCGCGCTGGCCGTCGACCGTGACGGCACGGCGATCGGCTCGGTCTCCGGCGGGTGTGTGGAGGGCGCGGTGTACGAACTGTGCCGGCAGGCGCTCGACGACGGCACGACCGTACGGGAGCGCTTCGGCTACAGCGACGAGACCGCCTTCGCGGTCGGCCTGACCTGCGGGGGCGTCATCGACATCCTGGTGACCCCGGTCCGGGCGGACGACCCCGCCCGCCCGGTGTTCGCCGCCGCGCTCGCCGCCGCCTCGCGGGGGCGGGCGGCGGCGCTGGCCCGGATCACCGAGGGGCCCGCCGAACTCCTCGGCCGGCCCCTGCTGGTCCACCCCGACGGCGGTCACGAGGGCGGGCTCGGCGGACACCCGGCACTGGACCGCACCGCGGTCGCGGAGACCAGGGCCATGCTGGACGCCGGGCGCACCGGCACCCTCACCATCGGCGCGGACGGCTCGCAGTGCGGACAGCCGCTCACGCTGCTCGTCGAATCCAGCGTTCCGCCGCCCCGGATGATCGTGTTCGGGGCCATCGACTTCGCCTCCGCGCTGGTGCGGGCCGGGAAGTTCCTCGGCTACCACGTCACGGTGTGCGACGCCCGCCCCGTCTTCGCCACGAAGGCCCGTTTCCCGGAGGCCGACGAACTGGTCGTCGACTGGCCGCACCGCTATCTGGCCACCACCGGCGTGGACGCCCGTACCGTCCTGTGCGTCCTGACGCACGACGCCAAGTTCGACGTCCCGCTCCTGGAGGCGGCCCTGAAGCTACCGGTCGCGTACGTCGGCGCGATGGGCTCGCGCCGCACCCATCTGGAGCGCAACGACCGGCTGCGCGCAGTGGGTGTCACGGAGCTGGAACTCGCCCGGCTGCACTCGCCGATCGGCCTCGACCTCGGCGCCCGTACGCCCGAGGAGACGGCCCTGTCGATCGCCGCCGAGATAGTCGCCGACCGCCGCGGCGGCAGCGGTGTCCCGCTGACCGGAGCCCACACCCCGATCCATCGCAGTGGCGTCCCGGCACCGGCCGAGCGCATCGCTTCCGTGGCCTGAAACCGGCGCGCCTGCGCCCTCCCCGGAACGGCGGTTCTCCGCCGCGGCGGCTTTCCGCCAGCGATGGCCGGTGACGAACGGGTGCGTCAACCGGTAGATCAGCTGCATGACATCCACACCCTCCACGGCCAACGGCCGGGCGAGACCCGCTCGCGCGCGGCGCCGAGCCCTCCTCATAGCGACCTCCGTCGCCCTCGTGAGCGGCGCGCTGCTGCCCGTCACGGGTACCGCCTCCGCAGCGACCGGGCCCGCGCAGCCCACCGGCCGGAGCGCCCCGGTCCACACGTACGACATCACGCTGGTCACCGGTGACGTCGTCCACTACGCCGACGGCGCGGGCAGGCAGGACACCGTCACCGTGGACCGCCCCGACGGCGCGGTCGGCGGGGTCCACGTCCAGCAGGCCGGGGACGATCTCTACGTCCTGCCCGACGAGGCCGGCAGCCTGATCGCCGCCGGCAAGCTGGACCGCCGACTCTTCAACGTCACCGCTCTCGCGAAGATGGGCTACGACGACGCGAGGACCGGAGGCATCCCGCTGATCGCCACGTACCCGGCGAGCACGGCCCGTTCGCTGCCCGCCGCCCCGCGCGGCAGCAAGTCGGTCCGGGCGCTGGAGTCCATCCACGGCGCGGCACTGAAGGCCGGCAAGGACACCGCGCGCGCCTTCTGGGACGACATCGCGCGGACCTCCACGGCCCGTTCGCTCGACAACGGCATCGCGAAGCTGTGGCTCGACGGCCGTGTCGAGGCCGCGCTCAAGGACTCCGTCCCGCAGATCAACGCCCCGCAGGCCTGGGCCGAGGGGTACGACGGCAAGGGCATCAAGGTCGCCGTCCTGGACACCGGCATCGACGCCGACCACCCGGACGTCAAGGACCGCATCCTGGAGACCAGGAGCTTCGTGCCGGGCGAGGAGGTCGACGACAAGAACGGCCACGGCACGCATGTCGCGTCCACCATCGCCGGTTCCGGCGCCGCATCCGACGGCGTCAACAAGGGCGTCGCCCCGGCCGCGGGTCTGCTCGTCGGCAAGGTGCTGAGCGACGGGGGTTCGGGCGCCGACTCCGGCATCATCGAGGCGATGGAGTGGGCGAAGGCGGAGGGCGCCGACGTCGTCTCCATGAGCCTCGGCTCCAGCATCCCGGACGACGGCACCGACCCGATGTCCCAGGCCGTGAACGCGCTGTCCGCCGACGGCGGTCCGCTGTACGTGATCGCCGCGGGCAACGCGTACGGGGCGGGCACCATCGGCTCACCCGGCTCCGCCGACAAGGCGCTCACCATCGCCGCCGTCGACAAGCAGGACGGCCGGGCGGACTTCTCCTCCATGGGCCCCCTGGTGCGCTCCTACGGCCTCAAGCCGGACCTCTCCGCCCCGGGCGTCGACATCAACGCGGCCGCCTCGCAGTCCGTCCCGGGCATCGAGGGCATGTACCAGTCGATGTCCGGTACGTCGATGGCGACCCCGCACGTCGCGGGCGCCGCGGCGATCGTGAAGGAGCGTCACCCCGACTGGTCCGGTCAGCGCATCAAGGAAGCGCTGATGACCTCGTCCCAGGTGCTGCCCGCCTACACCCCGTACGAGCAGGGCACCGGGCGGCTCGATGTGAAGGCCGCGATCGACACGACGATCGAGGCCACCGGTTCCGTCGAGGTCGCGACGTACGACTGGCCGCACAGCGCCTCCGACCCGGTCGCCGAGCGGACGATCACGTACCGCAACAGCGGCACGGAGGACGTCACCCTCGACCTGGCGACGGACAGCGGCACTGACGCGTACACGCTGTCCGCGAAGCAGCTGACCGTTCCGGCCGGTTCGACCGCCGAGGCCGTCCTCTCGCTCGACCCGTCGAAGGTCGCGAACAACACCACGTTCTCCGGGCAGGTGATCGCGAAGGACGCCTCCGGCGCGGTCGTCGCGCACACCGGGTTCGCGCTCAACAAGGAGCAGGAGCTCTACGACCTCACGCTGGAACTGCGTGACCGCGCGGGCAAGCCGATGGACGGCATCGTCGTCCTCGCCGCGCTCGGCGATCCGAACCTGTCTCCCGTCCAGGTGTCCGGGACGACCACACTGCGGATGCCCCCGGGCAACTACACCGCCTGGTCCGCCGCCGACATCAAGGGCGACACCGCCGACTCGCAGGCCCTGGCCTTCCTGGCGGCCCCCGAGATCATCCTCGACAAGCCCACCACGGTCACCCTCGACGCCTCCGAGGCCCACAAGGTCGCCGTGACGACGCCCAAGGAGACGGAGACCCGTCAGCTGCGCTACGACATGGCCCGCACCGCACCGGACGGCACCGTCCAGCGCGACGCGTACCAGATCCCGCTGACGTACGACCAGTTGTGGGCGAGCCCGACCGAGAAGGTCACCCGGGGCAGCTTCTCCTTCCTCACCCGCTGGCGGCAGGGCGAGAAGCTGATCGACCTGACGGCCGACGGCCGCGACGTCCCCGTGGCGGTGCAGGGCGGTTCGCCCGTCGCCGAGGACAGCGAGCAGCGGTTCGGCAGCGTCTTCGCCGGCAACGGCGCCCCCGCCGACTACGCGGGCCTCGACGCCAAGGGCAAGGCCGTCGTGATCCGCAGCAGTGAGACGGTGGCCCCCGCCGACCGGGCCGCTGCCGCCATCGCCGCAGGCGCCAGGGCCCTGTTCGTCGTCAACAGCGGCGACGGCGTGCTGATGGAGTCCTACGCCGACTACGGCACCACGCTGCCCATCCCGGTCGCCTCCGTCCGGCGCCTGGCCGGAGAGGGCCTGGTGAACGCCGCCCAGCGGGGCAAGCCGCTGACCGTCGACCAGCACAAGTACGCGAGCTACGTGTACGACCTGGTCGACCGCCACGACGGTACGATCCCGGACCGCTCACTCGCCTTCGCCCCGGCCACCCGTCAGCTGGCGAAGGTCGAGAACACCTTCTACGGCCACCGGGACGTCGTCGGCGGCGGCTACCGCTACGACATCCCGGACTACGGATTCGGCATCGGCTTCGCCGAGTACGAGAAGTACCCCGCCACCCGCACGGAATGGGTCAACCCGCTGCCGGGCGACTCGTTCTGGTACGAGGACCACGCGGTGTACAACGAGAGCGGTACGGACGTCTCGCTGGAGGAGCGCAGCGCCGACCTGGACTACACGGCGGGCCGCACCTACCCCGCCGACTGGTTCGCGCCGGTCACCCGGCCGCGTCTGGGCACCGGCTACTGGGGTCCGTTCCGCACGCAGTACGACGACATGCAGTACAACATCACGCCGTGGACGGACGGGGGCGCCGGTCACTCGGGCTCCATGCCGGACAAGGAGTACGACACCACGACGGCCGCGCTGTACCAGGGCGGCCAACTGCTCGACCAGGGCGCGGGCCGTGCCGGATACGCCGGGAACCTCGCCGCGGAGGAGCGGCCCTACCGGCTGGTGCTCGACGCCACGCGCGACGCGGACATCTGGAAGACCTCCGTCCGCACGCACTCGGAGTGGGCGTTCGTCTCGGGCGCGCCCGACCCCGAGGGCCCGTTCCAGGTCGACATCCCGATGCTTCAGCTGGACTACGACGTCGCGACCGACCTGGCCGGTGACGTGAGAGCCGGGAAGTGGACCGAGATCGGGCTGTCGTCCACCACGCAGGAGTGGCTGGAGGGTGCCGTGAAGGCGACGAAGGCCTCGCTGTCGGTCAGCTACGACGACGGGAAGTCCTGGAGCGCGGTGCAGCTGAAGAAGGACGCGGCCGGTTCCTGGACCGCCCGGTTCAAGACCCCGAAGAAGGGCGCCACCGCCGTTTCGCTCAAGGCGCACGCCGAGGCCGGCAACGGACTCGCGGTGGACCAGGAGATCATCCGGGCCTTCGGCCTGAAGTGACCTGCTGAAAGCTCCGCCTGAGGCGGTCGCGCACCCCGGCCCGGGGCGCGCTACCGCCTTTCTTTACCTCTCCTTGATGATCAAATTTTGTCTGCTTTGCCCGTATATGGCAGGCGATAACGCCAGAAAGGGACTTTTTGCGGTGCGATGCAATTTGCCACGGTTCCACTCAGAGGCTTATAAGAGGAGGGTGGCCGAGGCGATTCCGGGAATTCCGGGGACTGCCGCCATGGAGGTTTCCCATGTTTCTGACTCCGTCCGACACGGAGAAATTGCTGCTGAGTGTTGCCGGAATGGTCGCCCGTGACCGGCGGGAGCGGGGCGTACGCCTCAACTATCCCGAGGCCGTCGCCCTGCTCGCCTGCTGGGCGATGGAACGGGCCCGCGAAGGGGCTCGCGTCGCCGACCTCATGACGGCGGGACGTTCCGTCCTCACCCGTGCTGACGTGCTCGAAGGTGTCCCGGAGATGCTGCACGACGTCCAGGTCGAGGCGACCTTCCCCGACGGGCGCAAGCTCGTCACGATCACCTCGCCGATCCCGTGATCCCCGGCGAGATCCGGACCGGATCCGGCGTGCTGCACATTAATTACGACCGTCCCATAATTCAGCTGACCGTGGTGAACGACGGGGACCGTCCCATTCAGGTCGGATCCCATTTCCATTTCTTCGACGTCAATCCCGCACTTTCCTTCGACCGGTGGTCGACGAGGGGATTCCGGCTCGATATCCCTTCCGGTACGTCGCTGCGCTTCGAGCCCGGCGTCGGCGCGGAGACCACCCTCGTCGCGCTCGGCGGACGCGGGACGGTGCCCGGCATCGTCGTACCCGCCGCACCCTGGACGGACACCGCGGCAGAGGAGGCCGTGTGACATGGCACAACTGACCCGCGCCGCCTATGCGTCGCTCTACGGGCCCACCACCGGCGACCGCATCCGGCTCGCCGACACCGACCTCTGGATCGAGGTCGAGGAGGACCGCTGCTTCGGCGGTGAGGAGGCCGTCTTCGGCGGTGGCAAGTCGATCCGCGAATCCATGGCCCAGGCGACCACCTCGCGCGCCGACGGCGCCCTCGACCTGGTCATCACCAACGCCGTGGTCCTCGACCACTGGGGCGTCGTCAAGGCCGACGTCGGCATCCGGGCCGGCCGGATCGTCGCCCTCGGCCGCTCCGGCAACCCCGACATCGCCGACGGGGTCCACCCGGACCTCGTGATCGGGCCCGGCACCGACGTCGTCTCCGGCGAGGGCCGCATCCTCACCGCCGGGGCCGTCGACACCCACGTCCACTTCCTGATGCCGGAGACCCTCCACGAGGCCCTCGCCACCGGCACCACGACCGTCATCGGCGGCGGCACCGGAGCCACCGAAGGATCCAAGGCCACCACGGTCACCCCCGGCGCATGGAACCTCGCGATGATGTTCCGGTCCCTGGAGAACGTCCCGCTCAACGTCATGCTGTTCGGCAAGGGCTCCACCGTCGGCGAGGAGGCCCTGCGCGAGGCGGCGCTCGGCGGCGCGGGCGGCTACAAGGTCCACGAGGACTGGGGTGCGACCCCCGCAGCCATCGACGCCGCCCTGAAGGCAGCCGACACCTACGGCCTCCAGGTCGCCCTGCACGGCGACAGCCTCAACGAGGCCGGCTACGTCGAGGGAACCCTCGACGCCATCGCGGGCCGCTCCATCCACGTCTTCCACGCCGAGGGCGCGGGCGGCGGCCACGCACCCGACATCATCACCGTGGCCTCCCACCCCAACATCCTCCCGGCGTCCACCAACCCGACGCTCCCGCACACCGTCAACACCGTCGACGAACACCTCGACATGCTGATGGTCTGCCACCACCTCAACCCGCGGGTCCCCGAGGACCTCGCCTTCGCCGAGTCCCGCATCCGCGCCACCACCATCGCGGCCGAGGACATCCTCCACGACATCGGCGCCCTCTCCATCACCTCGTCCGACGCCCAGGCCATGGGCCGCATCGGTGAGGTCATCTGCCGCACCTGGCAGGTCGCCCACGTCATGAAGCAGCGCTTCGGGGACCGCGGCAGCGCCCTGCCCGCCGACAACGAACGCGCCCGCCGCTACGTCGCCAAGTACACGATCTGCCCTGCCGTCGCCCACGGCATCGACCACGTCATCGGCTCCGTCGAACCGGGCAAGCTCGCCGACCTGGTGCTCTGGGACCCCGCGTTCTTCGGCATCCGCCCGGCCGCCGTCATCAAGGGCGGCATGGTCGTGTACGCACCCCTCGGCGACGCCAACGCCGCGATCCCCACCACCCAGCCCGTGCTGCTGCGCCCCACGGCGGCCGCCGGAGCGGCCCCGCACCTCTCGGTCGCCTTCGTCTCCCCGGCCGCCCTGGACGACGGACTCGCCGAACGCCTCGGTCTCGTACGCGAACTGGTCGCCGTGCGCCCCACCCGCCACCTCACCAAGGCCGATCTGCCGAACAACACCGCGCTCCCGGCCATCGAGGTCGATCCGGAGACCTTCGCGATCCGGATCGACGGGCAACTCGTCGAGCCGTCACCCGCCACCGAACTGCCGCTGACCCAGCGGTACTCCATGTTCTGATGGCATCGCTCGCCTCTCTGCTGCTCGGCGACGGACGGCTCCCGGTCGGCGCGTACACCTACAGCGCGGGACTCGAACCCGCCGTCGCCGCCGGCCTCACCCGCGACCGGATCCCCGCACTGCTCAGGGCCCGGCTGCACACCACCGCCGTCACCGAGGCGGCCGGGTCCCGTCCTCGCGCTGCGGGCCGCCGGACGGGACCCGGCCGACTACGGACCCGTACAGCACGCGCTGACCGCACGGACCCCGGCCGCACCCCAGCGCGAGGCGTCGGCGGCGCTCGGCCGGGGTGTGCACCGGCTGGCCCGGCGGCTTGCGCCGGACCACCCGGCGGTCACCGCACTGGCCGGCCTGCGGCCCCGGCCGCTGCGGCCGGTCGCGCTCGGCGCGCTCGGAGCCGTGCTGAAGGTCTCCGAGGAGGAGCTGGCGCACGCCGTCGTCTACGACGAGCTCCAGACCATCGCCTCGGCCGCGCTGAAACTCCTGCCGGGCGACCCGCTCGACTCGGTCGCCTGGATCCTCGCCGCCGAACCCGACGCGGCACGGGCGGTGACCGCCGCCCTCGCCGTCACGGGCCCGGACCGACTGCCCGCCCGTACGGCCCCGCTCACCGAACAGTGGGCGCTCGAACACGCACGAAGCGAACGGAGACTCTTCCTTGCCTGACAACGACACCACCCCCGTCCCGCAGCCGAACCCCCACTTCCACGAGCCGCTCAACCAGCCGCGCGCGCTGCGCCTGGGCGTCGCGGGCCCGGTCGGCACCGGGAAGAGCTCGATCCTGGCCACCCTGTGCCGCGAGCTCGCCGGTGAACTGTCCATGGCGGTCGTCACCAACGACATCTACACCGACGAGGACGCCCGCTTCCTGCGCTCGGCGGGCGTCCTGCCCACCGAACGGATCAGGGCGGTGGAGACCGGCGCCTGTCCGCACACCGCGATCCGCGACGACGTCAGCGCCAACCTGGACGCCGTCGAGGACCTGGAGGAGGCCTACGGGCCATTGGACCTGGTCCTCGTCGAGAGCGGCGGCGACAACCTCACCGCCACGTTCAGCCCGGCGCTCGCCGACGCGCAGCTGTTCTGCATCGACGTCGCGGGCGGCGGCGACGTCGCGCGCAAGGGCGGCCCCGGCATCACCGGCGCCGACCTCCTGATCATCAACAAGACCGACCTCGCGCCCTATGTGGAGGTGGACGTGGCCGCGATGGTGGCCGACGCCGAAGCGGCCCGAGGCGGACTCCCGGTCCTCGCCCTGTCCCGGAAGGACCCGGCCTCCGTCGCCGGACTCGCCGACTGGGTGCGGTCGTTGCTCGCCCGCCACCGTGCGGGCAGCCATGTACCCACGGACCCGGGCCCGATGGCGCCCCACAGCCACTCGTGAACGAACCGGTTGTCGTCGGTGTCGAGCGCGACGCCTCGGGCCGCCACCTGGCGCGCGAGCTGCGGCCCGGAGCCTTCCTCGCCCCCCGTCCCCTGATGCCCGCCTCCGACCGGATTCGGATCGCCCTGGTCGGAACCCGGGCGGGGCTCCTGGCGGGCGACGACCTCGGACTGCGGATCTCGGTCGGCCGGGGCGCGCGTCTGGAGCTCGTGGAACCGGCCGGTCTCGTCGCCTACGACCACCGGGGCGGCAGCTCCCGCTGGCAGGCCCGCGTGGACATCGCCGAGGGTGGCGAACTCCTGTGGCACGGACTGCCGTTCGTCGTCTCGGACGGGGCCGATGTCGTCCGTACGATGGATGCCCGGCTCGCCGCCGGGGCCCGGATGCTGTGGCGCGACACCCTGGTCCTCGGCCGCTCGGGCGAACGCGGCGGCAGCCTGCGGGCCACGACCCGGGTGACGTACGGCGGACGCGAGCTCCTCGTCGAGGACCTCGACCTGACCGATCCGGACCTGCGCGAACTGCCCGGCGTTCTCGGTCCCCACCGGGTCGTCGGAGCCGTCACCGCGCTCGGCGCGACCCCGGCGGGCCCGCCGCATCCCTACCGGACGGACCTGGCGGGCCCGGGTGCGCAGGTGCGGCTGCTGGACACGGCCGCCCCGGCCGTCGAGGCGGAGCTGAGCGCGGTCTGGGAGTCCTGGCTCAGCCCTTGATATGCACCATACATATGGGCTGCATGGTGCATATCAAGGGTGTGGTGCGAGGAGCCGCGCCGGACGCGTCGAGTCGGAGGAACAGCGCAATGAAACACTGGAGAACAAGGTCGCCGTCGTCACCGGAGGAGCCTCGGGCATCGGTGAAGCCGTCACCCGGATCTTCGTCGAGCGGGGCGCCCGGGTCGTGGTCGTCGACCTCCAGCAGGAGGCCGGGGATGGCCGACGGCGGCGCGATCAAGCTCCGCTGACCGCGTCCGGGGCCCCCTTTCCCGCCGCCCCGCGGCCGCGGGCCCCGGCGCCCACCACCGCCGCGCACACCAGCGCCGGGGCCGCCGCCAGCGCGAAGCACAGGGCGAGCGGCAGCCGGTCCACGAGCAGGCCGACCACCGCCGTACCGCCCGACGAACCGGCGTTGAAGGCGGTGTTCACCCAGGCGCCCGCCTGGGTGCGCCGGGTGGCGTCCACGGACTCGTCGGCGATCAGATACGCGGTCGTCAGCGCCGGGGCGACGAACAGCCCGGCGACCGCGACGACGGCGACCAGCACATACAGATGCGGCGAGACGCCGGCCACCATCAGCGCCGCACCCAGCGCGGCGGCCACCGCCACAAGCCGCACCCGGCCTGCCGACTTCCACCGCACCGCCCCGTAGGCCAGGCCGCCGACGGCGCTCCCGGCCGAGAGGGCCGCCAGCACCCAGGACACCGCCGCCGGACGCCGGAGCTGCTCGGTGAACGCCACCACCAGCAGGTCGAGTGCCCCGAGGCAGAGGCCCACGGCGGCCGTCACCACGACCGCGTGCCGCAGCGCGACGATGCCGTGCAACCGGAGCCGGGGCGTGGCCGGCTCGCCGGCCGGGGGCCGAACCGTGCGCGCGCGGGACACCGCGGGTGACGACACCAGCGCCGACGCCCCCACGAACACGAGCACTGCACCGGCCAGGACACCGGCGGCCGGTTCGGCGACCGTCACCACGATGCCCACCAGCAACGGACCTGTCACATACAGCAGTTCCTCGGCGACGCCGTCCAGGCTGTACGCGCGCTGCAGCAACTCGCGGTCGGGAACGAGGCTGCTCCACAACGTTCGCATGACCGGCCCCAGCGGCGGCGTGCAGGCTCCCGCCGCGACGGCCAGGGCGCCCAGGACGAGCGGCGGGGCCCCAGGCCGCCAGGCGGCCAGGGCGATCACGGTGAGCAGCGTCGCGTACAGCCCGGCCATCGGCGGCAGGACCCGGCGCGGCCCGTGCCGGTCGATCAGCGCGGCACGCGCGGGGGAGAGGACGACGCTCGCCGCCCCGAACACCGCCATCGCACCGCCGGCTGCCGCGTACGAGCCGGTGGCGTCCTTGATCGCGAGCAGGAGGGAGAGGGGAACGATCCCGTACGAGAGCCGCCCCAGTAGCGCGGCCCCGAAGGTGCGTGCGGCGTGCGGGGTACGGAGCACGGCGGCGTACGAAGGCGCGCGCGAGGGCGCGGAGGGTGTGAACACGATGACTTTCCTCGTGAGGGCAGCGCGAGGACGCGGCGCTGCGGGCATGCGGGGACACCGGAGTGCCGCACCCGGGACGAGGGGTGCGGTCAGTGCGGGGTCCTACGCACGAGGAAGGAACATGCGGGCAAATTAGCAGAGCGCGCGCCGCGGCGGCAGGGGCCCTCTACCCGGTGATGTCCGGATTGGCCGCCAGTACGGCCTCCGTGGCCGTGTCCAGCCGGGGCAGGAACCCCAGGACCGCCGAACGCCGGTCCAGCAGATCGGCGGTACAGGTGATCCCGTTGAGCTCGGCCACGGCCGCCTCGAACGCCGGCAGCCGGGCCCTGTGCAGCGCGGGAGCGTCCACGGCCAGGACCGCGTGGCAGCGGGCGAGCGTCGCGACGATCCAGAACACCGCCTCGCGGTGCTCGCCGCGGTCGATCAGCTCCAGGCTGCCGTCGACGGCGATGGGCCGCGCCTGTTCGGTGAGGTCGCTGCTGAAGAAGAACGGGGTGCGCGCCAACGGGACCGTGGCGTCGAACGTCCGCGTCAGCTCGCCCACATGGTGCCGCACCACGCGCTCGGAGACATCGGCGCAGCCGAGGAGCGCCAGCAGCTCCCCGTAGAGCTCCGGCTGTCCGTACGCGGCGAGGACGTCGCGCGCGGCGCGGTAGCGCAGCCGGACGGTGGGATTGCGCAGTGCGGCGACCAGCAGGACGTGGGTGGTGACCCCGGTGGGGAACATCCAGGCCGGCACCTGCTCGTGAAAGGGCGCGGACACGTCGAGCGCGCCAAGGCGGCCCACGACGCGGCCCCGGGCGTCCCGGCATCGGCGGCGCACCTCGCTCCGCTCGGCGAACCGGGGCGCGACGGCCGCGTACAGGGCGCGCAGCCCGCCGGTGGGATCGTCGATGACCGTGTCCGTACGGAAGCTGCCCGCCAGATGGTACGAGGCCAGCACGGCCGCCGGATCGCCCAGCTCGGCCCACGGCACGTACGAGATCTCCAACAGCGCTCCCTCGTAGCGGAGTTTGCCGGGTTTGGCCGGTGGCTCGTCCTCCTCCGTGACGACCACGACGTCGACGTCGGACGAGGGCGGCAGCTCGGCGTCGTCGGGACGGCCGACGGTCGACCCGCTGAAGTACGCCCCGCGGTAGCCGGGGGCGGGACGGGCGTGGGCGGCCACCCAGCGGACCGCGGCGGCGCGTGCGGATCCGACTCTCACGTGCGCTGCTCCTCGGGGCCGGTGCGGCGGCTTCGGGCGCCCCCGCCTTCCCCGACTCCTACGGGGTGCGCCCGCCGTTCGTCAAGCGGTGCCCTCGGGTCCCCGCCCGTGCTCCGTCGCCGGGTATGGTCGGTTTCGTTCCGCCGGTCCGTCCCCGAAGCTTCTGGCGAGGTACACGATGCGAAAGATCATCTATTCCATGTCGGTCTCCCTCGACGGCTTCATGGAGGGACCGGACCGGGACATCAGCTGGCACCTGGTCGACGACGAACTGCACCGCCACTTCAACGAGCAGATCGCGAAGATGGGCGGGTTCCTCGACGGGCGGATCGTCCACGAACTGATGGCGGACTTCTGGCCCACCGCCGACCAGGACCCGGCCAACGCCGGTCCGATGGCCGACTTCGCGGTCATCTGGCGGAACATGCCGAAGTACGTCTACTCCCGCACGCTGGAGCGCGCGGACTGGAACACCACGATCGTCCGCGAGGTCGTGCCCGAAGAGGTCAGAGCGCTGAAGGAGCAGCCCGGCGGCGACCTGGGACTCGGTGGCGCCGGCCTCGCCGCGTCCTTCGCGGCACTCGATCTGATCGACGAGTACTGGGTCTACGTCCACCCGGTCCTGATCGGCCGGGGACGATCCATGTTCCCGTCGACGGACACCAGGACCGCACTCCGGCTCGCGGGAACCCGGACCTTCGGCAGCGGGGTCGTGGAGCTGCGGTACGAGCGCGAGGAAACCTCGTCGCGGGACTGAGCGTCGCGGGCGTACCGTCGTGTCCCGGTCCGGACCGGCGAAGGGGAGCACATGGCACTGGAAGCCGATGACCGTCTGGCGGTCATGGAACTGATCGCCCTGCACGGACATCTGGTCGACGACGGCGAACTCCACCGGCTGGACGAGCTGTTCACCGACGACATCGTCTACGACATCACGAACCTCGGGCACGGCTCACTGATCGGGGTGGACGCCTTCCGGGACGCGGCGCTCGCCATGGGTGCGCTCAACCCGGTCGGGCACCACGTCACGAACATCGTGCTCACCGACCTCGGTGACGGGCGGGTCGGCGCCCGGTCCAAGGGCATCGGTGTCAACGCGGACGGCACGTGCGGCAGCGTGACGTACGAGGACACCGTCGTGCGGGGCGAGCGGGGCCGGCGGATCAGCTACCGCAAGGTCATCGCCCGGCGCACACCTCTCAGCGCCTCGTGAGGCGCCCGCCGGGCGGCGGGCGCCTCCGGCAGGGCGCTCAGGACTCCAGCAGCCCCGACGTGTCGAGCACCTGACGGATCGCCCGCCCCGACGCCAGCTCCTCCATCGCGTGGTTGACCTCGTCCAGCGCCAGCGTCCCCGTGTGCATCTCCTCCACCGGCATCAGCCCCGCCCGCCACAGGTCCAGGAACCGGGGGATGTCGCGGCGCGGGACCGCGTCGCCCATGTACGAGCCCAGCAACGACTTGCCCTCGCCGGCGAAGGCCAGGGCCGGGACCTCCAGCACCCGGTCGGGGGCGGGCAGGCCCACCGAGACGACCTTGCCGCCGCGGGCCACCGCGGCCAGGCACTCGGCCATGACCTTCGGGCTGCCCACGGCCTCCACCGCCACCTCCGCCCCGCCGGACATCAGTTCGCGGATCGCGCCGAGTGCCTCGTCGGGGGCGTACGTGTGCGTCGCGCCCAGCCGCAGGGCCAGGGCGCGCTTCTCCGGGACCGGGTCGACGGCGACGATCGGGTACGCGCCGGCCGCCCGTGCCCCGAGCACCGCCGACAGGCCCACGCCGCCCAGACCGTAGACCACGGCCGACTGCCCGGGGCGCAGGGCGGCCGTGTTGATGACCGCGCCGGCGCCCGTCAGGACCGCGCAGCCGAACATCGAGGCCACGGTGAACGGGATGTCGCGGGGGATCGGCACCACGGACTCCTGGGCCACCACCGCGTACGAGGAGAACGCCGATACGCCCAGCTGGTGGTGGACCGTGGCGCCGGAGGCGTCCGTCAGCAGGGAGGGGCCGTGCAGCAGGGCGCCGGAACCGTTCGCCGCGGCGGCCTGCGCGCACAGGGCGGGGCGGCCCGCCGCGCAGTCGGCGCAGAAGCCGCAGCTCGGCACGAAGACCAGGGCGACATGGTCACCGGGGGTGATCCGGTGGACGCCGGGCCCGGTCTCCTCGACCACCCCGACCGCCTCGTGGCCCAGGGCCATGGGGAGCGGCCGGACCCGGTCGCCGTTGACGACCGAGAGGTCCGAGTGGCACAGGGAAGCGGCGGCGACGCGGACCAGGACCTCGCCCTCGCGCGGGGCGCCGAGGTGCAGTTCCTCCACCTCGACCGGACGGGTCCGCGTGTAGGGCCGGTCCGTGGATATTCCGCGCAGCACCACGGCGCGGGTCCTCACGCGGTCACCCCGTCCCGGGGCGCGCACCGCAGGACGTCGCGGCTCTCCAGGAGCGGGACGACCTTACCGAGCACGATCTCCTGGAAGTGCGGGGTCGCGCAGTGCGCGGTGAAGTCGGCCTCGGCCGCGTACTCCTCGTAGAGCACGATCGCCCGTGGGTCCTCGGTGCCCTGGTGGACCCGGTAGGCGAGGTTGCCGGGCTCCTCGCGGGAGGCGGCGGCCACGGTGTCGAGCAGCGGGAGGACGGTGTCCTGCGCGCCGGGCCTGGTGCGGTAGCGGGCTACGACTACGTATGTCACGTCGGTACTACTCCTGGGGTGGGACTGGCCTCTTGAGTGCGGCCGGCGGGACCGGCGGCAGCTGGTCGCGGCGCAGATGCCAGAGGCGGGGGTCGGACGTGGCGGCCGCGGCCGACCCGAGGGCCAGCGCGAGCGCCACGTCCGCGGGGCACTCCACGAAGCCCGCGGCCACCGACGGGGACATCGCGCGCTGGGCCTGCGCACTCATCCGGGCGATGATCGGGGCGGGCATGATCTCGACCAGGTCCGGCGCCCCGCGCGAGATCGCGTCCGTGGAGCGGCGCAGATTGGACCGGTCGGTGACGAACACCTTCATCATCGTCAGCAGGCCGAGCGGGCGGCCCTTCTCTATGAGCGAGAGCCGGGTGCTGACCACGCCGTGCGCGCCCATGTTCTTGATGAACTCCAGCGCGCCCCGGTCCTGAGCCAGACCGGGGCTGCTGTCCACGTTCACGAACACGAGCTTCCCCGCCCGGCCCAGCGCCGGCACGACCTGGGGCAGCTGCCCCACCGCGAACGACGCGAGGATGCACACCTTGGCCGGTGCGGTCAGGAACTGCCGCAGCGGCTGGGTGCCGACGACCGACGCGATCACGGGCACCTCGGCGAACGCCGAGGTGAGCCGCGGATCGAGCGGTGCGCCGGACCGGGACGGGGAAGGGGTCATGGCACAACCTGCCTGGAAGAGTGCTGGGTCAGTTCAGCGGAGACGTACCGAATCGGCTGGGAAGGCCCAGTTTGCCAGGGTTGAGGATGCCGGCCGGGTCCAGGGCCGCCTTCACCGCGACGAACGCCGCGAAGCCCGCGCCCAGGGATTCCTGCAGGTAGGGACCGCGCAGCAGTCCGCAGCCGTGGTGGTGGCTGAGCGCCGCGGCGTGCTTGATGAGTACGGCGTTGGCCGCGTCCCACACCGAGCGGTACCAGTCGCGCCGTGCCTCGGGCGCCACCTCGCCGCGCAGCGAGAAGTACACGCAGGCACCGTCGGTGTACGCGTGCGACTGGTGGGCGGACGCCGCCAGCGTGCCGGGCACCGACTGGATCGCGGTGACCACCTCGTCGTAGATGACCGGGAGGCCGGCCCAGGAGGCCGCCATCTCCAGGGTGTCGGCGACGAAGCCCGGACCCGGCGTGAAGCCGTCCGCGGACTTGCCGACGATCATCCGCTCGTCCAGCCAGCGCTCGAAGACCGCCTTGGAGTCCAGCTCGGGGCCGTACTCCGAGCAGACCTCGGCCGCCACCTTGACCGAGGCGTCCACGATCGCCGGGTCGCCCTCGTCGGCGATCAGCAGCAGGTTGGTCTCCGGGTGGCCGAAGTGGGTGCCCGACTCCAGGGCGTCGTACAGCCGCAGGACGGCCGGGGTCGCGCCGCGCTGCATGATCTTGCGGCAGGCGTCCAGGCCCTCGGCGAAGGTCTCGAAACCGAAGGCGACTGCGTTCGCGTACTCCGGGAGCGGGTGCACGCGCAGCCGGGCGCCGACGATGACGCCGAGGGTGCCCTCGGAGCCGATGAACAGCTGGCGCAGGTCCGGGCCGACCGCCGCACGGGCGTAGTCGCCGTACGTGGCGCGGGTGCCGTCCGCGTGGATGACGTCCACGCCCACGACCATGTCCTCGATCTTCCCGTAGCGCGTGGAGAGCTGGCCGGCGCCGCGGCAGGCGATCCAGCCGCCGACCGTGGAGACGGCGAACGCGGAGGGCCAGTGGCCCGTCGTGACGCCGTACTCCTCCTGGAGCTGCTTCTCGAAGAGGTCGCCGAACATGCCGGCCTGGACGTCCACCACGTTCGACTCGGCGTCGAATCCGGTGATCCGGTTCAGCCCGCACACGTCCAGGACGACCCCGCCGAAGACGGGCAGTGCCGCCCCCGTGACGTTGGAGCGGCCCGCGGACGGGGTGACCGGGATGCCCGCCGCGTGGCAGATCCGCAGCACGGCGGCGATCTGGTCCGCGTCGGCCGCCTCGACGATCACGGCGTTCGGAGTCGCCGGACGGCCCTCGGTCTCGCCGATCATCGAGCCGGCCCACCAGTCACGGGTCCGGGTGACGACCTCGTCGCGCTCCACGTGCACGGCGTGCGCGGCCTCGCGCAGCGCCACGACCACGGCCTCGGGGACCTCGACCGGGTTGTTCTGGAGCGCGGCCTCGCCGTCGCCGATGGGGGTGTTCTGCGCCCACTTGGCGAAACTGGGCGCGCCGACCGTGTAGTTGCCCCGGTTGAACGGGTGGGTGATGGCCTGACGGCTGATCATGCTGCTGCCCCTTCGAGGAGTACGGACTTTTCGTGACGGACGGCCGCGAGGTAGTCGGAGACGGAACGCTCCACCTCGGCCTCCGTGAGGTTCAGTTCGCGGCCGAGGATCGCGCCGACCGCACCCGCCGCCTCGGCGGAGGCGTCGCGGGCGAAGAGCCGGGCGCGCAGCCGGCGGGAGAGGACGTCGTCCACCGAGCGGGCCAACTCGGCCCGGGCCGCGTAGACGACCTCGGCCTTCGTGTAGGGGAGTCCCGCGACGACGGGCCCGGCCAGTGTCGGGTCCTCCTGGATGAGGTCGCCGACGAAGCGCGCCTCGGTGCCGAAGCGCTCGCCCAGGTGCGCGGCGATGCCACCGGAGGCGGCCACGGCCTCGGCGTCGTAGCCGGCGCCCCCGAGCAGCGGAAGGTCCGTGGTGCGGCTCTTCCCCTTGCGGCCGAGGACGGTCATCACCTTGTCGATGACGAGCTCGCCCATGTGCCGGCTGGTGGTGAGCTTGCCGCCGGTCACCGTGACCATGCCGGTGCGGCCGACGCTGATGTGGTGGTCGCGCCGCATGTCGAGCGTCGCGCCCTCCTTGCCCCCGACCAGCGGACGCAGCCCGCCGATGGAGCCGACCACGTCGTCCGGGGTGAGCTTGCCCTCGAAGGCGGTGTTGGCACCCTCCAGCAGGAACTCCATCTCCTGACGCGTGCAGTGCACGTCGTCGGGGGAGCCCTGGTAGTCCTCGTCCGTGGTGCCCAGCACGACGCTGTTGCCCCAGCGGGTGCACGTCGCGCGGCGGGCCCGGCCGGGGATCGGCACGGTGACCGTGCAGTTGATCCGTACCTTGTCCCACGGCACCACGATGTGCACGCCCTTGGCGGGGCGGACCTGCGGCCGGTGGCCGTCGACGGCCTTCGCGTCCAGCTCGTCGGTCCACACGCCGGTGGCGTTGACGACGGCCCGCGCCCGGATGTCGACGCTGTCACCGTCCACGTCGACCCGGGCCCCGGCGACCTTGCCGGCCTGCATCAGCAGGCCCTTTGCCTTCGCCCCGTTGAGGACGGTCGCGCCGAGCGCCGCGGCGGTGCGCACGATGGTCAGGACGAGGCGGGCGTCGTCGGTACGGGCGTCGAAGTACATCAGCCCGCCCTGGAGGTTCTCCGCGCGCAGCGTCGGCGCCTGCGCGAGGACCTCCGGGACGGTCAGCCGCTGGTGGAGCTTGCCGATCCGCCAGCCGCCGACCAGGTCGTACGTCCACAGCAGCCCCTCGAAGCCCTTGGCGAGGCGCGCGTCGAAGATGCCCTCCTTCTCCAGGATCGGGAAGAGGAACGGCAGCCGGTGCACCAGGTGCGGGGCGTTCTTGCGGAAGCGGTGCCGCTCCAGGAGCGAGTGGCGTACGAGGTTGACGTTGCCCTGCTCGATGTAGCGCAGCCCCCCGTGCACCATCTTCGAGGACTTCGACGACGTGCCCGAGGCGAAGTCGTCCTTCTCGACCAGCGCCGCGCGCAGCCCGCGCGAGGCGGCGTCCAGCACCGCGTACGCCCCGGTGATGCCGCCGCCGATGACGAGTACGTCGTACGTGTCGTCGGCCAGGTGCCGCTTGGCCGACGCGCGGTCGAGCAGCAGGGGGGTGCGGCGGGTCGCCGCGGCGCTGCGCCGCGGTTTCCGGGCGGGCATGGTGATCACAACATCAACTCCTGGTGGTTCGGTGCGGCGGCCGCGTGGTCGGGTGTCCGGCCGCCGCCTGCTGACGGTGAGGGGCCGTCAGTGGGGGGTGGTGAGAGGCGTGAGAGCGGGGTCCTTGAGGTGGCCGATCAGCACGTCGCGCCAGGCGGCCCGCTGTCCGGCGCGTTCGTCCGCGCCCGTGGAGGGTTCGAAGACCTGGCCGCGCGGCTGCGCCTCGACGACCTCTTCGAGCGAGCCCCACAGGCCCTGGGCGACCCCGGCCAGATAGGCGGTTCCGCGCAGGCTGGCGGTCGCCGAGTCGGCGACGCGTTCCAGCGGCAGCCCGGTCAGGTCGGCCTGGATCCGCATGAGGGGGTCGCTGCCCGCGACCCCGCCGCCGACCCGGAGCCGGGTGAACGGGGCGCCCATCGTGCCGGCGACCCCGTCGATGAGGTCGCACACGGAGTGCGCGATGCCGTCGAGCACGGCCCGGGCCAGATCGGCGCGGGTGGTGGCGAGGGTGAGCCCGGTGAGCGCGGCGGTGGCCTCCGGGTGCCAGACCGGCGTGCGGACCCCGGCGAGCGCCGGGACGAAGCGCGGGGTGCGGCCCGGCCGGGTGGGGACCCGGCCGGCCTCCTCACCGAGCTCCTTCGGCGAGGCGAACAGGCCCAGGTCGTCGCAGAGCCAGCGCAGCGCCGAACCCGCCGTGGAGGTGTAGGCCTCCAGGCTGTAGTGGCTGGTGCCGCCCTGCCGGTAGCCGGGCTGGGCGAGCACCCCGGAGATGTCCGGCCGGGGCAGGGCGGGCGTGGTGCCGGTCGCCGCGTCGACGAACGCGCCGGTCCCGTACATGCACATGCCCTGCCCGGCGGCGAGGCCGCCGAGCGCGATCAGTGCGGCGTGCTGGTCGCCCATGGAGGCGGCCAGCGGGACGGCGATGCCGAGGGCGGCCGGGTCGGTCGTGCCGAATCCGGCGTCGTCCGAACGGAGTTCGGGCAGCAGGTCGAGGGGGAAGCCGAGGTGGCTGATCCACTCCTCGTCCCAGGCGTGCCGCTCCAGCAGGTAACCCCCGCTGGAAGCGGCGTTGGTCGGGGTGGTGGCGTGCACGGCGCCGCCGGTCAGGCGCCAGATCAGCCAGGTGTCGACGGTACCGAAGAGCAGCCGGCCCTCGCGGTGGGCGGCGGCCACCTCCGGGTGCGCGGCGATCTG
Organism: Streptomyces sp. NBC_00385; assembly: GCF_035917155.1. NCBI lineage: Bacteria > Bacillati > Actinomycetota > Actinomycetes > Kitasatosporales > Streptomycetaceae > Streptomyces > Streptomyces sp. NBC_00385. Next base: position 1,222,451 of record NZ_CP107951.1, on the reverse strand, counting down.
CCGGGCGGCCCACAGGAACGGTGCGCGGGCGCCGACCGGCCGGCCCTGACGGGCGGTGAGAACGGCGTCCCACTCTGCCTCGTGAGCGGTGAGCTCGGCGGCGTACCGCCGGTCCTGCCACACCACGGCGGGCAGGAGCGGCCGCCCGGTGACCCGGTCCCAGAGCATCGCGGTGGCCCGCTGCGTGGAGAGCGCGACGGCGGTGACGGCGATGCCGTCCGCCCGGGCGGCGCCGACGGCCCGGCGCGCCACGTCGAGCGTGGCGGTCCAGATCTCCATCGGATCCTGCTCGACCGAGAGGTCGTCCGGATGGCTGACCTCGATCGAGCGGTAGAACACCTCGTGCGCGGCACCGGAGTCGAGGACGACTCCGGCCCGGGTGCCGGTGGTGCCCTCGTCGATGGCCAGCACACCGCGCCGGGTAGCGGCGCCGGGGAGCGTCTGCGTCATTGCAGCCCTTTCATTGCGAGCATCGCGAGCTGTACGGAGGGGGAGAGGGACCATCGTGGGGTGCGGCAGGAGCGGCGGACGGTCAGCGCGAGGTGACGGACTCCGCGTGTTCCGGCGCACCGGTCGCCCGCTGTGAGGCGGCCTCGTCGGGCGAGGCGGCCTTCATCGGGTCCCACTTGATGGCCAGACAGGTGATCATGCCGAGCAGCGGGACGACGGAGAGCACCAGGAAGGTGTCGGCGAGGCCGAGCGACTCCTTGATCTGCGGGAAGAGATACAGCCCCGCGACACTGCCGAAGCTGCCGACCATCCCCGTGACACCCGTGCCGAGCGCGCGCACATCACTGCTGTACGAGAGTGCCGCGATGGACTTGCCGTTGGCGCCGGGACCGGCGGAGTGGCAGAGGATGAACAGCACCGGCAGCAGGAACGCCACGGCCGTGGGGACCTTCTCGAAGGTCAGCCCCATCGCGATCAGCGCGACGAACACCCCGGCGAAGCCGGCGGCGGAGCTGAGCCGCAGCCCGAGCCGGCGGCCGAAGTACGCGGACAGCAGCCCGCCCGCGATGCCGAAGGCGTTGAACACCATCGAGCCGATCGTGGCCTTCTCGAAGCTCTCGCCGAAGATCGTCAGGCTGATCAGCGGGAGGTACCAGCCGACCGCGAAGTACTGCATCGACTGCCCGAGCGAGATGACCGAGGAGAGGATCGTGCGGGGCAGGTACTCGCCCTTGAAGAGCAGTCCGGCCTGGCGGAAGCCGATGGCGGGCGCGGCCGTCGCTGCGCGGGTCGCCTCGTCGGGCTTTCCGGCGACGGCCTTGATCCCGTAGATCCGGTCCAGGTTGAGGACGGACTCGTCCAGGCGGCCCTTGCTCGCCAGCCAGGTGGGGCTCTCCCTGAGCATCAGCCACTGGCCCACGAGGAGCGCCACGGCGACGACGGCGGCCGAACCGACCGACCAGCGCCAGATGTCCGAGCCGACGTCCAGGTTGAAGAAGACCAGGGCGAGCGCGAGGTTGCTGGTGGTGGCGACGTACCAGACGGCCTGCCACAGGTTCAGCCGGCCGCCGAGCTTGGCCGGGGTGTACTCGGCGAGCAGCGCCATGGCGACGGCGAAGTCGATGCCGTACGCGACGCCCACCAGGACCCGGCCCAGCCAGACGACCGTGAAGTCACCGGCGAACGCGGCGAGCAGGGCGCCCGCGATGGCGAAGACCTTGGCGATGAGCAGCGGGGGGACCCGGCCGATGCGGGTGGCGAGCCAGCCGCCGACCGGGTTGAAGATGATCGCCAGGGCCGGAGCGGTGGCCGTGAGGATCGAGACCTGCGTGCTGGTCAGCTCCATCTGGGACGTCATCGGCCCCAGACCGGCGCTCAGCGCCGCGTTCGAGTAGGCGTCGAGGAACAGCCCGCCGAACACGAGGAACCAGATGACTTGCGCCCGGCCGGAGATCTTTCCCAGCCCATCGATGAGCGCAACGACGTCGGCGACGCCTTTGACGCTCGGACGTTGTGCCATGAATCCGCCTTCGAGGAAGACCCATCGGCGGCACGGGGAGCACAAAAAAACAGGCATGACGAAACCACCGACAGGTGGTCTATGTCTGTGCCTGTCAAAACACTGCGGAAAGCGCCGCAGCACGTGAAGTGCGACTACACGAGGAGGTTAGGAAGGCGTCAGGAGAAACGTCAAGGGTTTCCGGCAGGTTACCCAAACGTGACGATGAGCCCCCGGGGCCCGGCGGCGACCCCGGGGGCCGGCTGTCAGCTGCCCGCCTGGAGCGCTCCCCAGGTACCCGGTCCCACGATGCCGTCGACCTTGAGGCCCCGGCTCGTCTGGTAGCTCCGCACCGCGGTCGCCGTCCCCGGGCCGAAGCTCCCGTCGATGCCGACCGTCGAGCCGAGCGCCGCGGTCAGCGCGCGCTGGAGCCGCTTCACGGTGTCGCCCGAGGCGCCTTCCGCGATCTCGGGCGTGGCACCCGCGGACAGCAGCGCGGTCCACGTCTTCGCCCCCACCACGCCGTCCGACTGCAGACCGCGCGCGGTCTGGAACTTCTTCACCGCACCTTCCGTGTTCGGGCCGAAGCTGCCGTCCACCTCGCCCACCGGGTACTTCTGCGCGTTCAGCAGCGTCTGCACGGCTCGCACCTGGGCACCCGTCGAACCGCTGCGCTGCGTCGCGTACGCCGTGAAGCTCAGCCCGTCGGCGCCGGTGCCGCCGTCGTTGCTCCCACCGACCAGCTCCATGTAGCGGTTCCAGTCCCAGTACGGTCCGGGGTCGGTGTGGTCGTTGCCCGGCACATCGACGTGCCCCATGATGTGCGCGCGGTCCTTCGGGATGCCGTACCGGTCGCACAGGTACGCGGTCAGGGCCGCCGAGGACCGGTACATCGAGTCCGTGAACCAGGACGGGTCGTCGACGAAGCCCTCGTGCTCGATGCCGAGCGACGAGGCGTTGGCGCTCCGCGCATGGTACGCGGTGTCGCTGTCGCGCACCATCTGGGTGATCTGGCCGTCCGACGAGCGCACCACGTAGTGGGAACTCACCTCGGAATCCGGGTCCTGGAACCAGGCGATCGTGCCCGCGTACGAGCCCTGCGTGACGTGGATGACCACCTTGTCGACCGTTGCCGAGCGGCCCGTGGCGAAGTTGTTCGGGTCGGCCGCGGCCCAGAGGGCGGACGGGTAGTCGGCGCTGCGGACGCTCGCGTCCGTGGTGGTGAGGCCGTCCTTGTGCGGGGAGACCGGGCGGCCCGTCACCGAGATGTGCTCGCCGTCCGGGGTGACGGCGTCGAGCCCGTCGGCCAGGAACGTGTAGACCGTGTCGGCGTAGAGGGCGGCGGCCTGCCCGTCGGCGCCGCTGTACCGGGCGACGGCCGGGTACCAGGCGCCGAGGTCGTCGCGGTCCCCGGCGTCGAGCCCGAGCTTGTCCGCGTACCCGCGCAGGACGGCCGCGCCGCCCAGGATGTTGGCCGGGGTGTCACCGCGGAGCTCGGCCGTCGGCTTCCCGGTGAGGTCGGCGGCCTGCTCCAGGGTCCGGTTGGCGGGGTTGCTGACCAGGTGCATGACGCCGAAGCCGTTCGCCTGGCTGGGGCGCCCGGAGTGGCCGTCGAGCCGCGTCTCGCCGTAACCGACGGCGGCGAGCAGATCGCGGGGTACGTCGTACGTCTCGGCGGCCCGCTCGAACGCCCGGTTCATGGGGCGCCCGGTGTCCGTCGAGGCGAGGGCCGGGGTGCCGGTCGCGGCCAGGACGGTGGCGGTGAGGGTCGCGAGCACGGTGGCGCGGGCCTTGGTGTGGGCGGCGGCGCGTGTGGGCATACCTGCTCCTGCTCTGTGGTGGGAGGAGAACGGCGCCGGGCCCGGACGGGCATGGACCGGGGCCGCGAAGCCCGTTCAGGCTATCGACCTGCCAAGGGCATGACAAACATCCGCGCGCGTGTCGAACTCCCTTTCATCCCAATGGAGTTGAGCGCCCAGCGAGAGGGGCGGGCGCCGTCCGGACCCCGCCGCCGGGGCGTGGTCCGGACGGCTGGTCCTACCAGCGGTCGCGGTGGATGACGTCGGCCACCGGGCGGCGCCGGACCGGTCCGAAGTTGCCCTGCGGCCATCCGACGGGAATGGCCGCGAACGTCTGCATGTCCTCGGGAATGCCGAGTGCTTCCTTCCACTCCTGTTCCAGCATCAGGTGCCAGATGGTGATGTTCGCCGCGAGCCCGAGCGCCCGGGCGGCGAGCAGGACGTTCTGGACCCCCGGGTACACGCAGGAGCCCTCGGCGAGTGCCTGGAAGCGGGTCTGCGTGTTCATCATGTGCTCGACCCCCGCCGGGCCGAGCGCCTGCGCGTAGGCGGCCAGGCCCTCCTCCTCCATCCGCGGCTCCGGGAACCGGTAGCAGGGCACGATCAGGGCCGGCGTGTCGGCGAAGTGGTCGCGCTGGTACTCGATCGCGGCGACCATCCGGCCGTACGCCGCGTCGTCCATGCCCTTCGGCGCGTACTTCCCGGTCGTCGCCAGATACGCGTCCACGCACCGCTTCCACAGCGGCGCCAGACGTGCCATCACCTCGCGGTCGGTCACGACCACGTACTCGTAACACTGCATGTTCCCGCCGCTGGGGCCCCAGACGGCGGCCTGTATCAGCTGCTCCAGCGTCTCGTCCGGGACGGGTTCCGGCTTGAGTCGGCGCATCGCGCGCATCGTGGACATGGTGGAGAACAGGGCCTCGGCCTCGGCCGTTACGGCTGCCTGCGTCGATTCGATCGTCATGATCGCGGAGTTTACGGGCGAATCCCGGCCATGAGGAGGTCCGTTGGCCGGCCCGCCGAGGGTGCGCGCGACGCCGGCCCCGCCCGCACTCCCGCCCCTAAGGGCTGTCCCGGCCAATTCGCACACCTGGACAGCCCCCCACCGCACGGGGGAACGCGGACCTGACCCGCCGCCGGCAGGGCGTATAAAAGGTTCCTCCGGACCAGCCGGCGTCCCCCGATGGCAGGCACACCCCACGCGGCAAGGCGTCACCGCGTACGACAGCGGAGGAGTGCCCCCATGAGTACGGCAGACGAGATCAGCACCTTGCTGGTGGCGAACTTCGGAACCGACCCGGTGGCGATCCGGCCCGAGGCGTCGCTCCGTCAGCTCAGGCTGGATTCCCTGGCCCTGGAGGAACTGCGGCTCCTCATCGAGGACCGGATGGGCGTCGACCTCGACGACGTCCAACTGACCTCGCGCGACACCGTCGGTCAGCTCGTCGACGCCGTGCACGGCAAGGCCGCGGCGTGACGGCCCGCTACCGGCCCGAGCCCTTCGCCGCCGCCGTCACCGGCATCGGCCTGGTCACCGCGGCCGGCGTAGGCACGGCCGCGGCCTGGCGCGGGGTGTCCGGGGCCGCCGACGCACCCTCGGTCCTGCACCGGTCCGAACTCCACGACCTGCCGTGCGACTTCATGTACACCATCACCGGACTCGACACGAAGGCCCTGCTCGGTGTCGCCAGCCAGCGGCTCATGGACCGCTTCTCGCAGCTCGCCGTGATCGCCGCCCGCGAGGCCGTCGCCGACGCCGGACTCGACCCCTCGGTCTGGGACAGCGGCCGTGTCGCCGTCGTCATCGGCTCCGCCCATGGCGGACTGCCCTTCTACGACGAGCAGCACACCGCCCTCACCGAGCGCGGCGCCCGCCGGGTCTCGCCGAAGCTGGCCCCGCTCACCGTCGTCAACGGCGCCGCAAGCAGCGTCGCCACCGACCTCGGCGCCCACGGCCCGAGCCAGGCCGTCTCCACCGCCTGCTCCTCCGGCACCGTCGCCATCGGCACCGCCCACCAGATGCTGCGCACAGGCGCCTGCGACATCGTCGTCGCGGGCGGTGCCGAATCCGTCTGCTCCCGGCTGCTCATCGCCAGCGCCTGCCGGCTGAAGGCCGTCTCCACCCGGCGCGACGACCCCGAGGCCGCCTGCCGGCCCTTCGATACCCACCGCGACGGCTTCGTCGTCGGCGAGGGCGCCGGCCTGCTCGTCCTGGAACGCCCCGAACACGCCGCCGCCCGCGGCGCCGCCGTCCGCGCCCACATCGCCGGCTACGGGGCCTCCAGCGACGCGTACTCCGCCGTCGCCCCCGACCCCGACGGGCGCGGCATCGAACGGGCCCTGCGCACCGCGCTCGCCGACGCCGGACTGACCGGCACCGACATCGGCCACGTCAACGCCCACGGCACCTCGACCGTGGCGAACGACCTGATCGAGGCGACCATGCTGCGCCGGGTCCTCGGTGAGCACCCCCTCGTCACGTCGACCAAGGCGATGACCGGCCACACCCTCGGCGCCGCGGGCGGCATCGAGACCGCGCTGACCGTGCTCGCCCTCCAGCACCAGCTCGTGCCGCCCACGGTCAACCTCGACGCTCCCGACCCGGAGATCCCCATCGAGGTGGTGAGCAAGGAGGCCAGGGCGGGCGTGTTCGACGCCGCGGTCAAGACCTCGCTCGGCTTCGGCGGGCACAACGCCGCACTCGTCCTCACCCGGGCCTGAGGACGGACAAAGGACCGATGACCATGCCCGACGAGATCATCCGGAACCTGTCGGTGCACGGGCTGCGCTACAGCTACCGCGTCCTGACGCAGCCCTCGCCCCGCACCGATCCGGTCGTCGTCCTCGGCGGGGCGCTCCAGGGGATGTACGGCTGGCCGCAGATGGACGAGTACCTCGGCCCGCATGCCACGGTCGTCACCGCCGACCTGCCCGGCATGGGCGGCGCCGACCCGCTGCCGCCCGGCACCGGCGACGACGTCCTGTACGACGCCGTCGCGGGCATCATCGACGACCTGGGCGCGGCCCGGGTCAACCTCTTCGGGTTCTCCTACGGCACGGCGATCGCGTTCGGCTGCGCCCGGCGGAACCCCGGGCGGATCGCCCGGCTGGTCCTCGGGGGCGTACCGGCGCACATCAGCGAGGCCCAGCGGGCCCAGTGGGGCGGCGCGGTCGACCGGCTGGGGGCCGGTGACGTGGAGGGGCTCGCCACCCTCACGGCCGAGGCCCTGCTGTGCCAGGACCCGCGGCGAACGGTCCACCGCAGGGAGCTCGCACGGCGCTACGTCCGGCGGTCGTTCGTGCACGCGCTCACCCATTCCCCGCACGCCGCGCAGTCGCTGCGCCGGGCGCTGGGGCACCGGCCCGACTTCTCCGGCGGGCTGAGCGGGGTGCCCGCGCTCGTCTTCGCGGGTGAGCACGACACCGTGACGTCTCCCGAACGGCAGCGCGTCTTCGCGGAGACGATCGAGGGCAGCCGCTTTCTGACGATCGGGGACTCGGACCACTGGGTCGTGCTGGAACGGCCCGACGACGTGGCGGACCTCGTCGCCCGCTTCTTCACCGACCGCCCCCTGGAGGCCGCCCCCGCACTGCGGCCGCTCGCCTCGCTGCCGCGCCCGCGGACGGGCGCGGCAGGTCCGGTCCTGCCACGGCCGGGCAGCTGAGGCGCCCGGCCCTCCGCTCGCAGGATCAGCGGCGGCCGTCGACCTTGATCCGTACGATCTGCGGGTCGTGGTCGCTCGCCTGGTCGGCGAACTCCGCGTTGATGTGCACCACGTCGTAGTCGAACCGCCGGATACCGGGGCTGGTCAGGATGTGGTCCAGGGTCTGCGAGTTGCCCTCGTACACATAGCTGTACTGCTCGTTCGCCGGCAGCGTGGTGATCAGCGGCTTGAGGGCCCTGCCCGCGGTCAGCGCGGACATCGTGGGCGAGAAGGCGAAGTCGTTGAGGTCGCCGAGCGTCACGACCTGCGCCGACTTGTCCGCCGCCAGCAGGGACTTCACGAAGGTGTTGACCTCCGCGGCCTGCTGGACCCGCTTGGTCTCGGAGCTGCGCGACGGTTCCTGGTAGCGGCCGTGCAGCGGCTGGTCGCCGCCCTTGGAGGCGAAGTGGTTGCCGATGACGAACACCGGCCTGCCGTGGAAGCGGAACTCGCCGACCAGGGGCTTGCGGCTGTCGGACCAGGCCTCGCTCGCCGGGGCGATGCGGCCGGGCGACACCGACAGGGTCACGCCCTTGCGCGTCGGCACCGCCGTCACGGCGGTCGTCGCGTCGCCGCCCGCGCGGTCCACGAAGGAGACCCGGTGCGGGTTGAAGAGGAAGACGTTGCGGATGTTGCCGCCGGGCTCGCCGCCGTCCTGGCCGTCCTGCGGGGCGACATAGCGCCAGGCGTACCGGGGTCCGCCCGCGGTGACGATCGCGTCGGTGAACCGCTTCAGCGTCGCCTCGGAGCCGACCGTGCCGTCGCTGACCGCGCCGTTGTCGTCCTGGATCTCCTCCAGCGAGACGATGTCGGGGGAGGAGAGGTTGACCGCGACGCCCTCGGCGAGCGTGTCGAACTTGGCCTGCTCGTCCAGCGCGTCCAGGTTCTCCACGTTGTACGTGGCGACGGCGAGTTCGCCGCCCTTCTGCCTGCGGGTGACCTCGCGGCGCAGGTGGTGGTCGGTGAGTGTGCCGAGCTCGGTCGCCTGGAGGTTGTAGCCGCCGAACGAGGCGTAGTCGATCACCCCGGTGGTGGTGCCGGACAGCACGTCGCCGACGTTCCCGACGGGGAAGGGGCGCGTGGTGTCGAGCGACATCACCTTGATCCGGCCGGTGTTCTGGTCGGTGTACGAGGAGTACAGCGTGCCGCCGCGCCGGGTCGGGTTCTGCTTCGGCTCGACGGTCACCCAGATCTCGTCGTACGCGGTCGTGGCACCCGTGACCCGGGTGTCGGCGATCTGTACGCGGGTGCCTTCGAGGGACTCGTAGAGGTCGAGGGCGTACGCCGACGGCTCCAGGGGAAGCGCGTCGATCGAGGCGCCGCCCGCCGAGGGGACGTACGCGGCGGGCACCGCGGCGGCGTCGAGCACCACCGGCGCCGGCAGCGCGTGGCCCGACGAGAGGACCGTGGTCCTGGGGGAGGTGATCTCGGTGATGGACTGCGTGGTGGCCGACGGGTAGTACTCGTCGACCGTGCCGCTGACCAGGACGGAGTCGCCCACCGAGACCGCCGGGGCGGTGGAGCCCGTGTACACGAAGACGCCCTCGCCGGTGCGCGGGTCCGCGTCCGGGGCGGTGTCCTGGATCCAGAAGCCCTTCGAACCGGTGGTGCGGACCGCGGTGACGATGCCGGGCACCCCCGTCACGGCCTTGCCGTCGAGCGGGGAGACCCGGGTGGTGCCCTGGATGTCGTGCACGCGCACGGTGCCGGGCTCGGTCGGGTCGCCCGGGTCGCCCGGGTCCGTGCCGCCGCCGGACGTCTCGCCGGCCGCGTTGACCGGCGTGGGGGGTGCGGCGGACAGGTCCGTGGCGTTGTCGTCGGTGTCGGCCAGGGAGGCCGCGCGCGCCACGGAGGCGGTGGCGGAGGCGCCGGTGGCCGGGCCGCTGCCTTCCCGGACGACCGCGGAGCCGTAGCCCACCAGGTCGACGATGCGAGTGTCGGCGGCGCAGTCGGCCGCTGTCTTGCAGGTCAGCGGCGTGGTGCCGGACACCAGCGCGATGCTGCCGCTCGCGGCGGACATGGCGACCGTACCGGTGGCGTCCGGTGCGGGCAGGGCGACGGTGCCACCGGTGCCCGCGGCCTGGGCGACCAGGTAGCGGCCGCCGGGCGCGACGGAACCCGTCAGCGCGGAGACCTGCCACAGCGAGCCCGCGGACGGAGCCCCGGGAAGGTACTGGACGCTGAACCCGGACAGGTCGTACGCGGCGGAGCCGGAGTTGGCCAGTTCGACGAAGTCGCGGGTCAGCGTCGCACCCGAGTTCCCGCCACCGCCGTACACCTCGGAGATCACGGCGGTCGAGGACGGTGCCGCGAAGGCGGCGGGCAGCGCGGTCGCCGAGAGGGTCACGGCGACCGCGCCGGCCAGCAGGACGGAACGGGATCTGGATATGCGCACGGAACGGCCCCTCAGAGTGTGGTGAGGGAGCACAAGCTATGCGCGTAGAACCGGCCATGACAAGGCATCAGAGGTTAATTCCAGAAATCGTTCCGCGGTCCTGCCGGGTGTGTGTCGCCGGGCCCGTCCGCCGTTGTCGCTCTGCCCGATTCCGGACCCGCTGTTCACGCGACCGCCGTACCCCCGCCATGCCGTCGCAATACCGGGGCAACACCCCTCCTGTGCAAGGGTGTCCAGGATGCGGCGAGGGTTTGACCGGGTTGAGCCGGTCCGGCTACGTTGCGCGGCATGCAGCGATCCGCACACCTGACGACGCGAGGTCATATCGACCTGAAGCGTGTGTGCTCCGCCGTGTGTCACCGCGCCTGAGAGCACCACGCCCGCGCGCCGAGGGGCCATACCTGCCCCGGTTCCCCGCAGGGCCACTCTCCACGGAAGAGGCAGCGCCCTCCGGCCCCGCGCCGCGGACGGTCTGCCCCGAGCTCCCCATGCGGAGCACGCACCGCGTCAACCGCTGCCACCGAGGACCTGGAAGACACTGTGAAGAGTCTGTCTGCGCCCGTCCGCCGCCCTCACGGGGACCGCCCCACCCCGCTGCGCCGCTCCGACATACCCGCCGCCGGGCCCGGCCGCCGGCTCGCCGGTACCGGCTCCGTCTTCGGGGCGATCCTCGACCACGGTCCGGTCGCCCGCTCCACCGTCGCCCGCCTCACCGGCCTCTCGCCCGCCTCCGTCAGCGGGCACGTGGGCCGGCTGCTGGCCCGCGGACTGGTCCGGGAGAGCGCGGAGACCGCCGGCCCCAAGGGGCTCGGCCGGCCGCACGTCCCGGTCGAGGTCGACACCGCGCGCTTTCTGGTGGCCGGGGCGCACATCGCCGTCGCCCACTCCACGGTCGCCCTGATGGATCTGCGCGGCCGGATCGTCGCCGAGGACCGGCAGCCGCACCGCACCACCGAACCGCGCTCCATGCTCGCCGGACTCGCGGCCCGGCTGCCCCGGCTGGTGGCCGCGCACGCAGGCGGACGCACCGTGCTCGCCCTGGGCCTGGCCACCGGCCACCGGGTCGATCCCGTGACCGGGGTCGTCGTGGCCCATCCGCAGCTCGGCTGGCGCGACGTGCCGGCCCGCGACATCCTCTCCGCCGCGACCGGGCTGCCGGTCCACGTGGACAGCCACTCCCGGGCGCTGGCCCGGGCGGAGCAGTTGTTCGGCGAGGAGTCGACCCGTAGCAGCACCGTCCTGCTCTTCGTCGGCGCCGTCGTGGACGCGGCCTTCGCCACCGAGGGGGCCGTGCACCGGGGCCCGCGCTCGGGGGCCGGCAGCGTGGCGCACCTGCCGCTCGGCGCCGGCGGGACGGGGGGCGCCGAACCGTGCTCCTGCGGGCGGTCCGGGTGCCTCCAGTCGGAGGTGTCGGAGCGTGCCATGGTGCGGCGTGCGGCGGCGCAGGGGCTGTTCGCCGGCTCGTTCCCGGAGCTCCTGGAACAGGCACTGGCCGGTGAGGCGCGGGCGGTGGCGCTGTTCCGCCGGCGGGCGCGGCTGGTCGGCCGGGCGGCGGCCCTGCTGCTGGACATGTTCGACCCGGAGGTACTCGTCGTGGTCGAGCCGGGGGCGGGCCGGATCCCGGAGTGTCTGGCCGATCTGCGGGCGGAGGTGGCGGAGCGCTCGTGGGTCTGCGACGACCCGGAGCGCGCCGTCGTCCCTTCCAGCTTCACCGGTTCCGTGCTGGCCACAGCGGGTGGCGCGGTGGCGCTCGGCGCGCTGTACGTGGACCCGCTCGGCCCCTGGCCGGCGCTGCCCGCCGTCTCCTGACGCCCTCTCGGCCCCGGCGTCCCGTAGCCGACTTAATTCAGGCAGTTGCATTGTTGACCGGGCCCGAACCGGAACGGGATGATGGATTCATGACCAGCCGACAGCGGAATTCAGGAGACGTGTCCTCGTCGACGCGCGCCTTCCGCCCCGTCGCGCCGTCCCGCGTGTGCGCATGGTGTCGGTGTTGTCGCCCCTGTCCGGGTCCCCGATAACCATCCGATGAATTCGGGCGGGAGTTCCGCGCCCTCGCGCGCCCCGCCCTGCGCAGGTGCATTCACATTCCCCTGCCGCATTCCCCTGCCGCATTCTCCTGCCATTTTGTTCCGCTTTCCATCACGGGAGAGACGTTGACCATCACCGCGCACTCGTATCCGGCGCCCGCCGCGAAGGGCATCGCCCCGGACCGGTTCAAGCAGGCGTTCCGCCGCTATCCCGCCGGAGTGGTCGTCGTCACCGCCGACGCGGGCCACGGCCCGATCGGCTTCACCGCGACCTCGCTCAGCTCCCTCTCGCTCGACCCGCCCCTCGTGTCGTTCGGCATCGGGACGGGCACCTCGTCCTGGCCGCACATCGAACGGGCCGCCACCGCCGTCGTGAACTTCCTCGGCGCCGAACAGCAGTCTCTGGCCACCACCTTCGCCACCAGCGGAATCAACCGGTTCGCCGCCCCCACCCGCTGGCGCCGTCTGCCGGAGGGCGAGCCGGTGCTCGACGGCGTGGCCGGCTGGCTGCGGCTGGAGACCGAGCAGATCGTCCCGGCCGGCGACCACCGCATCGTCATCGCCCGGGTGGTGGACGCCCGGCTCGACGAGGGACGCAGCCCGCTGCTCTTCCACGACGGCGCCTACCACTCCCTCTGACCGCCCGCCCAGCCCGAGAACCACGGATCAGGCCCGAAAAAACTACGGATCAGGAATTCACCATGGAACGCCACGACGCATACCGGACCGTCGGCCGCAGGTCATTTCTCGCCCTGGCCGGCGGAGCGGCCATCGGCGCTCTCGCCGCCTGCTCGCCCCAGGTCAGAACGGCGGCAAGCGCCGAGCCCGCGGGGAAACTCCCCTCGGGGGCTCCGCCGCCGGGGACGAAACTCTCGATAGCCGTCCGGTCGACACAACTCCAGCTGGGTCCCGCCGGATTGCGGAAGGATCTCCCCTTCACCGTTTCGCAGTGGCCGAACCTTGCCGCGGGCCCCGATATCATCCAGGGATTCCGGGCCCATTCCATTGATCTCGCGGTCAATGCCGGAATTCCGCCGATCCAGGCCCACGCCATCGGAGTCGAAGCGAAGATCGTCGCCGTGCAGGTGCGGAACCATCCCTCGTACGTCTTCGCGACCGCGCCCGGCTCGGACATCAGGTCCGTGGCCGACTTCCGCGGCAAGAAGATCGGCTTCTCCCAGGGCCAGGCGCAGGGCGTCGTCGTCCTGCGCGCGCTGAAGCAGGCGGGCATCGCCAACAAGGACGTCGAACTGGTCGCGCTGCCCAGCACGCAGTTCCTCACCGCCCTGCAGTCCAAGCAGGTCGACGTGGCTCCGCTGGGCGAACCGACCTTCACCAAGTACCTCACCCAGTACGAGAAGGACGGGGCGCGCGGGGTGAAGACCGACGTCGTGGACCTGCTCTCGGTCCTGTGGGCGCCCAACGAGGTGCTGAACGACCGGGCCAAGGTGGCCGCCGTCCGCAGTTTCATCCCCCTGTGGGCCCGCGGCCAGACCTGGGCCTGGGAGAACACCGACGAGTGGATCGACACGTACTACGTCAAGGACCAGGGCGTCTCCCAGGAGGACGGCAGGCGCATCGTCGCCTCGCTCCACAAGCCGCAGTTCCCGGTCAGCTGGGACAAGGCGATCGCGTGGGAGCAGGAGACCGCCGACCTGCTGGCCGACGGCGGCTTCGTACCGAAGCAGGACGCCGCCGAGCTGTTCGACCGCCGCTTCGAGGCGATCGCGGCCAAGGCCGTGGCCGCCCAGTACCGGGAGACGTCATGACCGAACTGCTGACGAACACCGCCACCGCGGACCGCGTGAGCACGGCCGACGTGCCACGGAAGACGGCCGAGGGGGAGCCGGCCGACGGGCGGGCGCCGGGCACGAAGCCCGTCCCGCCCGCACCCCGCGCCAACCGCCGACGGCTCGGGCCCGGCCGGGCCATTCCCTTCGGGCGGCTGATCGGCCCGGTGCTGGTCATCGCCCTGTGGTGGTTCGCCTCGGCCACCGGCTACCTCGACCCGCGGATCCTGTCCGGGCCCGGCACGGTCCTTTCCACCGCGTCCGACCTCATCTCCAGCGGCCGGCTCCAGGACAACGTCCTCATCTCGCTCCAGCGTGCCGGGCTGGGCCTGTTCTTCGGGGTGACCGCCGGAGTCCTCCTCGCCGTCGCCGCCGGGCTCAGCCGCACCGGCGAGTACCTGCTGGACGGGCCGCTCCAGATCAAGCGCGCCATCCCCTCCCTGGCCATGCTCCCGCTGCTGATCCTCTGGCTCGGCATCGGCGAACAGATGAAGGTCACCGTCATCGCGCTCGGCGTCGCGGTGAACATGTACATCAACACGTACGCCTCGCTGACCGGCATCGACAGCCGGTACGTGGAGCTCGCCGAGGGGCTCGACCTGAGCCGCGCGCAGTTCGTCCGCAAGGTCGTCGTACCCGGTTCGCTGCCCGGCTTCTTCGTCGGACTGCGCCTCGGCGTCACCGCGTCCTGGCTCGGACTGATCGTCGTCGAGCAGATCAACGCCACCAGCGGCATCGGCTACATGATGTTCCAGGCCCAGCAGTACGCCCAGTCCGACGTGATCATCGTGGGCCTGGTGGCCTACGGGATCTTCGGCTTCGCATCGGACGCGGCGGTCCGCGCCGTCGAGAGGAAGGTCCTGTCATGGCGACGCACTCTGGCGGGCTGAACCCCGCCCACGGGACCGGAACGACGGCGGTCGAGGAACGCCCCGCCATCCGCACCAGGAGGCTCGTCCGCCGGTTCGGCGACCGCGACATCCTCAAGGAGCTCGATCTCACCGTCGCACCGGGCGAGTTCACCGCGCTGCTCGGCCGCAGCGGCTCCGGCAAGTCCACCCTGCTGCGGGCCGTAGCCCGGCTCGACCACACCGTCGAGGGCTCCGGCGAACTCACCGTCCCCGACCGGGTCTCGCTCTCCTTCCAGGACTCCCGGCTGCTGCCCTGGCTCCGGGTGATCGACAACGTCACCCTCGGGCTTCGCGGACCCAAGGCACGCGAGCGCGGCCTCACCGCCCTGGCCGAGGTCGGCCTCGAGGGCCGCGACCGGTCCTGGCCGCACGAGCTGTCCGGCGGTGAGCAGCAGCGCGCCGCACTGGCCCGCGCCCTGGTCCGTGAACCCGAACTCCTTCTGGCCGACGAGCCGTTCGGTGCCCTGGACGCACTGACCCGGATCAAGATGCACGGACTGCTGCGCGAGCTCTACGAACGCCACCGTCCCGCGGTGCTGCTGGTCACGCACGACGTCGACGAGGCCGTCGAGCTCGCCGACCGGGTGCTGGTCCTGGAGGACGGCCGGATCTCCGTCGACCTCACCGTCGACCTGCCCACCCCGCGCTCCCGCCGCGACCCCCGGTTCCAGGAGTACCGCGACACGCTGCTCACCGCCCTCGGTGTCGCGCAGCCACCGGCCCTTTCCGAAGAGAAGGAATCCCATGCCCCGCACGCCTGACCGCAAGCAGCTGCACCTCAACGCGTTCCTCATGTCCACCGGTCATCACGAGGCGTCCTGGCGGCTTCCCGAGAGCCCGGCCGAGGCCAACTCCGACATCGAGCACTACAAGAACCTCGCCCGGATCGCCGAACGCGGCAGGCTGGACTCGCTGTTCCTCGCCGACAGCCCCGTCCTGATGGGCGACCCCGGCCGGCGGCCCGCCGCCAAGCTGGAACCCACCGTCCTGCTCACCGCGCTGGCCGGGGCCACCCGCCACATCGGCCTGATCGCCACCGCTTCGACGAGCTACAACGAGCCGTACAACCTGGCCCGCCGGTTCGCCTCGCTGGACCACGTCTCCGGCGGCCGGGCCGGCTGGAACATCGTCACCACCGCCGGTGCCGACGCGGCCCGCAACTTCGGCCTGGACGACACCCCGCTGCACCACGACCGCTACCGACGGGCCGGCGAGTTCGTCGAGGTCTCCACCAAGCTCTGGGACAGCTGGGCCGACGACGCCGTGATCGCCGACAAGGAACGCGGCGTCCACGCCCTCGCCGAACGGGTACGGAAGATCGGGCACAGCGGGGAGTTCTTCCGCGTCGACGGCCCGCTCAACGTACAACGGCCGCCGCAGGGTTATCCGTTGCTCGTACAGGCCGGGTCCAGCGAGGACGGCAAGGACTTCGCGGCCCGGTACGCGGAGGCGGTGTTCACCGCCCAGCAGACCCTGGAGGAAGGCATCGCCTTCTACAAGGACGTCAAGCAGCGCGCCGAGGCCATCGGCCGCAACCCCGACGGCATCAAGATCCTGCCCGGCATCGTGCCCGTCATCGGTGACACCGAGGCCGAGGCCCTGGCGCTCGACGCCGAGCTGGAGAACCTCATCGTCCCCGAGTACGCCAAGCGGCAGCTCGCCCGGACACTGAAGATCGCCCCGGACGACCTGGACCTCGACGCGGAGATCCCCGAGGACATCCCCACCGAGGGCGAGATCGAGGGCGCCAAGAGCCGCTACACCCTCATCGTGGAACTGGCCAGGCGCGAGAAGCTGACTGTCCGTCAGTTGATCGGCCGGCTCGGTGGCGGCCGCGGCCACCGCACCTTCGCCGGCACCGCCGAGCAGGTCGCCGACACCATCGAGCACTGGTACGACAGCGGGGCCGCCGACGGCTTCAACATCATGCCCGCCGTCCTTCCCTCCGGCCTGGAGGTCTTCGTCGACCGGGTCGTCCCGATCCTCCAGGAACGCGGCCTCTTCCGCACCGAGTACACCGCGAGCACCCTGCGCGGACACTACGGGCTGCCGCGGCCCGCCAACCGGCTCTTCGAGACCGTCGACCGCAGCGAGGGCCACTTCGGCATCGGTCTGGCGGAGGCCCGGTGACGGACTGTCCGGCCCCGGAAACCGGTACGCACCGGCAGCCGCCGCCCGGCTGGGCGCGGCGGCTGCTGGGCTACTGCCTGCGGCACCGCACCGATCTGCTCCTGGCCTTCGGTGCCGCCGTCCTCGCCGCCGTCGCCACCGCCACCCTGCCGCTCGTGCTGCGGCACGTGGTGGACGGGGTGGCGGCCGGCACCACCGCCTCGCTCGTCCCCTGGACGTTCCTGCTCGCCGCGCTCGGCGCCGTCCGCTTCGGGGCGAGCTTCACCCGCCGCTACCGCTCGGGCCGGCTCTCCCTCGGGGTGCAGTACGACCTGCGCAACGAGGCGTTCGCCGCACTGCTCCGGCTCGGCGGCGCCCAGCAGGACGATCTGCGCACCGGACAGGTGGTCAGCCGGTCCATCTCCGACATCACCCTCATCCAGACCCTGCTGCAGTTCCTGCCGAACCTCACCGGCAACGCCCTGATGTTCCTGTTCTCGCTGGTCTTCATGGCGGTCCTGTCCCCGCTGCTGACCGTCGTCGCCGTGGTCGTCGGCCCGCTGCTCTGGCTGATCGCCCTGCGCAGCCGCCGCGACCTCTTCCCCGCCAACTGGCACGCCCAGCAGGAGGCCGCGGAAGTCGCCTCCACCGTCGAGGCGACCGTCACCGGCGTCCGCGTGGTCAAGGGCTTCGGCCAGGAGCAGAGGGAGCTGGCCGGCCTCGAGAAGCGCGCCCGCCACCTCTTCGCCTCCCGGCTGCGCGTCGTCCGCTTCACCAGCCGCTACAACCCGGCGCTCCAGGCGGTCCCCGCACTCGGCCAGGTCGCCGTCCTCGCCCTCGGCGGCTGGATGGCCCTGCACGGCCGGATCTCGCTCGGCACCTTCCTCGCGTTCACCACCTACCTCGGCTCCTTCGTCACCCCCGTCCGCCAGGTGGCGACCCTGCTCACCGTCTGGCAGCAGGCAAGGGCCGGCGCGGAACGTGTCCTGGAGGTCGTCGACGAGGCACCGGTCATCACCGACGCCCCCCACGCCCGGCAGCTGCCGGACGAACCCCCGGCCATCGGCTGGCAGGACGTCACCTTCGGGTACCGCGAAGGCGCCCCGCTCCTGGACGGCTTCACCCTGGACATCCGCCCCGGCGAGACCCTCGCCCTGATCGGCCCGGCCGGCTCCGGCAAGTCGACCGCGGCAGCCCTGCTGCCACGCTTCTACGACGTGCCGTCCGGATCGGTACGGGTGGGCGGCCACGACGTCCGTGATCTCGCCCTCGCCTCGCTCCGCTCCCGGATCGGCTACGTCTTCGAGGAGAGCCTCCTGCTCTCCGACACCGTGCGCGCCAACATCGCCTACGGGATGCCGGACGCCACCGACGCACAGATCCGCGCGGCGGCCCGGATCGCCTGCGCCGACGAGTTCATCGAACGGCTTCCCCAGGGGTACGACACCGTCGTCGGCGAGCAGGGCCTCACCCTCTCCGGCGGCCAGCGCCAGCGCATGGCCCTGGCCCGCGCCCTGATCGGCGACCCGGCCGTCCTCGTCCTGGACGACGCCACCTCGGCCATCGACGCCCGGGTGGAGGCGGAGATCCACCACCGGCTGCGCCAGGACGACCGGCGCCGCACCACGCTGATCGTCGCGCACCGCAGATCGACGCTGGACCTCGCGGACCGCGTCGCGATCCTCGACGGCGGCCGCATCACGGACACCGGCACACCGGACGAACTCCTGGCCGGATCTGCCCTGTTCCGCGAACTCCTCTCGACGGACGACAGCCTCGCGGCCACCACGGACCCGGAGCCGGGCACCGTCACCGGCTGCCCCACCCCGCACCTGTGGCTGCGCCCCGAGGGAGGCGACGACGAACCGCAGGAGGGGACCGCGGTGCGGGCCGCCCAGGCGCTCGCCGAGGCCGCGGCCACCTCGGGCCCGGGCCGCGCCGGCCCCGGCGGCGGGGTGCTCGGCTCGGCACCGCCGAGCCCCGAACTCATCGCCGGACTGGCCAGACTTCCCCTGCCCGCCGCCGACCCCCGGGTGCCCACCGACCAGGCCGTCGCCGCCGAGGCGGACTTCGGCCTCCGCGCCCTGCTGCGGCCCTTCCGGCTGCCGCTCCTCCTCGGCCTGCTGCTCGTCGCGCTCGACGCCGGCGCCCAGATCACCGTGCCGGTCCTCGTCCGCCACGGGGTCGACCGGGGCGTGGCCCACCACGCCGGACACGTCCTGCTCGCCGCGGCAGCGGCCGCCGGCCTGGTGGTCGCCGCGAACTGGCTGATCGGGGTGGCCCAGGTGCGTACCACCGGACGCACCGGTGAACGCCTCCTCTACACCCTGCGGGTGAAGACGTTCGCCCAGCTCCAGCGGCTCGGCCTCGACTACTACGAGCGCGAACTCGGCGGCCGGATCATGACCCGGATGACCACCGACGTCGACGCGCTGTCGAACTTCCTCCAGACGGGGCTGATCACTGCCGTGGTCAGTCTGCTGACGGTCACCGGCGTCCTGGTCGCCCTGCTGGTGATCGACGCGGAACTGGCCCTCGTCCTGCTTGCCGCACTGCCGCTGCTGATCCTGGCCACCGTGGTCTTCCGCCACTACTCCGTCCCCGCGTACCGCGAGGCCCGGGAACGGATCAGCGCCGTCAACGCCTGCCTCCAGGAGAACGTCACCGCGATCCGGGTCACCCAGGCCTTCCGCCGGGAGAGCCGCAACGCCGCCGACTTCGCCGCACTCGCCCGGTCCTTCCGGGACTCCCGGCTGCGGGCCCAGCGCTACATGGGCACGTTCTTCCCGTTCGTCGAGTTCCTCGGCACGCTCTCCTCGGCGGCCGTGCTCACGGCCGGCGCCGGACAGGTCCACTCGGGCGAGCTGAGCGCGGGAACACTCATCGCGTTCCTTCTCTACGTCGAGCTGTTCTTCTCACCGATCCAGCAGCTCTCCCAGGTCTTCGACGGCTATCAGCAGGCCGTCGTCGGCCTCGGCCGGCTCCGCGGCCTGATGCGCACTCCCACGGGCACCCCGCCCGCGACGAACGCCCGGCCGGTACCGGCCCTGCGCGGAGAGGTCGAGTTCGACTCGGTCTCCTTCGGATACGCGGGCGGCGGCGGCCAGGAGGTCCTGCACGGAGTCTCCCTGCGCATCGCGCCGGGCGAGACCGTCGCGCTGGTCGGGGCGACCGGGGCGGGGAAGTCCACCGTCGTGAAGCTCCTCGCCCGCTTCTACGACCCCTCCGCCGGGGCGGTCCGGGTGGACGGGCACGATCTGCGCGAGCTCGACCTGCCCGCCTTCCGCCGCCGGCTGGGCGTCGTCCCGCAGGAGGCCCATCTGTTCAGCGGCACGGTCCGCGACGCCATCGCCTACGGTCGTCCCGAAGCCACGGACACCGAGGTGGAGCTGGCGGCCCGCGCGGTCGGGGCGCACGAGATGGTCGCCGGGCTGCGGCTCGGCTACCTCCAGCCGGTGGGGGAGCGGGGCCGCAACCTCTCCGCCGGACAGCGCCAGTTGCTCGCCCTGGCCCGGGCCGAACTCGTCGACCCGGACGTCCTGCTGCTCGACGAGGCCACCGCGTCCCTGGACCTCGCCACGGAACGCCGCGTGGCCGCGGCGACCGAGGTGCTCGCCCGGCGCCGTACCACCGTCGTCGTCGCCCACCGGCTCACCACGGCGGTCCGTGCCGACCGGGTGGTGGTGCTCGACGCGGGAACCGTCGTCGAGACCGGCACCCACACCGAACTGCTCGCGGCCGACGGTCCCTACCGGCGGCTGTGGGACGCCTTCCGGGAGACCGGCCACGCAGCGCCGGCCGTCCACCGACACGCACATGAACTCGTCAAGGAGAACGCAGGATGACGGAGCACCGCGATTTCGGCCGCACGGGCGTCAAGGTCAGCCCGCTGTGTCTGGGCACCATGATGTTCGGAGCCCGGGGCAACCCGGACCACGACGACAGCATCCGGATCATCCACCACGCCCTGGACTCCGGCATCAACTTCGTCGACACCGCCGACGTCTACTCCGCCGGTGAGTCGGAGACCATCGTCGGCAAGGCCCTGGCCGGTGGCCGCCGCGACAATGTCGTGCTCGCCACCAAGTTCCACGGCAGTCTCGGAGCCGACCCCAACCAGCAGGGAAACTCCCGCCGTTGGATCATCCGGGAGGTGGAGAACAGCCTGCGCCGGCTCGGCACCGACTGGATCGACCTCTACCAGGTGCACCGCCCGGAGCCCGGCACCGACTTCGACGAGACCCTCGGCGCCCTCTCCGACCTCGTCCATCAGGGGAAGATCCGCTACATCGGTACGTCGACCTTCGAACCGTCCGCCATCGTCGAGGGCCAGTGGATCGCGGAACGCCGCGGCCGCGAACGCGTCGTCGCCGAGCAGCCCCCGTACTCGATCCTCGCCCGAGGCATCGAGCGCGAGGTACTGCCCACGGCCCGGCGCCACGGACTCGCGGTCCTCTCCTGGAGCCCGCTGGCCGGCGGCTGGCTCTCCGGCCGCTACCGCAAGGGCGCCGACCAGCCCGCGTCCAGCCGGGCCGAGCGGCAGGCCGAGCGGTTCGACATCGCGTCGTCCGAGAACACCGCCAAGCTCGACGCGGCCGAAGCGCTCGCCCAACTGGCCGAGGAGGCCGGGCTGACCCTCGTCCAACTCGCCCTGGCCTTCGTGCTGGAGCACCCGGCGATCACCTCCGCGATCATCGGCCCGCGGACCCTGGAACAGCTGACGAGCCAGCTCGGCGCGGACCGGGTGCGGCTGAGCCAGGATGTGCTCGACCGGATCGACAAGATCGTCCCGCCGGGCACCAACCTCTCGTCCCGTGACGCCGGCTACCACCCGGCGGAGCTCACCGACCCGGCGCTGCGCCGCCGTTCGCGCCCGGTCGGCTAAGGGCTGTCCCGCAATTCCTGGCGGGCGCACGACGACAGCTACGGCAGGAATTGCGGGACAGCCCTTAGGCCTGTCGTTTGGATCATGCCGGGCTCGCGGGGTCCGGCCTGATCCAAATGACAGACCCTGGCTCAGGACACCGGCACGCGGTCCAGGAAGCCGCTGACCGAGCTGATCCGCCCGTCGCCGGCCAGAGTGATCACGTCCGAACCGGCGACGGGCGCCGAGCCGTCGGCCGCGGCGACCAGTTCCCAGCTGAAGCGGGCCAGGGCGTGGTGCCCGTCCACCGCCCCGGCCGGCCGGAAGGAGAACCCGGGGAACTGCTGCTGGGCGCCGCTGATGGCGGCGGCCAGGGCCTCGTGTCCCCGTACGTCGGCCAGCGGGTCCGTGTACGTGGCGTCCTCGGTGAACGCCGCCGCGACGGCCTTCTCCAGCTCCTCGGCGGTGGCGGCGTTCCAGGCGGCGAAGTAGCGCTGGACGGCCTCGTCGTATGCGGTCATCGTGCGGTCCTCTCCCTCGGCTCCGGCCGCTGGGCCGGGAGCGCTGTGCTGGTGAGGAACACGATGTCGGACGGGGCGGAAAGCGTCGATTACCTCCGGGGTAAGGGCGGCGGGAGCGGTCCCGGCAGGCCCTACGGCCGCGCGTCCGGAATGACGTGCATGGCGGCCTCCTCGGCGGACGCCGCCGCCCCGTCGATCCCGACGTCCTCGCCGGCCATGCTGTCCGGCTCGTTCAGGTCCAGCTCGCGGGTGAGCCGTCCGGCGCGCAGGTCCCCGACCTCCGCGTCCCGGGGCTCGCCGTCCCCGTCGGACAGGTCGCCGTCGTCGTCGCCGGGCGGATCGGCGGCCTCGGGCAGCTCCCGGGCCAGCCGGCCCTCCAGCGTCTCCCCGCTGAGCTGCTCGGACCCGGTGGTACCCCGGTCCTCCACGACCCATGGCCGCTCGGGAGGCGAGTACCCCTCGTCCAGGACGTCGGCGAGCTGCCGGTCGTCGAGGGTGTCCGCCGCGTCCAGCTGCTCGACGGGGTCGGAGGCCTCCGGCTGCTGGGGCTGGTACACATCGTCGCCCCGGTCGGCACCTTCCATGACGTTTCCCTTCCCGGTGTCGGGGATCCCGGGCCATGCCTGCCGTACGACGCGGGAGCAAAGGGCTTGTCCGCCCGATTGCCTTGGACTTCCCATACCCCTTCAGGATAGGCAGCCGGGGCCGGGGCTCGCACCGTGCGGCCGTGCGCGGGCGGGGACGGCCGGTGTGCGAGACCATGGAAGGTGCAGGCCGGACGGGCGGGCGCCGCGCGAGGCGAAGCCCGTTCGCAGCCCGGTCCGCACAGCCCGCCGAAGGCCGTCGTGGAGAGGCCGTCATGGATTACCCGGAAACGTATCAACTGGTGTTCCAGTCGTCCGCCGTGGAGGACGACACGGTGGTCGTCCGGCGCACCGCCCGGTCCGGAGCCGGCGGATACCCGGTCTACGAGGACGAGACCGGAATCGTCCGCGCGGAGATCAGCGAGCGCGGAGAGGTGCGCATGCTCGCCAGCGGCGGGCACCAGCTCCTCGGGACACCACTGGTCGCGCCGGGGCCGACCGCCTGAGACGGCCGGGCCGCCCCACCCCCGCGGCGACCACCGCCCCGGGATCATGTGCGCATGACCGAACCGCATCCGCTTCCGCTCGCGGGCATCACCGTCGTCAGCCTGGAACAGGCCGTCGCGGCGCCCTTCGCCACCCGTCAGCTGGCCGACCTCGGCGCGCGCGTCATCAAGGTCGAGCGCCCCGGCGGCGGTGACTTCGCCCGCCGCTACGACACCACCGTGCACGGTCAGGCCAGCTACTTCGTCTGGCTCAACCGCTCCAAGGAGTCCCTGACCCTCGACCTCAAGGAGCCCGAGGGGCGCGGGATCCTCGATGAACTCATCGCCACAGCGGATGTGTTCGTCCAGAACCTCGCCCCCGGCGCGGCGGACCGGATGGGCCTCGGCGCCGCTGCCCTCCAGGCCCGGCACCCCTCCCTCATCACCTGCACGGTCAGCGGCTACGGCACGAGCGGATCGTGGTCCGGACGCAAGGCGTACGA
The DNA here is from genome assembly GCF_035917155.1 of Streptomyces sp. NBC_00385. Lineage (NCBI taxonomy): Bacteria > Bacillati > Actinomycetota > Actinomycetes > Kitasatosporales > Streptomycetaceae > Streptomyces > Streptomyces sp. NBC_00385. The sequence continues at coordinate 1,198,805 of NZ_CP107951.1, read as the reverse complement.
CCTCCTGGTGCAGTGCCAGACCGGACTGCTGTCCATCACCGGCTCGCCCGACGAACCCGCGCGCTCGGGCATCTCCGTGGCGGACATCGCCGGCGGCATGTACGCCTACAGCGGCATCCTGTCCGCCCTCTTCACCCGGGCCACCACCGGCCGGGCCCCGGCCGTCGAGGTCTCCCTCTTCGACGCGCTCGCCGAGTGGATGAGCCAGCCCGCGTACTACACCCGCTACGGCGGCACCCAGCCGCCGCGCATCGGCGCGCAGCACGCCACGATCGCGCCGTACGGACCGTTCACCGCCGCCGACGGCAAGGACGTGATGCTCTCCATCCAGAACGAGCGCGAGTGGGACGCCCTGTGCGTCACCGTCCTCGGTCTGCCCGGGCTCGTCGACGACCCCCGGTTCCGCACCGGCCCGGACCGGGTCGCCCACCGCGAGGAGCTCAACGCGATCGTCGCCGCACGGTTCGCGGACCTCGGCAGCGAGGAGGCGGGAGAGCTGCTGGACCGTGCGGCGATCGCCAACGCCGGCGTGAACTCCGTCGCGGAGTTCCTCGACCACCCCGCGCTCGTCGAACGCGACCGCTGGCGTGATGTCTCCGTGCCCGGCGCCCCCGGCCCCGTACACGCGCTCCTGCCGCCGGTGGACCTGGGCGGGGTCGTCCCGAGGATGGATCCGGTGCCGGAGGCGGGCCGGCACACCGAGCGGATCCTTGCCGGTCTGGGCCGTAGCGCCGCCGACATCGACCGGCTGCGCGCCCGCGGCGTCGTGGAGACCGATCGTCCTTATCACGGCACCGCACCCGACGACATCATGCCGACGCAGGACAATTCGTCCTGAGCCGTCCAACACTTGGTCGAAATTTTGCCCCTGATGGGATGCATCCGGAGGACACCAGGCACACTCGACCTGTAGGAATCTCGCCACGAAGAGGATCACGCATGATCACGTTGAAGAAGGAAGACGGCCCGGCGGATCTGGACGGGGTGACCCATCTGTCCATCGGGGTGTCCTGGGACCCCACGGTCGGTGCCAGTGGCGGACTGATGGGGAAGCTGCGTCAGAAGAAGGGCACCGACCTCGACCTGATCGCCATCGCGATGCAGGGTGCGGAGCCCGTGCGGCTGGCGGGCCTGGATTCCCTCGACCCGCTGGCCAACGGCGCGCTCGTGCACAGCGGCGACAACCAGACCGGGCACGGTGACGGCGACGACGAGACCGTGACCGTCGACTTCGCCCGGGTGCCGCCCAACATCACGGCCATCGTCTTCATCGCTGCCGCGTACAAGAAGCACAGCTCCTTCCAGAGCGCGCGCAACATCAGCTTCAAGGTGTACGACGCGACGGGCGGCACCACCCAGCAGGTCGCCGACATCTGGCCGAGCCTGCTCAGCAACGACAACGGCTGCGCCGTGGCGAAGGCCATGCGGGTCGGCGGCAGCTGGAAGCTTGAGGTGATCAACGAGACGGGGAAGATCAAGCAGGGCGACGAGCAGGCCCTGATGCGCTTCGCGGTCAGCAAGTAGCCACCGGCTACCGGCAGGCGCCCGGCGTGAGCGCCCCGGCCCCGGCCCGTGCGCGGCGTCTCAGTCGACGCGCCGCGCACAGGCCGGGGCCGTCGCGTTCCCGGAGGCCAGCGGTGAGCGTGCCAGTGCCACGCAGCCCACGGCGATCAGGCCGAGCGCCAGCAGCTCCGGCAGGACCCACCAGCCGGTGCGCAGGTGCTCGCCGAACAGGGTCACCCCGTACAGGATGCTGATCAGGGCGTCGCCCAGCGTCAGACACGGCTGGACCGCGACCAGCGTGCCGGCCTGCAGCGCGTTCTGCAGCAGGAACAACGCGCCGACGCCCGCCACCGCGGTGCCGTACAGCTGCCAGGACGTGAACAGCGCCGCCGCCCCGCCCTCGTCGAGCCGGGCCATGGCGTCCTTCATCAGGGCCGCGGTCAGCGCGTACGCACAGGCGGCGGCCAGGCCCAGCAGCGCCGCCCGGGGGTTGCCGCGCGTGGCCAGGGCGCCCGCGATCAGGGCCGCCTCGAACAGACCCGTCAGGATCAGCGCAGGCACCCACGCGGCCCCGTGCACCGTGGCGCTGCCTCCGCCCGGAGCGGCCGACGCCATGCCGAGGGCCAGGCCGAACGTCACGGCGGCCACACCGGACCACACCGGCCGGGGCAGCCGCACCCGCATCACGAAGCCGGCCATCAGGAGCGTCGCCGGCAGTTCGATCACGAAGATCGGCTGCACCACGGCGATCGGGCCCGTGGCCAGCGCCACGGCCTGGCAGACGGCGGCGACGATCACCAGGCCGATGCCGGCCAGCCACACCTTCTGGCGCAGCAGATGGCCGATCAGTGACAGCCGCATCGCCTCGCTGTCGGGGGCGGTGCTCGCGGCGCGACGCTGGAGGACGGAGGCCGCGCCGTTGCTGAGCGCGGTCAGGACGGCGAACAGGACGCTGATCACCGGACCATGATGCGGGTGCCCGGCGCGAATGGCCGGAACCCGCCGGCAGCGGCATGGCGCAGAACGTACCGGTACGGGAAACCGCCACCGGGGCCGGACCTGACGCGGGAAGCCACCATCAGGACGGGACCCGACCGCATGGCCGCGTAGCGTGCCGTCCATGGCCGTGAAGAAGAAGACCTCCGCCGCCGCCCCGGCCGCCGTGCTCACGCCGCGGGCACTGGGTCGCGCGACCCTGGAGCGCCAACTCCTGCTCAGGCGTGCGGCGATGAGCGCCGAGGACGCCGTCCGGCATCTCGTCGGACTCCAGGCGCAGAACACCAAGCCGCCGTACTTCCAGCTCCTCGCCCGGCTGGAGGGCTTCGAACCGGACCGGCTCGCCGCGCTGATGGAGTCGCGCCGGGTCGTCCGCATCGTCACCCTGCGCTCCACCATCCACACCCACACCGCCGACGACGCCCTGACCCTGCGCCCCCTCGTACAGGAGGCCCGCGACCGGGAGCTGAGGATCTTCCGGAAGGGACTCGTGGGCGTGGACCTGGACCGGCTGAGAGACCTCAGCAGGGCGTACGTCGAAGAGGCGCCCCGCACCCCGAAGGAGATCCGCGAACGGCTGCTCACGGAGTGGCCCGACGCGGACCCCCAGGCGCTGAGCACGGCCGCACGCTGTCTGCTGCCCCTCGTCCAGGTCACCCCGCGCGGGGTGTGGGGCAAGAGCGGCCAGGTCGCGCTGACCACCGCGGAGCACTGGCTCGCCAGGCCCTCCGCACCGGTCCCCGCGCCCGACGGCACCGTCCTGCGCTACCTCGCCGCCTTCGGACCCGCTTCGGTCAAGGACATGCAGTCCTGGGCCGGGCTGACCCGGCTGCGCGAAGTCTTCGAACGGCTCCGCCCGCAGCTGGTCACCTTCCGGGACGAGAACGGCGTCGAGCTCTTCGACCTGCCCGACGCCCCGCGTCCCGACGAGGACACCCCCGCCCCGCCCCGCTTCCTGCCCGAGTTCGACAACGTCCTGCTCGGCCACGCGGACCGGACCCGCGTCATTCCGCCGCCGCTCAAGGGGCGCAACGGGGTGGGGAACCAGGCGTACGGCAGTGTGCTGGTCGACGGATTCCTCGCGGCGATCTGGCGGCTGGAGGCCGGCGGGGCCGGTACGCCTGCGACGGTCACCGTGCAGGAGCTGCGCCCGTTCACCGCAGCCGAGCGGGACGAGGTCACGGACGAGGCCGTGGCCCTGCTCTCCGTGATGACGAAGGCGACCCCCGGCGGCAACGGCGGTGACGTCCGCTTCGCCTCGTTCGTCGACTTCGGCGACTGAACCTACGGCAGCAGGCCCGCCCGCCGGGCCGCGACGACCGCCTCCAGCCGGGTGTGCGCGCCCAGCTTCCGCATCGCCGCGCGCAGGTACCCCTTCACCGTCTCCGGCCGCAGCCCCAGCCGGTCCGCCGCCACCGCGTTCGTGGCGCCCGCGGCGACACAGGCGAGGACGTCCACCTCGCGCGGTGCCAGCTGGACGTCGCGAGCCCTGGGAGGCCGGGCACCCGCCGCGGTGGCGAGCCGGCCGCACACCGCGAGCAACTCCTCCCGCAGCGCCGGGTCGACGACCTTCGGCGCGAGGGCGCGCAGCTCACGGTGCGCCTCCCGGACGTCCTCCCACGCCCCGGGCACGGCCCGCGGGTCGGTGACCTCCTCCCGGGTCACGGCGAGCAACTGCTGCACCTCGTCCCGCACGACCAGCGCCTGCTCCACGTCACGGGCCGCCGCGACGGCGGCGTCGAACGTACGGTCCCCCAGCCCGAGGGGCTCGCGCAGCGCCCCGTACAGCACCCCCCGCACCTTGCGGCGCACGACGACGGGCACGGCGACCACCGAACGCAGGCCCTCGGCGGCCACGGCCAGGTCGTACTCGTGGCTGATGTGGCGCGAGGAGTGGTAGTCGGTCACCGCGCAGGGCCGCGACAGGGCGATCGACTTGCCGCCGAGGCCGCTGCCGGCCGAGATCACCAGCCCCCGAAGGGCCGTGGTCTGCGCCCCGTTCAGCTCCGCGATCCTGGCGTGGCGGGTGTCGGAGAGCAGCCCGCCGAAGGCCACGGGCAGCCCGCTCGTCCGGCGCAGCCGCAGCAGCGCCGCTTGCATCTCGACCGCATCGACCGATTCCGGCACGCTGACGCCTCTCCACCCGGCTCCGGGAACACCGCATTCCCCGCGGCACCCCCGTTCGGGGGTGGTGAGAGCTGGGTCACTGTTTACATGATGTTAAGCGACCGGCCCGAGACCGTGACCGGTCCGGTCCGCAACGAGGAGGGCACATGTCGGCATCCAGCTCGACGGAGACGTTCCGGGCCGCCCGGGACTTCCTGCTTCGGCACCGCGAGGACTACACCGCGGCCTACGAGGGCTTCCGCTGGCCCCGCAGCGACCACTTCAACTGGGCGCTCGACTGGTTCGACGTCATCGCCGAGGGCAACGACCGCACGGCCCTGCACATCGTGGAGGAGGACGGCGGCCGCACCGAGGTGTCCTTCGCCCGGATGTCCGCCCGCTCCAACCAGGCCGCGAACTGGCTGCGCGCCCAGGGGGTGCGCGAGGGCGACCGCATCCTCGTCATGCTCGGCAACCAGACCGAACTCTGGGAGACCGCGCTCGCCGCGATGAAGCTGCGCGCCGTCGTCATCCCCGCGACGCCGCTGCTGGGCCCCGTCGACCTGCGCGACCGGGTCGAGCGCGGCCGGGTCCGGCACGTCCTGGTCCGGGACGCCGACACCGCCAAGTTCGACGAGGTGCCCGGCGAGTACACCCGGATCTCCGTGGGCGCCGACACCGAGGGCTGGATCTCCTACACCGGGGCCGACGAGCAGCCGGAGACCTTCACGGCGGACCGCGAGACCGACGCCGACGAACCGCTGATGCTCTACTTCACCTCGGGCACCACCGCCAGCCCCAAGCTCGTCGAGCACACCCATGTCTCCTACCCCGTGGGTCACTTGTCGACGATGTACTGGATCGGGCTCAAGCCCGGCGACGTCCACCTCAACATCTCCTCGCCCGGCTGGGCCAAGCACGCCTGGTCCAACCTCTTCGCCCCGTGGAGCGCCGAGGCCACCGTCTTCATCTTCAACTACACCCGGTTCGACGCCGGCAGGCTGATGGCCGAGATGGACCGCTCGGGCGTCACCAGCTTCTGCGCCCCGCCCACCGTCTGGCGCATGCTCATCCAGGCCGACCTCTCCCAGCTGACGACCCCGCCGCGCGAGGTCGTCGCGGCGGGCGAACCGCTGAACCCCGAGGTCATCGAGACGGTCCGGCGCGCCTGGGGCGTCACCATCCGCGACGGCTTCGGCCAGACGGAGACCGCCGTCCAGGTCGCGAACACCCCCGGTCAGGTGCTGAAGGCCGGGTCGATGGGACGCCCCAGCCCGGGCTTCGATGTCGTCCTCCTCGACCCGGTCAGCGGTGAGCCCGGTGCCGTCGAGGGCGAGATCTCGCTCGACCTGTCGGGCCACCCGGTCGGCCTGATGACCGGCTACCACGGCGACCCGGACCGTACCGCCGAGGCCATGGCGGGCGGCTACTACCGCACCGGCGACATCGGCTCCCGCGACACCGACGGCTACATCACCTACGTCGGCCGCGCCGACGACGTCTTCAAGGCCTCCGACTACAAGATCTCCCCGTTCGAGCTGGAGAGCGCACTCCTGGAGCACGAGGCGGTCGCCGAGGCCGCCGTCGTTCCGGCCCCCGACCCGGTGCGCCTCTCCGTCCCGAAGGCGTACATCGTGCTCGCCGAGGGCTGGGAGCCCGGGCCGGACACCGCCAAGGTGCTCTTCGCCCACTCCCGGGCCGTGCTCGCCCCGTACAAGCGGGTCCGACGGCTGGAGTTTGCCGAGCTGCCCAAGACCGTCTCGGGGAAGATCCGCCGCATCGAACTGCGCGAGCGCACCGCCCAGGGCGGCGGCACCGAGTACAGCGAGGGGGACCTGACATGACCGAGCCGTCCTACGCCCACGGCACCGGCACCACCGCCCTGCTCGGCGACACCATCGGGCGCGACCTCGACCGGGCGGTCCAGGCGTACCCGGACCGGGAGGCGCTCGTCGACGTACCGTCCGGGCGGCGCTGGACCTACGCCGAGTTCGGCGCGGCCGTCGACGAACTGGCCCGCGCGCTCATGGCCTCGGGCGTGGACCGGGGCGACCGGGTCGGTATCTGGGCGGTCAACTGCCCGGAGTGGGTGCTCGTCCAGTACGCGACCGCGCGCATCGGCGCCGTCATGGTCAACATCAACCCCGCCTACCGGGCACACGAGCTGGAGTATGTGCTGAAGCAGGCCGGCATCTCCCTGCTGGCCGCCTCGCTCGCCCACCGCACCAGCGACTACCGGGCCCTGGTCGACCAGGTCCGCGGGAACTGCCCCGCCCTGCGCGCCGTGCACTACATCGGCGACCGTTCCTGGGACGAGCTCCTCGCCGTCTCCGGATCGGTGACCGCGGAGCAACTCGCCGTCCGGGAGGCCGGGCTGTCCTGCGACGACCCGATCAACATCCAGTACACCTCCGGCACGACAGGCTTCCCCAAGGGCGCCACGCTCTCCCACCACAACATCCTCAACAACGGCTACTTCGTCGGGGAGCTGGTCGCCTACACCGAACAGGACCGGGTCTGTCTGCCGGTGCCGTTCTACCACTGCTTCGGCATGGTCATGGGCAACCTCGGTGCCACCTCGCACGGCGCCTGCATCGTGATTCCCGCCCCCGTCTTCGAGGCGGCCGCCGTGCTCGCCGCCGTCGAACAGGAGCGCTGCACCTCGCTGTACGGCGTGCCGACCATGTTCATCGCGGAGCTGAACCTCCCCACCTTCTCCTCGTACGACCTCTCCTCGCTGCGCACCGGCATCATGGCCGGATCACCCTGCCCGGTCGAGGTGATGAAGCGGGTCGTCGCGGAGATGCACATGGACGAGGTGTCCATCTGCTACGGCATGACGGAGACCTCGCCGGTCTCCACCCAGACCCGCCGCGACGACGACCTGGAGCGCCGTACCGGCACCGTCGGCCGCGTGATGCCGCACATCGAGGTCAAGGTCGTCGATCCGGCGACCGGGGCGACGCTGGAGCGCGGTGTGTCGGGCGAACTGTGCGTCCGCGGCTACAGCGTGATGCTCGGCTACTGGGAGCAGCCCGAGCGGACCGCGGAGGTGATCGACGCGGGGCGCTGGATGCACACCGGGGACCTCGCGGTGATGCGCGAGGACGGCTATGTGCAGATCGTCGGCCGGATCAAGGACGTGATCATCCGGGGCGGTGAGAACGTCTACCCCCGGGAGGTCGAGGAGTTCCTCCACCAGCACCCGAAGATCGCCGACGTGCAGGTGGTGGGTGTCGCGGACGAGCGGTACGGCGAGGAGATCCTGGCCTGCGTCATTCCCTCGGACCCGGCCGATCCGCCGAGCCTGGAGGAGATCAAGGCCTTCTGCGCCGAGCAACTGGCGTACTACAAGGTGCCGCGCCTGCTCCGGATCCTGGAGACCTTCCCGATGACGGTCAGCGGGAAGGTCCGGAAGATCGAACTGAGGGAGAACTACGGCCGGTAGACACCCGGCGGACGGGTGCCGTCAGGCGGCTTCGATGATGTCGCCGGCGGTGCCCTGGGTCGCGGCCGCCCATTCGATCAGCAGTACCTCGTAGGCCGCGGACTCCACGGGGGACCAGTCCTGGCCGGCCTGCGCGTCCACGAGCGCGCGGATCGCCTCGTTCGCCTCGACGGCGGCGGGGTGGGCCGGCTGTGCGGGAAGGATGCTGTGCGACGCGGTCGCGGGGGAGACGGGTGCCGCGGGTGTGACAGGTGTGACAGGTATGGCGGGTTTCGCCGGTGTCGCGGGTGGAGAAAGCCGTGGAGTTAAGACCATGCGCCCCACTCTAGGGCCCTCCGCTGACAACAGACCGAACATCTGTGGCCCCTGGCTCGAACGTGACCGATAGCACTCACTGTGGCCGGACGGTTTCTGTGAGGTGCGGCACGTCGCGCCGCATGCAGACCCGCGGCCACCGGTCGAGGCCGTGTTCCGCCTCCTCGGCGCGAATCTTGCGCAGGCCGTCCGTGAGGCCGGATTCCGTCAGGACGCGGAAGCCGAGCCGGGCGTAGTACGGCGCGTTCCACGGGACGTGGGTGAACGTCGTCAGCGTCAGCGCGGTCAGCCCTTCGTGCGCGGCCCAGGCCCCGGCGCGGTCGATGAGGGCGCTGCCCAGGCCGCGCCGGGCGGCCGACGGATGGACGGAGACCTGCTCGATGTGGGCGGCGCCGTCCACCGGGTCGGCGATCAGGTAGCCGAGGGGCAGGTCGTCGGGGCCCGTGGTCACCCAGGCGCGGCCGGCCGTGCGGTAGCCGTCCAGCAGCTCCAGGGGCGGGGGGTCGTCGTCGGCCACGAAGGACATGCCGAGCGTGCGGAAGGGTTCGCCTGCTGCGCGCTCGATGTCCTGGAGGAGCGGGAGATCCGAGCGGCGGGCGGGACGGATGCGCATGCTTCAGTATGGCGCGCGTGCGGCCTGTCCGGCGGTGGTGTGCCGGTCTCAGGCGCCGGTGCTGAGCAGTTCGTCCGCCGGGCTGTTCACCGGTCGCGGAGTCCCGGTGAGGTCCATGACGAACAGCGGGATGCGGAGCCCGTCCGCCCGCTCCCGGGCGTCCGGCGCGTACCCCGCGAGCGAGAAGAAGACGCTCGACACCGAGGCGCTGAGGGCGTTGAGCCACAGGCATTCGACGTCGCGCAGCGCGGTCGGCCGGGTGGCGGAGTCGACCTGAGCGATCAGTCCGGCCGCCCGCAGGTCGATCCGGGAGGCGGGACGCTCGGCGGGCTGCACGACATCGCGGTAGCCCAGCCACTTCAGGTACAGCGCGGCGGCGCCGACCGCGTCGCGCGCGGTACGGATCGTCAGCGGCCGGAAGGCGGGCCGCGGTGCCGGGGCCGTACGGGGCAGCGGTATGTGCGACGGCCGTACGGGCCGGGAGGACGAGCGGCCTCCGCGGCCGGGCGCCGCCACCGGGCGGACAGGGATCCGCAGGACGGCCCCGCACGGACAGCACAGCTCGGGCTGCGGCCACTGGTCGTGCCGCCCGCAGCCGCGGCAGCGCACCGTCACCCAGTCGTCGTTCCAGGTGCGGTGGGTGATCGGCGTGACGGGGGCGCCGCGCATCAGGGGCGGGGCGGTCGGTGCGCCGCAGGGGCAGGGATAGACGGGCGTCATGTACGCGTGGTCGCGGCGGCAGGCCGGGCACCGTACCGGCACTGATTCCACCCTCGGACTCCCTACGGCCGACGACCATGCGGCCGGCGCCCGGAATCCGGGCCGGCTCCGCTCCGTGCCCCCATGCTCCACCAAGAGCGAGGCCCCCGGGAGGGACTTGGGGTACTTCGCCGCTTCGGTCCGCGGACGTGGCCTCCCCGGCCGCCTCTCTTGACGGCTGTCCGGGTGCGCTTTAGATTTGCTTCCGTATAGCAGAATCAATTTTCCATAATGCGGAATTGGCGCTCTCAGGTGGCGCGACAGAGCCCGACTCCACCCAGGTCCGAGCAGGAGCACTCAATGCCTCGAATGACCGCTGCCCGAGCGGCAGTTGAGATCCTCAAGCGCGAAGGCGTCAGCAACGCGTTCGGTGTGCCGGGCGCGGCGATCAACCCCTTCTACGCGGCCCTCAAGGCCTCCGGCGGGGTTCATCACACGCTCGCCCGCCACGTCGAGGGCGCCTCCCACATGGCGGAGGGCTATACCCGGGCCCGTCCGGGGAACATCGGTGTCTGCATCGGTACGTCGGGTCCGGCCGGCACCGACATGATCACCGGCCTCTACTCCGCCATCGCGGACTCCATCCCGATCCTGTGCATCACCGGCCAGGCCCCCACGGCGGTGCTCCACAAGGAGGACTTCCAGGCCGTCGACATCGCGTCGATCGCCAAGCCGGTCACCAAGGCGGCCACCACCGTCCTGGAGGCCGCGCAGGTCCCCGGCGTCTTCCAGCAGGCCTTCCACCTCATGCGCACCGGTCGTCCCGGTCCGGTCCTCATCGACCTGCCGATCGACGTGCAGCTCACCGAGATCGAGTTCGACCCCGATCTGTACGAGCCGCTGCCGGTGCACAAGCCCGCCGCGACCCGCAAGCAGATCGAGCGCGCCCTGGAGATGCTGAACGCCTCCGAGCGCCCGCTGCTCGTCGCGGGCGGCGGGATCATCAACGCCGACGCGCCCGAACTCCTGGTGGAGTTCGCCGAGCTGACCGGCATCCCCGTCGTTCCCACCCTGATGGGCTGGGGCATCATCGCCGACGACCACGAGCTCAACGCCGGCATGGTCGGTCTCCAGACCTCGCACCGCTACGGCAACGCGACCTTCCTGGAGTCCGACTTCGTCCTCGGCATCGGCAACCGCTGGGCCAACCGCCACACCGGCAAGCTGGACGTCTACACGAAGGGCCGTACGTTCGTTCACGTCGACATCGAGCCCACCCAGCTGGGCAAGATCTTCGCCCCCGACCTCGGCATCGCCTCCGACGCCAAGGCCGCGCTGGAGCTGTTCATCGAGGTGGCGCGCGAGCTGAAGGCGGACGGCAAGCTGAAGGACCGCTCGCAGTGGGCGGCCTCCGCGCAGGAGCGCAAGGCGACCCTGCAGCGGCGCACGCACTTCGACAACGTGCCGCTGAAGCCGCAGCGCGTGTACGAGGAGATGAACCGGGCGTTCGGCCCCGAGACCCGGTACGTCACCACGATCGGCCTCTCCCAGATCGCCGGCGCGCAGATGCTGCACGTCTACCGGCCGCGCCACTGGATCAACTGCGGCCAGGCGGGCCCGCTCGGCTGGACCATCCCGGCGGCCCTGGGCGTCGCGACGGCCGACCCCGAAGGTTCTGTCGTCGCCCTGTCCGGCGACTACGACTTCCAGTTCATGCTGGAGGAGCTCGCGGTCGGCGCGCAGCACCGCATCCCGTACGTGCACGTCCTGGTGAACAACTCCTACCTGGGGCTGATCCGCCAGGCGCAGCGCAACTTCGACATCGACTTCCAGGTCAACCTGGAGTTCGAGAACCTCAACTCCCCGGAGCTGGGCGTCTATGGCGTGGACCACGTCAAGGTCGTCGAGGGACTGGGCTGCAAGGCGATCCGGGTCACCGAGCCGGACCAGCTGCTGCCGGCGTTCGAGGAGGCCAAGAAGCTGGCGGCGGAGTTCCGGGTGCCGGTGGTCGTCGAGGCGATCCTGGAGCGGGTCACGAACATCGCGATGAGCGGTACGGACATCGCGTCGGTGAACGAGTTCGAGGACGTCGCCTCGGACCCGTCCCACGCCCCGACGGCGATTCGTCCGTTCGTGCAGGCCTGATCCGTCGGGCCTGCGGCCCCTGCTTCCCGTTCGCCGGGGGAGCAGGGGCCGCCTTGCCGTTGCCCGCGATCCAATGCCGGGGCGTGGCGGCGGGTCAGGACAGGACCAGCAGGTCCATCCAGCTGGTCGCCGGCTCCGCGGGGCCGGCCTCGGCCGCCGCGCGCAGGTCCGCCATCCCGGCGGCGAACTCCTCGTCGGTGATGCCCCGCAGTTTGGAGTCGGCGTCGCGGCGGATGCTGTCCGCGAACGCCGCCAGCGTGGGCGCGCTCTCCTGCGGTACGGAGTGCAGGGCGACCCGGGAGAAGCCCGCGGCGGCGAAGGCCTCGCAGACCTGTTCGACACTCGGGTAGGTGCTGATGGCGCGCTCGGTGGCGGGGAAGTACCGCACCCGCAGGTCGCGGGCGGCCCGTCCGGGGAACACGTTGCGGATGAGGACCGGGGCCCCGGGCTTCAGGGTCCGGCGCAGTTCGCGCGCCGCCGCCCGCGGGTCGGACAGGTGATGGACGACCGAGCCCAGCCAGGCCGCGTCGGCGCACCCGTCGGGTACGGGCAGGCTCTCGGCCCGCCCGTCGTGCACGTCGATGTCCTCGGCAGAGGGAATGAGGGCGCGCATCGCCTCGGCCGGTTCGACGGCCAGGACGCGTACGCCGAACCACTCGTGGAACGCGGAGGCGAAGGCGCCCGTCCCCGCGCCGACGTCGAGCACGGTCATGCCGGGGGCGAGACGTGCCTCCTTGCTGATGATCTCGCGCCAGGCCGCGAGCCCTGCGCGGGGAACCTCGCGCGCGGCCCGGTAGTCCTCGGCAGTGCGCCGGTCGTACGGAATCGCTGTCATGTGCCCTCCAGGTGGTGCGCCGCTGTGCCGACTCGGCCGGTCCGCGGTGCGAGTCCGTTCAGTACGGGGGTCAGGTCCGGTTCCGTGCCGTCTTCCCGGTCACCGCAGATCCCGTAGAAGAGCCAGCCTCTCGGGGGTGCGAGGGTGGATGCCGCGAGGGGGAGGATCCCCGGCCCGCCGTCGCCGGCGAGCAGCCCGGCATCGGACAGGGCGTGGACGAGCCGCTCGAAGTAGTCGTCGTCCGCGACCGGCACGAAGGCCATGCGGAGCCTGACACCGAGCCGGGCGGCGATCAGCGCGGGTGAGAAGCGGGCGTTCACCTCGAGTACGGGGACGAGCTCACCCGACGTGGTCGTCATCGAGTCGACGGCCAGCGGCCCGTGGTAGCCCTCGGCTGCCACCGCGGCCGCCACCGCCTCCACGGTCTCGCGGTACCCGGCGCGGTCGAGCTGTTCCAGCAGCGCGGTGCCCGCCGGGCCGGAGCCCCGGAAGGAGTGCCCCTCGTTGACCAGTTCGCGGGTCCCGTGCCAGGTCACCTGCCCCGCCGGACCGATGTCCAGGTGCGTGACGAAATCGGCCGCCCGCTCGTACAGCGGCTGGACGACGAATTCGATCCGGTCCTCCCGCCGGGCCAGGGCGCGCAGGAGCCCGTCCAGCCTGGCGGCCGTCTCGACCACGAAGTTGCCCTGGCCCGAGACGCCGTAGGGATCCTTGACCACGCACGGCGCCCCGGCGGCCGCCGCGCGCAGTTCGTCCGCCGAGGTGACGACCACGCCCGAGCCGGGGAAGCCGAGCCGGGTCGAGAAGGTCTTGGAGTTGACCCGGCGGACCGTTCCGGAGTCGGGCTGCCGTCCCTCGAGCCCCAGGCGGGTGAGCGCCGCCCGGGTGCCCGGCAGTACCGCGTACGGGGCGCAGGCCAGTCCCGCGAGACCGGCCGTGTCCATGCCGTGCGCTGCGAGCCGCTCCTCCACCGGCTCCCCGGCAGGACCGGGCACCGGCAGGTGCCGTGCGCCGAAACCGGCCGCGTGCATCATCTCGGTGAAGGCCGCCGGGGGCCGGTGATGGGTGAGGAGCACGTCGGCGGGGCGGCAGAGCGCCGCGAGCAGCTCGTCCATGCCGCTCAGCAGACGCTCCGCGTGCGGGTCCCGCAGAGCGGGCAGCTGGGCGAGTCCCCGGGGCCGCCACTGCCGCTCGGCGTCGCAGCTGCCGAACCGGACGGTGCCCCCCGCGGCGGTCATCCGGAGACGTCCTGAAGGGCGGGCCCGGCGGAAAGGAAGCGCTCCTCGATGCGCGCCAGGGTCCGGAAGTCGTCGACGCTGACGGTTCCCAGGTCGATCGGGCGGCCGGAGACCTCTTCCAGGAGGTAGATGAACTCCAGGAAGTCCAGGGAGTCGACGAGCCGCCCTTCGATGAGGTCGAGTTCGGTGCCGATCTCTCCGGTCAGCCCGGGGTTCTTGCTGTAGAGCCAGTCGACTACCTGCTTCATGAGCGCTTCTCCTGTGTGTGGTGGGTGTGGACGGGGCCCGGCGCCGGCAGGGCCGGGGTGCCGACCGCGATGGCGGCGGCCCAGTCGCCCTGGTGGGTGATGCTCACCGACCAGGAGGTGAGTGCCCTGCGTCCGGCCGCGGCGAGGGCGCTGCGGTGCGCGTGGACCAGAGGCGCCCCGCCGGACGCACGCAGGATCTCGATGTCGCGGTGCAGGACGAAGTCGTCCTGAGGGGTGAGCAGTTTGATGAACGCCTCCTTGGCAGCCAGACGGCCGGCCAGGGTCGCGTGGCTGCCGTTGCGCACACCGTCCAGCTCGCGCAGCTCCCGCTCGGTGAACTGGTCGCCGAGCCAGCGGGGCCCGAGCCGGGCCAGCCGCTCGCCCACCGACGGGATGTGCGTCAGGTCGATGCCGACCGCCACCGGCGCACCGGCCGCCAGCTCATCGAGGAGGGTGGTGAGGCGGGACCTCTCGGTGGTCGTGGCCGCGCTCACCGGGTGCCGCCGACGGCTTCGGCGTCCGTCCGGATCGCCCCGCGCAGCTCGTCGCGCAGCCGGGCGACCACGGTGGCGGCGGGCAGTACCGCGTTCACATGGCCGACACCGGACCCGGCGTACCGGGCCATCTCGTCCACCCGCCCCTCGGCCTCCACGGTGGGAGCCGCCGCCGAACCACGGGGGACGGGCCGGCGGGCACCCATGACCGTGGTCCAGGCGATCAGGTGGGCCGGCAGCGGTTCGGCCGCCTCGGTGACCGGGCTGCGCAGGACACGGTGGACCCGGCCGGGCCAGCCGATCGAGAACCGGTCCGTCATCACTGTGTCGCCCGGCCCGGCCACGGTGAGCGCCTGCCGGTACGCGGGGTGCGCGCCGGACTCCTCGGTGGCGACGAAAGCCGTCCCGCACAGGGCGCCCGACGCCCCCAGGGCGGCGAGTCCGAGCAGATCCCCGCCCCGGTGCACGCCCCCGGCGGCGAACAGCGGCACTCCGAGTCGCCGCCCGGCGGTCCGCGCCAGGAGCTGCCGCACCGGGAGGGCCCCGAGGTGGTGGCCGCCCGCGTCGGTTCCCTGGAGCACCACGGCGCGGGCGCCCATCGCGACGGCAGCGTCCGCGTCCTCGGCGGTTCCGACCTGGACCATCAGGCGGTGACCGGCCTTGCGTACCTGCCGCGCGAACGGAACGGGCGGCAGGCCGTAGCTGTTCACGACGAGTTCGCGGTCCGCCGCTTCCAGGACGGCCCCGAGCTGATCGGCCAGCAGCGCCCCCGCGACCTCGGGAATCACGTTGACACCGAAGACGGCGGGCGTGGCCCGCGCCGTGGCCGCGACCAGGCCGAGGGCCAGGGCCCGGTCGCTCCTGTAGAGGGCGACGGTGCCCAGCGCCCCGGCGCCGCTGACGGCGGCGGCGAGCGCGGGGGTCGCCACCCCTCCCATCCCGGCCTGGATCACCGGCAGTTCGGTCCCCAGGGCGGCCGCCCCCGCGGCCAGCGGCGGGGGCAGCCGGAGAGCGGGGTCAGCCCCGGACATCGCGGAGCCTCGCCAGGGCCGACTCGGCGCTGCCGTGCGTCAGTTCCATCGCGTGGACCCAGCGCTCCACACCGAAGGCGGTGCAGCTGCTGTGCGCGGTGGCGCCTTCGGTGGTGATGCCGAGGCGTTCGCCGAAGAAGTTGCGGTGCCGGTTGACGGAGGCGATGGCCGTGCCGTCCTGGGCGAGGAACTCGTACTTGACGGGGTCCAGCGCCATCAGCTTCGCGCGGGAGCCGGTCTTGTCGTAGAAGGGGTCGTTGGCGGGCTCGTAGCTCAGCTCCACGCCCAGATCGGCGGCGAGGGCGGTGATGAACTCCTTCGACGCGGCCAGGTGTTCCGCCGCGCCCTGCGAGGTGCCCAGGTAGATGACCTCGCGCATGTGGAAGCCCCACAGGCGGCGCAGCCCGTCGTAGTGCGTCTCGTTGCGGAAGCAGCGTCCGACCGAGGTGAGGCGCTGCCCGGCACCGACCTCCTGGCCCTCCAGGGAGAGCAGCAGCCCGTAGCAGGTCGCGGAGGGGAGCATGTAGCCGGTGGCGGCCAGGGACACGTCCGCGGGCGCGGATCCGGCCGCCAGACCGTCGATGCCCTCCTCGGTGAAGCGCCCCGCGGACACGCCCAGGTGCGGGAAGTTGCGGAAGTAGTCCAGCCGCGCCAGCCCCTCGGCGGGCAGCAGCGGGGGGCCGACGACGGCGGGGGCCTCCACCTGGGCCGCCAGCTGGGTGAACAGGTCGTCGAGGGCGTGGAACAGCGCGGTGCGGGCGGGGCCCAGCGGCACGAGACCGGGTCCCGGCTGCCGGAGCGCGGCCGTGTCCGACGGCGGGGCGGAAGAGGTGGCGTGGGTGGTCATGGGGCGGCTTTTCTCCTTGAGTCCGGTGCGGTTCCCGCTCGGCGCGGCCGGTGTGCGGACGCCGTCGGGTGGTGGTGCGGTCGGACGGCCCTCAGCCGAGCAGGCCGATCCGCTGGTAGAAGGCCGTGGTGCGGGAGGTGATCGAGGCGTGCGCCGCCTGCCGGGCCGGGTCGGCCAGCAACCGGGTGCGGAAGGCGAAGGCGTCGGGGATCCCGGCGTCGCGGTAGACCTCGACGCTGTACAGCTGCTGGATGGACGTCTCGATGTAGCGCTCCACGTAGGTGCGGGCCATGGCCTGCTCCTCGGCGTTGCCGGCCTCGCACAGCCGCTCGTACAGGGCGCGCACCAACTGGCAGCCGAACGCGATGTGCCGGGACTCGTCCTGGTGGTGGACCCGGTTGATGGCGCGGATCGTCTCGGGCAGCGCCTCGTCGGCGGCCATCCTGCTGTTGAAGTGGTCGACGATCTGCTCGAAGATCAGGATCCGGCTGAAGACGATGAAGTTGTCGAGCAGCGCGGAGTGGCTCTTGGCGGGGAAGGCCATGGACCGGTCGGCGTAGAGCTTCTTGCCGTACCGCAGGCAGAACTCCGCGAAGAACCACATGTGTTCGTTCTCCTCACCCAGGAAGTGGTGGAAGAACGGGGTAGGGATCTCGTATCCGGGGGCGTGGATACGGGCCACGACCTCCTGGAGCAGCTCCCGGATGCCGTGCACGTTCAGGCTGTAGAAGTTGACGCTCTCCCATTTGGCCAGCGCCAGGTACTGGTCGCGGGTGAGCTCGGCGGCGGCGTCGGTGCCGTGCACCGACATGAGGTCCTCGCTCATCCACAGCGCGCCCTCGGGAATGCTGTCGGGCCAGTCGAACGTCTGGTACGGGTTGTAGTAGTCGTTCTCGGCGGCGGTGGTCAGCCGCTTCACAGCGGCGCTGAACTCGTCGTCCCAGACGGATACCGTGGCAGTGCTCATCGTGACTTCCTTGGGGGAGGGGTGCGGAGGGGAAAGCAGGTCACCGGTGATCAGCGGAGCGTCTCCAGCGCGACGGTCCCCGCCACGCTCTCGACCAGGAGCGTCTCGAAGGACCGCAGGAGCCGTTCGATCTCCGGCCTGGGGATCAGACGGGTGTCGGCCATGAGGTGGAGCAGGCAGGTGTCCGGCTCGTAGGCGGTGTGCACGAAGAAGGTGGCGTCCTGGCGCTCCCAGACGCCGACGCAGGACACCTCGGTCTTCCCGGTGAGCGCCCTCAGCTGTTCGGCCGATCCGTCGGTGGTGGGCAGACCGGGCCAACGGTCGTGCATCCGCTTGTCGTTGAAGAAACAGGAGAGGTCCAGCTCGCCGCCGCTCGCCAGCCGCGCCTCCTCCAGCACCTCGTCCATGGCCAGCGGGTCGTACTGCGCGTGTCGGTAGGCGTTCATGCCCACGAGGAAGGTGCGCCGGACGAGTTCCTCGAACGAGCCCGTGCCGCTGTCGACGGCGAACAGGGCGTTCTCGGCCATCGCCGCGATCAGCCGCCGGCTGCGCTCGTCGTGGCGGTTGACGGCGATGAGCTGGAGGACCGCCGTGTCGTGTCCGCTGTACGAGCCGAGTACGGCGGCGGTCGCGGCGAGCAGGACCGTCTGGGTGCTCACCCGGCAGCGGTCGGCCAGTGCGGTGGCGGCCACGGCGACGGCGGGCGAGTCCATGCGCAGGCGTACGAACCGCTCCGGCGCGGGGTCGTCGGCGGGCCGGGTGAACATGGCGGGGGGCACCCGGCCCAGAGTGGTGCGCCAGTAGGCCAGGGAGGCGGCGCCGCGGGCGGCGCCCGGGCCCTCGGTCTCGAACGCGGCCTGGTCGAGGGGCTGCCAGTCGGAGGAGGGCTCCGTCCGGTCGGCGAGCAACGCGGCCAGGTCGGCGAGGAGTTCGCGTACGGCCCAGAAGTCGACGCCGAGGTGGGAGAAGGCGAGGGCCAGCTGACCGGGGACCCCCGCCTCCAGCACCAGGGCGCAGCGAAGGGGGAGTTCGCTGTCGTGGTCGAACGCGGTGTCCGCGAGTTCCTGGGCCAGGCGGCCGGCCGTCTCGGCGCCCGTTCCCGGTGCGGTGTCGTACACGGTGTACGCGAACGCCCCCTCGTCCGTGACCTCCTGCTCGGGGCCGGTGGCGGCCTGCCGGAAGTGGGTGCGCAGAGCCTCGTGCCGGCTCAGCAGTTGCCCGAGGGCGGCAGCGACCTGGGCCTCGGTGCGTCCGGGCGGTACGGGCAGGGTCCGGCGGATGTTGAAGTAGTGGGATCCCTCGCCCAGCCATCGGATGGACTTCCAGATCGCCTGCTGGCCCCAGGTCATCGGGGCGCGGGCGGCCCGGCGTCCGTGGAAGCGCGACGAGCCGGCTCGGCTGTCGTCCATGGTTGGTTCCTTTCGTCGCCGCGCAGGGGCGTGCCGCGGGCGTGAGGCATGAGGTGTGGGGCGCGAACCGGACAGGCGGACGCAACCCGTGCGCGGGCAGCGGGCATCGTCCGCCCGGGCCGGTCCGTTGAGGGCGGCCGGCGCGGGGCGGCAAGGGGCTCGGGGCCGGCGCTCAACGGATGTCCGCAGCCCGATTAGGGCGCGAGGTCACACGAGAGTTCGCTCGGGAAGGCGGCTGCGGCCGTCGGCCAAGATGTGGGCACGGGGCCGCCGCACGCCACCCCCGCAGGCGTCAGCTGGAAGACGAGCGGGGGCCGGGCGTCACTGCACGGCCCTGCTCGGAGTCGGGACGTTAGCAACCTGTTTCGCGAAACGTCTAGACCAAACAGGGGAGTTGAACAATTGATGACCATCGGGTGAACATCCGCTCTCCCAAGTGCCTGGAATTCCTTGACGCCTTGAAAGGTCTAGTCCAAACTGCGGGTGGCGCTGATCGGAGCGAGGCGAAGCGCGTGGCCGGCGGACAACCCGCACCGGGCCCCCATGCCGCCGCTCGCACGCCTCCCACGGCCCGCAATGGTGCGGGACCTCCATCGCACTACCCGAAGAGGTTTTCGAGTGCGACCCGCACACCACGTCACGGAGCCCGGATGGTTCGTGCGCCGCGCCAACCGCTGGCGCTCCGTCGGCAGGCTCCTGCGCCACACGCACCCCGCACTGCGGACGGCGACCATCGCCCTGCACATCACCGTCGGACTGCTGCCGGTCGTCTTCATCGCCTGGACGAGCCGGCTCATCTCCCGTGTCCCCGACGCCCTTTCGCCATCCGGCGGTTCGGGATGGGCGGTACTGGGCCTGGCGCCCCTGCTCGCGGTCTGCGCGTTCGTGGTCCAGCAGCTGCTGGCCCCCTTCCAGTCGGCGCTGGGCGAACTGGTCACCCGGCAGGTGGACGGCGCGTGCATCGCCCGCCTCATGCGGTGCGCGCTGATCGGCCTGCCGGTCGCCGAACTGGAGCGCCAGGACGTCCTCGACATCCTGTCCGACGCCCGCGGCGGGTTCGAGCGGGTGTCCCCCACACCGGGCGACGCCGCTGCCGGGGCTCTGGCGCTGATCGCCCGCTACGCCCAGCTGGCCGGTGCGTCGGTGATGGTCGCCCTGGTACTCGGTCCGGGGCCGGGAATCCTGGTCGCCGTCACGGCCCTGGTGATCAGGTTCGGCCAGCGCGGCTCACTGGACCGCTTCGGCGCCCTGCGGATCGGGCTCGCGGGGGAGCGGAGGAAGCTCACCTACCTGCGCCGCACCGCCGGCGGGCCGGCACTGGCGAAGGAGGCCCGGATGCTCGGGCTGCTTCCCTGGCTGCGCGAGCGCCACACCGCTCAGGCCAGGGGCTATCTGGACCCCCTGTGGGAAGGACGGCGACGGCTTCTCTTCTGGCCCTTCGTGGGACTCGCGGCCGTGGGCCTGGTGGGCGGCGGCGGCTCGCTGTACGTCCTGGCGCGGGAGGGCGCGAACGGCTCCCTGTCCCTGCTCCAGCTCTCCGTGGCCCTCCAGGCCGTACTGATCCCCATGCGGTTCGGCGTGTACTTCCCGGAGAGCGACGTGCAGACCCGGGACGGACTTGCCGCGTACCACGCGCTGACCCGGCTGGAGTCGATGGCGGCGGGCGGACCCGCCGGCCCCGAGCGGCAGGACGGCGCCCCCGCCGCCGTCCCCGAGGGGGCGATCCGCTTCGAGAACGTCACCTTCCGCTACCAGGACGACGGGCCGGACGTGCTGAGCGGCCTGGATCTGGTGCTGGAGCGCGGCAGGTCCACCGCCGTCGTCGGGCTGAACGGAGCGGGCAAGACCACCCTGGTCAAGCTCCTCGCCAGGCTCCACGAGCCGTCCATGGGCCGTATCACCGCCGACGGCACCCCCTTGTCCGGGTTCCCGGCGGCAGACTGGCACCGGCGCATCGCGGTGATCTTCCAGGACTTCACCCGCTACCAGCTCACCGCCGCCGAGAACATCGGACTGGGCCGGCCGGACCGGATGGACGACCGGGAGGCCCTCCTCGCGGCAGCCGGCCGGGCAGGTGCCCGCGAGGTGATCGAGCGGCTGCCGAACGGCCTGGACACCGTGCTCTGCGGCCAGTACGAGAACGGAAGCGATCTGTCCGGAGGCCAGTGGCAGCGCGTCGCGTTGTCCCGTGCGCTGCTGGCCGTGGACGCCGGTGCCTCGCTGCTGATCCTCGACGAGCCGACCGCGCAGCTCGACGTCCGCGCGGAGGCTGCCTTCTTCGACCGCTTCCTGGAGATGACCGAGGGGATCACGAGCGTGATCGTCGCGCACCGCTTCTCCAGCGTGCGCCGCGCCGACCGGATCGTGGTGCTCGCCGACGGGGCGGTGGCCGAGTCCGGGACCCATGAGGAGCTGATGGCCCTCGACGGACGCTACGCGGAGCTGTTCCGGATCCAGGCGGAGCGCTTCGCCGAGGAACAGGCCGAGGACGCCGAGGTCCGCGCCACGGCCGGAACACCGCGTGCCGCCCAGCCCGTTTCGACCCCGGAAGGTGCCAGGTGAAGACCCTTCTTCTCGCGGTCCACCAGTTGCTGCGGATCGCCGTACGGTGCGACGCCCGGCGCCTGACCCGGGCCGTCGCCCTGATGGTCGTGGGCTTCCTGTCCACACCTCTGATCGCGCTGTGCCTGAAGTCGCTGACCACGGCCGCGGTGGCGCACGACGCGTCCGTGGCCACCTGGCTGGCCCTGTGCACCGCGCTGCTGCTGGTTCTCGAGCTGATGATGAACCACTTCGCGCATCTCTCGTACTTCGAGCTGGGAGAGCTGGAGGAACTGAGCCTGCAGAACGAGGTGATCGCGCTCGCCCACGGCAGCAGCGGCCTGGAACACTTCGACAGTCCCGGGTACGCGGACACACTCGCCCTGATCAGGGAGGAGCTGCCCCGCACCAGGGCCAGCCTGGAGGCGGTGCTCCAACTCGGCGGTCTCGTGCTCCAGATGGCCCTGACGTCGGTGCTGCTCGGCCTGCTCGACCCGTGGCTGCTGCTCCTGCCGCTGGCCGGGGCGGTCCCCGTCGTCGCGGGCAACCGGGCCCAGCTCCTGATCGACCGCGCGAAGGAGCTCACCGCACCGGAGAACCGGCTGGGCCGCCACCTGCTGGAGGTGGCCACCACTCAGTCGTCGGTCAAGGAGATCCGGCTCGCCGCAGCCGAGGACGTCCTCCTGCGCCGCCACCGCGCCGACTGGAGCCGGGCGAGCCGGGCGATCGGCGGTGCGCAGCTGACCGCGGCCGTGCTGCGCGCCGCGGGCCAGCTCGTTTTCGCCGCCGGTTACGGGGGAGCGATCTACCTGGTCGTCGGCCGGGCCGTGTCCGGCGGGGCGGGCCTCGGCGACGTCATCCTCGTCATCACCCTCGCCTCGCAGATCAGCCTTCAGGTCTCGACGGCTCTCGGGCTCCTGACCGCGCTCCAGGGCGCCGGGCGCACCATGGAGCGGCTGGCCGAACTGCGCGGCCCCGCCGCGCACGGCGACGACGCGCTCACCGACGTGCCCGCCGTGCTCACCCGGGGCATCAGACTGGAGAACGTCAGCTTCAGCTATCCCGGGAGCGACCGGAAGGTCCTCGACGAGGTGACCCTGGACATCCCGGCGGGCACCGCGCTGGCGGTCGTCGGCGAGAACGGAGCCGGCAAGAGCACCCTGGTGAAACTCCTGTGCGGCCTCTACCGCCCCACCTCCGGCCGCATCCTGGTGGACGGGGCCGACCTAGCCGGATGCGACGCCCGCCAGTGGCAGTCCCGGACCGGAACGCTCTTCCAGGACTTCGCCCGGCTCGAACTGCGGCTCCGCGACAACGTCGGCATCGGAGATCTCGGCCGTCTCGACGACGATCCGGCGCTGCACACCGCCCTGCGCGCCGCCGAGGCGGAACAGGTGGGGGAGCGGGTTCCCGGCGGCCTCGACGGGCTGCTCGGCCGGGGTTACGGCGACGGCGCCGAACTCTCCGGCGGCCAGTGGCAGAAGCTCGGCCTGGCCCGCGCCCTGATGCGTCGCCGTCCCCTGATGGTGGCGCTCGACGAGCCCGCCTCGGCCCTCGATGCCACGGCCGAGCACGCGCTGTTCGAACGGTTCGCGGACCTGTGCGCGGGGGCGAGCGCCGAGACCGGGGCGATCACGCTGCTCATCTCCCACCGCTTCTCGACCGTCCGGATGGCGGACCTGATCGTGGTGCTGGAGAAGGGCCGCGTCTCCGAGCTGGGCACTCATGCGGAACTGGCCACGGGCGGCGGCCTCTACGCGGAGCTGTACGACCTCCAGGTCCGGGTCTACAGCTGAGGAGTACGGGCCCGGCCGTGGGCGCGCACGCGAAAGGGCGTGGAGTACGGGACCGTAATCCGTACTCCACGCCCGGTTCGGGAAAGGGGGGAACTGGGGCCGCGGCGAGGTGCGAAGGGGGCGGCAGGGACTGGTTCGTTCAGGTCAGGAACCGGCACCGCCACCCGCACCACCGCACTGGCATCACACCGCCGCCGCGGCCTCGTCCTGCCCGCACCGTGCGCAACCCCTCATCCGGGTGGGCGCGACGGCGCGGGCAGGGTCTGGGGGAAGGCCTGGGGTCTCGTTTGGATCAGGCCGGGCTCGCGGGGTCCGGCACGCACATCGGCGGCGTTGTCGTCGGTCGCCCATGCTCCGCAGTGACTCCCTTCACCGCCTTGCAGCCGCACGCACCGGACCCCGCTCCCTGATCCGGCCTGATCCAAACGAAAGGCCCTAGTCCTCGCGCAGGGCGCGGACGGCCTCCTCCACGCGCTTGCCGTACTCGGCGTCCGCGGCGTGGAAGTGGGCGAGGTTCTTCTCGATCACGTCATCGCGCGTGACCTGGGACAGGCCCCCCGCGATGTTGGCGATCAGCCGGCCCTTCTCGTCGTCCGACATCAGCCGGTACAGCTCACCCGCCTGGAAGAAGTCGTCGTCCTTGGTGTGGGCGGGCGCCTCGTGCGTGCCGGTCCAGCCCTGGACGGCGATCGGGGCGGAGAACGCCGCGTCCGTCTGGGCCGGGCCCGCGTACGAGTTGGGCTCGTAGTTCTTGTCGTGCCGGGCCCCGTTGCGCGTGGCGTGCAGCCCGTCGCGGCCGTAGTTGTCGACGGCGGCCGTGCGCGGCGCGTTCACCGGCAGGTGGGTGTGGTTGACGCCCAGCCGGTAGCGGTGCGCGTCCGCGTAGGCGAACAGCCGGCCCTGGAGCATCTTGTCCGGGGACGGGCCGATGCCGGGCACGAAGTTGTTCGGGGAGAACGCGGCCTGCTCCACCTCGGCGAAGACGTTGTCCGGGTTCCGGTCCAGGACCAGCCGGCCCACCCGCTGGAGCGGGTAGTCGCTGTGCGGCCACACCTTGGTGAGGTCGAACGGGTTGAAGCGGTAGTCCGCGGCCTCGGCGGCCGGCATGACCTGCACGTACAGCGTCCAGGACGGGTTCACCCCGCGCTCGATGGCCTGGAGCAGGTCCGTCTGGTGGGAGCTCGCGTCCTTGCCGGCCAGCTCCGCGGCCTGGTCGGCGGAGAGCGAGCGCACGCCCTGGTTGGTCTTGAAGTGGTACTTGACGAAGAAGGCCTCACCCGCGGCGTTCGTCCACTGGTAGGTGTGCGAGCCGTAGCCGTTCATGTGGCGGTACGAGGCGGGGATGCCGCGGTCGCCCATGAGCCAGGTGACCTGGTGCGTCGCCTCGGGGGCGTGCGCCCAGAAGTCCCAGACGTTGTCCGGCTCCTGACGGCCCGTGAACGGGTCGCGCTTCTGCGAGTGGATGAAGTCGGGGAACTTGATCGGGTCCTTGATGAAGAACACCGGGGTGTTGTTGCCGACGAGGTCGTAATTGCCCTCGTCCGTGTAGAACTTGAGCGCGAAGCCGCGCGGGTCACGTACCGCGTCCGCGCCGCCGAGCGAATCGGCCACCGTCGAGAACCGGATGAACGTCTCGGTGCGGCGGCCCACTTCGGATAGGAAGTCCGCGCGGGTGAAGCCGGTGACGTCGTCGGTCACCTCGAAGTATCCGTACGCGCCGGAGCCCCGGGCGTGCACCACGCGCTCCGGGATGCGCTCCCGGTTGAAACGGGCGAGCTTCTCCAGGAGGTGACCGTCCTGAAGGAGGATCGGGCCGCCGGCGCCGGCGGTGGCGGAGTTCTGGTTGTCGGCGACCGGGGCGCCGGACTCGGTCGTAAGCACGCGCTGCGTCATGGTGTCGGGGCGACCTTCCGTACGGGAGCTGCTGAACTGCGACGTCCTGGGGGCTCCAGGAGCGTAAGTACGCCCCGAACCCGACGTCAACAGTTTGTTGAAATTCTTGATGGAGAGGTGGGGCGAGAGGTGTTCCGGACGGCGCCGGCGCCTGGGCGCGACAGGACAGGTGTCAGCGCCGACGCCGCCCGGAAGTCTGTGGGCCGGGGGATACGCACCCGGCGGGGTGGTGCCGGCCGGGCCCTCGCGGGGCCCGGCCGCGTCGGTCAGCCCTGGACGGGCTGACCGGACAGACGCTCGACCGAGCGCAGCAGCGCCGAGTGGTCCAGCCCGCCGTCGCCCTGCGCGCGCAGCGAGGCGACGAGCTGGGCGACCACGCCGCCGACCGGCAGTGCGGCACCGACGTTGCGGGCGGCGTCCGTGACGATGCCCATGTCCTTGTGGTGCAGGTCGATCCGGAAGCCCGGAGCGAAGTTCCGGTTCAGGAAGTTGTCCTTCTTGCGGGTCAGCACGGTCGAGCCGGCCAGTCCGCCGCCCAGGACGTCCAGTGCGGCGGCGAGGTCGACGCCCGACTTCTCCAGGAAGACGACGGCTTCGGCGCAGGCCTGGATGTTGACCGCGACGATCAGCTGGTTGGCCGCCTTCACCGTCTGGCCCGAGCCGTGCGGACCGCAGAGCACGATGGTCTTGCCCAGCGCGTCGAGCACCGGCTTGGCGGCGTCGAAGTCGGCCTGCTCGCCGCCGACCATGATGGACAGCACGGCCTCGATGGCACCGGCCTCGCCGCCCGACACGGGGGCGTCCAGGACCCGGATGCCCTTCTCGGCGGCGTTCTTCGCCAGGTCCACCGAGGTCTGCGGGGTGATCGAGGACATGTCGACCAGCAGCGCGCCGCGCTTCGCGTTCTCCAGGATGCCCTC
Organism: Streptomyces sp. NBC_00385; assembly: GCF_035917155.1. Taxonomy (NCBI): domain Bacteria; kingdom Bacillati; phylum Actinomycetota; class Actinomycetes; order Kitasatosporales; family Streptomycetaceae; genus Streptomyces; species Streptomyces sp. NBC_00385. Next base: position 1,172,761 of record NZ_CP107951.1, on the reverse strand, counting down.
GGGGCCGTACGCGATCGCCTCGACCTGCGGGGAGGCGGGCACCATCGTGATGACCACGTCCGCGTCCTTGACCGCCTCGGCGATCGATGAGGCGCCGGTCCCGCCGGCCGCGGCCAGCCGGTCGACCTTGTCCTGCTCCAGGGTGTAACCGGTGACGTCGTAACCGGCCTTGATCAGGTTCTCGGACATGGGCGAGCCCATGATGCCGAGCCCGATCCACGCAACCTTGGGGAGGTTGTTGCTCATGAGGGTGCCTTCCGATTCAGCGTGTGTACGAGGAGGAGTCCGCTGCCCTCAGCGGGCGGCCCGCGCGGTGGGCGGGAGCCACGCGAAGGACTCGGCGCTCGGCCGGTCGCCCGGCTTGTACTCCAGGCCGACCCAGCCGTCGTAACCGGCCTTCGTCAGCTCGTCGAGCAGCTGCTCCAGCGGGAGCGAGCCGGTGCCGGGCGCGCCGCGTCCCGGGTTGTCCGCGATCTGGACGTGACCGGTCCTGTCGGCGTAGGCGGAGATGACCTGGCTGAGGTCCTCGCCGTTCATCGACAGGTGGTACAGGTCCAGCAGGAACTTCGCGTTGCCGAGGCCCGTCGCCGCGTTGACGCGGTCCACGACCTCGATCCCGGCCGGTGCGCTCACCAGCGGGTAGCGCGGCGACTCCGGCTTGTTCAGGGTCTCGATCAGCAGGACCGCCCCGATCCGGTCGGCCGCGCGGGCGGCGGTGACCAGGTTCTCCAGGGCGAGTTCGTCCTGCGCGGCCGGGTCGACACCGTCGACCCGGTTGCCGTAGAGCGCGTTGAGCGCCTTGCAGCCGACCGAGGCGGCGAAGTCTGCCGCCACCTCGATGTTGGACCGGAAGCGGTCCGACTCCGTGCCGGGCACGGAGAGCGCGCCGCGGTCGGGGCCGGGCAGCTGTCCGGCGTAGAAGTTCAGCCCCACCAACTGGGTGCCCGCCTCGTCGAGCGCCTTCTTCAGCGCGTCGAGCTCGGCCTGCGGAGGGGTGGGGGTCTCGATCCATGGCCACCACAGCTCGACCGCCGTGAAGCCCGCCGCGGCGGCTGCCGCGGGTCGCTCCAGGAGCGGGAGTTCCGTGAAGAGGATCGAAAGGTTCACATCGAAGCGCTGGTCCGGGTAGCCCATGAGGGTTTCGGCGCTCCTTCCGTATTGCGGAAGTTAGTTTCTGCTTAACGGAAGATTGCCCGGAGGGTGGGGGCGATGTCAAGGGGGTGTCCGGAAATCGGGCCCCGGACAGACCGAAGGCGGGGCGGAGGCCTTCCCGGCCCTCCGCCCCGCCCTCCGTTTCCGCTACCGGATCACCCGGCCGGCACCGTGTCCTGGAACGTCGTCCCCGCCGTGCGGAACGCGCTCACCTTGGCGCTGACCTGCGCAGGGGTGAGGACCTGGTCCTTCACGTGCAGGACGTAGTCCACCTGCTGGTCGTACGAGCGCGGCGTCGTGCTCGTCTGTCCGGCCAGGTCGATCAGCCACTGGTTGAAGTTGATCGACATGCCCCGCTCCGGCAGATACGCCGCCCCGTGGGTGCCGAACAGCTGGCCGTCGACGTAGTACGTGATCGCGCTGTCGTCGATGGTCACGACCAGGTCGTGCCAGCCCGCGAAGCTCTGCCGGGCCTCGCTGTGCGCGTTGACCGCCTCCCACGGGTCCGGGCGGTAGGTCTCCCACGAGGTCGTGTAGAGGATGTTGCCGCTCTCGCCCCAGCCGCCGTTCGGCAGGTACTCGAAGTCGTACTCCGCGTAGTCGTCGGCCATCGGCGCCTTGAGGTCGTTGATGGTGAAGAACGTCTGGACGAGGTGGTCGCCGTCGGGCCCGGAGACCGGCGCGTCGTTGAACTTCACCCGGGCCGCGTACGTGCCGTTGCGGAACTTCATCGACTGGGTCAGGATCTCGGTCTGCTTCGTCGACTCACCGCTGCCCGCGGTCGACGTCTCCAGGTTCATCACCGAGTTCCCGCTCTGGGCGGCGAACGTGATGTTCTCCGGCGCCCAGGTGGCGCCGGGCACACCCGGTCCACCGGAGTTGGACCGGACGCTCCAGCCGTGCGCGGCGATCTGCGGATCGGTGTGCCCGCTGTAGTTGAAGTCGTCGAACAGCGTCGGCGCGCCCTCCGGCGGATCGGTCGGGTCGGTCGGGTCGGTCGGATCCGTCGGGCCGTTGCCCTCCGGGGCCTGGCCCCACACTGTGGCGCCGGCCAGTTGCGCGGTCACCTTGGACCAGTCTCCGTACGCCGTCCGGCCCGCGTCGAAGGAGTAGTCGTCGCTCTGCACCAGGGTCTGCCAGCTCGACCGGTAGAAGCGCAGCTGCATGTCACCGGTGTCGGCGCCCGGGGCGAGCGATCCGGCACCCGAGGTGAAACCGATCTCCAGGTAGCGGTCGGCGGTCGCGGTCGGGGAGGCGAGCGTGCCGAACGTGCCGGTGATGTTCGCGCAGCCCTTCACCGCCCAGGAACAGGCGAACCGGTAGGCGTCGCCCGCCGCCTCGCCCTTGAAGTAGTAGCGGACCTTGACGGCGCTGAGCTGTACGGCCGCGCTGCCGGTGTTGCGCACCTTCAGCCAGGGTTCGCTCTGGTCGGCGGTGGCTCCCGACGCACTGGTGCGGTACTGCACACTGAGCGATCCGCCGGCGGCGCTCGCCGACGACGGGACGACGGCCAGGGCCGTACAGCCCAGGGCCACGGTGGCGGCGGCTGCCGCCGCCGCGCGGATCCGGCTCTTCGCGAGTGACTTCATGAACCTGTTCCTCTCCGGAACGGTCGTGGGGGAGTGGTTCCTACCGGGGTGGCGCTGCTCCTGGGGAAGTGGTCTGGAGCGACCGGGGGTTCAGGGGGCGGTAGCCGACGCCGAGGGCGTCGAGCCGTGCCGTGTGCCGGCCGAGGCGGGACACGAAGCCGGGCCAGTCGCTGCGGCCGCCCGACCAGGCCCGGTCCGCGAGGGCGCACAGCCGCGGGTAGGTCAGGTACTCGATCTGCTCCGGCGTGCCGGCGTACTCGGTCCACAACTGGGCCTGGGTGCCCAGCACGCGGGCCGCGTCCGCCGCGTCCCAGCCGTCCGGCACCGGCCGGTTGCCGTGGACGGCCCGCAGACCGACGGGCGGGCCCGGCTGGGCGGGCGGTTCGCCGGGGTCGGCGGACTGGGCGTAGTCGAGGTAGGTGGCCCGGTAGTGCGCGGCGACGACCTGATGGCCGCGGCGGGCGGCCGCCAGCGCGTGGGCCGGGTCGCGCCACGTCATCACCGTGAATTCGAGGGGAAGTTCGGTACCCGTCTCGGCCCAGCCGACCGGGCGCCTGCCGTGCTCGGTCAGGAAGGACCCGATCCGGCCCATGAACCAGCCGTGCAGCGCCCGTGCGTCGGTCAGCCCCTCGGCGGCGGCCCGCGCCCGCGCGGCCGGGCTCGACTCCCACTCGGTGGTCGGGCACTCCTCGCCGCCGATGTGGATGTACGGGGACGGGAAGACGTCCATGACCTCCTCCAGCACCGTCCGGCAGAAGTCGAAGACCTCCTCGTGGACGCCGAACACCGTGTCGCAGACGCCCCAGCGGGTCCACACGTCAAGCCGCCGCCCGGGGTTGTTGCCCAGCTCCGGATGGGCGGCCAGCGCCGCGCGCACATGGCCCGGCATCTCGATCTCCGGCACCACCCGCACCCCGCGCGCCGCGGCGTAGCGGACCAGGTCCCGCAGTTCCTGCCGGGTGTACGCCCCCGAGTGCGGAATCCCGTCGAAGGACTCGTCGCCGCGCCCCGGCGGCCCGGACATCGACTGCCTGCGGTGACCGCCGATCCCGGTCAGCCGGGGGTAGGCGGGGACGGGCATCCGCCAGCCCTGGTCGTCGGTGAGGTGGAGATGGAGTGTGTTGAGCTTGTGCAGCGCCATCAGGTCCACGTACCGGCGCAGATAGGACACCGGCTGGAAGTGCCGGGCCACGTCGAGCATCGACCCCCGCCACGGGTGTGCGGGCACGTCGCTGATCTCGACACAGGGCAGCATCCACGGCGCGTCCCGCTGCGCCGTGCCCGACAGGGCCTCGGCGGGCAGCAGCTGACGGATCGTCTGGACTCCGCAGAGCAGGCCCGGGAGTCGCGCGGCGCGCAGCAGCAGGGAGTCGGGGCCGATGGTGAGCCCGTAACCCTCCTCGCCGAGGCCGCCCAGCTGGGGGTCGAGTGCCAGCACGATGCGGCCGGCGGCGGAGGGCGGCAGGGGCAGCCCGGTGGCCGGGGCGAGCAGGGTGCGCAGCAGGTCGGCGGCGCCCTCCGCGCCGGGGTAGGCCCGCACCGAGGTGTCCTGGTCGAGGGTGAACCGGCCGGGGCGGGCCGAGACCTTGCGGGGGCGGGGTACGAGGGACTGTTCCGGGCGTGATGCGGGCACGGGAGGCCTCCGGGTTCGGTTCTCGGGCTTCAGCCCTTGACGGCGCCGGCCGCGAAGCCGGAGGTGACATGGCGCTGGAGCAGCAGGAAGACGACCAGCGCGGGCAGGGCGAAGAGGGTCGAGGCGGCCATGGTGGCGCCCCAGTCGGTGCCGAAGGTGTTCTGGAACGACGACAGCCAGACCGGCAGGGTGCGGCTGTCCTGGTGCTTGATGATCAGGAAGTTGGCGTACGCGAACTCGTTCCACGCGGTGATGAAGCCGAACAGCGAGGTCGCCATCAGCCCAGGTGCGAGCAGGGGCAGCGCCACCCGGCGGAACGCGCCGGTCCGGGTGCAGCCGTCGACCTGGGCGGCCTCCTCCAGCTCCGGCGGAATGGTGGCGATGAAGCCGCGCAGCACCACGATCGAGAACGGCAGCGTGACCATGAAGTAGACGAGCGTGAGGGTCGGCAGCCGGTCGAGCATGTCCGTGTCGCGGGAGATGATGTAGATCGGGATGATCAGCGACTCCCAGGGCGCCATCTGGGCGATGAAGACCATGAGCATGAACTGCCGGCGCCCCTTCCAGCGCATCCGGGCCACGGCGTACGCCGAGCCGATGGCGACCAGCAGGGCCAGCAGGATCGAGCTGAGCGTCACCAGGATGCTGTTGCGCCAGAACAGCTCGAACCCGTCGGCCTGCACGGCCGTGCGGAAGTGGTCGAGCGTCCAGGTGTGCGGGAAGAGCTTCGGATCGGCGGACTGGATGTCCCGCGACGGCTTGAAAGCGGTCGAGATCATCCAGTAGACGGGGAACAGACAGACCAGGACGGTCAGTACGGCGGCGGCGTTGAGCGGGAGCCGCCGGACTCTCGGGCGCAGCAGGGTCATCGGTACTCGTCCTCCTGGCGGAACATCTGGCGGAAGTAGAGGACGAGCACCCCGGACATCAGGACCACGGTGATCATCGAGGCGGCCGAGCCCAGGTCGTAGCGCTGCCCCGCGAGCGCCTTCTGCACCGCGTACACGGGCAGGATCGTGGTGGCGTCGCCCGGACCCCCGCGGGTCATCACCCAGATCTGGACGAACGCCTTGAACGTCCAGATCACTTCGAGCGAGAGGACCAGCAGGAAGATGGGCCGGAGGATCGGGAAGGTGACCGAGCGGAAGATCCGTGAACCGGACGCCCCGTCCAGCCGCGCCGACTCGTACAGCTCCGCCGGGACCGTGGTGAGCGCCGAGTAGACGGTGATCGCCGCGAACGGCACCGACTGCCAGACGATCAGCAGGACCAGGATCGAGAAGGCGGCGGTGCCGTGCGCGAACCACGGATAGCGGTCGAAGGAGGAGAACCCGGCCTCGGTCAGCAGCCGGTTGACGATGCCGAACTCGGAGTGGAACAGCCACTGGAAGACCGTGGTGGCCGCGACCACCGGCATCGCCCACGCCAGCACCAGCGAACTGAGCACCACCGTGCGGCCGAACCGGCCGAGCCGCTCGGTCATCAGTGCGACCAGGGTCGCGATCACCATGATCAGGACGACGTTGACCGCCATGAACAGGAAGGTGCGCCGCACCACCTCCCAGAACCGGGGGTCGGACAGCAGCGTCCGGTAGTTCCGCAGTCCGACGAACTCCGCGTCACCCATGATCAGTTGGCGCAGCCGGAAGTCCTGCAGCGAGATCAGCACGGCCCGCAGCAGCGGGTAGAGCAGCAGATAGAGCATGCCGCCGACGGCGGGTGCGATCAGGACGTACGGCCAGAAGCCGCGCGGCTCCCCGGACCGCCGCCGGCGCGGCGGTCCTGACGTGCCGGTCGCCGGGCGGCGCAGGCGGCTGGGGGGTGCGGTCCGTTCCCGGATGACCGACACGGCACGCCTCCTCTCGGTGGTCGGGCGGATGGACGAAGGGCGATGTTCCGGCGCAGGGATCAGGAAGCGGTGTTCATGGCCCGGGTGATGTCCTGCGAGGCCTTGGCGGCCTCCTTCGCCGGGTCGCCGCCGGTCAGGACGGCCGCCATGTAGTCCTTGATCGGGTTCTCCGCCTCGACGGCGGCCCAGCCGGGCGTGTTGGGCGTCGCGTGCCCGTTCGCCGCACCGGCCGCCATGGCCGCGGCGCCCGGATCGTCCGCCACCGCCGAGGCGAGGGTCGTGCGGTTCGGTACGTAGCTCATGGCCACGGCCAGCTTCTTCTGCCAGGCGTCACCGGTGAGCTCCTTGACGAAGGCCAGCGCGGCCTCCTGCTTGCCGGACGCCGTGGGAATCACCAGGTCGGAGCCGCCGGTGAAGACGGCACCCGGGGTGTCCGCGCTCTTGCCCGGGATCGGGAAGAAGGCGAGCCTGCCCTTCAGCTCCGGGTTCTTCTCCATGACGACGTTGGCACCGCCCGGGGTGGAGATCACCTGGGCGACCTTCCCCTGGGCCATCACGTCGGCCTGCGGCGGGGAGTCCTCGTCCGAGTCCTTCGGCCCCTTGCCGAGTGCCTGGAGCTGTTCGTAGAACTCCATCCCGCGCAGTGCCTCGGGAGTGTCCAGCGCGCCCTTCCACTGTCCGCCGGACTCGGTGGCGAGGTCGCCCCCCTCGTCCCAGACGAAGCCCGCCAGCGCGTACCACATCTGCCCGGGCAGATAGATGCCCTGCGTGCCCCCCTTGTTGAGCTTGCCGGTGGCCTCGATCCACTGCTCGCGCGTCTTGATCGCGGACGCGTCGACCCCGGCCTTCTCGAACAGGTCGGTGCGGTAGATGACGACACGGTTGGCCGCGTAGTAGGGGATGCCGTACTGCTTGCCCTCGTACGCCCCCGGCTCGGCGAGGCCCTTGAGCCAGTCCTTGCCGTTCAGCTCGTCGACCTTGTCGCTCAGGTCGAGCAGGCCGCCGCTCTGGGCGAACTGGGCGACCTGGGTGTTGCCGCTCTCGATCACGTCGGGAGCGTCGTTGCTGGCCAGCGCGGCGGTGATCTTCTCACCGATGCCGTCCCACTCCTGGATCTGCACCCGGACCTTGATCGTGGGGTGTGCGGCCTCGAATCCCTTGACGAACTCCTTCTGGAACGCGGCGGAGACGCTGTCGCGCATCAGCCACACATCGATGTCCGTCAGTCCGTCACCGGACGCGCCGGCCGAGTCGGACGACGAGCTGCAGGCACTGAGAACGGCGGCCATCACGAGCGCGGACCCACCGGCAAGCAAGCGGTACTTCACGGTTCACCTCTGGGAGACAAGGACCTGACCACCTGACCAGTGAAGCCCACTGGACAGCTCACCTCTTGATGGTGGATGAAGGTGGCATAGACCAATGGGGCCGTCAACCCCCTTGGTGGCTATGGGTTTTAGTGATCTCCCGGAAATCCGGGCCGGGATGATTGGCTGGAGACCGGTTACACTTCCCTTGACCAGTAGGGGAGTTCACCTCACTGGTTGCTCAACTGGTAAGTGAGAGAAAGGTCAGGAGGGGCAGCGCATGGACGCCGACGCATCGGGAACGGTGCTCAAACGGGAACGGGCCCGCGACGCCGTACTGGAGTTGATCGAGTCGCGCCGCCCGGGGGATGCCATCCCTTCGGAGCGCGCGCTGTGCGCCACGCTCGGCGTCTCCCGGCCCACCCTGCGCGCCGCGATCGACGAGCTGGTGGCCGTCGGGCTGCTGGTGCGCGAGCACGGCCGCGGCATGTTCGTCGCACCCGCGAAGATCACCCAGGAGCTCGTCTCGGCCGATCTGGCCCTGACGGTCCCGCAGGCGGCGGGGGCCTGGTCGAGCCGGCTGCTGGAGTTCACGACCCTCCAGGCCGGCGCCCGGGTCGGCCGCAAGCTGCGTATGTCGCCCGCGGCGGAGATCGTGTACGTCGCCCGGCTGCGGCTCGTCGACGGCGCCCCGATGGCCATCGAGCACCTGCACATCAGGGCCGAGCTGGTTCCGGGCCTGTCCGCCCAGGAGCTGGAGCACGGCGACCTGTACGAGCATCTGCGCGAACGCCACGACGTGCACGTCCACGAAGCGGTCCAGGCCATCGAGCCCACCGTGGTGACCCGGGCCGAGGCCCGGCTCCTCGACGTGCCGGAACTCTCCCCGGCCCTCCTCTTCGAGCGGCTGACCTCGGACACCACCGGCTGCCCCGTGGAGTACGTGCACTCGCTCTACCGCGGCGACCGCTACCGGATCGTCTCCCGTCTGGCCCTCGGCCCGGCGGCCGCCGTGGAGCCCGTGGAGGGCGGACACCACCCGGGGATCCCGCCGGGGGACTTCGCCCAGCGGGACCCGATCACGTCGTCCACCCGGGGCGACATCCAGTCCGGTGACTGACCCGGAGGCCGCCCCGTACCCGCCGCGCGCACCGCGCCATGGCCGGTGCGTCTCTTGTGCGGGCCGACGGCGGGAGTCCACTGTGGCTGACACATCCGACGCCACCGACCCCACGAGGTGCCTCGCATGACATCGTCCACCAGCCGCCGCACCGTCCTCGGCGCACTCCTGACGGGCGGCGCCCTCGCCGCAGCCCCCACCCTTCCCCGCATCGAGCGCCGCCCCGGCACGCCGCCGCACCCCGCGAAACCCGGGGCACGCCGGACCGGGACGCTCTTCCTGGGCACGTACACCTCGACCACCCCGGGCGGCACCGGCATCGGCGTCGCCTCGTACGAACCGGCGACGGGCGGCATCAGCTCCCGCACCGTCGTCACCGGCGTCGAGAACCCCTCGTACCTCGCGCCGCACCCCACCGGCCGCACGCTCTACGCCGTCGACGAGCAGCAGAACGGCGGCGTCACGGCCGTCGCCCTCGCCGACGACGGCTCCTTCCAGGTGCTGGGGACGCAGCCCACCGGCGGGGCCGGCCCCTGCCACCTCTCGGTCCACCCGGGCGGGCGGTGGCTGCTCAGCGCCAACTACACCTCCGGCAGCGTCGCCGTGCACCCCCTCGCCGCCGACGGATCGGTGGGGGAGCGCACGAACCTGGTCGCCCACACCGCGCCCCCGCCCGGACCCGGCCAGGACGGCCCCCACGCCCACCAGATCGTCACCACCCCCGACGGCGGCCACGTCCTCGCCGTCGACCTGGGCAACGACACGGTGTACACCTACCGGCTCGACGAGGAGCGCGGCACCCTGGAGCAGCTCTCGTACGCCGCACTGCGCCCGGGCGCCGGACCGCGCCACCTCACCTTCCACCCGGACGGCCGCCACGCCTACCTCGCCTGCGAGCTCGACAACACGGTCGTCGTCTGCGGCTACGACCCCGCCACCGGCACCCTGACCCCGGGCGCCCCGCAGTCCACCGGTACCGGCGAGGGCACCAGCTACCCCGCCCAGCTCCTGGTCACCGGCGACGGACGTTTCGCCTACCTCGCCAACCGGGGACACAACAGCCTCACCCGGTACGCCGTCGAGGACGGCGGGGCCGCGCTCCGCCTGCTGGACACCGTGCCGGTGGGCGGCGACTTCCCCCGGCACACCGCCTTCTCCCCGGACGGGACCCTCCTCTTCGCCGCCAACCAGCGGTCCGGCACGGTCACCGCCTTCCGGGTCGACGCGGACAGCGGCGCCCTGAGCCCTGTCGGGAGCCCGTTCCCCGCCCCGGCGGCGGTCTGTGTGCTGCCGGTGTAGCGCGTGCGCGGGTTAGGGTCGTGCCCGAGCCGCGGGTCGCCCCGGACGCGGCGCGACGCATGAGGGAGACACAGTGCGCTTGAGAGTGGAGTTCACCACCGAGCCGTTCGATCTCGACGAGGCACCGGCCCACGCGGTCGTGGCCCGCGAGGTCATCCAGTCGGCCGAACTGGACGCGGTGGACGTCGGCCCCTTCGGCAACACGGCGGAGGGCGGCGCCGACGAGGTGCTCACCGCGGTGGACTCCCTGCTGCGCCAGGCGCTGGCATCCGGTGCCACTCGGGTGTCGCTCCAGGTCAACGTCATCGGGGAGGACCCGAAGTGACCGAGGCCGGGGACCACCCTCTCGTCGCCGCCGTCAAGCCGCTCGTCGACGCCATGGGCGCCGAGTTGCTCGGACCCGAGCAGGCGCAGGCCGATGACGTCGTCCTGGCCTGGGAGGGCGAGGACGTCATAGCCGTCCGGCTGCCCCAGCTCTCCGACTCGCTGGACCACATCCTGGCCGCGATGGAGCGCCGGCACGGCAGGCCGCTCGCCGAGCTGGACCGCAGGACCAAGCAGGAGGTCGTCCGCACCCTGGAGGCACGCGGTGCCTTCTCGGTGCGGCACGGCGTCGAGACCGTGGCAGGGGCTCTGGGGGTCTCCCGCTTCACCGTCTACAACTACCTGAACAGGGAAAACGGCTCCAAGGCCGAGTAGTTGGGCGCTCGGGTAGATGTAAACGGCACATGAACGTGGAAGCCGTCGTCCGGATCACCGGGCGACGGCTTTTTACATGAACGGAATTTCAACAAAGTGTTGACGTGGTGTTGTGGAGGGCGTTAGCTATCCGCAGCCCGACCAACGCACAGCGAAAAACAGCCACGGAGGCTCCCGTGACTTCGAGCTCCACACCGGGCCTCGCCCGGTTCAACACCCTGGCGGACGACGAGGCGGCAACCGCGCTGCACGAGATCTGTGCCAGTGCGGCCTGGGGAAGAGCGATCCTCTCCCGCCGTCCGTACGCCACCGCCGAAGCCCTGTTCTCCGCGAGCGACACCGCCACGGCGGCACTCGACGCGCAGGACCTGGCCGAGGCCATGGCCGGTCACCCGCCGATCGGCCGCCCGAAGCCCGGGGACCCGACCTCCTCCCGCGAACAGCGGGGGATGGCCGGCGCCACCGAGGAGCTCAAGGCCGAGATGCTCGAACTCAACCTGGCCTACCAGGAGCGGTTCGGACATGTCTTCCTGATCTGCGCCACCGGCGCCACCGGTGAGCAGATGCGCGACGCGGTGAAGTCCCGGACCGGGAACACGCCCGAGCAGGAGCGCGCCATCGTGCGCACCGAACTGGGCAAGATCAACCGCATCCGCCTCACCCGTCTCGTCACGGAAGGCTCGTAAGAGCTCGTACCAGAAGGAGAGTGAAGGTCTTGAGCACCTTCGCCACCGCATCGGTGTCCACCCACATCCTGGACACCAGCATCGGCCGCCCCGCCGCGTCCGTCACCATCAGGCTCGCCGCCCGCTCGGGCAGCGACGCGCAGTGGGTGGCGCTCGGCGGATCCGCGACCGATGCGGACGGGCGCTGCAAGGACCTGCCGGCCCTGCCGGAAGGCACCACCCACGTACGGCTCGACTTCGAGACCGAGTCGTACTTCACCGCCAAGAAGCAAGCCGAGGCGCAGCAGGACGCCCCCCGCGTAAGGGACAGCGGCGCGTTCTTCCCGGAGGTGGCGATCACGTTCGCCGTCACCCCGGGCGAGCACTATCACGTACCGCTGCTGCTCAACCCGTTCGGCTACTCCGTATACCGAGGGAGCTAGCAGACACATGCCCACGATTCTCGGCCAGAACCAGTACGGCAAAGCAGAGAACCGCGTCGTCAGGATCACGCGGGACGGCGACACCCACCACATCAAGGACCTGAACGTCTCGGTCGCCCTCTCCGGCGACATGGACGACGTCCACTACTCCGGCTCCAACGCGAACGTCCTGCCCACCGACACCACCAAGAACACGGTGTTCGCGTTCGCCAAGGAGCACGGGATCGAGTCCGCCGAGCAGTTCGGCATCCACCTCGCCCGCCACTTCGTGACATCGCAGGAGCCGATCAAGGTCGCCCGCATCCGCATCCAGGAGTACTCCTGGGAGCGCATCGCGACCTCGGACAACAGCTCCAGGTTCATCGGATCGGACGAGGTCAACCACTCCTTCGCCCGCAAGGGCCAGGAACTGCGCACCACGCAGATCACCTACGACGGCGAGAAGTGGGAGATCATCTCCGGCCTCAAGGACCTCACGGTCATGAACTCCACCAACTCGGAGTTCTGGGGCTACGTCAAGGACAGGTACACGACGCTCAAGGAGGCGTACGACCGCATCCTGTGCACCGACGTCGCCGCCGCCTGGCGCTACAACTGGACCAGCGACGACGACCGGATGCCCAACTGGGAGAAGTCGTACGAGCAGGCCAAGAAGCACATCCTGCAGGCCTTCGCGGAGACGTACTCGCTGTCGCTCCAGCAGACCCTGTACCAGATGGGTTCGCGGGTCATCAACAGCCGGAGCGAGATCGACGAGATCCGCTTCTCGCTGCCGAACAACCACCACTTCCTGGTGGACCTCGAGCCGTTCGGGCTCAAGAACGACAACGAGGTCTACTTCGCGGCCGACCGTCCGTACGGGCTCATCGAGGCCACCGTGCTGCGGGACGGAGTCGAGCCGCAGATCCCGGTCGACATGACCAACCTCTGACGCGGTGCCGCGCCGGTTCCCGTCCGTCCACAGCGGACGGGGGCCGGGCGGTCCGGAGGGAATCCCCATGGCACAGCCTGCACTTGGGCCCGCAGAAGCAGAAGGCCCGTGTTCCACCCCGCTGGAGAGCCCGGTCCACCCCGTGGACGAGAAGCCTGCCCCGTCGCGGCTCGTCCCCGCCGCGCTCCAGCACATCGCCGCCATGTACGCGGGCGTCGTCACCCCACCGCTCATCATCGGACAGGCGGTCGGCCTCGACCAGGCCGGCATGACCCGGCTGATCGCGGCGAGCCTCCTGATCGCCGGCTGCGCCACCCTCCTCCAGACGCTCGGCATCGGCGGCTTCGCCGGCAACCGGCTGCCGTTCGTCAACGCCGCCTCCTCGGCGGGCATCGCGCCGATGCTCGCCATCGCGGAGACCAGCGCCCCCGGGCACCAACTGCCCGCGATCTACGGAGCGGTGCTCGTGGCCGGGGTGTTCTGCCTGGCCGTCGGCCCGTTCTTCGGCAGACTGCTGCGCTTCTTCCCGCCGCTCGTCACCGGCGTCGTCATCACCCTCATCGGGGTCACGCTGATGCCGGTCCCGGTCTCCTGGGCCCAGGGCGGTGACAAGGAAGCGGCCGACTTCGGTGCCATGAAGTACCTCGCCCTGGCCGCCTTCACCCTCACCGTCATCCTGATCGTCCAGCGTTTCGGGCGCGGGTTCCTCAAGCAAGTGGCCCTGCTCATCGGCCTGGTGGCCGGCACACTGGCCGCCGTCCCGTTCGGGCTCGCGGACTTCTCCGCGATCGGGTCCGCGCCCGTCGCGGCCCTCCCCACCCCCTTCGCCTTCGGCGCCCCCGAGTTCCAGCCCGCCGCGATCCTCTCCCTCTGCATCGTGATGCTCGTCCTGATGACCGAGTCCTGTGCCGGCATGCTCGCGCTCGGCGAGATCTGCGACCGGCGCACCGACGGCAGGACCATCACCCGCGGACTGCGCACCGACGGCATCGCCACCCTCGTCGGACCGGTCTTCGGCGGATTCCCGACCAGCGCCTTCGCGCAGAACGTCGGCGTGGTGTCGCTGACGAAGGTGCGCAGCCGGTACGTGGTCGCCGCCGCCGGCGGCGCCCTGCTGGTCCTCGGCGTCTTCCCGGCCCTCGGCGCGGTCGTCTCGCTCGTCCCGATGCCCGTGCTCGGCGGCGCCGGCATCGTCCTGTTCGGCTCGATCGCCGTCAGCGGCATCCGTACGCTCTCCGAGGCCGGACTCGACGACAGCTCCAACATCGTCCTGGTCGCCGTGGCGCTCGGCGCGGGCATCATCCCGCTCGCCGCGCCCGGCTTCTACGCGGGATTCCCGTCCTGGGCGCAGACCGTCCTGGGTTCCGGCATCAGTGCCGGAGCGCTGGTCGCGGTCCTGCTCAACCTGTTCTTCCACCATCTCGGCACCCACGGCCGCACGGCTGTGGCACTCAAATCCTCCTAGGGTCCTGCCGTGCCCACATCGCTGATGAGAGAAGGAAGCACCATGGCAGCACCGGGAGCCGACCGAGTGGAACGCATCGTCATCGAGAACTGTTCGATCGCGACCGTCGACGCCGACGACACCGAGTACGCCTCGGGCCATGTCGTCGTCGCGGGCAACCGCATCGAGTCCGTCGGCGCCGGCCGGGCACCGGAGGGCCTGGGACACGTCGTTCGCCGGATCGACGGCACCGGGCACCTCGTCACGCCCGGGCTGGTCAACACGCACCACCACTTCTACCAGTGGATCACCCGCGGCCTGGCGACCGACCACAACCTCTTCGAGTGGCTGGTCGCGCTGTACCCGACGTGGGCGCGCATCGACGAGCCGATGGCCCGCACCGCCGCGCAGGGCTCGCTCGCCATGATGGCCCGCGGCGGTGTCACCACCGCCATGGACCACCACTACGTGTACCCGAAGGGCTCCGGCGACCTGTCCGGCGCGATCATCGGCGCCGCCCGTGACATGGGCGTACGGTTCACCCTCGCCCGCGGGTCCATGGACCGCAGCGAGAAGGACGGCGGGCTGCCGCCGGACTTCGCCGTGGAGACCCTCGAAGGCGCGCTGGCCGCCACCGAGGCGACCATCGACGCGCACCACGACACCTCCTTCGACGCGATGACCCAGATCGCCGTCGCACCCTGTTCCCCGTTCTCCGTGTCCACCGAACTGATGCGTGAGGGCGCCGAGTTGGCGCGCCGGCGTGGGGTCAGGCTGCACACGCACGGCTCGGAGACCGTGGAGGAGGAGAAGTTCTGCCACGAGCTGTTCGGCATGGGGCCGACCGACTACTTCGAGTCGACCGGCTGGCTCGGCGCCGACGTGTGGATGGCGCACTGCGTCCACATGAACGACTCCGACATCGCCGCCTTCGCCCGCACCGGCACCGGTGTCGCCCACTGCCCGTCCTCCAACGCCCGCCTCGCCGCGGGCATCGCCCGGGTCCCGGACATGCTCGCCGCGGGCGTCCCGGTCGGCCTCGGCGTCGACGGAACCGCCTCCAACGAGTCCGGTGAACTCCACACCGAGCTGCGCAACGCCCTCCTCATCAACCGCCTCGGTCCGCACCGCGAACGCGCCCTGAACGCCCGTCAGGCCCTGCGCCTGGGTACGTACGGCGGCGCCCAGGTCCTCGGCCGCGCGGACCAGATCGGCTCCCTGGAGCCCGGCAAGCTCGCCGACCTCGTGCTCTGGAAGCTGGACACCCTCGCCCACGCCTCCATTGCGGACCCGGTGACCGCCCTGGTCTTCGGCGCCGCCGCCCCGGTCACGCTGTCGCTCGTCAACGGCAGGCCGGTCGTCGAGTCCAACCGCCTGACCACCGTGGACGAGGACGCCATCGCCCGCGCCACCCGCGACGAGGCCCGCCGCCTCGCGCAGATCGCCGCCGGAGCCTGACGGCTTCCCGACGGTCCCCGATACCGGCCGGCCGAGGGGGACGGCCCTCGGCCGGCCGCCGTGGACCCGAGCGGGGTCCACGGCAACCGGTAGGGGAGGCGCGTACCTCAGACGTACGCGCCTCCCGTACCGGTGATCCAAGCTGCCCGCACCAGCTGCACGACCTGCCCCACCTGCATCAACGCACCACACGGGGCCCGGTCCGGTGGACCGGTCCCGGCACCACCTCCCTGACACCCACGTCGCCGCAGATGTGTACCCGACCGGAGGAACCGCCGTGGCAGCTACGCCCAGGTTTCGCAACGACGCAAGTGCAGCACCCGACCCGGAATCGTCCCCGGCCGACCGGAAGCATCCGGTCGACGAGACGCTCCCCCCACTGAAGATGTTCACCAGCGGTCTCCAGCACGTGGCCGCGATGTACGCGGGCGTGGTGGCCCCGCCCATGATCGTGGGGCCCGCCGTGGGCCTCACCGCCAAGGAGACCGCCTTCCTCATGGGGGCGAGCCTGTTCACCGCGGGCATAGCCACCCTGCTCCAGACGCTCGGCTTCTGGCGGATAGGCGCCCGGCTGCCGTTCGTCAACGGCGTCTCGTTCGCCGGAGTGACACCGATGGTGGCCATCGGCAAGGACCGCGGACACGACGGCATCGCCGTGATCTTCGGCGCGATCATCGTCGCCAGCCTCCTCGGCTTCGTCCTCGCCCCCTACTTCTGCAAACTGGTCCGCTTCTTCCCACCCGTCGTCACCGGCACGGTCATCACCCTGATCGGCGTCTCCCTGCTTCCGGTCGCCTTCAACTGGTCCCAGGGCGGCAACGCCACCGCCGACGACTACGGCTCCACCACCAACATCACGATGGCGGCCGTCACCCTGGTGATCGTCCTCGCCCTGCGGAAACTGCTGCGCGGCTTCCTCCAGCAGATCGCGATCCTGCTCGGACTCGTCATCGGCACACTGATCGCGATCCCGGTCGGCATCACCGACTTCGGCGCCATCAAGGACGCCGACGTCATCGGCTTCCCCACCCCGTTCCACTTCGGGGCGCCGCAGTTCGAGATCGCCGCGATCGTCTCGATGTGCATCGTGATGCTGGTCTGCATGACGGAGTCGACCGCGGACATGCTGGCCCTCGGCAAGATCGTCGACCGGCCCGCGGACGAGCGCACCATCGAGGGCGGTCTGCGTGCCGACACCCTGGGCAGCGCCATCAGCCCGCTGTTCAACGGCTTCATGTGCAGCGCCTTCGCCCAGAACATCGGGCTGGTCGCGATGACGAAGGTCCGCAGCCGGTTCGTCGTCGCAGCCGGCGGCGGCATCCTCGTCCTGCTCGGCCTGTGCCCGGTGGCGGCCTCCGTCATCGCGCTGGTGCCGCTGCCGGTGCTGGGCGGCGCGGGCATCGTGCTGTTCGGCTCCGTCGCGGCGAGCGGCATCCAGACGCTGGCCACCGCCGCGCTGGAGAAGGGCGAGAACGCCCTGATCGTGGCCGCCGCCGTGGGCGTCGGGCTGATACCGATCGCCGCGCCGGAGTTCTACCACGCGTTCCCGAAGGACCTGCTCGTGGTCCTCGACTCGGGCATCTCGACCGGGTGCGTCGTGGCGATCGTCCTCAACCTGGCCTTCAACCACCTGGGCCGGAAACCGGACGCGGAACCCGGTGCGGAGCCGGGGGACCAGGAGAAGGCCGGCCCCGCTCCCGTGGCCGTTCACTGACGCTGTGTCATAACACTGTGGCGCGTACGGTTCCGCCGTGAGGGCGGCCGTACGCGCCACAGCTGACCGCGGTCCGGTGCGTCAGCCGATGTGGAAGCTGTCGCCGTACACCTTCCAGTCGAGCGGCGGGTCCAGGTTCAGATTGCCGTTCTCCAGGAAGACCCGCTGGGCGGTGTCCACCCGGCTGGTGTCCGAGTGGGCCTCCTCCTGCTTCATGGCCCAGACCCGCGCGTCCAGGAAGGCGTTGAGGTAGGTGACCTCGTCGCCGCCCTGGGACGGCGGCTTCGCCTGCGCGAGGGCGCGCTCGCGGATCGAGCCGAAGCTCGTGCTGTCGCCGCCGTCGCCGTGCATCACGATGGCGTCGTAGTACGCGAACTGGCCGAGTGTGCCCAGCCCGTCGCTCTTGCCGCGGCCGACCGCCGGGTCGAAGTACACCCGGTCGCGTTCGTCGTTCTGTGCCTGCTGGAACGCCGGATCGACGGCAGCCGTCTCCCAGGCCTCGCTGAACCCGGGGTCGAGACCGTCGTGCGAATCGGTGCCGTCCACGTCGCGCAGGGCCGGCAGGTACTCGGCGAGCGGATTGCCCGGCTCCCGCTGGGTGTAAAGCTCCACCAGGTCGAGCATGTCGCCGGTGCCGGAGCAGAATCCGATGATGCCCGCCGTGTAGCCGCGGCCGTCACCGATGTCCTCGATGTAGCCGTACTGCGCCTTCCAGTCCAGCGAGGAGTTCTCCGCGCTGGAGACCAGTTGCATGGCCATGTCCTTCTTCGCCGGATCGTCGAGCCCGGTCGCGGCTGCCTCCTGGTGGTGAACCGCCGTGGGGGCGGGGGCGGTGCCTGCGAAGGCGGTGGCGGGAATCGCCGTGAGGGTCAGACCGAGCGCGACGAGTGCGACGCGCACGGATCGGTTGTTGCGACGTGCGGTGCGCTTGTGGGGAGCGTGCACCAGTCCTCCAAGGGAGTTCGTCGTTCCGATTGTTCTGTTAGGAAGCTTTCCTATCAGAGTCGAACGGCGCTCGTACACCCCTGCGACGCGGGCGAGTTCGTGCGGTCCGGGCATGCGAGAGCCCCGCACCGGGCGCATGGGCGCCGGTGCGGGGCCGCTGAGTGCCGGGTCAGCAGTCCAGGTAGGCCACGTGGATCCAGACGCCGGTGGGGCCGCCCCACAGGTCGCCCATCACCCAGTTGCCCTGCTGGCCGCGGTAGTCGAGGTTCTGGCCCCGGTTCACCTGGCCCAGCACCGGGTAGTCCGTCCCCGGACCGCCACGGAAGTTCACCCCGTTGTCGTTGACCGTGCAGACCTGGGCCGGTGCCGCCTTGACGCTGTGCGCGGCGGTCGTGCTCGGGGTGGCCTGGGCGGCGGGCGAGACGGCCAGTCCCAGACCGGCGGTCAGCACGGCCGCGCCCAGCAGAATCTTCTTCATCATGTCGCGAACTCCTCAGTGATCCGGCCCACGGCGCGTGGACCGTCCGTCCGCCTCAACGGGCCGGCCGGCCACCGGGACACGGGTGGAGAAAGCCTTCCCTGAAGGAGCGAAAGCGCAGGTCACATGCCGTGCGCACCGGCGCACACGGGTCGCCCGGCCAACGCTTCGCGCGCCTGTCGATCATGGGTTTACGAAGCGCCCGGGGCCTTGATCAGATAGCTGTCGCCGTACACCGTCCACCGCAGCGGTGTCTCCAGGCCGAAGTTCTCCTCGCGCACGAAGACCCGCTGCGCCGTCTCGACCCGGCTGGTGTCGCTGTGCGAGGGCTCCTTGCCGATCGCCTCGACGCGCGCGTCGAGGAAGGCGTCGAGGTACGTGCCCTCGTCGCCGCCGTCCGCCGGGGGCCGGTCCTCGTCGAGTGCCTGGCGGCGCATCGTACGGAACCCGACCGTGCCCTCCGTGTCACCGGCCCCGTGCATCACATAGGCGTCGTAGTAGATGAACTGGCCGAGTGTGCCCAGCCCGTCCTCCTTCGCCTGTGCGACCGCGGGGTCGAAGTACCCCCGGTCCCGCTCGGTGTCCTGGGCCGCGCGGAACGCCGCGTCACCCGCGGCCTTCGACCACGCCTCGGTGAACGGACGGCCGAGTCCCGTGTGCGCGTCGGTCCCCTTCACCGCGCGCAGGGCGGGCAGGAACCGCTCCAGCGGATTTCCGGGCCGCGCCTTCGCGTACCGCTCGACCACGCTCAGCATGTCGCCGGTGCCGGAGCAGAAGCCGATGATGCCGGCCGTGTAGCCGCGGCCGTCGCCGATGTCCTGGATGTACGTGTACTGGGACTTCCAGTCGAGGGTCGAGTTCTCCGCGCTGGAGACCAGTTGCATGGCGATGTCCTTCTTCGCCGGATCGTCCAGCCCGGGACCCGGGCCCCCCTTGCCCGAGGAGCTGCCGGGACCCGCCCCCGCACACCCGGACAGCAGGGCGGCGGCCAGGACGAGAGCGAGGGAGGTGACGAGGGGAGAACGCGCGGTGAGCTTCACCTTTCCAGCCTGCCAGGCCGTGGGAATGATCTTTGCTCATTCGGCTGTAGCGTCAGGGGTATGGATGATCAGTCTGTTGTGGATGTCGGCGATGTACGTCTGGCGTACCGGACCTGGGGCGACCCGTTCGGCTCGCCCGTCGTGCTGCTGCACGGCCTCGGCGATTCCGCCGCGAGCTGGGAGGCGGCCGGGAGTCTGCTCGGTCAGGAATGGCGGGTGTACGCCCTCGACCTGCGGGGCCACGGCGAAAGCGACTGGCCCGACGAGTACGACTTCGAGCTGATGCTCGACGACCTCTTCGGCTTTCTCGACGCCTGCGAGCTCGACCGCGTCGGCCTGGTCGGCCACGGCATGGGAGGCGTCGTCGCCCATCTCTTCGCCCAGACGCATGCGGACCGGGTGGAGCGGCTGGTGCTGGTGGAGACCCCGCCGCCGTTCCCCGGAGCGGCGGGCCCCGACGTGCCGCCCGCAGGGCCGGTCGACTACGACGAGGCCGTGCTCGGAGCCGTACGCACCCAGCTGGCCGACCCCGACCCGGCCTGGGCCGAGGGCCTCGGCGAGATCGTGGCCCCGACGCTGATGCTCGCCGGCGGCCCGGCCAGCACCATGCCGCAGGCCCGGCTCCAGGACATGGCCACGCTGATCCCGGACTGCCACCTCCTCACGATCGGCGGCGGCCACCGGCTCCACGAGGTCCACGCCGACCAGGTCGCCCAGCAGATCACGGAGTTCTTCACCAGCTGACGCGGTGGCCCTCAGCTCTCCGGCCGCCAGTCGGGGTGCCGGCCGCTGCGGGCGACCGCCCGGTCCAGCAGCGGCGCGTCGTCCGGGACCGGCACCGGCGGCCCGAACGGGGAGTCGGCCGGCGGGTTGTCGCCCACGTCGGCCAGCAGCGCCAGCGTGTTGCGCAGATGCGCCTCCTCGGCCCCGTAGGGCTGCCCGGTCGACCTCGCCAGGTCCCAGCCGTGCAGCACCAGCTCGTTGAGCGCGACCATGCCGGCCACCTCGCCCGGCAGGTCCACGCTGCCCGCCCGGGTCATGCCCTGCCAGGCGTCGGGCGAGTGCCAGGCCGCCACCATCTCGTCGAGCGCCGCGGGCAGGGTGGAACGCCAGCCGCCGTCGAGGACCCCCGACTCCACCGAGGGTGCCGTGTCGGTCGTCGCTCCCAGCTCCTTGCGCGCGGCATCCCGGAACGCCACGGCCAGCCCTTCCACGTGGGCCAGCATCGCGCCCACGGTGACGTCGGGACAGGGGGTCGGGCCGCCCAGCCGGGCGTCGTCGATGGCGGTGAGCATGCCGGCGATCTGCCGGGCCGCCGGTCCGAGGTCGAGGAGGGGTGCGGAGTTCGTCTGCGTATCCATACCTGTGCAGACTGCCCGAGCGCCACGGAATCATCGCTCGGCGCGCCACGAGGGCCACGTGGTGCCACACCGGTGCGGCGCACACCGGCACATTGCGGAACGTTCCGCTCCGTCCTCTTGTCGGCGACCCCCACACCATGCGATACAGGTCTGGACCATTGCTTCGGATGGAAGGCACCACCGTGCAACGCCCCCACGCAACCGCCGCGTTGGCCTGTTCCGCCGCCCTGCTCCTCGCCACGCTCACCGCCTGCGACTCGGAGGCCGAGGCGGACTCCCGGAAACCGACCGCGCCCCGCGGGGTGACCGTCCAGGCGAGCAGTGCCACGTCCGCCCATGTGATGTGGGAGCCGGCCACCGACGACACGGCCGTCACCGGGTACGAGGTCTACCGTCAGGGCCGGAAGGTCAAGTCCGTTCCGGCCGCCAAGGTGATGATCGACGTGGACGGGCTGACCGCCTCCACCGCGTACACCTTCACCGTCCGTGCCCGCGACGCCGCCGGAAACCTCTCCGCGCCGAGCGCCGCCGCGGCCGTCACCACCCCCGCACCCACCCCCGCCGACCACGAGGTGCCGACGACTCCGGTGAACCTGCGCGGCAAGGCCGACGGCGGCAGGGCCGCGACCCTGTCCTGGGGCGGCTCCACGGACGATGTCGGCGTCACCTCGTACGACATCTACCAGGAGGGCTCCCGGATCCACAGCGTCCCCGGCGCGCAGACCACGGCCCGCCTGACCGGGTTGCGCCCCGGCACCGTCTACACCTTCACGGTCCGCGCCCGCGACGCGGCCGACACCTCGTCGCCCGACAGCAACACCTTCGACCTCACCACGGCGACCGCCCCGGGCGCACCCGCCAGTACCGCCCCCACGGATTTGCGGATCACGAGCAGCGCCCAGGGCAAGGAGTACGCCGTCGACCTGGACTGGAAGCAGCCGGAGACGGGCGGGAAGATACCCGCCTACCAGCTCTACCTGGACGGCCGGCTGACCACCACCATCGTCTGGGGTGGCGAACCGCCCGTGGGTCGGGCGAGCTACCGGCTCACCGTCACCGATCCGCGCGGCACCCGCTACTCGATGAAGATCCGCGCGAAGCTCCCCGACGGGAAGTGGGGCGACTTCTCGGCGGCGCGCACCGTCGTGCTCGGCGGCTGAGCAGTTTTCCGCCGGAGGCGGAGAGGGCGACGAGAGGCTAATTGGTCTGTACCTATTGACGAGTTGGTCCAGACCAATTACTTTCCCCTGTGCTCCATGGAACGACATGTATCCGCTCCCCCCGAGGACCGCCTCACCGGTCCCAGCCGCAAGGGAGAACCATGTTCGAGCACATGCCCCTCAGACGGAGGACGGCGACCGCACTGCTCGCCGTCCTCGCCCTCCTTCTCGCCCTGCTGTCCCTCCAGGCCGGTCCCGCGCACGCGGCGGGCAAGCTGACGGCGACCTTCACCTCGGCCGACAACGGCCCTTGGTGGAAAGGCACCTACGTCCTGCGCAACGACACCGACACGGCCGTCACCGGCTGGAGCCTGGAGTTCGACCTGCCCGCCGGCGTCGCGATCAGCTCCTCGTACAACGGCACCGTCACCACCCAGGGCAGCCACCTCACCGCGGTCAACGCCCACTACAACGGGACGGTCGCCGCGCACAGCACCACCGAGCCGTACAGCTTCTGGTTCGTCGCCACCGGCCCGATCACCGCACCGACCGGCTGCCGGATCAACGGCGACAAGTGCGACGGATCCGCCGACGCGCCACCCGGCGCACCCGGCGGGCTCAAGCGGACCGACGTGACCGCCCGCACCGCCTCACTCTCCTGGACGGCCGCCACCGCGGGAGACTTCCCCGTGGCCTCGTACGACATCCTGGCCGGCGGCAAGGTGGTGGGATCGGCCACGGCGACGACCTCCGCCACGGTCGGCGGTCTCACCCCAGCCACCGCCTACTCCTTCACCGTCCGGGCCAAGGACACCCGGGGGAACGTCTCCGCCGAGAGCGCCCCGCTGACCGTCACCACCGTCGACCCGGCCACCGACACCTCCCCGCCGACGGCCCCGGCCGCCCTGCGCGCCACCACGACCGACTCCTCGTCCGTCACGCTGACCTGGACCGCCGCGACGGACAACCAGCGGGTCGCCGCGTACGACATCTACCGCGGCTCCGCCCTGGCCACCACGGTGTCCGGCACCACGACCACCGCCACCATCGGCGGCCTGTCGCCCTCGACCTCGTACGTCTTCACCGTCAAGGCGCGCGACGCGGCCGACAACGCCTCACTCGCGAGCAACGCCCTCACCGTGAAAACCGACGACATCGTGGGCTCCGGCAACTACGCGAAGGTCGGCTACTTCGTCCAGTGGGGGATCTACGGCCGCCAGTACTTCGTGAAGAACCTCCACGACTCCGGCGCCGCCGGGAAGCTCGACATCGTCAACTACGCCTTCGCCAACATCGACCCCAACAACCTCACCTGCCTCAACGGAGTCACCAAGGGCACCACCGCCGACCCCCAGGACCCCGAGCAGGGCACCGGAGCCGGTGACGCGGACGCCGACTACGCCCGACCGTTCGGCGCCGCCCAGTCCGTGGACGGGGTCGCGGACGACGGCTGGGGCAAACTGCGCGGCAACTTCAACCAGCTGAAGAAGCTCAAGAAGCTCCACCCGGACCTCAAGATCGTGGTCTCGCTCGGCGGCTGGACCTACTCGAAGTACTTCTCCGACGTCGCCGCCACCGACGCGGCGCGCAAGAAGTTCGTCTCCTCCTGCATCGACATGTACATCAAGGGCAACCTGCCCGAGTACAACGGCGCGGGCGGCCCCGGCACCGCGGCCGGCATCTTCGACGGCTTCGACATCGACTGGGAGTGGCCCGGCACCGGCACCGGACACCCCGGCAACCACTACTCGCCCGACGACAAGGGCAACCTCACCCTGCTCCTCGCCGAGTTCCGCAAGCAGCTGGACGCCCTCGGCGGCGGTCACCGCCTCCTGACCGCGTTCACCCCCGCCGACCCGCAGAAGATCGACGAGGGCTGGGACCTGTCCAAGGTGTTCGACTCCCTCGACGTGGCCAACGTCCAGGGCTACGACTTCCATGGCTCGGGCAGCGACAACTCCTGGGAACCGAACCGCGCCGGCCACCAGGCCAACCTCTACACCGACGACCAGGACCCGTACGACTTCCACTTCAGCGCGGACGCCGCCATCAAGGCGTACACCGACGTGGGCGTCGAGCCCCGCAAACTGACCCTCGGTATCCCGTTCTACGGCCGCGGCTGGCAGAACGTCACCGACGGCGGAGCGGCGGGCGAATGGCAGCCCGCGGGCGGCGCGGCCCCCGGCCAGTTCGCCGAGGAGGCCGGCACCCGGGGCTACTCCAACCTCATCGGCGCGTACCCCACGATGGCGGTCCACCACGACGAACAGTCCGTATCGACTTACGGATATAACGGCAACCAGTGGTGGTCGTTCGACGACACCTGGTCCATCGGCAGGAAGACGGCCTATGTGAAGGACAAGGGCCTGCTGGGCGTCATGGTCTGGGAGATGTCGGGGGACACCCCGCAGGGGACCTTGATGTCCGCGCTCGACACCGGGCTGCGGTAGACAGCGCGAACGGCAACGGCACTGCCGGCCCGCGGAGTTCCGGCGGACTCCGCGGGCCGGCCAGGCACCGGAAGCCGCCCGGCGCGGTCACAGGATGATGCGGTCCCGCACCCATCGCAGGCAGTCCTCGTCCGCGACGGGCAGTTCCTCTCCCGCCGGCCAGGGATGCACGGCCAGGACCAGATGGGTCAGGTAGCCGTAGGGGCCGCCGTCCTCGCGCGGGGCGAGCACGACGCCGTGCTCGCCCATTCGCCAGATCCGGCACCGCAGATAGGGCCCCATGCCGAGCCAGTCGTTGGAGCGCAGCGTGCGCAGCGGCGGACCGAGCTCTGCGGCGACGACATCCGCGGCCCGGTCGAGCACGGCCTCGCACGCCGCTTCGTCCGGTCGCTGGAGAAGGACCCAGCCCGGCAGGGCGGCCCACTCCCCGACGAGCTCGACGAGCGCGTCGTGACCGTACTCATCGGGATCCGGCGGGTCGACGGGATACGCCTCGCCGAACGTCAGGACCAGCGTGCACTCCGGGTCGCCCAGCGGAGTGCCCTCGTACCACAGGACGTGATGGTGCCCGGTGATGACGGCGTCGGAGACGAGACAGGTGTACTCCCAGCCGAGTTCCTTCTCGCTGTACGCGTCGAACTCCTCCTCGGCCACGGCCTGCATGGCGGGCATCGCCAGCAACTCCCTGACCGCGGGGGCGGAGAGCGGCGAGTGGGCGAGTGAATGGACGGGCATGGGCGCGGTGCTCCCTTGGTCGACGCGTGGCGGAGTCGCGGTCCGGGGTGATGAGGGAACGATTTCACAGCAACGGTGACGCCGAGACCTCACCCCTGGCCGGATACGCGCTCTTTCATCCGTGCCCGGGATGCCTTCACGCTGCGACCAGGGACGAGTCGGAGCCGTGGTGTGGGGAGCTGCGATGGTCGAGCCGCTGTACGTACCGGTCCTGCCGGTCCGGCGAGGCGCTGTGACCGCCTGCGCCCGGCTGTGTCCCGCGATACGTCGCCGGCTCGCGCCGCTGTGGACACTGCCACCGCGCACCGGTCCCGAGCGCACGCGCGGTGCGTCACCACCGCCGGACCGGAAGCCGACGGACGCGAGATGAACGCCTGGCTCACGCCCTGTGTGGATCGGCTCAGCGAGGCGATGGACGGCAATCCCGGATGGGGGACGCCGGACATGTGGAGTCCGAGCTGAACGGCTCCGCCCTCGCACTGCGGCGGTTGATCACCCGAAGCGGCATGGTTCTGGTCACCGCTCCCGGACGCGACCGGACGCTCCAGAGATACGCGGCGGACCTCGCCTTCCTCAGTGGCCGAGGGCTTGCCATCCGGATGGCCGTCGACGAACCACCCGATGAGCCGCGGTCCACGGAGCTGCTGGCCCTCCTCGCGACGAGTCACCGTCCGTCCGGCTCGAGGACGTGGTCGTTACCGAGACCGGGGCGAGCGCCTGCGGGTGAGGTGGCGGCGAAAGACGGGTGGACCGCTCCCTCGCCTTCCGGCAGTGGCCCCTTCGGCAAGCAGGCGGTGACGCCCCGCCATCGAGCGTTCAGATGGCGGGGCGTCACTCATCGCACCGGTACGGGCGGGCGTCAGCGCAGCTGCTCGTACGCCGGCAGTGTCAGGAAGTCCGCGTAGTCCTGGTCCAGGGAGACCTGGAGCAGGAGGTCGTGGGCCTGCTGCCACTTGCCGGCCGCGAAGGCCTCGTCGCCGATCTCGGTGCGGATCGCGGCCAGTTCCTCGGCGGCGACCTTGCGGGCCAGGTCCGCCGTGGCGTGCTCGCCGTTCTCGAAGACCACGTCCGCGTTGATCCACTGCCAGATCTGCGAGCGCGAGATCTCGGCGGTGGCCGCGTCCTCCATCAGGTTGAAGATGGCGACCGCGCCCATGCCGCGCAGCCACGCCTCGATGTAGCGGATGCCGACCGCGACGGCGTTGCGCAGACCGTCGTACGTGGGCTTGGCGTGCAGGGTGTCGATGGCGATCAGGTCGCCCGCGGCCACCGAGACGTCCTCGCGCAGGCGCTCCTTCTGGTTCGGCTTCTCGCCGAGCACCGCGTCGAAGGAGGCCATGGCGATCGGGACCAGGTCGGGGTGGGCGACCCAGGAGCCGTCGAAGCCGTCGCCGGCCTCGCGGTCCTTGTCCGCCTTGACCTTCTCGAAGGCGACCTTGTTGACCTCGGCGTCCCGGCGCGACGGGATGAAGGCGGCCATGCCGCCGATCGCGTGGGCGCCGCGCTTGTGGCAGGTGCGGACGAGGAGTTCGGTGTACGCCCGCATGAACGGGGCGGTCATCGTCACCGCGTTGCGGTCCGGCAGGACGAACTTGGAGCCGCCGTCACGGAAGTTCTTGACGATGGAGAAGAGATAGTCCCAGCGGCCGGCGTTCAGCCCGGAGGCGTGGTCGCGGAGCTCGTAGAGGATCTCCTCCATCTCGTACGCGGCGGTGATCGTCTCGATCAGGACCGTCGCGCGGACCGTGCCCTGCGGGATGCCCACGTAGTCCTGGGCGAAGACGAAGATGTCGTTCCAGAGGCGGGCCTCCAGGTGCGACTCCGTCTTCGGCAGGTAGAAGTACGGGCCCTTGCCGAGGTCGATCAGGCGCTGCGCGTTGTGGAAGAAGTAGAGGCCGAAGTCGACCAGCGCGCCGGGCACCGGGGTGCCGTCGAGCTGGAGGTGGCGCTCGTCCAGGTGCCAGCCGCGCGGGCGGGTGACGACGGTCGCGAGCTCGTCGGCCGGCTTGAGGGCGTACGACTTGCCGGACTTCGGGTCGGTGAAGTCGATGGCGCGGTCGTACGCGTCCATCAGGTTGAGCTGGCCGGTGACGACGTTCTCCCACGTGGGGGCGGACGCGTCCTCGAAGTCGGCGAGCCAGACCTTCGCGCCCGAGTTCAGGGCGTTGATGGTCATCTTGCGGTCGGTGGGACCGGTGATCTCCACCCGGCGGTCGTTCAGCGCCGCCGGCGCCGGTGCGACCTTCCAGGAGTCGTCCGCACGGATCGCGGCCGTCTCCGGCAGGAAGTCCAGCGTGGAGGTGCGGGCGATCTCGGCGCGGCGCTCCCCGCGCCGGGCGAGCAGCTCGCCCCGCCGGGGCGTGAACCGGCGGTGCAGCTCGGCCACGAAAGCGAGGGCCGCGGGGGTGAGGACCTCGTCCTGCCGGGGCAGGGGCTCGGCATCGACGATGGCCAGCGAGGACGGCGCTGGTGCGGACATGAGCTGTCACTCCTTCAGCGGGCGGTGCGGGCGACGTCTCACGGCCGCCGGGTCGCCTGAAATGGCACGGCGTGCCAGGGCTCCGGGATACGGCCGTGGTCGCCGTCTGAGGTGCAGAGGGCTTCTGACCAGTGGATAGTAGTTTCCTCATGGTGGAAGTTCAATGGTTTGTTGATGTCGAGATTCTCCGGGTCGACAGAAGTGGGGCCCTGCTGGCGCAGCGTGCCAGTGCGTTCACTCAAGGTGCGCCAGGTCCTCCGCCGTGTCGATGTCGTACGCCTGAGCCACATCGGAACACTCGACGAGCGTGATCGCATCGCGGTGCTCCCGCAGATACGCCCGGGCCCCCTGATCGCCCACCGCCCCCGCCGCGATGTCCGTCCAGAGCGCGGCCCCGAAGAGCACCGGATGGCCCCGCTCCCCTCCGTACGAGGCCGCCGCCAGACTCGTCCGTGAGCGGTACGCCGCACGCACCCGGGCCACCGCTTCAGAGCCGATTCCCGGCTGGTCGACCAGCAGGACGACCACCGCGTCCGCGCCCGTGCCGGTGAGGGCGGCGAGTCCCGCCCGCAGCGAGGAGCCCATGCCCTCGGTCCACTCCGGGTTGACGCTCACCGTGCAGCCGGACAGTCCGGCGCGGGCCCGCACCTCGTCGGCGGCCGCGCCGAGCACCACATGAACCGGGCCGCAGCCGCCCTCCCGGAGCGTGGCCACCGCGTGGTCGGCCAGCAGACGGCCGCGGTGCTCCAGAAGCGCCTTCGGGCGCCCGCCGAGCCGCCGTCCGCCGCCCGCCGCGAGCAGCAGGCCTGCGATGACGGGCGAGGTGGGCGGGGTGGGCGAGGAAGGGGTGTGCGGTGTGCTTGTCATGCCGCCTGGATACACCGGACCGGCCGTTCGCGCACGGACCGGGCCGGTCTCCCGGCCCGCGTCAATGTGGGGGACACTCCGAGTTCGGTCCACGGAGTGGCGCCCGGCACCTGTCATGGCGTTAACTTGCCCGCACCCCCGGACACTTGACCACCGTTCGGGACTTGGTCGAAACACCGGCACAAAGATGTGCGAGGGGGAGTGCTTTGTTGAAGAGCGTGGGGCAGGCGCGGGTGACCAGCAGTGGCGAGGACCCGAGGGTGGCGGAGTTGCGTACGGCCGTCTCCCGGCTCCGGCGGGAGCTGGCCGGACATCCCGCGGAGTTCCCGGACCGGGCGATCGCCGAGGACGAGCTGGCGGCGCTGGACGCGATGGCGGCCGGTGGCGCGCCCGGGATTCCCCGGCTCCGCCGGTCGCTGCTGCTGATCGCGGGGGCGGTCGGCTCGGTCAGCGCGCTGGCGTCGGCGCTCAGGGACGTACGGATCGCTGTCGATCTGTTCGGCGAGCCGCCGCGGCGCTGAAGCGGCCGGGGGATGGTGTTCAGCGGCGGATGAGCCTGCGGGCCGTCGCCGCCGCCACGGCCGCGGTGCGCGAGTCCACGCCCAGCTTGGCGTAGATGTGCACCAGATGGGACTTCACCGTCGCCTGGCTGAGGAACAGCTTCTTGCTGATCTGCAGGTTCGACAGTCCCTCGCCGACCAGTTGCAGAACCTCCAGCTCGCGCTTGGTGAGCGCCTGGGCAGGCATCCGCATGCGGTCCATCAGCCGGTGCGCGACGGCCGGCGCCAGGGCCGACCGGCCCGCCGCCGCGGTACGGACCGCGGCGGCCAGCTCCTCCGGCGGGGCGTCCTTGAGCAGATAGCCGGCCGCACCCGCCTCCACCGCCGCCAGGATGTCGGCGTCGCTGTCGTACGTCGTCAGGATCAGGACCCGGGGCGCGCCGGGCACCGCGGTGATCGCGGCGGTCGCCTCCGAACCGTGCAGACCCGCACCGAACTGCAGGTCCATCAGGACGACGTCGAACGCGCCCGTCGCGGCCAGGGCCACCGCCCGTTCCGCGGTGTCGGCCTCGGCGACGACGCGGAAGTCCGGCTCGGTGTCCAGGACGGCCCGCAGGCCCGCCCGCACGACCGGGTGGTCATCGGCGAGCAGCAGCCGGATCGGCGGGGTCACGGTCATGCGGCATCCTGTCCGGTCCGGCCGTCGGGGAGGGGCATGGGCAGGGTCAGGGCGACGGCCGTGCCCTGGCCGGGAGCCGATTCGACGCTCAGGGTGCCGCCCAGCGAACGGGCCCGGGACCGCATGGCCGGCAGGCCGAAGCCGCCCGTCCCGGTCCCCGTGCCGGCGGCGGAGTCGTCGGTGAAGCCGCGGCCGTCGTCGACCACGTCCAGCGCCACCGAGGTGTCCATGAAGCTCAGCGTGATCTCCGCCCGCCGCGCGTCGGAGTGCTGCACCGTGTTGGCCAGCGCCGACTGGGCGGTGCGCAGCAGCGCTACCTCGTAAGGGGTGGGCAGCTCCACCGGGGTGCCGCTCACGGCGAACTGCACCGTCAGACCGGGCGTGGTGGTGCGGGCCGAGAGCCGCTCCAGAGCGGCCGCCAGGGAGCCGTTCTCCAGATCGGGCGGGGTCAGGGCGCGTACGAAGCGACGGGCCTCGGCGAGATTGTCCTGGGCGGCCGCGCGGGCCCGGCGGACATGGGCCGCCGCTGGGGCGTCCTCGGGGAGGGTGCGTTCCGCGGCGCGGAGCAGCAGCTGGATGCTGGACAGGCCCTGAGCGAGGGTGTCGTGGATCTCGCGGGCCAGCCGTTCGCGTTCGGCGAGCGTCCCGGCGGTGCGCTCCGCCGCGGCCAGGTCCGCGCGGGTCGAGACCAGTTCCTCGATGAGCTCGCGGCGCCGCTCGCTCTCGCGGAACAGCGCGTCGTAGCCGAACACCGTGGCGACCGCGACCGCCGCCCCGAGCAGCGGGCCGATGAACGTGCCGGGGGTGATCTCCTGGCCGTGCAGCAGGAAGCCGGCGATGGCGGCCCCCGCCGTCACCGCCACGGCGGGCAGGCTCCAGCGCATCGGCAGCAGGTGCAGCTGGAGGAAGTAGAGCGGGAACGCCAGCCACAGCGCGTCCGGCGACAGCACCAGCAGCGCCAGCCAGAGTGCCCACAGCACGGCGAGCCAGAGCGCCCCCGCCGGGGTCCGCGGCTGCACGACGGGAGCGAGGGCGCCCGCCGCGTACGCCGCGGCCAGCACCGCCGCGACCACGACGACGGCCCCCGAGTGCGGGGCGTCGCCGCTCACGGCCTTGACCGCCGCGAGCGCCAGCAGCCCCAGCAGCAGCGCGTGCAGACACAGCCGCAGCGCGGCGGCGACCGGGGGATGGACACGTTTTTCCATGATTCGTCCAGCGTAGACGCGGGGTGCGCGGGGCCGGTCAATCGAAAGGTTGATGTCTCGACCGGCCCGCGGGCGATGTTTCGGCGGCCGGGAAATCCCAGGCTGGAGTCATGTTCGTCGCATGGAGAGATCTTCGGTTCGCCAAGGGCCGGTTCACGCTCATGGGCACGGTCGTGGTCCTGATCACGCTGCTCGTGGGCCTGCTGTCCGGCCTCACCGCCGGGCTGGCCCGGGAGAACACCTCGGCCGTCACGGGGCTGAACGCCGACCACATCGCGTTCGCCTCCCCGCCCGACGGCCAGTCGGTGTCGTTCACCGCTTCTACCGTCCGGGAGACCGCCTGGCGGAGCTGGGAGAAGCAGCCCGGGATCACCGCGGCGCAGCCGCTCGGCATCCGCACGCTGAACGCCGCCGCGGTGGCGGGGGAGCGGACGGCGGCCGTGTCGGCGTTCGGTGTCGAGCCGGGGAGCGCTCTGGCACCCCGGGGCGCCCCGGTCGGACCGGGCGAGGTCGTGCTCTCCGAACAGGCTGCCGAGGACCTGGCGGCCGGCGCCGGTGACCGGCTGAGGATCGGCGGCGACGAGGTCACCGTCGCGGCGGTCGCCGGAGACGCCTCGTACAGCCATACTCCGGTCGTGTGGACGTCGCTCGCCGACTGGCAGCGGTTCGGGGCGGACGGAGCCGGCGGTACGGAGCACGCCACCGTGATCGCGCTGACCACCACCGGCGGCGCCGATCTGGCGGCCGGCGACCGGGCGGCGGGCACCAGCACGTTCACGCTCGACGGTTCCCTCACCGCGATCGGCTCCTACCAGGCCGAGAACGGGTCGCTCCAGCTGATGCGCGGCTTCCTCTTCGCCATCTCCGCCCTGGTCATCGGCGCCTTCTTCACCGTCTGGACGATCCAGCGCAGTGGCGATGTAGCCGTTCTCAAGGCACTGGGTGCCTCCACGCCGTATCTGCTGAGGGACGCACTCGGGCAGGCCGTGGTGATGCTCGCGATCGGTACGGGAGTGGGCACCGCGCTCGCCTCCGGCATCGGTGCGCTGGTCAGCGGCGGGGCCGTGCCCTTCGTCCTGGAGGCGTCCACCGTCCTGATTCCGGCCGCCGTCATGATCGCCCTCGGCGCGGTCGGTGCGGCCCTGTCCATCCGGCGGATCACCGCCGTCGACCCGCTCACCGCACTGGGGAGTGCCCGATGACCCTCACGCTCACCGACGTCACGCTCACCTACCCGGACGGCGACGGCCGGCTGACCGCCCTGGACCGTGTCGCGCTCGACGTGCCCGCGGGCACCCTCACCGCCGTCGTCGGCCCCTCGGGCTCCGGCAAGTCGAGTCTGCTCGCCGTGGCGGCCACTCTGGTCACGCCGGACGAGGGCGCCGTCGTCGTCGCCGGTACGGACACGGCCGGACTCGGCCGCGCGGACAAGGCCGCGCTGCGTCGCGAGCGGATCGGCATCGTCTTCCAGCAGCCCAATCTGCTGCCGTCGCTGACCGCCGCCGAACAGCTCCAGGTCATGACCCACCTGTCGGGGGGCGCGGCGCGGACCGCCCGGACCCGCGCCCTGGAGCTCCTGGACGCGGTCGGTCTCGCCGACAAGGCGGATCGCAGGCCCCACCAGCTCTCGGGCGGTCAGCGGCAGCGGATCAACATCGCACGGGCCCTGATGAACGATCCGGCGGTCCTGCTCGTCGACGAACCGACCAGCGCCCTGGACCACGAACGGGGAGCCGCGGTGCTCGATCTCCTCGTCTCGCTGACCCGGCAGCGGTCCACGGCCACCGTCATGGTCACGCACGACCGGACCCATCTGGACCGGATGGACCTCACCGTCACCATGCAGGACGGCAGGCTGACCGCCCCGGCCCTGACCTGATCGGGACGGGGCGCACGCGGCAGAGGGATTGGCCCGGGCACACGGCAGAGGGGTGGCCCGGGCACACGCCAGCAGAGGGGTGGCCCGTGCACACGGCAGAGGGGTGGCCCGGAGCACGCAGGCTCCGGGCCACCCCTCTCACGCGTCTCAGCCGGCCGACCCGCTGCTGGCCAGAGCCTCGGACAGCTCCTTCGCGGCCTGCTGGAGGATCGGCACGATGCGCTCGGTCGCCGCCTCGGTCACCCGGCCCGCCGGCCCGGAGATCGAGATCGCCGCGGAGGTGGGGGAGTTGGGGACCGGGACCGCCAGGCAGCGGACCCCTATCTCCTGCTCGTTGTCGTCCACCGCGTAGCCCACCCGGCGGACCTGCTCCAGGGCGTCCAGGAAGCCGTCCGGGGTGGTGATCGTCTTCTCGGTGGCGGCCGGCATCCCGGTCCGCGCGAGCAGGGCGCGCACCTCGTCCGGCGGCGTGTGCGCCAGCAGCGCCTTGCCCACTCCGGTGGAGTGAGGCAGCACCCGGCGGCCCACCTCGGTGAACATGCGCATCGAGTGCTTGGACGGCACCTGCGCCACGTACACGATCTCGTCGCCGTCGAGCAGTGCCATGTTGGCCGTCTCGCCGGTCTCCTCGACCAGCCGGGCCAGATACGGACGGGCCCAGGTGCCGAGCAGCCGCGCGGCGGACTCGCCGAGCCGGATCAGCCGCGGGCCGAGCGCATAGCGCCGGTTGGGCTGCTGGCGTACGTAGCCGCACACCACGAGCGTGCGCATCAGCCGGTGAATGGTGGGCAGCGGAAGTCCGCTGCTCGCGGAGAGCTCGCTCAGGCCGACCTCGCCCCCCGCGTCGGCCATCCGCTCCAGCAGATCGAAGGCGCGCTCAAGGGACTGCACACCACCGCTGGAACCGGCGGACTTGGAGTCGGAAGTGCTGGCGTGGGACGGCGGCACGTCAACGGTCCTTTCGAAGCGGAAGAGCAAGGCAGCAGCCTACCGGGCACTTCCCGATCGGCCCACTGTCGCAGGGGCACCGTCCTGGCCGGTCAGGGCTCGTTTGTCCCGGTGTCCGGGGCCGGTCCGACGGTCCGCGCGGTGCCACGCATGGCCCATTCTACATTCCGCACTCCGAAATATGACTTTTACTTTGTGGAAATCTCCAGTCCGTGGGGTGTGTGGTCGGCTGAGCGGTCCGAGGGGAGGATGGGGTCTTGACGGGTCGCATTCCCGAGTGAAGACTCCTTCAACAGTTCGTTGAATTCATGAAGTGGGGAGCACGGGTGTCCGGTACGGACGTGAAGCTGGTTCTGCGCTCGACGCGCGTCGTCACCCCCGGGGGAACCCGGCCCGCCGCGGTGCACATCGCGGGCGGGACGATCGACGCCGTCCTGCCGTACGACGCCGAGGTGCCGGAGGGTGCCCGGGTGGAGGACTTCGGTGACGACGTCCTGCTGCCCGGACTCGTGGACACGCACGTCCATGTGAACGACCCGGGCCGCACCGAGTGGGAGGGGTTCTACACCGCCACCCGCGCCGCCGCGGCCGGCGGGATCACCACGCTGCTCGACATGCCGCTCAACTCCCTCCCGCCGACCACCACCGTCGAGCACCTGCGCGTCAAGCAGCAGGTGGCGGCCCCCAAGGTGCACGTCGACACGGGCTTCTGGGGCGGCGCCATCCCCTCCAACGTCAAGGATCTGCGCCCGCTGTACGAGGCCGGGGTCTTCGGCTTCAAGTGCTTCCTCTCGCCCTCCGGCGTCGAGGAGTTCCCCGAACTCGACCAGGAGCAACTGGCCCGGTCGATGGCCGAGATCGCGGGCTTCGGCGGCCTCCTGATCGTGCACGCCGAGGACCCGCACCACCTGGCGACCGCACCCCAGCGCAGCGGCCCCGCCTACGCCGACTTCCTCGCCTCCCGGCCCCGCGACGCCGAGAACACCGCGATCGAAGGCCTCATCGCCCACGCGAAGCGGCTGAACGCACGCGTCCACATCCTGCACCTGTCCTCCAGCGACGCCCTGCCGCTGATCGCCGCCGCCAAGCGCGAGGGTGTCCGCGTCACCGTCGAGTCCTGCCCGCACTTCCTCACCCTCACCGCCGAGGAAGTCCCGGACGGGGCCACCGAGTTCAAGTGCTGCCCACCCATCCGTGAGGCCGCCAACCAGGACGCGCTGTGGCAGGGACTCGCCGACGGCACCATCGACTGCATCGTCTCCGACCACTCGCCCTGCACCACGCACCTCAAGACGCCGGACTTCGCCTCCGCCTGGGGCGGCATCTCCTCCCTCCAGCTCGGCCTGCCCGCCATCTGGACCGAGGCCCGCAGGCGCGGCCACTCGCTCGACGACGTCGCCCGCTGGATGTCGGCCGCCCCCGCCGAACTGGCCGGACTGACCGAGAAGGGCGCGATCGAGGCCGGCCGCGACGCCGACTTCGCGGTCCTCGCGCCCGACGCCGGCTTCACCGTCGACCCGGCCGAGCTCTTCCACCGCAACCAGGTCACCGCATACGCCGGCCGGACGCTGCACGGCGTCGTGCGCTCGACCTGGCTGCGCGGCGTACGCATCGCCACCGAAGGCACCCTCGCCGAGCCCACCGGCCGCCTCCAGACAAGGAACCACTGACCATGACGGCGACCACGCACTTCACCGGTGACGCGAACCCCTACGGCGGCGGCGACCCGTACGCCGACTACCGCACCGCGGACCTCCCCTTCACCCATCTCGTCGACCTCGCCGACCGACGGCTCGGCGCGGGCGTGATCGCCGCCAACGACGAGTTCTTCGCGGAACGCGAGAACCTGCTGAAGCCGGAGCCCGCCCACTTCGACCCCGAGCACTTCGGGCACAAGGGCAAGATCATGGACGGCTGGGAGACCCGCCGCCGCCGTGGCGTGAGCGCCGCACAGCCCCACCCGGTGGACGAGGACCACGACTGGGCACTGGTCCGCCTCGGCGCGCCCGGTGTCGTACGCGGCATCGTCGTCGACACCGCCCACTTCCGCGGCAACTACCCGCAGGCGGTCTCCGTCGAAGGCGTCTCGCTGCCGGGCTCGCCGTCCCCCGAGGACCTCCTCGCCCCGGACGTGAAGTGGACGACGCTCGTCCCCCGTACCGCGGTCGGCGGCCACGCGGCCAACGGCTTCGCCGTCGAAGCGGCGCAGCGCTTCACCCACCTGCGGGTCAACCAGCACCCCGACGGGGGCATAGCCAGGCTCCGGGTGTACGGCGAAGTCGCCCCGGACCCGGCCTGGCTGACGGCGCTCGGCACCTTCGACCTCGTCGCACTGGAGAACGGCGGCCGGGTCGAGGACGCGTCCGACCGCTTCTACTCCCCGGCGACGAACACCATCCAGCCCGGCCGCTCGCGCAAGATGGACGACGGCTGGGAGACCCGGCGCCGGCGTGACCGGGGCAACGACTGGATCCACTACCACCTCGTCGAGGAGTCGGAGATCCGTGCCGTCGAGATCGACACCGCGTACCTGAAGGGCAACTCGGCCGGCTGGGCGAGCCTTTCGGCCCGGGACACGGGCAGCGGCGACTGGACCGAGGTGCTGCCCAGGACCCGGTTGCAGCCCGACACCAACCACCGCTTCGTCCTGCCGGAGGCCGTACGGGCCGCCGAGGTCCGCGTCGACATCTACCCGGACGGCGGCATCTCGCGGCTGCGCCTCTTCGGCTCGCTGACCGGACCGGGCGCCGCACGGCTGACGGCCCGCCACGTCGAACTGGGCGGCTGAACCGGCCCGGCCGAGAGCTGTCCGTATTCGGGCGATACGGTAGGGATGCGGGGCCCTGCCCTGGTTCCCGCGCATCCCCACAGGAGTCGCCATGATCTTCATCGCCGTCAAGTTCACCGTGCGCACCGCCGAGCGCGACAACTGGCTGCCGGCCGTCGAGGCCTTCACCCTCGCCACCCGGCAGGAGCCCGGCAACGTGTTCTTCGACTGGTCCCACAGCGTCGATAACCCGGACCAGTTCGTGCTGCTGGAGGCGTTCGCGTCCCCGGAAGCCGGCGCGGCCCACGTCCGGTCGGCGCACTTCGCCGCGGCGATGGACACGATGGCGGACCTGGTGGCGGAGGTGCCCGAGATCATCAACGTCGAGGTGCCGGGCGAGGGCTGGTCGCGCATGGCGGAGGTACAGCCGCGGTCGTAGGGCCTTTCGGGCGGCGCGCCGCCCAGGCTCAGAACTCCTCGTGCACCTCGGGGTCCCCGCCGAACCGCTCCTGCGGACCGGCCGCGATACGCGCCAGTTCATCCGGAGTCAGTTCGAACCCGAACAGATCGAGGTTCTCGCGCTGCCGGCCCGGATCGGCCGACTTCGGGATCGGGACGGCGCCCAGCTGGGTGTGCCAGCGCAGCACGGCCTGGCCGGGCGTCACTCCGTGCGCCTCGGCCGCGGCGACGACCGCCGGGTCGGCCAGCAGATCACGGCCGCGGCCCAGCGGGCTCCAGCTCTCCGTGACGATGCCCTTGGCGGCGTGCACGGCCCGCAGCTCCTTCTGCGGCAGCCGCGGATGCATCTCGATCTGGTTGACGGCGGGCAGCACGCCCGTCTCCTCCTCCAGCCGCGCCAGATGGTTCGCGGTGAAGTTGGAGACCCCGATCGACCGCACGAGCCCGTCCTCGCGCAGCCGGATCAGCGCCCGCCACGTGTCGGCGTACAGATCGACCCGGGGCAGCGGCCAGTGGATGAGATACAGGTCCACATAGTCCAGGCCCAGGTTGCGGCGGGACTCCTCGAACGAGGCGAGGGTCTTCTCGTACCCCTGGTGCCGGCCCGGCACCTTGGTGGTGACGAAGACGTCCTCGCGCGGTACGCCGCTGCGGGCGATACCGCGCCCCGTACCGGTCTCGTTGCCGTAGTTCAGCGCGGTGTCGACGAGCCGGTAGCCGCGCTCCAGCGCCCCGGCGACCGCTGCCTCGGCCGCGTCGTCGTCCAGGGGCCAGGTGCCGAGTCCCACCGCGGGGATCGTGCGGCCGTCGTTGAGGGTGTGCGCCGGGGTCGCGGGCATGGTCGTCCCTTCTCTGCGGATCACTGCCCGGCCAGCCTAGGTTCTAGGACTGGTCGCCCGGGCCCGCCTCGCGGTGGAGCCGGGCGATGACCTCGTCGACCCGGCCGCGCTCATAGCCGCGCCGCACCAGATCGAACCCCGCGACCCCGACCGGCGGGGCGCCGGCGAGGAGCCGGGTGAGGTAGGCCTCGACCTGGTCGCGGTCGTACCCGCGCCGGGCGATACGGAGCCCGAACCGCTCGTACAGCGGACGGTCGTCCTTCTCACCCGGCACGGACACGTGGGCCTCCTCAGGGCGGGTTCGCTCCCCCTCACCCTGCCACGCTCAGGCCGCGTGGCCACCGTCCACGACCATTTCCGCACCGGTGATGAACGCCGCCTCGTCACTGGCCAAGTAGGCGATCATCGCGGCCACTTCGCCGGTCTTACCGAACCGGTCCAGCGCGTTGGCGGCCCGCTGCCCGGCGGCGAACGGTCCGTCGGCGGGGTTCATGTCGGTGTCGACCGCGCCGGCCTGCACCAGGTTGACCGTGATGCCGCGCGGACCCAACTCGCGGGCGAGCGGCTTGGTGAGCCCGGACAGTGCCGACTTGCTCATCGCGTAGAGCGTGCCGCCGGGGCCGCCCGCGTACCGGCTCAGGGCCGTGCCGACCGAGATGATGCGGCCGCCCTGCTCCAGGACACCGGCCGCCGCGCGGCAGGCCAGGAAGACCGCCCGGACGTTGACCGCGAGAACCCGGTCGACATCGGCGTCGGTGATGCCGTCGATCGGGCCGAGGACGCCGATGCCCGCGTTGTTGACGAGGATGTCGAGCCGCCCGAAGGTCTCCGCCGCCCGGTGCACCGCCCCGGGGACGGCCTCCGGGTCGGCCGAGTCCGCACGCAGGGCGACGGCGCGACGGCCGACCGCCTCGATCTTCCGTACGACCTCGTGGGCGGCCTCCTCGTCCTGTACGTAGGTCAGCGCCACATCGGCGCCGTCCTGGGCGAGCCGCAGGGCGGTCGCGGCGCCGATGCCGCGGCTGCCGCCGGTGACGAGCGCGGTGCGGTTCGTGCTGACGCTGCTGTTCATGAGGATTCCTGTTCCTTGCCGGTCGTGCTGACAGGAACCAGCAAAGTCTTTTCGCGCTCCGGAGACCGGCGGGAAACGGACGCCCACTCCGGTACGGCGGCGGCCACCGCCGATGAGTTCCGGACCCCGGCGGGGTCGGAACAGGTGGAAGCACGATCGGCGGATGTTCCCGGAGGAGCAGGACCATGGCACAGCTGACGTTGACCACCTTTGTCACCCTCGACGGCGTCATGCAGGCGCCCGGCGCCCCCGACGAGGACACGAGCGACGGATTCGAGTACGGCGGCTGGGTCGCCCCGTTCCTGGACGAGGGCATGGGGCAGTTCATGACCGACGTGTTCGACCGTGCGGCGGCGTTCGTACTGGGCCGGCACACGTACGACATCTTCGCGGCGTACTGGCCGGGCGTCACCGACCCCGGCGACCCGATCGCCTCCCGCCTCAACGCCCTGCCCAAGTACGTCGTCTCGACCACGCTGGAAAAGGCGGACTGGCAGAACAGCACGGTGATCTCCGCCGGTGTCGCGGAGGAGGTCGCCAGGCTCAAGGACCGCACCGAAGACGGCGAACTGCAGATCCACGGCAGTGGCCTGCTCGCCCGGTCCCTGATGGCACACGACCTGATCGACGCGTACAACCTGCTGGTGTTCCCGGTCGTGCTCGGCCGTGGGCGGCGGCTGTTCGCGGACGGCGGGCTGCCGACGGCCTTCGGGCTGACCGGCTCCCGGACGACGCCCAACGGCATCACGATCCAGACCTACCGGCCCGCGGGACGGGCCGCCTTCGGTTCGGTCCCGGACGGCACCTGAGCGACCGGACCGGTCAGGGGGCTCGCCTTTGCGGGAGGGCGCCGGGTAGCGTGATCGTTCCGCGTGCGAGCCAGTGAGGTCTCCACATCCGCCCTGTGGAGAACCAGGAGATCCGGGTGTCCTCCGTCGCCGTGCCCGTCCTCGCCCCGCCGCGCCGTGCGTGGCTGACCGATCTGCCCGTCCTGCTCGTCGCCGTGGTGTGGGGCTCCAGCTATCTGGCCGCCAAGGGCATCACCACGACGCAGACGGTCATCGCCGTCCTCGTGCTGCGGTTCGCCGTCGTGCTGCCCGTCCTGGTGATCGCCGGCTGGTCCCGCCTGCGGGCCCTGACGGCTCCCCAGTGGCGGGGCGCGGGGCTGCTGGGCCTCGTACTCAGCGGGATCTTCCTGGTGGAGACGTACGGCATCGTGCACACCTCCGCGACCAACGCCGGGCTCATCATCAGCCTCACCATGATCTTCACCCCGCTCGCCGAGGCCGCCGTGACGCGGACCCGGCCGACCGGGGCCTTTCTCGCGGCCGCCGGGCTCTCCGTCGCCGGAGTGGTCCTCCTGACCCAGGGCGGCGGATTCACCAGCCCCTCGGCGGGCGACCTGCTGATGCTCGTCGCCGCGCTCGCCCGGACCCTCCACGTGCTGCTGATGGCGCGCATCAGGTCCGTCCGGTCGGCGGACTCGCTGTCCCTCACCACGGTCCAGCTCGGCAGCGCGGTCGCCGTTTTCGCCCTGCTGGCCGCCGCCCCCGGCACGGGTCGGTCACCGTGGTCGGTCGCGGCCGGGTTCGGCGCCCGGGAATGGGGCGGGCTGCTGTTCCTGTCGGTCTTCTGCACGCTCTTCGCGTTCTTCGTGCAGATGTGGTCCGTACGCCGCACCTCGCCGTCCCGGGTCAGCCTGCTGCTCGGTACGGAACCGCTCTGGGCCGCCGCCGTCGGCATCGCGATCGGCGGCGAACGCCTCGGCGTCCTCGGGATCGCGGGCGCGGTGCTCGTGCTGGCGGGAACGGCGTGGGGGCGCCGCAGCGCGGACCCCGTCACCCCGTGATCTCCGCCGGGTCACTCCTTGACCGAGTCCGACGCGATCATGATGGCGACCCCCGTCACCACCAGCACGATGCAGACGAACAACGAGTGGTCACCGAAGAACGGCAGTCGCCGCACCACGCTGAAGAACCTGAACCAGTCGAACCATTCGTGGAGCAGCCCGGCCGCACCCTGGACGAAGACCAGGAAGCCGACCGTCTCGCAGAGCTTCTTCATGGGAACGAGCCTCGCGGGCCGCGCACGGGCGTCGCGTCGGCCGGTGGTCTGCGCCGCCGGTCCGAAAGTCTCGCCTTCCACGACTTTGGTCGCTTCGAGGCCCGCAACGCCCGGAAGCCCCGCCCCGGCTGCGTAGCTTTGTCGATATGACGCGCACCGAATACCCCTGGCTGCTGCCCTCGGCGATGGCCGACCCCGAGCTGCCGGGCGACCGGGGCAGCCGGACGCGCCGCACCGTACGGGACTGGATCGTCGACATCACGGCCTTCCTGTGTGCGGCGGGCATCGGCCTGGCGGCCGTCGCCGCGGTCGAGGCCGACGAGACCACCCCCGACGTCTTCGTCCTCATCGACTCGCTCGTCGGCGCCGCGGCCTGCTGCGCGCTGTGGGTCCGGCGCCGCTGGCCGGTCGGCCTCGCGGTCGCGCTGACACTCCTGTCCGTCGTCGAACCGGTCGCGGCGGGGGCCTGGCTGGTGGCGCTGTTCAGCGTGGCCGTGCACCGCCCGTTCCGCCCCGTGGCCTTCATCGGTGCGGGAGCCCTGCTGGTCGCCCCCGTACAGCCCTATCTGCGCCCGGACCCGTCCACTTCGTATGTCGCGGCCACCATCATCGGGGTGCTGCTGGTCCTGCTCGTGCTCAGCTGGGGCATGGTCGTACGGTCCCGGCGCCAGCTCGTCGTCACACTGCGCGAGCGGGCCAGGCGGGCCGAGGCCGAGGCCGGACTCCGGGCCGAGCGGGCGCAGCGGCTGGCCCGCGAGGACATCGCCCGCGAGATGCACGACGTCCTCGCCCACCGGCTGACCCTGCTCAGCGTCCACGCGGGCGCCCTCGAGTTCCGCCCCGACGCGCCCCCGGCCGAGGTCGCCCGCGCCGCCGGAGTCATCCGGGACAGCGCCCACGAGGCGCTCCAGGACCTCCGCGAGATCATCGGCGTCCTGCGCAGTCCCCGCGACGGGGACGGCGACCGCCCGCAGCCCACCCTCGCCACCCTGGACGCCCTCGTCGCCGAGTCCCGGCTGGCCGGCATGAAGGTCACCCTCGACAACCGCATCGCCGACCCGGCCGCCGCCCCCGCCGCCACCGGCCGCACCGTCTACCGCATCGCCCAGGAGGGCCTGACCAACGCCCGTAAGCACGCGCCCGGCGCCGAGGTCACCGTCACGGTCGCCGGCGGACCCGGGCGGGGGATCACCGTCGAGGTGCGCAACCCGGCCCCCGTCGAACCGTTCGAGCAGGTACCGGGATCCGGCCAGGGACTCATCGGTCTGACCGAGCGGGCCACCCTCGCCGGGGGCCGTCTCGACCACGGACCGGAACCGGACGGCGGGTTCGGGGTGCGGGCCTGGCTACCGTGGTCCTCATGACCACCCCGGATCCCGCCTCCGCGCCCCGTCCCGTCCGGCTGCTGATCGTCGACGACGACCCGCTCGTCCGGGCGGGACTCACCCTCATGCTGGGCGGCGCCGAGGACATCGACATCGTGGGGGAGGGGGCCGACGGCAGCGAGGCGGCCGAACTCGTCGACCGGCTCCGGCCGGACGTGGTCCTGATGGACATCCGGATGCCCGTCATGGACGGGCTGACCGCGACGGAGACGCTGCGCAGCCGCCCCGACGCACCCGAGGTCGTCGTCCTGACGACGTTCCACGCCGACGAACAGGTGCTCCGCGCCATTCGTGCCGGAGCTGCCGGCTTCGTCCTCAAGGACACCCCGCCCGCACAGATCGTCGACTCCGTACGGCGGGTGGCGGCCGGCGACCCCGTTCTCTCGCCCGCGGTCACCCGGCAGCTGATGGCCCGTGCCACGGGCGCCGGCCAGGAGGAGCGGGCCTGCCGGGCCGAACGGGCGCGGCAGCGCATCGCCTTGCTGGCCGAC
The DNA here is from genome assembly GCF_035917155.1 of Streptomyces sp. NBC_00385. Taxonomy (NCBI): domain Bacteria; kingdom Bacillati; phylum Actinomycetota; class Actinomycetes; order Kitasatosporales; family Streptomycetaceae; genus Streptomyces; species Streptomyces sp. NBC_00385. Next base: position 1,129,655 of record NZ_CP107951.1, on the reverse strand, counting down.
CGCGAGCGCGAGGTGGCGGTCGCCGTCGGGCACGGCCGCTCCAACGCCGAGATCGCCGCCGCCCTCTATCTGAGCGTGGCCACCGTGAAGACCCAGGTGTCCCGCATTCTCGCGAAGTTCGACTTCAACAACCGTGTCCAGATCGCGCTGCTGGTCCATGACGCGGGCCTGCTCGACGACGAGGGCGACAGCAACCCGTCCTGACCCGGATCCGCTTTCGGGACAGACGCACTCAGCTGGTGAGACAGAAGGGACCCGTCATGACCGGACTCGACCTGCAGATGGCACAGAAGGTACTCGACAGTCAGCCGTTCAGCGCGCTCGTCGGTGCGCGGATCACGGCGTTCGGCGACGGCGCGGCCACGCTGGAGATCGACAGCCGTGGGGAGCTGCGGCAGCAGAACGGATTCCTGCACGGCGGAGTGCTCGCCTACGCCGCCGACAACGCCCTCACCTTCGCCGCCGGTACGACGCTCGGCCCGGCGGTGCTGACCGGCGGCTTCTCCATCCAGTACCTCCGCCCCGCCACCGGCGCCTCGCTCGTCGCGCGCGCTGAGGTCGTCCACACCGGACGCCGGCAGGCCGTGGCACGTTGCGATCTGTCCGTCGTGGGGCAGGACGGTACCGAAACACTCTGCGCCGTCGCCCAGGGCACCGTGCTGAGCGCCACCTCGTCCTGAAGGAGCCCCACGTGACCACCGAAGCCATAGTCGACCTCGGCGCGCTCGGCGAGCGGTTCACCCGCGATCCGTTCCCCGTGTACGCGGACTTACGGGCCCGCGGCCCCGTGCACCGGATCCGGATTCCGGAGGGTTCCCTCGCCTGGCTCGTCGTCGGCTACGAGGAGGGCCGGGCCGCGCTCGCGGACCAGCGGTTCTCCAAGCAGTGGCGCAACGCCTCGCCCTCCCTCGGTGTCGGCCAGGTCGCTTCGGGAACCTCCATGCTCAGCTCGGACGCACCCGCCCACACCCGGCTGCGCAAACTGGTGGCCCGCGAGTTCACCTCCCGCCGGATGCAGCAACTCGTCCCACGCGTCCAGCAGATGACGGACGAACTGCTCGACACCATGCTGGCGCGCCCGGACCGCAGGACCGATCTGGTCGAGTCCCTGTCCTTCCCGCTGCCCATGTCCGTCATCTGCGAACTGCTCGGTGTGCCCTTCCTGGACCGCCAGGCCTTCCGCGAGTGGTCCAACACCGTCGTGTCCTCCCTCGACGCCGAGGTGCGCCGCGACGCGACCGTCCAGATGACCGGCTTCCTCGCCGGACTGCTCGACGACAAGCGGGAACAGCCCGGCGACGACCTGATGAGCGCACTGATCCACACAGCCGACGAGGAGGGCGACCGGCTCTCGGCCGGCGAACTCATGGGCATGGCCTGGCTGCTGCTCGTCGCCGGCCACGAGACCACGGTGAACCTGATCTCCAACGGGGTGCTGGCCCTGCTTGAACACCCGGACCAACTAGCGGCGCTCCGGGCCGACTTCGGGCTGATCGACAACGCGGTGGAGGAGATGCTCCGCTGGGCGGGCCCGGTCGAGACACCCACGTACCGCTTCACCACCGAAGCGATCGACATCGGCGGCACGGTGATCCCGGGCGGCGGTGAGCTCGTCCTGGTCGCGATGTCCGACGCCAACCGCGACCCGGACCGCTACCCGGACGCCGACCGTTTCGACATCACCCGGGATGCCCGCGGCCACCTGGCCTTCGGTCACGGCATCCACTTCTGCCTGGGTGCTCCGCTGGCCCGCATCGAGGCGGCGGTGGCCATCAGGTCGCTGCTGGAGCGCTGCCCGGAGCTGGCGCTGGACGGGGACCCGGCGGAGCTGACCTGGCGTACGGGCATGCTCATCCGGGGGCCGGAGGGGCTGCCGGTCAGGTGGTGAGCGGCCGGCGGCGCGCCCGGGTCAGGCGGACGGGATCTCCGTCAGCTCCACCGCGCGCCGCTCCCGCCGCGAGATCTCGCACGCCTCCGCGATCCGCAGGGCGCTCAGCGCCTCCCGGCCGTCGCACGGATTGGCCGCCTCGCCGCGCACCAGGCGCACGAAGGCGTCCAGTTCGGCCTCGTACGCGGCGGCGAAGCGCTCCAGGAAGCCGGGCCAGGGATCGGGCGGGGCGCCAGGGCCGTCCGGTTCGGCGGAGGTGAGCGGGGTGCGGTCGTCGAGGCCCACCGCGATCTGGTCGGCCTCGCCCGCGAGTTCCATGCGGACGTCGTATCCCGCGCCGTTGCAGCGGGTCGACGTCGCGGTGACGAGGGTGCCGTCGTCGAGCGTCAGCAGCGCCGCCGCCGTGTCCACGTCGCCGGCCGCACGGAACATCGGGGGCCCGGCGTCCGACCCGGTGGCGTACACCCGCGTCACCTCGCGGCCCGTCACCCAGCGGACCATGTCGAAGTCATGGATCAGGCAGTCCCGGAACAGCCCGCCGGAGAGCGGCAGATACGCGGCGGGTGGCGGCGCGGGATCGGAGGTGGCCGTCCGTACGGTGTGCAGCCGGCCGAGCGCCCCGCCGCGCACCGCGGCGCGCGCCGCCTTGTATCCGGCGTCGAACCGGCGCATGAAGCCGAGCTGGAGGACGCTGTGCGTACGTTCCGCCTCGCGCAGCGCCCCGAGGGTGCCCGCCAGGTCCAGCGCGACGGGCTTCTCGCAGAAGGCGGGCAGTCCCGCGCGGGCGGCCCGGCCGATCAGCTCGGCGTGGGCGGAGGTGGCGGAGGCGATCACCACGGCGTCCACTCCGGCGTCGAACACCTCCGTCGCCGTGGCCACGGCGCGCGCTCCGGTCCGGCGGGCGACCGCGACCGCGCGGGCCGGCTCGGCGTCCGCCACCACCAGCGCCCCGACCGCGGGATGGCGGGCGAGGACACCCGCGTGGAAGGAGCCGATCCGGCCGGTGCCGAGGAGTCCGATGCGCATGGTTCCAACGTGCCGTCCACCTGTGTCGATGTCAATCGAATGTCCTGACAAATCGCGGGCGCTTTCGGCGGGTTGACCGGGGGCGCATCCCTGCGGTCACCGAGTGTGACCCTGTCCGGACAACAGGACGACCGGACTACCGGAGTTACGGACGTGCGGGTTACGCTCCCGGCGTGCCGAAATCCACCGCCGACGCGGCCGCCCTCGACCTGGGCGTGGACCGCTCCAGCCCTGTCCCGCTCTACTACCAGCTCGCCCAGCAGCTGGAGGCGGCGATCGCGGACGGCAGGCTCGCCGCCGGCGGACTCCTCGGCAACGAGATCGAGCTCGCCGCGCGGCTCGGGCTGTCCCGGCCCACCGTCCGCCAGGCCATCCAGTCGCTCGTCGACAAGGGCCTGCTGGTCCGACGCCGCGGCGTCGGCACCCAGGTGCTGCACAGCAGGGTCAGGCGACCCCTCGAACTCAGCAGCCTGTACGACGACCTGGAAGCCGCCGGCCGGCACCCCTCGACCACCGTCCTGACCAACGTCCTGCGGCCCGCGACGGCTGCCGTCGCCGCGGCGCTGGGCGTCACGGAGGGGGCCGAGGTGCAGTACATCGAGCGGCTCCGCGAGGCGGACGGCGAGCCCCTCGCCCTCCTGCGCAACCACCTGCCCGCCGGACTCCTCGACCTCTCCGGCGAACGGCCCGCCGCCACCGGCCTCTACCGGATGATGCGCGGCGCGGGCATCACCCTGCACAGCGCCCGCCAGACCGTCGGCGCCCGCCTCGCGTCCGCCGACGAGGCCGCCCCGCTCGGCGAGAGCGAGGGCGCCGCCCTGCTCACGATGGAGCGCACCACCTTCGACGACACCGGCAGAGCCGTCGAATGCGCCTCCCACCTCTACCGCGCCTCGCGCTACGCCTTCGATTTCCAGCTCCTCGCACGGTGACACGGGGCCCCGGCTCTCGTACGGTGTCACAGGCTTCCCGGCTACCCGTACGGTGACGACGGCCGCACCCGGCCGTCCCGCCCCCGTACACGCCCCTGTCCGACACACGCGCCGCGCCCCTGCCGGGCGGGCGCGGCCCGGGCTCGGGGATACTTGCCCAGCCGGGCCGGGACCGTATGGCCCCGGCTCCACCAGCAGCACAGCGAGCAGCACAAGAAGGGCACGGCGTCGTGGCAAGGGTTCGGACAGGGGTACGTGCGATGGGCGCCGTGCTTGCGGCGGTGCTCGGGGCCTCCCTCATGGGATGCAGCAGCACCGGCGGCAAGCGGGCGGAGGAGCGGGCGGAGCAGGCCGCGGCCGAGGGCCGGTCCGCGGTGAACACGCCCCGCTGGACCTTCGCCATGGTCACCCACTCGGGCGACGGCGACACCTTCTGGGACATCGTCCAGAAGGGCGCCGACATGGCTGCCAAGAAGGACAACATCAACTTCCTGTACTCGCACAACGACGAGGCGCAGCAGCAGGCACAGCTCGTGCAGGCCGCCATCGACAAGAAGGTCGACGGGCTGATCGTCACGCTCGCCAAGCCGGACGCCATGAAGGCCGTGGTCGCCAAGGCCGTCAAGGCCGGCATCCCGGTGATCACGGTGAACTCGGGATCCGCCGAGTCCAAGAGCTACGGCGCGCTCACACACATCGGCCAGGACGAGTCGATCGCGGGCGAGGCCGTCGGCGACGAGCTCAACGCGCGCGGCCGCAAGAAGGCCCTGTGCATCCTCCACGAGCAGGGCAACGTCGGCCATGAGCAGCGCTGCGCCGGGGCGAAGAAGACCTTCGACGGCCAGATGCAGAACCTGTACGTCGAGGGCACCAACATGCCCGACGTCCAGGCCTCCATCGAGGCGAAGCTCCAGGCCGACAAGGACATCGACGCCGTCGTCACCCTGGGCGCGCCGTTCGCGGACGCCGCCGTCCAGGCGAAGAAGACCGCCGGCAGCAAGGCCGAGATCGACACCTTCGACCTGAACGCCAAGGTCGCAGCCGAGCTCCAGGCCAAGACCCTCGGCTTCGCCGTCGACCAGCAGCCCTACCTCCAGGGGTACGAGGCCATCGACCTGCTCTGGCTCTACCGCTACAACCGCAACGTGCTCGGCGGCGGCCGCCCGGTCCTGACCGGCCCGCAGGTCATCACGTCCGACGACGCCGCGCAGCTCGCCGAGTACGCGGACCGGGGAACCCGATGACCGCGGGGCCCGGTACGTCCTCCGCCGTGGCCGACGAGCGGCTGGTACGTGTGTCACCGCTGCGCAAGCTGCTCGGCCGCCCCGAGCTCGGCTCGGTCGTCGGCGCGCTGGCCGTCTTCCTCTTCTTCGCGATCGTCGCCGACAGCTTCCTGCGCGCCACCAGCTTCGGCACGGTGCTCTACGCGGCCTCCACCATCGGCATCATGGCGGCGCCGGTGGCGCTGCTGATGATCGGCGGGGAGTTCGACCTCTCCGCGGGCGTGATGGTCACCAGCTCCGCACTGATCTCGTCGATGTTCAGCTACCAGATGACGGCCAACGTCTGGGTCGGCGTCTTCGTGTCCCTGCTGGTCACGCTCGCCATCGGCGCGTTCAACGGCTTCATGCTGACGCGGACGAAACTTCCGAGCTTCATCATCACGCTCGGTACGTTCCTGATGCTGACCGGTCTCAACCTGGGATTCACCAAGCTGATCAGCGGGACCGTCTCGACGAAGACGATCGGCAACATGGAGGGCTTCGACTCGGCCCGCGCGGTCTTCGCCTCCAACTGGACGGTCGGCGGCGTCGAGCTGAAGGTGACCATCCTGTGGTGGGCCGTCCTCGTCGCCATCGCCACCTGGATCCTCATCCGCACCCGCTTCGGCAACTGGATCTTCGCCGTCGGCGGCGAGGCCGACGCGGCCCGCGCGGTCGGCGTCCCGGTGATCCGGACCAAGATCGGCCTCTACCTCGGGGTGGCCTTCGCGGCCTGGGTCTCCGGACAGCACCTGCTGTTCAGCTATGACGTGGTGCAGTCCGGCGAGGGCGTCGGCAACGAGCTGATCTACATCATCGCGGCCGTCATCGGCGGCTGTCTGATCACCGGCGGATACGGCTCCGCGATCGGCTCGGCGGTCGGTGCCTTCATCTTCGGCATGACCAGCAAGGGCATCGTGTACGCGGAGTGGAACCCGGACTGGTTCAAGTTCTTCCTCGGAGCCATGCTGCTCCTGGCCACCCTGCTCAACGCATGGGTACGCAAGCGCGCGGAGGCGACGAAATGACGGCCCCCAAGGAATCGAGCGGGCCCGTGGACACCGGCCGGCGGGCGCTGGTCGAGCTGGATCACGTCAGCAAGTTCTACGGCAACATCAAGGCGCTCCAGGACGTCTCGCTGGAGGTCCACGCCGGAGAGATCTCCTGCGTCCTCGGTGACAACGGCGCCGGCAAGTCCACCCTGATCAAGATCATCGCGGGGCTGCACCGGCACGACTCGGGGACCTTCCTGATCGACGGCGAGGAGACCACGCTCGCCAACCCGCGCGACGCCCTGGACCGGGGTATCGCCACGGTCTACCAGGACCTCGCCGTCGTCCCCCTGATGCCGGTCTGGCGCAACTTCTTCCTCGGCTCCGAGCCGACGAAGGGCACCGGGCCCTTCAAGAGTCTCGATGTCCGGCTGATGCGGCAGACGACCCGCTCCGCACTGCTGCGGATGGGCATCGACCTGCGCGACGTCGACCAGCCCATCGGCACGCTGTCCGGCGGTGAGCGCCAGTGCGTCGCCATCGCCCGGGCCGTCCACTTCGGTGCCAAGGTCCTCGTCCTGGACGAGCCGACCGCGGCGCTCGGCGTCAAGCAGTCCGGGGTGGTGCTCAAGTACGTCGCCGCCGCCCGGGACGCGGGACTCGGCGTGGTCCTCATCACGCACAACCCGCACCACGCCTACCTCGTCGGTGACCGTTTCGTGCTGCTCAAGCGGGGCGCCATGGCGGGCAGCCACACGAAGGCAGGCGTGACGCTGGACGAGCTGACGCGCCAGATGGCGGGCGGCAGCGAGCTGGAGGAGCTCAGCCACGAGCTCGAGCGGGCCCCCGGCCCGCTGGGCGGCCTCCGGGACGAGGGCGGCACCTCCGGGTGACCGCGTCCACAGCCCCTGGCCGGCGCCCGACGGGACCGGTGTCCGGCCCCGTCGGGTTCCGGGCGGCAGGCCGGTCGACGTACGGACCGGGGTCGGCAATGGCAGAATCGACACCGGTGGGCACCGTCCGCCGCCGGAAGCACGACCAACCGGCCCCCCAGACCCCGCAGGGACGATGAGCACGTACCGCGACTTCACACACCGCGGCTCCGCCCGCGCCACCGTCCTGCGGACCGTCGGCACGAGGGAGCGGCGCTCGCACCTCACCGCGCCGCGCGTGCCCACGGTCGGCATCGACATCGGGGGGACGAAGGTGATGGCCGGCGTCGTCGACGCCGACGGCAACATCCTGGAGACCCTGCGCACCGAGACGCCCGACAAGTCCAAGAGCCCCAAGGTCGTCGAGGACACCATCGTCGAGCTGGTGCTGGACCTCTCGGACCGCCACGACGTCCACGCGGTGGGCATCGGCGCGGCCGGCTGGGTCGACGCGGACCGCTCCAAGGTGCTGTTCGCCCCGCACCTGGCGTGGCGTGACGAACCCCTGCGCGACGCCATCGCCTCCCGGCTCGTCGTCCCCGTCATGGTCGACAACGACGCCAACACCGCCGCCTGGGCCGAATGGCGCTTCGGCGCCGGCCGCGGCGAGGACCATCTCGTCATGATCACGCTCGGCACCGGCATCGGCGGCGCGATCCTGGAGGACGGTCAGGTCAAGCGCGGCAAGTACGGCGTCGCCGGTGAGTTCGGCCACATGCAGGTCGTGCCCGGAGGCCACCGCTGCCCCTGCGGCAACCGCGGCTGCTGGGAGCAGTACAGCTCCGGGAACGCACTCGTCCGGGAGGCCAGGGAACTGGCCGCGGCGGACTCCCCGGTCGCCCACGGACTCATCGAGCGGGTCAAGGGCAGCATCCCCGACATCACCGGACCGCTCATCACCGAACTGGCCCGCGAGGGCGATGCGATGTGCATCGAGCTCCTCCAGGACATCGGCCAGTGGCTCGGCGTCGGCATCGCCAATCTGGCCGCCGCGCTCGACCCCTCCTGCTTCGTCATCGGAGGCGGTGTCAGCGCCGCCGACGACCTCCTGATCGGACCGGCCAGGGACGCCTTCAAACGCCACCTCACCGGCCGCGGCTACCGGCCCGAGGCCCGGATCGCGAAGGCGCAGCTCGGCCCCGAGGCGGGTATGGTCGGCGCGGCCGACCTCGCCAGACTGGTGGCCCGGCGCTTCCGGCGCACCAACCGCCGGCGCGTCGAGCGGTACGAGCGGTACGCCCAGATCTACGACCAGGCCGCCAGCACCATCCGTAACACGCGTAACACCCGCACTTCCTAGGGATCCCCGCACCCATGACCGCAGCCGAGCACCCCGTCGTGCCGCGCCAGTCCCCGCCGCCCGGCGGGGGACCGACGCCCGAGGACCGGCGCCGGACCATCCGCCGGCGTCTGATCACGGCGACCATCATCGTGCTGCTCATCGGCATCCCGGCCGGCTATCTGCTGATCTCCGCGGGCCAGAGCCGCCGCTCCGGCCAGGACAAGGCCGCCGAGGCGGCGGCGCAGGGGCTCCGTGAGGGCTGGCCGTCGCGGATGCTCCGCCGCATCTTCGAGGTGCCGATCCCCAAGGACGCCGTGCAGGTCCAGTACTACGAGACCAACAACTGGAAGGCCAGCCGGATGTACGTGCAGTTCCGCACGTCGTCCAACGGCCTGGACCGGTTCCTGACCCAGGTGGGCACGGGCCGGGCGGCGCTGGAGGACGGCAAGTTCACCATCGGCGAGCGCGACATGAAGATCGCGGGCTGGTACTTCAACGGCGGCCTGTCGTGGGCGGGCACCACGCACACCAACAAGGACCCGCGCCCCACGCAGGACATCACCGTCAACATGACCGACCCGGCGGCACCGGTCGTCTACGTCGTCTCCGCGGCGACCCCCTGACCGTGCCGCGGGACCGGCACGGCGTCCGCCGGCCGTGATCAGAAGTCGACCGGCTCGCGGATCAGCGGGCAGGTCATGCAGTGGCCGCCGCCACGCCCACGGCCGAGTTCGGCGCCGACGATCGTGATGACCTCGACCCCCGCCTCGCGCAGCAGCGCGTTGGTCTGGGTGTTGCGGTCGTAGGTGAAGACGACGCCGGGCCGCAGCGCGACGGCGTTGTTGCCGCTGTCCCACTGCTGCCGCTCGGAGGCGTACACATCGCCGCCGGTCCCGACCACCCGCAGCCCGGGCAGACCGAGCCCCTTGGCGACGACGTCGACGAACGGCGTCGATCCCTCATCGGTGATCTCCACCCCCGGCCCCTTGTCGCCCGGGCGCAGCGAGAAGGTGTGCACCGCGTCCATGATCCTGGGGTAGAGGGTGACGATGTCACGGTCGGCGAAGGTGAAGACCGTGTCGAGGTGCATGGCGGAGCGGAGCCTGGGCATTCCGGCGACGATGACCTGCTCGGCCGCGCCGTTCCTGAACAGGGAGGCGGCGACCTGGGTGATGGCCTGGCGGGAGGTGCGTTCGCTCATGCCCATGAGGACGACCCCGTTGCCGACGGGCATGATGTCACCGCCTTCGAACGTGGCCTGGCCCCAGTCCTGTTCGGGATCGCCCCACCACACCACGCTGTCCCTGAAGTCGGGGTGGAAGGTGTAGACGGCCTTCATCAGCAGGGTCTCCCCGTGCCGGGCGGGCCAGTAGAGCGGGTTCAGCGTCACCCCGCCGTAGAGCCAGCACGTGGTGTCGCGGGTGTACAGGGTGTTGGGGAGCGGGGGCATCAGGTACTCGCGGGCCCCGGTCGCCTCGCGGGCGAGCGCCACGTAGCCGGAGCGGAACCCGGCCGGCAGGTCGGCGGTCGACAGCCCGCCGATGAGGTACTCCGCCAGCTGCCGGGAGTCGAGCGAGTCCAGGAAGGCGCGCGTGTCGTCGATGAGCCCGAGGCCGACCTCGTTGGCCACGATCTTGCGGTCCAGGAGCCAGCTCCTGGCCTCGGGGATGTCCATGGTCCGGGCGAGCAGCTCGTGCAGCTCGACGACCTCGACTCCGTGCCCGGTCAGCTGGTCGACGAAGTCCGCGTGATCGCGCTGGGCGTTCTCCACCCACATGACGTCGTCGAAGAGCAGGTCGTCGGAGTTGGTCGGGGTGAGCCGGCGGTGGGCGAGGCCGGGCGCGCACACCAGCACCTTGCGGAGCCGGCCGACTTCGGAGTGGACGCCGAGGGCCGGTCCGGGAGCGGTGTCTGAACTCATCGCAGTGCGCCTTTCGATCGGGTACGGCACGGGTCGGGTACGGGTCACACCTCGATCCAGCCCACCGCCAGGGCGATCACGCCCAGCACGGCACCGGCGACCGAGACGGCGCAGATGAGGGCCTCGCGGGGTGAGAACAGCCGCCGGTTCTGCTCGCGCCGGGCCTTGGCGAACAGGAACGTCGCGGGGGCGTAGAGGATGAAGGAGACGAGGACGAACTTCAGCCCGGCCGCGTACAGCAGGAAGGCCGTGTACACCGTGGCGACGACGGCGACCACGAGCTCCGGGCGGGTGCTCCGGCCCGAGGTCTTCGTACGGTCGGGTCCGAAGCAGATCTTCACGGCGAACCCGGCGGCGAGCAGGAACGGGATCAGGCTGAGGGCGCTGGTCAGGTCGAGCGCGAAGTTGAACGCGTCGTCGGAGAACATCGTGACGACCAGGACGACCTGGCTCAGCGTGGTCGTCATGAGCAGGGCGGGGACCGGTACGTCCTGGGAGGTGGCACGGCCCAGGAACCGGGGCATGTCCTTGTCCTTGGCGGCGACGAAGAGCACTTCCGCGGCCATCAGCGTCCAGGCGAGATACGCACCCAGCACGGAGACGATGAGGCCGACGCTGACGAAGACCTTGCCCCAGGTGCCGACGGCGTGTTCCAGCACACCGGCCATGGACGGCTGGCGCAGCTCGGCGATCTCGGCCATCGGCATGATGCCGTACGAGACGATGGTGACGGAGGCGAAGACGGCGAAGACGCTGAGGAAGCCGAGGATCGTGGCCCGGCCGACGTCCTCCCGCCGCTTGGCGTGCCGGGAGTAGACGCTGGCGCCCTCGACGCCGAGGAAGACGAAGACCGTGGCCAGCATCGTCCCGCGGACCTGGTTGAACAGTGAGCCCGCGTAGTCTGCCCCGCCCCAGTTGTCCACGAACACATCCGTGTCGAGGCAGAAGAGCGCAAGGACGACGAACACCAGGATCGGCACGACCTTGGCCACGGTGACGATCCTGTTGATCGCCGCCGCCTCCTTGACGCCGCGCCGGATCAGCAGGAAGAACGCCCACAGCCCGACGGAGGAGAGGACGACGGCGAGGAACGTGTCGCCGTCACCGAGCGCGGGCCAGATCGCGCCGATCGTCGACATGATCAGCACCCAGTACGTGACGTTGCCGACGCAGGCACTCGCCCAGTAGCCGAACGCGGAGAAGAACCCGAGGTACTCGCCGAACCCGGCCTTGGCGTACGCGTACACACCGGCGTCCAGGTCCGGCCGCCGCACGGCGAGCGTCTGGAAGACGAAGGCGAGCATCAGCATGCCCGTCCCCGCGATCGCCCAGGCGATCAACGCCCCGGCCACCCCGGTCTCCTGCGCGAAGCGGCGCGGCAGAGAGAAGACCCCGGCCCCGACCATCGAGCCGACCACCATCGCGGTCAGCGTCACCAGGGTCAGCTTGGCCGCGGTCCGGTCACCGGAGGTGCCGGCCGGTGTGCCGGTCTCTGCGTTGCTCATGACTTCCCTCGTCTGGGCGCCGGAGGAGTGGGAGGTCGCGCAGGGGCCCGCGCCCGCTCGTCGTGCGGCAACCCCCCTTCATGAGCCGAGTCGAACTCCTGCGCCCCACGCATCCGTCGATCGAAATATAGTGCAATACGGTACATATGGCGCGAATGCCCGGACTTCATGCCGGGCGAAGCGCGCCTCAGGCGTGCTGAACCGTCACCGGTTCGAGCCGCAGCCGCCGCGCCGGCCAGGGCGGTGGCTCCGCGGGGCCGAACCAGACCCGGACGTCCTCCCCGGTCCGGACGGGCAGGTGGGGGTAGTCGTTCGCGGCGTGCTCGGTGCGATGCAGCGCATGAGCCGGGCTCAGATGCCGGGCGGCGTACGCGTCGAAGGGAGCCGCACCGGACGGGTGGCACACGGTCGCGACCACCTCACGGGTGCGCGGATCCGCTGGGAAGCCGGGGCCGCGCAGCAGCAGGACGTCGTCGCTGTCGACCATGGTGGCGTTGGCCGCGTCCCGGTGCTCCCGCCAGACCGGGCCGGTGTAGAAGGCCTCCAGCGAGCGCCGGCGGTGCGTCATGTCGGGGAACGCGCGCATCCAGACGAAGCGGTCCGGGTCGTCCAGGTCGCGGAACCGGCCGCCGACGGTGATGCCCACCGACTGCTGACCGGTCACGAACTCGCGCTCGAACAGCTCGATCAGCGCCTCCCGGGCCCCGGGGCGCAGGGTGTACTGCCGGAGTTCGACGATGCTCATGCGCCGTCCCGCCCGGTGCGGCTGAGGTCCATGATCCAGTTGAGCTCCCAGCTGTGGCCGTCGTCGCCGGAGAACTCCTGCTCCCAGCGGGCGGTGTCCGGCCCGAGGCGGAACCAGGTGAAGTGCACCCGGACCGGACGCCCGTCGTAGGTGTCCTCGCCGTGGAAGTCGCCGCGATCGCCGTCGAAGGTGCCGGACACCGGCGGATCCAGCCGGCCCGTCCTGCTGTCGGACCAGTAGATCGACCAGCGTTCCGTCTCGCGGTCGAAGAGCCGCAGCGTCGCTCCCCGGCGGCCGAGGGTGGGGAAGACGATCTCGTCGATGTTGCCGGCGCCCTCGAACAGGGGCCGGATCACCGAGTGGCCGGGGAACTCCGTCCAGGTGGCGGGGCCGGGTCCGAGCGGTGCGGTGAGACGGCGGTTGGCCACGTCCCAGGAGCCGTGCAGGAAGTCGAAGTCGTTCATGCGCCCCAAGCTACGAGCACTCCACTGACACCTTCTGTCAGTGGATACTGGGCGACATGCGCGCGAGCCGGCTGGTCACCCTTCTTCTGCTGCTCCAGAACCGGGGCAGGATGACGGCCCAGCAACTGGCCGAGGAACTGGAGGTCTCCGTCCGCACGGTGTACCGGGACACCGAGGCACTCGCCGCCGCCGGTATCCCGCTGTACGGGGCCGCCGGGCACGCGGGCGGCTACCGGCTGCTCGACGGCTACCGGACCCGGCTCACCGGGCTGACCGCGGACGAGGCGCAGGCCGCCTTCCTCGCCGCACTCCCCGGCGCCGCCGCCGACCTCGGCCTCGGCGAGGCGCTCGCCACGGCCCGGCTGAAGCTGCGGGCCGCGCTCCCGAGGGAACTGCGCGAGCACGCCGGGCGGATCCAGGAACGCTTCCTGCTCGACGCCCCCGGGTGGTACGGCGACGCCGACCACACGCCGCACCTGGCCCCGGTCGCCGCCGCGGTGTGGGAGCGACGTGCGGCGGTCCTGAGGTACCGCCGCTGGCGGGCACCGGAGGAGATCGAGCGGAGGGTGGAACCGTACGGGCTCGTACTCAAGGCCGGGCGCTGGTACCTGATCGCGGGCGGGCAGTCCGGGATCCGTACCTACCGGGTCGACCAAGTCCTGGGATTCCAACCCCTGGAGGAGTTCGTCATGCCGGACGGCTTCGACCTGGCCACGTACTGGACCGGCTACCTGGCCGGATTCCGGGCCCGGCTGCACACCGGGGAGGCGCGGGTGCGGCTCACCGCGGAGGGCGCCCGCCGGCTGGGCGTGACACCCACGGGCGACGGTTGGACCGAGGCACGGGTGCCCATCGAGTCGGTCGACCACGCCCACGGGGAGTTCCTGCGGCTGGGCGCCGACATCGAGGTCCTGGCCCCGGCCGAGCTCCGCGACCGTATCGCCACCACCGTACGGACCCTGGCCACCCGCTACGGCTCACGGCCGGGCTGATGACGAGCACCTCCGGACGCCGGTCCGCGACGGCCGATGCGGCTTGGACGCCCGGCCGGGAACAGCAGGCCCGTCCGGAACGGTTGCAACAGCGGGGGACCGGCATCACACGGGTGGGGGAACACGGAGACCGCGAGGTCGTCCGCCCCGCCAGGACTCGTCGCCGGATCGCGGTACCCGCCGCGCACTCGTACCCGTACGCGTTTTCTGCAGAAGGACTCCTTCATGACTGACCGGCCTTTGACACTCATGGCAGTGCACGCCCACCCCGACGACGAGGCCACCGGAACGGGAGGAGTCCTCGCGCGGTACGCGGCGGAAGGCATCCGCACCGTTCTTGTGACCTGTACCGACGGCGGTTGCGGCGACGGGAAAGGGGGTGCCAAGCCGGGCGACCCCGGGCACGATCCGGCGGCCGTCGCCCTGATGCGCCGCCAGGAACTCGAGGCGAGCTGTGAGGTGCTGAAGATCAGCGATCTGGAGATGCTGGACTACGCGGACTCCGGAATGATGGGCTGGCCGAGCAACGACGCCCCCGGTTCCTTCTGGCGGACCCCCGTGGAGGAAGGCGCCGCCCGGCTTGCGGAGCTCATGCGCCACTACCGGCCCGATGTGGTCGTCACCTATGACGAGAACGGCTTCTACGGCCACCCCGACCACATCCAGGCCAACCGCATCACGACGGCGGCGCTGGAGATGACCGGGCTGACACCGAAGGTGTACTGGACGACGATGCCCCGCTCGGGGATGCAGCGGTTCGGCGAGATCATGCGCGAGTTCCACGAGGACATGCCGGAGCCGGATCCCGCCGAGACCGCCGCGCTGGCCGAGATCGGTCTCCCCGACGACGAGATCACCACGTGGGTGGACACCACCGCGTTCAGTGGTCAGAAGTTCGACGCCCTTGCCGCGCACGCCAGCCAGGGTGAGAACATCTTCTTCCTCAAGATGGGCAAGGAGAGGTTCGGCGAGTTCATGGGCATGGAGACCTTCGTACGCGTCAAGGACACCACGGGCGCTCCCGTGCCCGAGAACGACCTCTTCGCCGGACTGCGCTGACCTGCCCGCCCCGCCCGACCGGGGCCGAGGCGCTGTGACGCAGGATCTGCTACGGCCCTCGCCCCGGCGGTCACGGTCCGTCAGGGCCCCTCGCCGCGCGGCTCAGCCCCGGTGCAGCGCGACACGCCGGATCCAGGCGTCGATGTCGGCACCGGCCTCGCGGACCTCCTCGCCGCGTACGGCGAGCCCTTCGCCGATGGTCGCTCCGGGGCAGGAGGCAGCGTAGTCGCGCTCGGTGGTGCCGAGGCCGCTCATCGCGTAGGTCGTGACCGGGTGGACGGTCCTGCCGCGGAAGTCGAACGCGTCCGTGAAGGTCGACATGATCATGGGGGCGCGTACGTTCCAGATGGGGCCGGCCAGCAGCACCGTGCCGTACCGGTCGATCGAGTCCGGGAGGGACGCGATGGCGGGGCGGGCGTCGTTCTCCTGCTCGCGGACGTTGCGGGCGACGGTCTCGTCGTAGCCGTCGGGGTAGGGGTCGACGGCTTCGATGCGGTGCACGTCGCACGCGACGCGCTCGCCGATCATCCGCGCGAGGACTTCGGTGTTGCCCGTCCTGAGGTGGGTTCGGCCGCCGTAGGAGTAGTTCTCGCCCGGGCGGGAGAAGTAGGCCAGCAGGACCCGCCGGCCCGGTGAGGCGGACAGGCCGGGCCGCTCGGTGGTGCCCGTGGCCTCCGGCGCGTTGCTGCTGCTTTTGGACGAGGAACAGCCGCTGATCTGGGCTCCGGTCATGAGGGTCGCTCCGGTGAGAAGTGCACCGCGAAGGAGTGTGCGTCGCCCGGTCCCGGGCGCGGTGCCTATGGGCACGTCGCTGGTCTTCCGCTTCTGCTTGTGGGACATGGACAACCCCTGTTCCCTCGGACGGCGGCATGGGCCGGTGGTGCCGGGCGGTGCGCGGGTGCCGTCGGCGGCACCCGCGCACCGCGGGTCGTGGTGGGGTCAGCCGGTCAGCCGCCGCTTGCCGAGCTGTCCGGCGACCGCCGGGTCCCGGTGGTCGAAGAACAGGGAGGCGCCGGTGTCCAGCGCGGCGATGGCGGCCATCTGGTCGTCGGTGAGCGCGAAGTCGAAGACGTCGAAGTTCTCCGCCATGCGCTCGGCCCGTACGGACTTGGGGATGGTGACGATGCCGCGCTGGACGAGCCAGCGGAGCACGACCTGGGCGACGGACTTGCCGTGGGCCTTGCCGATGTCGCTGAGGACCGGGTTCGTGAAGAGGCCGTTCTTGCCTTCGGCGAAGCCGCCCCAGGACTGGATCTGCACGCCGTGCTCCCGCATGACGTCCTGGTCGTCGGTGCGCTGGAAGAACGGGTGCGTCTCGATCTGGTTCACCGCGGGCGTCACGTCGTTGTTGCTGAGGAGGTCGACGAGCCGGTCGGGGTAGAAGTTGGCGACGCCGATCGCCTTGACGCGGCCCTCGTGGTGCAGTGCCTTCATGGCGCGCCACTGCCCGTACACGTCCCCGAAGGGCTGGTGCATCAGGTACAGGTCGAGGTAGTCCAGACCGAGCTTGCTCAGCGACGTCTCGAAGGCGGCCCTGGCGTTCTCCTCGGCCGGCGCGTCCTGGATCCACAGCTTGGTGGTGACGAACAGTTCGTCGCGCGGGATTCCGCTGCTCCTGATGGCGCGGCCCACGGCCTCCTCGTTCCCGTAGGCGGCGGCGGTGTCGAGCAGCCGGTAGCCGGCGGCGAGCGCGTCGCTGACGGTGCGTTCGGTGTCCTCCGGCGGGATCTGGAAGACACCGAAGCCGAGGATCGGCATCGTGACGCCGTTGTTCAGGGTGACGGTCTTCATGGATGGCTCCTGTGCGTGGGATGTGTCCGGTGGGCTGGGGTGGTCAGAAGGTGATGAGGGCCTTGAGAACGCGCCGGTCGGCCATGTCCTGGTACGCGCCGGGGGTCTCGTCCAGGGAGATGGTCCGGTCGAAGACGCGGCCCGGCCGGATGGTGCCGTCGAGGACGTCGGGCATCAGTTCCTCGATGTAGGCGCGGGCCGGGGAGACGCCGCCGGTGAGGGTGATGTTCCGCATGATCATCGCGGCGCCGATGGGGCCTTCCTCGTACTGAGGCATGCCCAGGCGGCTGATGGTGCCGCCGTCGGTGACGGCGGCGAACGCGGTGTCCAGGGTCTGGCGGGCGCCCACGGCCTCGATCACCCTGTCCACGCCGTACCCGGCCGTCAGGTCACGCACACGGGCGACGCCCTCGTCCCCGCGTTCGGCGATCACGTCGGTGGCTCCGAACGCGCGGCCCAGGTCGGTGCGGTCGGTGTGCCGGCCCATGAGGACGATCCGCTCCGCGCCGAGACGCTTCGCGGCGATCACCGCGCACAGGCCGACCGCGCCGTCCCCGATGACCAGGACGGAGTCGCCGCGCGAGACCCCGGCGGTGGTGGCGCCGTGGTGGCCGGTGCCCATCACGTCGGACAGGGCGAGAAGGGACGGCAGCAGCGGTGAGTCCGCGCCGACCGGGAGCCTGACCAGGGTGCCGTCGGCCTGCGGGACCCGGACGGCCTCGCCCTGGCCGCCGTCGACGCCGTCGAGCCCGTACCGGCCGCCGTGCCGGCAGGAGGAGTGCAGCCCCTTGGCGCAGTAGTCACACGTGTTGTCGCAGTAGGTGAACGGGGTGACGACCAGGTCCCCCGGCTTGACCCCGGTGACCCCGGACCCGGTCTCCTCGACCACGCCGAGGAACTCGTGGCCCATCGGGCGGCCGGTGTCCGTCCTGGGCATCGACTTGTACGGCCACAGGTCGCTGCCGCACACGCACGACAGGACGGTCCGCACGAGGGCGTCGGTGGGCTGCTGGATCTTCGGGTCGGGCCGGTCCTCGATCCGTACGTCGCCGGCTCCGTACATCACTGCTGCGCGCATGGGGATGGTGCTCCTACGGGGAAGGGTGGGGGTGTTCTGCTCAGTCGTTCTGTCCGGCCGTCGGGCCAGGGGCGGCGGTCAGCGTTCGAGCATCTGCTGCTGGGCCTCGGTGTGGGTGTCGCCCGCGGCGGGGGGCAGGCCGGTGAGCTTGTCGAGCTGTTCTGCGGTCAGCTCGACGGCGTCGGCGGCGGTGTTCTCCTCGACCCGGGTGACGCGCTTGGTGCCGGGGATCGGGGCGATGTCGTCGCCCTGCGCGAGCAGCCAGGCCAGGGCGATCTGCGCCGGTGTGACGCCCGCCGTGGCCGCGATGGCCTTGACCTCGTCGGCCAGGCGCAGGTTGCGCTCGAAGTTCTCTCCGGTGAACCGGGGATTGTCGCGACGGAAGTCGTCCTTGTCGAACTGGTCGGCGGAACGGATCGTGCCGGTGAGGAACCCGCGGCCGAGCGGCGAGAACGGCACCAGGCCGATGTTCAGCTCGCGCAGCACCGGCAGCACCCGGTCCTCCACGCCCCGGGTCCACAGGGAGTACTCCGACTGGACGGCGCTGACCGGATGGACGGCATGCGCACGGCGGATGGTGTCCGGACCGGCCTCCGACAGGCCGAAGGCCCGGACCTTCCCCTCGGCGACCAGTTCGCCCACCGCCCCCGCCGTCTCCTCGATGGGAGTGTTCGGGTCGACCCGGTGCTGGTAGTAGAGGTCGATGTGGTCGGTTCCCAGGCGCTTCAGCGAGCCTTCGACGGCGATGCGGATGTTGGCCGGGCTGCTGTCCAGGTTCCAGGCACCCGCACCGGCGTGTGAGACGAGACCGAACTTCGTCGCGAGCACGACCTGGTCGCGGCGGCCCTTCAGGGCCCGGCCGAGGAGCTCCTCGTTGGTGTACGGGCCGTAGATCTCCGCGGTGTCGACCAGGGTGACACCGAGCTCCAGCGCCCGGTGAACGGTCCGGACCGACTCCGCCTCGTCCGTGCCGGACCCCGTGTAGCCATGGGACATGCCCATCGCACCCAGTCCGATCCGGGAGACCTCCAGGTCGCGCAGTTTGATGTACTTCACAGATCTTCAGCCCTTCTGCGTATTTCTCTTCAGTCTGCTGTGCGGCAGCGCCCGTCTCCCGCCTCACACGCGGCCGGCAGGCCGGAACAGGGAGAGCCCGTGGTGAGCGGGTGACGTCATCCACCGTGCACCCGAGCGCGCCGTACAGGCAGGCCGGGTTTTGCCAGGGAGCGGTCAGCGGGGGTGTGACAGGGCCCCCCTGGCGCATGCCGCCCCGGTGTCCGGCGGGCGAGAATGGAGCCATGGCAGCCGAGCACACCAGCGGCGACGAACTGGCGCGGTTCCTGCGCGCCCGTCGCAACCAGACCAGCCCCGAGAGCGCGGGCCTCACACCCGGTCCCGGCGTACGCCGCACTCCCGGACTGCGGCGCGAGGAGCTGGCCACGGTGGCCGGGATCAGCATCGACTACTACACGCGCATCGAGCGTGGCAAGGAGACCAGGCCCAGCCCCGCGGTCATCGACGCGCTGGCCTGCGCCCTGCACCTCGACGACGACGAACACCATCACCTGCGCGAGCTCGCCGCACGTGCCGCCCACCACGCTCCCGAGCCCCCGTCCCCGCCGAGCCGGACGGTCCGCCCGCACCTGAAGCTCCTGCTGGAGACGATGCGGCCCAGCCCCGCCTACATCCTCAGCCGCAGCATGGACCTGCTCGCCTGGAACCCCGGCGGTCTCGCCCTGTACGCCGGGATCGCGGACTGGCCCGCCAAGCAGCGCAACCTGGCCCGCTACCTCTTCCTCCATCCCACGGCGCGGCAGCTGTTCCCCGACTGGGACACCCAGGTCCGGGGCTGTGTCGCCCGCCTGCGGGCCGAGGCCGGAATCAATCCCGACGCCCCCGACCTCACCAGCCTGGTCGGCGAACTCCTGCTCAAGAGCCCCGACTTCGCCCGGCTGTGGGAACGCTACGAAGTCATCGGCCGGAAGAAGACCGAGAAGACCTTCCACCACCCCCAGGTCGGCGAGCTGACCCTCAGCGGCCAGGGCATGAACCTCGAAGGGACACCCGGCCAGCGCCTCAGCGCCTACACCGCCGAACCCGGCTCCCCTGACCACGACGCCATGCTCCTGCTCGACATGACCGCGCCCGCGGCTGCCACGACCCCGGACACGAAGGCCGGTCCCTCGCGGCGGACTCAGTCCTGACAGGCTGTCGGAACCGGCCCGAGGGGGTGACCGGCTGCGCCGTGACGGGGCGGCCGGCGGCTGATCGCCGCGCCGGCACGCAGGCCGGGCCCTGCGGGGGCCGGTGCGGCCCCCGGGCGGCGTACGGCCGGCGGAACAGCCGGGACCAGCGACCGGCGGGCCATCCACGAAGCAGGAGCGACGACATGAGATTCGACAACCACCGCGTGGTCATCACGGCCGCCGGCCGTGACTTCGGCCGCACCCTGGCCATCCGTCTCGCGGACCTCGGGGCCGAGGTCTTCCTCTCCGCCCGGAACCTCGCCGCGGCCGAGCGGGTGCGCGACGAGATTCGCGACCGGGGGCAGCGGTACGTCCACGCCTTCTCCTGCGACTTGACGGACCCCGCTTCGATCCGGGACTTCGCTGCCGAGGTCGCCCTGCGCACCGATCGCATCGACCTGCTGATCAACAACGGTTCGCGCTACCTCGAAGGCCCGGACCTCGAATCCGCCTCCGACACCGACATCGTGGACACGATCGCGTCCGGCGCCACGGGAACCGTTCTCACGGTGAAGAACTTCCTCCCTCTCCTGCTCAACTCGGACAAGCCGGACGTGGTGACCATGGTCTCCGCCTGCGGAGCGGCGGGCCATCACCGTTCGGAGGCGCACGACGCCTTCTACGCGGCCAAGAGCGCCCAGGCGGGGTTCGCCGAGATCCTCTCCAAGCGCCTGCGGCCCCAGGGGGTACGGGTGATCTCCCTCTACCCGCCCGACTTCGCCAACCCTGACCCGCTCTCCGAGGAATGGGAGACCACGCCGCGCGAGGCCCGGGACGACCTCACCGCGCAGTCACTCGTGGAGTGCATCCTCTTCGCCGTCGCCCAGCCGCGCGACTGCTTCATCAAGGCGTTCCACTTCGAACAGGTCTGACCGGTTCCCGGCCGCGGGGCACGTCGCGCTGTTCGCCGCGGCCGCGGGGCATCGGGAGTTCACACGGGAGGCCCGGAGGGCCGCTGCGGGGAGCGGAGTACGAGCAGGGTGATCTCGCTGGGGGCGAAGACGCGGAACGGCGGGCCCCAGAAGCCGGTGCCGCGGCTGGTGTAGAGGAGGGTGCGGGCGCCGTGGCGGGTCAGGCCGGCGAGGGCGGGCTGGTCGATGCGCACGAGGTGGTGGAAGGGCCAGATCTGTCCGCCGTGGGTGTGACCCGAGAGCTGGAGGTCGACGCCGCCCGCTGCGGCCCGGTCGACGAACTTGGGCTGGTGGGCCAGGAGCAGGACGGGCAGGTCCGGGTCCGCGCCGTCCAGGGCTCCGGCGAGGTGGGCGCGGTGGCCGGCCAGGCCGGAGGACTCGGCGGTGACGTCGTCCACGCCGGCGACCACCAGGGTGTCGCCGCCACGTTCCAGCAGCAGGTGACGGTTGCGCAGCGGTTCCCAGCCCAGCTCGTCCATCAGGTCGACCCAGCCCTGGGCCTCGCTGTAGTACTCGTGGTTCCCGGTGACGTAGACCCGGGCCCGGGTGGCCTGCACGGTGCCGAGCGGAACGGCCTGGGCGCGGCGGCGTTCGGCGGTGCCGTCCGCGATGTCGCCGGTGTGGCAGACCAGGTCGGCCTCCAGGCTGTTGACCTTCGCGCAGACCCGCTCCGACCAGCGTGCGCGGTCGAGCGGGCCGTAGTGGGTGTCGGTGATGAGGGCGACGCGCGTGCCGTCCAAGCCGGCCCCCAGGCGCGGGAGTTCTACGTCGAGCTCGCGCACGCGTGGCACCCGGCGGGCCTCGGTGTACCCCCACGCGAGCAGCACGGCGGCCACGCCGAGAACCGCCCACGTGACGATCCTGGCCCGGTCCTGTCCGTCGCCCGCGCCCGCCACGGTCAGGGCGAGGCGCAGCAGGACGCCGAGCAGTACGGACCAGGTGAACAGGACCCAGCCGACCCCGAGGAGGGTGTCTCCGAGGATCGCCGCCCGGTCCTGCTGCCGTCGGCCGTGGCCGCGCGCCATCGCGAGCGGCATGGTGACCAGACCGAGGACGAACAGGGCCGTGCCGCCCAGCGCCACGGGGAGCGGCCAGTGCTGGCCGGCGTGCAGCAGCACCCAGCAGGGCACGGCCCACAGCAGGACGGGGGCGATCAAAGGGATGTAGCGCATCAGGCGGCGCAGTCGACTCTGCTGGGCCGCTTGCGCTGCACCGTCCGCGGATCGGGCTTCGCTGGTGTCGGTCACGCTTTCCATCCTCAGGTAATCCAGACTGCCGGCGCGCACTGTACCCGGTCGTTCCGGCCATGCCGCCATCGAGAAGTGAGGGCCGAAGCCGTAGTCCGCGGGACTCGACGGACGTTGATCCCGGCCCGCGCGAAGAGCGGGCCGTCGAGGGCCGTGGGCGAGCGGGCCGGGATGGCGAGCGGGCCGGGATCCCGTCCAGCCGTAATTCCGTTGCCGTGGCACCGGCGGCTTCGATCGAATGCCTCCATGACTCATGACAGCCCCGGGGACCATCTGGAGCAGAACCGACGTTACTGGGACGAGCAGGCGGCTGCCTGGCACGGGCCGCTGGCCCGCGACCACTGGGCGCAGGAAGAGCCGCGCTGGGGACTGTGGGCCACTCCTGAGTCCCAGGTCTCCGTGCTTCCGGAGGGCATGGCCGGGATGCGCGCCATCGAGCTCGGCTGTGGGACTGCCTATGTGTCGGCCTGGCTGGCCAGGGCAGGAGCCGCCCCGGTCGGGATCGACGTCTCCGAGCAGCAGCTCGCCACTGCGCGCGCGATGCAGACGGAGTTCGGGATCGACTTCCCCCTGGTCCTGGGCAATGCCGAGACGGTGCCCTACGGGGACGGCACGTTCGACCTGGCCATCAGCGAGTACGGTGCCTCGTTGTGGTGTGACCCGTACCGGTGGATCCCGGAGGCGGCCCGGCTGCTGGTCCCTGGAGGCCAGCTGGTGTTCATGCGGTACTCCGCGTTGTTCGCGCTGTGCGTACCGCCCGAAGGGCCGGTATCCACCACGCTCCTTCGCCGCCAGTTCGGGCTGACTCGGCTGGACTCGCAGAGTCACGTGCAGTTCGTCCTGCCGCACGGGGAGATGCTCCGCCTCCTGCGGTCCTGCGGCTTCGTCGTGGAAGACCTGATCGAGATCCAGGCCCCCCGGCCCGCGCACAGGGAATACACGGAAGTTCCCGCGGACTGGGCCCATCAATGGCCGAGCGAGGAGATCTGGAAGGCCCGGCTGGCAGGCTGACACCTCCTCAGGCGCTGTTCGGTCCGGTGCTCTCCCGATGCTCGTCCGCGCCTGTGGGAAGGCGGACCGCGCGCGGCACCACCGTCCCCAGGCCCGGAGGCCCCTTCCGCGGTGCGGGGCCGGTGCGACGAAGCGGAGGGGTCCGAGCTGATTGTCACTGGCGGCGCTTAGAGTCTCTCCCACTCGTCACGGTGCGTTGCCGTCGGCGGGTTTCATCAGCGTGCCGTCGGTTCGGCGGCCGTCCGGAGCGGCGGGGAGAACAGCGCATGGGGTGGGTTCCGGCGGGCGACTACGAAGTCGCTCTGGAGGCGGGCAAGGTGGTCTGCCGCAACGGGAAGGGCCGACGGCTGAAGTCCGTCCCGGCCAGACTGAAGGACGACCCGGCGGTCGTCGGGCTCCGGCAGTTGACCGAATGGCTGGATCGGCACGCACACCAGTGCCTGACCGACGTCGAGCAGTGGATGGTGCGTTCGCTGCCCGTCCCCACGGCCGTGCTCGCCCGGGTCTGGCCCGACCCGTCCTGGCAGGCGGCCCTGCGGGACGTCGTGGTCACCGGCGCGGACGGCGGGGTCGCCGGATTCCTCCGTGACGTCGACCCCGACCGCGGCCTCGGCCTGGTCGACCTGGACGGCGATACGGTCCGCATCACGCCGGACGTCGTCAGTGTGCCCCACCCCGTCCTCCTCGACGACCTCGACGAGCTGCGGGAGTTCGCGGTCGAACTGGGGGTGCGCCAGAACGTGGAGCAGTTGTTCCGCGAGGTGTGGCTCCGCCCGCCGGGCCTCGCCCCGGACACCACCACCGTGGACACCTACGCCGGCGGGGTGTTCAAGGAACTGCGCTTCCTGCACGGCCGCGTCACCCAGCTCGGGTACCGGTCGCGCGGCGGATACGCGGTCTGCCCCGTCGTCGAGGACGGCGCCACCGCCGAGGCACGCATCTGGATCGGCGAGCACGACGGATACGACGCGTACGGCACGGAGACCGGCCCCCTGGGCTGGACCGACCCTTCGGGGCGCCCGCTGACGGCCGCCGAGGTCGGCCCCGTCACGTGGTCCGAAGGCATGCGCATGGCGGCGGCGCTCTACGCCGGCCGCGACGTGGCGGACGAGGAGCGGGCGGCATGAGCACCACGACGACGAACACCGACGCGAACACGACGGCAGCGGGCGCAGCGTTCCTGCCCGCCCAGGACCGGGGCGAGACCACTGCCGCCCGCGCCGAAGCGGCCCGCGCCGCGGCCCTGCTGGACGCGGGCGCGATCCTCCCGGCCTCCACCACCGACCGGGACGACGCCGACGCGCTGACCGCCCGCACCTACACGCACACCGCCCTGGGCGACCGCCCCGTGGTCCGGCTCGTGCCCGGCACCCTCGGCGAAGCCGAGGACCTGGCCCTGGAGTTCCTCGGGCTGGCCCGGACGGCCGAGGCCCCCGTCGTGGGCCAGGTGCGCCGCGAGACACTGGGCTTCCCGGCCTGGGCGCTGGTCAACGACCCGGCCAACGGGCACCACGCCCTGGCCCTGGTCAAGGACATCGAGCGGCTGGGCCGGCAGGCCAGGACCCGGGCCGGAGCGGCCAAGGAGGGCTTCGACGCACTCGGCACCCGGCTCGGCCGGGCCGTGCCCCACTTCCTGCCGACCTATTACGAGCAGGTGGCGCGCCTCTTCCTCCAGGCGGAGAACACCAGCTACGCCGCCACCTTCTTCGGCAAGGCCCGCGAGGCCGAGCGGGTGCACGGGCTGGCCGTGGACGAGGACCGGCAGCGAGCCGTCTTCCTGGAGTTCGCCTTCTCCGGCGCACTGACCGTCAAGGCACTGCGGCAGTACGTACGGGACCTGGTGGCCCGGCTCGCACCGGCCGACGCCTGGGCGCAGTACCGCCGTCTGCTGGTCGAGCGCTGCGCGGCCGGCATGCCGCCGTACGCGGCGCTGCCGCAGGACGTGCGCGCGCTGGTCAAGGCCGCCGGGCTGGACCGTGAGACCGCCGAGCACGACCTGGTGGCCGACCTGATCGGCTCTCCGGGAGTCGTCCGCGCCCCCGCCTCGTTCTGGACGGCCTACCGCTCCGCGCTCGTCGCGCTCGCCCGGCGGGACGCGGCCGTGCGGGCCCGGCTCCTCGGCTTCTTCCCGGAGAGCTTCAGCGAGAGCGGCCGGGACTCGGACGGGGAAAGCGGCTGGCTCGCGTTGCTGGCCGAGTCCGGCGCCGAGGACCTGCTGACGGCTCTGCCGGACACCTCGGGCGACCCGTCCGTCTCCCCGGCGGACTGGCTCGCCCGCTGGGAGGCCCACCGCCGGCGCCACCGGGCCACCGCGGGCCGCAGCCCGCAGACCCTCGACCTGGCCGCCCGGATGGCAGACCGGCTGCGCGCCGACGGGCGCCCCGTCGAACTGTTCCAGGGCCGCTGGCAGCGCAACGCCGACCTGGACCTTCTCGACCTCTGCCTGGCCTCCGGCGTGCCCGTCGCCGAGCCCGACGAGCAGGACACGGGCACCGCGCAGCCCGCCGGTGTCCCGGTCGGCCCGTGGCTCGTCGACCAGGCGCCCGGCGCACGTGATCTGACCGCCGTCGCCCAGCGGCCGGCCTTCCGCGCCCTTCTGAGCCGGAACGTCGGCGGCCTCGGCGACGGACACGGCCAGCGGCTGAGCGACGCCGGCATGGCGAGGCTGGCGGCACACCCCGTGCTCTCCGTGATCCTGGGGGAGTGGCTGACCGGCCGCGCCGAGGAGTACGCGGCCGCGCGCGGGCTCCCCGGGCTGACCACCGCTCTCCACAGGCTCTCGGCGTTCCGTACCGTCGTCGCGGACGTCGCCCCCCAAGCCGTGCGGCTCATCGAGACCCACGATGTCGTGCCGTTGCTCGCCTCCACCCTGCGTACCGGCGTCCTCGACGAACTGGGCTGGTCCGCGCTGGACGAGACCTACGCCGAACTGGCCGCCGAGGCCGCCGCCGCCACGCGTCAGCAGCGCCACCGGTCGAAGGACGTCGGTGTCACCGGTGCCTGGCCCGCGCTCATCCTCAACACCCTCGAACGGGCCGTCGTCGTGGGTCCGGAAGGCGTTCTGCTGCGCCACACCCTGCGGCTGCCGGCCACCGTCGACCACTGGCGGCAGCTCGCCTTCCGTTACGTCGACGGCGAGTTGCTGGTCATCTGGTGGGAGGACGGCAAGCTGCGCGGCTACTGGTCGCACCGCCCCGCCGAGGTGTTCACCGTCAGCGGCGAGCAGATCCCCCGATGGGGCCGCTCCGGCCCCTCGGACGAGGTCTCCCTGCCGCTGCCCGGCGGCGGCCGCGCCACGGGTGGCAAGGCCCTGCACGCGGGCGACACCTCCCTCCCGCCCGAGCGCGCCGTCATCTCCGACGGCACCGGTCTCTGGCGCGAGGGCCACCAGGGCACGGAGCGGGTGTGGCTGGAGTACGACCCGGCCGGCGGCACGCACGGCCGGGCCTCCCTCCCCGCCTTCCTCCGCTCGGGGGTGCGGGACGGCACCCGGCTGCTCACCGAGCACTGCCAGGTGATGCCGCTCCAGCCCGGCCTGGAGACCACCCCGTTCGGCACGGACGGCACGGTCCTCGGCCGCTGGATCCGTCACACGGTGGCCGAGCCCGGCACGGCCGCCCCCGCCGACGGCCACCGCATCGTCGCCGGAACCCCCGACGGCCACACGGTCACCCTGCCGTACCCGCTGCCCGGCGGGGACGCCCCGGTGCCGCTCGGCGCCCTCGCCCTGCCCGGTGGTTCACGGCCGGTCGTGGCCCTGCGCCACCGCTCCGTCGAAGCGCACCCGGCGGACACCGACGGCACCGGTGGGGAACTGTGGTCCGTCACCCCCGGCTCCGGCGGCGGGGGTGACGCGGCGGGTACCCCCTATGTGCCGCCCGTCGCCTACTGGCACGCCCTGCGCCCGAGGGACGAGCGGGGCTCCACCGTCCTGCGGAACCTGACGGACTCCCGGGCGGAGGAGTTGTTCAAGGAGGTCGCCGCCGCGGTCGAACGGCACCTGGAGGCGTTCCGGGCCGTCAAGGAGTACACCGGGCCCTCTTCGCAGGAGCTGAGCCAGGAAGCCGTCGCCCGGGTACTGCCCGAACTGTCCGACGTACGGCTTCTCGCGGGCGTCACCGCGGTCGTACGGGACGCGGTGTACCGGGCCGTCTCCGCCGCCCAGTACCTGGCACCGCCCAAGCCCGTGGAGCCGGCCACGCCCCGGAACACCGCGCGCACCAAGGGCATGTTCTTCGATCAGGAGCCCGAGCACGGCGACGACATGACCCTGCAGTCGGCCTCGGCCTGGAACTCCGAGCGGATGCGGGGTGGCTGGTGGGGAGCCGGGCGCCGTTGGACCGTGATCCGGCAGATCCTCGCCGTCAACCACGTCTTCGGCGGCGAGCCGGCGTTCGGCCCGCCCATCCTGTCCACGGTCCCGTTCACGCCCGTGGACGGCTGGCAGCGGGACGAGTACACCGTGCCCGCAGACTCCCTGACCTGGACCGATCTCCTCGGTGATCTGCCCGAACTGGCCTACCGGGCAGCCTCGGCGACCACCTCCCCCGAGCACCGCACCGGGCTCCTCGTGTTTCTGGAGACCCTCGCCGCGGGCCCGCTGGCCGACCCGGCGGGCACCGTACGGCAGGTGGAACTCGTCGAGCCGATCTCCCGGGGGACGACCGGATCGGGGCGCCCCGAGACCGTGCACCGCCTCGGCCAGGTGCTGCGCAGGGGCGCCCGCACCATCGTCGTCCTCGCCGGCCGCGGGTGGAACTCCCGTAACGACGCGGTACGTTGGCTGGTCCTGGACCACGACCCGACCGGAGCCTTCGGCCCCGTCCCCGGCTTCACCCTGGACCACGAGAAGGTTCACCGGCAGGGCATCGACCGCGACCGGCTCACCCGGCTCATCGCCCGGGTACGGGAACAGGGCCCGGCACCCTGGCGTCCGGAGGCCGCCGAGGCGTTCCACACGGCCACCGGCATCGGCCCCCTCCAGTCCGCCGCCCTGCTGTCGGCAGCCGTCAAGGAGCCCGGCGCCGAGGCGCTCGCGCTCCTCGGGGTGAAGACACGTGCCTTCGAAGCCGCCCAGTCCAGGCTGGACGCCCTGCCCCGTGACGACCGGCACGCCGTGCTCCAGGCATTGCTGCCCGCCGACCCGGGCGAGCTGTGGTCCACGGGCCCCGACGTCCGGGCAGCCGCCGAGGTGTGGCAGAAGCGCCTGGCCTCCCTCGTCCGTGTCCCCGAGGAACTGGATCTCGACCTTTCGGGCACCACCGCGGAGGCCGTCGACCTGATCCTCAACGCGGGCACCCTGACCTGGCTCGCCCACGGCACCGATGTCCCGGACGGCACAGGACGCCCGGGACTGCGCCGGACGGGCGCACGCGGCGCGGTCTCCTCGGCCGTGACGGCCCTGCGCACCCTCGCCTACACGCTGCCGTACGGGCACCCCCTGCGGGCGCACCTGCCCGTCGGGCTCACCGCCTTGCGAGACCGCCTCGCCGACCCGGACCTGGTGCTGGACCTCGGTCTGGAATGGGCCGAGTCCGGGGGCTCGATCGGCCTCGTGGTCCGCGCCGCCTACGGGCTCCCGGAGTCCGGCGGCGCCGATGGCGACGGTCTGGTCCGGGCCGGCACGGCGCTGCTGCTCGCCCCCGGCTACGCCGACAACGAGAAGCTCCTGATCCGCCCGGCCGGTCTGGTGGGCCCCGACGACCCGGCGTTCGGCCTCGTCGAGGGCACCGTCGGCCCGTACGGCACCGGCGATCTGCTCGCCCTGCGCGCGCTGCTGGACGAGGAGACCCACGCGTTGGCCTCGGCAGGCGCCCCCGACGGCGCCCCGCACCACCCGGCCCAGGACCCGACGCGTACGGTGCCGGAGCTGGTGACCGAAGCCGCCGACGTCCTCGGCCTGAGCGCGGACGCTGCCGCGCTCTACCTGATCCTGCTCGCCCTGCCCGACCCGACGGACCGTAACTGCGTCCGCTGGACCGAGTGGAAGCCGGCACGGATCAAGAAGGCCCGGGCGGAACTCACCGCCACCGGCCTGGTCGTGGAGGCGAAGCGCTCCCGCGCCGGCCGCACCCTGTTCCTCCCTTGCGGCTGGCTCGAACGCGGCGCTCCAGGACTGCCGTTGGAGACCTGGAAGGAACGCCTGTACCCCGTGGCCGGGTCTGCTCGGACCCTGCCCCACGTCCCCGTGCCCGCGCTGTTCGCGGCCGCCTGGACAAGGGTCCGCGGCGGCGACGCCCCCGCCTTCGAGGAACTGGACACCCGCGCACCCCGGAAGGGCCGCCGCCGATGACGAACGACACCACGACCACCGTGAACAGCACCACCACGGACGGCATCCCGGACCGGGCGACGGCTTCCGGCCGGGAGCCCCGCCAGGTCACACCGCCCGAGGACCGGTACACCACCGAACTGGCCTTCCTCGCCGCCCACGACTCCGGGCCCCGCCCGCCCGGCTGGCTGCTCACCCCGCGCGCCGTCGTCACCTTCGTGATGGGCAGCGCGGGCGAGGCACTGGCCCTGCCGAAGGGCGCCCGGCCCGGAGCCGGGCTGCCGGCCCGCCTGGCGATCGAGCAGAAGTTCGTCGGCGAACGCGCCCTGGTCGAACGGTGCGTGGTCACCCTGGCCGGAGAGCGCGGACTCCTCCTCGTGGGCGAACCCGGCACCGCGAAGTCCATGCTCTCGGAGCTGCTGTCGGCGGCGGTCTGCGGGACCAGCGCGCTCACCGTGCAGGGCACCGCGGGCACCACCGAGGACCAGCTCAAGTACGGCTGGAACTACGCGCTGCTGCTCGCCCAGGGCCCCACCGAACAGGCACTGGTGCCCTCCCCGGTACTCGCCGCCATGACCCGGGGGGCGGTCGCCCGGGTCGAGGAGGTCACCCGCTGTCTGCCGGAGGTCCAGGACGCCCTGGTGTCACTGCTCTCCGAGCGGCGGATCGCGGTCCCCGAACTCGCGGGCGGCGAGGGCGCCCAGATGCACGCGGCACCCGGGTTCACCCTCATCGCCACCGCCAACCTGCGGGACAAGGGCGTCTCGGAGATGTCCGCCGCGCTGAAGCGGCGCTTCAACTTCGAGACCGTGGGGCCCATCGGGGACGTGGACGCCGAGACCGCACTCGTCCGGCGCCAGTCGCGGGCGGCCGTCGAACGCGTCGGCGCCGCTTTCCAGGTGGACGACGCGGTCCTCGAAGCGCTGGTCATCGCCTTCCGGGACCTGCGCGAGGGCCGCTCCGTGGAGGGCTGGGAGGTCGAGCGTCCCTCCACGGTGATGAGCACGGCGGAGGCGGTCTCCGTCGCGGGTGCCCTGGGTCTGGCCGCCGCCTACTTCCCCGGTGACCGGGACGTGCTCTCCCTCCTGCCCGGCCATCTGCTCGGAGTCGTCCGGAAGGACGACCCCGCCGACGCGGCACGGCTGCTGGGGTACTGGGACGGGCCGGTGCGCAGGCGCGCGGAGCAGGGGGCGGCCACGTGGCGTGCCCTGTGGGATCTGCGTGCGGTGCTGGAGAACTGACGGATGAGCGAGTCGACCATCCCCGAGACGTGGGCCACCGCCGAGGCGCGGCCCACCGCCGGCGTGGAGTCCACCACCGAGGCGCGGCCCACCGCAGTCGTGGAGTCCACCACTGAGGTGGGGCCCACCACTGAGGTGGGGCCCACCGCCGATGTGGAGCTCACCACTGGTGCGCCGGGCGCTTCCCCGGTGCAGGGCCCGGCGGCCGGTCCCGGCACCACCCCGGAGGCCGCGGTGGCAGCGCTCGCGGCGACCGGACCCGGGATGCCGTTCCTGATCGGGGTGCGCCACCACGCGCCCTCGCTGGCGGCTGCCCTCCCGGCGCTGCTGGACGCCGCGGCCCCCGACGTCCTCCTCGTCGAGCTGCCCGCCGAGTTCCAGCCCTGGCTGGGCTGGCTCGCCCACGAGGAGACCGAGGCCCCGGTGGCACTGGCCGCCGTGCCCGCCGACGGATCCGGGCCCGGCCCGGCAGGTGAACGGGGTCCGGCCTTCTACCCGTTCGCGGACTTCTCGCCCGAACTGGTCGCTCTGCGCTGGGCGGCGAGAAACGGCGTCCCGGCCGTGGCCTGCGACCTGCCGCTGGCCGACCGGGCGTGGGCGGGGGGCGGTCCGGACATCCCGGCCTCCGCCCCCGTAGCCGCGGCGGGGCACGGGCTGTCCGACGCGCTCCGGTCCCGGCTCACCGGCCGGGACGGCGACGACCTGTGGGACCGGCTGGTGGAGGCTCTCGCGCCCGGTTCGACACCCGAGGCGCTCCGCCGTGCCGCCCTGCTCACCGGCTGGGCGCTGCGCCACGAGGCCGAGGCGCGGGGCGGGGTGGACCGCACCGACCTGGTACGCGAGGCGTGGATGCGCGGGCGTGTCGCCGAGGCCCTGGCGAGCGGGCGGCGCCCCGCCGTGGTGGTGGGGGCCTTCCACACCCCGGCCCTCCTGACCCCGGCCCTCCTGCCGTCCGCCGCCGGGGATCCCGTACCGGAGGCGGACGCCGCCGCATCCGCCGCCGTGCCCGATCCTGGCGCGGGCGGCCACGGGAACGGCGCCGCCGGGACGGGGGCGTGCACGGTCTCCCTGATCCCGTACACGTACCCGCTGCTCGATTCACGGTCCGGCTATCCGGCCGGCATCCGGGACCCGGAGTGGCAGCACATCGTCCTGGACGCCGCCGGGGACCCGGCCGCCCTGCACGAGGCGCTGGTCCGCACCGCGGTCCGCGTCTGCGCCGCCCTGCGCGAACGGGGCCACCCCTACGGCCCGGCGGAGGGCCGGGAGGTCGTCCGGGTGGCCGGCGACCTGGCCCGCCTGCGCGGCCTGCCCGCCCCCGGCCGCGGTGAACTCCTGGAAGCCGTGCAGACGGTACTGGGGCGCGGCGAGACCTACGGCACGGGCCGCGCCGTCGCCCGGGCCCTCGAACACGTCCTCGTCGGAGCCCGCACCGGACGGCCCGCGCCCGCCGCTCCGCGCAGCGGACTGGGCCCCGCGGTCGAGGCCGAGACCGCGTCGCTCGCCCTCCCCGGCCCCGAGGACGCGCACGAGAAGACACCGCGCGACCTCCGGCTCGACCCGGCGCGCTCCGTCCTGGACCGCCGCCGCGACCTGCTGCTGCGCAGGCTGACGGTGTGCGGCATCCCCTACGCCCAGGAGCAGGGCGTGACCGGCGCGGCGGGCGCGGAGGGGCTCACCACGCGCTGGCAGGTGCGGTGGACGCCGGCGACGGCCGCCATGCTCACCGCGGCCGGGGCCCGCGGCGTCACCCCGGCCCAGGCGGCCGAGGGCGTGCTGCGGCAGCGGCGCGAGGCGGAGCGCGCGGAGGACGGCCCGACGGCGGCCCAGGTCGTCCGCGGCCTCACGGAGGGCGCCGAGTGCGGGCTCCCCGGCCTTGCCGACGAACGGTTGACGGAACTGGCGGCCGTGCTCCCCGCGAGTGGCACGCTTCCCGAACTCCTGTCAGGTCTGCACCTGTTGGATCGCATCGAGGCCGGTCACCTGGCGGGCCCCGCCGCGCCCGACGACCCCTCGGCCCCGGATGCCACGGCCTCCGCCCGCGCCGCCCGTACCGCGCAGGCGGCCGAACTCCTGACCTCGGCCGCGGTCCGCCAGGTCGACGGCCTGACCGGTTCCGAGGAGCCCGAGGACGCCCGGGCCCTGCTCGAACTGTCCCAGCGGGCCGACCGGTTGGGCGGCATCCGGCTGACCGCGGCCCTCGCCCGGCTAGCCGTCGACGGCACCCCGTTGATCGCCGCGGCCGCCGGAGCGGTCCGGGTGCTCACGGGCCACGAAGAGACCGAGGACTTCGGGAGGCGGGTCGCCTCCTGGGTGGACGGAGCCGTGGACAGCACCGCCCGGGCCGCGCTCACCGCCCGCCTCACGGGCGTCCTGACGGTGGCGGGCCCGCTCCTGACCGTCGGCGTGGGCGCCCTGGACCCGTTGCTGCGCCGGGTCGTCGAGCTGGACGACACCGCGTTCCTGGCCCGGCTGCCGGCCCTGCGCGGTGGCTTCGACACCTTGAGCCCGGCCGCCCGGGACCGCCTGCTGGACACCGTCGAGGAGCGGCTGGGCGAACGCGTGGACAGCCTCGGCGCGGACGACCCGGCCGAGCTGGCCCGCCGTACCGTCGCCGACCTCGCGGCCCGTGAGCTCCTGACCGGCCTCGGTCTGCCCGTCCCGCCACCCGCGCACGACGACCCGTTCACGCCACAGTCCGGCCACCCCGCCACAACGCATCCCGCTACCACGCACCCCACCGCCACAACGCACCCCACCGCCACGTCTGCCACCACGCACCCCACCGCCACGCCTGCCACAACACACTTCACCGCCACGCCCGCCACCGCACCCCCCACCGAGGCCACGCCCGCGCGGACCCTCGCGCCCGCCGACCGGTGGCGGCTCGTGCTCGGCCGGCGCCCCGACCGGCTGCCGTCCGGCGCCGCCCGCCTGGCGACGGCTCTGGACGAGCTCTACGGCGCGGGACACGGAGAGGGATCCCGTGGCGGCCTGCCCGGTCACGGTGGCGGATCCGGGCCGCACGGCGGCCGGGAACCGTCGTTCCCCGGCGTCCGCGAATGGTCCGAGGAACTGGCCGCGCTGTTCGGCCCCGGCATCCGCGAGGAGGTCCTCGCCGCCGCAGCGGTGACAGGCCGGCAGGACGTCCTCGCCGAGCTCGACCCGGCTGCCGCCACGCCCTCCGTCGAACTGCTCCGGACGATCCTCCGGTACGCCGGCGGCCTGCCCGAAGCCCGCCTTGCGGCGCTCCGGCCCCTGGTCCGCCGGCTGGTCGACGAGCTGACCCGGCAGCTGGCCACCCGGCTGCGACCCGCCCTCACCGGCGCCATGTCGCCCCGGCCCACCCGCCGCCCCGGCGGCCGGCTGGACCTGCCGCGTACGCTGCGCGCCAACCTGGCCACCGCCCGCCGGACGGCCGACGGAACGGTCCGGGTCATCCCCGAGAATCCGGTGTTCCGCAGCCGCGTGCGCCGGTCGGCCGACTGGCGCCTGATCCTGGTCACCGACGTCTCCGGGTCCATGGAGGCGTCCACGATCTGGTCCGCCCTGACCGCTTCCGTGCTCGCCGGGGTGCCCACCCTGAGTACCCATTTCCTGGCCTTCTCCACGGAGGTCGTCGACCTCACCGGCCATGTGCACGACCCCCTCTCGCTCCTGCTGGAGGTGAGTGTGGGCGGGGGCACGCACATCGCCGCCGGACTACGGCATGCCCGCGGCCTGATCACGGTGCCCAGTCGCACCCTTGTCGTCGTCATCAGCGACTTCGAGGAGGGTGCGCCGCTCGGCGGGCTGCTGGCCGAGGTACGGGCCCTGGTGGCCACCGGCTGCCACGTCCTCGGGTGCGCGAGTCTCGACGACGCCGGCCGGCCTCGCTACTCGACGGGCGTCGCCGGACAGCTCGTGGCCGCCGGCATGCCCGTGGCGGCCCTCAGCCCACTCGAACTGGCCCGCTGGATAGGGGAGAAGACCGCATGACCGCCGTTCAGTTGCCGCCTGTCGCTCCGGAGGTCACGGCCACGCTGGTCGAGGACCTCTCGCCCCGGCTGCGCAAGCGGCTGGACGCGGCGGTCACCAAGCTCGGTGCCCGCCCGACGTACCGGGACGGGGACACCGTGACGATCGCGGTCGACGACGAGACCGAGTTGCGTCTGCACGCCCCGGGCGGTGTGGTGGCGACGGCGCACGCCATCAGCTGCGGCTGCCTCCTCGCCCCGGCATGCGTGCACCGTGCGGCCGCCGCCTGCGCCGCACCCACGGCCGACCCGGCGCCGGGGCCCGCCGACCGGCCCGACCGGACGGTCCCCGAATCCGCCACCGCGACGGACCCCCCTCCCCTCGCCGCCCCGGATTCCGCCGCCTCGCCCGAGGTGGCGAGCCCGGCCCAGCGTGCCGCGGCCGACGCCCTGTGGTCGGCGGGTGCCGCCGTGCTGGAGGCCGGCGTCGACGGGGCAGGCGCCGTCACGCAGGCGGCGCTCCTCCGGGCCGCGCACACCGCCCGACTCCGGCAGCTGCCGCGCGCCGCGGGCGCCGCGCTGTCCGTCGTCACGCTGCTGCGCGCGGCCCGCGCCGGGGACCCGTCCTACCGCACCGCCGACCTGGTCACGGCGCTCGCCGAACTCCTGGGCACCGCCCACCGCGTGGGGACGGCCTCCGGGGCGGAGCTGGCCGCGGTCAGGGGCCGCGCGCGCCGCCCGTACAGCCCCGACGGCTCGCTGCGCCTGTACGGACTGTTCACCGAACCCGTGGTCACCGACTCGGGGCACGGCGGCGCCCGTACCTGGGTCGCCGGATCCGACGGCCGCCTGTGCACGGTCGGTGACGTGGCACCCGGCGGCGTCGGGCGCGCCCTGGGCGTGGCCGACCGGGCCGTGCGCCTGGGAGACAGCGCGCTCACCCACCGGGAGCTGGGCCGGGCCGGCCTGGCGGTCTCCGGGGCGACGGTCTCGCCGGACGGCAGGCTCGGCGCCGGCAAGGGCGTCAAGGCCGTCTCCGCCCGGGGCGCGGCGTGGACGGAGCCTCCGCTCGCCGCACTGTGGGAGACGCCGCCGTCCGAACAGGCAGCCCGCGCCCTGCGGTCCGTCTCCCGCTACGCGGACCAGGAGGGCGGCGGCGGCGACCTGCTCTTCCTGGACGTCGAACTCCTCGGAGCCGTAAGGGAGTCCGGAGGAACCTGCCTGCTCGCCCGGTGCGAGGGGGGCACGGCCGTCCGGCTCGCCGTCGCCGACGACGATCCCGCGCTGGCCCACCGGGACAACCTGACGCTGCTGGCCACGGCGCCGGGGACACGGCTGCGGATCATCGGCCGCCTGGTCCCCGCCCCCCACCCCCGGCTCACCCTCCTCGCCTGCTCGCACCCCACCGGCCGGGGCACCGTCGACCTCGGCTTCGACCGCCTGCGCCGCGCCGACCTCCCGGATCCGGCTGCCCCCGCGCACCTCGCCCCGCCGCAGCCCGAAAGCTCCGGCGCGCACTCGCCCCTGTACCTCCTGGAGCGCCGGGTCGAACAGACGGTCCCGGCGGGCCGCGCGGCCCTCGGCATGCTCGGCGACGTCACCGCCGAGACCCGCCGCATCCGCCGCGCGGGCCTTCCCACGGCCGCCGGGCTCCTCGCCGCCCTGTGCGCCTCGGCGGCCCAACGCGAGCGTGACCTCTTCGGCCGTCTGCTCCCTGCCGACACCGACGGCTTCGCCACCTACTGGCTCAGCGCCGCCCGTTACACGGCTGCCGTGGCCGAGTCCCTGTGTGCGGCGGCCTGGAATCCGACGCGGGACGGGCAGCCGGAACACGTGGGGCGGAGGGTCTAAGGGCTGTCCCGCAATTCCTGGCGGGCGCACGACGACAGCTACGGCACCTCTCCCCCGTAGCCTCAACGGCACGGGGGGACCCCCTCCGTTGTCGAAACGCCCGAATACATCCAGTATGCGAGCGCCTCTCCGCCTTGCGATGCACCGCATCTGACGCCGCGCGCTGATCCACCAGGAATTACGGGACAGCCCTTAGGGCACGAAGACCAGGCGTTCGCCGGTCTTCTCGGACCATGCCTGCGCGATCCGGGCCAGCGGCACGGCGCGGGCTCGGACGTCGATGGCGCCCTCGGTCACCGCTTTCGCCAACTCGGGCAGTTCGGCGATGAAGTCGCGGGCAGGGACCGAGCCGATGCCGCTGCCCACGATGTTCAGCTGCGCCGCCCGCAGGGCCGCGGAAGGGACCGGGGCGGACGCGCCCGCCATGGAGCCGATCTGGATCCAGGTCAGCGGGGCGGAGCGGTCGGCGCGCGCGGTGAGCAGGGGAAGCATGGCCCCGGCTGCGGGTTCGCCCCAGACGAAGTCGAGGACGACATCGACGTCGGCCGCGGCGGTGACATCGTCGAAGGTGAGCGCCCGGTCCGCACCGAGGCCGGACAGCGCCTCGAGCCGGGTGGCGTCGCGGCCGGCGGCGAAGACCTGGGCGGCGCCGAACCGCTTGGCGATCTGGATGGCCATGCGTCCGGCGTTGCCGGTGGCGCCGAGGATCAGAACGCGCTGACCCTCGCGGAAGGTGATGCGGCGGCGCAGGGCGACCCAGGAGGACATGCCCGGGTTCATCGCGGCGGCGATCCGGACGGGATCCACGTCGTCCGGCAGGACGATGCTCCGGCGTGAGTCGATCACCGTGCGTTCGGCGAAGGTGCCGAGGGTCGTGTCGTCCAGAGCCGCGTAGCGCAGACGGCCCGAAGGGTCGCGCACGACGCCGTCCATGCCGGGGACCAGCGGGAAGACCCCGGAGGAGGAGTAGTGGCCGCCGTTCGCCCTGGACCGGGTCAGGTGGTGCAGGCCCGCCGCCAGGACGTCCACGACCATGTCGTGCTCGCCCCGTGCCACGGGTTCGGGGTGTTCGCCGTAGACGGGCGGAGCGTCGTGCGCCGTGATGATCGCAGCATGCATGAGGAACTCCCACAGGTTGGTTTGCATTGCCAATCACTAAGAGAGTTGTTGGTAATGCAAACAATGTCAAGTAGGGTGGTGTGCATGGCTCCCGACGACGACTCCACGGACGCCCTGGTCGACGGCCTGGTCCGCAGTGCCTTCCAGGTCATGGGGGTGCTCACCCGGATCGGCGCAGAGTACGACCTGTCCCTCACGCAGCTGCGCGTGCTCGGTATTCTGCGCGACCGGACCCCCCGGATGAGTGACCTCGCGGCGTTCCTGGGGCTGGACAAGTCGACCATGTCCGGCCTCATCGCCCGCGCCGAACGGCGGGGGCTGCTGACCCGCGGTACGAGTCCGGGGGACAAGCGTGCCGTCGTCGTCGAGATCACCGACGAGGGACGCGCCCTCACCCAGCGCCTGTACGAGGAAGGCAAGGCCGTCCTCGCGCCGGCCACCGGCCGGCTCGGTCCGGAGCAGCGCGAGCAGCTCGCTCAGCTGCTCGAACCCCTGCTCTCCCCGCCCCTGCCGGCGGCGCCGCGTCCCGAACGCCCGGTGCGCGGGGCGTTCTGAGCCGCGCACTCCATCTGCCGGGCCGGCGAAAGCGCTCCGCGTCCGCCGCGGTGCTCACGTCCTTGGGCCGTTCGTCGGCCCTGATGGCAGCCGGGTCGGCGTGGGGCGAGTGGCCCTTGGCCCAAGACCTCTCGTCCGGGTCAGGCCGGGTTGCCGAACCAGCGCGCGGCAGCCCG
Source organism: Streptomyces sp. NBC_00385 (assembly GCF_035917155.1). NCBI lineage: Bacteria > Bacillati > Actinomycetota > Actinomycetes > Kitasatosporales > Streptomycetaceae > Streptomyces > Streptomyces sp. NBC_00385. Next base: position 1,091,202 of record NZ_CP107951.1, on the reverse strand, counting down.
TTCGAACGTGGCGCGGTCGGGGGCGTGTTCGCCGGCCCAGGCCACGACACCGTCCGGGCGGATGAGCAGTGCGGAGAAACCGAGGGTGTCGCGCGGCGAGCCCGGCACGTACGCGACGCGGTTCTTCCAGCCCTGGGCCGCAGGGCGCAGTGCGTGGTCGCCGCTGAAATCGAGCACGACGCCCTGGCCCCGCCGCAGCAGCTTCCCGAGGCTGGTGCCGTCCTCGTAGCGGAAGTCGGGAGCCGTGCAGCCGACGATCGGCCGGCCGCTGCCCAGGTCGTAGCGGTTGTACAGCCCCGTCGTGTTGCGGTAGACGTGGGTCGTTCCGGACGGGGTGCTCATCAGGTCGTGGACGAGCTGTCGCAGGGCGGCGGCGTTGGGGCCCGGCTTCATGGTCGCCACCTGGGCGCGCGACCAGTCCAGCACCGACGCGCCGACAGGGTGGCGCTCGCCGGTGTACGTGTCGAGCAGATCTTCGGGGGCGGTGCCGTGCACGACGGCCGCGAGCTTCCAGCCGAGGTTCACGGCATCGCCGATGCCGAGGTTGAGTCCCTGGCCGCCCAGCGGGGAGTGGATGTGCGCGGCGTCGCCCGCCAGCAGTACGCGCCCCGCGCGGTAGTCCGTCACCTGCATGGCACGGTCGGTGAAGCTCGATGCCCGGTGCACAGCGTTCAGTGCGACGTCGGTACCGGTGATGCGGCGCAGCACCTCTTGCAGGTGCTCACGCGTCAGCGGCCGTGAGCGGTCGAAGGCGCCGCCGTCGAAGTCCATCATGCCCAGATGCCCCTCGAACGGGGTGCGCAGATACATGCCGTTCGCCGTCAGGTTGAAGCCGAACGGCAGCTTCGCCGGATCGGGGTCGGCGAACTCGACCTGCGCGACGTAGCCGGTGAACAGCGGCTCGGTGCCGGCGAAGTCGAAGCCGGCGAGCCGGCGGACCGTGCTGCGTCCGCCGTCGCATCCCACCAGCCAGCGCGCCCGGTACTCCTGCCCGCCCGCCGTGACGACGACGGACTCGTCGTCCTGCGCCACAGCCGTGACGGCAGCACCCCGGACGACCTGGACGCCGGCGGAGGCGGCATGCTCGGCCAGGACGGTGCCGAGCGCTTCGAGGCTCGTCATGAACCCCTCCATCGCCGGACCGGGAAGCCGGAACGGGAGCGAGGCGACGTCGATGTCATCCGCGTGGAGCTCCATCCCCGCGAAATGGCTCACGTCACGAGGGGCCGGCGCCTCCACCGCGTCCGGGGCCGCGCCGACCTTCGTCGCATCGGCGCGTGAAGCACCGATCACCGCGTCGAGCAGCCCGCGACGGTAGAACGTCTCGGCCGATCCGGCATTCAGGCCCCGTAGCCCGAGCGGGAGCGCCTTCCAGGGCGAGCCGATCGCGTCGTCCCGCTCCAGGACCAGGACGGAACAGCCGGCCAGGGCGAGCTCGCCCGCCAGGAAGAGGCCGACCGGGCCGCCGCCCGCGATCACTACGTCATGCATGAGGGATTTCCTTCCGAGTCGGACAGGTGGGGTGGGCTCAGCCGGGCCGAGAGCCCGGTCAGCGCGGACGAGTGAGGCCGTCGAGCACGATCGCGATACCGGTGAGGAACTGCTCACGGTCGTCGTGCCCGCTGATCTGGCCGACGACGGCGTGCATGAACGGGTACCGCTCCGGGTCGAGCTCCCGCAACGCCGTCGCCGTCGCGTCGAAGAACGCTTCGCGGTCGGGCTCGACGTCCGAGGCGTCCCCGTCGATGCGCGCGTTCTGGCTGATCGCCCCGAGGATGTAGTGCACGAGCGTCGAGGCGGCGTCGAACCAGGAGTCCCGTGGCACGCCCAGTGCGCTCACCTGCCGGCCGATCCTCTCGAAGATCCCCACGGTCACCGGGCCGACCGGATTCCGCACGACCTGGAGGATCAGGCGCGTGGCGAGCCACGGATGCTCGGTGATCGCGTCGAACAGCGCCAGTGCGACGAGACGGATCTCGTCGCCGGGCGCTCCCGCACCCCCACCGGGCCCGGCTGTCAGAGCCGCGGTGACCACGGTCTCCGTCACCGCGTCCAGCAGTTCGTCGCGCGTACCCACCTGGTAGTAGATCGCTCCCGAGCCCGTAGCCAGGCGCTCGGTCAGTGCCCGGACGGTCAGAGCGCCCTCGCCTCCCGTGTCCAGCAGCTCGATCGCCGTAGCGATGATCTGCTCCCGGGAGAGCACCTGGTTGCGCCGCTGAGGGCGGCCGTCTCGCGTTGCCATGCCTCCAGGGTCACATATTTGGAGCGCTGAACCAAATTGGTGCAACGCTCCAAATGGCACCTGGCCGCGCGATCTCACGGCGCCGGTCCGGCGTGTGTGTGTCGGGCGTTACCACCCGTGATCGGCTGAGGTCACACCTACGTAATGGGCGTTTCGTACCGTCAAGGCCTCGTAGGGAACAAGTGGAGAACAACAGGAAGGCCTTCGGTGCCCCCACAGGATGAGTCGACGACTGTCTCCCGGATGCGGACGGTCTGCTCGTACTGCGGGGTGGGCTGCGGTCTGGTGTTCGACATCGCCTCCGGTACGGACGGCCGCCCAACGGTCCTCAAGGCGTCGGGGGACAAGACGCACCCGGCGAACTTCGGGCGGCTGTGCACGAAGGGCGCTACGACCGCCGAGATGCTCGCCGCTCCCGGCCGGCTGACGACCGCGCTGATGCGCCCCGACCGCGGCGCCGAGCCCATGGCGGCAACGGTGGACGAGGCGATCACCGGCACGGCGCGACGCCTGAGGTCGATCATCGATGAGCACGGGGCGGACGCGGTCGCCCTCTACGTGTCCGGGCAGATGAGTCTTGAGGCGCAGTACCTGGCGAACAAGCTGGCCAAGGGCTTCGTCCGGACCAATCAGATCGAGTCCAACTCCCGGCTGTGCATGGCGAGTGCGGGCAGCGGCTACAAGCTCTCCCTCGGGGCCGACGGGCCACCTGGGTCGTACCAGGACTTCGAGAAGGCCGACGTCTTCCTCGTGATCGGCTCCAACATGGCCGACTGCCACCCGATCCTGTTCCTGCGCCTGAGGGAACGGGTGAAGGCGGGGGCGAAGCTGATCGTCGTGGACCCCCGGCGCAACGCCACCGCCGACAAGGCCGACCTCTTCCTCCAGATCAGGCCCGGAACCGACCTGGCCCTCCTCAACGGCCTGTTGCACCTCCTCCACGAGAACGGGCACACGGACGACGGGTTCATCGCGGAACGCACCGAGGGCTGGGAGGCGATGCCGGAGTTCCTCGCGGACTACCCGCCCGCCGCGGTCGCGGACATCACCGGCATCCCCGAGGCGGACATCCGCCGGGCGGCGCAGTGGATCGGCGAAGCGGGGGAGTGGATGAGCTGCTGGACCATGGGCCTCAACCAGTCCACGCACGGCACATGGAACACCAACGCGCTGATCAACCTGCATCTGGCCACCGGAGCGATCTGCCGCCCGGGCAGCGGCCCGTTCTCGCTCACCGGCCAGCCCAACGCCATGGGCGGGCGGGAGATGGGCTACATGGGCCCCGGCCTGCCGGGGCAGCGATCGGTCCTGGTCGACGAGGACCGCGCCTTCGTCGAAGGGCTCTGGGGGCTGGAGTCCGGCGCGATACGCAAGGACGGGTCCGGCAAGGGAACCATCGAGCTGTTCCAGCGGATGGCGAACGGCGACATCAAAGCCTGCTGGATCATCTGTACGAACCCGGTGGCCTCCGTCGCCAACCGCCGGACGGTGATCGAGGCGCTGGAGACGGCCGAACTCGTCATCACCCAGGACGCGTTCGCCGACACCGAGACCAACGCATACGCCGATGTCGTGCTGCCCGCGGTGCTGTGGAGCGAGAGCGAGGGCGTACTGATCAACAGCGAACGCAATCTCACGCTCGCCCGCCCGGCGGTGGAACCGCCCGGCGAGGCGCTCGCGGACTGGCGGATCATCGCACGAGTCGCCTGCGAGATGGGGTATGCCGATGCGTTCTCCTACGGCAGCGCCGAGGAGATCTTCGAGGAGATCAAGGGCGCCGCGAATCCGAAGACCGGTTACGACCTGCGGGGTGTCACGTACGAGAGGCTGCGCACCACGTCCGTTCAGTGGCCCGCGCCCTCGCTCGAAGGACCGGACCGCAACCCGATCCGCTATCTGGCCGAGGACGGTGGTCCGGTCTTCCCGACACCGAGCGGGCGGGCCGTCTTCTTCGCCCGCCCGCACGTGCCGGCTGCGGAGATGCCGGACGACGACTACCCGTTCGTTCTCAACACCGGGCGTCTGCAGCACCAATGGCACACCCTCACCAAGACCGGGAAGGTCGCCAAGCTCAACAGGCTGAACCCCGCCCCCTTCGTCGAACTGCATCCCGAGGACGCGGGCCGGCTCGGCATCGTGGACGGCGACGCGGTCGAGGTCGCGTCCCGGCGCGGCCGTGCCGTCCTGCCGGCCGTGGTGACGGACCGGGTCCGGCCGGGGTGCTGCTTCGCGCCGTTCCACTGGAACGACCTGTTCGGGGAGTACCTGAGCGTCAACGCGGTGACCAGCGATGCCGTCGACCCGATCTCCTTCCAGCCCGAGTTCAAGATGTGTGCGGTGACACTCACGAAGGTCGCCGCCGCAGTCGAGGCCGCCCGCCCACCCGCTGTTCCCTCCGCCGTGGAGCCGCTCGACGTCGTCCCGAACACGGCCCCGCCGGGTGCCGCTGCCGTGTTCGGGCTGCAGAACACGCCGCCGCCCGTCCTCGCGGAGCGGGAACGCCAGTACCTGGTCGGGTTCCTCGCCGGGCTTCAGCCGGGTCTGCCCGGTGTTCCGGTGCTTCCGGCCGGTGCGCCGTTCAGCGAGGAGCACGCACGATGGGTGAACGGTGTCCTCGCCGGCATGTACTCGCGGGCGGCGCAGCCCGCGGAGGGGCCGGCGGCGCAGCCCCCCTCCACCGGCCGGGACGTGGTCGTGCTGTGGGCTTCGCAGACCGGGAACGCCGAGGAGTTCGCAGCCGAGGCCGCCGACCGGCTCACCGAGGTCGGACACCGGGCCCGGCTCGTCGGGATGGATACGGCGGACCCCCGTACCCTCCCGCACGCGGCCGACCTCCTGCTGATCACCAGCACCTTCGGGGACGGGGACGCGCCCGACAACGGCTCCGGGTTCTGGGAGGCGCTGACGGCTGCCGATGTCCCGCCCCTGGACGGCAGGCGGTACGCGGTACTGGCCTTCGGCGACTCCTCGTACGACGACTTCTGCGGACATGGCCGGCGTCTGGACCAGCGCCTGGACGAACTGGGAGCCGCACGCCTGGCCCCGCGTACCGACTGCGAGCCCGACTACGGGACCTCCGCCCGGACCTGGCTGGACCGCGTCCTCGCCGGTCTCGCCACACGGTCCGCCCCGGCCTCCGCCTCCACTTCCGCTCCCGTCGCACGAGCCGCCACGCCGGTTCGCGGCACCAAGGCGTCACCCGCCACGGCCCGGGTGGCGGGAAACCGGCTGCTCAGCCTTGCCGGTGCGGGCAAGGAGGTCCGTCGCTTCACCTTCGACACCCGGGACGACGGCATCCCTCTCGCCTACGAGGCCGGCGACGCCCTCGGCGTGCATCCGCTCAACAGCCTTGACCTGGTGGCCGAATGGCTGGCCGTGACCGGTCTCGACCCTGCCGCCGGTGTCGGTCTCCCCGATGTCGGGGAGATCCGGCTCTCGGAGGCCCTCCACCGACACCTGGACATCACCCGGCTCACTCAGGGCCTGCTGGGCTTCGTCACCGAGCGCACCGGCGACCGCTCACTGAAGAAGATGCTGCGGCCCGACAACAAGGGCGAACTCGCCCGCTGGTCCTGGGGCCGCCAGGCCGTCGACGTTCTCGCCGAGTACCCGGTCCGGGCCACAGCGCAGGAGTGGGCCGGCATCCTCACGCGCCTGCGGCCCCGCCTGTACTCGATATCGTCCAGCCCGCTCACCGACCCCCACCAGGTATCCCTGACCGTCTCCGTCGTCCGGTACGAGAACCTGCACGGCCGCCCCCGCACCGGTGTGTGCTCGCCCTTCCTGGCCGAGGCCGCGCTCGGCGACCCGGTGTCCGTCTTCGTACAGCGCGCCCCGCACTTCCGGCCGCCCGCCGACGCCGGCACTCCGACGGTGATGATCGGCCCGGGGACCGGGGTGGCTCCTTTCATCGGCTTCCTGGAACAACGCCGCGCCCAGCGCCATACCGGCCCCAACTGGCTGTTCTTCGGTGAACAGCACCGGGCCACCGACTTCTACTACGAGGACGAGCTGACGGCGTTCCTCGCCGACGGGACACTCACCCGCCTCGACACCGCCTTCTCCCGCGATCAGCGCGCCAAGGTCTACGTACAGGACCGGATGCGTGAGCACGGGGCCAGACTGTGGTCCTGGCTCCGGGACGGCGCCCACTTCTATGTCTGCGGCGACGCCGCGCGGATGGCCAAGGACGTCGACCGGGCGCTGCGCGACATCGCGGTCGCACACGGGGGTCTCGATCCCGACACGGCCGCTGTCTACGTCAAGCAGCTCGCCGCCGACAAGCGCTACGTCCGGGATGTCTACTGACCGCGCGGCAGTACGCCCAGGAGCGCCGAAGTGAAGGAGACCCGCAGGGCGTCACGCAGCTCCACGTGGAGCACGCCGAGGGCGGGCTCGTCCGCGTAGGCGGCGAGGACGCTGGGCGGCGGCGGGACGTACGCCGACAGGGCACCGGCCGAGACCAGGCCCATCAGGCAGAACAGCTGCGCGCCGTCGCCGAGTTCGGGCACGTGAGAGCGCACGAGGCCGGTCATGGTCGCGAGCCGGCCGAGGGCGGAACGCTTGTGTTCCTTGACCACCTCGACCGAGACGTTGTGCTCCAGGACACCGCCCTGTGCGCCGAAGAGGTCGCACAGCACCACCCGGTCCGCCAGTGACCGGCTGAGCGTCTCGGCCAGCTGACCCGCCCGCACTTCCGGTGACGCGTGCGGCTCGATGTCCGCGGCCAGCTCGTCCGCCAGCTCGGCGAGCCAGTTCTTCAGGGAGACGTCCAGCAGTTCGAGCAGCACCGCCTCGCGCGACTCGAAGTACCGCAGGACGTTCGACTTGGCCAGGCCGACCCGCCGGCTGAGCTCGTTGAGGCTCACCTCGGCCACGGGCATCTCGTCGAGCATCGCCGCCGCCGTGTCCAGGATCGCCCGGCGGCGGATCTCCCGCTGCTCCTCGCTTCGCGCCCGCTGGAATGTCACGTCCTCAGCCTAGCTTAAAGACCGCCGGTACCTTGACAGGAGACCGGCGGTCTCTTAAGTTCGTCCTTAACAGACCGACGGTTTTTTAGGGGAGCATCATGAGCGGCAACTGGACCGAACAGCACATTCCTGATCAGCGTGGCCGGGTGGCGATCGTGACCGGCGCCAACACCGGGCTGGGATTCGAGACCGCCCGGATGCTCGCCGAGCGCGGGGCGGCGGTGGTCCTGGCGGTCCGCGACATGGAGAAGGGCAGGCGGGCAGCCGCCCGCATCACCGGCGACGTCACCGTCCAGGCCCTCGACCTGACCTCGCTGGACTCGATCCGGTCCGCGGCGGACGACCTGCGCGCCGCCCACCCGCGCATCGACCTTCTGATCAACAACGCGGGCGTGATGTACACCCCGAAGCAGACCACCGCCGACGGCTTCGAGCTGCAGTTCGGCACCAACCACCTCGGCCACTTCGCCCTCACCGGCCTGCTGCTGGACCGGCTCCTGCCCGTCCCCGGCTCCCGCGTCGTCACGGTCAGCAGCACCGGCCACCGCATCCGGGCCGCCATCCACTTCGACGACCTGCAGTGGGAGCGCTCGTACAGCCGCGTCGGCGCCTACGGCCAGGCCAAGCTCGCCAACCTGATGTTCACGTACGAACTGCAGCGCCGGCTCGCAGCGCACGGCACCACGGTCGCGCTCGCCGCCCATCCGGGCGTGTCCCACACCGAACTGACCCGCAACACCCCCGCCGCGCTGCGGGTGCCCGTCACCTGGCTCGCGCCGCTGCTCACCCAGAAGGCCGAGATGGGCGCCCTGCCCACCCTGCGCGCCGCCACCGATCCGGCCGCAACGGGCGGCCAGTACTACGGCCCCGGCAACCGCGGGGAGCTCCGCGGCTACCCGAAGCCGGTCACCTCCAGCCCCGATTCCCACGACCGGGCCGCCCAGCAGCGGCTGTGGACCGTCTCGGAGGAGCTGACCGGGGTGACGTTCTCGGCGTTGACGTCACAGGGGAGGGCTTCCTGAGGCTGTGCCTCCAGCCACACATCACATTCACCACTCGGTATCGAATCAGAGGCGTCACCCCTCTTTCGGTTTCATTCGGAATCGTGTCAGCATGCAGGCGGCCCTTGGCGGCCCGATGTCCATCAAGTGATTTCGTAGCTTCGTCCCGGTGTCGACCACACGTGGTGACGGTGCTGGATGGGCGTCACCAGGGCGGCCTTCGACCGGTTCTCGCAGCCCCACGATGTCGAGGAGCAGGAATGACCAAGGTTCTCAAGGTATCGACCGCCCTGTGCGCAGGGGCGCTGCTGATTCCCCTGCTGGTGTCGTACGCGGCAGGAGCCGAACCGGACGGCTCCCCGCCCGCCGGCTCCGCACCCGCGCAGTCCGCCACCGAGAAGCTGAAGGTGGACTACGAGAACGGAGCACTGGACTCCGGAGTGGACGGCCTGACCACCACGCACGCGACGGCGCCGGACGCTTCCGGCGTCGTGCGGCCCGGGCACGGGGGCGCGTACGCGGTTCAGCACAGGGTGACGCTCGGCGACGCGGGATACGAGTCCGACGGTGCGCCGCGGAGCGAGAGCGCGACGGACCTGCTTCCGGCCGGGCGGTTCGACGTCGGTGACGTGCAGCGCTACGAGTTCAGCGTGCTGCTCAAGGACTGGAAGACCTACGAAACCGGTGACAGCGACGCGGGCGACATCGTCTTCCAGGGCAAGTACGCGGGTGGAAACGTCCCGGCGTTCTACCTCATGGCGAAGCGCAACGAGGTCGCGTTCAGGTCCCCGCACCTGAACCAGCAGGCCGCGGTGGTGCCGGACCTCCGTCCGTACGTGAACAAGTGGATGAGCTTTCGCGTGGACGCACGCTGGACCACCGACGAGACGGGCTACTTCAAGGTCTCCGTACGGCTTCCGGGAGAGTCCGGCTACAAGCCCGCCGCCTCGTACGAGAACGTGCGCACCTACCAGCCGGCCAACCCGGCCGACCACGGCTACATCAAGTGGGGGCTCTACCGGCCCTCGGAGTCGATCGCGAACGGTGACGTACCCACGCGGATCGTCCAGCACGACGACATCCGCATGCTCGACCTGTCCTGACACGGATCCCCATCCCCGGATTCGCTGCTCCGGGCCATCGTTGACCTTTGATTGATATCTTTTCGATGGCCGAGTGAAGAATGATGCCTCACTCGTCATCGAGAGAGGACCGAAGGTGTTGGCTAACGAGCGGCGGGAAGCGATCCTGCGCGCGGTGGAGCGCCAGGGCTCGATCACCGTGAAGGCGCTGGCGGAGGAGATGGGCGTCTCCGCCGTGACCTTGCGTCAGGACGTACGGGAGCTGGCCGGCCAGGGACTGCTGAACCGGGTGCACGGCGGTGCGACGGCGCTGGCCCCGGACGCTCCCGCTCCGGCACCCGCCGAGGCCTCGGCCCCCGTCCCGGTCCCCGCCGGGGAGAAGTACGCCGTGGGTCTGGTGGTGCCGCCGGGCGGCTACTACTACGCGGAGGTGATCCGGGGTGTCCAGAACGCGGCGCGCGCGCGTGGCGTCCGCGTCGTACTGACCGTCTCCGGGGAGTCGCTGGCGGAGAACCAGGAGCAGGTCCGCCAGTTGGTGGCAGGCGGGATCGACAGCCTGCTGCTGATGCTGCACCCGGGTCTGCGCCCGCTGGACGAGGCCGAGCAGTGGCTGAGCACCCTGGAGGTGCCGGCCGTGCTGGTGGAGCGCAGGGCCGGGATACGGGCCGGCCGGCTGGAGCAGGTGGCCTCCGACCACGCCTACGGCGCGGCGCTCGCCGTGCGCCATCTGGCCGGGCTCGGACACGACAAGGTGGCCCTCGTCGCCAGGATCGAGAGCCCCAACACGGCTCTTCTCAGTGCCGGTCATGCCGAGGCCGTGAAGGCCATGGGGCTGGCGCCGGGGCCGGAGTTCCTCATCAGCACCACCGGTGACGCGGCGCCGGCCGACGCGCGTTTCGAAGAAGTGGTCCGCGCCGTGGAATCCGGCCAGGTCCGGGCCGCCCTCGTGCACAACGACATCGATGCCATCGCGCTCGTCGGCATCCTGCGCGCACGTGGCAGGCGCGTGCCGGAGGATCTGGCCCTGGTCACCTACGACGACGAGGTCGCCGAGCTGAGCGATGTCCCCCTCACCGCCGTCGCACCCCCCAAACAGGCGGTGGGGGCCTGGGCGCTCGACCTGGCGGTGCGCCGGCTGTCCGACCCGGCCACCCCGCTGGCCGAGATCCTGCTCCGCCCGGAACTGCGGGTCCGCGCGTCCTGCGGTGCCGACCGTCGGAGCGACGCGTAAGCAAGTGATGCCACTTGGTTTCGATAACAAAAAAACGAAAGCATATGCATTGACGCGCTGTCGTACGTAACGAATGATTGCCGTGACACCCGAGCAAACGATCGGTGGCACATCATGTTTCGTAGACGACTGACAGCGCTGGTCTGCTCCGTCGCGGCTGTCGGCCTGCTCGCCGCCGGATGTGGTGACTCGGACAGCGGGACCTCCACGGCGGAGAAGAGCACCGGAAAGGTCACCTTCTGGTCCTTCGTCAAGGGCTCCGACGAAGTGGCGAAGGCCTTCAACCGCACCCACCCGGACATCGAGGTGACCTTCGAGGCGGTTCCCTCGGGCCAGGAGTACTACTCCAAACTCACGAACGCCGTGAAGGCGGGCACCGCCCCGGATGCCGCGGTCGTCGAGTACCCGCAGCTGCCGGAGTTCGCCACCCAGGGCAAGCTGGAGACGCTGAGTGACTCGCTCGGGCCCCTGGTCAAGGACCATTTCCCCAAGTCAGTGCGGCAGTTGGTCGAGCTCGGGGGCCAGACGTGGGGTGTTCCCCGCGACGCGGCTCCGCTGATGCTGTACTACCGCAACGACTTCTTCAAGAGCCACGGGATCAGCGTCCCCGAGACGTGGGACGCGTACCGCGACATGACCGCGCAGGTGAAGAAGGCGGATCCGAAGGCCCGCGGCGGAGTTCTCTACACCGACAACCCGGGGCTGCTGACCGCCCTCGCCTGGCAGGCCGGTTCGCGGTGGTTCGGCACGGAGAAGGATTCCTGGAAGGTGTCGCTGGACGACGCGCCCTCCCGGAAGGTCGCCGACTACTGGGGTGACCTCGCCCGGAAGGACCTCGTCACCTCGGTGAGCTCGCTCGACCCGTTCTGGACGGGCGTCCAGCAGAACCGGACCGTCGCCTACGTCTGCGCGAGCTGGTGCGCGGGCGCACAGCAGGCGACCGTCGCCGACCAGAAGGGCAAGTGGTCGGTGGCCCCCGTGCCCACCTGGGACGGCAAGCCTGCCTCGGCCATGTACGGCGGCTCCTCGTTCGTCATACCGAAGGGTGCCCGGAACAGCGGCGCCGCCGCGGAGTTCATCAAGTGGATCACCACGGATCCCGCGGGCATGAAGGCGTGGGTCTCCTCCGGGACCAGCAGCATGTTCCCCGCCGACCCCAAGCTCCTGCCGGTCACCAAGGCCGCCTTCCCCACCGACTACTTCGGCGGCCAGGACGTGTACGCCCTGGGCAGCAAGTCCTACGCCGCGGTCCGGCCCGGCTGGACGTGGGGCCCCGTGATGGGGACCACGAACACGGCCATCGTCGATCAGCTCCCGAAGGTCGCCCAGGGCAAGGTGAAACTCTTCGACGTCCTCACCGGCTCCCAGCAGGCGACCGTGAAGGACATGCGGCGACGCGGGATGAACGTCGCCCCGTAGGACCCGAACCCCGGTGAGCCGATGCCCGCACCGCGGGCCGAGGCCGGCATCGGCTCCCGCCCCGACGCTTCCCGCTCCCCTCGAGAAAGGCCCGGTATGACAACTCCGTCAGCCCGCGCCCAGCGCCGCACCGCCACCCTGCTCCTGGCCCCCTTCTTCGTCCTCTTCGCCGCCGTCACCCTCGCCCCGCTGGTCTACGCGGGCTGGATGAGCCTGTTCACCACCCACACCTCCGGCCTCGGCTTCGGTGGTACGGAAGAGGTCTTCGCCGGACTCGACAACTACGTACACGCGTTGGCGGATCCGGCCTTCCGCGGCGGATTCCTCACCATCGCCGCGTACGTCGCGATCTACATCCCGGTGATGATCGGCGGCGCGCTCGTCCTCGCCCTGCTGCTGGACTCGGCGCTGGCCAAGGCACGGACCTTCTTCCAGCTGGCCCTGTTCCTCCCGCACGCCGTGCCCGGTCTGATCGCGGCCCTCATCTGGGTCTACCTGTACACACCCGGACTGAGCCCGGTGATCGACTTCCTCGGTGCCGGCGGCCTCGACATCGACTTCCTGTCGGCGGACAACGCGGTCTTCTCCGCGGCGAACATCGCCGTCTGGGAGTGGATCGGGTACAACATGGTCATCTTCTACGCCGCCCTCCAGGCGGTGCCGACCGAGGCCCTGGACGCGGCGAAGATCGACGGGGCCGGCCAGATCCGTACCGCTCTGTCGATCAAGGTGCCGATGATCCGCCCGGCCATCGCCCTGGCCGTGCTGTTCACCGTGATCGGTTCGGTCCAGCTCTTCACCGAACCGAAGGTCATCTACAGCGCCTCCAGCTCGATCGGCAGCAGCTGGACGCCCAACATGTTCGTCCAGACGGCCGCCTTCACCCACAACGACTTCGGGCTGGCAGCGGCGGCCTCGCTGCTCATCGCACTGTTCGCCGCGCTGCTGTCCTTCCTCGTCACCCGCTTTTCGCGCAGCAGGAGCAAGCCGTGACCAAGACCATGACACGCGTTGCCCCCGCCGGCCTCGATCCCGCCCCGGAGCGGACCGACGAGCCCCGGCCGGGCCGGCGCGGCGCAGGAAACCGTCCGTCGCTCCTGCTGTCCAAAGCCGGTGTGACCGCGATGCTGGGGCTCGCCGCCCTCTACACACTCCTGCCGATGCTGTGGCTGGTCCTCTCGTCCACCAAGAGCCGACAGGACCTGTTCGCCACCAACGGCTTCGCCCCGGGCAAGGATTTCGCGCTCGTCGACAACCTCTCGTACCTGTTCGAGGCCGACAACGGGATCTTCCTGCGCTGGCTGCTCAACACGGTCCTGTACGCCGGTGTCGGCTCGCTGCTGGCGACCGTGTTCAGCGTGGCCGCCGGGTACACGTTCGACAAGCTGAACTTTCCCGGCAAGGAGAAGCTCTTCTCCTTCGTCCTGCTGGGCGTGATGGTGCCCGGAACGGCGATGGCGATCCCGCTGTACCTCATCGCCGCCAAAGCCGGTCTGGTCAACACCTTCTGGGGTGTGTTCATCCCCGGCCTCGTCTTCCCGTTCGGGGTCTACCTGGCCCGCGTCTTCAGCGCCTCGTACATCCCGAACGAGGTCCTCGAAGCCGCCCGCGTGGACGGGGCGGGGGAGTTCAGGACCTTCTGCAGGATCGCCCTGCCCATGATCGCGCCGGGTTTCGTGACCATCTTCCTCTTCCAGTTCACCCAGATCTGGAACAGCTTCTTCCTTCCCTTGGTGATGCTGTCCGACAAGGACCTTTTCCCGGTCAACCTCGGGTTGTACGTCTGGTACTCCTCCGCGCTCTCCCAGGGGCACCCGCAGGACTACCTTCTGGCCATCGTCGGATCGCTGGTGTCCGTGGTCCCGCTGGTCGTCCTCTTCCTGATGCTCCAGCGGTTCTGGAAGTCCGGCATGACAGCCGGCGCCGTCAAGTAGGCCATCGTCCCGAGGAACCCCATGTCATCGACTCCGCCCCGCCCGCGTGCCCTGTTCGCGATGGGCCGCCCGCACCGGGACGCACTCTTCCCGCGCCCCGCCATCGACCGTCTGACCCGTCTCGTCGACATCGAGCCGCATGTCGTCGCCGAGGACTTCGACCATGTGCCCCGCCTGGCAGCCGTCGAGGTCCTGATCACCTCCTGGGGATGCCGTCCCCTCGATGACGCCGTGCTGGCCCGCATGCCGATGCTGAAGGCTGTCGTGCACGCGGCCGGAAGCGTCAAACACCATGTGACGGAAGCCTGCTGGGACCGCGGGCTCCTCGTCTCCACGGCGGCCGCCGCCAACGCCGTACCCGTCGCCGAGTACACGCTCGCCGCCATCCTCTTCGCCAACAAGCGCGTCCTGGAGATCGGCGGGCTCTACCGGGAGCACCGAAACCCCCTGGACTGGGCGGATCGCTTCCCCGGCTTCGGCAACTACCGCAGGACGATCGGCCTGGTGGGCGCGTCGCTCGTGGGGCGCAGGGTGCTGGAGCTGCTCCGGCCCCACGACTTCGACATCCTGCTGGCCGACCCGCACCTCGATCCCGAGACGGCCCGGTCGATGGGCGCCCGGCTCGTCGAACTCGACGAACTGCTGGCCGGCTCCGACGTCGTCTCACTGCACGCGCCCGCGCTGCCCGAGACGTACCACCTGCTGGATGCCCGCGGACTGTCCCTCCTGCGCGACGGTGCCACCCTCGTCAACACGGGGCGCGGATCCCTCGTCGACACCGAGGCCCTCACCGCCGAGGCGCTGTCGGGACGCATCCACGCCGTCCTCGACGTCACCGAGCCCGAGGTGCTGCCGGCGGCCTCACCGCTCTACTCCCTGCCGAACGTGCTGCTGACCCCGCACATCGCCGGCTCACTCGGCGGCGAGCTTTCGCGCATCACCCGCAGTGCGCTGGACGAGGTCGAACGCTACTGCGCCGGGCGGGAGTTCGCGTACCCCGTCACCCGGGCGGCCCTGACCACGTCTGCCTGAGCACCATCCCGGCGGCTGCCGTGCCGCCCGCCGCACGAGAGCGGCGATCACCGCGACCACGCCGCGCGCCAGAACCCGGAGGGCCAGCATGTCCCGGACCGACCGCCTGTCGGACGCTCTCGTCTTCACCCGCACCACGGCCTACCGCCACGACTCGATCCCTGCCGGGCAGGCGGCTCTGCGTGAACTGGGGGAGGAGCACGGCTTCACCGTGGAGACCTCCGAGGACCCCTCGGTCTTCACCGACGCCTCGCTGGCCGGGCGCAGCGCGGTGGTCTTCCTGTCCACCAGCGGGGACGTGCTCACCCCTGACGGGCGGCTGGCGCTGCGCCGCTGGACCTCGGACGGTGGCGGCTTCATGGGAGTCCATGCCGCCGCGTGCACCGAGTACACCTGGCCGTACTACGGGGAGTTGCTCGGCGCCCGCTTCGCCGGCCACCCGGAATTCCAGTCCGGCACGGTGCTGGTGGAGGACCGGAGCCATCCGGCGATGCGCCATCTGCCGCCGCGCTGGGACTGGGACGACGAGTGGTACGACTTCCGGAGCAACCCCCGGCGCCCCGGCGTGCAGATCCTCGCCACCATCGACGAAGCCGGCTACGAGGGAGGCGCCATGGGCGCCGATCACCCCCTGGTGTGGTGCAAGGAGTCCGGCGCCGGCCGCTCGTTCTACACGTCGCTGGGCCACGCCGACGACGCCTACACCGACCCGGCCTTCCGAGGCCATCTTCTGGGCGGCCTGCGCTGGGTTGCGGGCTGATCCCTCCGGCACGGGGAAAGCCGTCGATTCCCCGTGCGCATCCTCAGAAACCCACGAAGGAGTACACCACCATGCAGGACGGATCGATCACACGACGTCAGATGATGCAGTGGGGAGCCGCCGGTGCGGGGGCGCTGGCCGTCGCCGGCCTGACCGCGACCGATGCCCGGGCGACGCCGAGGTCAGGTGTGCAGGTCACGGACCTCGGTCCGGGCGTGAACAACTTCTCCCTCGCCGCCGCCATTCCGGTGGGAAACAAGGCGTACATCGCCTCGCGCAACATCGACCCGATGCGCATCATCGGCTTCGACTTCGACACCGCGAAGGTCACCAGTGTCACCGAAGGGCCCGGGATCAGTACGCAGCTGCTCGCCGTCGACCCGGACGGCCGGTATCTGTACGCGGCGGTCCGGGAGTACGACACCGCCCCGGGCCCGGGCTTCATCCGGCTCGATCTCTCCGCGGACGGCGCGCCCAAGGAGGATCTCCACTCGATCCCCGGCCTCGATCCGTACGCGATCACCGTGTCGCCGGACAACAAGGTCTTCTTCGGCGGCCGGGAGTCCCACCCCAAGCTGCGCCAGTACGACCCGGCCACCGGTGAGCTCACGGAGATCGCGATCCCCGATCCGGACGTACCGATGATCCGCTGCCTGCTGGCGACGCAGGACAGGATCTACATCGGTACCGGTGCCTCGCTCGGCGCCACGCCGACGAGCACCAAGGCCGGACTCTTCGTCATGGACCGCGCCACGAAGAAGATCACATCGATCCTGCCGAAGGAGTTCGCGGGTCAGGTGGAGGTCCGGGACGTCGGTCTCTACGACGGCACCCTGTACGTGTGCTCGACCACCGACGCCGGCGCGGCGGTCGCCGTCATGGACGCGGACGACCCGGACCGGTACACCCTCCTGCAGAGTGAGCAGCATTTCCTCCGGCTGCCGCGCAGGCTCGGCGACAAGATGTACTTCAACGGCGCCGCGCTGATCGAACTGACCCTGAGCACAGGTACGTTCCGCGAGATCAAGCCCAAGAACGGCGAATTCGGCGAGATCTGGGGCCTGTGGATCCGCGGCGACAAGGTCATCGTCGTCTCGGCCTTCGGCCTGATCTTCGAAGTCGATCCGAGCACGGGTTCGGACACCTCGTGGGACCTGATCGAGGCGGGCGCCCCCATCGGGCCCCAGCTGGCGATGTCGATAGCCGCCGACACGCACCACGTGTACGTCGGCGGGACGAACGCGGTGGCACGGCACGATCTGCGCACCGGGCAGCAGAGCAGGGTGCTGGCGACGAGCGAGGCCAAGGACATCCTGCTGCGCGGGGGCACCGCCCACTTCGCCCAGTACAACGCGATCGGCCTGCTCGCGTACAACCCGCGCACCGACGACGAGTGGGCCCGCAAGCTGGCCGATCTGCCGCCGGAGCAGAACCGCCCGCACCAGATCGTCTGGGACGACCGGCACCGGCTGATGCTGATCGGGCTGCAGTCCGACTACGCGTCGGGCGGTTCGCTGATGACGTACGACCCGAAGAGCGGCGCCACCACGGTCGCCGTCAATCCGATCGATGACGGCCAGATGGTCCGTGCCGTCGTCGCGCACGACGGTGTGGCCTATCTCGGCGGCCAGAACGTCGCCGCCACCGCCGGCACCCTGGTCGCGTGGGACCCGGTCCGCAGGCGGGAGCTGTGGCGGATGACTCCGCAGTCCGAGCCCACCGGGATCACCGGCCTCACCGTGCTCGGCCATCACCTGTACGTCATGTGCCACAGGGGCGACTTCTTCGTGATCGACCTGCGCACCCGAAAGGTGATCCACTCCGCCGACCACGGCCCGGTGGTGCCGAACTACGGGACGCTGCTCGCCGATCGGGGCTACGTGTACGGGGCGTCCAGCTCGGATTTCGTCCGCTACCACCCCAAGACGTTCGCGCGCACCGACCTGGTGGCGCTCGACGCGGACTGGTACGGCATCCCGCGAGCCGCGGTGGACGAGCGTGGCAGGTTCTACGCCGTCCGGGGACGCAACCTGATCCGGATCGACGTCAGCCGCTGCTGAGCAGCCATGAGGGCGTGAAGGAGTCGCACGGTGGCCGCCGGGGTGCTCGGCCGGCGGTCACCGCGCGTGGGTGTTCGTACCGGAGAGGTCCGCGGTGAACATGCGCGCCAGGACGACACAGGCGGCACCTCGGGCCAGGGCGGGCCGGTCCGCCGAGGTGAACTCCAGGTCGGGGGCAGGGGTGTTCTCGTGGTGGTACTGGCGGCGGAACGCGGCCTCCGCGCGTCTGGCGAGGACAGGGAGGTTCATCTCCTTCGTGAAGGCGGCGACCACGTGTTCGGGACCGAGCATCTTCGACGCGTTCGCCATCGCGGTGCCCAGGGTCTCGGCGGCCTCGGCGATCACCTCGTCGTCGCGTTCCGCCAGGTGCCCGGTGGGTTCGAGGCGTCGTTCGAGTTCGCGCACGATGCCCCAGTGGCTGCTGTAGGTCTCCAGGCAGTTCACCGCGCCGCAGTGGCACGGCCGGTCCGCGGCGCCGCGGTCACCGCCGACGCGGGAGTGGGCGAAGCCTCCGGCCGCGCCGTTCCAGCCCCGGTGGATGCGGCCCTGCACGACCACGGACGCCCCCAGGCTGGGGCCCACGCTGAAGATCAGCAGATCGCGCCCGGCGAGGACGGTGTCGAACAGCAGCAGGCCGGCGGCGACGCAGTTGACGTAGCTGTCGATGACCACGGGGACCTCGAGCGTCTCGCTCAGCATGGCTCGCAACGGCACGCCCTCCCAGCCGAGGGATCCGCTGTGGCGCACCATCCCTCCCGCGTGATCGACCACACCCGAGACGGCGACCCCGACGCCGATGAGCGCTGCGGACCCGTGCCGGGCCGCCGCTGTGCACACCGCTTGCTCGATGGTCTTCGCGACGTCCTGTCGTGCGGTGGTTCCCAGTGGTTCCTGGTGCGAGGCGACCACCTCGCCCCGCAGATTGACCAGCACCACGTAGACCTCGGTACTCGACAGGCGGACGCCGGCGGCAAGGACCGTGTCACCGCCCAGTTCGAGCAGGCGGGCCGGCCGGCCCGCCGCGCCCTGGACCATGTCGGACTCGGTGAGCAGGCCGGACTGCAGGAGCTTGGCGGTGATACCGGTGACGGTGGCGGCGCTCAGACCCGTACGCGTCGCGATCGTCGCCCGCGCCACCGGGCCGTGGGCCCGGACGATGTCGAGGACCAGGGCCTCGTTGATCTCGCGGATCAGGGCTTTGCTCCCGGCGCGTGGCTTCATCGCAGGCGGATCCTTCGGGTCGGCTCGGCACGTGGAGTCTGCATTCTCGCAGGGACGCACTTTAATTCGGTCATTGACAAAAGTAACGCAGCCTGGCTAGTTTCCGCCACATGAGCCAATCGATCGGTGCCGCATCGGCAGGGCGCGGCCACTCTGCCCCGTCCGGCCGGACGCGCATCCTGCTGAGCGTCCCCGCCGCCGAAGCGGGCGCCTTCTTCCCGCCGGACACCAGGCGCGCCCTCGCCGCGCTCGGTGAGGTCCGGGAGATCGAGCCGAAGGACCTGTTGACGCCGGAGTCGTTCCGGGCCGCAGCCGAGGGCGTGCAGATCCTCGTCACCGCCTGGGGCTTCCCACAGCTCGACGCGGCCAGGCTGACCGCCGCGCCCGACCTGCGGTTCGTCATGCACGCGGCTTCCTCGTTGCAGGCGCTGGTGAGCGACGCCTTCTGGGACACCGGTATCCCGGTGTCCCAGGCCGGTGCCGCGATGGCGCCCGCCGTCGCGGAACTCTCCCTCACCTTCACCCTGTCGCTGCTGCGCCGCACTCACCGTCTGGACCACGCCCTGCGGTCCGGTGCCTCCTGGCAGGCAGCCCGTGAGGTCGCGCGCGCACGCGAGATCGGGGGAGCGGTCATCGGCGTCGTCGGGGCCTCGCGCACGGGACGGCGGTACATCGAGGCGTGCCGGGCACTCGGTGCCGACGTCATGGTGTACGACCCGTACGTGGCCGAAACTGATCCCCTCGGCCCCCTCTGTGTCGCACTGCCGGAACTGCTCGCCTCCAGCGACGTCGTAGCCCTGCACGCACCGGCCACCGAGGAGACCCGGGGGCTGATCGGCGCCGCGGAGATCGCCGCGATCCGCGACGGCGGACTGTTCGTCAACACGGCGCGGCCCACGATCGTCGACATGGACGCCCTGTACGACGCGGTCGCCTCGGGCCGGATCGACGCGGCCCTCGACGTGTTCGATGCGGAACCCCTTCCCGGGGGCGACCGGTGGCGTGCCCTGCCCAACGTGCTGCTCACCCCGCACCTGGCCGGAGCCACGGCCGACTCCCGCCGGCGGGCCGGGCGGATCGTGGTCGACGAGGTCCGCAGGCACCTCCGCGGAGAGCCGCTCGTACACGCCCTGAGCCGCGCGGACCTGGAGCGGATGGGATGACCGTGACCACCACGCCGAACCTCCTCGTTCTCCACTGTCACGACCTCGGCCGCTTCCTGGGCGCCTACGAAGTGCCCACCGTGGTGAGCCCGCATCTCGACGCGCTGGCCGCCGAGTCGGTCCTGTTCGAGACGGCCTTCGCCACCGCACCGCACTGCAGCCCCGCCAGGGCCTCCCTGTTCACCGGGACGTATCCGCAGACGAACGGTGTGCTGGGACTGACGCACGACCCCTTCGGCTGGGACCTGAACGACCCGAGCAGCCACCTGGCGCACCGGCTGAGGACGGCCGGATACCGGACCGAACTCGTCGGCGTGCACCACGAATCCCGTGTGCTGCCCGACGAGGTCGTGGCCGCGCGTCTGGGATTCGACCGGGTCCGCACCGGCGGTGACCGCGACGTCGTGGTCGAACGTACGGTGGACGCCCTGGACCGGGCGGCGGCCACGGGCCGGCCCTTCTACCTCCAGGCCGGATTCCACGAACCGCACCGCACCCCGTCGCACGCGGACCGGCCGGGAGTGATGGGCTTCCTCGGCGGGACGGTGCGTCCCGACGACTCACTGGGCCACACGGTCCCGCCGTACCTCCGGGACGACCCGGGCGCCCGCGAGGAGATCGCCGAACTGCAGGGCGCGGTCCGCCACATGGACCAGGGCGTCGGCAGTGTCCTGGCCCGTCTCGACGCGCTCGGGCTGCGCGAGGACACCGTCGTGGTGTTCACCACCGATCACGGCCTGGCCCTGCCCCGTGCCAAGTGCACCCTGTACGACCCCGGCGTGGAGGTCGCGCTGATCATGCGGGTACCCGGGCGTGCCGGATGGTCCGGGCGCCGGGTACCGGACCAGGCCAGTCACGTCGACGTGCTGCCGACCCTGCTGGAACTGCTCGGGCTGCCGTGTCCCGGGGACCTGCCGGGGCACAGCCTCGTCCCGGTGGTGGAGACGGGCGCTCCCACGCGCACGTACACCTTCGGTCAGCTCAACCACCACATCTACTACGACCCCAAGAGGTCGGTGCGGTCCGCCGGCCACAAGCTGATCGTCAACTTCAGCAACGCTCCCCTCGCGATGGACCCCACCCAGTCATGGGTGCACAGGAGCCTGCCGGCCGACCTGCGTGGTCCCTCCGTCGCCTCCAGCACGGCCGTCGAACTGTACGACCTGGCCCAGGACCCGCATGAGACCCGCAACGTGTTCGCCGATCCCGCGTACGGCGCGGTCCTGTCCGAGATGGCCGGTGCCCTGCTGGCCTGGATGAGCGAGACGGGCGACCACCTGCTCACGGCCGAACCGCTGAGCGACCGCCACCGCGAGGCCCTCGCCTTCCTCGCCCGGGCGGCCGCGTCCCCACAGAGCCCTGCCGATCCCGACCGGTCCGGCGTGATCGCCGGCCCGGCCGCCGTCCGAGAACGAGAGAGAGAAACCGCATGAGCAGCACACCGCTCCGTCTCATGGCCATGACCGCCGCCGCGGTGCTGGCGGCCACCGCCACTGCCTGTTCCTCCTCCAGCGCGGACGGGAAGCCGGAGGTCACCGTCTGGATGTACCCGGTGATCAAGGACGAGGTGGCGAGCAAGAAGTTCTGGGAACAGGCGGAGTCGGGCTTCGAGAAGTCGCATCCCGACGTCGACCTGAACATCGAGCTGCAGACGTTCGACAAGCGGGACGCCCAGATATCCGCGGCCCTCGCAGCGGGTTCCGGGCCCGACATCGCGCTGATCACGCCGGATCAGGCGGCCACCTACCGGAGCGTGGAGGGTCTGCTGCCCGTTGACGAGGCCGTGGACGCGGACCGCAAGTCCTTCTACCCCGAGACGCTCAAGGCCGCCACCTTCGACGGCAAGCTCTACGGGGTCCCGCTGTTCCAGAACGTCAACGCCACCGCCTACAACACCAAGATCTTCGCCGACGCCGGTCTCGGCCTGCCCGCCACCTGGGACGACGTTCTCGCCGCCGCCCCCGTGCTGGCCAAGAAGGGGATCGCGGTGATGGATTACGCCGGCAGCCCCGAGCAGACGCTGAACCTCTCCTACTATCCCCTGCTGTGGCAGGCGGGGGGCGCGGTCTTCACGGAGGACGGCAAGGACGTCGCGTTCGACTCCCCGGCCGGTGTCTCGGCCCTGCAGTTCCTGGTTGATCTGAAGAAGGCCGGCGGTCTCCCCGAGGACGCCGCGACCGCGGGCCCCGCCGTGGAGGGCGCGCCGATCGCCAAGGGCAAGGTGGCGATGCGCGCGGTCACCTCGCTGCCCGAGCTGAACCAGATGCGGGCCGCGCTGGGCGAGGACGGCGTACGCCTCGGCCTGCCTCTCCGGAGCGCGGTGCGGGCGACCTACGGCAACCCCGGTCTGCTGGCCCTGACATCGATCAACAAGGACCACAACCGCCAGGCCGCGTACGACGTTCTCGCCTATCTGACGTCCCCGTCGATGCAGACGTCGCTCAACAGGGCGGCGGGCAACTTCCCCACCCGCACCGACGTCAAGGCGCCGGGCAGCGGGCCCGACTTCAAGACCCTGAACGACTCACTCCAGTACGCCAACCCCGGAGAGCCCTCGCCGGTCGCCCGCCAGGTGATGGCGGCCCTCGCCCCGTACATCCAGGCCGCGCTGGGCGGCGACATGTCGGCCGAGGACGCCCTGAAGAAGGCGGCGAAGGAAGCCCGCGACCTGCTGTCCCGCGCCTGACGCACCGAAGCGTCGCGCACCGACGCACCGAAGCGTCACGCACCGAAGCGTCGCGCACCGTCCACGACGTACCGAAAAGGAGGCGCGGCGGCCGCTGTCACCGGGCCGCACGCCACCCGGACCCGGACCCGTACCCTTCCCGCCTGATTGGCCGCCATGTCCGTGCAGACTCTTCCGAGCAAAGCCTCAGACGCCCGACCGTCCCGCCTCCGGACGACGCCCACCGACGCGAACGGCCAGGACGCCCGCCGCCGGCAGCGCCGCCGGGAAGCGGTCACCGGCATCCTCTTCGTCCTGCCGACGCTGGTCATCTTCGGCGTCTTCAAGTTCCTTCCCATCCTGGGCGCGGGGGCCATGAGCCTCACGCGGTACCGCCTCAACGGGGACGTCACCTTCCTCGGCACCGACAACTACACCCGCCTCTTCGATGATCCGCACTTCTGGCAGAGCCTCGGCGCGACCGGTGCGTACGTCGTCCTCTTCGTGCCGCTCATCATCGTCGTGTCCCTGTCGGGCGCGGTGCTGCTCAACAAGCTCGTGCGGTACAGCGGAACCTTCCGTGCCGTGCTCTTCGTGCCGTACCTCAGTTCCTTCGTCATGGCCGGCATCGTCTGGTCGTGGATCTTCGACCTCGACGGTCCGCTCAACGCCGCACTCGACGGCCTCGGTCTCGGCCCGGTCCCCTTCCTCTCCGGTGACCAGTGGCTCGTCCTGGGCAGTCTTGCCCTCGTGTCGGTGTGGAAGGGCTTCGGCTACTCGATGCTCGTCTTCCTCGCCGGCCTCAAGGCCCAGCCGGCCGAGGTGCACGAGGCCGCACGCATCGACGGCGCGAGCAACTGGCAGGCGTTCCGGCACGTCACCCTGCCGCTCCTCAAGCCCGTGCTCTTCTTCGTCCTCGTGATCGAGACGATCGTCGGTTTCCAGGTCTTCGACACCATCTACGTGATGACCGGCGGAGGACCCAACCGGGCCAGCTACAGCCTCATCTACTTCCTGTACGACCAGGGCTTCAAGTTCCTCGACTTCGGCTACGCCGCGGCGGCCGGCATGGTCCTGTTCGCCGTCGTGCTCATCCTCTCCCTCATCCAGCGGCGCTTCGTCGAAGGAAAGGACGCCCAGTGACCACCCTCCCGTCCACCATCCTCGGTAAGGAACGGCGACATTCCGGACGCCGGCGCCGGATCGGCCCGACGCTCGCCCTGACGGTCATCTCTCTGTTCACCGTCGCCCCGTTGCTGGCCGTCGTCGTCCTCGCCCTTTCCCCGGAGGACGCGCCGACGCTGCCGCACGCCATCCCCGACTCGCTGACCCTGGACAACATCACCCGCATCTTCGACGTCGGCGAGTTCCCCCTGTGGCTGTGGAACTCCTTCGTCTACTCCGCAGTGTCGGTGGTGGTCATCCTGCTCACCGCATCGATGGCCGCCTACGCGCTGGTGCGCAAGCGGTTCCCGGGGCGCAACGCCCTGCTGTGGTCAATCGTCGCCACGCTGATGGTGCCGATGCAGGCCACCCTGATCCCGACCTTCATCCTCGTCTCCCGCATGGAGGGCGTGAACACGCTCTGGGGGCTGACGCTGCCCACCCTCGCCAACGCCCAGGCGGTCTTCCTGATCCGCCAGTTCGTCCGCGATCTGCCCGACGAGATCTTCGACGCGGCCCGCATCGACGGTGCCGGTGAGTGGCGCACCTTCGTGCAGATCCTCCTGCCGCTCATCCGTCCGATCCTCGCCACGCTCGCCATCTTCGTCTTCCTGTGGCACTGGAACGACCTGCTGTGGCCCCTGGTCGTGGGCCAGACCGACGAGGCACGCACCCTGACCGTCGGGCTCGCCACCCTGAACACCGAGACCGTGTCGACGGCCGGCATCATGTCCGCGGCCCTGGTCAGCTTCATCCCCTGCCTCGTCATCTTCATGGTGCTGCAGCGGCACATCGTCGCCGGCATCGCGGCCGGAGGGATCAAGGGATGACCGCCGAGCACATGCCGCCCCCGCTGCGCTTCGGACTGGTCGGGGTCGACTCTCCGCACGCGCCCTCCTTCGTCCGTCTGTACGGGGACGGCGTCACGGGCACCGTTCCCGGCGGCACGATCGTCAGTGCCTGGAAGGGCGAGGCGGCGCAGGACTTCCCGCTGAGCCGGGACCGCATCGGAGCCTTCGCCGACGAGGTCACCGGACTCGGCGTCCCCTTGCGGGCGACCCCCGAGGAGGTCGCGGCGGAGTGCGACGCCCTGCTCGTCGTCGCCTCCGACGCCCGCACCCACCCCGGGTACTTCACCCGGCTCGCCCCTTTCGGCAAGCCGGTCTACGTCGACACCCGGTTCGCGCTGACCAGTAGCGAGGCCCGCACCATGACGGCCTCGGCCCGCTCCCACGGCTGCCTTGCGCTGGCCGGTTCGCCGAAGCGGTTCACCCCGGAGTTCCGGAAGGCGCTCGGCTCCGGCGGGGCCGAACGGATCGACCTGACCGGCCCCCTTCCCACCCAGCCCGGTCACCCCACCCTCGCCTGGTACGGAGTGCACCTGGTCGACCTCGCCGTCGCGGCACTCGGCCCGGGCTGCGTCCTTGTCGACGCAACCGCGTGTGACCGGACCACTCTGACCTGGAGCGACGGCCGTACGGCCACGCTGGGAGGGAAGGAGGAATGGTCGCCGCTCACCACGGGCCGCATCACGGGTCCCCACACGATCCGTGACTTCGCCGTCGAGGCGGGACCGCCGATGCTCACCGGCTTGCTCGCCTCCCTCGTGCAGGCCTGCCGAACCGGCACACCCAACGTGCCCGAAGCGGAAGTCCTGTCCATCGTCGCGCTGGTCGAGGCCGCACATCGCAGCCGTACGAGCGGCGCGCCGGTCCGACCGGAGCACTGACCCACCTCCCGCGCCCGCCCCGGGCCTCGTACCTGCTCGAACTCGCCGGAAAGGAAGGTGTCCTCTGATGCCCCAGCCACCCTCGTGCTGTGCCGCCACGCGTGGTGCGACTGCGCCGGTCCGGGCGGCGGCGCCCGGACCGTCCGCAGGCCCGGCGCCCGAACGGACCGGCCACGCCGGGATGGTGCGGCTGGACGGCGGGACGTTCCTCATGGGCAACAGCGCCGGGGACGGGTACGCGGCGGACGGCGAGGGGCCGGTGCGTGAGGTGCTGCTCGACCCGTTCTGGATCGACACCACGACCGTGACGAACGCGGACTTCGCCGCCTTCACCGAGTCAAGCGGCTGGGTCACGCTGGCGGAACGGTTCGGGACGTCCTTCGTCTTCGACGGCCTGCTTCCCGGGCATCTCAGGGCCGCCACCGCCACCGTGCCGGGCACTCCGTGGTGGCGGGAGGTCCCCGGTGCCGACTGGCGTCGGCCCGAGGGGGCAGGGTCGGACATCGCCGGCCGAATGGACCACCCGGTGGTCCACGTCAGCTGGCGCGACGCCCGCGCGTACGCCAGGTGGGCGGGCAGACGCCTGCCCACCGAGGCCGAATGGGAGTACGCCGCACGCGGGGGACTGGTGCAGGCCCGCTACCCCTGGGGCGACGCACGCGAACCGGGCGGCGTCCACCGGATGAACGTGTGGCGGGGAGCGTTCCCCCGCCGCGACACCGGCGCCGGCGGCTACCTCGGCACCGCCCCGGCCGACGCCTACGAACCCAACGGCTACGGCCTCCACAACACGTGCGGCAACGTATGGGAGTGGTGCGCCGACTGGTTCCACCCCACCTGGCACGTCACGGGCCCGAGGAACAACCCGGCCGGACCCGACCGGGCGGAGCGCAAGGTCATGCGCGGTGGCTCCTATCTGTGCCACGAGAGCTACTGCTTCCGGTACCGGGTGGACGCGCGTAGTTCCAACACCCCCGAGAGCAGCGCCGGGAACATCGGCTTCCGCTGTGTGACGTCGGCGGGCGAGCAACGGCCTGAGCGCAACATCAGCGTCTGACCAAGCCGCCGACGGGCTGACCGCCTGCCGCCGCGGGGCCGCCGCCCGGGAGACGAAGGTTCCTGGCCGCCTCGTCGGCGAGCGAGGCGAACGGGCCGGTGCGGGTCTGCCGGGGTGCGTGCTGGGCGGTTGGACTTCCCGTACGACCTGTTGGAGGTTCACCGCGAAGCCGTACGAAATCCTTCCCCGCGCCACCCGGCTTGATTAGCTTCCCGGCTGTACGACAGAACTCGGGAGGATCAACGTGACCACGGACATCTCACGGCGACGGCTCTTCGCGCTCGGCGGCGGTGCGTTCGGTGCTGCGGCGGCGGGGTCGCTGCTGCCGCCTTCGCTGCAGGCCGCGATAGCCGCGCAGCCGGCCCATGCGGCGGGGTCCGGAGGCCGTGACGAGCTCGGAGACATCAAGCACGTGGTGATCCTGATGCAGGAGAACCGTTCCTTCGACCACTACTTCGGGATGCTCCGGGGCGTACGCGGCTTCGGTGACCGCAACGCCGTCGAGCTGCCCTCGGGCAAGCCCGTCTTCGAGCAGCCCGCACCGCTGGGCACGTCCGTTCTGCCGTTCCCGGTGCGCGGCGCCGCCGAGACGCAGCAGAAGGACCTCCAGTACATCGGTGCGCTCGACCACTCCTGGAGCGGCGGCGGCAAGGCGTGGGCCGGTGGGTGGATGAACGGCTGGGTATCCGCGAAGACGGCCGCCACCATGGCGTACTACGACCGCCGTGACATCCCGCTGCACTACGAGCTGGCCGACACCTTCACGGTCTGCGACGCCTACCACTCCTCCATCCACTCCTCGACCAGCCCCAACCGCAACCACCTGTGGAGCGGGAAGACGGGGAACGAGCCGAACGGCAAGCGGGCCGTCGGCAACGACGCGTACGACGAGGGCACCCACCCCGGCTACGACTGGGGCACCTACGCGGAGCGGCTGGAGAAGGCCGGGCACAGCTGGCGCACGTACACCGAGTGGGAGAACTTCACCGACAACCAGATCGAGTTCTTCGCCACCTTCAAGGCCATCGCCCGCAAGGCGCTGGCGACGACCGGCGGGCACACGTACATGGAGTCGTTCTACTCCGCCGTGCGGAACGCGGACGCGGCCGGGCGGGAGCGGCTGCTCAGCCTGCTGGAGGAGGGCGTAGCCACCCTGGACAAGGCCGAACGCCGCCTCTTCGAGCGGGCGTTGCGCCGGGTGGAGACCGGAACACTGGCCGACGAGTTCGCCAAGGACGTGGCGGCGGGCACGCTGCCGGAGGTCTCCTATCTGGTGCCCTCCGCCGTCGACTCGGAGCACCCGAGCGTCTCCTCGCCGATCCACAGCGCGACGATCGTCTACAAGGTCCTGGACGCGCTGGGCAAGCACCCCGACGTGTGGCGGCATACCGCCGTCATCATCAACTACGACGAGAACGACGGCTTCTTCGACCACGTGCCGCCGCCGGTCGCCTCGCCCGAGGTGGCCGAGGAGCAGTGGGAGGGCAAGCCCACCGGTCTCGGCATGCGGGTGCCGATGCTCGTCGTGTCGCCATGGACCGTCGGCGGCTACGTCTGCTCAGAGGTCTTCGACCACACCTCCGTGATCCGCTTCCTGGAGCGCTGGACCGGGGTGAAGGAACCGAACATCGGCGACTGGCGGCGCACCGTCACCGGCGACCTGACCTCCGCTTTCGACTTCTCGCGAGGACGTCGCCGACCCGAGGTGGAGCAGCCGGGCGCCATTCCCCCGTTCAGCGGCCGCTGGTCGCCGAAGCCTCCGCTCGTGCAGCACATGCCGGTGCAGGAGCCGGGCGCACGTCCGGCCCGCGCACTGCCGTACCAGCCGGACGCGCAGGCGAAGGTGGTGGATGGTGCGGTGCGGGTGGCCCTCAGCAACACGGGGCGTTCGTCGGCGCACTTCGCGCTGTATCCGTACGCGGGCGAGTTCCCCGTACCGCAGCACCGGGACGTGAAGGGCGCGGCGCAGTGGACGGTGCCCGTCACCGGCGCGGCGTACCGGTTCACGGTGACGGGGCCGAACGGCTTCCGCCGCGAGTTCGCCGGGTCCGCGAAGGACGGTGCCCCGGCCGAGGTCGCGTCGCGGGTCGACGCCCGTGAGCGCGATCTGCATCTCACGCTGCGCAACACCGGGCGGACGACGCTCACCTTCACCGTACGGCCGCGGGGATATGTCGACGAGGCGGACCTGCGCGACTGGGCCCGGACCGTCAAGGTCAAGCCGGGGCGCAGCCGTACGGTGGTGCACTCGGCGGCCGACGCGCACGGCTGGTACGACCTGGACGTCACCGTCGACGGGGACGACGCCTTCCGGCGCCGGCTGATGGGGCACATCGAGAACGGCCGGGCGAGCGTCTCGGGCTGACCCGGGTCCGGGCGGTGGGCGCCCTCGGCACCGGCGGCCCACCGCTGCCCGGCGTGTGTCCGGGGCAGCGAGAGCGACGAACGCTGCTTCGACGGCCTCCGGATACGCCTTGGGCTTCCCGCGGCCGGCCAGTACCCGGTAGGCGCCGGACGGGTCGGGCCCGCCCCACGTGCCGGCTTGATCAGCCCTGTGCCACGTTCGCCGCGGTCACATTCTCGATCACGTGGCCGAGTTTGGTCTTGGCCCGGCTCAGGTCCTGGATGCGTGCGGCGATGCGGTCGCGTTCGATGATGAGCTGGTCGAGCATGGCGGGGGTCGCGACGCCGGTACTCACGCAAGGCAGGAGTTCGACGACGGTACGGCTGGAGAGGCCGGCCGCGAAGAGGTCCTGGATGAGCTGGACCCGCTCCAGCGCCTCGTCGGGATAGTCGCGCTGGCCGCCGGGCGTCCGCGCCGATTCCAGGAGCCGCTGTTCCTCGTAGTAGCGCAGGGCCCGCACGCTGACCCCTGACCGCCTGGCGAGCTGTCCGATGCGCATGACGCAGGTCACTCCCTTCCCGCTCGTACCTCACGTGGACGTCAGGTTCAGGTTAGCAATGCAGGCTCAGGGGCAGCCGTGGGGGCCCGATCGGGCCGTTGCCGGCGGCGCGGCGCGGCGCGGTCATGGTCCGGTGGTGGACCCGAGGGTGTTCACGCGGATCACGTACGCACGACAGCCCTCGCGTCGTGCCGGGATGGCGGAGCCCGCCCGAGGGTGCAGGGTGCCGACCGTGGCGGGCGGCAGTTGCGGCTTGCACCTCACGTCAACGTCAGGTTCTAGAGTGACGAGCGTCGGACGAACACGTCATTCCGGCCCGTCAAGTTAAGGCAGATCATGATGCGCGCAGCACGGTTCCACGAATACGGCGGAGCGGAGCGCCTGGCGATCGAGCAGGCCCCCGACCCCCACCCCGGAGTTGGTGAGATCCGTGTCCGCGTCGCGGCGGCCGGCGTCAATCCCATCGACTGGAAGCTGCGGGCCGGCGCCCTGCACCAGCTGATTCCGCTGGAACTGCCCGCCATTCCCGGGCGCGAGGCCGCCGGTGTGGTCGATGAGATCGGCGACGGGGTGCAGGGGGTGAGCATCGGTGACCGCGTCTTCGGACTGGGCGGTGTCACCGGGGCGAGCGCAGAGTTGCTCGTCCTCTCGGCCTGGGCGCACACCCCTGCCACGTGGAGCGACGAGCAGGCCGCGGGCGCCGCGCTCGCGTCCGTGACCGCGATGCGTGGGCTCGGCGCGCTCGGCCCCCTCGCGGGCCGCACCCTTCTCGTCGAGGGAGCCGCCGGAGGCGTGGGCAGCGCGGCGGTCGAGATCGCGGTAGCGCGAGGCGCCACTGTGATCGGGACAGCCAGTGAACGCAACCACGAGTTCCTCACCGCACTCGGCGCCGTTCCCACCACCTATGGCCCCGGCCTCGCGCAGCGTCTGTCCGCTCTCGCCCCGCACGGCGTCGACGTCGTGCTCGACACCGCGGCTTCCGGATCGCTGGACGACCTCGTCGCGATCGCAGGTGACCCGAAGCGCGTCGCGACGGTCGCCGACCATGCGGGCGGGCAGCGCCTGGGCACGCATGTGGTCAACGCGGAGAACGACTCCACTCTCCTGTCCGCGGCGGCGGAACTGGGCCGGCAAGGCCGCTACACACCTCGTGTCGAACAGACCTACCCCCTGGAGCGGATCGCCGACGCCCACGCGCACGCCGAGCGCGGACGCACCCGAGGGAAGATCGTGATCTCCATCTGAACAGGCCGCTCTGTAGCTGAACAGTCCCACGAGGTAGCTGACTTGCAACGTACGGACCTGCGTGGCGAGCGTGCCCTCGATCGGCACCGTCGAGCGGCCGGGCCGACCTCCATGGCGCCTCGTCAAGCAGGCCGCACCCACTGGGGCGCGCAGCTGAGCCCGGGCGCCTACTGTGTGCACCGTCCTCCATCAGCAAGGAGTACCACGTCGTGGACGTCGAGATCTCCGCCCGGATACGCGACACCGCCGCACAGCTCGGGGCCGGCGTTCCCTATGCCTTGAAAGTGCTGGCCGACCAGCTGTCCGACGACCCGGGCATGGGGCAGGCGTCAGGCCGGCCGGGCCTTCTCACCGTGTCGGTCGACGGCGATCTGTTCGAGGACTGCCCCTCCTTGGTTGTCGGCTACGTGCGCGAACCTGCCCGCATCGACATCCGGTACGTGAAGCCGTCCCGTTCCGCCGGTGCCGTCAAGGACCCGGCCCAGGAATCGCCTGCCGACCCGGTAGCCGAGGCAGTCATGGAGCGGGAGGTCGGCGACGCCTGGCAGCGCATCACCCGCTGGCTCCAGCGCAACGCCTCCGACTCCCACGCCGCGCTCCGCGCCGGCGCCGGCGGTCTCGCCATCACCGGCCTGGGACAGGACCTCGGCGTTCACGTGCCCGCGGGCCTGCGGGTGCTGTGGTCGCTGTCCGCGGGTGATGACGGGGTCAACGGCGCGGGTTGCCTCCCGGGCAATGGGGCACTGATGCCCCTGGATGCCGTAGCCGCCTTCTACCGGCAGCAGGTGAAGTCCCAGGCCCACGAGGACACCCTGAATGCCCGGCGCGCCGGATACGACCGGATCACCGTGTGGAAACCGGCCTGGATCCCCGTCGTCTCCTACGGCTCGGCCGACCGCACATCGGGTCTGTACCTGGATACCGGGACCGGCTACCTGGGCCGCTGGTCCCGCTACAACGAAGGGGCCGCCGACGAGCTCGACACGCTGGTGACCTATCTGGAAGATGTCGCCGACATGCTCGAAGCTCCGTCTCTGGCAACGCGGGACAGGCCCGGCCTGGTCGGCGGGGCATTGGTGTGGGGGAGCAGAATCGATCCCGTGCACGAGGGCCGGTGGCAGCCCCTGACCGGCTGACCACGGATGAGGAGGGGCCGGTCCCTCTCCGGCGGGGCGGTCGCGCCGATGAGTTCGCCGTCCTCGAACGGTCTACCCAGCGACCCGACCGTTCACGACAGGAGCGCCATGTCCACCATCCAGCCTGTGATCCTGACTGCCGACCAGGACGTTCTGCTCGGCTTCTATACGAAACTGTTCGGCGCTGAGGAGATCTTCCGGGTACCGGAGGAAGGCGCCGCCTTCTACCGCGGCCTGCGCATCGGGGATACGGACCTCGGGCTGGTGGCCAAGGCGGACCCGGGGACCGGGGATGCGCCGCGGATCCTGCTCAGCATCGGTGTCGACGACGTCGACGAGACGCTCGCCCGGGTGGAGGCGCTCGGCGGCTCGGTCGGCGGAGGTCCCAACGACATGCCGTGGGGACAGCGCGTCGCCCACATCAAGGACCCCGACGGCAACCCGGTGAACCTCACGCAGCCGATCCCGGCCCGGTGACGTGCTTCCGGATCAGGTGCTGGTCCGGGCTCCTCCGGCAGAGGCCAACTACCTTGAGGCGCATCGATGTTCGGGCGAGCAGCGCGCGAAGCAGGTGGGCGGCGTGGGCGGAGCCGGTCCGGAGCGTGGTGATCATCCGCCAGTTCTCCCGGTCGGCGAAGTCGCGTTCGACGGGGACGCGTCCGGCGGCGGATCAGAATCGCGTCAAGACTGCCGGACCCCGCCCCTCCGCCGCCGCGCACGTCCGATAATGATCGGAGCACCGTCGCCGCAGCCCCGCAGGGAGCCTCCACAACACCCTCGGCACCTCTTCGCCGGCCACGCACGGGCTGGTCGGGACGGGCATCGGGCTGGGGGGCCGGAAGCGTGCGTGACGAGTTGGCGGAGCAGCTGCGGCAGTTGCGCGATCTGACGAGCCGAAGCCTGCGGGAACGCGCACCTGCCGACCGCCGACTTCCCCCGGGGCCAACTACCGGCGATCCGCAACATGCTGGCCGCGATCGTCGACCGGCTCGCCTGCTGACCCGCTGTTCACATCTGTCATCCGTCCGTTCGGCCGAAGGAGCACACCCGCCATGTCCACCGTCCTTGCCGACGAGTACCACGGCTTTTCGAAGACCGGACTGCGACGCGTGCGCGCAGTGCTGGAGCGGCACGTCGAGTCCGGGAGGATCCCCGGACTCGTGGCGCTCTTCAGCCAGGGCGACGAGACGCATGTCGAAACGCTCGGAACGATGCGCCACGAGGGTGGCGAGCCGATGCGCCGGGACACCATCTTCCGGATGGCGTCGACGTCGAAGCCGGTCTCGGTGGCGGCGGCGATGGTCCTGCTCGACGAGTGCCGGCTGCGTCTCGACGACCCGGTACAGGAGTGGCTGCCCGAACTCGCCGACCGCCAGGTGCTGAAACGGATAGACGGCCCGCTGGACGACACGGTGCCGGCACGGCGGCCGATCACCGTACGGGACGTGTTGACGTCCACGTTCGGACTCGGCATGGATATGACGGTGCTGGGAACTCCGATCATGGGCGCGGTCTTCGAGCAGGGGATCACTCCCAACCTGCCGGAACCGATGCCCGAGCCGGACGAGTGGATGCGCCGCCTGGCCACGCTGCCGCTGATGCACCAGCCCGGCGAAAGCTGGCAGTACCAGATCGCCAGCGATCTGCTCGGCGTGCTCGTCGCCCGGGTCACGGGCCAGTCGTTCGAGTCGTTCCTCCGCGAGCGCGTCTTCGACCCGCTGGGAATGAAGGACACCGGCTTCCACGTGCCCGCCGACCGGTTGGACCGGCTGCCGCCGCTGTACGCTCCCGACCCGCAGACCGGAGAGTTCCACGTGTGGGACGAGGCCGAAGGGGGACGCCACAGTGCGCCTCCGGCGTTCCAGGGTGGTGGAGGCGGGCTGAACTCCACCGCCGACGACTACCACGCCTACTTCCGCATGCTGCTCAACGGCGGAACGCACGGGAGCGAGCGGATCCTGTCCCGGGCCGCCGTCGAGCTGATGACCACCAACCGCCTCGGCCCGCAGCAGCAAGCAGCCCGGCACGCATTGGCCACCGACAACGTCCACATCTCCTTCGGCCAGGGCCAGCACGGCGGTTGGGGCTTCGGGATGGCGGTACGCACCTATCGCGGTGACTACGCTCCGATCGGCCAGTTCGGCTGGGACGGCGGAAGCGGTACCTCGACGTACGCGGATCCTGAGAACCGGCTCACCGGCATCCTGCTCACCCAGGTCGGAGCGTCCGTCCCGGACCCGGTGCGGCTCATGCACGACTTCTGGACCACGCTCTACCAGGCGATCAACGACTGACATCGCTTCGGGCGCCGCGGATCGGGGCAGGCCCGCCCTCGCCCCGCGGCGCCCACGGTCATCACCTGGCGGCCGGGCGCCGGCGGGCTCTTCCCCTCGTCGCCGTCCGGCCGCGGACGCCTCGTCGCCCACGAGTGCGCGCCCTTGATCAGACTGCTTCCGTCAAGGCCGCGTGCGCGGCGACCGGTCAGCCGTCCGCCGGATCGTCCCGGTGCTCCGGTTCTCTCCCCCTCGGTAACAACCTGCCCTTACGGCGGTGCCCGACGGCGTTTCATGGTGGCCTCGAACTCGATGGGGGCACTCCGCCCCTGCCCGCTCACTCGTGATTGCGGAGGAAGGCCGGGATGCCGGCCCGGGTCGGGTGGTCGGGCAGTGGTGCGGGCTTGTCCTGGAGGAATGCGGTGATGACGGCTGCTGCTCGTTGGTCGTTGTCGCCCAGGCCATTCCACATGTGGTGGCCCACACCGGGCATGTACTGAGTGCGCTGGATGGCGGGGTTGTCCGCAAGGATGGTCGTCGCCCACTGCCGGACCTGGGAGGAGCACTCGGCGATCATCAGCATCGCGGGTGTCCGGGAGAGCCTCAGCCGAGGAGCGATGGACGCGGAGTCTTTGATCGTTTCCTGGATGCGGAGGCTGGCGGCGGCGCTGAAGGAGAAGTTCCGCTCCGTGTCCTCGACCGGGATGCGCTGCGCGTCCCGCGCACAGTAGGCGGACGCGGTGTCGCTGCCGAGGTCGGCGGCGGTGAAGGCGTTGTCGCCCTCCGCCTGTCCTACCAGCCCGTTGTCAGGGCTGAGCAGTCCGAGGCGCATGAGGCCGAACGCGACCGCGTACCGCGGGACGCGTGTGGAGCGCGGTCCGGTCATGGCCGGCGCGATGCCGCGGGCCGACGGCCGGCCCTTCTGGCCCGCGATCCGGGCGGTGGGGCCGTCCATCGGGCCCGGCTCGGCGATGACCGCCCGGCGCAGGTGGCGGGCGATGGCCGGGTCGGCCAGCGCGCGGCTGAGCACGACCGCGCCCGAGGAGAAACCCAGCACGTCGGCGTGGCCCTTGCCGAGCGTGTCGACAAAGGCGCCGAGGTCATGGACGGACCGGGTGATCGAGTATTGGTCCATGGGCAGCAGGTCGCTGCGCCCACCGCCGGCCTGCTCATAGGCGTACACGTCGTACCCCTGTGCCGCGAGCCGCTGCAGGAAACGGTGGTCGAGTACGGAGATGCCGCGCACCGGTCCGCCGTTGAGGTAGACGAGCGGCACGCGATACCGGGGGCCGCTGCCGGTGGGCGGGTAGTGGTAGACCGCGACCCGGCTGCCGGTGGACAGGCGTACGTGCTCGGTGGCCACGAACGACAGGGCGGCCGGGTGGCGGCGCGTGGTGGGGACGGTGGGGACGCACACCGACAGGGTCAGGGCCGCTGCGACGAGTACCGGCAGGAACGGCACCAGCCGTCCTCGCCAGGAGCGTCGGCGGCCCCGCCACATCGCCGCGGCAACCGCGACCCCCACAGTCGCGAACCACGCGGCTAACCCCGCCCCCGCGCCGTCGGTGGCGACGATCAGAGCCAGGAACAGGGCGACCAGCCCCACCGCCGCGGCGGTGGCCGCCAGCAGGCGGCCCATGAAGCGCAAGGGACGTATGGCGGACGGTGGCATGGTGATCTCTCCCAAGGTTTTGAAACACTGTTTTGAAACGATGTTACAGCACGGATAGACTGCTTCTCATGGGACGACCGAGGACGAACGACGCTGCCGTCAGAGAACGGCTCGTGGCATGTGCGACCGAGATGTTCGCCACCCGTCCCCAGGGGTCGGTCACAGTCCGCGCGCTGGCCACCGCGGCCGGAACTTCGACCGCGGCGGTATACACGTTGTTCGACGGGAAGGGCGGACTGATCCGCGAGGTGCGCGACCAGGCCGTCGCCGGCCTGTTCCAGGACCTGGCGGCCGTTCCCGCCTCGAAGGCCGCCCTGGAGGATTTGTACGCGTTGGCCGCGGCGTATCGCCGTTGGGGACGCGAACACCGCCACCTGTACACGGTGCTGTTCGGTGGCGCGCAGTCCTTCGTCCCGTCGCACCGGATCGGCGACCGAGACCCGGTGCGACCGCTCGTCGCAGCAATCGACCGCGCCGTGGCGGGCCACATCCTCGCGGGCGACACCACACTGATCGCCGTCTCGCTGTGGGTCGCCCTGCACGGGCTCGTGACCCTTGAACTCGCCGGGAGCCTCGATGGCGCCGCGGCGGAGACCGCGTTCCGGGCAACGATTGACGCGGTACTGCGCGGCTGGGCAACCCCCTCCGCCTTTCCTGGCCTTCGACGCACAGACCCGGCGCTGTGAGGCCATTACTCCGCCGGCCACCCGGAGGCGGCCGGCGGAGGGCCGAGTCGAAGTGCGCTCCCCAGCCGGCACAGATCGGTTCGCGGCTATCGGTAGGGGCCCTGACCAACCGCCACCGACGCGGCCGGTCCGGGGACTTCAGGCCGAGCCGGGCCGCCCACGCGTCGGCTGGGCCGTGGGCGCTCCCGGCGCCGTGCGGTGGCCGTCCGAGGCGGCTGCTGTCGTCAACAGCCTTTTCGCGGATGCCTCGTTCGAAGTGGTGACCGCGTCTGGCCCGGTGGAACGTCGCGGCGCCGCAGAGCCTTCCGCGGGCTCGGACCTCGCCAGCCACAGGCCGGTGAACACGGCGGCGGCCAATGTGATGGCGCCGGCGGCGAGAAAGGCGTTGTTGAGGCCGGTCTCGAGGGAGGCGCCGCCGGATTGCCGGGTGCGGACGACGGCTCCGAGTACCGCTACGCCGAGCACCGCGCCGATCTGCCGTGTGGTGCTGCTGACGCCTGACGCGAGGCCGCCTTCCTGCGGGCTGACCGCTTGGATGGCGGCTCCCGTCAGCGGGGACAGCGTCAGGGCGAAGCCGATGCCGACGATTCCGAGCCGCCACCACACGTTCTCGTAGCCGGTGCCGGCGTGCACCGTACCGAGCGCCAGAAGTCCGAGGCCGGCCAGGGTCAGGCCGGTGGTCACCACGATGCGGAAGCCGTACCGGGCGGCGAGCCGGCCCGCGTACGGGCTGACGACCACCATGCCGAGGGACATCGGCAAGGTCTGCAGGCCCGCGCGCAGGATCGAGCTGCCCTGGACGTACACGAAGAACTGGGAGAAGAAGAATGACGAGCCCATGAGCGCGAACCCCACCACGACCATGGCGGTGTTGGACACGGTGAACAGGCGCTGCCGGAACAGCGGCAGCGGCAGCATCGGAGCGGGACGGCGCGCTTCGACGGCGAAGAAGGCCGCCAGGAGGATCACTCCGGCGGTGAAGCCGGCCAGGATCACCGGCGCCGTCCAGCCGCGGGCACCGCCCTCGATCAGCCCGTAGGTCAGCGCCCCCACCCCGAGAACGGACAGCGCCGTCCCCGGAACATCGATCGCCGGGGCGCTCGGATTGCGGGTCTCTTCGAGGCTGCGCAGACCGACCACCAGCAGGGTCACGCCGAGGGGCAGATTGACCAGGAAGATGGCCGGCCAGCCGAAGGCATCCGTCAGCACGCCGCCGGCCACGGGGCCCACGGCCAGACCGAGTCCGCTGAGCCCGGCCCACAGCCCGATCGCCTTGATCCGTTCCTGCGGCACGGGACAGGCGGCGACGAGCAGGGCCAGCGAGGCGGGGCTCAGCGCCGCGGCCCCGACGCCCTGCAGCACCCGGCCGGCGACCAGCCAGCCGACCGAGGGCGCGAGGCTGCACACCACCGACGCGACGGTGAACACCGCCACGCCGGTCAGGTACACCCGCTTGCGGCCGAACCGGTCGGCGAAGACACCGCCGGACAGCAGCAGCATGGCGACCAGCAGCACGTACGCGTCGACGATCCATTGCAGACCGGTCAGCTGCGTGTGCAGCCGGTGCTGCATATCGGGCAGTGCCGCTCCCACGATCGTGTTGTCGAGCAGGACCATGAACTGACCCAGGCAGGTCACCGTGAGCAGCACGCTCCGGCTCTGCCGACTGCCTACGGACGCAGGCGATGCGGTCAAGGGAGTTCCTCTCCATCGTCGATTGCGCCCCTCCATGGCCGAAGCGGCCGGCCCGGGCGCACTAACGCAGTCAGCGACTGCGTTAGTTGACTGTACGGAGGATCGCCTCGTAAACGCAAGTGCTAACTGCGTTAAGGTGAGGGCATGAGTGATCAACAGCGAGCCCAGAGGCCCGGCGGGCGCAGCGCCCGCGTCGCCGCGGAGGTGTACCGGGCCGTCACCGACCTGATCGGTGAGCGCGGCTACGGAAACTTCACCGTCGGTGAGGTCGCGGCCCGCGCAGGGGTGGCCGACAGCAGCATCTACCGCAGGTGGGGCAACCTGGAAACCCTGCTCACCGACGTGGCGCTCACCCGCCTCAACACGCAGTCACCGATGCCCGACACGGGGACGCTGGCCGGCGACCTGCGCACGTACGCGCACCAAGTGGCCCGCGAGATCACCGGCCCCGATGGTCTGGCGGTGGTGACCCTGGCCGTTGCCCTGTCCAGGAGCGGTCACCAGGGCCGGCAGGCGCGTGACGACCTCCTCGCCGCGCGCACCCGGCAACTGCAGTCCATGCTCGATCGAGCGACCGAACGCGGCGAGCACGCACCTGACGCGCTCGACGTCCTGGACCACATCATGGCTCCGATGTACGTACGCGTCCTGCTCGGCGTCGGCCCGCCCGCCCCGGACTACGTCGACGGGCTGGTCGACCGGCTGCTGTGACCTCGCCCCGGTTCCGGGGTTCACTTCCCACCCCTGGATCCGGTGCGGGTTCTCGGCGTCGACGAGTTGGCGGTGCGACGTGGACGGGCCTACGCGACGATCCTCACCGACATGTCGTCGCACCGGCCCGTCGACGTCCTTCCCGATCGGGCCACGGGCACCTTCACGTCCTGGCTTCGGAACCACCCCGGGGTGCGGATCATCTGCCGCGACCGGGCCGACTCCTTCCGTGACGGGGCTCGGACGGGTGCTCCGCAGGCCCGGCAGGTGGCCGATGCCCGGCATCTGCTTCACAGCCTGGCCGAAGCAGCCGAGCGTGTCGTGAGACAGGTGTACGGCGGCGCCAACTTCGATCTCCTGCGAAGGCCAGGACCTGTTTGATCTCCGGTGTTCATCGCTTGACCCGGTCCGTACGGTGTTCGAGTGAACGAAACCCTGATCACCCAACTCCGCACCGCGTATGACGCCCAACTCCGTGGTGTCACCCCGCCCGGCGGCAGCGTGCGCATCGAGAAGGACGGCCCGTTGACCCGTGTGGTCGGTTGGCACCGTGGCTTCGTCACGGGCCCGCGTGACCTCGGCGTGTACGGCGCGGAACTCGACACGCTCATAGCGCGGCAGCGTGACTTCTACGCTGCCCGTGGTGAGGCGGTCGAATGGAAGACTCGCGCCCATGATCTCCCCGCCGACCTCACCGGTCGGCTCACGGCGGCCGGCTTCGTCGCCGAGGACAGCGAGACCGTGGTCATCGGGCGGTCCGCGGACCTTGCGGCAGACCCCGTCCTGCCCGAGGGCGTGACCCTCCGCCGTGTCACCTCCCGATCGGACCTCCAGCGCGTCGCCGTCACGGAGAGCACCGTCTGGAACGAAGACTGGAGTTGGCTCGCCGACGACCTCACCGCCCGGATCGAGAACGCCCCCGAGAACACCGTCGTCCTCGTCGCCGAGGCAGGTACCGAAGTCGTCTGCGCCGCCTGGCTGGTCTTCAAGGACGGCATCGACTTCGGCGGTCTCTGGGGCGGCTCAACGCTCAAGGAGTGGCGCGGACAGGGCATCTACCGAGCCTTGGTCGCCCACCGAGCCCGACTGGCTGCTGCCCGCGGTGTCCCTTACGTCTACGTCGACGCCTCGGCCGACAGCGCCCCGATCCTCACACGCCTTGGCCTGCACGCGGTCACCACGACGACACCGTATGTCTGGTCGCCCTGAACTCGGTCCGCCGTGGCAGGGGCTTCGGCTCGTGCCCGGGTGCTGGCGAGGCGGTAGGGGCCGGCACCGGTTTCGATGAGGGTGCCGTTGAGGTGAGGCGGTCGACGACGGCCCCTGCCACCGCCCCGTATCCATCACCTGCTGTCCACGTTGGCCTTCATCGTGGTGCCCGGATTGTCCAGGATTCGGTCCTGTCTTCAGAGCCGCTCCACGGCCCGGGCAGATGGACTGCTGGTGCCCTGGTCCGGTGTCGGTTCCGGGGCGGGTTGTGGCCTGGCCAGGGTGGTGCAGCGGGCCCAGATCAGAAGGGTGAGGGGGTAGACGGCGTAGCCGATGCGGGTGGCCGGAGACAGCAGGATGGCGATGGTGAGGCCGAGCGCGAGCCGGTGGGCGGCAGCCGCCGTGGTCGTCGGCGGCTGAACGATGAGCGACAGGGCTGTGGCAATGGCGCCGACGCCTATCAGAGCCACGGCGATGGTCTTTCCGTGGGGCAGCACGGCAGACAGGAGGGCGCCCAGGAGCGGGCTGGCGGCGGTCGAGGCAGTATCGCTCAGCCCGAAGGGGTAGAGCACCGCGTTGTCGAGGAAGGCATGCGGATCGGCCAGGAGCGGCGGCACGACCACCAACGCCGCCACCGCGACCGCCACTGCAGCCGCGGTCCTGGCCGCGCGTGATCCCTTGGTCGCAGCCAGCAGGACGACGATGACTGGTATGGCCGGCCACGCGGTCCACTTCAGGATGGCTGCTGCTCCCAGTGCCAGACCCGCACCCACGGAACGGCCCCGGTGCGCGTATGCCAGGGCCAGCAGAACGAGGGCCACGACCACGGGGTCAACTCCGCCTATGGCCAGCGGCAGCGCCACCACGGGGCAGGCCGCTATCCATGCCGCCCCGGTCACCGCCGTGCGTCGGGCCTGCGGCCGGTCCTTGACCAGCACGGCCACGGCAGCGGCCAGCGCGGCAACGAACCCGGCCAGACTCCACAGGCGGGCGCTGGAGAACACTCCCGCGCCGAACAGCGCGTGGGGGAGCCCGAAGAGGGCCATGCCGGGCAGGTAGGGGTTGAATTCACGCACCGCGACCGGATGCGAGAGGTATGGGGTGCCGGTCTCCAGGAAGTGCTGGGCGGACCGTTCGACGACGCCGACCTCCATCTGCTGCAGGCCCACGGCAGTCAGCCACACCAGCGGAACGGCCAGTGCGCCGACGACGCCGACCAGGGCCGCCACACGAGACCACTGGACACGGGAACCCAGCGACACCAGCGCGGCACAGGCATAGGCGACAGCAGCGGCAAGTCCCCACCGGTGCTGCGATGTGTTCGATGCGGAAGCAAGCCCCACACCCAGGGCCATCAGGGAGCTCGCTGCCAATGCCCACAGGTCCCACCGGCGGACAGCCGTGCTGGAGCGGCGACCCGGACGTTGACCGGAAGCATCTGAAAATCGTGATATGTGCATGTAAAGGGGCCTTGGCTAGGAAGTCGTCTGCACAACTGAACAGACGCACGGCGACCGGATGGATGCGCTGGTGAACCGGGCGCCCGCTGCCGGGTGGCCGGCATGGCGCCCTGCGCAACGTGAGGGGCGTTTCAGCGCATGCTGATCCGCGCCCTGGCGTCTTCCCTCTGTACGAGAAGCGCACAGCACCGCGCCCGACACCCCTCATCCAATCCAGTGCGGGTCGGGGGGACCAGGAAGTTCGACCGGTAGTTGGAGCGGCCCGCATACTTCTGCCGGTGGGTACAACCAGCAGGTACGCCGTTCCGGCCGGGCCACGCAGACCAGGGGGACCACAGCTGTGAGCGACAACAGGTTCGGCGAGCGGCTGCACGCACTGCGCACGGGAGCGGGCATCAGCCAGGAAGGGCTGGCGCAGCGGGCGGGGATCAGTGTGCGGGCGCTGTCGAACATGGAGCGCGGGCGGACGCGAGGGCCGCGGCAGCGCACGGTGGAGGCATTGGCAGCCGCCTTGGGAGTGGACGGCGTTGTGGGCCATGAGCTGGAGGACGCCGCCCGGTCGGGTCGTCCGCGGGCCGTGGGCGGGACGGGGGCCGGGACAGGGCCAGGCGCGGGGTCGGCGGCTGTGCACGGGCTGGCGTTGCCGCGAGATCTTTGTGACTTCACCGCCCGCGGCCCCGCCCTGGCCGGGCTGCGGGTCCTGGCCGAGCACCTCGATCCGGCCCGTCCGCCGGTCGCCGTCATCTGCGGGCAGCCCGGGCTGGGCAAGACAGCCTTCGCCGTGCACGCCGCCCATATGCTGGCGCCACGTTTCCCGGACGGGCAGTACGCCGTCGACCTGCGTGGCATGGACCCGAAGCCCACACCGCCGCGTGAGGTGCTCGCCCGGCTCCTCTACGCGCTCGGTGTGGCCGAGACCGCTGTCCCGGCCGCCACCGACGAGCGCAGCGGTCTGCTGCGCTCGGTGCTGCGCGAGCGCCGGGTGCTGCTCCTCTTGGACAACGCCGCCGACGAGGACCAGGTCCGTCCCCTACTGCCCGGCCACGGCGCCTGTCTGACCCTGGTCACCAGCCGCCGCTCGCTGGCCGGCCTGGAAGCCGTCCACCGCACGGAGCTGACGCTGCTGCGCCGGGAGGACGCGGTCGAACTCCTCACCCGCGTCATCGGGTCGGAACGGGTCGAGCGGGAGGCACAGGCCGCCCGCGACCTCGCGGAACTCTGTGGGTACTTGCCCTTGGCCGTGCGCATCGCCGCCCAGCGCCTGGCCTCCCGGCCCGGCGAGACCCTGGCCAAGCTCGTTGCCCAGCTCACCGCTCACGGGGACCGCCTGGACACCCTGCAGGCAGGCTCCCTGCAGATACGGTCCGCCTTCACCTTGTCCTACCGTCAGCTCAGCCCGGCCGCCCGCACCGTCTTCCGCCGCGCCTCACTCTCCTGCGGCCCCGATTTCAGCCCCGGCACCGCAGCCCTCCTGGCAGGCATACCCCCACGCCAGACCGCGCGCTGCATAGAACGGCTGGCCGACGCCGGACTGCTCCAGCCCCACTCCACCGCCGACCGCTATCGCTTCCACGACCTCCTGCGCCTGTTCGCCGCCGAACAGCTGGTCGAGGATGACGATCCCACCCAGATCGCCACGGCCCAGGACCGGGCCGCCCACTGGATGCTGGGCCGGGCCACCGCCGCCGCACTGCGCTTCGATGCCGACCACCACCAGGACGCGCCCGAAGGCGACCCCGACCCGGCCACCGCGCCCACCGACCGCGAGCAGGCCCGGATCTGGCTGGAAGCCGAGCGGCCCCAGTGGCTCGCGGCCCTGGGCCAGGCCCAGGCGGCAGGCCGGCACCAACAGGTCATCGACGCCGCCGAAGCGATGCACTGGTTCTCCGACGTGACCGCGCACTGGGAGCTGTGGGCGGAGGTGTTCCAGCGGGCCGTTGACTCCGCCCGCGCGCTCGGCAGCAGGCGCGACGAGGCCGTCCATCTCAACTACCTCGCCTGGGCCTGCAACTTCTGCCTCCACGACTACCCCGCCGCACTGGCCGCCGCGCAAGCCGCACTGGCCGCCGCATACGAGGCCGCAGACCAGCTCCAAGCGGGATGGGCCCTGGGCTACGAGGCAGGAGCACTCCGTCGGCTCGGACGGACCGACGAGTCCATCGTCCGGCTGCACGAAGCAGCCGCCCACCTCAGGAACCACACAGACGCGCAATTCCGCCTCGCCGAACTCACCATTCTCAATACCCTGGGCCAGCACCTGCGCTACGCCAACCGTACGGACGAGGCCCTGGTCATCCACCGGCGCAGCGAAGCTCTCTGCCTCGCCGGAGTGCCGGGGAAGCCGCACGACCTCGTCGCCACCTATCTGGCACAGACCCGCCATAACCTCGGCAGCGACCTCATGGCCCTGGGGCAATGGGGCCAGGCCGAATCACCTTTGCGCGCCGCCTTGGCCCACTTCGAGGAAGGCCGGATGCCTGCCTGGAGTGAACCCGTCCGCCTCGACCTCGGCATTACCCTGCGCCACCTCAACCGCCACCACGAGGCCCGCGCGACGTTGACCACGGCCCACCGCACCCTCGCCGGGCTGAACAATCCCCGCCAGCGCGAAGCCGCCGACGAACTGTGCCAAGTCACCGCAGCGTTCGCCATCGCGGACCGGCCGGCCGGCTGAGACGCCTCGTCCCTCCACATGCGACCGACGCCCCGCATCGTGGAACTGGAGCCCGTCCCAGCGGCGGGGCAGCGGCTTCCGCCCGGCCTCGCACTGCCGTTCCTGCCTACACGTATCCACAGGCGAACCGGGGCTCTCCTGCCGTATGGCCGTCACGAGCAGCAGCAGTGGCGACGGGGCAAGATCCCCGACGCCCTCGCGCGGGCAGCGCGTACGCCAGAACTGCCCGCCCTGGCACATCGGCCCCTGCGCCGGCTGCTACGCCTTCAGGCGGTCCGAGGATCGCGCGCCGGCGGGACGGTCTTCTCCGGCGGAGTCCTGTGGGCCGGGACACCGATGGGTACGGCGCGCGCTCGTCGTGCTTCGGATGGTGTGGCGGCCGCGGAGCAGTCCGGCCTGGGCGACGGGGAACGCCCCGTGCGGATGGAGACGATCCTTGCTCCGTGGCGCTGAAGTCATGAGGGATCGCCGCGGAGAACGCAGCGGAAGCCGAGGTGGCAGGTGGCAGTGTCCTCGGTCTGGCGTTGGCGGGCCGCGGGGCGGTAACGCAGGCAGTAGTTGGGCGCGCAGAGGTAGGAGCCGCCT
This sequence comes from Streptomyces sp. NBC_00385, assembly GCF_035917155.1. Taxonomy (NCBI): domain Bacteria; kingdom Bacillati; phylum Actinomycetota; class Actinomycetes; order Kitasatosporales; family Streptomycetaceae; genus Streptomyces; species Streptomyces sp. NBC_00385. Next base: position 1,046,223 of record NZ_CP107951.1, on the reverse strand, counting down.
TTGATGACCAGCGAGGCGGGCTGTGTGGCGGCCGGGTCTGCGGTGGTTGGTGTGCCGCGGGACCTGCGGGGTGCGCAGCAGTCGGCAGGTGCGGGCGCGTGGTGGCGAGGGGTGTAGGGGTCGGTGGTCCATTCCCAGATGTTGCCGGTCATGTCGAACAGGCCGTAGCCGTTGGGCGGGTAGGAGCCGACCGGTGTCGTGTCCGGGTGGTCGGCCTGGCCCCGGCCGCGTCGGAACTGCCAGGGGAATTCACCGGCCCAGGTGTTGGCCATGCGTCGTTTTTTCGGCTCGAATTCGTCACCCCAGCTGTAGGTGGCGGCCTCCAGGCCGCCGCGGGCGGCGAATTCCCATTCTGCCTCGGAGGGGAGTTGCTTGCCCATCCATTCGGCGTAGGCAAGAGCGTCGGGGTAGGCGACCTGAGTGACGGGGTGACGGTCACGACCGTCGAGATTGCTCGTGGGACCGTAGGGGTGGCGCCAGTCGGCACCCGGGCAGTACTGCCACCAGCGACGCCAGTCGTCGAGAGGAACAGGTCCTCGGGTGCGGCGGAAGACCAGTGCGCCAGGGACGATGTCTGCCGGCGCCGCGCCGGGGAAGTCTCGTGGGTCGAGGGGACGTTCGGCGATGGTGATGTAGCCGGTGGCTTTGACGAAGCGGCGGAATTGCACGACGGTCACCGGATGGATGTCGATGGCGAATGCGTCCACGGAGACCGGATGCGCCGGACGCTCCTCGGGGAAGAAGTCGTCGCAGCCCATCCGGAACGTTCCTCCCGGCACGTGGACCATGCCGCTGGGAAGATGTGCGGTGTCAGTCGCGCCGGAAAAGCGCCTCGGATTCACGTTCGAAGTCAATGCTGATGTCGTCTCCGGTCGTGACCACGACGTGGTCAATGGTCGCTCCGGTCAGCGCGAATGGCGACCGGTAGTCGGACGATACCGGCTGCCCTCGGTCCCGCCCCACGTTCGATCCCTCGCCGGAGAGGGAGAAAAAGGCCGGCTGGACCTTGATCTCATGTTCGGCGACCACATGTCCGTCGACCAGCAACCGGGCGGTGCCGGTCGGCGAGGATTCCTCGACGCCGGTCTTGGTGAATTCGGCTCCGACGACCACGGTTCTCCCTGTCGCCACCGGTGCGGTGGACGCGAGCTTCTGTTCGAGTTCCCCGAGCCAGTTGTAGACGTAGTGGGGAACGCCGTCGAGCAGGTAGAGGGAGTGGCCGCCGAAGCGGCCGCCGCTGGCGAAGAGGATGCCGGACGCCTGCGGATCGTCCACGGTGAGGGTTGCGGAGACGGAGAAGGAACGTCCGATGATGACGAAGGAGCGTTCGGGGATTTCGGCGCCGCCAGGGAGGAGCACGAGCCGTCCAGAGGTGTCGGCGACGCTTGGCTGCTCGATGCTGTTCAGATCCGCCGCGGTCCGGTCGTCGAGCGGATAGCCGTTGAAGATCCCCGCCTGCTCGTCCCACAGGGCGATCAGCTCGGCCAGCAGGTCCGGCTTCTCTGCGGCCAGGTCGTGCATCTGGTTCCGGTCGTGATCGAGGTGGTGGAGCACCCACTTGTCCTGGTCGAAGTGGCCCCACCCTGATGGAGCCGGCGCGTGGATGGTGCTGGCCTGCCAGCCGTCCCGCCAGATCGCACGGGTGCCGAGCATCGAGTAGAACTGCGTTTGCTTGGGGCTCGCGCTCCCGGGATCAAGCAGGACGGGGCCCATGTCCACGCCCTCGATCGGGCTTTGCGCCACGCCCTCGATCGTCTCCGGCGCTTCGATGCCGAGCAGACCGTACAGCGTGGGCACTACATCCATCGCGTGCATGTAGTCGTGGCACACAGTGCCCTCCTCGCGGAGGCCCTGCGGCCAGGAAAGGATCATCGGGTCCGCCGTGCCGCCCTCCCAGGAGGAGTGCTCCTTGTACATCTTGAACGGCGTGTTGAAGGCCATCGCCCAGCCGTTGGAGAAGTGCGGGTGGGTCGACTCCGTCCCGAGCTCGTCCCGGCGCCGGATGTTGTCCGCCAGGTTCTCCGGGACGCCGTTGTACCAGCGGTTCTCGTTGACGGATCCCTGCGGTCCGCCTTCGGCGGAGGCCCCGTTGTCCGACATGGCCACGATGGCGGTGTTCTCGAGCTGGCCGGTGCGTTCGAGGAAGTCAAGGACCCTGCCGATCTGGGCGTCGGTGTAGGTGGCGAATGCCGCGTAGACCTCGGCCTGTCTGATGAGCAGCAGGCGCTCGTCTTCATCGATGTCGTCCCAGCGGCGTACGACCTCCGAGTCCAGCCACGGCGTGCCGTCGACGCTGGTCTCCCCGGCCAGCGGATTGATGTCGGGCAGCTCTAGATGTTCGGGAAGCAGCCCCCTGTCCTTCTGGCGGCGCAGCACGATTTCCCGGTACTTTTCGTACCCCATGTCGAACGTGCCTCGATAGCGGTCCGACCATTCGCGGAAGACGTGGTGTGGGGCGTGACATGCGCCCGGACAGAAATACATCATCCACGGCTTGTCGGGAGCGGTCGCCCGCGAGTCGGACAGGAATTCGATCGCACGGTCGGCCAGGTCCTTGGAAAGGTGGTATCCGTCATCCGGCCCGGCCGGAGGGTCGACCTGATGATTGTCGTACCACAGATCTGGATGCCACTGGTCGGTCAGCCCGCCCAGAAACCCATAGAATCGATCGAATCCTCGCTGGACCGGCCAGGTTCGCTTCGACGCACCCATCGACATCTCCGTCGCAGGCGACAGATGCCACTTTCCGACTGCCATCGTGTTGTATCCGCGTGCCCGGAGTGTCTCGGAGATGAATCCGTTCTCCCGGGGAATCACGCAAGAGATGTTCGGGAAACCGTCCGCGAACTCCCCGATGGTCGTCATGCCGTTGGAGCCGGGGCTGCGTCCGGTCAGCAGACTCGATCGCGTGGGCGAGCACAATGCCGTCGTGTGGAACTGCGTGAACTGCACGCCCCGGTCGGCGATGCGCTTCATGTTCGGCATCTCGATCAGGCCGCCGTAGAGATCCCAAGCCCCGAAGCCCATGTCGTCCCAGACGATATAAAGCACATTCGGTGCCCCCGGCGGCGACTTCGGCTCCACGAACGGCTTCCAGTCCGGTACGGAGTCACGGATGTCATGGGAAATCTTGCCAGCAAATGAGTTCGCCATTTGTCGCTCCCGCGCAGAGGGGTTTCGGAAGCTACCACGGCAATTCAAGTGCCTCGGGTAGCCTCGCCGAGCCGGGGTACTCGGTCGGCCTCACACCACCGAGGGGCTGACCCGAACGGTCGAGTGGGTAGAAGTGACGCGCGGACAGTGGCGACATATCCAGGCCCGGGGAGAGCCCTGCTCGCCCGGTTGCACGTAGTCCTTCGCCCCTTCGGGCCGGCTGGTCATGCGTCGCGTTCGCCGTCGGCAGGCGGGTGCCGAGGTCCAGGAACCGGCGCACCCCGGTCTCACCGGCCAGGAAGCGCACCGCCCGCGCCTGGAACGCCCGGGAGGCGCGCGCTATGTCGATGATCTGCGGGTACAGCTCCTCTATCGTCGCCCCGAGCCGGCGGTCCACCTCGTAGTTGTCCTGGCCGCCCAGCCAGTAGTTCCACACCCGCGCCGAATGCGGCGTGCCCGTGTCGATTCGGTCCACGGGCGTCCGGATGCCCTGCTCGTCAGTCATCGGCCCTCTTCACGTCGCACATCGATTGCGCGGACGCGACCCCGTACCGAGCACTCGAGCGGCCAGAGGACGTCTGCGTCCCTGACAGCCCAGCGCCGCACCCTTGAACGCTGCCGCCCGGCCGCACGTCTTGAGGGCGCATCAGCCCCCGTCCGATGCAGCCTCCGCGAACGCGCCGACTGTCAGAAGCTGTTCGTCTCCGCCCGGTGCGGCCAGCAGGCAGATTCCGACCGGCAGACCGCCCGCGCGAGGGCCGGGAACGGTGAGGGCCGGAAGGCCGCCCAGACCTGCCAGGCATGTCAGGCCGAGCAGAGCCTCGCGCACTCCGGTGCCCGGCTCGCCGTATGCCGGGGCGGGCGTCGGGGTGGCGGGGATCGCCAGTACGGCGCCCGCCAGGCGCTCGCCGAGCCAGCGCGCGACGGCCGCCGCGTGGGACCGGGCGGACTCCTCGCGGTCGCGTCCCACCCGGCCCGCCATGTGCAACCGCGCGGCGACGTTCGGGCCGAACTCCGGGCGGGCCCGTGTGATCCACCGGCCGTGAGCGTGCCATACCTCCGCGGCCTGGACCGTGGTGAAGGCGTCCCGGGCCGCGGCGTGCGGGAGCGGTGCACGGTCGTCGAACAGGGAGGCCCGGTCGGGGCTGAGGCCCAGTCCGGCGGCCAGCCGGTCGAGCGCGGGTGACAGGGCCGCGCGTACGTCCGGAGCAGCCAGGGACCACAGGTCGGCCGGGGCGAGCAACCGGCGGGTCGTGTGGTCGCCGGGCTCGGTGCCTGCCAGGAGGGCGGCGGTGGCGTCGCGCATCAGGGGGAGGGTACGGGTGAGGAGGCCCGGGGTGTCGAAGGAGGGGGCGAGCGGGCTGATCCCGGTCAGGTCGGCGCGTGCGTGCGTGGGGCGCAGCCCGTACAGGCCGCAGTAGGAGGCCGGCACCCGGATGGAGCCGGCGGTATCGGTACCCAGTCCCAGGTCGGCGAGCCGCCCGGCGACCGCGGCCGCCGTACCGCTGGACGAGCCACCCGTCAGACGGCCGGGCGCCGCAGGGTTGGCGGGCGCGCCGTAGTGGGCATTGGTGCCGCCCAGGCTGTAGGCGAGTTCGTCGGTGTGGGTCTTGCCCGCGGTCACCCCTCCCGCGTCCAGCACGCGGGACACGCACGCGGCATGACGCGAAGCCGTTCCGGCTTCGGCGAGCAGCAGCGGGTGGCCGTTGCCGGTGGGAGCGCCGGCGAGGTCGATCACGTCCTTGACGGCCACCCTGGCACCGGCCAGGCCGGCGGCGGCGACAGGCTCCGGCAGGGCGGGGGACGGCAGCCAGGGGACGTACGGCCCGATGACGGGCAGTGCGCTCGGAGAGGATGTGCCCCCGGTCACCGGAGCAGGCCCGGCGCGGTGGGTCCGTCGATGAGCAGGGGACCGAGATCTGCCTTGGGAAGGCACACATGGACGCCCTTCACGCCGTCCACGACCTGCGATATGCGCAGGTCGACGGCGGCGCTCAGATAGGCCAGCGCCACCGCGCCGGGCAGCCCGCAGCGTTCGGCGAGATAGGTGAGCGCCGAACGGGTGGCCTTGCGGACGGCCTCGTCGAGGTCCTCGTCGAGACCGGTCACGAGATAGTGCCCGGCCGTCTCCGCGTACGGGCCGGCGAGCCCTGCCGCGAGCCGCCGGGCCCGGATGTCGGAGTGCAGGGTCAGCCGCAGGGTGGCCCGCAGGGGAGCCTCGAACGCGGTGAGGGCGACCTCTCCGTCGCCCTGGGCGAAGTGCGGGTCACCCGCGTAGAACATGGCTCCCGGCACCTGCACCGGGAGGAACAGGCGCGCGCCTTCGCCCAGGAGCCGGATGTCGAGGTTTCCGCCGTGGGCCCCCGGCGGGACCGAGTGCACCGGCGCCTCGGTGGCGGGCGCGACACCCATGATGCCGAGGAAGGGGGCGAGCGGGAACCCGATGTCCCGCCCGTCGCCGACGGGCAGTCGGCCGCGACCGTCCTCGTCGACATGGGCGACCAGGGACACCGGGGGGACGGGCTGCCCGTCCGGGTGGCCCGGAGCCGGCGACGGGTACTCCCCGGGCAGGGCGCCGCGCCCGTGCCGGTTGCTGATCACGCCGTACGCCGTCCTGCGCCGCAGGCGCACGACCTCTACCTCCAGTACGTCGCCCGGGAGCGCACCACGCACCGCGACCGGTCCGGTGACGACATGGGGCCCCTGTACACCGGGGTCGAACAGCGCGTCGGACGAAGCCAGTTCGATGGCGTCGTGCAACACGTCCCGCTCCGGGATCCCGGCCTCCGCGAAGAACTTCACCGGGTCGCGCCCCTGGTCCGGCAGGATGCCCTCGTGACTCGTCGTGTCGAGGCACACGGTGGTGCCGGAGTCCACGGTGAGGGCGGGGCGGCCGACCGCGTTGGGAAGCAGTCCCCAGGTCGTCGTCCCATGGTCCGCGGCGAGGTAGACCGAACCGTCGATGGTGCCGGTGTGAGGCTGAAGTACGCTCATGGCGTTGACCTTTGCATACACCCGTTACAAGCCGGTTAACCCAAGTGGCCCGGCGAATCCCGGAGGGCGGAGCCATGACCGAACTCGGCGCGGTGCGGAGGCGGGACGCAGGGCAGGCGGTGTGCGACGCCATCAGGAACGACGTGGTCACACGCGTGTTCACGCCCGGGGACCGCCTCACCGAGGAGCGGCTCGCGGCCCGTTACCGGGTCTCGCGCATTCCCGTCCGCGAAGCCCTGCGCACCCTGGAGGCCGAGGGGTTCGTGCACTCGCGCCCGTACGGGGGCACGTTCGTGGCCGAGTTGAGCGACAAGGAGGCCGAGGACCTGCTGGGCATCCGCCTGCTCATCGAGCCGTTCGGTGCCGAGCGTGCCGCCACCCGCCGGACCGCGGTGCACCTGGCCACGCTCGAACTCCTCGTGGCCGAGGCCCGCGAGATCCTGGATGCCGGCTCGTCGACGGGGCTCGCCGATCTCAACACCCGCTTCCACCGGGTCCTCGCCGAGGCGTCGGGCAGTCCGACGCTGGCGGCTCTGGTGGCGCAGCTGGGATACAAGATCTCCTGGGTGTATTCAGTCGAACTCCCCCGGCGTGCACCGGACTCGTGGGCCGAGCACGAGGAGATCGTCCAGGCGTTGCGCGACCAGGATCCGAAGGAGGCGCGTGACCGGGTCGCCGACCACATCATGCGCGCCCAGGCCGCCTACCGACTGCGCGGAAGACGCTGATCGATGAGGGCGGGACGCCGGTCCGACGTGCCCTTTCCGCGCCGGCCGCCCGCCTGTTCCGCTACCTGCCTGCCGGTCCCGCTCTGCGGGTCATGAGCGTGAAGAGCTGTCGGAAACACGAGCGTCATGCGGTGAGCGGTATGTCGTAACGCGGTCTCTGTATACACCTTCTGGACGTCATCGCACGTCACTCTTTCCCGGAACGCCAGAAGGGGATCGCTGTGTACGACCTCGTGCTGCGCCGCGCGTTGATCACGGAGGACGGTGCGCCGACCGACATCGCCGTCATCGACGGGATGATCGACGTGGTGGGCGACGTACCGCCGAAGGCTCCTGCCCGCGAAACCATCGACTGCGACGGACTCGTCGTCGTTCCCGGTTTCATCGAGTCCCATCTGCACCTGGACAAAGCACTGTTGAGTGGACTCGGCCGACCGGCCCAGACGCTGGCCGATGCCATCGAGGTGACGGGGGAGCTCAAGCGCGGCTTCACCCATGACTCGGTACGGGCCCGCGCCCTCCGGGTGCTGCGGTGGGCCGTCGGCAACGGCACCACGCTCATCCGCGCCCATCCGGACGTCGACCCGGTCGCCGGTCTCGTCGGGCTGGACGTCATGCTCGAACTCCGGGAAAGCCAGAAGCACTTGGTCGACCTTCAGGTCGTCGCCTTTCCGCAGGAAGGGATCGAACGGGCGCCGGGTACCTACGCCCTGCTGCGGGAGGCACTTCTGCGGGGTGCGGACGTTGTCGGCGGCTGTACGTACAACGAGGCGGACGTCGCCGCCTGTCGCCGCCATATCGACACGGTGCTCGGACTCGCCGTCGAGTTCGGGGTGCCGGCCGATCTGCACGCCGACTTCGCCGACGACACCGCCGACGGGCGCTTCGCCCTTGCCGGTGCCCTCGCCGAGGCCACTCGGGAGCACGGTCTCGGCGGCCGGGTGACGCTCGGCCATGTGACCTCGCTGGCCGGGCGGCCGCCCGCCGAGCGGGCCGAAGTCGTCGCACTCCTCGCGGAGGCCGGAGTGGCGGTCGTCGCGCTGCCCGCCACCGACCTGTACCTCGGTGGGCGCGGCGACGACCGGGCCGTGCGCCGGGGGGTGGCCCCGGTCCGGGAACTGATCGACGGGGGAGTGGTGACCGCTTACTCCTCCAACAACGTCCGCAACGCCTTCACGCCCTTCGGCAACGCCGACATGCTCGACATCGGCCACCTGCTCGCCCAGACCTGCCACATGGGCGGCCCGGCCGACACCGGACGCATCCTGCGCATGGCCACGACGGAGGCCGCCCGCGTCACCGGCGTCCACGACGGCTACGGCATCCACCCCGGAGCCCGCGCCGACCTGGTGGTTCTCGGGACGCGTTGCCACGCGGACGTGCTGGTCGACCGTCCGGAGCGCCGCTGGGTCGTCAAGCGCGGTCGCGTCGTGGCGCGTTCAGTCCGTACCACCGAAATCATCGATACCCCGGTCGAGACCGCCGAGGGCATCCGGGCCGCGTAGAGCGCTGACCGGCTGCCTCGCGCCCACGACTCGCAATCGGTCGCGGCGAACCGTCCTCTGCCGCCCCGTTCCCGCCGCCCGTCCCGGGACGGCGCTCTGCCCCCTTCCCACCTGCCGTCTGTCAGGAGCACGCCATGCGTGAGCGCATTCCGCACGAACTCACCGCGTCCGTCCTCGCCGCGACCACTGCCTTCGTCGGCGGGACGGCGCTGAACCTGCCGCCGTGGGCGATCTTCATCTCGTGGGCCGGGCTGCACCTGATGGGCGGACCCAGCCTGGCCAACGCCACCAGGCTCTGGCGGGCGATGCCGGTGGGCTCGGCCTTCGCCCTGGCCATCGTCGTCTGCGAACAGCATCTCGCCCCTCACGTCAGCGAGGCGCGTTGGGCGCAGAACGCCCTGCTCGGGGCGGTCATCCTGGTCCTCAACACCGCCCTCATGTACTCCGGCCGCCTCCGTGCCACCTCACTCGTCCCGGGCATGTTCCTCGGATTCGCCTCCTACTTCGCCACCTACTTCGGGGGCTTCGGCTACGAACCCGGAAACGTCTGGGCGGCATGGCTGAGCGTCGTCGCGATGAACGCGCTCGGCCCCGTATATGCGTATCTGGCACACCGGCTGACCCTGTCCCGGCCCGCCCCCGCCGTGGAGTTTCCGGCCGCCGCCGCGGAGGTTCGCTGACCATGCAGCAGCAGGCCCACCTCCCCGCCACGCCGGGCCAGGTCGATCGGCCCGAGATCGTAGCCGAGGTCCGCGCCCTTGCCGACGCCTACGAGGCGGCACTGACCGGCAACGACGTCCCCGCCCTGGACGGCTTCTTCCGGGACGCCCCGGAGACGGTCCGCATCGGCGCGGGGGAAGAACTCTTCGGCGCGGCCGAGATAGCCGAGTTCCGCCGCCGACGGCCCGCGGCCGGACTGCGGCGCGCCCGGATCAGGACCGAAGTGACCACCTACGGACACGACACCGCCGTCACCACCACCCTCTTCGTCCGCGACGGAGAGCCCGGCGTCGGCAGACAGACCCAGACCTGGCTCCGGCTGCCCCAGGGCTGGCGCGTCGTCGCCGCCCATGTCTCCCAGCGCCCGCCGGCGCCCTGAGGCTCCCGCACCGCCCGTCCGAGCAGCGCCACCCGCGTACCACCGAAGGGATCACCATGGCCGCACCACGCACGACCGACGCCGACCGCCACACCGCAGCGGGTGAGGAGTACGAGCACACCGCAGTCCCGGCCCACGCCAGGAAGAGCCTGCTCTCCGTGGCCGGAGTGTGGGCCGGCTTCCCCATGTGCCTGGGCAACGCCGTGTTCGGCGGCCTGATCGTCTACAACCTCGGCCTCGTACAGGGTTTCTGGGCCATCCTCACCGGAAACCTTCTGCTCTTCTGTTACGTGGGTGCGTTGAGCCACCACGCCGGCAGGACCGGGCGCAGCTTCGCGCAGCAGTCCGCCGCGGTGTTCGGTCCGCGCGGTCGCGCGGTCGTCTCCGGATTCCTCGCCACCGTCGTCATCGGCTGGTTCTCCTACCAGGTCGGTCTCACCGGCACGGCCCTGCACCAGGTCCTCGGCTGGACCCCGTTGTGGGGCGCACTGCTCGGGGCCGCTGTATACATCGGTCTGACCGCGGCCGGTATACGGGCCCTTTCCGCCGTCGGGCTGCTGGGCGTCCCGCTCTTCCTCGTCACCGCGGCCCTCGCCTTCTGGTACGCGGCGCAGGACGGCGCCGGCCTCTCCCAGGCCCTCGACTTCCAGGGGCACGACCACGGCATCACCTTCTGGTCCGCCGTCGGCATCGTCATCGCCGGTTTCGTCGACTCGGGGACCATGACGGCGGACTTCACACGCTGGAGCCGGGACGGCCGGTCCGCCGTCCTGGCCACGTTCAGCGCGTTCCCGCTCAGCAACACCGTCGCCTACCTGGTCGGTGGCGCCGTCGTCGCCACCGGCGGCGCCGCGAACCCGGCGACCGACGGCGGTACCTACCTCGGCCTGCTCACCGGACACGGCGCCTGGATCACCGCGTTGGCCGTCCTCTTCACCCTCACGAACCTCGGCTCCGTCGCCGCACACTGCCTGTACAACGCGGCCCTGGGATGGTCGGGTACGACACCGCTGCGCATGCGCCCCCTGGTCGTCGCCCTCGGGGTCCTCGGATCGGTCATCGCCCTGACCGGTGTGTGGAGTTCCATCGTGAGCTGGCTCCAGCTCCTCGGTATCCTCGTGCCGCCCATCGGAGCCGTGCTGATCGTCCAGCACGCGGCCGACCGGTTCCGGCGGCGTCCGCCGCGACCCGCCGACGACGTCGAGGCACCCACCGGGGGACCGGGTTCCCGCCACGCCGGATACGTCCTTCCCGCGCTCGTCGCCTGGGCGGCCGGATCGGCGGCGGCGTGGGCGCTGCACCACACGCACCCCGGCTCCGTGGACGCCGCGCTCGGGTTCGCGGTGGCCGCCCTGGTCCACGGCGGCCACCTCTGGTGGACGAGGCGTCGCCCGTCCGACGGCGAAGCCGCCACGAGCACGCCCCCGACGGCCGGCGCCGGGGCCGGCCGCTCCACTGCCGACTCCGCGGAGCCCGATCCGCTCCACGTGTGAGACGAGTGGCAGCCCCGGCTTCGTCCCCTGTCGCCGACCTGCCCCACCCCACGTCCCCGCCGAGAACAAAGGGCCCCCGTGACTCCCGAAGAACGCGATGAACTGTGCTTCCTGCCGGCCACCGACATCGTCACCGGAGTGGCCGACCGCCGCCTCAGCCCGGTCGAGATCGTGGACGCGGTGCTGGACCGTATGGAGGAGGTCAACCCGCTGATCGGCGCCTTCTGCACACCCGCCCCCGAGCAGGCCCGCGCGAGGGCGGTCGCGCTGGCGAACCACCTGGCCCGTGGCGGAACCCCTGGACCACTGGCCGGTGTGCCGCTCGGCGTGAAGGACCTGATCGCGACCGCGGGTCTGCGGACCACCTCCGGTTCCCCCGCGTACCGCGACCACGTACCCGACGAGGACGACATCGTCGTGGAACGGAGCGTCGAGGCCGGAGCCGTCGTGCTCGGCAAGACCAACACCACGGAGTTCGGTTACAGCGCGGCCGGCCACAACCCCCTCTTCCCGCCCAGCCGCAATCCGTGGAGCACCGGACTGACCCCCGGCGGTTCCAGTGCCGGATCGGCTGCCGCGGTCGCCGCGGGACTCGGCCCGGTGGCGCTCGGCAGTGACGGCGGCTGCTCCTTGCGCGTGCCCGCCGCATTCTGTGAACTGGTCGGCTTCAAACCGTCGATGGGCCGTGTCCCGGTCTGGCCGGGATGCCGCGACGAACGGTTCCCCGGCGTCTCGGGCTGGGAGAGCCTCGAACATCTGGGAGTGCTGACCCGAACGGTCGCCGACACCGCTCTCATGCTGTCGGTGCTCGCCGGCCCCGACCCGCGGGACCGGCACTCCATCCCCTGCCACGACGTCGACTGGAACACAGCGGTCCGGCGCGGCGCCGTGGAAGGATGCGCCGGGCTCCGCATCGCCTACAGCCCCGATCTCGGCTACCTCCCGGTCGACCCCGCGGTGCGTGCGGTCGTCGACGATGCAGTCTCCGCCTTCCGTGACCTGGGCTGCACGGTCGAGGAGGCCGAACCGGGCTGGAGCGACCCCGCGGAAGCGTTTCAGGCGCTGATCACCGCCGAGACGGACCTGACCGGCATGCGCCGCCTCATCGACGCGCACGGCCCGTCCATGTCCCCGCACCTGGTGTCCTGGATGACCCGGGAATGGACGGCGGAGGAGCTGACCGACGCCAACATCGCGCGCAAGGCCCTGACCAACCGCATGGCCGTGTTGATGTCCCGCTACGACATCCTCATCACGCCCACCTCCTGCGTCCCCCCGTTCCCCGTCGGCATGCAGGGACCCTGCCGTATCGATGGACGGCGCGTCACCGACACCGCCTGGATCGGCTTCAACTACCCGGCGTCCCTCACCGGTGCGCCCGCGGTCAGTCTCCCGGCCGGCCGTACACCGGACGGTCTCCCGGTCGGCCTCCAGCTGATCGGTGGCCACCTCGCCGACGAGACCGTCCTCCGTACGGCCGCGGCCTACGAGGCGATACGTCCCTGGGCTCATCGCCGTCCGAGGGTGACCGGAGGCCGAGCGGCAAGGGAGCGGACGGCGGGCACCGTCGCTCCCTGAAGACAGTCGTCGCGACGCTTCTTGGGGGCCTCGGCGCCCCGGCGTCTTCGTGATCGAGATCGACGGGGCGACGACCGGCGTGCCGTAGCTGTCGTCGTGCGCCTGCCAGGAATTGCGGGACAGGGACAGCCCTCAGGGGGTGTCGGTGCAGATCGCAGTCGGGCGGGTCAGCGATCACGGGGCGACGCGGTCTTCATGGGGCGGTTCCCACCGGCCTTTCCAGTACGGGCGCACCTGAATATGGGCTGGGCCGCCTCGGTCGTTCGCTTCGCCGCGTTCTGGACAGGCTGCCGGCGGCGAGGAATCCCAGACCGTGAGGGTTGCGGTCACATGTCCTGAGTCGCAGCTCGCGTCGCTGTCTGCAACCGCTCTCGAATCGGCCATCTGTGCCCTGCGCACGCTTGTTGGTCGGATCGCACTCGCCCTGCTCTGTATCGCCGCGTCAGCCCGCTACGAGGCGAGATGCGGCGCAGAGCTGCGAGAACCCAGGTGCCACACTACTGAGCGGCATGGTGCGCTCCGCCACTGGGCCTCCACCTCGCAGACACACCTTCCTCACTGACATGAACATGCATTTCTCGCCAACGGGGCAACGGCGTGGCGGACTTGACAGAGTCTCATGATCGTCCGGTGATACGCTCGCGTGCACATGCCACATGAGCATTCACCTTGGCATGGCTACAGCCAGGAGGCTCTCCGGGCGGTGACGTCTGCCCACAGCCGAGGGTCCGCTTGGACAGTTTTCGAGAGCTGGAATCCAGCCGCTCAATAGAGAGTCACATGACGAATTTTTGGCAGGATCCGACAGTCTGGGCGCTTGCCGTCGGCGTCGCTGTCGCCGCCACGGTAATAACTCGCCAGCGAAAAACGATCAAGGCGCTACGTCGTCGAAAGCAGGGCCTTCAGGGTGAGCTGACCGCATCGCAGGGCAGGGCCGCCGACCTCGAGTCCACCGTCACCGAGCTGCGCAGCGGCTACGACGAGGTGGTCCGCCAGGCCAAGGAAGAGGCGGAGGAGGCCACGAACACCGTACTGAAGTCGGCCATGCGGACCCTTCAAGGCCTTGCCGCGGAGCAGCAGCGGGCCATCTCCGGGTTGCAGAAGAAGTACGGCGACTCGGCCGTGTTGCGGGACATGCTGGACATCGACCACATGAACTCGCAGTTCAACCGACGTGCGCAGTCCATTGCTGTGCTGTGCGGCGGGTGGCTCGGCCGGCAGCGGGAGGCTGCATCGGTCTATGACGTGATCCGCGGAGCGCAGGGCCGTATCCGGCACTACCAGCGCATCGAAATCGCCTCACGGGTCGATTTCGCGGTGACCAGCCGAGCCGTCGAACCGATCGCGCTGACGGTGGCCGAGCTGCTCGACAACGCGACCAGCTATTCCGAGCCGTCCACCATGGTCGAGGTCGAGGTGCGGACGGTGCCCCGGGGCATCTGCATCGTGATCGACGACGCCGGTGTCGGCATGAGCGAGGAAGAACGGACGAACGCCACCGCTCTGCTGTCCAGCGGGTCTGCGGTCAGCGTTGCGGAGCTCGGCAACCCTCCCGCGTTCGGCTTCGCGGTGATCGGTGCCCTGTGCGCGCGGTTCGGGTTCACGGTCGCCATCGACAGCACCTCTCCCTACGGCGGCGTCCGCGCGGTGGTGATGGTGCCGAAGGAGTTGTTGACCGAGATGCCCGAACCCAAGACGCCCACTACCACGCAGGAAGTCAATGCCGCTGCCGAGAGCCGCGCATCGGCTCCTGCGGCGGCAGAGGGCGGGCTGCCCCGGCGACGGAACAAGCGCGGCATGGCGCTCGTGCCGGACGGCGGCCGCAGATCTGATGAAGCGCCGCCGGCCCGGTCAGCAGAGGCAAGGGTGGCGGCCATGGGCGCGTTTCAGCGCGGCACTCTCAGCGGCCGAGGTGCGGGGGTACCGGCCGCCGAAGGCGATACCACTGCCGATTCACACGAAGGATTCGATGCCCCGTGAGCGACGACCTGTCCTGGATGCTTGAGGACGCGCTGCAGATTCCGCATGCTCTCCACGCGGTCCTGATTTCTGCCGACGGCCTCCAGATGTCCCGTACTGCGGAGTTTGACAGGGGCGATGCCGACAAGGTGGCCGCCGCCGTCTCCGGCCTGCAGTCGCTCAGCCGGGCCGTCAGCTTCTTCTGCGGTGAGCACGGAGCGAACTGGCGCCAGACCCTCATCGAGTTCGACGGGGGCTGGGTGTTCCTGAACGCTGCGGGCGGCGGCAGCTACCTTGCCGTGGCGGCGTCGGCCGAGGTCGACATGCAGGACATCACGTACCGGATGCAGCAGCTGGTCAGCCGGCTGGGCAAGGCGATGTCGACCGGCCTTCGCGGCGACACGGTCACCTCATGACGGAACCCGCCCGTCCCGAGCCCGAGCCCGAGGTCGTGTCCGAGGCCGGAGAATTAGTCCGTCCCTACGTCATCACCCGTGGCCGTGACCTGCCCGATGAGGGCGAGTTCGCCCTCATCACTCTCGTTACGACGGCCTCCGACGAGCAGCAGCGCCCCCAACGGCTCTCGCCCGAGGAGGAACAGATCCTGGAGATGTGCTCCAGTGGCTACCTCTCGGTCGCTGAGATCGCCGCGCACTCCCAGCTGCCGCTCGGGGTGGTCAAGGCGCTGCTCAGTTCCCTCGCCGAGGGGGGCTATCTCGTGACCCGGGCGCCCGTGCCCTCGGCCCGTCCCACCAACAAGGCCCTGCTCAAGGAGGTGCTCGATGGCCTCAAGGCTCTCTCTGTCTGAGGATGCCTACGTGCCCAGCGGCGCACAGCAGACTGCAGTGAAAATCCTGGTCGTCGGGCATTTCGCCGTCGGCAAGACCACCCTGATCGGCTCACTTTCCGAGATCACGCCGTTGTCCACCGAGGAGCGGATGACAACGCTCTCGGAGCGCGTCGACGACCTCAAAGGGGTTCAGGGAAAGACCACCACCACCGTCGCCCTGGACTTTGGCCGGCTGACGCTGAGCGAGCGCATCGTTCTGTACCTGTTCGGCTCCCCCGGACAGCAGCGCTTCGTGAGTCTCTGGGACGACACGGCCCGCGGAGCGCTGGGCGCCCTGGTCCTGGTGGACCCCGAGCGCCTGGCCG
This sequence comes from Streptomyces sp. NBC_00385, assembly GCF_035917155.1. Lineage (NCBI taxonomy): Bacteria > Bacillati > Actinomycetota > Actinomycetes > Kitasatosporales > Streptomycetaceae > Streptomyces > Streptomyces sp. NBC_00385. The sequence continues at coordinate 1,030,559 of NZ_CP107951.1, read as the reverse complement.
ACTCCTTCGACATCATGGATCTGGTCGAGAGTTACGGCCTCGATTTCGCCGTGGCCATCAATCACTTCGACGGCAGTACGGTCCACACCCCGGAGGACGTCCGGGAGGCACTCGACCTGCTGCCCGACACCCCCGTCGTCACCATCGACGCACGCGACGAGAAGTCGTCCGTCGACGCCCTGATCACCTTGGTCCGCTATCTGCACGAGCGCGCCGACCTGGAGCACGCATGACAACCCCCTCCGTACCTCCGCCCGGCTGCCCCGCACACGGCAGCGGGCAGCGCATACCCCTGGACAGCGCGGAGTTCGCTGCCAATCCGCACGCGTACTACCGCTACATGCGCGAGCTCGGCCCCACCGCTCCGGTCACCATCGCCCCCGGCGTGGAGGCGACGCTGGTGACCGATTACAACGCGGCTCTGGAACTGCTGCAGGATTCGACGACCTTTCGCAAGGACTCACGCCGCTGGCGTGCCCTGGCCGAGGGCCGCGTCCGCCCCGACAGCCCGGTCCTGCCGCTGCTGGCCTACCGGCCGAACGCGATGTTCACCGACGGCGCCGAGCATGTGCGGCTGCGCCAGGCCATCACCGACTCCTTCGCCCGCGTCAGCAACAAGCGGCTGAGCCGGATCGTCGGCCAGGCGGCCCAGTTCCTCATCAACCAGTTCAGCGCCCGCGGCAGCGCTGACCTGCTCCGCGACTACGCCCAGCAGCTCCCGCTGTACGTGTTCAACGAGCTGTTCGGCTGCCCGGCAGAGATCGGTGACCGGGTGCTGTTCGGCATCTCCGGCATGTTCGACGGAGTCAACGCCGAAGCGGCCAGCCAGGTCCTGCTCGGAGCGGTCAGCGAGCTGGTGGCGCTCAAGCGCGCCCAGCCCGGGGAGGACGTCACGTCCTACCTGATGCAGCATCCGGCGCAGCTGAACGACGAGGAACTGGCGCACACACTGGTGTTGCTCCTCGGTGCGGGCGGCGAGCCGGAGGGCAACCTGATCGGCAACGCCTTCTACACGATGCTGACCAACGAGGAGTTCGCGCGCCTGGGGCAGTTCGACAAGGCTGTGGACGACACGCTGTGGCGCAATGCGCCGATGTCCAACTATGCGCCCCATTACCCGGTGGTCGACACGGACGTGGCCGGCGACAAGGTGCGCGCCGGTGACCTGGTGCTGGTGTCCTTCGGCGCCGCCAACACGGCGCTCGCGGACCGCGGTGCCGACACCCGCGGTCACCTCGCCTGGAGCGCCGGCCCGCACGCCTGCCCGTCGAAGGAGCCGGCCAGGCTGATCGCCCTGACGGGCCTGGAGACGCTGTTCAACGCCCTGCCCGACGTTGAACTCGCCGTCCCCGCGGACAGCCTCGCCTGGCGGCCCGGTCCCTTCAACCGGGCCCTGATCTCCCTGCCCGTGCGGTTCAGCGCAGTCACCCCGCGCGCCGCGGCCGCACCGGAGCCGACGGCCGTGCCCCGCTACGAGGCACCCCCCGTCGCGGCCGCACCCGCGCCAGCGGCGCCGCAGCCCACCGGCAAAGCGGGGCGCTGGAGCAGCTTCAGGAAGTGGCTGACGGGCCAGTAGCCCACACCCCCTGTGATGCATGTGACACAGGCAGTTGACATAGCCTGCATGAAAGATCAACTTCCTGGGTAGGACGGCGCGGAGTGTCTGGAGTGACACAAGATGAAGGAGAGGTAGTGGACCTCGCAAGCATCTCCGCGCCCCCATTCGCGAGCGCCCGACCGGGCGCACGGCGCACCACCCTCAGCAGACGGAACGCGTGCGGGGGCCGAGACCCCGACCAGCCGCAGGACCGAATACCCGCTGCTCCCGGCAGCGGATCGACCCTCGTCTCCTCCCTTGCCGGCGGAGCACGTCCCCGTACTCCCGCACCGTCCAGACGCGTTACGCGCCACGACGTGCGAGGCACACGATGAACTCCCGCCCGGATCCCGGCGTACCGGCAACCAGCCCCGGCGAGACGACGCTCGGCGACCACGTACTCGGTCAGCTGCGGCGCCTGGGCGCCACGGTGGGCCTGAGCGAGGCGGACACCGAGCTGTACGGACAGGTCCTGATCGACTCCCTCGCAGGCGCCGCCCACCGGCCGCTGTTTCTGCCGCCGGCCTCGCCCACCTTCCTCTCCGATGACCACACCCCCGTCGAGTTCTCCCTCGCCAGCGCTCCGGACGCCGACCCGTCCCTGCGCGTGCTCGTGGAGCCCGGGTGGGCCCACAGCGACATGGTCGACAGCGGCTGTGCCGGGCTTGCGGTCATCCGTGCCATGGGCGCCCGCTGGGGCTTCGCCACCGACCAACTCGACGCCCTCGCCGACCTGTTCTTCCCCGCCGCAGCACAGGGCCCCTTGGCCCTGTGGTATGCGCTCGATCTGCGCGCCGGAGGGGTCCCAGGGGTCAAGGTCTACCTGAACCCCTCCGCCTCCGGCCCGGAAAACGCGGCCCGCACCGTGCACGAGGCACTGCGGCGGCTCGGCTACGGCCGGGCCTTCGAGCAACTGCCCCCGGCGGCCGGCTATCCGTTCCTCGCTCTGGACCTGGGCGCCTGGGCGTCCCCCCGCGTCAAGGTCTACGTGAGACACCCGCGCATGTCAGCCGATGACGCCTGCGCGCTCAGCCGTACCTCCGGAGCCTCAGCGGCCGACATCCGCTACTTCTTCCACGCGGCCGCGGGCTCCCTCGCGCCGTCCGAGCGCGGCGGAAACGACACCCTGCGACTGGTGCGGCGGCCTGCGCTCACCTGCCACTCCTTCACCGAAGGCGACAGCAACCCGAGCGGCTTCACGCTCCACATCCCCGTTCGCGACTACGTGCGCGACGACGATGAGGCCCTCGCCCGCGCCACAGCGCTGCTGACCCGGGCCGGCATGGACCCCACCGTCCTGAACCGAAGTCTGGGAGCGCTGACACAGCGAACCCTCGCCGACGGAGTGGGGCTGATCGCCTACCTGGCCCTGGTGTACGAGCGCAACCGGCCGCCCCGGCTCACCTCCTACCTGAGTTCCGAGGCCCACCGCGTCCGGCCGCCGCAGGAGCAGTACCCGCGGGGCACCTGGATGCCTGCGGAACGCACCCAGAGCGTCCTGGACCTCGGGCGCCAGGCCGTCGGCCACATCAGCCCGCCCACCGCACAGAAGGAAGTCACGTGGAGCCCTACCGCATCAAGGTCGTAGAACCTCTTGCCTTCACCACCCGGGAGGAGCGCGAGGCCGCGCTGAAGCGGGTCGCCTACAACCCCTTCGATCTGCGGGCCGACGAAGTCACCATCGATCTGTTGAGCGACTCCGGGACCGGTGCCATCTCCGCAGACCAGCTCGCCGCAGGAATGCAGGGCGACGAGTCCTACGCCGGCAGCCGCTCCTTCTACCGGTGGCACGAGGTCGTCTCCGAACTCACCGGCTACCCCCACATCCTGCCGGCCCACCAAGGCCGCGCGGCCGAGCGCATCCTCTTCTCCTCGCTGCTGCGGCCTGGCACGAGTGTGCTGTCCAACACGCACTTCGACACCACCCGCGCCAACGTCGAACTGACTGGCTGCACGGCGTACGACCTGCCCTGCGCCGAGGCGAAGGACCTCGACAGCGACTTTCCGTTCAAGGGCAACATCGACCTGATCGCCCTCGAACAGGCCCTGGAGAACGCGGACCAGACGCCCGTTGGGGCCGTGCTGATGACCATCACCAACAACGGTGGCGGGGGCCAGCCGGTCAGCATGGACAACCTGCACCGCACCGCCGAACTGTGCCGCCGTCACAACGTGCCGATGATCCTCGACGCGGCCCGGTTCGCGGAGAACGCCTGGCTGGTGACCCAGCGCGAACCCGGCTACGCCGACCGCACCCCGCGCCAGGTCGCCGAGGAAGCCTTCCGCCTCGCCGACGGCTGCGTCATGAGCGCGAAGAAGGACGGAATCGTCCACATTGGCGGCTTCATCGGTCTGAAGGACGCCGAACTCGCCGAGCGGTGCGGGGGTCTGCTCATCGCCACCGAAGGATTCACCACCTACGGCGGTCTGTCCGGACGTGACCTCGACATGATGGCCCGCGGCCTCCTCGAAGTGACCGAGCCGGCCTACCTCGCCGAGCGTGCCGACATAGCCGCCTATCTCGCCGCACGCATCCGCGAGGCCGGCGTCGACATCGTGGAACCCGCGGGTCTGCACGCCCTCTACGTCAACGCCGGGCGCCTCCTGCCCCACATCCCCCCGCACCAGTACCCCGGCACCGCACTCGTCTGCGAGCTCTATCTGCGCGGAGGCATCCGCTCGGCGGAGCTGGGGTCGCTGTACCTCGGTGAAGAGGACGAGCACGGCAACCCTGTCAAGACGGCGCCCTACGAACTTGTACGGCTGGCTCTCCCCCGACGGGTCTACACCCGCAGCCACTACGACCACGTCGCAGCCACCCTGGCAGATATCGCGAAGAATCCTGAATCGGTCCGTGGCTACCGGGTTACGGGCCAGTCCCCGATCCTCCGACACTTCAGCATCAAACTGGAGCCCGTGAAGTCCGGCGACTGATCAGCACTGTTCGGTCGTTACGACGCGAGCCCAGCCGTCAGAATCCTGAAGCAGCGCAGATCTTTCGGCTGTACCGGTCCAGCGACAGTGCGGCGGCCACGGGAAGGCCCCACCCTGGTGGGCGAATTCGAGGAGTCGTTGCAACACTGCTGGTCAACTGGCCAGGTCCAGTAACTCAGCGAGGCGCTCGGCTGGGGTTTCCCAGTCGAGCGTTTTGCGTGGGCGGCTGCTGAGTTCTGCGGCGACGGCGGCCAGGTGCTCGGGGCGTGAGCGGACAGGGCGGTGCTTGAGATCGTGGAACCCAAACCTGCAGACGCCGTCTCCTGAGCATGTTCAAGCGGTCCTAGGCGGGCCGGTCGGCCGTAGCGGCGTCCCCGGTCCTGGCCGACCGGTTCGTCCAGCAGGTGAGAGGCGGTGCCGGCAACTTCTTCCCGTGCGGTGCGCCGCTTCGGTGATCAGCTCAGGCAGGTCAGGGCCGGCCTCAAGGCCAGGACATGGGCGGAGTCGGTTCACTGCGTGGTGCGAGCCAGGCCATCAAGAAGCTTCCGCCGAATGCGAAGGGGGGTTCGGTACCGGTTCGTGGTCGACGTACATCACGCACCGCCGCTACGAGGCCGCGGCCGTGCCGTTCGATGGAAGGACCTTGGACGAGTGGCTCGATGAATGGCTGGCCAGGAAGGCGGAGGACCTGGAGGAGAGCACCGTCTACAGCTACACCACGACTCTGGCGCGTCTTCGGGGAATACTCGGGCACATCCGGCTCCAGGACCTCGCCGAGGACGATGTCGAGGAGTGGATGAAGTGGGCGCTGCGCGAGGGCCGGGTGCGAGGTGGCAAGGCGGGCACCGGGTTGGGGGTGGCTTCGGTTGAGATGTCGCTGGCGCGGTTGGAGGAGGCGCTCGGCCGGGCGGTTGCTCGGCGCCTCGTCGAGGTGAACGTTGCCCGGGAGGTGAAGGTCCCTCGAAACCATCGGAAGGCGGAGCGGCGGGCGAAAACCGTGATCCCGCCCTGGAACCTTCAGGAGGTGCGCGCCTTCGTGGATGCGGTCATGGACGACCGTCTCTACGCCGCCTTCCTCCGGTCCTTGATGGGTCTGCGGCCTGCGGAGATCTGCGTCATGCGCTGGGCCGACGTCGACCTGGGCGGGGCCACCCTGACCGTCCACCGGACCCGGACGTTGATGGGCAACAAGGTAGTGGTCTAAGAGGATACGAAGTCCCTTGCGGGGGAGCGTCAGCTCCCCCTGCCTGACCTGGTGGGCGAGGCTCTTGCCGCTTTCCGGGCCACACAGATCACCGAGAAGCCCGATGCGGGGGAGAGGTACGAGGACAACGAGTACGTGCTCGTGGACGGCCTCGGCAGGGCACTCGACGGGCGCCAGTTGCGTGAGCGGGCATACAAGGTCATGGTCGAGAATTCGCTGCGCCGGGTGCGTTTGTACGACGCCCGTGCGAGTTGCTTCACGTACCTGGCGAACCAAGGGGTGCCGGACCGTCTTCTTGCCCGCTGGGCCGGGCACACCGACGTCCGCACGACCAAGCGCTGGTATGTGAAGCCGGATGTGGAGGATCTACGGCCGGCTGCGGAAATGTGGGGAGGTCCGGCGAGTGCCCCGGCCCCCGCTCACGCGGCGAATGTGAGATGTGGGAGCGTGAGTGGGTGAGTGAGAAGAACGTGGAAACCCTGCAATACCGCTTTGACGGGCCAGAAGACGCACCAGTCCTGGTGATCGGCCCCTCCCTCGGTACCACATGGCACACGTAGGCAAATTCGTCTTTGGGTGTCCGCCCAGTCCAATGCGACCGCGTATGGCCAGTTTGGGATCGTTGGGTGGGGGTGCGTCTATGGAGTTGGTGACTCGCCTGTGACACGTTGAGGCCCCGCCGGCTTTTCCCGGCGGGGCCTCAACGTGTGGCTGGTCAGAGAGTCTGCAGCAGCTCTCGTGGGCTCCGTGGTGCCCGGGCTCTCCGCTGTCGAGCGCCCGAAATGGGGACGTGGTGACTACCCGCGTGCCGCGGCCGAGTTTACGATGCGCAAATCTCCTCCCGTCGGCACGCGTGGGCGCGAAGATTGCGTCCCCGATGATGGTCAGCATTGATTGGGCTGTCACCGTCATCATGGTGGCCTGACTGGTGGTCCACGTAGCGGCGGTCCAGATACCCACTGTTGGGGTTTTGATGGATCGGAGGTTTCAGATGCTTGATCGGGGTACCGCGCGACCCGTTGCACTGGTTGGTTTACCCGCCACCGCCACCGCCACGCTTCAGCCGCCCCACCGCCGTTGCCGCGCAAGCGCGCGGGCGGGAGGGTGGGATTGGCCGGGCAGGGGAGGTAACTTGGCGCGCTGTGAAGGGTGAGTCAGATCTCTCGGCGGCACGCTAATTCACTCATCTACGCGGGCAGGCGAGTGAGGAGATCAGCCGGGTCACCGGGGACCGCTCGGGGCCCACGAAGTCACATTCCGCGGGGCGGTCCGCTTCGCTTCTCGGGTCGCTCGTCTTGGGTCATGGGCAGGTCCTGGAGGGTCACCGGACCGGGGTAGAAGGCGGATCCGCCAGGCCCCGTGACCTCCTCGCCGGTGAGCCAAAGATAGAGCCATTTCGCGAACGAGACCGAGTACTCGAAGAACTCGCCCTCGCCGTTTTCGATGAAGAGGCTCCCCTGCCCCAGAGCGCCCTGAGGTGCGTAGAAGATTGACTCGCCCCGATCGGTGCTGCAGATTGGAATCAGACCGTCCGGGCTACCGAAGAGCAGATCGGAGTTATTGAGTGAGACGCGCGGATCGCCCTCGGGTTCACCCTCGTCCCACTCGATCTGCGACCAAGAATGCGACGTCCTGCGAATTCGCTCGGCGAGATTCCAGCGCTCGGTCGCTGGGTGCGATAGATATAGATGGTTGTTGATCATTACCGGAGCGTAGGCATCGGTAATTTCCTTGAAATCCATGGGTAGACTCACGCCCAGTTCATTCTCCAGCTCCTGCCATGCCGCGGGATCCCGGTACCGCCATGTCGGCTCGCCGAGCATCTCCACCACATGACCGAGGGCGTCGTCCTTCATCCACGTCACCTCCTCGGGCAGTTGACGCTGCCACGGGTGGTTCCGCCCGTGGGCGATTGAGTAATTACACAGTGCTTCATGGCGCCGTCCTCAACAGTCCCGTAGTTGTACTCGATCTCGGTTGGGATGCCGCTATGACTGTTGCCGTAGTGCGGCACTACGGATATGGCCAGGTGCTTACCGGACTTAATGGCGTTCCTGATCTCCTTCTCCACGCCATGGTTGAGATACGGGGTGTTGGTCTCTTCGTACTCCGCCACCAGGTTCCGCAGGTCGATTCCAGCGCCACTTGCTGCCGCGGGGATCAGATGCCCGTTGGCGGGTTCGTAGCCCTGGGAGCGGATCTCATTCATCCCCGGAGGCTGCGTGGAGCCGTTGGTATTGGTGCCGGGTGCCTTGCGGCCCTTGTTGTAGTCACTCCTGTCGAGCAGACCGTACACGCCCGTCGCGCGGCACTCGTCTTGTTGTTCGTAGGTGTCGTAGTACCGCTCCCGAGGCAGGTAAACCGCGTGTCCGGTCGGGCTTACCCCAGGGCCGACGTCGCACTTGTCATCGTCACGATTGCGCCCATTGTTCTTCCCTCCAGGGTTGTTAACAGGTGCGGGCAGCGTCTCCAGCCCATCCTCCGGGGTGAAGGCCGCGATACCCAGCAAGTCCAGCATCGCTTGGGCTGTCACCGTCATCGTGGTGGCCTGACCGGTGGTCCACGTAGCAGCCGTCCAGATAGGTACGGCCGGCAGTCGCGTAGGCGCTGGAATCGGGTTCAACCCATTGTTGGGGTTCTGGTCGATCGGAGGCTTCGGAGGCTTGACAGGGGTGCCGCACGACCCGTTGCACCCGTTGGCGTACCCGCCACCGCCACCGCTTCGGCCGCCCCCGCCGCCGCTGCTGCGCAATCGCGCGGGCGCCGGATGCCCGCTCCGGGAGGTGTAGCTGTAGCTCGGCTTTCCGGCGAAGCTCGCCGCCTGCTGGCTGAGGGCCGAACCCAGCCTCTGGTTCATACAGCGGTTGATGATGCCGATCCAGCAGTCGTCGTTGCCGATACTGTCGTGCCCCATCGTCCACGTCGACCAGAAGACCCCCACCGGGCTCCGGGTGACGAATGACACCCCCCAGTCGAACACGTCCCAAATGTCATGGCCAGTCGGGTCGATTCCATTGAGCGGGCTGGCGTTTCCGTAGAGGTAGCGATTGCCCCGGGCAGCTGGACTCGGGTCCAGGAGCCATGTGTCGCGTGAGGTGAAGGTGCCGGTTCCGGGCTGGTACCAGCGGGCGGCCATGTTGACGTCGCCATTGGTGGGGTCGGTCCAGCCGGACTGGTAGCCGACGGCGGGCGTTGTGCCGTTGGTGGCTGTCTCCTTCCCGAATGGGTCGTATGCCGTGGAGCCGGAAAGCTGTGCACCGTTGGGGGTCAGGGCCGCGATCAAGTCGGTGTGCTGATCAGTCAGCGCCCACTGTTTGGTCGTGCCGGTGGAGGAGGATAGCAGCCCGCCTTCAGGGGTGCGGTTATAGGTGCTCGTTCCGTCGTCGGCCAGATTGTTCGAGCCTCCGTCGTAGACGAAGGTGGCGTCTCCGCGAGTCTGGACGCGATCCAGCGAGTCGTACGAGTAGGTGACCCCGGCGTCGGTGATCTTTCGCTCGAATGCATCGAAGGTCGCCGTGCGGAGGGTGCCAGAGCCATCGTCTACTGCGGAGAGGGCTCCGCGCGGACTGTAGGAGAAGACCGCGCCGCCGTCCGTGAGTTGGCGGTTGCGGGCGTCGTAGGTCGAGGTGCGTGTTCCGGCCTTCGTCCGGTTGCCGGCGGCGTCCCACTCGTATGCGGTGGTCGTGGAGCCCTGGGTCCAGGATTTCATGCGTCCGGCGTCGTCGTAGGTGTAAATGTTGGTGCTGGCGCCAGCCGTGCCGGTGGTGATCTTCGAGGTCAGCTGTTCGTCGAGGTCGTAGCCGTAGGCGGTGGAGGCCAGGGTGGCTGTGCCGTCCGGCTTCGTGATCTTGTCCGAGGTCAGCCGGCCGAGGTCGTCGCGGCCGTAGGTGCGACGCTCCGACTCGGCCCAGGGGGAGGAGTCGTTGGGCTTGGTGGCGTACCGCTCCAGCGACGGCCGGCCGGCAGCATCGTAGTCGTACCAGATGCCGTTTCCGGTGACGGAGTCCCAGGTCCAGTCGAGGCGCCCGGTGCTGTCGTAGGTGTAGTCAGCTGATCCCGCCTTCGTTTGGCGGTGTGTCATGTGGCCGTCGTCGTCGTAGGTGTAGCTGGACGTTCCGGCCGGGCCGTCAGCGGTCAGGAGCTGGCCGCGGTCGTTGTAGGTATAAGTATTGCGGTTGAGTGGGTTGGTGGACGCGGCTGCGGTCAGGTTGCCCACCATGTCGTACTCCAGTGACCGGTCCGTCGTGGTCGCCTCCGCGCCGGTGCCGGACTCGTGGGTGATACGGCCGAGGGCGTCGTAGGTGCGTTCCCGCTTGACCCCGCCTGGCAGCAGATCGGTGACGGGCTGACCGGCCTTGTCGTAGAGCGTGGTCCAGGTCCGGTCGCCTGTGCCCGGGTGGGCGGTGGTCGAGGGTTCGACAGTGGACTCCGGCAGGCCCCACGGGGTGTAGGAGTACGTGGTCGAGTTGCCCCGGCCGTCCGTCAGGCGTGTTCGGTTGCCTGTTGAGTCGTACCCGAACGTTGTGGTGATCGAATTGGTGCCGGTGACAGGCTCCACTTGCTTGGTCAGCTGCCCGAGGGCGTTGTAGGTGTAGGTCGTACGGGCCTTTGTTGTCGCCGATAGCGTGGCGGTGCGGTTGCCTTCGGCGTCGAACTCTGCCGACAGTGTGCGCAGCGCGGTGGTGCCGGTGCCGTATTCGGTCGTGGCGGTGGTGTCGCCAAGCGCGTTGTACGAGTTAGTGGTTCTGCGGTTGGTGGCATCCGTGGTACCGGTCCGGCGGCCGAGACCGTCGTAGTCGAACTTGGCAGTGCCGGCCGGGTCGGTCAGGGATTTTACTTCGCCTGCCGCGTTGTAAGTGGCAGTGACAGTGATGCCGCGGGGCGACACCGATGCGGTCTCGTTGCTCGCGTCGTCCCAGGTATAGCGGTTGGTCAGGGTCCGTGCGCTCGGGTAGCGCTCGACGGTTGTAGCCGTCAGCCCTCGTCCGATCTCGTCGTACGTGGCCTCGGTCCGCGCGCCCGTTGGGCCTGTCGCGGACAGTTGTTGCCCGGTCGGCGTCCAGGTGTAACGGGATACTCCGCCACCGCTGAGGTCAGTGAACGACTCCTGAAGCAGCCCCGGTTGGGACAGTTCCTGGAGTTGTGAGGGAGCGGCGGCCGCTGGGTCGGTCTGGCTGGTGAGGTTGCCGAGTTGGTCGTAGCTGTAGCGCGTGGCGCGGCCGAGCGGGTCAGTGACCGTCGTGGGACGGCCGAGAGCGTCGTACGTGGTGCGCGAGACGGCGGTCAGCGGGGCGGTTCCACCGGGCGGGGTGTAGTCCGGAAGGGTCACGGCGATTGTGCGGCCGAGCCGGTCGACCTCGGTTCGGGTCACCTGGTTGCGGGGGTCTTTGATCTCGGTGGCCTGACCGAAGGTGTTGTATCCGGTGCGAGTGACCGGCTTGACCGCGTTCGCGGATCCGCCGTTCTCCTCCACCTGCACCTGAGGTGCAGTCTGCTGGATCGGTCGGCCCAGCTCGTCGTACTGGTAAGTGGTGGTGAAGTCGGCGGGGTCCGCTCCAGCGACATTACCTCTCGGGCTGACTGTGGTCAGTGTCAGGCCGCGGGCGTCGTAAGTGTGCGTGGTCGTATGGGTGCTGGTGCCGTCGGTGACGGTCTGCTTCGTAACGTTGCCCGCACTGTCGTACTCCGACGCCAGGAGCAGGGTCTTGGCACCATCGATAGTTTGCGTCTGCTCTTTGGCCCGGTCGTCGCTGTCGTAGGCGATGGCGGTGGCACGGTTCAGGGTGTCGGGGGCGAGGACTCTGCGCGTGGTGCGGCCCAGGGCATCGGCGGTGAACGTCTGGGTGGCTGCGCCGTTGCCGGTGACTTGTTTGGTCAGGTTGCCAGCCGGGTCGTAGGTGTCGTTCTCCAGAACAATGTCGTGCTTGGTGCCGTCACTCTGGGTTACCTGCTTGGCCGTGGTGGTGGCTGGCAGCCCGTCGTTGTAGTAGGTGTGGGCGGTGGTGGCGCCCATGGCGTCCGTGGTGGTAGCCAGCCGTCCGGCTGGGTCGTAGGCGTTGGAGATCATGGTCAGGTCTCGGGTTTGACCAGATGGGTCGCCGGTCCAGTCTCTGAGGACTGTTGTCTCGTGTTGTCCACGAGGGGTGTAGGTGTACGTGAAGTGGTTGCCTGCCGAGTCAGTCGAGTTCGTGACACGGCCGAGTACGTCGTGGCCATAGGTGGTGGCGTTCTGCTCGGCGTCGGTGGTGCTGTCGTTCAGGCCGTGTGAGTCGTAGTGGTGCGTTATGGTGCGCTTTGTGTCGCCGCCGGTGAGGTCTTCGGTGCTCTCGGACAGCTGGTTGCCGTCCTCGTCGTAAACACGGGTGACTTTGGCGGTGTGGGTTGTGCCGGTGATCTCGTTCTTTACGCCCACACCTGTCTCCGCGACGATACGCGAGCCGTCGTCGTATCCGAATGTTGTAGTCACGCCATTCGGATACGTGTCGGAAAATTGGGTATCAGTGGTCTTTCGGCCCAGTCCGTCGTACGTGAAACTCGTGGACAGCCCTGATGGTGAGGACACTTGCATAGTGTCGCCATTGGAGTAGTAGCGGTACCTGGTGGTGGAACCGCCTGGCGATACCTGCGTCGCGACTAGTCCAGCCGGCATCGTTCCGTCGTCGGGCGCAGCTTCATTGCCCGTGGTGTAGGTAGTGGTCGCGCTGCTGTTGTCCGCTCGGACAACGCTCAGAGACAGGCCCTGAGCGTTGTAGGTGTATGCCGTCTTGTACGTGTCGTCCTTGTAGTCCCGAGACCGCGGGTCTCGGTAGGTCAGGAGCTTGTCATTCCGGGGGTCGAGCGGATTGCTGGCGTTCAGGTAGTAGGAGCGGAAGTTCGTCCAGCAGGAGTTCGCGTCCCGGCAGGTCGTGTGCGAGACGACGTTTCCGCGCGCGTCGTGGCCTGTGACGGTTGCGTGCCCGTTCGGGTCAGTGACGGTGTGCAGGTTGCCTGCAATGTCGTAGGCATAGCTGGTCACCGCTCCGGCGACGTCCTTTGTCGCTACGACGCGCTGACCGTGCAGAGCGTCGTAACTGGTGGTGCTGGTGTGCTCTTTGGGGTCGGTGACGGTCACCGTTGACGTAAGACCGGATACGGCGGTCTCGGCCTGAGCCCGGTAGTGGGCTGCCACTTCGCCCGCTGTGAGGGCTCTTCGATAGAGGGCGGGTTCGTCGATGTCGCCTTGCAGGTAGTAGGTCCCGTTGTCCACGCCCATCCAGCTGCTGCTGGCATATCCGGCACCGATGTAGGCGTATGGCCGGGACTGCTCGTCGATTGGCCCGGTGATCGAACCGACCCTCACACCGTCCAGGTAGAGCGACTGTCCTTCCGTATTGCCGCTCAGGACGACGTGGTGCCATTGGCCGTCAGTGACTTTCCCGGCCGTGGTGATCGGTCCCTGCGCGCCGGAGACTCCCAGCTGCCTGAACTCGCCGCGAAGTTTGCCGGCCGGGTCGATATTCAGCACCGGGCGCCAGGATGAGGGCGGCGTCTGACCGATAGGGACCTCCTGGAGGCCCACCAGCACTGCCGAGGGGGTCGTCGTCCGGAACCATGTCTCGACGGAGGCGTCCCTGGCACCGGTCAGAATGTTGCCCGGTATTTCAACGCTTGCCTTACCGGCAAGGTGCACGGCTGTGTCATCGCCGGAGCCGAATACACCCCCCGTGTTGAGCGCCGAGGAGCCGTCGCCGTGGTAGGTCGCCGACCATGCGGAGCCACCGACCTGGCTGGCCAGCGCTGTGCCGCTCTCCTCGTCGACCCTCCAGTAGGCGGCCGGTGCGTCTGCCGTCACCACTCCGTGGTACTGGGGTGCGTTGCCACTCACCAGGGCCTTTCGGGCCTGGTAGTGGGCCGCAGGGGCGGAGGTTGAGGAGGTGATGGGATTTGTCCCGGCGGTGGATGTGGTCCAGGACACCAGCGACCGGTCGTAGAAGGCAACCTCGTCAATCTCACCGGTGAAGTTCCGGTATCCGTCGGTAAGGCCGTCCCAACCCGAGGAAGCGTATCCGCCGCCGATGAAGGCATGCCGGTGGCGGAGTGACGCCACTCCTGTCTGCCCGGCGCCCTGCAGGTCGCCGTCGAGGTACAGCGCCTGAGCGCTGGCGTTCCCTGTCAGCATGACATGGTGCCAGGTGTCATCAGTGACCGTTTGCTTGGACAGTAGTGATGATGCGGTTGGCTGGAACTTTCCGCGCAACTTGCCATCGGGGGCGATGAGCAACATCGGTCGCCAGCCGCCGGTGGGGACTTCGCCGAACTCGGTGCTCTGCATGGTTGCCAGGACGCCTGGGGTGCTGGTCTTGAACCACAGTTCCACTGTCATCTCGGTGCCCTCGCCGAATGAATCCGAGGGCACTTCGACGGCAGCGTCACCGCCGAAGGTTGCTGCGGTGTCGTCGCCGTCGGCGAAGATGCCGGTACCTCCGGGTCGTGCACCGTCGAGATAGATGCCCTTGAGTGCGTCGCCGAGCGGGCTGGCAGCTTCAGCGCCACTGCGCTCTCCCAACCGCCAGTAGCCGGTGGGGTTGGACCGCTGGATCGTGTCGGCGTAGGAGGATGAAGCTGTCGAGTACGAGGCTCCTGAGATCTTCCAGTTGCCGCCGCTGTCGTCGGTGTGCTGGCTAAGCCGCCCGCTGACCGGGTCGTAGGAGGCAGTGGCGTGCACGCGTCCGGAGGGCAACGTGACCTTCGTTATCTGTTCGGTTGCCGACCGGGCGGCGTAGTGCTCGGCGACGGTCGCCGCGTCCACCGGGTGGTTGTAAATTGCTACTTCGTCCATCTGGCCCTTGAAGTGGTACTCGCCGGTGGCCACGCCCATCCAGCTGCCGCTGGCATAGCCGGCGCCCAGATATGCGTAGTCGCGGGACTGGTCCGACACTGCACCGTCGATTGACCCGACCTTTTTGCTGTCGAGGTACATCGTCTGGCCCGTCGCAGTGGCTGTCAGGACGGCGTGGTGCCAGACGTTGTTGGTCACTGCTGCGCTGGAGGTAATGGGGCCAGTGGCGCCGGACACACCGGCTCGTCGGAATTCGCCACGCAGCTTTCCGGAGGGATCAATGTTCAGCACCGGTCGCCACGAGGACGTCGGAATCTGGCCGACCTCGATCTCCTGAAAACCGACGAGTACTCCGCTCGGAGTGCTGGTCTTGAACCACAACTCGATCGTCGGGTAGGCAGCGGCCTTAAGCGTGTCTGCGGGCAGCTCGACCACGGAGTCTGCGCCGTCGAAGCCGACCGAGGTGTCCGCGGTGCCCGCGATCGCCGGCCCGGTGCCCAGTTCGACATCACGGTAGAGAGCGGTGTTCAGACCCGTACGTGAGACAGCCTCGCTGGCCGCAGTTGACCCGTCGCTCTCACCCAGCCGCCAGTAGGAGGTGGGGGCTGCATCCAGAACACTGCTGCGGTAGACCGAACCGTCACCGTACTCGTACACCGTGCACTTCGTACTGGATGAGGGCGGGCACACCTTGATCAACCGGTCGCCGTCATACGTGTAAGACCACGTCAGCCCCGGTGCGCGCCCGTCAATCGGGCTTGTAGTCACAGATCTGACATGGCCGCCTGACCAGGAGAATGTCAGCGAACGCCCTGACAGGTCATCTGTGACCTTACTGACCTGGCTGTTCTGCTCGACCTCGTACGCGACGGACTGACTTCGTCCCGTCGAACTAGTGACCTGCGCCGGTACGCCGCTCGGCATGAAGCGGTAGGTGGCGCCCGAACGTTCCCGCAGAACCCACCTGCCATCCGTATCCCGCGTGAGAGACATAGATCCCCCGGACGGGCCGGTGTATGTACCATCGGTGTTCCTACCGAACCGGGCCTGAGAGCCGTCAGCCATGGTCAACAACGCCGTCGAAGTTTCTGGCTCCTCTCTTACTCGCATGTCCCAACGCGTTGACCAGCCCGCGCCGAACGCGCCATTGGTGCGCGGATCCAGGGAGTTGTAGGTACGGGTCACCGCCAGTTCCGGACCTACCGTGGAGATCGCAGCGTCGGTGGCCGCAGTGACGTAGTTGCCCGCCCGGGCCCCCATTTCCTTGCCTTCGTCGCCCCCGCCGAGGTGGCCAGTAACGGTCGGCTGAGGTACTTGCGTGGTCAAAAGCGCCGGACCAGGACGAGCGGAAGTGGCACTCCCGTCATAGGTGTACGCGTACCAGGCATATGTTTTGCCCCACGACAACCAGCCACTGGGGACGGCCCACTGCTGCTCCTCGCTGCGAGCACCCGTCCGGCAGCCTTTGCGAAGGTTGCTGCCCTCGACCTCACAGACCTCAAAGGCGTACTGCAGAGTGGACTTGGGGTAATGATCTGCGTCCGTACCCGCGGCCCAAAGCGTAGGTGCGAGCGAGTCGGCGGTCACGCCGCTGCCCGGCGACTCGGCTGTCAGCTGCGGCGGTATGTTTACCGAGGAGATCTTCACGGCGGGACTCGGTACACCGGAGGTGTTGAACCGGCTCACCCCGTAATCGGTCATCGTCCACTGCACGGTGTACGTGGCGGGGGTCAGGGCCGCAATCTTCGCATCCAAGGTCACGGTCTCACCGGGCGAAATGTCCTGAGGCATCTCCGTGTAGGCGATCTTGGAAGCGTCGGTGATTTCCTTGCCCGCGGCGTCGTACAAGTTGTACCGCAGCTTGTACTTGCCGTTCTTGGGCCAGGTCTCCTGACCCTGATTGGTGACGGTGACCTTCTCTGAACCCTGGCTCGTGCCCGTGACCGGGGCGGTGAAATCACCCAGCTTGTAGGCTGCGCCGTACTTGGTCCAGGTCACATCGAGGCTTGGCTTGCCGTTCGGGTAGTCGTCCGATCCGAACTGCTTCCAGCCCTTGGAGTCACTGGTGGAAGCCTTCACCGCAAGGCCGTAGTTCTTCTTGCGGTTGTGGGTCCAGTCATCCACCAACTTGCGGCCGGCGGTGCCCAGCTTGATTGTCTCCCACGCGGCACCGCACGACCAGGTCGTGGTGCCCTCCGGGCGCCAGCCATGCGCGAAACTTTTTGAGGCGAGCGAGGAACCCGTCGCGGGTCCCGGATACTTCGTCGTCGTGGACTCGGACCAGTTCGAGGTGATCGGGTGCACGGTCACGGGACGTGCCGTGCAGGACTGCGACCAGGTGTTGTAGAGCGCGAGGTTCGCGTTGAGAACCCAGGCGTTCTTCAGTGTGCTCTCCAGGCCGGAGAACCGCAGGAACGCCGCAGCCTTGTGGCTTCCCCCGTCGTACGTGCCCGCCTTCAACACGGTGTCGGAAGCGAAGTTCTGGTTATACGGCGACTCGACGTAGGTGCCTGATGTGGCGTCGAACGACCGGACCGATGGATCTACTCGGACGGGGAAGACTCGCTCCGGCGCGTCGAGCCAGTCTGCGTCGAGCTTCATCACTACGACCTGGCGGCCGTTCTGCTCGGTCAGGCTGTACGTGACACCCGAAGAGACCTCACCCTCCTGGGAGCCGTCCGTGGAAGCGGAGTCCTGCATCCACCCCGCCGGCATCCACGCACGCCTTATGGCGTCAGCGTCGGTGAACACGATGCCGCCGTCACTATCGGTCTGCGCTGCCAGGCCCTGAAGGTGCAAGGGGAAACGCCACTCAGTAGGCGCGTCCTTGCCCTTGAGGATCACGGTCTCCTTCACCGAGGAACCGCCGGCGACGAGTTCCAGATCGGAGCCGTCACGCAGATCCGGGTAGGTGACCGTGCTGCCGTCCGTATCTCCGACGGCAGCGCTCGCACCGTCTACCGCGTAGCCGACCGACAGCCCGTTTCCGAGCACCATCTGCACCAGCGGGGCAGCGTCAGCAGTATCTCCGAACGAGATCGGCGACTGCGTCGAGTCCGTTTCCCAGCCCGGATCCCCCGCACTCATGCTCCGTTCGCCGTCCGACCCGTCGACACCCTGGCCTCTCACCAGGGTGGTGTCGATGGGCTTCCAGCTGCCGTCGTCAGCCCGGAAGTTGACCGGCTCGTCGTAGAAGCGAGTCGTAAAACTGCCGTCATCGTTGAGATAGGTGCGTTGCTGCGCCGCACGCTCAGCCTTCAGCTCCCTGCTGCGCTTGGCACTGAACCCCTCGGGGACGGACGCGTCGGGCATCTGGATGCGTTCTA
This sequence comes from Streptomyces sp. NBC_00385, assembly GCF_035917155.1. Lineage (NCBI taxonomy): Bacteria > Bacillati > Actinomycetota > Actinomycetes > Kitasatosporales > Streptomycetaceae > Streptomyces > Streptomyces sp. NBC_00385. The sequence goes on along the minus strand of NZ_CP107951.1, from coordinate 1,012,680 downwards.
CGGGACCAGGCATTGGGGCCTTGGCTGCACTGGCCAGGTGCACGGGATGTGGTCCCTCAGCTGCGGGCAGTTCCCCACGGCCCATCAACGGGCCAGCGTGGCCGCCCTTTGCCGCTGCATCCGTGGCATCCGTCGACGCGGTGTGGCGACGGCCTGCAGCCGAGCTCCACTGCTGATCTGGGGAACCGGCGGCCTCTGCCGCCAGCTGACTGGCAGCCAACGAAACCTGCTGTGTCCCGGCCAACACGGACACGACGAAGGCAACAGCAACAACAAGCGGACGCGCTGGACGCACAGATTCCCCCACCTCAAACGATCAAGACAGGAGCACTTTCTAAGTGTTCTCACGAAGACTTCACAAGAGGGTCACATGATTCCGAAAGCCTGAAGTGATGTTACTCACATAAATTCTAGTTACGAATCTATGCAAAAGGAGCGGCCTAGGTAGTTGATGTCCCGACCTGCGGTTGCGTCGCCGTCCCGCCCTTGGAGCGCAACCGGGTTAGGCGGTGTCTTGATTGGCGATCGTTCGTTGCACTAGGCATGGACATAGTTGTGCGCCTGGTGCCGGACGGGTTGTGGGAGATCTTCCAGGACGTGGTGCCGGAGCCGCCGGTACGCGCCCAAGGTGGAGGCCGGCGGAGGTGCGATAGTCGCGCGGTGCTGGCCGCGATCGTCTTCGTCGCTACCTCGGGCTGCACCTCGCGGCAGGTGCCACCGGTCTTCGGGGCTTCCTGGCAGACCGTCCATCGACGCTTCACCGAGTGGTCCACGGCCCGGGTCTGGGCCAAGCTGCACCGCTCGACCGGCCCGAGACCGCCACCTTGCTCCGGATAGCCTTGGCGGTGAGCTCGCAACACGCTGTCCATGGGTGAGTCGCAGGCGAGTCAGAGGCTGGCCCACCTGCGCTCGTGGCAGATGGACAGGCAGTGCCGCTCACTGCCACGTCAGCGGCCAGGAACATAGGTCGGCGCTTCCGGGCATCGCGACGGCTATTCGTCTGGGGCTTCGTCTCCCTGTTCTTCGGGCGGCGCCGACCGCCTGTGCTGGGGATGGTCGAGATCCAGTTGCTTCGCTGCATGCAGAGGCGCGGGGAGCTTCTGACCCTTCGCACCCCTTGTCCCCCGGACGGGAACTCGCGACGACAGCAGAATCATGATCCGGCCGACGACCCGGAAAACCGGACAGTGGGCCGAAGGCCGACGGATGCCGGCACGGAACGGGATGGGGGAGTGGGGAACGGATGCGGGCAGCGGAGATCGTCGGGGTGCACGGGATCGGGCAGTCTAGGACCTCGGGGGAGAGCAGTTGACCCGGGACTGGGGTAAGGCGCTCGGGCGCGGCGTCAAGGAGTTCGCGGACCGGCCCGCCCGCCCGCTCACGCTCCGCATGCCGCACTGGACTTCCCTTCTCGCCAAGGGCACGGACCGGTTGGGGCCGCAGGACGACATCTACGGAGCATTGATGACAGAGGCGGAGGAACAGTTCGTAGCGGAGGCCCTCGGTGACGTCGTCGGGCCGCAGGATCTGGCCTACGCCGACGAACAGCCGCTGGCCGTACTCGGCCCGCCGAAGCTCTGGCCGTCCCGGATCACCCGACTGTTGATGGCCTACGACCACCGCTTCCCGGGCGGTGGCGGGCAGTTCTTCGATGCAGGTCCTGGCGGCGGCGGAGCGGCCCCCGAGCCTCAAGGCGATCTTCGTCAGCGGCGGGCACTACGACTTCTACGAGACCACGTACCACGGCGGCATCAGGTGGTAGGTGGTGTCTTGTGGCGTCCACGTGGTCCAGTTCGACGCTGTTCACGCGGGTTTGGTCTCGGTGGTCCAGGTGCGTCCTCGTTGTTGGTGACACGGACGTGACAGATGTTGCCCCCGTCGGCCTGCGGGGCTGCTGGCGCGGTGCTGGGCGGCCGTGGCCTGGGAGATGCTTCCGGTAGCTGGGGATCGCCCCAGAATTCGAACAGCTGTAGGCATCGTGGCGTGGGATGGCTACGATCGCAGTCGCTCGTCCGCGACCTGTTGTGGGTGCAGATTGTGCAGCGAGAGGGCGGTGGGTGACCGATGCGGAGCTGTTCGGGGAGGTGGTCGATGATCGTGCGAGTGTCCGTACTAGCCTTGCCGTTTGTTTGGGCGCGTTCCCGTGTCTAGGGCCGGTTGAGGTCCGTTGGCTTTGTTGCTGAGGCTGCTCCCGGTGGCGCGTGGCAAGCGGTAAGGATGGGCGCGCACAGCCCTGCTGGAAGAGCGTCGATGCGGGACGAGAGCGGGTTGGTCGATGGCAATCGCGGCACGAGAGTCCTTGGGCGTGGTTGCGGGAGCGCTGGCTCCCGGCGATCTCGTACCCCGCGAAGCGAGCCTGGCGGTCGTTGAAGCCTTGGGGGCGAAGGTTGTGGCGGCCTACCGATTCGAGGCGCGAGAGCGGGAGCGGCGGGCGGCTGCGGGGATGAAACCGCTGACGCGGCCGGATGCCTTGAACCTCTTGATGGCGCTGCCACTCGGAGAGCCTGTTCCTGCCGGGTCACTGAGCGACAGGGAGCGCCGAGCGTTGAAGTGCCTTCCGAAGGGGGCTGTGGTTCGGCGCGACGGATTGATTACCCGTCTGGCGACCCAGCCGGTGCATGTCGACATGGTGTTCGTGTCTGGACGCGGCTGGGAGTCGGCGATGGAGCAGGCCGAGCGGTTCACGCCATTCACTGCTCGTGCCGTACTGATCGATGGTGTGTTGAGGCGCAAGGAGGAAGCTGTGATGCGTGCAGCTTTCTATGGCATCGGATTGCTCCGTGTCCAAGGGGCAACCGTGGAGGTTGTTGTGCCGCCGAGCCCCTTTGTTCGCAAACGTCATACGGTGGCCAACTGGAAGTTCCTGGAGGATGTCCACCGTCAGCTGTCCTAAGCTTTCTGCCCGATTTCGATTAGGGAGAGACGGGCAGCGTTGCCCACGTCTTCAGCGGCGGCGGTACTTGGAACCCGGACCTGGGGCTTGCGCCCACTTCGATGCGTTGGTTTTCCAGTCCGTAGCGGTCGACGGCTGCCGCGCATTTGTTGCGCCACCACGTCTTGCGCTCGCTGCCGGCGCGGTGGCTGGCCATGTCGCTGACCCATTCGCTCCAGGTGAGGATGTTGTGGTTCTCGGCCTCACGCCGCGTGTCGCCGTCGGAAAGGTAGAAACGCTCGAGACCGCGCCCGTCGCACTCCTCGCAGTCGCAGGTTGCCGGGTCGGCGTTGCCGTAGACGTTGGACAGAAATTCGGCGCCCTTGAAGCACATTAACTGCGGCATTAGGACGTGCGGGTATGTGGGCCCGCCGCCGCGCTTTCCTATCTGGGGTTTCTCGTCGGGCGGTATCGCGTGGCGGAGCGAGCTTTGGGCGCCGATTCCCGCACAGAAGGCGCCGTGCGCCATCACGTCGAGGGCTGCGAGGTCTGTGCGCAACAGTGACATGTGCTCGACCTCGGTGAACAACCGCCGGAGGTTGGCCGGAATGTCCTTCGCCTGTTCCAGCGGGTCGAACTGGCGGAAGAGGATGAGGGCTTTGGGGTGGTGGATCTTGGCGCAGACCGCGATCAGCTGACTGATGTTCTCCCGGTTGAGCCAGGTGGCGTCGATCGGGAGGGATATCAGGGTGTCTGCTCGCTCGATTCGGTTGGCTTCCCGCATTACTGCTTTGAGCGTCCGGGAGTTCGCCGGCGGTATGTAGCCGGTGGGCGTCAGTGCTGCGCTTGCCCCTCGAGCCTTCTGGAAGTTCAAGGAGTCGTGCACGGTGGCGAACAGTTCGTCGGGAGGCGCCATGAACGGTTCCTCCGCCGTTGCCGTGTACGTGGTGTAGGCGGCGCTGTCGATCAGGAGAGTTCCTGTGTAGCCGACATCGGCGCGGAGCTGGAAGGCGCGTGCGTCGGCGTTGGCGCCGGTCATGACGACACCGCTCAGGTCATCATCAAGGGCAGGACGAGGTCGAGGGGTGTACCGGGCATGTTCGTGCAGTAGTACGCGTCCCTGCAGGAGCGGCACCGCTGCCACGGTGTGGTCGAGCGTCTTCACGGCGGGCGGCCGCCGCCTCGGATCGGGGGCGTTGCTCATGAATCACCTCGCAGAAGGGTCCGGCACGTCCTTGTGTCCGGACGAAGAAGCGCACAGGTAGATCTCGTGGAACTCCTCACACCCCAGACCCGCCAGGTGAGCGGTCTCGGTCGCACTGAGGTGGTGCTGTCCTGCAAGCCGGGTGACGGCCTGAGTGATATGGCGCGGGGTCTCGCGCCGGATGACGATCGGTTCGCTTGTGCGGTAGCCGAGTGCGGACAACTCGACCATGAGCGTGCGGTACTGCCATTCGGTGATCACGCCCAGGTCCACAGCCCGCCGGATGAGAGCGGCCATGGAGACTCCCCAGCGGGCTTTCAGATCCATGAGGCGGGCGATGTCGATGCCGGGCTTCAGCTCGCTCAGGATCTCCTCGTGCGGCATGAGAAACTCGGCGGCGAACCGGTCGGCTTGTGCCTCCTGAGTACGGCCCTCGCCCGGTTCGTGGTGCATGATCAGATGGCCCAGCTCGTGAGCGAGGCTGAAGCGTGAACGATCACCAGGCACAGTGGAGTTGAGAAGAACCAGTGGCGTCCGGCCGCGCGGCCACTGGCTTACAGCGTCGAGTCCCGTGGTGCCGAGATCGCGGGCTACGACCAGGGTGCCGGCGTCTTCGAGCACCTCGACCAGGTCGGCGATGGGGCCGGCGGGAACGTTCCACTCTTCGCGTACCGTCTCCGCGGCGTCCGCGGGGGTGTCGAAGTCGTTGACCTCAATGGGCCTGAACCGGTGGGGATGGCTGAGGTCTGCCGCCTGCGTTACCGCTTCGACCTGGAGGCGGGTGAGCGCCAGCGTCGCATGAATCCGTCGCAGTGCGGGGGCGCCCAGTGAAGCCCGCTTACGGTGGTGGATCAGCCCGACGCCTGCCCCGGCAGTATCGGCGGCCTGGCACAGCATCTCGGGGGTGAAGCGAAGCGCGGCCGCGAACAGGAGCACCCGCTCCGCCCGGACCGGGATGCGTCCGGCTTCGGCCCGGCTTACGTACCCCTGTGAGATGCGTTTGCCCTCCACGTGCGACATCTGCTCCGCAAGCTCGGACTGGGTCCACCCTCGAGAGTCGCGTGCCAGGACGAGCATGGCGGGATCCGCCAGCAACTCCTCTCGATCACTCACGGTCCACCTCCATCCCTTGCAAGTCTCAACTCCGCTGAGGATACACGGTTTTATCCCTCAGAATATTCCGGACATGATCCGTAAGGTGTCATGCCTTCAGGGATACCACGCGCCACTGACAGTCCAACTGCACGTCTGGTGAGCGCTGTTGAGTGAGGGAGGGCTTCATCGGCATCATCCGCCCGAGACGGTGGATCGTTGCGCAGATCAGGAGGTCGCTTCGCGGAGGAACTTAGGGTTGCCATATCGTGTTCGTCACGGCTGTATCTCTCGCATGTTCGCCGCCATCAACGGCGGACGACGTCAGAAACCCCGCCAGGGCCCGGGTATCCGACCGAACACCTATGCGGAGCGGACGTGCGTCAGGCCATCTCCCAGTGACACAGGTGCGGAACATCGCTGCGCACGCGGAGATCACTCATGGCGCGGGATCGCCTGGACCCGAAGACTTCGTTGGTTTCGCACACGCGGAGATCGCTCTGTCGGGCGACAGGCCCCGGAACGAGAGTGATGCAGTCGACGGGCCGGTATCAGAAGACGTACTGAACGCTGTCGTGACGGTGCTGGCGGACTGGGCCCGTTCGCCCGGCGGCTGGGCCAGCGGCTTCCGCTGGTTTCGTTGGACGCTGCATCGGTACGCCGATGTTGGGCTCGGTGGACGCCGCCGTCTGCACTGCAGCTATGAGCGCAAGGTCGAGCACTTCCTTGCCTTCGGAGGCATCGCAAGCACCTTGCCGCGTTGTGAAGCAAATGCGCTTGTTCGCTGTTCGTCTTCGCGCATGTGTAGTCGGGACTGGGCGTCGGCTGCTGAATGTTCTCCATCGACGGTCAGGTTTGAACGCAGGGCCCGATGTGTTGTGAGGGGCGGGAGCATGGGTGGGTGCTGTTCCGGGTCCGGGGTCTGACTCATGACATCTCTGACCGAAGTGCGACTGTGTCCAGCTTTCACAGTGTCGGCCGTTGGCCGGGGACGGTGCGTTGTTGGTGCCGGGCCGACGGGGTGTGTCCCGATAGGGGCCTGCCGATCGTTGTGGCGTCCTCACGACTCTGACCGCCCGCTCCGGACCGGCACCGGCAACGCGATATGCCATCGGACCGGAAGGGGAACGGGCATGTCCAGTTCGACCGTGTCCATTACGTCGCCTGCTCGGCAGGCTCGCCGTCGCCGCCCTGCGGGGGAGGTGATTTTGGGAGTGGATACGCACCGGGATGCTCATGTGGCGGCGGTGCTTTCCGTGACGGGGGCAGTCCTGGCCACCGATGAGTTCCCGGCCACCGCGGCGGGATACCGTGATCTGCTGAAGTGGGCTCGGAAGTTGGGCGGGGTGGGGCGGGCCGGTGTGGAGGGGACCGGCTCCTATGGGGCGTCCCTGTCGCGCTATCTGCTGGCTCAGGGCGTGGACGTGTTCGACGTGAATCGGATGGACCGGGCAGATCGCCGTCGGCGCGGCAAATCGGATCCGCTCGATGCGCAGAACGCGGCGCGAGCTGTACTGAGCGGGCGGGCCCGCGCCAGGGCCAAATCGGGCGATGGGCCGGTACAGATCGCGAGAATGTACAAACTCACGAAGGCATCCGCCGTCAAAGCCCGCACGCAGGCCATCAACCAGCTCAAAGCCATCCTCATTGCCGCCGACCCCGCCTTGCGGGAGGAACTGGCGGGCCTGGGCAATGCCGAACTCTTCCGTCGCTGTGCACGGTTCGCCGACGTGAGCGCTCAGGAAGAGATGGGCGAGGAGGGGGTGTTGCTGGCCACTCGAGTCGCGCTGGGTCTGCTGGCTCACCGGATCGGCCAGCTTTCCGAGCAGATCCGGGATGTGGACGCTCGTCTGACCCGGCTCGTGAACTGGTACGCCCCGCAGTTGCTCGATGTGGTGGGGATCGGTCCGGACACGGCTGCCACTTTGCTGATCACGGTGGGGGACAACCCGGAACGGCTGGACAGTGAGGCGTCCTTCGCCGCGTTGTGCGGGGTCAGCCCGGTCGAGCGTTCCTCGGGACGCCGGCAGTACCGCCGCCTCAACCGCGGCGGCGACCGTCAGGCCAATGCCGCGCTCCACCGCATCGTGTTCACCCGCCTGCGGGTCGACCCACGCACGCAGAACTACTACGAGCGCCGCATCAAGGAAGTCAAAACCCGCCGCGAAATCGTCCGCTGCCTCAAACGCTACGCGGCCCGCGAGGTGTTCCACCTGGTCGGACAACTGCAGCCAGGACCCCGTTCATAGGAGAGGCCGGCGACATTCGCGGTTGCCCTATGGACGGCTCCGCCGTGTATGCAAGGGTGGTAACCGGCGCGCCTGTGCTTTCTCGTGGCGAGCGGGGGCGCAGGGGGTTCACCTTTGCCCCGGGCGCGGAGGTGAGGGGCCTTGTCGGCTGCTCAGTTCCACGAACAGGGCAACGCCGCCATGCGCTTCAGGTGCAGCACCATCGAGCTGGAGATGGCCATCGCCGTGAGCAACTCCAGAGCGCCAGGGCGGCCTGAACATCCGGGTTCTGGACGGCCGTTTCCGGAAGCGATTCGCAGTGAGACCTCTACTAACACGGTGCGCGTCACCATCGAACCGCAGGTCTCGACTGGAGGGGAAATTGCCTACCGGGTTGAGGACTGACTCAGGCCCGAAGGCTTCGGCTCGGTCTGAGCACAGCCCTGAGTTGAGCGCCCTTGTCGGTAAAGGCCATGACGGTGTCAGAGTCTCCTCGTATCTTCAGACCATGACCGTCACTGCACGCCAGGAGCTTGTGAGTCCAGCAGTCCGCAACGCCATCCGCTCGCTTGCGACAGATCTGACCATCCGGACCGTGTCTGAACTGTGGCAGGATCACGGGTTCGTCCCTATCCCGCCCGATGAGCTGAAGTACCAGGACCCGGGGCAGCGGCGTACGGAGTTCATGCTCTACGCCGAGGGCGTGGACTGGTCGGATCAGAACCAGGTCCGGCGTGCGCTGTTGGTCTTCGAGGACTTCATTCGCGCGTGTAGGAACCCTGATGAGCAGGGCACCCCCAGGTGGCTGGAGGACATCCGAGTCCGGCTGGAGCGCGACGGGTTCACTCTCGACAAGGAGGGACGGATCACGTGGTCCAACCCGCCGGTGCTGGTCCGGGACCTCAGTACTCTCAGCGACGCCTCCGGGATCACGATCGAGCTGGAGCGTATCCGGCGAGATCTGACGACCGACTCGCAGGGGGCCATTGGGGCGGCTAAGCAGCTTATCGAGGCCACGGCAAAGACGGCACTTCAGGAGCTGAAGATCGAGGTCGACAAGAACGCTGCCCTCCCCTCGCTGATCAGCATGGTCCACAGGGAGCTGAAGCTCGATGCCGCTTCTGCAGCCGAGGGGCCGGACGGCAGCAAGGCCATCAAGAAGATCCTTTCAGGGGCTGTGAACATTGCCGTGGGCGTCGCGGAGCTGCGCAACCAGGGCTTCGGCAGCGGTCACGGCCAGGCGAGTGCGCCGTCAGGACTCGGGGTTCGCCATGCGCGCTTGACGGTCAACGCCGCTGTGACCTGGTGTGAGTTGATTCTCGACACTTTGTCTGACCCTGCCGCCCCGTGGCGTAAGGGCAAGGTCTGATCGCTGCTAAGTCTGCGGACCTTCCCCGAACCTCCCGGCTTGAGAAGAGGGCGCTCCCGGGCCGGTAACGCTGTCGGCCAAGCCGAGCGTCAGGTGGCGGCGAGTTCGCGCCCGGGACGGGCTGCCCCAGATCTTGTGGTGAGCCGACTGCTCGTAGAGTGAGGGCATGGTCGTTGCTGCTTCAAACTTACGTATAAGTCCAGTAGGGCAGGGGAGTTGCTCGCCGGGACCGTCTGGGGACCTCATCACTCGTGACGAGGTTGAGCTGAGGGTGGCTGGGCTGAAAGCCATGGCCGATCCGGCCAGGCTGCAGATTCTTCATTTGATCCAGCAGGCCCCTGCAGGAGAGTTGTGCGTGTGTGACCTGACGGATTCGCTGGGGCTGAGCCAGCCCGCGGTGAGCCGTCATCTTAAGATTCTGGCGATGGCCGGTCTTCTTGCGCGTGAGCAGCGAGGCACGTGGGCCTGGTTCTCCCTGGTTCCCTCAGCGCTGCGAGACTTGCAGGACCGCGTCTTTGGCTCCCTCGTGCCGCACTAGGCGTTACGAGGTTGGGTCGATTTCCTTGATGAGGGCTTCGACGAGGGTTCTGATTTCGTCGCGGATAGGGCGGACTGCTGCGACGCCCTGTCCGGCGGGGTCTTCGAGCTGCCAGTCGAGGTAGCGCTTGCCGGGGAAGACGGGGCACGTGTCCCCGCAGCCCATCGTGATGCAGACGTCCGAAGCCCTTACCGCGTCGACGGTGAGGATCTTCGGTGCCTGGTCTGAGATGTCGATGCCGACCTCTGCCATGGCCTCCACCGCGGCCGGGTTGACCGTGTCACCGGGTGCGGAGCCGGCGGAGCGGACCTCGATGCGGCCGCCGGCGAGGTGGCGGAGCCAGGCAGCGGCCATCTGGGAGCGGCCGGCGTTGTGGATGCAGACGAACAGTACGGACGGTCTGACGGGCATTGTTTGCTCCTGTTGGTATGGGTGTGTGCCCGGTGGTCTGCCTCGCGGATGATCCTGATGTGTCACCATCAATCTCATGCTGACATCGGTCGACGCTGAGGTTGTGCGGGCGCTTGCGGACCCGCTCAGGCTGCGGATTGTGACGTTGCTGGCCCGGGAGGCGTTGTGTACGACGCATCTGGTGGCCGAGACCGGTGCGCGCCAGACCAACCTCTCCAACCATCTGCGGGTGTTGCGTGAGGCAGGTGTGGTGGAGACCGAACCGTGTGGCCGCTTCACCTACTACAAGGTCCGGCCCGAGGCGCTTGAAGCACTCGCATCCTTCTTCGGCGGCCTGGCGCAGAGTGTGCACAACGCCGGAAACGCCCGGCGCCCCTGCCCGTAACTCCCCCCTGAACGGGAGATTCCGCATTCGCCAGTGCACGTGTGGTGTGTCCCCCTTGCCTGCCGACGAGCGGTTGACCGCATCCTGATGGGTCGTGCCCGTTCCGGAGCAGTGTGCTGCTCCGGAACGGCAGGTACATCGAAGTACGCCGATTCAATGACGCTGGTGCTACCCCAGCTCAATGGTTGCTAACCCTCTTCACCCCATGCCTTTGCGGACCGCGTGACCTGGGGAGTTTGGTGCGCCGGACCGCATTTGCGAAACGCCAACTCTGGCCGTTTGCGCCGGTGACCGGGCCTTCCGTGCTGCATGGATCGGATCGCGCCACCGGGAGGGTGTCACATTGCGCCACTGTCCGGGGGTGCGTACCAGCTATTCATCGATCTATTGACATACATCGTTTAATGCTGGGAGTGTTCCGCCGTCGGACTGACAGGGCCGTCACCGACCAGGTCCGGGTCTCTGCCGGCCCGGCTGTTTCGTCGCTCACTCTGACCACTCCCTGGGGGGACGTGTGACCACACCCCGTGTGCTCGTGGCTTCTGCTTTCGAGGCGGAGCTCCAACCTCTGACCTCTGCCTGCGTGGCGGCTGCTCTGCGTGATCACGGCGCTGACGTGGTGGGCTGGGACGCCCATCTGCAGCCTGACGCATTGCCTGAGGGCCCGTTCGATCTCACCTTGGTCTCGGTGCAGCAGTTCGAGGGTCTGGAGCGCGGTATCGCCCTGGCCCGGCGTGTCAGCGAGGCGTACGGCACCCTGGTGGTGACGTTCGGCCAGTACGCGCAGATGAATCATCGTGAGTTCCTCCAGGTCGTGAGCGGGGTTGCGATGGAGGAGCCGGAACTGATCGCCGAGGACCTGGTCCACCTCGCTTCCGGGACCATGCCCCTGGGCGAGGTGCCGGCGCTGATGACAGCCGGCGGGATGCGTCCCAAGCCGCCGCGCCGCCGGATCAGCGTGGCCGCGCCGGCCAGGGAGCTGTTCCCCTCGCTGGTGCACTACCCGGCCCACCACACCCCGTACGGGCTGATGGGCAACATCGAGGCGTCCCGCGGCTGCCACCACAAGTGCACCTACTGCTCGGTGTACGGGGCCTATGACGGCGGGGTGGCAGCCTTCGACGGCGACACCGTCCTGGCCGACGCCCTGCAACTGGCCGAGGAAGGCGTACGGCACTTCTGCTTCATCGACGCGGAGTTCTTCAACTCCCGCACCATTGGTGTCGGTGTCGTCGAGCGGCTCGTCGAGGCGATCGGGCCGATCACGTTCGAGTTCACCACCCGCGTCGACCACGTCCTGGACTACACCAAGGAACTGCAGAAGCTCGTCTCGCTGGGCCTGCGCAAGGTGACGTGCGCGCTGGAGTTCCCCTCCAACCGAATCCTGCGGATCTTCGACAAGCACATCGACGTCGATCACATGAAGCAGGCGGTGGCGGAGGCCGAACGCATCGGCTTCGAGCTGTTTCCCACCTTCATTCCCTTCACGCCATGGATCGAGTACGAGGAACTCCTGGGGTTCGAGGACTGGCTGGTGGAGACGGGGCTGGCCCGGGTCACCGACCCCACGGCTCTGCAGACGCGGCTGCTGCTGTTCAAGGGGTCCCCGCTGCTGTCCTCGCCGTGGATGGAAGACATCGCCACCGTCGACCGCGGTTTCTGGGTGGAGTGGACCCACCCCGACAAGCGCGTCGAGGAGCTGTGGCAGGACCGGCGCACCGATGCCGAGGACGCAGGCAAGATCCGCTGTTGCGTGAAGTGCTGACCCGCCCCCTCACACGCGAAGGACACTGACATGGGTGGATCACCCCGCATCGTCATCTCCACCGGCCAGACCCTGCCCGACATGGACTGGTCCGGCGAACTCGACCGCCTCACCGACTCCTGGCCCTACCTGGGACCCACCTGGCTGCGGGCCACGGAGAAGGTCCTGCCCGAGGCCCAGCCCTGGCACACGATCGCCACCCGCGCGCGGGGCGAACTGGCCCTGCTGCCGGGCTACATCATCACCAACCCGCCTGTCGTCGACCACGAGCCGCGCACCTACCTGGGCTGGCAGGCCCCCAGCGGTGAGGAAGTGTGCTGCGGCGCGGAGACGGATGCCGCCCGCAGCGCGGCAGTCGACGCCCTGGGTACTGAGCCGTTCTTCCCGGCCCTCCTGCTCGGGTCGCCGCTGGGCTACCGCACAGAGGTCGCCTACAACTTCTGGACGCCCACCCTCATGGGTGCGATCGTCGACAACCTCGTCCCGGCGGCCTTCGAGGCGGGCATCCGCTGCATCGCCGCCCCGTGGATACCCGACAGGCGAGGCAACGAGGCCCTGGTCACCGCACTGAACGCGGCCGGCGGTCACAGCGCCTTCTGGGGCTTCGAGGACTTCATGAGCCTGGACGCGGGCAGCTGGGAAGGACACCTGGCCGCGGTGCCGCTGAAGAAGCGCCAGCGCATCAAGGGTGACGTGCGCCGCGCCCTGGCGGCAGGCGTCACCATCGAGCGTGTCGACGGCGAGAACATCCGCCCCTACACGGCCCGGATCGCCGAACTGACCTGCCTCAACCGGGAGAAGAACGGTGCGGGCGAGGAGCCCGGGCACATCGCCGGCATCCTCACCACGCTGATCGACGAGGGCGCCGACGTACGCGCCTACCTCGGCTACAAGGACGGCGCCCTGGTCGCCACCTGCGTCACCGTACGCAAGAACCACCGCCTGTTCCCCAAGTGGGCCGGCTTCGACTACGCCGCGATCGGCGAACGCAGCGGCATCTACTTCGCCCTGGTCCTGGACGCACCCGTCAAGGACGCCTACGCCGAAGGGCTGCGCACCGTGGAGTTCGGTGCGGGCGCCCACCAGGCCAAGGCCCTGCGCGGCTGCACCCCGAGGAAGGTCACCACCACTCTGGTGCTGTCCGACCCCGACCTGCGTCCCCAGGCTGCCACCTGGCTGGATGCCTTCGGCACCAGCCGCCGCATCGCGTTCGGTGACACGACAGCCGCACCCTCCCAGCCCGCACCCCTCACCCTGCTCGGCCAGACCACGGACGGGGGCTGCTGCTCCACCGGCTGACCCCCTCCCAGGCTTTCGAATCGGACCAGAAGGAACGACATGATCACGTTCATTCCGCTGACCGGGTTCCTCGGGGCGGGCAAGACCACCACCATGACCGCAACCGCGCTGGCCCTGCAGGAAACCGGCCGCAAAGTCGCAGTCATCACCAACGACCAGGGCGTCGAGCTGGTCGACACCAAACTTGTCCGCAGCAAACTCGGCAGCGTCGCTGAAGTCACCGGCGGATGCTTCTGCTGCAAGTTCGAGGACCTCGTCGAGGCCGTCGTCGCCCTGGTCGACTCCGACGGAGTCGACGTCGTGATCGCCGAGGCCGTCGGCTCCTGCACCGACCTGCAGGCCACCGTCGTGCGCCCGCTGCGCCAGTACTACGGCGACAGCATGGTCGTCGCCCCCCTCACCACGGTCGTCGACCCGCTGCGCCACCTGGCCTTTGAGCGCGCGGCCCAGCGAGCCGAACCGGAATCGGACCTCTCCTACCTGTTCCGCCAGCAGCTCACCGAAGCCGACGTCATCGCCGTCAACAAACTCGACACCATCCCGGCGACGCGGGCCGAGACTCTGCTGAAGGACCTGGCCGCCCAGTACCCCAACGCCACTGTTGTGGGCTACTCCGCCACCACCGGTGCCGGACTTGAGGACCTCACCGACGCCTGGCAGGCACCGGCGACCAACCAGGATGTCCAGCTCGACATCGACTACGACCGCTATGCCGCCGCCGAGGCACAACTGGCCTGGATGAACCAGGAACTCGACCTCACCGCAGCAGTGGCGGGCACCGGCTTCGACGCCACCGCCTGGGCCGACACCGTACTGGCCGGGCTCTCCCGCTGGGCACAGGAGAGCGACGCGGTGATCGGGCATGCCAAGCTCACCGTGGAGCTGCCCGACGGGGACTTCGCCAAGCTCAGCTGCACCCAGGCCGGAGCCACACCCACGTGCGACCGCGCCGCCGCTGCCCATGCCCCGGCCGGCAGGGCGGTTGTCAACGCCCGCATCGCCTGCGAGCCCGAGGCCCTCGACCAGGCCGTCACCGCAGCGGTCAAAGCCGCCGACGACAGCCACCAGGTCATGTCCTCCGCGACCGCACCGGTTTCCTTCAAGCCGTCCTACCCCCGCCCGGTCCACCGCCTCGCCCCCGCCGGCGCCTGACCCCCCTTCCTCAAGGACTTCAGACATGAGTGACACCACCACCACGGCCTCGGGCACCTTGCAGGAAGAGGTCCGCGCCTACTACCGCGCCAAGGCCGAAGAAGCCGAGACCAGTGGCGCCTGCTGTTCCCCCGACCCCAACACCTTCGGCCCCGCCGCCTACGACGAGATCGGCCCCGGCGCCGCACCGGACACCGCCCTGCTCGCTTCCCTGGGCTGCGGCAACCCCAGCGCGGTCGCCGAACTGCGCGAAGGCGAAACGGTTCTGGACCTGGGCTCCGGTGGCGGACTGGACGTGATCCTCTCCGCACGCCGCGTCGGCCCTGACGGGCGGGTCTTCGGGCTGGACTTCCTTGAGGAGATGCTCGCTCTCGCGGCCCGCAACATCGAGGACGCCGAGATCGACAACGTGGTCCTCCTCAAGGGCACCATCGAGTCCATTCCACTGCCCGCGAAGACCGTCGACGTCATCATCTCCAACTGCGTGATCAACCTGTCGCTGAACAAGCCGGCCGTGTTCGCCGAGATGGCCCGCGTGCTGGCCCCCGGCGGACGCCTGGGCATCAGCGACGTCGTGGCCGAGGACCGCCTCAGCCCCGACGAGCGGGCCCAGCGCGGCGGGCACAGTCAGTGCATCGCAGGCGCCCTGTCGGTGGGGGAGTACCGCGAACTCCTGGACGCCGTGGGCCTGAAGGACACCGAGATCGTCTTCACCCAGGAAGCCGCGGACGGCCTGCACGCCGCCATCATCCGCGCCCGCAAGCCCGTCGACAACGAAGCCGACGCTCCGCAGGAGTGTGCCCCCGGGGGCACCTGCTGCTGATCCGCACCGCCGGATTCCGGGCCGCGGCCCCCTGACGGCCGCGGCCCCTTCACACACTGGAGACACCGCCATGTCTTTCACTGTCGTGCTCGTCTTCATCCTGGTAGCGGCCCTTGCCGCCGCCAACGGCAGCAATGACGTCCCCAAAGGCGTCGCCACCCTCGCCGGGGCGGGGGTGACCAAGTACCGCACCGCCATTGTGTGGGGCACCGTCACCACCCTCGCCGGATGCCTGTGTTCCCTGGCCCTGGCCGACCGCATGACCAAGCTCTTCTCCGCGGGCATCGTCACCGCTGAACCGACCGACGCCTTCGCCGTCGCCGTGCTCGCCGGCGCGGTCGCCTGGGTCGCCCTCGCCACCGTCCTGCGCCTGCCCGTCTCCACCACCCACGCCCTGATCGGCGCCCTCCTGGGCGCCGGGATGCTACTCGCATCCGACTCCATCGCCTGGAGCGCCATTCCGGAGAAACTCATCATCCCGCTGCTCGTCAGCATCGGCATCGCCTACGCCATATCCCTGGGCCTGGCCCTGATCTTCAACCGCGGCGCCGCCTCCAAGCCCCCCACCACTGAGCCGGAAGCGACCACCGGTCCCGCATCCCCGGCCACCCCGGCAGGCGAGAGCGGAGCCGTCCTGGCCGCCGAACGCGTCAACGCCGCCCCGACCACCGCCACAGAGCCCCCCGCCGGGCGCGTCCTGGCCGCCGCGCACTGGCTCACCAGCGGTGCCACCGGCTTCGCCCGGGGCCTCAACGACACCCCCAAGATCGTCGCCATCGGCGCGTTCGCCCTGGTCCCGGCCGGCATGACGACCTGGCAGATCATGCTCCTGGTCTCCGGAGCGATGGCCCTCGGCTCCCTCACCGGTGGCATGCGCCTGGCCCAGCGCCTGGGAGAAGGCGTCATCCGCATGAACCACCGCGAAGGGTTCATGGCCAACATCACCACCGCCACCCTGGTCGGCCTCGGCGCCGGCTACGGGCTCCCCATGTCCACCACCCACACCTCGACGGGCGCCATCGCGGGCTCGGCAGGGGCCAACCTCAACCGTCTGAGCGGCAAGACACTGCGTCACTTCCTCATCGCCTGGCTGGTTACCCCGCCCTTCGCCGCAGCGGTAGCCGCCCTGGTCTTCCTGGTGGCCCGCTAACCACCCTCGTGCACGAGCCCTCACTCGGGCGGGCAACCGCCGAGGACTACGCCCGCTGGTTCCAGGCCCTCGCCGACCCGACACGCATTCTCATCGTGCGTTTCGTCAGCCGGCAGGAACGCCCGGTACCAGCGGGCGTCATCGTCGACCACCTCAAGCTCAGCCAGTCGACGGTCTCCCACCACCTCAAGATCCTGCGCCAGGCCCGCTTCCTCACCACCGCCCGAGCCGGAACCAGCATCCTCTACAGCCTCAACGACCACTGCCTCACCCAACTCCCCGAAGGTCTCCTCACCGGCAACGGCCCCTACCCCGGCCGCGCCAGTCCCCGCACCGCAGCCGCACACCCCGACGGTCACACGCCCATCAAGAGGCCCGAAATGGACGCCACCACCCCGCCCACCGGCGACACGCCGGCCCCCGTCCTCCTGCTCATCGGCAGCGGAGACCGCCGCTATCGCGAGTACATCCTCGCCGCGATCACCCGCGACTTCCGCCTCTGGCTCCTGGATGCCTACGAGCCCACCTGGCAACTTCCGTACATCGAAGGCGCCACGGTGCTGAACACCAAAGACGTCCACGCCCTGCACGAGGCTGCTGGTCACGTCGCAGCCGCTCTTCCCGTCGTGGGGGTCTTCACCTACGACGAGTCACTTGTGCACGCCGCCGCGCAGCTCGCCCAGACCCTCGGCCTGCCCGGCAGCCCGCCGCGCGCGGTCCTGGCCTGCCGGGACAAGGCAGCCACCCGCGCCATCCTCACCGAAGCCGAGATCCCGCAGCCGGCATCCATCCCCGTGGCCGACGCCGATGAGGCCACCGCCGCAGCAGAGACCATCGGATATCCCGTAGTCGTCAAGGCCCGCGGACTCGCCGGGAGCATGGGCGTCCTGCGCGCCGACACCCCAGCCGCCGTCCGCGAGGCGTACACGGTCGCCGCTGCGGCCACCTACGCCGGGGTGCCGCGATATGAAGCCGACGTCCTGATCGAGGAGCTCCTGACCGGTGAGGAGATCAGCATCGACGCTGTCATCACAGACGGCGTCTGCACCCCGATGGTCCTGGCCCGCAAGCAGGTCGGCTGCAACCCCTACTTCGAGGAAATCGGACACACCGTCCACGGCGCCGACCCGCTCATGGAGGACCCCGAACTCCTGGACCAGCTCAACCGCATCCACAAAGCGATCGGCTACGTCCACGGCGCCACGCACACCGAGTTCAAGCTCACCCCCCACGGCCCCCGGCTGATCGAGATCAACGCCCGGCTCGGCGGTGACTTCATCCCCTATCTCGGAGCCCTCGCCACCGGCACCGACCCCGCAGTCGCGGCCGCCCACGTTGCCGCCGGGTTCGCCCCCGACACCGCACCCCGCACCAGCCACACCGCCGCGATCCGCTTCCTCTACCCGGCCCAGGACTGCATCGCGGCCACCGTGACCGTCCGGACCGACCGCCTCGGCCCCACCATCCATCGCGCCGTGGCCACCGCCGACCCCGGTACCGCGCTCGCCCTGCCGCCGCGCGCCTACCTCAACCGCTACGGATACGTCATCGCCGTCGGCGAGGACCCCGAGCAGGTGACCGCCGACCTCGCCGATCCGAGCGCACTGATCGAACTGCGAGCCCAGCCCCCTGCCAGCTGAACCGTCGGCACAGGCCCAACCCGAAGGGACACTCACCAGTGAACCCACCCGGCACCGTGCAGTCGTCGCTGGCCTGGGAGGACGGCACGATCGTCACCCTCGACCAGCGCGCCCTGCCTCACGAGACCCGGCAGATCCGGCTGACCACGGTCGAGGAAGTGAGGGAGGCCATCGCCACCCTTGCCATCCGCGGAGCCCCGGCCATCGGGCTGGCCGGAGCCCTGGCCGTGGCCCTCTCAGCTCGCCGTCATCTGTCCGGACCGGCACCCGACCCCGGAGCGGTGCGGGCAGATGCAGAACGGCTCGTCGCGGTGCGCCCCACCGCCGTCAACCTCGCCTGGGCCGTAAACCGGGTCCTGCACCACCTTCCCGAAGGCCCCGACGCGGTCCTGGCAGAAGCCTTGAACATGCTGGACCAGGACATCGCCGTCAACCTGCGCATGGTCACGCACGCTGTCGACGCAGTCACCTCCACCTGCCCCGACAAACCGCTGAGCATATGGACGCACTGCAATACAGGCCGCCTTGCCACAGCCGCAGTCGGAACCGCTCTGGGCACCATCCTCGCCCTCGCCGAATCCGGCCGAGTCCGTGAAGTCCTGGTGGGCGAAACGAGACCACTCCTTCAAGGCGCCCGCCTGACCACATGGGAACTCGCCGAGGCCGACATCCCGCACCGGCTGTGTGTGGACTCCGCGGCCGCGACCGCCATGGCAGCGGGCCTGGTCGACTGCGTCCTGGTGGGAGCCGACCGCATAGCCGCCAACCATGATGTCGCCAACAAGATCGGTACGTACGCCCTCGCGCTGGCCGCTCATCACCACGGCGTCCCGTTCTTCGTCGTGGCCCCTGAATCGACCCGTGATGCCACGATCCCCGGTGCCAGTCACATCGTCGTCGAGCAGCGCCCCGCCCACGAGGTCACCCACTACGCCGGGAAACTCACCGCGCCGGCCTCCACCCGCGCCTTCAACCCCGCCTTCGACACCACCCCCGCCCAGCTGATCACAGCGGTCATCTCCGAGGACGGCATCACCTGGCCCAAGGGAGACCACGCATGACCTACGCACCCGCCACCAGCACCGGCCGCACAACTGCCGGGCAACTGGCCACCACCAGCCGCCACCTGTACGAGCAGGGCTGGATGCCCGGCACCGCAGGCAACCTGTCGATGCTCCTGCCCGACCAGCCGCAGCGTGCCCTCATCACAGCCAGCGGCCGGGACAAGGGCGAACTCACCAACCAGGACATGGTCGAGATCGACGCCCACACCAGCGAACCCGTCCGCACCGGGTCCCAGCGCGCCTCGGCCGAAACCTGCATCCACTCCGCGCTCTACCGCACCACCGACGCACAAGCCGTCATCCACGTCCACTCGCCGTACGCCACCGTCATCGCCACCCGCGCCCAGCACCCCCAGCACACCAGCCTTCTGCACCTGGAACGCTACGAGCTCCTCAAGGGCCTCGGTCTGGCCGACCCCTCCGGGACCACCGTGCCCGTCTTCGTCAACTGGTCCGACGTCCCACGCATCGCCCACAACGTCGCAGCCTGGGCCACGGCCACCCCCGGCGCTCCGCCCGGACTGCTCATCGCCGACCACGGCATCACCACCTGGGGCAACTCCCTGGCCCAGGCTCGCAACCGTCTCGAATGCCTGGAAGCGATCTGTCAGCTCCTGGTCCTGGCAGCTACGCCCCTGAGCACCACCACCACACCTGCCACCTCACCCACCGCGGAGCACTCATGACACTCCTTCAGGTCATGCCGGTCGAAGCACCCGGCACCGTCCTCACCCGGACCCGCGACACCGCCGAGATCACCGACATGCTGCGCACACATGGAGTGTCCTTCAGCCGCTGGCCGGTGCGGCTGAAGGTCGCCCCCACCACCACCCCCGCCGACCTGCTGGAGACCTACCGCAAGGAGGTCGACGCCGTGTGCGCCGAGCAGGGCCTGCGTCTGGTGGACGTGGCCCGACTCCAGCCCGAGGACAGCCCCGCATGGGCCGTGCGTGCCGACGCGGCCCGCTCGATGTTCCTCGAAGAGCACCGTCACGACGAAGACGAGGTGAGGTTCTTCGCCCACGGCACCGGTTGCTTCTACCTGCACCTGGACGACAAGGTCCACGCCGTCGTATGCGAGGCGGGCGACCTTCTGTCCGTCCCCGCCGGCACCCGGCACTGGTTCGACATGGGCCCCGTACCGGACTTCGCCGCCATCCGCTTCTTCGAAAAGGAGGACGGCTGGGTCGGCGACTTCACCGCAGACCCCATCGCGGCTTCCTTCCCCCGCCTCGACGCACTGCTGGCCGAGGACTGACATGAACCCGCGCCACCAGGCAGTCCTCCTCGACATCGAAGGCACCACAGGCGCCCTCTCCCACGTCCGCGATGTGCTCTTCCCCTACGCCCGCACGCGCATCGCCCCGTGGATGACCGCCCACCACCACACCGACCAGGGCCAGCAGATCCTCCAAGCAGTCCGAACCGACCTCGGCGACCCGCGACTCAGCCCCACCGATGTGATCGCGCAGCTCGAAGAATGGGCCGACACCGACACCAAGGCAGCACCCCTCAAGAACCTCCAGGGCCACATCTGGGCAGCCGGATACGCCGCCGGCGAACTGACCGGTCACGTCTATCCGGACGTCCCGCCGGCCCTCGCCGCCTGGCGGGAACGAGGCATCGCCCGCTACATCTACTCCTCAGGCTCCGAAGCCGCCCAACGCGACTGGTTCGCCCACACCGCCCACGGTGACCTGACCCTGCTCCTCGACGGACACTTCGACCTCAACTCGGCCGGCCCCAAGCACGATGCCGCCTCCTACCTGAGCATCGCCAGAGCCATCCGCACACCACCGGCGCTCGTCCTCTTCGCCAGCGACTCGGGTGAAGAACTGGATGCCGCGGCCACCGCAGGCTTCCAGACCCTCGCCGTCCGCCGCCCGGACGATTCGCGTCCCGCACCTCCGGCCCATCGCCTGCTCACCTCCCTGACACCTCTCATCTGGGCCGGCGCGCAAACCGGCGTTCCCACGCACGCCGAAGGATCCCGCCCATGAGCACCCACACCCCCAGCCCGCAGGCCGACATCGCCGTCATCGGAGGCAGCGGCTTCTACTCACTCCTTGACGGTGCGCAGCTCGTCCACATCGCCACCCCCTACGGGGAGCCCTCCGACCCGATAGCTCTGGGCACGGTCGCCGGCCGGCAGGTCGCCTTCCTGGCCCGCCACGGCACCGACCACCGCCACCCGCCCCACCGCATCAACTACCGCGCGAACCTCTGGGCGTTGCGCTCACTGGGAGTACGCCAGGTTCTGGCACCCTGCGCCGTCGGATCGCTGCGCCCGGAGCTCGGACCGGGCAGCATCGTCATTCCGGACCAACTCGTCGACCGAACCACCTCGCGCGTGCAGACCTATTTCGACGAAGGCGCGGTCCACGTGCCTTTCGCCGACCCCTACTGCCCCGCCGGCCGCACCACCGCGGTCAAGGCCGCTGCCGGCACCAGCCTCCCCGCCCACGACGGCGGCGTCATGGTGGTCATCGAAGGCCCCAGATTCTCCACCCGGGCCGAATCCCGTTGGTATGCCTCGTCCGGCTGGTCGGTGGTGAACATGACCGGGCACCCCGAAGCCGTCCTGGCCCGCGAACTGGCCCTGTGCTATACCCCGATCGCACTGGTCACCGACTACGACGCGGGCGTACAGGCAGGCGACGGTGTCTCGCAGGACGAGGTCTTCCGCATCTTCGGTGAGAACGTCGAAGTGCTGAAGGGCCTGGTTCTTGAGGCCATCGCCCAGCTCGACCTCACGCGCCCCTGCAGCTGCGCGGCAGTACTCGACGGCATCACGCTGCCCATCAACCTGCCCTGAACGAGTCCGGTGCCGCCCGGACCGGGATCAGGCACCTTCCACGCGAACGGCCCCCGCTGCGCCTGAGTGGCGCAGCGGGGGCCGGCAGGGGCGGGGGAGTGGCCCTACAGGAGCGGCAGGGCGGCCAGCCCGATGCCGACGCTGCCCACCAGGCCCACGCCGAGGTAGAAGGCGAAGACATTGCCCTTCACGACGCTGCGGACCGCGACCATCGCGGGAATGGTCGTGATCGCACCGCCCAGGAGGAAGGTGACGCCGGCGCCCGCCGCCATGCCCTGATTCATCAAGCCCTCGACGACCGGAATGGCTCCGACGCCGTTGAGGTACAGCGGAACACTGATCAGTCCGGCAAGCAGGACGGAGAAGATGCCGTCCGTTCCCAGGATGGAGCTGACGACATCACTCGGCACGTAGCGGACGATCAGCGCTTCCAGCACGATGGCCAGCAGCAGCCAGCGGCCCAGGATGAGCGAGTCACTGACGATTTCCTTGAGGATCTCAACCGCGTTGAGATTCTTGATGTCACGCCTGACCAGGATCCGCCAAGGCGTGCCATCGTCCTCGTCGGGGGCATTCGCCGCCGCCTCGCAGGGGCTCGTACCGGCGGAGGCATCCTGCGCAGGCTCGCCGGCTCCGGGAGCGGAACCTGCGCCGACCGAGACCGGGGCAGGAGACTGCACCGCCGAGCATGCAGGGGCCTCGACCGCCGTCTGGGAGCACGCCTTGGCAGGAGCCGAATCCTTGGTGCCTTCGCGCAGCGGATTGGCGAAGCGCCCCCGGCGCTCCATTGCCAGGACGATCAGACCCGCCCCGAAGCTGAGGATCAGCGCGCCGACCAGACGTGCTGTTGCTACGGGAAGGCCGAGCTGCGTGGCGGACAGGGCATAGATCTCGGGGTCCATTGCGGGGGAGGCGATCCAGAAGGCCATCACGGCCGACAGGGGGACCCCAGCGATCAGAAAGCGCCGGATGAGCGGAATGACGGTGAAGGAGCAGAACGGACTGAAAGCGCCGATGGCCGTGGTGATCGCGATGCCGAGGATCCCTCCGCGGCCGTTGGCGAAACTGCGCTTGGCGACCACGTCGATGGACAGCCGCTGAACGGCGATGCCCAGAACGATGGCTACCAGAAACCACGGGAGGTAGTGCAGCACCTCGCGCAGTATGAACAGGCTCAGGGCCTGCACTTCGCTCACAGGAGGACCTCTCTGGGAAGGCGGCACACGAGTGTCAACTCGCCGAACTTGCACGGTCGGCAGCACGGGAGGCTCAACAACCCGCCCCCATTCATCGAATATCGATGATAGACGATTAAAGAACGGGTGGGCAATGGCCTGTAGGGCCTGTTCATGCAGACCGATCGATCAGCCCTGGCTCCTGTGGGCGGGAAGCGTTCGGCCGACCTCCCGGTGGCTCCGATTTGGCAGGATCGATTCTTGTCCATATAGGCGCGAACGTTCCGCCGGTGGGCGTGCGGCGTGCTGTCGCCTATTGCACGCACCTTGCCTCTGTCGCGCGCCATCGACTAACATCGATGGATCATGAGCGGCACACTGAACGCCCAGCTGATCGACCGAGCCACCGCCGAGTCCTATGCGACGTGGTTCAAAGCACTGTCCGACCCCACCCGCGTACAGATCCTCAACCTGCTCGCGCTCGCCCCTGGCGCGATGAACGTCGGTGAGATCGTCGAGCGAGTCGGTGTGGGGCAGTCCACGGTCTCCCACCACCTGAAACTTCTGGCCGACGTCCGCTTCGTACTGCGCGAACGCCAGGGGACCTCCATGCTTTACTCGATCAACGTTGCCTGCGTCGCTTGTTTCCCCAGCGCTGCCGATGCCGTCATGGGCCGTCCCGCGGCCTCCGCCTGAAACGTGGACGAATGTCTGAGCAGAAGTCGCAGATATCCGACGGCATAGCCGCCTGCTGCCCGCCCATCACCACGGCAGCGCTGTCCGAACCGGCTGCCCAGACCATGGCGGTCATGTTCAAGGCCCTCTCCGACCCGGTGCGCCTGCGCCTGTTCTCCCGGGTTGCCTCGCACCCGAGTGGCGAGGCGTGTGTCTGCGACATAGCCGATGTCGGCGTCTCGCAGCCCACGGTCAGCCATCACCTCAAGAAGCTGCGTGAGGCGGGGCTGCTGACGTCCGAACGCCGCGGCACCTGGGTCTACTACCGGCTCGCGCCGGGCATTCTCAGCCTGCTCGGGACCTTCCTCACGGACCCGGAAGCAGTTTCCCCGCCCGAGGCGACAGCGAGGGCCGTTCGATAGGTGGTCAACCCCTGAATGCCAGGAGCGGAGAACGCCGGGGCGACAGTGCCGCTGATCGGTCGCTGAAGGGCCTTGTAGTTGAGCGAAGGCGATGCACGATCCTTGGCCGCCCGTCAGTTCACTACAGGACTGCGGCGTTCGATCAGCTGGACGTCACGCCACACCCGGTGCAGCCGACCGACGCGCTCACGAGTGCCGATAACCCGGAACCCGACACGCTCGTGCAGGAGGAGGCTGGCGGTGTTCTCCGGGAACACTCCGGCCTGGATAGTCCAGATTCCCGCAGCCTCCGTTGAGGCGATGAACGCTTCCAACAAGGACCGGGCCACACCCTGACCCCGTGCCGACGGGGCGACATAGACGGAGTGCTCGACCACGCCCGCATACGCAGGGCGGGCGGATACCGCTGAAGCAGCGATCCACCCCTGGAGCGTTCCGTCCGTCTGTAGGGCGACAAAACGGTGGCTGGGGAGCTTTGATCTGTCGAACGCGGCCCACGTCGGTGCGCAGGTTTCGAAGGTGGCGTTGCCCTCGTCGATGCCTGCCTGGTAGACCGCCAGGACCTGTTCGGCATGGCTGGCATGCATGGGTTCCAGGGTGAAGGCGCCGTGCACGGGCTCTCCTCTTGGGGTGCGGTGGGGAAGGTGCTTGCGGCAATTCTTTCCGAGTGCACGACGGGGCTCATCAGAGGGCCGGGGCGGAGGACGTCGGAGTCGCCAACCGGTCGGTGGAATTCACGGCGACGACGGGCGCGGCGGGGCGGCGCGGGACCTGCGCGCACGTGCGGTCACGGAAGGCGGGGGCCAGCTTCTGTCCGCCAGGTCCGCCAACGCGGCGGACAGAAGCTGGTGCTTATGGGGTGGGGGTGATCAGACGGTGCTGTGTCTGGTCACGGCCTCGGCAAGGGCTCCGGCCGGCGAGGGGATGGTCTTCGCGTGGTCGGTCAGCGAGGAGAGGTACCGCTCGGCGTCGAGTGCCGCCGCGCACCCGGACGCGGCTGCGGTGACGGCCTGGCGGTAGGTGTGGTCGACGACATCGCCCGCGCCGAAGACACCGGGGATGCTGGTGCGGGTCGAGGGCGAATCGACCTTGAGGTAGCCCTCGGCATCGAGGTCGAGCTGCCCGGTGAAGAGCTCGGTCCGCGGGTCGTGGCCGATCGCGATGAACAGCCCAGTCGCCGGCAGATCACGCAGTTCGCCGGTGAACGTGTCCCGCAGCACCACACCGGCGAGCATTCCGCCCTCCTCCTTGATCTCAGCGATCTCGCTGTCGAAAGCGAAGGAGATCTTGTCGTCGGAGAAGGCCCGGTTCTGCATCACCTGGGAGGCGCGCAGGGACGAACGGCGGTGGACGATGGTGACCGAACGGGCGAAGCGGGTGAGGAAGGTGGCCTCCTCCATCGCGGTGTCGCCACCGCCAACGACGACGATGTCGCGGTCGCGGAAAAAGAACCCGTCGCAAGTCGCGCACCACGACACGCCACGTCCCGAAAGGTTGTCTTCGAGTGGCAGCCCGAGCTTCCGGTACCCGGAGCCGGTGGAGATGATCACGGTCTTCGCGCGATGCACGCTCCCGGCGCTGTCAGTGACCTGCTTCACGGGTCCGGTGAGGTCGACAGAGACGACGTCGTCGTCGACCATCTCGGCGCCGAAGCGCTCGGCCTGGGCCCGCATGTTGTCCATCAGGACCGGGCCGTCGATGCCTTCGGGAAAGCCGGGGAAGTTCTCCACCTCGGTCGTCGTGGTCAGCGAGCCGCCGACGAAGATCGAGCTGCCGAACAGTAGAGGCTTGAGCTCGGCGCGGGCCGTGTACAGGGCCGAGGTGTACCCGGCAGGTCCTGAGCCGATGATGATGACGTTGCGCACGCGTTCACTCATGCCGCAGGCTCCGGGGCGAGAACCTCGATCAGGTCCTCGATGAGGGCTTTGATCTCGTCGCGAATGGGGCGGACTGCTGCGACGCCCTGTCCTGCAGGGTCTTCGAGCTTCCAGTCGAGGTAGCGCTTACCGGGGAACACGGGACACGCGTCGCCGCAGCCCATCGTGATGCAGACGTCCGACGCCTGCACGGCGTCCACGGTGAGGATCTTCGGAGTTTGATCGGAGATGTCGATGCCGACTTCGGCCATCGCCTCGACTGCGGCCGGGTTGACCTCCGCTCCCGGTGCGGAGCCGGCGGAGCGGACCTCGATGCGGTCGCCCGCGAGGTGACTGAGCCAGGCGGCGGCCATCTGGGAACGGCCGGCATTGTGCACACAGACGAACAGCACCGAAGGCTTGTCGGACATCAGGGGGCTCTCTTGTCTCACGGCGGGATCAGGTGTCATTGATATCAGCACCGAATGGCGTCAGTGGCTACTGATGTGACAGTATCAGTACATGATGACGTCAGTCGATACTGAATTGATCAGGGTTCTGGGTGATCCGCTCAGGCTCAAGATCGTGACCCTGCTCGCCCGCGAGACCCTGTGCACCACACACCTGGTGGAGGAGACGGGGGCGAAGCAGACGAACCTCTCCAACCACTTGCGGGTGCTACGGGAGGCGGGTGTGGTGGAGACGGAGCCCTGCGGTCGCTTCACCTACTACAAGCTCTGCCCCGACGTCATCACCCAGCTCGCGGATCAGTTCGCCGACCTGGCGGCTTCCGCCCGTAATGCGGCCGAGAACAAGAGGGCATGCCCGTGACCCCGACCCAAGCACCCGCGCCCGCGACGAACGAGGATTCCTCGGTCGTGCAGCAGCTCTCCACCCTCGACCGCTTCCTCGCCGTCTGGATCCTCCTGGCCATGGCCCTGGGGCTCGGCCTGGGGAGGCTCATTCCCGGCCTGAACGATGCGCTGGCGAAGATCGAGGTCGGCGGGATCTCGCTGCCGATCGCCCTGGGCCTGCTGGTCATGATGTATCCGGTGCTGGCCAAGGTCCGCTACGACAAGCTCGACACGGTCACCAGCGACCGCAAACTGATGGTGTCCTCGCTGGTCATCAACTGGATCGTCGGGCCCGCCGTCATGTTCGCCCTGGCGTGGATCTTCCTGCCCGACCTGCCCGAGTACCGCACGGGCCTGATTATCGTCGGCCTCGCCCGCTGCATCGCCATGGTCATCATCTGGAACGACCTCGCCTGCGGCGACCGCGAAGCCGCCGCTGTTCTCGTCGCTCTGAACTCGGTGTTCCAGGTGTTCGCGTTCGGCCTGCTGGGCTGGTTCTACCTCGACCTGCTGCCGCGCTGGATGAACCTCGGCGACGGCCAGGGCCTGGACGTATCCGTCTGGCACATCGCATTGAACGTCATCATCTTCCTCGGCATCCCGCTGCTCGCCGGCTTCCTCACCCGCCGCATCGGCGAGCAGAAGATGGGCCGCGAGAACTACGAGGCGAAGTTCCTGCCGAAGATCGGCCCCTGGGCCCTGTACGGGCTGCTGTTCACCATCGTCATCCTCTTCGCGCTCCAGGGGAAGACCATTACCTCGCAGCCGCTGGACGTCGTCCGCATCGCGCTGCCGCTCCTGGTCTACTTCGCGATCATGTTCTTCGGGACCTTCCTCCTGGGCAAGGGCCTCGGCCTCGCGTACGACCGCACCACCACGCTCGCGTTCACCGCCGCGGGCAACAACTTCGAGCTGGCCATCGCCGTCGCCATCGCCACCTTCGGCGTCACCTCCGGCCAGGCCCTGTCGGGCGTCGTCGGCCCGCTCATCGAGGTCCCCGTCCTGATCGGCCTGGTGTACGTCGCACTGGCCTGGCGCAAGAAGTTCGCCCCCTCAGCCCTCGCCACCCCGCAAAAGGACGCCTGAGGCGATGCGTCCTGACGCCGTGACCAGGCAGACGGACGTGGTGGTGATCGGCGGCGGGCAAGCCGGGCTCGCCGCCGGCTACCACCTGCGCCGGAAGAAGCTGGACTTCGTGATCCTGGACGCGCAGGGCACACCCGGCGGGGCCTGGCAGCACACCTGGGACTCCCTGCACCTGTTCTCGCCGGCCGCCTTCTCCTCGCTGCCCGGCCGGATCATGCCGGCCCAGCCGGGCCACGAGTACCCGGACGCCGGGCACGTCGTGGAGTACCTGAGCGACTACGAGCAGCGCTACGAACTGCCCGTTCACCGCCCGGTCCGGGTCCAGCAGGTACGCCGGGCCGGCGATCGGCTGCGGGTGGAGACGGACAAGGACATCTGGTCCGCCCGGGCCGTCGTCTCGGCGACCGGCACATGGTGGCGCCCCTTCCTGCCCGCCACCCCCGGCCGGAACGATTTCGCCGGCCGGCAGCTGCACACCACCGGCTACCGGAGACCATCCGACTTCGCCGGGCAGCGAGTCGTCGTGGTCGGCGGCGGGAACTCCGGGGCACAGATCGCCGCGGATCTCGCCACCCACGACGGGATCGATCCGACCTGGGTCACCCAGCGCCCGCCACGCTTCCTCGCTGACGACATCGACGGCCGGGCCCTGTTCGACGCCGCGACCGCCCGGCGCCGCGCCCTGGACGAAGGACGCACCGATACCGGCGGCGTCGCCTCACTGGGCGACATCGTCGCCGTCCCGCCCGTTCGCGAGGCGCGGGACGCCGGACTGCTCAAGGCGTCCCCGATGTTCACCCGGCTCACCGCCGACGGCATCGAGTGGGCGGACGGCACACGGGCCGCAGCCGACGCCGTGATCTGGTGCACCGGCTTCCGCCCCGCCCTGTACCACCTCGCCGCGCTGGGCCTTCGGGGGCCACGCGGCCACATCCCCACGCACGGCACGCGGGCGGCCGGGGAACCGCGCCTGCACCTGCTCGGCTACGGCGACTGGACTGGCCCCGCCTCCGCCACCCTCATCGGCGTCGGCCGCCCGGCCCGCGACGCCGCCGCAGAGATCGCCGAACTTCTCGGACGCTGAAGGCGGATGCGAACCACATCATCACCTACGGACCCGAGTCGGAGATTCGACACCAGTTGGGTGTAAGTCGTCCTGGGCCGAAGACCCCGCTGACCCAACGGCCCGCATGTGCGCCGCGTACCGCCTGCCCTCGGTTCGGACGAGTCCTACACCCCTGGCGTGCTGCTCACACCTCGGCAGGACGGGTATCGGCCGTGGGGCACCTCCATGGCGCAGGTCCAGGAACTTCGGGTGTTCGACGAGACGTGGAACCGCTCCGCACGGGAGCCGGGCGGAGCTCAGTGCTTCCGCACCCGCGACAGCACGTACTCCGCGTCCCGGCCGACGCCGCGAAGGGTCTTGGAGGAGAAGCTGCGCTGGAACTCCATGCCGACGAATCCGAATCCCGGCACGGTGCTGGCGATGCCGCCCCTGTGCAGCGGCGCGTCATCGGCGCCGACGGCGCCGCTGTCGTGCAGGTAGGGGAAGGTGAGCCGGTAGCCGGTGGCGAGCAGGACCGTGTCGACGGCTTCCTTCGTTCCGTCGGCCCACACCACGCCCTCGTTGGTGAACCGGCTGAACATGTCGCGGCGTTCGACGCCGTGCCGGTCCAGTGCAGCCAGGTAGTGGCCGTCATCGATCACGGAGACGGGGACCTTCGCCAGTAGCCGTCGGATCGGTGCGATGTCGAGGCGGGTGTGCTTCAGCCACCAGTGCAGGTCCCGGCCGAGCGGGCGTTGGGGCATCCAGCCGATCGGGCGTCGGCTGGCCAGGGTGGTGTCGGCGATCGCGCCGAGATCCGCGGCGATCTGGATCGCGGAGTTGCCTCCGCCGACCACGACGACTCGCTGCCCTGTGAACGCGTCGGGGCTGCGGTAGTCGGCGGCGTGCAGTACCTGGCCGCCGAATTCCGTCCGGCCAGGAAGGTCCGGAGTGAAGGGGGTGCCGTAGTTGCCGGTCGCGGCGATGACCGCCCCGGCGGTGAACTTCCGCCCGTCGTCGGCGAGTACGGACCAGGCACCATCCTGGCGCGTTACAGAGGTGACAGAGGTCGAGGTGCGGATGCCGGCGGGTAGGCGGTTGGCGTAGTCGCGCAGGTAGTTCACGACTTCGTCCCGTCGTGGGTAGCGATCCGGGTCGCCGGGGAACTGTATGCCGGGAAGGGAGGAGTACCGGGCCGGGGAGAACAGCGTGAGGCTGTCGTAGTAGCTCGGCCACGATCCGCCAGGTTCCTTTGCGGCTTCCAGGACCAGAGTGCGGGTGAAGCCGTGACGTGGGGCAAGGGCTGCGGTGACCAGGCCGGACTGCCCGGCGCCGATGACGATGAGATCGGCATGTTCCATGAGAACGTAATCCTTCACTTGAGTCGTTATTTCGGGAAGTGACGAAATGTTTGGCAGGGAGCTGTGACAGAGAACGGCATCGAGGCGTCCGTAGTGGATCCGGCAACGGCCGACTTCCTCAAGGCCCTGGCCAGCGAAACCCGTCAGAAGGTGCTGCAGCAGTTCGCCGGCGGGATCGAGCTGACGGTCGGCGAGATCGCCGACCGCTGTGCGCTGAAGCCGTCGACCGCCTCGGAGCACCTGAGCTTGCTGCGCCGCGGCGGCCTGGTGATCTCCCGCAAGGAGGGCAAGCAGGTCTACTACCGGGCCGACGGCGCCACGATGACCCTGCGCGTCTCTGCGCTCCAGGCGTACCTGGCGCGCTGCTGCCCGCCTGACTGCAACGGCTGACGCTCAGAAGTCGGTCGAAGGTCAGGTGCGGAGGTCGAGCATGGCGGACATGGCGGCGACGACCGGCGGGGCGACCTGGTAGTAGACCCAGGTCCCGCGTCGCTCCGAGGTCAGCAGGCCGGCCTCGCGCAGTTTCTTCAGGTGGTGGGAAACGGTCGGCTGGGAGACGCCGACATCGGAGATGTCGCACACGCACGCCTCGCCCCCCGCATGCGAGGCGACCTTGGAGAACAGGCGCAGCCGCACCGGGTCGGACAGCGCCTTGAACATCGCGGCCATCCGCTCCGCGTCCTCCTGCGACAACTCTCCCGCGGTGATCGGCGGGCAGCACGGCACCACAGCATCCGTACCGAGGACCGGCAGCTCCGCAATCTCTGAATTCGACATGTGTCTATGTTGACACCTGTCGATACCGGTGGCAACCTTTGGATATAGACAACAGTCGAAACAGCGGCCCGGAGTGGTCGCTCATCCCGGAGGACATCACCGCCATGACCACCACTGCAGACCTCCCGGTCGTCGTCATCGGCGCCGGCCCCGCCGGACTGGCGGCAGCCGCCCACCTCGTCGGGCGCGGCATCGAACCCCTGGTCCTGGAGGCCGGCCCGACCGCCGCCACCGCGGTGCGCGGCTGGTCGCACGTGCGGCTGTTCTCGACCTGGAGCGAGCTGATGGACCCGGCCGCCGAGAAGCTCCTGGCGCCCACCGGCTGGTTCCGGCCCGACGCGGACACCTACCCCACGGGCGGTGACTGGGCCGAGCAGTACCTCCAGCCGCTCGCCGATGTCCTCGGGGACCGGGTCCGCTACGGCGCCACCGTCATCGGCGTCTCCCGTCTTGGACGGGACCGGATCGTCGACGCGGACCGCGAGCAGCAGCCCTTCACCCTCCGGATCACGCGTGGCGACGGTGTCGAGGAGCGGATCCTGGGGCGCGCCGTGATCGACGCGTCCGGTACCTGGTCCACCCCCGGCCCGGTCGGCGCCGACGGACTTCCCGCCCTGGGCGAGCATGCCGCCTCCGCCCGCATCTCCTACCGCATTCCCGACCTCAAGGACCCTGAGGTCCGTGCCCGGTACGCGGGCAGGCGTACCGCGGTCATCGGTTCCGGGGCTTCCGCGTTCACCGCCCTGGCCGCCCTCGCCGACGTGGCGGAGGGCGAACCCGGCACCCACTCGGTGTGGATCCTGCGCCGCGGCATCAGCGGCTCCACCTTCGGCGGCGGCTCCGCCGACCAGCTCCCCGCCCGCGGCGCCCTGGGCCTGGCGGCCAAGGCCGCCGTCGATGACGGGCACGCCGACGCCGTCACCGGCTTCCGTACCGAAGTCATCGAGCCCACCGACGACGACCGCCTGGTCCTGGTGGGTGAGGACGGTCGGCGACTCGACCCGGTGGACGAGGTCATCGCCCTGACGGGCCTGCGCCCTGACCTGTCCTTCCTGTCGGAGCTCCGCCTCGCCCTGGACGAGCGCCTGCAGGCGCCGGTGGAGCTCGCACCGCTCATCGACCCGAACCAGCACTCCTGCGGCACCGTCTACCCGCACGGCCACCGCGAACTGTCCCACCCCGAACAGGACCTCTACCTGGTCGGCATGAAGTCCTACGGACGCGCCCCGACCTTCCTCGCCATGACGGGCTTCGAACAGGTCCGCTCCGTCGCCGCCGCACTGGCCGGCGACACCGAAGCCGCCGACCGCGTCGAGCTCACCCTTCCCGAGACCGGGGTCTGTGGCGGCGCCGGACTCTTCGATGACCCCGCCGCCGGGCAGACCGACGAAGGCGGCTGCTGCGCACCGGTAGCCCCGGCACTCGTACAGATCGGAACTGGAATCTCGCTTCCGGTCGCAGCCCTTGCCGGCACGGCGTCCGGCGGATGCTGCGGGTCTTGAACATTGGCGCTCCGACCAACCTAGGTCGGAGCGCTTCCGCCCTGCGTCAGGAGGATCGTCATGTCCCGAGTACAGCTCGCCCTAAGCGTCCCCGACCTCCAAGCCTCAATCGCCTTCTACAGCAAGCTCTTCGCCGCCGAACCGGCGAAACTGCGTGACGGTTACGCCAACTTCACCATCGCCGACCCACCGCTCAAACTCGTCCTCGTCCAAGGCAAGTTCGATGAGGACACGCGCATGGACCACCTAGGCGTCGAGGTCGACACCACGGAAGCAGTCCACGCCGCCACCGCCCGCCTCCAGGACCAAGGGCTGACGACCGACGTCGAGAACGACACCACCTGCTGCTACGCCCTCCAGGACAAGGTCTGGGTCCACGGCCCCGGCCAGGAACCGTGGGAGGTCTATGTCGTAAAGGCAGACGCCGACTCCATGGCCAAGCAGAAGAACACCACCTGCTGCGCCGACCCGGCCGCCGTAGCCGACCCGTCCACTCCGGTCCAGGCCGGTGGCTGCTGCCCGTGACCAACCTCGACGCCCGCAGGGCCGCGACCGGAACAGGGGACCGGTCGCGGCCCCGCGCCGTGCTCCCCGCCCTGTGCGCCACACAGATCACCAGCTGGGGAATCCTCTACTACGCCTTCCCTGTACTGAACCCGGCCATCACAGCCGACACCGGCTGGTCCACCGGTGTAACGACAGCCGCGTTCTCCGCAGCCCTGCTCATCTCTGCCTTCGCTGGGATCCGGGTCGGCCGGATCATCGACCACCGCGGACCGCGCACCGTCATGACCACCGGCTCCGTCCTCGGAGTGGCAAGCCTGCTGGTCATGGCAGCCGCCCCGAACCTGCCTGTGTTCCTCGCCGGCTGGCTGTTGGCAGGACTGGCCATGGCAGCCACCTTCTATCAGCCTGCATTTGCTGCGCTCACCCGCTGGTGGGCACCCGATCACGTCCGCGCCCTCACCATCGTTACCCTCGCCGGCGGACTTGCCTCCACCGTCTTCGCGCCCCTGACTGCAGCTCTCGCCGACCACATGAGCTGGCGCATGACCTACACCGTCCTTGCCGTGATCCTTGCTGCCGTCACGATCCCCGCCCACGTATTCGCACTCAAGGCTCCCTGGCCCGCCGCGCCGCCACCGTCGCCCCACACCAACGACTCCGCGGCCGCGGTCTCACGTAGCCGGCCCTTCTGGATGCTCGCCGCATCCCTCACTCTTTCGGCCTTCGCGGTGTCCGCTGCAGTCGTCGCCCTGGTCCCCCTCCTCATCGAGCGCGGGTACTCAACCAGCCAGGCTGCATGGGCACTCGGCCTCGGCGGCGCCGGACAGACCCTCGGTCGCACCCTGTACGCAACACTCGCCGCCCGAACCGGTGTCACCGTCCGAACGGCCGCGCTCATCGCGCTCGGCGGCGTCACCACCGCGGCACTCGCGCTGGCCCCCGGCCCGTATTCGCTGCTGGTGGTGCTCTCGATTGCCGCCGGAATGGTCCGCGGCAACATCACCCTGCTGCAGGCCACTGCAATCACCGACCGATGGGGTACCGCTCACTACGGCCGCCTGTCCGGACTCCTTGCCGCGCCGACCACCACGGCCTCAGCACTTGCTCCCTTCGCCGGCGCAGCCTTG
Source organism: Streptomyces sp. NBC_00385 (assembly GCF_035917155.1). Lineage (NCBI taxonomy): Bacteria > Bacillati > Actinomycetota > Actinomycetes > Kitasatosporales > Streptomycetaceae > Streptomyces > Streptomyces sp. NBC_00385. Next base: position 978,486 of record NZ_CP107951.1, on the reverse strand, counting down.
GCCGCATCGCTTGGCGGATACCCTCATCTGTTCATCGCCCTCGCTTGCGTAGCCGCAGCTGCCTGTCTCACCGCACTCAGTGGGCGGTTCGTGAGTCTTTGAGCTGATCTGCTGTCGCCTGTTGGTGTGGCGTCGAGGCGGAATCTGCCGGTTCACGGGCGTTGATCTGGTGATGCGACCGGGTGAGTGAACGCAAGCCGTATCCGAGTGACTTATCGGACGGGCAGTGGTCGTTGATCGGGCCGGTGATCACCGCGTGGAAGGGGCGGCATTGGTCGGTCAGAGGCCATCAAGGTGCCTACGACATGCGGGAGATCGTGAACGCGATCCTGTACCAGGGACGGACCGGTTGCTAGTGGGAAGAGCGCGACCTACTACTACTTCGCCGCCTGGCGGCCGCCCCATCCGCGGAGCCGCCCGCCGGATCGCCGACCTACTTGGCCCGGTGTGAGCCTTCAGGGGTCGTAAGGATGGTGCAGATGTCGCCGATAGCGCACGTGTCCGGGGCGTCCTGCGGCCCGGCGGGCCGGCTCGCACAGAACGCCGCGGGCCTCGCTGTCTCTTTGTTTCGCGCACTTCTTGTCGTCAGTGGGCGTCGGTTGTCGAATGGTCCTGGCTGACGATCGGGTTTGTGCACGGGGGCCCGTGTGAGGTGAGGGGCGAGAGGATGGGCCCGTGCTGTCCCGGGCCCCGGGTCTGACTCATGACACGCCTGACCGAAGCGTCTGAATCACACAGTGTCGGCTGTTGGCCGGGGATGGTGCGTTGTCGGTGCCGGGCTGGCGGGGCGTGTCCCGATAGGGGCCTGCCGATCGTTGTGGCCCACTCACGATTCTGACCGTCCGGCGCGGTCCGGTACCGGCAGCGCGATACTCATGCGACGGAAGGGGATCGGGCATGTTCAGAACGGTTTCTGCTCCGCGGGCCCGCCGGCGTGCTGCAGGCCGCTCGGCTATCCGGAGCGGCTGGGCCGTGAAGCGTGGTTCGCCGCCTGTGCGGGGGAGTCCCCCCGGGCGTTGTTACAAGCGCCGGATCAAGGAGGGACCAGGCGCGAAATCCTCCGTTGCCTCAAACGCCATGCTGCCCGTGAAGTCTTTTACCTGGTCAAACAGGAATCGCCAGGACCCCGCTCATAGGGGCTGTGTGTGACGGCATCGGTGATAGGGCGAGGGACTTGCTGATGGGCCGGGCGGGGCCTCTCCTGAAGCCGTGAGGCGAGGCCCCACTGGAGTGCTCTGGTTGGGCTTCGCTGTGAGTTCGACTGTGCTTGAACGTCTGACGCGTTCGGCTTTTCACGCAGTTCGTGGCCGTGTGATGCTCGCGGGAGCGGCGGATTTGCGATCGCGGCTACAGGCAACGTGGTAAGCGTGAGACGACGGGGCCGGGGAGAGGCACGGCGGGGCTTGCGCCATGAGGGTTTCGTGTCAGGGGCCGTAGGGGGTCCAGTGCCCGAGGAACGGCTTCAGGTCGTCTGCTCGTGGTTCGGGGATGAGGGGCATGCGGAGTGGCGTGTTCAGCGGGTCGATGCGTTCTGTGGTGGCTTCTGCCCAGATGATCCATGCCTCGGCTTCGGTTCTGGTTTCGCCTGGGGGCATGGTCTCGACTCGTGTGCGCATAGCGGTCACGTATTCGGCCAGTCGGGTCGCGTGGCGCCATGCCGCCTCCTGCGCCTCGAAGTGCCTGACGCGGTACGTCTCGGCGTACTGGACGTGAGCCTTCTCCATGGCGGCTTGCCAGCGGAGGCGCTTGTGGCGTGCTGCCTCGAGTTCCTTCTGGCGTTGGCGTTCGGCGGCTTCGCCGCGGAGTGTGACTTCTTGGGCGATCTCGGCAAGCTGCTCTTCGAGGGGGCGGCCGGGGGTGTCGGCCCATTCGCTCGCCCGGTGTGGCTGGCCGCCGCTCAGGACCAAGCGGAGGCGTTCGGACGGGGTGTAGTCGAAGCGGGGGATTCTGATCCAGGAGTGCTTCCGGGCTTCGGCGAGTTCCTTCTCGGTCGCGACATGCTCGGTCCGGTCCTGTTCCTGCTGGACGACGAACCCCACCGTGAGCCCTTGCGCGGTGATGGTGAAGTGGGGAGACGCACTGCGGCGGTGGTGAGACGGGGGTGCAGAGCCCGTCCTTCCCACGGAGCAGGCGTGTCCTTCGGACTCGGTGGCGGTGATCAGCGCCTGGATGAGCCGTAGGGCACGTGCATGGACGGGCTTGGTCAGGCCCACCGATCGGGGTTCGTTCTGCATGGCCCGGACCACGCTGTGCGGCCGAGTGAGCCGGGAGGGGACAGGGACAGGGGCGAGGACGGCAAAGCGCCACGCAGGGGTGTCGACGAGCTTGATCTCGTATCCGTCACGGCACCAGCCTCCGTGCAGCTCCTTTGTCTTCGGGAGCTTTGTCGACCTGCGAGCGGCCGCGATCCGGGACGGCCAGTTCACAGAGTCCCGGCCGGTGGTGGTCTTGACGATCCGGCCACCGGCGTCCGCGAGCTCCTGCAGCAGCTGTTCCGTGAATGTCACGCGTTTCTGCTGGGGAGGACGTGGCTTTCGCTCGACGGCCGGAGCGTCCTGTGTCCGGGGTGACGAGCGTTGTGGAGCGGTGGCCTGGGTCATGCGCGGGCGCGATCCCGGGGGAGGGTACGTGCCGTGGGAGAGGTAGTGCCGGCCTGCACTCGTCAGGACGACGCTCCACTGCCCGCCTTTCCGGGAGACCGTGACCAGGCCCCGGTTCTGCAGTGCCTGGCAGGTGGTCTTGTAGGAGCTTGTCTCCCACACGTCCTCAGGACATCCCGCTCCCACCCACTGCAGCACCGAGAGCTGCCCCTCATTGACCGGCCGTTTCAAGGGGACCACCTTTGATCCTGGCTTTCACTGACGGGCCGGATGCTGTCAGCAGTAGCGGAAAGGGGTGGGCTGTTCGGGCTGCATTCGCTCGAAGGAGCGACCCGATGCAGGCTCATCCGCAAGGCGCGACGCTGGGCTCCTCTTGCCCGCCTGCTTGTATTGGGACAAGTCCTCGCGCAGCAAGTAGGTAGAGGCCGAGTCGCTGTTCGGGTCTGATGCACGATCGGGTGACATCCCACGCGTCACGCAAGATCGATTTTAGGTGTTCGGCTTGCTGCATGAGACGAGAGCACTCAACGGCAGTGCTGCTCACGACTTCGCTGACAGCAGGGCTGCCCGCAACCTCCATCGCAGCCTTCGCTACTAAGCGTCGTCTGCATGTGCGGGGGCAGGCCCGACCGAGCAGTGTCAGACGTGCCCGTTAGGGTCCACTGCGATGGTGTCAGCCGGCGTTGGAGGAAGTATGGCGAGACGGATGCGTGAAGAGGCATTCCGGGTGGAGCAGGAGCAGGGACGTTATGCCCCTCATGTTCGTCCGGTCAATGAGCTGGTCGACGTCTTGCGCGATCAGGACGGGCGCGGCTGGATGCCGCATGTAGCGCCCTGGCACGGGGGAGCGGAGGCTTGCGTCTTGTCCATTCTTCGGGACCCGGGTCCCAAGACGCAGGAAGGTGCCGGCTCCGGGTTCCTGTGTGTGGAGAACGACGATCCGACGGCGGAGCTTCAGGCCCAGATCTTCGAGGAGGCCGGGATAGCGCCGCGTGACGTCACTCCCTGGAATGCCTATCCCTGGTACATCAACCGTTCGCCGAACGCGGCCGAACTCCAGGCCGGCGTCGAGGCCCTGAAGCAGCTGCTGGGAGTGATGGGAAAGACAAAGGTCGTGCTTCTCCAGGGCAACGAAGCCCAGGACGTGTGGCGCCGCCTGCGCAAGACGTACCCCGAAGTTGTCCGTGATCGGCCCCTGGAGGTGGTCAGCACCTATCACCCCGGTCGGCAGGCTCTCTTCGTGCGAGACCCGGAGGAACGCAACCGCCGCGCACAGCACCGAATCGACTCTTACCAGAAGGCGGGCGAAGCGCTCCGTGGGAGTACCGGGCAACCGTAGACGGCGTTGTCGCCGCCCAGGTGGCGTGAACGATCCTAGAACCGGCCGTTGGGCGCCCTCGCGTGCGCGATAGCGCGGGAGAGTGAGCAGGGCCCCCCGCCGCCACTGAGAGCCTGATCCTCATGCGCACGTAGGCTCGACCTGCGCCATCTGGTCGAGCCTTCGGTCTGCGCCCTGCATTCTCCGCCGAAGTGGCAAGTAGCGCTCGGTGAGGTCCGAGGTGGAGATTGTTGGGCAGGCTTGATCACCACGGAAGGACGAAGGGCCTTGCAGTTACCCCAGCACGACATCCTGGGAGTGGCTCCAGGACGAATGGTGGCGGTCGGCGCTTCGTGGGAAGCGCCGACCTTTCGGGTGTGCGGAGAGCAGGTCAGGTGAGTGTGTTGTAGATCGTCCAGCCGACGCCGATGTGGGTCCGGGTCCGGAAGGGCGAGTTGGCGTTGCGGGTGCCGGAGTAGAGCCACAGGGCGCCGCTGCTGTCGGTGGCGAGCAGGTCGTTGATGCCGTCGCCGTTCGCGTCGCCGGTGCTGACGAGGCGGGTGTACGTGTTCCAGCCGCCGCCGACGCGGATGCGGGCGGTGTAGGGGGTTTTGATGCTGGAGGTGCCGCGGTAGAGCCAGAGAACGCCGGTGGTGTCGCGGGCGAGCAGGTCCGCTTTGCCGTCGCCGGTGAGGTCCGCTCCGCCTGCGAGCTGGTTGTAGGTGTTCCAGCCGCCGCCGATGCGGGTGCGGGCGGTGAAGGGGGTGGTGGTGCTGTCGGTGCCACGGTAGAGCCAGAGGACGCCGTCGTGGTCGCGTGCGATCAGGTCCGGCTTGTGGTCGCCGGTGATGTCGCCGGGGCCGGTGAGCTGGGTGTAGGTGTTCCAGCCGCCACCGACCTTGCTGCGGGCGGCGAACGGGTGGCTGATGTCGCCGGTGGCTTTGTAGAACCAGAGGATTCCGGCTTTGTCGCGGGCGACGAGATCACCGGTTCCGTCTGCCTTGAGGGTGGAGAGCTTGGTGAGGGTGTTGTACGTGTTCCAGCCGCCGCCGACCTGGGCGCGCCGGGTGTAGTGGGCGGGGTCGCTGGTCGTGCTGGCCTGGTACTGCCAGAGCACTCCGGAGCTGTCGCGGCCGTAGAACGCGGCCCGGTCGGCGGTGAAATCGAGGGTCTGGGGCCTGTTGCTGAGCTGGGTTCCGTCGGGATCGAGGGTCTGGAAGATGCCGGCGAGGTGTCCGGCGGGCAGGCCCCAGGATGCTGTGAAGCGCAGGTAGTCGCTGGTCTTGAGCGTGCCGGCGGGCCAGGTCTGCTCGGATATCTCCAGGTACACGGAGCCGTCGGCGCCGAGGGTCCAGGGGCGGGTGCTGTAGGTGTTTCCGTCACTGGAGTACTGGACGTGCACGTCGCGGGCCAACTGGGCGGGGGTGTAGCCGGCCTTGGCGATCTGCTGCGCGGTGAACAGCAGCCGGAGCCGGGTAGAAGCCGGCGGGGTGCTCAGCTGCATGAGGGTGTCCAGACGGACCTCCGCAGCTCTTTCCGTTCCGGCCGCGACTGTGTACCTGCCCGGCGACTGCCAGTACGGGATCACGCTCGGCTTCCTTATGTGGATGCTGGCGTGCGCGGGATTGATCGGTATGCGGCTGCCGGTGGCGCCGTCGATGTAGTCCGCGTTGATATTGAGTCCATCGCCCACGTATCCGTCCGCGGTGACCTGGACGTGCAGCGAACCGGGTTCGAGGGTGGCGCCGGGTATGCCGTCGTGGTCGCTGTCCTCCTTGCCGAAGCGGAAGGTGGCCAGGGAGTCGGAGGCGTAAACGGGCTCATGGGCCAGGACGGTCCCGGTGTCATCGGTGACGGTCAGGTGGGCCGCGTTCTCGGTACCTACATTGAGCTCGACGAAGCTGTCGGCGGAGGGCGGCGTGGTGAGGGTGATGTCGATGTCCTCAGGGGTACCGACCGTGTCGATGGTGTCCGAGGTGTGGAGAGTCATGGCGACTGCGGCGGCGTTGGCGGTCGTCAGCGGAGTCAGGCCGAGTGCTGTGCCGAGGAGTGCCCCGGTGAGAGCGGCGCGGTGCCGCTTGGTGAGACGCATGACGAACCCTTTCGGAGCCAGCTGGCCCGTCGGTGGCCAGGTAGCGGAGTAGCAGTGTCGTTCAGTCGGGGCGTGTGGGAGAGGTAACTGGTGGAAGGCAGCGACGAGCCGTCGTGTTGTCAGGCCCTGCCCAGGGCCCGACAACACGAGGTCAGGTCAGCTCAGAGATCCGAGATCACTCCAGCCGCCTGTTCTTACCATGGCTCGGCCGGCGAGGTCGGAGTGGAGCATAAGTTGCCCGGTGGAGGTGGTGGCCCAAATGTCGGCTTTGGTCTCGCCGTTGGCGGCGGGCACTGCCGCGATCAGCGGCCGGTTGGTGGGAGTTCAGACGGTGCCGATAAGGGATGAGGCCGTCGGGTCGATGAGTCCCTGACCGCCGGGGCAATTTCCTGGAACAATCGACCGCCGCATACATGGGGCGTATTCCGCGCACTTCCGGGCCGGTGAAGGGCTGCGAGACCGGGGGAGGCCAGGCAGTCGCGGGCGGGGGCGTAGCAGTGGTTGGGTCTGCGGTGGCAGCGCCATCGACGGCGGGATCACAGGCTTTACGATCTCCCACAGTCGTCCGGAGTAATACATGTTCACCCCACGACCGACTTGACGAGCCGAACTCACATAGGAGACGACCTTATAGTCGGTTCTAACTCCAGTTCATGCTGACTGCCGCAAAGGAAAGGATCCACGTCAGTGTCAGGATGAAGGCGACGCGAACGAATCCCTTGGGCCACCCTGCCGAGTTTCGCGTTGTGGGGTCCTTGGCGTCCCTGACCTTATAGGTGGAGCGCAACTTGGTGCCCCAGCCGATGGTCGCAATAGCGAAGCAAAGTATGGTGCCTGAAATTGCCACCACGAAGGCCGAGATAGGTTCGTCCTTTGACTGCGAAATCAGAGCCCCTGCGCCCGCTGGAAGGAGGCCACCGACCGTCGCGAGGATTCGCTGACGCCATGAATGCATTAGCATCGAGAAGCGGATCCCGAAAATTACCCAACACAGAACTAGGAAGATCAGGATGAGTGAATTGCTCGGTTGTGGAATCATTTTGCCTTTAGATTGAATTACCTGGACGGTATCTCGTGAGCCGGGAGTTTAAATCGATGCGATCCTATGTCGATCTTCATGTCAGATGCCCAAGATCCCTGCGGCCACCGCGCAGACCATGGCGCCCACCGCGCAGACGTCAGCGACCCATGAGACCGTGAACCCCTTTGTCACCTGAGCTTCTTTCGCACCCCTCCGCCCTCGTCCCACTTGTTTTTCGATGCGCGCGACAGCGCGGTCGGCTGACCCTACAAAGTTGTCGATGATCGATCCGCCGAATCCGGTGGAGTAGATCTCGTCTCCTGTCCGTGTGATCAAGTTCAGCGTTCCTCCGCCACCACCGCGCACCTCGGCGACAGCGTCGTACGGGACCGAGTAGGTGACCAGTGGGTTGATCACGGTCACGAAAGAGGAGCCGAGCCTGATGTGTGAACCCATGACGCGTCGACTGAGCGCGATCGTGAAGAGACATGCGGCTACACCCGACAGCGGTCCTCCTTCGAGGTTGTGGGAGAGGCTGACAAGCAGACCAACCGCTACCAATCCGAAGCCCACGGTAAAGACCCAGGACAGGATCCTGAACCAAGTCCTGCGTAGGATCTCGTCCTCACGGTTCTTCTTCGACACCAGCGCGACTTCTTTCTTGGTCGTCCGATCGAGGTCACTGTGGCTACCTCCATTTCCTATCGGTGCTCGAGTTAGTGGATCGGCTGCCGGGGCAGGTGCGGGGCCTGCCCCGGCATGTCGTTCACTAATGCGAGATCGTTAAGCCCCCAGCAGGAGATGCTATGCAGAATGCACCCTTCCCAGTACTGATGACCTAAGAGGGTGGCACATCAACCTCTTAGCGGTGTGCTATTCGGCTCGTATCAACTCACTGACCATTCTGGAGTGGCGAGGGTCACTCAAGTTGATCTCTTTGAATGACGCTGCCGGCCATACCGGTCTGTCGTTGATCCACGGAACCACCACCGAAGCGCCACTGACTTCTCCGGTTAGTGCAGCGATACCGATGGGCTCTGGCAGATCTCGAAGACGATCACGCATGGGACCATACTTGAGAGCCAGAGCGCCCATTGGCTCGACCTCGTCGCCCCCAGATCGAGGGAAGAAGACGAGCCAGGGAGCTTCGGATGCGTAGCTATGAAGCAGCACGTATCTGACATGGACGCTTGGTTGCAGGCGGGCAACGCGCGCCATCCCCCATGCTCGCCGGCAGCCGAATGCCGCAATGACTGCCCAGACGACAGTTATCAGCGGAAGGATGAAGATCCAGAATGGAATGCTGTCCGGATTCCGAAAGCCCATCATTGCCGCCAGAGCACTCAGGCAGAGAGTGCCAAGGAAGGGGAGCGCATGGCTCGAGTTCTGCAGCCCTCTGACCCGCCACCATGCAGCTCGTCGAATATCTACCTCTCGACGCATCGTCGATCCCGTCAAGCCTCGATATTTGGCTTGGCTTTCACTGGCTTCGATCATTCGGCCGAGAGCGAAGCTGGCCTGTCCCTCTTCGTTTTGCATGTTCATCCCTATCCCCTTCATGTCAGCAGAATCCAGGGTTCACCACGGCAGGGACGGCGCAGGCCCCGAGTCCGGTTGCACCCGCGAACCCTAGTTCGCCACCCCTGACCAGCGGGTCACGCTTGGCGCCGTGCCGGCTCCGGCCGCTTGCGTGGCGGCCCATGGGAAGCTCTTCAACTATTCGCCCGGAGCGAACTCCCATTTGCCAGGCACCGCCGGCCGATGCTCCTAACACTGAATTCCTTTCCTGGATGCGCACGCGCATGCCAGCGCGAGGAACGGGTGGGTGAGCCATGCGGGCTCACCCACCCAGGTTGGGTTCCTCGATCAGCAGGCGCCGGCGTAGGCGCCTAGGCTGGCGCTGCCGGAGCCGCGGAATCCTGTATTGAATGCCGCGTTGATCCCCATGTCGCCGTACGTGCTTCCCTAGTTTCCGTTATTCGGGGCGCAGCATTTCAGACAACGCCCGAAGATGCTGAGGATCACCCAGGTCAAGCGGTCGGAATCCGGATTCGGGCCAAACGGGCCGTCCTTCGATCCATGGAATGGCTATGGCTCCTGCAAGCAGACGTCCTGCAAGTGCGGCTTTGCCGACTGGTGAAGGAAGCTCCCTGAATCGATTGCGCAGCGGTCCATAACGGAGCGGCAGCATGCCCAATGGCTTGGCGTCGTCATCCTCTGCTTCATCGAAGAGGACGAGCCACGGAGTCTCTGAGGCGTAACTGTGCAGCAGGGTGTAGCGCATGCGCTGTCCCGGTAGCCGTGCCGCACGTGCCATCCGTACGGCTCGCCGACAGCCGACCCCGGTCATGCCGAGGACGATGGCAGTCAGGAGCGGCAAGGAATAGATCCAGAAGGGAACGCTGGCATGGGGGTGCTGGGCCTTGATGAGTAGGACTGCTCCGTTGAGAGCCAGCACGCCGAGGAGCAGCGGAAGGTGGGCCGCGCGCTGGAGCCCACGTACACGCCACCAAGCGACTCGTCGAACGTCTGCTTCGGGCCGAACGGCCGGCGTTTCCAACCCTCGGTAGGTTGCCTGGCTCAGCGCAGCATCAGCCAGCGCTGCGAATCTGAGCGAACCTGCGGTGGTATCCATTTGTGCCTTTGCCTCGTTCATTAGCAGTATCCGGGGTTAACCGCCGAAGGAACCGCACACGTCGCGAGTCCGAAGCCGCCACCACCTGCGAACTCAAACGAGCGCACCAAGGGGTCGCGCCGCTGTGCATGCCGACCATTTGGTCTGGCATGCCTACCGCTGCTCGTTCTCGCATGTCGCCCCATGGGCATGTGCTCTACGATTCGACCGGTTCTTGCTGCTGCCTGCCACAGCGCGCCGAACCCCGCGCCAACGCCAAGCCCAACTGCACCGTACTGCATATTTAGGCTGAAATTTTCTGAGGCGTAGTCGAGTCCGCCGGTTGAAAGGTCAGCCAGAGCCTTTGCTGTGATTACCGCTGCTACGGCAAGAGCGCATACTCCGAGTGATACGAAACATGCGGAGAATGCAGCCACGTCGGCTATGGTGCGCCAATTATCTCCAACCCAGTTTCCGACGGAAGAATTTTTGACACTGTCCCAAGCGCCCCCGATTCCGGACTTGATGCTGCCCCAGATGCTGTCCTTCTTTCGACGTTCTGCGTCGGCCTTGGCCTTGGCTGCCTTGATGGCTTGGGCGCGGTCTGCGGCCTGCTGCTTGGCGCGAGCTCTCGCGTGACCGTCGTCGATCATGTAGTGGGTGGGGTTGGCCTTGTACGCGGCGTACTTCTGGCGGGAAGGCTTGTCCTTCTTGGGTGTCTGGGTCCAGACGTACTTGCCGCTCTTGTACGTGTACTCAGCCGTGACGCCTCGGTCGTTGCCCCATTTGTAGTCGGCGGTTGTGCCGCCGTCGGTCGGGCCCAGCGGGCGCAGGCCGGAGGGGTCCGACTGGGTGACCGGGTTGTTGTGGGCGTAGGAGTAGGCGTTCATCTGGGCCGGGTCGTCGTGGTCGATGACGGGGTCGACGGAGAGGAAGCGGCCGAGGTTGGGGTCGTACTCGCGGGCGCCGAGGTGGGTGAGGCCGGTGGGGTCGGTGGTGCCGCCGACGAATCCCTGGGTTCCGGGGAATGCGCTGCTGCCGGCGGAGCGGGTCTTGCCGAAGGGGTCCTGTTTGCGGCGGGTGATGTCCAGGGTCGTGAGTGCGACCGCGGTCAGCGAGGTGCCCTGGTGGTCGCTGAAGAGGTAGGAGATTCCCTTGCTGGTACGGACGGCGACGTTGTTGCCGTTGTGCTGGTAGTAGCGGGTGCCGGCTTTGGTGCCGGTGGTGGTCAGCGTGATCTCGTTGCCGTTCGGCAGGGTGAGGGTGCTGGTGCCGTCGCCGTTCTTGGCGAGCAGGCGGTTGCCGTCGGCGTCGTAGAGGTAGCTGGTGGTCTTGCCGCTCTCGGTGAGGGTGGCGAGGTGGCCTTCCGCGTCCCAGGTCAGGTCCTGGCTGCGGGTGCCGATGACGCGCTTGGTGGTGTTGCCGGTGTTGTCGTAGGAGAACGTGGACTTCTGGCCGTTGTTCGCGCCGCCGCTGACGGTGGCTTCCTGGACGGCGTGGGGCAGGCCGGTCTTGGCGGCGGGGTGGGTGTAAGTGGTGGTGGCGTCGGTGCCCGTCTGGGTCCCGGTGCCGTGCTCGATGAGCTTGGTGCGGTTGCCCAGGGCGTCGTAGCCGTAGGTCTGCCAGTACGTGTCCGGGCCGCCCACCGTCGTCGCCGAGGGCGCCGTCGAGCAGTCCGTCTTGGCCGTCCACGCCTCGGTCAGGCGGCCGAGCTTGTCATTGCTGAAGCACTGGGTGTCGACGGTCCGGGCGGTGTCCTGGCCACTGGCCGTGGTGATGCCGGTGACGTTGCCTGCCTGGTCGTAGTTGTAGGTGCTGTCGTCGATGCGCTGCGGCGCCAGGTCCCGGTCGGTGGTCTGCCGGGTCATGAGGCCGGTGAACTCGTCATAGATCTGGGACTGGTAGACCTGCTTGCCCAGTACGCCGAACTCGGTGCGCGTGGGGCGGGAGAACACGTCGTAGAGCGTGTTGGAGACGAGCGTTGCTCCGGCTCGGCTGGTGCGGATCGGCAGGTCATCGCCGTTGTAGTTGACCGTCACTCGTTCCGAGGTGACGTCGCCGATCGCCGGGTTCATCGTCCAGTCGAGGAGCCCGGTTTCGGCGTTGTAGCCGTAGGTCCATCCGTAGCTGCCTGCCAGGCTGCCTGCGCCTGAGGGGATGGTGACGGTGGTGGAGGTGGGCTGGTAGCGGTCGGTGAATCCGCCGGTGGCGGTTGTGTAGGCCGCACCGCCCGTGTAACGGGTGCTGGAGGTCAGCTGGCCCTTGGCGAGCGTGTCGTAGGTCCACTTCGCCAGCGAGGTGCTGCCCTGCTTCAGCTCGGTCTGCCGGCCGAGTTTGTCGTAGACCGTGGTCAGCGTGGTGCCGCGCTCGTCGGTGCTGCTGGTTGCCTGACCGGCCTTGTCGTAGCCGGTGGTGACCAGGCCCTTGTCCGGGTCGTCGGCCTTGATCTGCTGGCCGCGGCCGTCGAAGGTGTAGGTCCACTCGTTGCCGGACGGGTCGGTGACCTTGGCCGGCTCGTCGTACTTGCCGTAGCCGTACGTCGTCTTCTGCGACGTGGTGCGCGCGGCGTTCGTGTATTCCAGGAGGTCCGTGGTGCGACCGAGCGCGTCCACGATGGTGGTCGTTGCGGTGGCGCCTGACGGGGGGATGACGGTGGTGCGGTCGCCGTCGTACGTGGTGGTGGTGCGCCACTGCTCGTCGCCGAGCTTGCGGGAGATGGCGGCGGTAACCCGGCCGAGCCCGTCGTGGACGTTCTCCACTGCGGCTGGGATCTGGTTGTCCGCGCCGGTCACCAACGTGGCCGAGGGAGCACCGTCCGCGTAATAGGCGCCGTAGGTCTTCCAGGTGAAACCGCGGGTGTCGTACTTCTTCTCGGTGATGATCCGGTTGGCGGTGCCGACCGCGGGGGCCTGCGTCTCCCGCTCGCGCATCAGTCCGTCGTACAGGGTGTAGCCGGTCGCGTAACTGCCATCGCGCTTCAGCACGTTGGTGGTGACGGCGTTCGGCTCGGTCTTGGAGATCTTGTAGCTGTACTGCTGTGAGGGCTGGTCCGCGTGGTCGGCCTTGGCCCAGCCGGGAGACCACACCTTCAGTACGCGGCCGAGACCGTCGTGCACGGCGTCGGTGCGCTTGCCGTTGGGGTCGATGTTGGCGGTGGCCACGCCACGGGCCGGATCGTACTCGGTAGTGGTGATGTGGCCGAGCGCGTTGGTCTCGGTCTTCTTGGTCGCCGCCTCACCGGTGGCGGGGGTGTAGGCGGTGGTGGTGGCGGCGCCCAGGGCGTCGGTGCTGGTCAGCTCCCTGCCGTGGATGTCGTAGGTGTCGGTGGAGGTGGTCAGGTAGCCGGTGCCGGCCTCGTCCTGTTCCTCCAGCCTGGTGACGTCGCCCTTGGTGGGGGCGGTGTCCAGGGAGGTGGCGTCGTCGTAGTAGTGCCGCTCCACCGAGACCAGGTCGGCCGGCAGCGACGGGGTGGTGCCGCACGCCTTGGCGACCGTCCGGTTCTCCTTGATCAGAGTGAGGATATTCAGCGTGGTGTTGCGGGCGTACGTGGTCGTGGTGCACTTCTCGTCGCCGGTCTTGGCGGTGTCGCCGAGTGCGGACTCGGAAGTGATCTGGCCGTAGCCGTCGAACTTCCGGTCGACCTGGGTGGAGCGCCAGCCGGCGCCGACCGCCGTACGGGTCTTCTCCGACGCGTTCCCGGTCGCATAGGCATGCAGCGTCGACAGACCGGTGCGGGCCTGGTCGGCGGTGGCGGCACCGTGCCAGGGCTGGTAGGCGGTGGTGGTGGTCAGCGAGCCGCCGGCCCCGTTGAACGTGGCTTCCTCGCGGGTCATACCGGCGAAGGCGGGGTGGTCTGCGACCTTGATGCCCTCGTGGTCGGCGACGTCGGCTCCGTCGATGCCACGGAAGTAGCGGTACTCCTTCAGAGTCTGCTCACCGTCGGCCGGAGCACCGGTACGGACCTGGACACGGCCGTAACCCTTGCGGTCGCCGTAGGTGAGGTACTTGGACTTGGTGAACTCGTCCTCCGCCTTCCCCCAGGCCAGACCGTCCAGGTAGGTGTAGTCCGTCTCCTTCACCGGTGCGCCGGCGGTGTTGTCCGACTCCAGGACCTGGGTGACCACGTAGGTGTGGAACCAGTCCAGATACGGTTCGTAGTTCTCGGCCGGGGCGTCCGGAGGCGACCAGATGACCGGGTAACAGCGGCGGGTGTTGGTAGCCGGGGCCGGTACGTCACCGGCCTTGCAGTCCGCCGGGGAGTAAGTGACCCCGAGCGTTCCGCCCGTCTCCGTCTTGATGGCGTAGAGGCGGTAGCGAATCATCGGGGGCACCGGGTCGGGGTCACCGCCGGTGGTGGCGCCCTCGACACGGTTGGCCAGCTTGACGCCGTAGGTGGCGACCGACGGCAGGGTGACGTCGCCGGTGCCCGTGTGCCCGGTGCGAGTGATCGATGCCAGCCACAGGGCGGGCGAGGTGCCGTCGCCGGTGGAGGGGAACTGCTGGGTCAGTGCCCAACTGTCTACGGGCTTGAACGCCCCGCCGGTGACGATCGAGGTGTCGATCTTCGTAAGGCGCTTGCGGGTCCAGAACGACGGCGAGAAGCGGCTCGTGCACTCGGCCCCGGAGGCGCAGTACTGGTCGAACGGTACGTCCGGCCAGTTCTTCGCGTTGGCGGAGTCGAAGGTGGTGCAGGTGCTCAGACAGCGCTCCGACACGGTGAAGTCGACTTTGGCCGCGGGGGCGTAGTAATTGGTGGTCCGAAGGCCGTACTCGATGCGCTTGAGGTAGCCGCCGCGGTCGTAGACAGTGGCGGTGGAGGCGCCGGTGGAGTCATTGACGTTGCGGCCGTAATAGTTCGTTTCCTTGCCCCAGTAATAGGACATGGCATCGCCGTGCGGGTCGATGACCAGATCAAGATTCCACCGCCACGCCTGCTGGCACCAGGAGTCCTTGAACTCGGTGGCGTGGCAGGGCTCGCCGCTCTGGTTCCCGAACACCGGGACCGTCCAGGCCGAGTTGGTCTCATCCTTGGCGGACGTCCAGCCGGGCGCGTGGTTGTAGCCGAAGTAGTAGCGGGTGCCGTCCGGCGTCGTGATCCGCCAGTACTCCCCGTTGTCGTCGCCGTTGGCCAGGGCGGTGTTGGTGAACTTCTCGGCCTTGCTGCCGTCGTCACTTTCCAGGTGCCACTCGCCGGTGGTGTCGTCCTTGACCAGGGTGTTCGTCTGGCCGCCGAGGTTGAGGACGGCGTTGTCCTTCTTCCAGCACAGGTCGCCGACCTTGGCGGTGGTGTTGCTGCCGGATGTGTCGTCGGTGCAGGAGACGTACTGGCGCTCGATGTAGCCCGGCTCCATGGACCAGCCGTCGCCGATCCAGTTGGCCTGGTTGTTCGTCGCCGCGGTGCGGCCGTCAACCGCCTGCGAGGAGTACGACAGGCTCAGATCCGGCTCCACACCTCCGGGTACCTCCGGGGTGTCGATGTCGTAGGCCCAGGAGAACCCGCCGTTGCTTCCACCGGCCGACCAGGAGCCCGACGGAGCGAGCGAGGTAGCCCCGAAGTCACCGGAGGAACCCGATGCAGCAGCCGTCGCGGCCAGCAGCACCGTGCCCCCATCAGCGGACAGACCAGTAACCGAGCGCTGACCGGAGAGGGCCTTGCTCACCGGCGCCGACGCTGCCTCATCAGCTGATGCCACATCGTCCGCAGGGTCTGCGGCAGGGAGCGCGACGGACGCTGTGAGCGTCCCGCCCTTGGTGTCGTTGGCCGTTTCCAGGGCCCTGCCGAGCCGGCAGCCCTTTGCCTCAGGTGTCACCAGGGCGCAGGACGGCAGCGGACGCAGCTCCAGGCGTGCGGCCCAGTCGCCTCCGTAAGCCTGCCGGAAACCGGAGTAGTCGACCTTCACATCGACCGAGCCCTTCGCACCGGCAACGGGTTGGACGGCGAACAGCACGCCCTCGACGCCGAGCTTCCCGGCGGTATTGCGGTCCAGAACCTGAACCTGCGCGCGTTCCGGCCCGGCAGTGGCGCTACGGCCCTTGTCAGGGGTGCGACCGATGCGCACCTCCGGTGAACCCGCGCTGACGGAACCAGACTTGGGGAGGGTCACCGTGCCCGTCCCGGGCTTCGGCCACGCTATCTCCGGTGCGGACTTCCAGGCGTTCTGCGCGGCCTGGTCAGGCTTTGCAATTTGATGCTTCGTCACATTCGACGTAGATACCGGGTCCGGTTTCCGAAGCTTCGAAAGACTCAGCTCCGCTGCAGCGGCCACTGGCCCCCCAAGCAGGCCCGCGAAGAGATACACCGCGAGAGACGCGGCGATCAGCCGCACTCTCGCGACACGTCTTCTGGCACCACGCCGAGAGAGACGGGTACCCCCAGTCAGCAATCTGGACACAAATTCCCCCAACAGGAGAAGCGCAGGGTCGATTAACCCAGGGACGTTAACACCGGACCTCGGCTCCACGGTCGAATCGGTAGGCGTAAATGCAATTCCTTAACCAACCTGTAAGCGAAAATGATCAAGATGGGGCGAGACGGGTGCTTTGCGCCTTTTCGGTGTCGCTGCGGACGGAGCCAGATGCGCTCTTGACCTGCTGAAAGTGCCTCCATGAGGCAGCTACTCGCCACCTTGGTGGTCGTAACGCAAATATGCATTGCAATGGGACATTTAGGGTGTGTTGAAGTGTCGGATCTGCGTCCGGACGTCAGCTCATTGCCCTGTATGGTGCGCCGGAAAGATGTGTACGGTCCGAAAGGGAACCCAGATGGAAAGTCCGCGAGAGAGAACTAGGCGTTCGGCGCCCCTGCGCATATCAATGGCAGCAGTGGCAGCTATTGTTGTAGTGATGCCCGCCGTAACTGCCTTGCCCGCTATCGCCGATGAGAGTAATCCGGCCACATCGCCTACCAGCCTCGAGCGTAACTCCGAAGAAGATAGTGCTCTGAGTAGAGCCGTCAGCTCCGGTGAGCCGGCAGAATTGCTGTCCCGCAGGACCGAAACCACGCAGCTGTTCGCGAATCCTGACGGATCATTCACTCAGGACACCTACACGCTGCCGCAGTTCGTGCGGAAGTCCGGATCCCTCGTAGAGATCGACACGACCCTCAAGGCCAACAGCGACGGCTCCTACTCGCCGAAGGCCACGGAAGTGGGCGTGCAATTCTCCGGCGGTGGCAACGGACCACTCGCCACCGTCATGCGCGACGGCCGCAGCATGTCGTGGAGTTGGCCCAAGCCACTGCCCAAGCCGACCGTGGACGGCGACTCCGTCACCTACGCAAACGTCCTGGAAGATGTCGACCTGAAGCTCAAGGCGGGCTCCGCCGGCTTCGGACAACTACTCGTGGTCAAGAGCGCCCTGGGCGCCGCAAACCCGGCACTGGCCGAGATCAAGCTCCCGCTGACCACCGACGGACTGACGGTGAACGCAGACGCGCACGGCAACATCCGCGCCGTCAACCCCGCCGGCCAGGAGGTCTTCACCGCCCCCACTCCGATGATGTGGGACAGCACGCAGCCGGTTGCCGCCCGCAGCAGCGAGCCCACAGCTCCGCCCCAGGCACACGAACTGGAGGCCCCCTACGGAGCACAGCAGGCCGCCATGGACGTCGAGATTGCCGACGGCTCCCTGTCGCTCACTCCGGACACGGACGTCCTCAAAGGCGCGGACACCACGTATCCCGTCTACATCGACCCGTCGGTCTCCGGCTCACGCGAAGCGTGGACCATCGCCTACAGCACCTCGCCCAACACCGCCTACTACAACGGCAACGGCTGGGACGAAGGTGACGGCAACAAGACCACGAGCTCAGCACGTGTCGGCAACCCCGGCGACGGCACCTCGCGTTCCTTCTTCCGGATGGACTCGGACAACCTCTGGAGCACCAAGAAGGTGATCTCCAGTTCCACCTTCCGGATCAAGAACAGCTACTCCTACTCGTGCACCAAGCGTGAAGTGCAGGCGTGGCTGACCAGCACCATCACCTCGTCGAACACCTGGAACAACCAGCCGTCGTGGTCGAGGAAGCTGGACACCGTCTCCGACGCCAAGGGATGGTCCTCGGCCTGCCCGGCCGGCAACCTCGCCTTCGACGTCACCGACGCAGCCAAGGACGCTGCCTCCGGGCACTGGCACAACATCACCGTCGGCCTGCGCGCCACCACCGAAGGCGACGCGTACGCGTACAAGCGGTTCACCGCCAGCAGCGCCGTGCTCTCCACCACCTACAACACCACCCCCAACCCGCCCTCCGGCCTTGACACCATCCCCAGCACCAAGAACTCCGCCGGCTGCGGCGACACCGCCCCCTACGGGCTGATCGGCAACACCGACATCTACCTCACGGCGAAGGTCTCCGACCCCGACGGCGGCACCGTCAAGGCCCAGTTCAACCTCTGGCCCACCGGCCACCACCCCAACGACGACCCCAACGGCGTACTCGTCGTCAGCAAATGGGTGTCCGTCACCTCCGGCACCGTAGCTAAACTGAAGGTCACCAAAGCCGAGCTGACCCCCTACCTGTCCATGGGCAACGGCAACTTCTCCTGGAAGGCTCAGGCCGAGGACGGGACGCTCCAGTCCGACTGGGTCCCCGGCACCGGCAAGCCCGGCTGCAGGTTCGTCTTCGATCCCACCCGGCCCTCCACTCCGCCGACCGCCACCTCCAGTCAGTTCCCCGACGGCTCCGACGGCTGGCCCGCCACCACCGGGAAAGCACGCACCGAAGGCACCTTCACGATCAGCAGCGGCGGCGTCACCGACGTCACCAAGTACGAGTACTGGACCGACTGGGACGGCACCGTCCGCAGCGCCACCCCCAGCGCCCAGGGCGGCTCCGTCGCCATCAAGCTCACCCCGCTCGCCGCGGGCAACCACACCCTCTACGCACGCAGCATCGACAAGGCCGGCAACATCTCCGATCGCGCCGTCTACATCTTCTACGCCGACAGCCCCGGCATCACCGACAAGCCCGGCGACCTCAACGGCGACGGCAACACCGACATATACGGAGTACGCACCGACGGCACACTCTGGCTCTACCCCGGCCAGGGCGACGGCCGGCACGCCCCCTACACCGTCGCCAGCGCCACCAAGTTCAACGGCGCCTCCATCAGCCACCGCGGAGACTGGACCAACGACGGCTACGAAGACCTCATCGCAGCCGTCCCGGATGCCAACAACCAGAAGAAGCTGTACCTCTACCCCAACAACGGCCTCGGCTACGCCTGCACAACACTGGGTGAATCCGCCGACGGCGCCTCCAAGTCGTGCAGCTACGACCGCCAGGAAATCACCACCTACAGCACCGAGAACAACCACTGGACCGACGCGTCCCAGATCCTCGCCATCGGTGACGTCGACGGCCCCCTCGACACTGACGGCGACGGCGCCCCCGACACCCCCGGCCACACCGACCTGCTCGTCAAGGAAGGCAACTTCCTCTGGCTCTACTACGGAGCGGACACTCTCAGCCTTGACGAGTACGCCGACCCCATCCTCATCGGCAACGGCAGCTGGGGCGACTACGACATGACCGCCCCCGGCGACGTCAACGCAGACAACCGGGTCGACATGATCGCCCGTAACCGGACCGACGGCCGCCTGCGCCTCTACGCCGGCACCGGACCCGCCGGCGAAGGCTTGGGAAGCAGCACTGCCACCATCAGCGCCACCGGCTGGGACAGCACCACCCATCCCTTGATCACCTCGTCCGGCGACGCCAACGGCGACGGCAAGCCCGACCTCTTCGCCACCAGCCACGACACCGGCAAGGAGTTCTACTTCTATCCCGCCGTCACCCCGACCGGCATCGGCACGCCCACCGCTGTCGGCACCAGTGGATGGCTCAACTTCCAGCAGCTCAGCTGACGTTCAGGATCACGCAGTGATGGTGGGCCTCCTCTGCCGGGGCGGTCCACCATCACTCAACCCGCCGCACCGCGAGCACTACACGGCGATTCACCCTCTGTTGAGGCCGACAATCAGCAAGGGGCGTCGGATGATGTGCCTCGCCACGGTCCCTATGCGGCTGCCTGCCTGCCCGGGCCCGGGTGAGCCGTTCCCACTCTGACGCTGCATGCCGTCACCATTGAGCCTCCGCCATCCTGATCTCTGCTGGTGGGCGGGGGTGGCGTGACGGCCCGGCGTGATGCTCGGCCTGGTGGCGGGCGGCAGTCACGCGTCTTGATCACCTGGCAGGCGTCAACGCCGGTCTGTCCGTTCACAGGTCGTGGGGCCGGGCGGGTTCGTAGGCTCGCGGGATGACGGAGATCACCGAGGTGTCCGACCGTGTCGCATCCCGCCGGGCGGAACTCGACGAGGAGGAGAAACTCCTGGTCAAGCGCCTGGAGGAAGTTTGTGCCGAACGTGAGGAACTCGCGGTGGCCGAGCGGGTGTGGGAACGGACGCGTGCCCAGCTGGAGGCGGAAGGGCCGTCGACGCAGGCGGTGACGGCGCAGGTGGGAGGCCGTGGGGTGCTGCTGATCCCGCACCGCGAGCCCGGCATGGGAGAGGAGAGCCTGCCACCGGACTACCGGCGGATCATGACGATCGTGCGAGATTCCGGCGGTCCGGTGCGGGTGAAGGACGTCGGCAGCGAGCTGGGCCTCGAAGTCGAGGTAAAAGGTCGGCTGGAACCGCTGCGCGCGAAGATGACCAAGCTCACCGACCGGGGCTGGCTGCGCAAACTGCCCGACGGAGGCTTCCGCGTGCTGCCCTGACCGCACGACCTGGGCCGTAACCGCAGTGCCCCCGGTGGCCGTTGACTCGGCATGGGCACATCGGCGAGACGACCTTGCGCCGCTGGCGCGACGAGCTCCTGGCTCTGCTCGCCGCCCAGGCGCCCCGCCTGGACCGGGCGTTGCGGAAGGTCGCGCGACGCGGCGGCGAAGTCGTACTGATCGACGGCACCCTCGTTGCGACCGTCCGGCGCACCGGAGGCGACAACCGGCGTAACTACTCCGGCAAGCACCGGCGCCACGGCCTGCACTTCCTCGCCCTCACCGACGAGAAGGGGCGGCTGTTGTGGATCTCCGCAGCCCGTCCCGGCGCCACCCACGACGTCACCGCCGCCCGCCGCGACAACGTCGTCCGCCACCTGCGCGAGGCCGGGCTCGGCGCGCTGGCCGACCTCGGCTTCGTCGGCCTCGATACCACCCCCGACTCCGACGACCCGGTCGTGATCACCGGCTTCAAGGCCACCCGCGCGGCCAAGCTCAACCCCGCTCAGAAGCAGGCCAACCAGGTCCTCGCCGCCGCACGAGCCCCCGTCGAGCACGGCTTCGCGAACCTCAAATGCTGGCGCATTCTGACCAAACTCCGCACCAACCCGGCACGGGCCACCCACCTCCTGCGGGCCCTCCTCGTCCTCACGAACCGCGAGATCCGCCGCTGAATACTGGCTAACGATCAAGACGTGGGACTTCCGCCGCCGACCAGCCCGAGTACCCCACCGACACGTCACACCCAGCCCCGTTCACCAGCGGAAAGGCGGCCGGGCCGGGCGGCCTCGCCGCCATGCTGACCATGTCGCTCCCTCTCCGCGGCGGGCGCCGGATCAGCCGACCTGGAGGCTGACTTCGATGCCGTTCCGTGTCATTCGGGAGTACGGGCAGATCTCGTGCGCCTTGTCCAGGAGCTTCTGCGCGACCGCGGGCTCGACGCCAGGCAGGTGCGCGGTCAGGTCGGCGAGGATGCCGAACCCGTCGCCGTTCTTGCCGATCGAGACCCGGGCGGTGACGCTGGAGCCGTTGATGTCGACCTTCTCCGCATCGGCCACGATGGCGATGGACGCGTGGAAGCAGGCGCTGTATGTGGCGGCGAAGAGCTGCTCGGGGTTGGTCCCGCGGCCGGCTCCGCCGAGCTCCTTGGGCTGGCTCACGGTGACGTCGAGCCTTCCGTCGTCGGACGAGACGCGGCCCTCGCGGCCGCTTTCCGCGGTGGCGACGCCGGTGTAGAGCAGGACGTCGGTCTTCTGGATGCGCATGACTGGCCTTTCCGTTCTGTTGGTTGAGTGTCGAGAATGTGACGGAGGCGCAGGCGCACGAGCAGCACGTGCCTCCGGAACCGCGTCACCGGGCCGGGATCGGCTGAGTGAGGTTCACCGGGTTGCCGTCCGGGTCCTTGATGTGGGCGACGCGCTGTCCCCACGGCATGTCGTTGGGGCCTCCGCTGACCGAGCCGCCGAGCGCCTCCACCTGGCCGAGCGTCTCGTCGACGTCGTCGACACCGATGCTGAGCAGGATCCGCGACGCCGCCCCAGTCCCCGGGTTCGCCTTGGCCACCAGCCCGAGGTCGGTGTCGCCGATGCGCAAGCCGAGGTAGAAGGCCGGGCCTTTCGCTGGTACCCGGAAGATCTCCTCAGCGCCGAACAATTTCGTATAGAAGCCGAGCAGAACGTCCTGGTCGGCAGTCACGATCACTGGCTGGATGGTGGACATTGCACTCCTGTCGAGAACGGTCGTATCGCTTGGTAGACCGTTGGAGGACGGTGAACTCATCGGCAAAACCAGCCCGCAGGACGATCTACAACTCAGGCTGCCGCCCACGACCAGCACGAGCACCCCGAAACGAGTTCACGCCACCCCGCTGACCAGCCGCTTCAAGGTGGCGGAACCTCATTAGGGCCGGCGCGGGCAGCCGGTGCCTGGAATTGCGCGCTTGGCCGGATGTTCGGAGGAGCTGACGCCGGTCCTTGGCCGGAGGTTTCCGCGCCGGGCGTTTTTGCGTGGGTGGCCATTGAGCTCGGTGGCGGCGTTGAAGTGCTCACGGCGGGGCCGAGGCGCCCGGCCACTGACGGATTGACCGCGGCGGCATGTACCTGGCAGGAGTGCGTCAGGAGAGTGTAAAATCCTCCTCGGAGTGCCGGGAAGCCTGGTCGGCGAACAAGGGACAACTGTCTTCGCTGACCGAGGGAATCCACTCATGGTGCTCGTTGCCGTCTTCGGAGCCGCGCTGCTCATCGCGGTGCTGCTCTCCGGGCTTGCCGCCCGGACCGTTCTGTCCACCTCCTTCCTGTTCCTTGTCGGCGGTGCACTGGTCAGTGACGGTTTCCTCGGCCTGATCCACATCACTCCCGACAGTGAAATCGTCGGTGTCACTGCTGATCTGGCGCTGTTCGCTGTGTTGTTCACCGATGGCATGCACGTCTCGTTCCCGAAGCTGCGCGCCCAGTGGAAGAACCCAGCCCGGGCCCTTGGCCTGGGAATGCCCCTGGCCTTCGTCGGCATGGCGCTGGTCACCCACTACGTGGCGGGGCTCGACTGGATGACATCGTTCCTGGTCGGAGCGGTACTGGCGCCCACGGATCCGGTCTTCGCCTCCGCGATCGTGGGGCGTAAGGAAGTTCCGGCCAAGCTGCGGCAGTTGCTCAATGTGGAGAGTGGTATCAACGACGGGCTCGCGCTGCCGGTCGTACTGATCCTCATAGCGGCTGCCGGGCCGACCACCGGTCACGCCGAAGCCTCCCTTCCGAAGATCGGTCTCGAACTGGGCCTGGGGCTCGCCTTCGGGGTGGTGCTGCCCCTGCTGGTCAACGGGCTTGTGCGGTTGCGGCTACTGGGTGCGGAGCCGAAGCTGCAGCCCTTGCTGCCGCTGGCCGCAGGGATCATCCTCTACGCGCTCTGTCACCTCACCCACGCCAACCCGTACCTTGCCGCGTTCTCCGCGGGCGCTGTTCTCGCGGCGATCTCCCCGGAAGCGAAGGCCGCTTTCGAACCGCTCGGCGAGGCACTGGCCGAGCTGGCCAAGTTCGCGGCTCTGCTCGTCTTCGGTGCTCTGCTGACACCTCAGCTCTTCGGAGACCTGTCCCTGGGCGGATACGTGGCGGTGGTGCTGGCCATCGTGCTGATTCGGCCGGCCTCACTACTGCTTTCCCTGATCGGGACGCGCTTCGACCGCCGGGAGCGGATGGTCGCTGCGTGGTTCGGGCCCAAGGGCTTTGCTTCGGTGGTCTATGGCCTACTGGTGCTCCAGGCGGGCATCCCGCAAGGAGAAGCTGCGTACACCCTGATTGCCGTGTGCATTGCGTTCTCGATCATCGCTCACAGCAGCACGGACGTACCGATCGCGCGACTCTTCGATATTGATGACCTGGCAGGCATTCCTGAGAACGCCGCCGTGGAACCGGCGTCGAGGGGCGTGGCCGAGAACAGCAAGGAGATCAGTTCCGTCTGAAGCCGACCACAGGAAGGGGAAAGGCCCATGGCCAAACCGGTACATGCGCTGCTCGGCGGTATCTGGTTCCGCTGTCATGTCTGCGAGTGTGAGATCTTCCGGGACCGCGAGGTCAAGCTCAACAGTTCCGGCATGGAGTTCTTGAAGCTGGCGTGGGCCGATGAGTCGGCGACAGGTCTCATCTGCTGGGACTGCGGATACGTCCACCTGTTCGTGAACCGCGACATAGAGCTCTACCGGGTCAAGCGGTGACTTGCAGCCGGAGGGTGTTCCTACGGGATTGGTCAAGACACGTTACTCGCGATGCGGGCATGAATGACCAGGGTGGGGACTCGGTGTCGGTGTGGCGGGTGGAAGGGCCGGTTCTCGTGGCGGCCTATGTCATTCCTGTCGTCGTAGGGGTGAAGGCGGTCATTGGCTGGGGAGTGTGGGCCTTGTCTCCGGCAGCGGAGACCGCGGGGTCGGCCGGACTGTGGACGGGGCTGGCGGTTGGCGTTGTGGTGTTCTTCTGGTGGACGATTCTCAGGGTCCGGCTCGAGGTCGGCCCTGGCGGCATCGTGGCGGTCAACCCATGGGGGACCGACCGTCTTCTCCTGGACGAGGTGGCTTTCGTGCGGCTTGGCGCGTGGGGTGCGGAGTTCCACCACGGAGACGGCTTCAAGACCACGGCATATGCTCTCAGCGAGCTGGCCACGGGGACCTCGCGGGACCAGCGCTTCGCGGAGCTGCTGGCCGTTCTGGAAGCAGACCCTGATTCCCCGCCGGGGTGACGCCTGACAATGACGGCGGTCATGGGCTGACCGGCCGCGGTTCGTAGAGAGTTCCGTCGCGCAGCATGGCGTAGTGGACATCGGCCCGACGCCTGGCAAGGCCCGGCAGCGCTTGAGTGTGGTGCTTGCCCTGCGCGATTTTCTCGTCGGAGTAGCCCGGGACGTGGGGTCGCCCGAGCGGCGAATGCTGAGAGGAGGAAGGCGTTCGAGCTGCCGGTCCCGTGCGCCCTGAGTGGAGGCCACTGCACACAGGAGCCTGCCTGCGCGGTAGAAAGGGGGCATGGCCGAGAGAGAGGCCCCGATCGGGGGCACGAGTGATGTTGAGGGAGTGACCCGTGCGGTCATCGCGGCGTCGCGGGTACTGGTTGCTGTGTCGGCACGGTCATTGTCCGAGATCGAGGAGCGTGTGACGCTCGCGCAGTTCCGCATGCTGGTGGTGCTGTCGACGCGCGGGACCACGAAGCTCGTCGCTCTGGCCGATCTGCTGCACGTGGCGCCGTCGACCGCCATGCGGATGGTCGACCGGCTGATCGCCGCAGGGCTTGCGGACCGGCAGGTCAATCCTGACAACAAGCGGGAGACCCAGCTCCGGCTCACCGAAGAGGGCCACCGGACGGTCGAGGACGTCACCGCGCGCAGGCGCCAGGAGATCACGCGCATTGTCGAAAGGCTCGCTCCGGGGCAGAGAACGGTTCTGGTCGAGGCGCTGACGGCATTCAGTGAGGCGGGCGGGGAACCGATTGCGCAACCGGCTGAGCCTGGCGGCGCGTACCCGCTGGGCTGGCCTGATCTCCAGGCCGGTCCCACCACCTGACAACCCCTTCGAGCGGCGGGACGCATCGTCGGGCCGCATCTGAACGAGGGAGGCGTTGCCAGGGGCGGCGACGCTCTCAGGCGGGTGTCTGTGAGTGTGTCGATACGCTCAGAGGCACATGTGAGGGGGCGCGTTGGGAAGGCGGGGTCGAGGGTGCTGCGTGCAGGGCGCGCAGGGTTCCCTGGTGGCTGAGCCAGCCGACGGGCCTGCCTGTCGTTTCATCCAGGACGGGGACGCCGGTGCCTGATGCGTCGACCAGTTCCTTCAGGGCGGTGGCGAGCGAGTCGCTCGTAGTGACGCGGGGTGGCTGCTCGGCGATCTCACCGACCAGCGTCGGCGCGCCTGCGGGCTGCTGGGCGAGTGCCTGGGCGGCGGACTGTGCGGTGACCACTCCCAAGTAGTCACCGGAGGCGTCGAGTACCGGCAGTGCACCGTGCCCGGACAGGCTCAGCAGCCCGGATGCCTCGCTCAGGGGACTCGTCGCCGGCACGGCGGTGGGAAGTGTTTCCATGACATCGGCGACCTGTTGCCGGCCGATTCGGGCACCGTGCGCGGGGCGTGCGAGATCGATGCCCCGGCGAAGGAGTTTGAGGGTGTAGATCGTCTCGTGGGACAGCATGCGGCTTGTTGCCGTCGCGAGCACGATGGCGAGCATCAGAGGCAGGATGATCGTGTACTCGCCGGTGAGTTCGAACAGGATGACGACTGCTGTGATCGGTGCCCGTGAAGCGCCGGCGAACACTGCGCCCATGCCCACCAGAGCGTAGGCGCCGATTGCCCCCGCGGTGGCAGGCATGACTTCCGCCGCCGTAGCGCCGAAGGCGGCGCCGAGCATCGCCCCGATGAACAGACTCGGCGCGAAGACTCCGCCGGACCCGCCGATGCCGATCGTCACGCTGGTGGCCACCATTTTCCCGACCAGGAGCAGCAGGAGGAAGCCCACGGCATAGCGGCCTTCCGTGGCCTTCTCCAGCACGGGGTATCCCACGCCGTACATTTCGGGGAGAGCGAGGAGGACCAGTCCGAGGGCCAGGCCGCCCACAGCAGGGCGGAGCCATTCCGGGCCGCGCCAGGCCCAGTCGCAGGCGTCCTCGATCGCGTACAGAACGCGCGTGAAGACGATGCCGGCCACGCCCGCCAGGATGCCGAGGAGAGCGAACAGGCCGTACTGCGTCAGGTGCTCGACGTGGAACGCGGGGAGGCTGAGGAAAGCGACATCGCCGAAGGCGGCGCGCCCGATGACACTGGCGGTGACGCTGGCGAGCACCGTGGCGCCGAACGCCTCCACGCTGAACGTTCCCAGGATCAGCTCCATGGCGAAGAAGACGCCTGCCAGTGGTGCGTTGAACGTCGCCGCGATCCCGCCGGCCGCGCCGCAGGCGACCAGGAGTTTCATCCGGCCCTCGGTCACCTTCGTCACCCGTCCGAGGGTCGAGCCCAGAGCGGAGCCGATCTGGACGATGGGCCCTTCCCGGCCCACCGATCCGCCGGAGCCGATCGTCAGCGCGGACGCGAGCGTCTTGACGACGGCGACCTTGGGACTGATGCGTCCGCCGCACTGAACGACGGCGAGCATGACCTCGGGCACCCCGTGCCCGCGTGCCTCCTTGGCGAACCGGTTGACCAGCGGACCGTAGAGAAGACCGCCGATCACCGGGGCCAGGACCACGAAGCCGGGGCCCAGCCACGCCACATGCGGATGGTCGCTGCCGGGAGCCGACGCGTAGTCGGTGTGACCGGAGAACAGCCTGGTGAACGCTTCGATGCACCATCGGAAGACGATCGAACCGGCCCCGGCTCCCGCTCCGATGACCAAGGCCATCACCATCAGCCCCAGCGGAGCGGTCCGGAACCGTTGGAAACGGGCCATGCGGAATCTGTCCCCATCCTTGCCGTCGATCGCCGAGGGGCGTGAGCTGCTCGGCCCTCTCTTTCATTGCATTATGCAAAGCTAGTCAAGTCGGCCCTTCGCCGGCTTGGCCGGGCGGTCTCGGTGCGCGCCGAATTAGCCATGTATGTCCGGTCTCTGGCGCTGGTCGGGGGACAGCAAGATCGTCGGGCGACCCATCTGCGCTGTGATGCCGATCATGCGGTGGGCGGCCTGCCGGGAGGAGAATGTGCAGGTCCGTACCGTTGGTGGACAGCGGATTACGGTCCGGCCGGAGCGAGTCGGTAGGAGCGCACCACTGTGATCACGCAGACCGTGCCGAAGGTGGCGGCAAGCAGGACGCACCAGGTCAGTGGCCACAGCGGATTCCAGGGCGCCACACCGCGCGGGGGGACCCGCCCCGCGGGGTCGTAGACCATGCCGATGCGGTCACCTGGCCCGACGGCGGGACCGCAGCCCCTCCAGAGCTGGACCGGTACTTCCGTGCCGTCCATGTGCCGCACGGAGCAGAGGTACTTCGCCTTGCGTGTTGTCCCGTCGGGGGCGTACGCCACTCCCGTCACCACCACGTCCTGCCGTCGGCCCAGTTCGGCCAGGACCGAGTCGGCCGTGGTCCGTGGAACCGCGAAGGCAAGCAGCAGGCCCACGACAGCGGCTGCCCCCACCAGCAGCTTGCCGCTCTTCGCCGCCAGGAGGTAGATCAGTACGCCGCAGACGGCGGCGGAACCCAGCCCTTCGGCATGTTTCGTCGGAATTCCGACGAGGACCGAGGCGGCTCCGAGGCCGGTCACAGCGAGCACCGCGACAGCGGCGACGACAAGCCCCTCGGTCACCAGCCACACCGGTGGGGCACCCGGGTATTCGGCGGGCCCCAGGAGGGTTCTGCGCATGTGGTTGGCCAGGGGGCTTCGGTCCTGCATACTCCCCTCCGGGGCTTGGTTGGGTGGGTGCTTGAGGGAGGCAGTAGCGATCTGTGTTGCCTTGGGCGCTGCCCGGTGGACAGCAGGACAGTGCGCTGTCTCAGGGCGGTGGCCGTACCCACTCGATGAGGCAGGTCCGACTGCGCATTCCGGACCCGCGGAGCCGGAGGGGTATCGGCCACAGGGTCTCGTCCGTGGCCCCCCTTCCGCCCGGACTGGTTCTTCATTGCTGGTGGTAGCGCAGCAACAGCATCGCGGCGTCGTCGTGCAGGGGGCCGTCGACGTGGCGGACCACGTCTTCGCGCAATGTCTCGAGGGCTGTCTGGGCGTCGGTGGCTGCGAGCAGAGCGGTCCGGTTACCCAGAGGGTAGAAGGTGCCTGTACGGTCCCGTGCTTCCGTGACGCCGTCGGTGTACAGCAGCAGCTGGTCGCCCGGGCCGAAGCGGGCGCGGTAAGGCTGTGGGGGTTGCCCGCCGTGCAGGCCCAGTCCCAGCGGAAGCGCGTAGGCAGTGGGGAGCGGAAAATCGACGGTGCCGTCACGACGGACGAACATCGGGGCCGGATGCCCATGGTTGAGGAGGACCACTTCCTCGTCCCTCACCTCCGCCAAGACGGCGGTCACGAACTTCTCACCGTTCACCTCGCGGGCCACGCTGCGTTCGAGACGAGTGCCGAGTTCCGTCAGGTCCCGCGCGTCGTGTGCGGCCTCGCGGAAGGCGCCCAGAACGACAGCGGCTGTCTCCACCGCCGCAAGGCCCTTGCCCTGCACATCGCCGACGATGACGCGGATCCCGTGAGGTGTGGACACCACCTCGTACAGGTCTCCGCCGATCCGGGCCTCCGCGACTGCGGAGGTGTATGAGACGGCGATGCGCAGCGAGCCCGCGCTGGGCGGCACCGGCCGCAGCAGTACTCGCTGCGCCACCTCGGCGATGGAGCGGACACTGGCCAGCTCCTCCTCGCGCCGCCCCCGCATGAAGGCCGCGGCGACAGCGGCCACGGTGACTCCTGCCACCGAGCACATGGCCGTGAAGCCGCGGCGCGTGTCGAACAGCCCGTCGTACATGCCGAGGCCCACGCAGAGGACCAGCGCTGCGGCACCCGTCAGCGCGGGACGCCGCCACGTTCCGATCAGTCCGGCGAAGGCCGGCCCGAGCGATACCAGAGGAAGGAACCCCACGGTGGGGCCCGCCGTGAGGTCCACCAAGGTGACGATCACCATGGCCACGGCCGGAAAGCAGGCCAGCAGCACGGCTCTGTGCCGCTGCTCGCTGCTGGTCATGGTGTTTCTCCGCTCGTGCCACCCTCCCGGCTGTGCCGAGTGCATTCCTTTAGGTTACGCAAAGATTGCACCAGCCAAGAGTCCGCGGGGAAGCCTCGTTACGCAATCGAAGCCTCCCCATGCCAGCCTTGGTACCGGTCTGGCCAGGCGGTCCGCCGGGCTTTACCCCCGGTGCTGTCCTGAGCATTTCGCGCCTGATCCGTGCCCCGCCGTACGGTTCACCGGCGGGCCTACAGCTTCTGTTCGGGCCAGTTGAGGAGGCGGGCCCCGATCACGGCTGTCTGCAGTGTGTAGCGGTGGCGGGGGTCTGTCGGGTCGGATCCGGTGAGTTGGTGGATGCGTTCAAGGCGGTAGGTGAGTGCTCGCACGCTGAGGGCGAGCCGGCGGGCGGCCTCGGCAGCCACGCAGCCGGCGTCGAAGTAGGCCGTGAGGGTCTGCAGGAAGGGTTCAGGGCCACCGCGTGCTGCGAGGAGTGGACCCAGAGTCGTGAGGACTAGGTCGGCCATGGCCTGACGGTCCCGGGTCAGGACGGGGTAGACGAGCAGGTTCGAGGCATGAAGTACGGGCTCCTCCAGCTCCAGCCGGCCGGCCAGGTCCAGGGCGCTGCGGGCTTCCTCGTAGGAGTGGACGACTCCGCCGGCGCCCCGGTGGGTCCGCCCAATCGCTGTGCGGCCGCCGTCCGTCGCGGCGTACGCCTGCCGGGCGAAGTAGGTGAGGACGTCCGTCTGGTCGCCCGGGGCGACGCAGACGAGCAGACCCTCCTTGGTGGTGAGCAGAATCCTGCGTTCCCCGAACCGGCCGATGACCGCGCGTTCGACACGCCTTGGTACCGAGTCGCCTTCTGCGTAGGGGGCAGGCCCCTGCGCGACGGCCACGGCATGGGCGTGGGAGAGCTGCAGGCCGAAGCGTTCGGCCCGCTCGGCAAGGCGGCCCAGGTCGCTGCGCCCGTAGAGGAGGTCATCGATGAACTCACGCCGCGCTGCCTCCTGCTGCCGCACCGCAAACCGCTGTGCTCTTTCGTACCCCTCACAGAGAGCTTCGACAGTCTGCTGAACCGCGCTGAGCACGTCGTCCGGAGTACCGGGCAGACCCGGCCAGGCGGCTCGTATCTCCGCGATGTGCTGAACGATCGGGGAGCGCAGGGACGAACCGCCGCCGGCTGCCTCCTCCCCGAATTCGCGGAGCGGTTCCAGTTCGGTCCGGGTGAGCCGTCGTCCGGTGATCGAGGAGGACGCCAGCAGCGCGGCATAGTCGTCGAACGTGTCGGTGGTGCGGTCCTGCCCCATGTTCGACCCCCGCTGTCACGTTCCGGGCCCGGCGCTGAGCCGGACCAGGAGAGCTTGGTTCTGGTGGGCACGATTCAGGTGCCGGTCTTATCGGTGTAGGTGAGGAAATGGTCCAGGCCGACACGGTGGAGGGTGCTGCGTACCTGGGCGTTGGCGCCGATGACCACCACGGAGGTTTCTCTGTGGCGTGCGTTGCGCACGGCCGTGAACAGGACCTGGGTGCCTTCCGTGGTGAGGAGGCTGACTTGGCGCATGTCCACCTGTAGTTGCGGTGGCGTGGAGGTGAGTGCTGTGGTGATGCGGCGGCCGAATCGCTGGGCGTTGCGTGCGGTGATCTCTCCGCGAAGCCGCACCACGGCCGGTGCAGAGACATCTATGCCCCTGTGCAAGTACAGCAGCGAACGGGCGGTGACCAGCATCATCCGGAGCGCGGTCGCTGCTGCCAGTAGGCAGAGCAACTGCGCGGCGTCGGAGTGAAGTGTGGCGCCGGCCCAGAGTGACACAGCGGTGAGGGCCAGCCAGACGGCTGCCTTGGCCAGGTACGCGTGGTGCTGGTTCATCTTCCACCGCCCGGGTTGTGCTGGTAGATGTCGGGAATGCCGTCGTGGTCGTCGTCCAGGTCTTCGGCCTTGCACAGGCGCCGGTAGATGCGGTCACGGCGTTTGAGGAGGATGGCTGCGACCGTGGCGGCGGTGAGGGAAGCCACGAGGACCGCGGCTTTGATGTGATCGGCCTGGGCCGGGTCGGGGAAGGAGAGTTCCCCGATCAGGAGTGCCACGGTGAACCCGATGCCGGCCAGGACCGAGAGGCCCAGTACATCGGCCCATGCCAGGTCCGGGTTGAGCCGGGCCCGGGTGAAGCGGGCGGTGAGGTAGGTCCCGGCGAAGATCCCGACGGTCTTGCCCACCACCAGACCGACTATGACGCCCAGTGGCTCCGGGCGGGTGAACACCGCCTGCAGAGCCGCCGGAGAAACACTGACACCTGCGGCGAACAGTGCGAACAGCGGGACGGCGACGCCTGCGGAGAACGGCCGCAACAGATGGGCGGTGCAGTCGCCGGGCGAGACCTTCTCGGCCCGCCGCCCCTCACCGGGGCCGTCCGGGGTGGTCCGGAGGATCAGCCCCATAGCGACCCCGGCGACCGTGGCGTGGATGCCGCCGTTGTACATCAGCACCCAGGTGACGACGCCCAGTGGCACGTACCACCACCAGCCGCGCACCCTCATGCGCTGCAGCAGCCAGAAGAGGACGAGACCGGCAACAGCGCCGGCCAGGGCCAGCAGGTTCAGATCACTGGTGAAGAACACAGCGATGATGAGAATGGCGCCGAGGTCGTCGACGACCGCCAGCGTGAGCAGAAAGGCGCGCAATGCGGAGGGCAGACTCGTGCTCAGCACCGCGAGTACGGCCAGTGCGAACGCGATGTCGGTCGCCATCGGAACGGCCCAGCCGGTCAGGGAACCGCCCGACGCCGACGAGACGGCGACGTACAGAACAGCGGGCACCGCCATGCCGCACAGGGCAGCGGCGACGGGCAAGGCCGCTGCGGCCGGAGTGCGGAGCTCCCCGACCACCAGTTCCCGCTTCAGCTCGATTCCGGCGACCAGGAAGAACACGGTGAGCAGACCATCCGAGGCCCAATGCCCCACAGACAGGTCCAGGCCCAGCCACGGGATCCCGAAGTGGGCATCACGCACCGCCTCGTAAGCCCCGCTCCACGGAGTGTTCGCCCACACGAGGGCGACCAACGCGGCAACGAGCAGCACCAGGCCGCCGACCGTTTCGGTTCGCAGTGCCTCGGAGACGGCTCGGCGTTCGCCCCAGGGCAGCAGCCCAAGCAGCGTCGGACGTTCACGATCGGCGTCGGACAAGACGTACCCCTCGGGGAGATGGACGACTGACGGAGACACCTGTCCCCTGAACGCCGACCAGACTTCCCGGCACACCAGCGCGAATTTTGACGCGTTGCTCACACCCTACCGAGCCCGGCCCGCCGCCACTGGGCCAGTTGAGCGAGCGCACGGGCAGCGGCCGCGTCACGCGCCTGGTCGCTGCTGAGAGCTCATCGACGATCTCGGACGAGTTCCGCACAACGTCCAGACGCAACCGAAGCAATAGCGGGCGGCTTCATGCGCGCGTGACAGGGCCAGAAGCGTCATGCGTACGCCGCTGAGATCCGTACCGAGACTGTGATCATTGTGTGGTGAGGCCCTTTGCGGCCCTTTCCGTCTCCCGCACAGGCGGTGACGTTCCGCTGACGGTCGCGGAGACCGCGGTCGACACCGTCGTGGTCATGGGAGCGACCAAAATGGGGGCCACTCTCGGAGCCACGATCGGCACCGCCATCGCGCCCGGCGTGGGAACCGTCATCGGCGGGGCCATCGGCGCCGGCGCGGGAGCCGTCGCAGGCATCATGGCGACGGGAACCGTCAACAACGTGATGTCGAAGGGATGGAAGGGAGTCAAGGGCTGGTTCA
Source organism: Streptomyces sp. NBC_00385 (assembly GCF_035917155.1). Lineage (NCBI taxonomy): Bacteria > Bacillati > Actinomycetota > Actinomycetes > Kitasatosporales > Streptomycetaceae > Streptomyces > Streptomyces sp. NBC_00385. Next base: position 945,230 of record NZ_CP107951.1, on the reverse strand, counting down.
GCTGACAGCCAGGCCGTCGCAACGCGCCGGGCAGGCCCCGCAGGCCGTCACGTACCCGCAGGGCCTGCCCGGCGGCTCCCTCCCAGCAGGAGGGACCGTGCACGAACAGCACATGGAGGGATCGCGCAAATGCCGTACTTCATCGGACTCTTCTTCGTGACCGGGTCCGCATTCATGACCTGGAAGGTCACTCAGCTCTGGCGCGACGCCGGCTTGGTCGACCACTTCATGCAGACCTTCGCCTTCATGCCGTTCGGCAAGGAAGTCAAACGAGGAGAGGTACGGTCCCTCGCCCTGACCGTCGTGTCCCTCTGGGGCGTCACGGTCCTCCTCCTCCTGGGTCTCTTGGACGTGGAAATGGCCGGCCCGATATCGGTTCTCTTCGCCCTCACCGTGGCGGTCATCCTCCTCTGCATCCTGTGCGAGGTGGCTGTCGTCCTGTTCAACGCCCCGAAGTTCCTCGTGCCGCCCCACATGCGTGCCGACCTCGGGGTACTGGCCGCCCGCCGGGCCGAGCGGGCGACGCGAATGCGGAGAGCCGGATCCTGACCTCTGCGCATACGCTGCTGTCGTGAATTCCGCCGAGATAACACCAGCCGCGGCCCGGTCCCGTGCCCGACTCGCGGCCTCCGGCGCCGCATTCCTCATTCTTTCTCCCTTTATCGCCTGGTTGCTGGCCCTGGTGGACATCCTTCCCGATGGCACGTCAGTGATCCTCGCGGTGACCGCGGGGCTGGCCGGATTCCTCCTACTCCAGGTGCTGTGCGAGGAAACGGGGCTGGTTCAGTGCTCGATGTCGCGTGTGACCGCCCGGACGCTGACCGGCGCGCGCATGCTGGACCTCACAAGCATCCGAGACGTCCGGCTGCTCACCAGCATCACCCGCGGCGGGCGGACGTCCCATGCTGTCGTCGTGCGTGACAGCCATGGTGTGCGCGTCGGTCTCACGTCGGTCAGAAGTCAGCGGGCGTTGGTGCGTGCGCTGCAGCGCACCGGTGCCGACGAGCAGGCTGCGCCGAGCGTCAGTGCGGCTGCCAGTGCGCACCTCGGCCTGGGAGACCGGTGGCATCGCGCAGTGCACACCATCATCACCCTTCCCCTGCAAGTCCTCGTCCTGGCGCTCTACGTGGCGCTTGTTCTCGGACTCGCTAGGTTGCAGTAGGGTCGCCGGCCCTTGCAGCTACAAGCAGCGCAGAATTTCATCTTGGGGCGGCCCGATAAACGCCGTTCCGCTCCGCCCCAACCCGCTACGCCCCCCACCTGGGCCGTGGACTTCACCTACGTTGCGACCTGGACGGGCGTCGTCTACGTCGCCTTCGTTGTGGCTACCTTTTCACGCCGCATCGTGGGCTGGTCCGCCTCCACGTCGAAGGAGACCCGGCTCGTCCTGGACGCGCTGGAGATGGCGCTGTGGCATCGCGACTGCGGCCAACACCCTTATGTGCACAGTGAGTTGATCCATCACTCAGATGCCGGGTCGCACTACACGAGTTTCCGTCTCGCCGAGCACCTGGATGCAGCCGGTCTCGCGGCGAGCATCGGATCGGTCGGGGACGCCCTGGACAACGCTCTGATGGAATCAACCATCGGTCTATACGGAACCGAATTGATCAAGCCGCAACGGCCCTGGAATACGCTCTCCCCGGTCGAACTGGTCACCGCTGAATGGGGCGACTGGAACTGCCACCGGCACCTCCACGGTGAGATAGGCCACGTCCCGCCCGTCGAGTACGAGAACAACTACTACCTCACGCCCACGAAACTCCAGGGTCACAACCACTATCTGAGGTCTCTACCGAACCCGGGGCGATCCAACCGTGCGGCCCTCGCGGGCGGTCGGCATAGCCGCGACGGGCAAGCTCTCGCCTCGCGAGGCGGTGTGTAGCAGATGATCCCCGGTTACCGAAACCGGGGATCGTCCCGAGTATTGAGGGTGTTCGCACTCGGCTGTGCTTGGCAGCGGAGCCGTGGCGGATGCAGCAGACAACACCACAAGCCCCGGACGGGGCGAGCACCGTTGTCTGCTGCCATGACGACCGCGGTGCCCTTCGCTGAAATGTAGCGGCGCCTTCGCTGATGTGGAGTTTCCACGCCCCCTAAGGAGAGTGAGTGATCCTGTCTGATCCGATCAAGAAGCTGCCGCCGAACGCGAAGGGGCAGGTCCGGTACCGGTTTGTGGTCGACGTCGGGACCCATCCGGCCACTGGGAAGCGTAAGCAGTTGACCCGTACCTTCGGCACGCTCAGGGAGGCGAAGGCCGAGTACGCGCGGATCACGGTGCGGAGTCATGAAGGGGCGTTGGTGCCACGCCACACGATGACCGTGAACGTGTGGCTCGATCAGTGGCTCGCGAAGAAGGCGGAGGACCTGGAAGAGTCGACGATCTCCACCTACAGGGTGACCCTGGACCGTGTCCGGGGCAGGCTTGGGCACATTCGGCTTCAGGAGCTCACCGAGGACGATGTCGAGGCGTGGATGCTGTGGGCGCTTCGGGAGGGCCGGGTACGCGCTACGAAGGCCGGGCCCGGGCTGGGGGTCACCTCGGTGGAGATGTCTCTCACGCGGCTGAAGGAGGCCCTCAACCGGGCCGTGACACGGGGCCTGGTTGTGGTGAATGTCGCCCGGGAAGTGACGATCCCCCGGAAGGTGCGCAGGGCCGAGCGGCGGGTCAAGGCAGAGGTTCCGCCCTGGAGTGTCGCGGAGGTCCGTGCCTTCGTGCTTGCCGTGAAGGACCACCGGCTGTACGCCCCCTTCCTCCTCTCGCTGATGGGGCTGCGCCCGGCGGAGGTGTGCGGCATGCGGTGGGCCGATCTGGATCTGGACCGAGCCACCCTGGCCGTTGCCAACACCCGCACATTGATGGGGAACACGACCGTGGTGGAGAAGGACACGAAGTCGCTCGCCGGCGATCGGAGCCTTCCGCTGCCTGCTCCCGTCAGAGACGCTCTCAGGAGCTTCAAGGCCACGCAAGCAGCGGATAAGCTCGCGGCGGGGCAGACGTACGAGGGCAGCGGGTATGTGCTGGTGGACGATCTCGGGGCGCCGCTCGACGTGCGGCAGTTGCGCGAGCAGGCGTACAAGGTGATGGCCGGTAACGCGCTGCGGCGGGTGCGTTTGTACGATGCCCGTGCGAGTTGCTTCACCTACCTGGCGAACCATGGGGTTCCTGATCACCTTCTCGCGCGGTGGGCGGGGCACGCCGACGTCGGGACGACGAAGCGCTGGTACGTGAAGCCGGACGTGGAAGATCTTCGTTCTGCGGCGGATACCTGGGGCGGTCTGACCGGTCTTCCGACCCCTGTCGTGAGAGAAATGTGAGACGTGGGAGCGTGGTCGGGTGAGTGAGACGACTACGAACACCCTGCAATACCGCTTTGACGGGCCAAAAGACGCTCCAGTCCTGATCCTGGGCCCTTCCCTCGCGACAACATGGCACACGTAGGCAGAACCGTCTTCTGGCGTCCACCTGGTCCAATTCGACGCTGTTCACGCGGGTTTGGACTTGGTGGTCCAGGTGCGTCGACGGTGTTGGTGACAGGCGCCGTGACAGGACGTGTGTGACGGCATCGGTAATAGGGCGAAGGACTTGCCGATGGGCCACGCGGGGCCTCTCCCGAAGCCATGAGGCGAGGCCCCACTGGAGCGCTCTGGTTGGGCGTCGCCCTGAGTTCGACTGTGCTTGAACGCCTGACGCGTTCGGCTTTTCCGCAGTTCGTGGCCGTGTGATGCTCACGGGAGCGGCGGATCTGCGATCGCGGCTACAGGCAACGTCGTAATCGTGAGACGGCGGGGAGGCACGGCAGGGCTGGCACGAGGAGGGTTTCGTGTCAGGGGCCGTAGGGGGTCCAGTGCCCGAGGAACGGCTTCAGGTCGTCTGCTCGTGGTTCGGGGATGAGGAGCATCCGGAGTGGCGTGTTCAGCGGGTCGAGGCGCTCTGCGGTGGCTTCTGCCCCGGAGTCACGCCACTGGGGCGTCGATCCCCCTGGCCAGCCGTGGACGCTAGCCGTCTCGTCGACTTCTACCCGAACAGGTAGCTGCTCGAAGCTGTCGACCTGAGGGCAAGTCTGAGAAGTATGTGGCTACGCCAGTGGGCGCCTCGCGCCCCAACTGCCCAGAGGGCCTGACTGCCTGGGCGACTAACGCCTCGCATACGGAAGATGATCTAGATTGGTTTCCTGGCTCCTTCAGTGGCGGCAGTCGCCCTTACGCAGGCGGAATGAAGTCTGCGCCGCCCGCGACGGCGTCCAGCTCTGGACTCAGCGGTGAAGCGACGTCAGTGGAAGGCGTGCTTCACCGAGCACCACAGGGACTTCCCGCCTGGCGGGCGGCGAAGGCTGCCACCTTGCACCCGCCGACCTTCGATCTGACGCCGCGACGCGGTGCACTGATCAGCGGCCGAATTGTCAGTGCCTCTCCGTATGGTGTCGTACAACCATGCGACAAAGGGGTGGATGTGGCCGTGACCAAGCAGGATGCGCTGAGCAGGGACCGGGGCAACCAGCCGCTCTGGGTGTGGATCATGGTCCTAACTGCCCACGCCGGTCGCTGCGTGTACTGCGACGAGAGGCAGTCAGAAACGCTGGAGCACGAGGCACCCCTGGCTAGCGAAGCGGGACGGGACATCTGGTGGAACCTTGTTCCAGCCTGCGACCGGTGCAACGGCTGGAAACACAAGAAGAGTGCGAGCGAGTGGGCGTTTGACATGAAGATGCACCACGCTCACCCGAAGGTCGGCTTCGCCCGCCACGCACTTCCGCTCCAGGCCGTTGAGGGAATCAAGGAGCGAATAGCTCAAGTGCAGCGCGAGATTCAGGGCGCCGCCCGGCGCACGTGGTTCGAGCGTCACTACGGCGACGTGAAGACCCCGCGGCTCCGGTTCGAGAAGCATGAGGAAGTCGAACGGTGCACGAAGAAGCTGCAGGGCTACTCCTATCCGCCGTGGGAGTCGACAGAGGCAGGGCAGTCAGAGACGACCTGTATGCGCATCCTGTGCTGCGGCTACCACCAGAAGGACTCGACTCTGGAGTTCGTCACATTGCCCAAGGCTGATCGCAGGGACCTGGAGCGGATGGCGTACGCGAGGGGGCTATGGACTGGCGACTTGATCGGCGCTCTGCTGAAGGCGGCACTCGACGAGTGGCGTCAGTCCCGGCCAGCTGAGGGGAACCCTCAAGGCGGCGCAAAGTTGCCCCTCTCGCCTCAGTCCTGACGTGCGAGGACGCCTCCAGGACGACCTTGAAATGGGGGCACGGTCTTGGCTGCTAAGAGGTCTTAACAGAGGTCGCTAGGCTTGGATGATCGTTGGACCGTTCGTAGGGAAGAGGGAGCCGCCTCCATGAATCATCTCGGAGGTCAACGCGCTGCTCACCAAGGTGTTCGCAGCCCGCGACCACGACTGGTGGCAAGAGCGCCTCACGGCGATCGGGGCGCCCTGGGCGCCGGTCATCACCCGCCCCGCCGAGCTCCTGGCCGATCCGCACGCCGTGGCCCGCGACCTCTTCACCCGCCCCGGCGGGCCAGGCACACCACCTCAGGCCCGCTTCCCTGTCACCTTCGGGGCCGGTCTTGACACCTTCCGTGCCGCGGCCCCCAATCTCGGCGAACACACGCGGGAACTCCTCACCGGAATCACTGAATAACGCCCACCGCGCTGCGCACCGAGGAAGGACCTCAATCGGTCGATCTGCGTGATCTGCCGACGGGCTTGCGGTACCGGGCTGTTCCCGCGGTAGCGGTGAGCCCTGTGTCCTGGGTGCCGGTGGCGACATTTACGGTCTGCGCATGACTGATCAGTGGTGGGTGGACGTACGTCAGCGGGCTGCGATCGCAGCGTGTGGCGCGGTGAGCTGTTCTCGGCGGCAGCGCTCGTGCGCGGCAGCGGAGGGCGCCGTGCTCGACGGTCCAGCACGTGACGCCGCCTCGCCCCTGTTCCCGGGTCGGTGCGATGCGCCCGACTCTCCTGGGTCTGCGGTTGTCAAGCCTCGTGTGGACGGGCCGGTTCGGCCGTCATCGTGGCCAGGATGTCCCGGACGGTGTCCATAGTCAGGCCCGGGTGCAGGAAGGCGAACCTGGTCACGGTCTCGCCCTCCCATACCGTCGGTACCACGAAGGCGATCTGCCGCTCCAGGAGCTGGCGCGACCATGTGTCGTAATCTTCGGGCCGCCAGCCGGTGCGGCGCAGGAGCACCACCGACAGTTCCGGGTCCCGCAGCAGTTCCAGGCCGTCGGTGGCACGGATCAGCTCGGCGGTTTCCGTCGCGAGCCGGTGCCCGGCCTCGACGGCCTCACGGTAGGCGTCGGTGCCGTGGACCGCGAGGGAGAACCAGAGCGGGAGGCCGCGAGGGCGCCGCGTGAGGTGGTACGCGTAGTCGCTGGGGTTCCACTCCTGCGGGGCGTCGGTGTGGATGCAGTCCAGGTACGAGGCGTCCTGGGTGTGCACGGTGCGCGCGAGCGCCGGGTTTCGGTAGATCAGGGCGCCGCAGTCGAACGGGGTGAACAGCCACTTGTGCGGGTCGATGACGAGGGAGTCGGCGTGCTCGATGCCCGCGAAACGCTCGCGCAGGCGCGGCGAGAACAGAGCCCCGCCGCCGTAGGCCGCGTCGACGTGGAACCACAGGCCGTGCTCGCGGGCCACCTCGGCGACTCCCGCGAGGTCGTCGACGATGCCGGCGTTGGTGGTGCCCGCGGTGGCGACGACGGCGACGACACTCGCCGCGTCGGGATCGGCTGCCAGCGCGGCGCGAACTGCCTCGCCGGTGAGGCGGTGGTCCGTGGTGGGGACCACGAGGGCGCCGACGCCCATGATGCGCAGGGTGCTGCCGATGGAGGAGTGGGCCTGGTCGCTGACGGCGACGCGGGGCCGGGCGACTGGGGCGCCGTCGAGGGTGCGGGCGGTGTCGCGGGCGACCAGGAGTCCAGAGAGATTGCCCGCCGAGCCGCCGCTGACGAAACAGCCGCCGGCGTCAGCGGGCATCCCCGCGAGGTCGGCGAGCAGGCGCAGGACCTGGTTCTCCGCGGCAACTGCCCCGGCCGCCTCCAGCCAGGAGACTCCGTGCAGGGACGAGGCCGAGAGCACCATGTCGAAGAGGGCGGCGGCTTTGGTCGGGGCGCCCGGGATGAACGACAGGAAGGTCGGACTGTCGCAGGAGACGACGGTGGGCTCGATGTGGTCGGCGTACAGGCGCAGTACCTCGGTGGCGTCGGCCGGTTCGCTTCCGAGGGCGTCCTTGAGTGCGATGTCCAGCTCCGTCGCGTCGCCCAGCCGGCCGAGCGGTGCGGGATCCAGCCGCAGCCGGTTCTCCACGTGAGCGAGAACGGTGCGGGCGAGGGCTTCTTCGTAGCGGTGCACAGTGCCGTACCTCCAGGAGCTGGGCGCCCGAGGCGGCGCCTGACACGGGTGCGGCTTAATTGGATTCATCCGGACCCATTTTGGAGGCTAGCCACAGGTGCGCCCGCAGGTCAATGCGCGGCCGCGCTCTTCAGCTCTCGCCCATCGTCTCGAAGTGGTCGAGCAGCACCAGGAACTGGCGGTGGGAATCCTCCAGGTGCTCGCGCATCCGGGTCTCGGCCGCTTCGGCGTCCCCGGCGAGCACGGCGAGTGCGATGGCCCGGTGCTCCTCGCAGAAGACCTCGGAAAGGTCGCTGTCGGCCGGGTAGACGAGCGACCAGTCGCACTCCAGCCACAGTGCGTTGGCGCGCACGAACATGTCCGTGCGGGCCGATGCCACAGCCTCGGTGAGCACCTCGTTGCCTGCCGCTGCGGCGATCGCCAGGTGGAACCGGGAGTCCACCTGGTGATAGGCGGCCAGGTCGGCAACTTTTTCGTCGAGCATGCGCACCAGGGCGCGCCGGCCCACGGTGGAGCCCCGCCGGGCCGCGAGCCCGGCCGCGAACGGCTCGACGGCTGTGCGGTACTCCATGTGATCGCGGATGGTGGCCCGGAAATCGGCGACCACGGCGGCGCGTTCACCGGTCACCGCCGGTGCCGGACGCACCCGCGTGCCGCCGGAACGGCCCAGGGTGGTGACGACTAGGCCCTCGTCGGCGAGGTGGCGCACGGCCTGGCGCACGGTGTTGCGGCCGACGCCGAGGGCGGCGGCCAGCTCCCGTTCCGGGGGCAGCCGGCTGCCGGGTGCGAAGCCGCCCAGGGCGATGCGCTTGCGCAGGATCTCCGTGACCATGTCGCGAGAGGGCGTGCGCTGCCCCGGCCGCGGCACCCCGTCATCCGTCGCCGCCCCGTTCGTACCCGGCTCGTTCGCCACGTGCGCTCCCTCGTCTTATTGGACTCAATCGGACCCTATTGACAGTGCAATCGCCGCGCCATAGCGTCCGGTTACCACTTTATGGGTCCAACCGAACCCATAGTGCTGGTCTGCGTATCCCCGGTCGGCCGTCAGCACCACCACCCCCCGCTCCCTCGCGGTCTGCCGTCCTGCCCTCAGAAGGAGCCCCGGCCCATGACGCACCCCGCACCACCGGCCACCGAACGCCGGCAAAGTCCGCTGCGCATCGCGACCGCCACGCTGATCGGCACCAGCGTGGAGTGGTACGACTTCGGCATCTACAGCACCGCGGCCGCCCTGGTCTTCCCCAAACTGTTCTTCCCCGACATGAGTCCCGCGCTCGGCGTGCTCAGCTCCTTCGCCACCTTGGCCGTGGGCTCGCTCGGCCGGCCGGTCGGCGCCATCCTCTTCGGACACATCGGCGACCGGTACGGTCGCAAGCGCGCGCTCATCGGCTCCCTGCTCCTGATGGGCGTGTCCACCTTCCTGATCGGTGTGCTGCCGAGCTACGCGGTGGCCGGCGGCCTCGCCCCGGCACTGCTCCTGCTCATCCGGATCACACAGTCCCTGGCCGTCGGCGGTGAATGGGGCGGTGCCGTCCTGTACGCGGTGGAGAACGCACCGCCGGGCCGCAAAGCCCTGTACGGATCGTTCCCGCAGATCGGCGACGGGATCGGCTTCTTCCTCGCCACCGGCGCCTTCACACTTGCCGCGCTGCCGGGACACGACGCCCTCCTCGCGTGGACCTGGCGCATCCCCTTCCTGTTGTCGAGTGTGCTCGTCCTCACCGGGCTGATCATCCGCACTCAGCTCGAAGAGTCACCCGAGATCAAGGAAGCGCTGCGACAGGAGAAGGAAGGTGGTGACCTCGCCGGGAAACTGCCCCTGCTGAACGTCGCACGTTCCTCCTGGCGCACCTGGCTGCTGGCCATCGGAGCGTTCCTCATCACCATCGGCGGCTTCTACGTCATTGTCACCTTCATGTCCGCGTATGCCGTGGCACACCTCGGGTTCACCGACGCCGAGACGTCCGCCGCCGGCATGTTCGCCTCAGTCGTGGTGATCGTCTTCACACCGCTCACGGCGCTGCTCGCCGACCGGTACGGCGTGCGGCGCATCACCCTGATCGGGATGTCCGCGCACCTCGTGGTCGCCTTCCCGATGTTCTGGCTCGCCGGGTCACAGAGCGTCGTAGGGCTGTGGGCGGGCATGGGACTCGGCATGCTCGCCAGCACCATCGCCTACGCAACCGTCGGCACGATGATCAGCGAGTGGTTCCCACCCCGGATCCGCTACACCGGCCTGTCCCTCGGCTACCAGATCGCCGGCCTCCTCGGCGGAGGCATCGTCCCGCCGCTCGCGCAGTGGCTGGCCGGCGGGTCGGGGGCCTCCTGGACCCCGGTGGCCGTCCTCTTCGCCGTGATGACCCTGATCAGCATCGTCTGCGTGCTGGCGTACCGGCCGGACACCAAAACCGGCACCACCACCACCGCGGCCACGGCCGACACTCTTCTGCAAGGGACCCGATGAACTCGTCCACCACACCGCCCAGCGCCTCGCCGGCGGGCCGCGCCCACCTGGAGCGGGCCGCCCGCGCGGCAGAGCGTGCCGCTGCCGCCGCACCCGCCTGGGACTCCCCCCACGACGGGGCGGGCGAGGCGGTGCACGCCCGGATCGACACCGCTGTGGCCGAGCGCCATGCCGAGGTGCTGGCGCTCAGCCACGCACTGCACGAGGACCCCGAGCCGGGCTTCGAGGAACACCGCGCCGCCGCCCGCGTCGTAGAGCTCCTGCGCGCCCACGGCATCACGACGGAACTCGGCGTGCACGGTCTGCCGACGGCGCTGCGCGCCACGGCCGGATCAGGCTCCGGACCCACCATCGCCGTGCTCGCCGAGTACGACGCGCTCCCGGGCATCGGACACGGATGCGGCCACAACATCATCTGCGCCAGCGCGGTCGGCGCCTTCCTGGCACTGACCACCGTGGTTGCTGAGACCGGCGGCACCGCCGTTCTCCTCGGCACGCCCGCCGAGGAGAACGGCACCGGCAAAGAACTCCTGGCCCGCTCAGGCGCGTTCGAAGAAATTGACGCGGCCGTGATGATCCACCCCTTCGCGGGGCCCGACCTGGCCGATGCCCCGTTCCTGGGGCTGCGCGAGGTGGTGGTCGAATACACCGGCCTGGCCGCGCACGCCTCCGGCGCCCCGTTCATGGGGCGCAACGCGCTGGACGCGGTGGTCGCCGCGTACCAGGGCGTCTCCGCGCTGCGCCAGCACATGCTGCCGTCCGACCGGGTACACGGTGTGATCACCGACGGCGGCACACGTCCCAACGTGGTACCCGAGCGCGCCGAGGCCCACTTCTATCTGCGGTCGGCCACCGTCGAGTCACTCGCGGAACTCTCCGACCGGGTCCAGCGGATCTTCGAGGGCGCCGCAGCGATGACGGGCACCCGCGCGACCGTGCGCTGGGACGACTGCCCGCCATGTCTGCCGGTACGCAACAACGACACGCTCGCCTCGACGTTCGCGGTGCACCTGACCGGCCGAGGCAGGACCGTCGTGTCCGGGAGAGCGGCACCGGACAGCGCCCACGGCTCCACGGATCTGGGCAACATCAGCGTACGCATCCCGGCGATCCACCCGATGCTGTCGATCGCGCCGACCGGAACGGCCCTGCACACCGCTGAGTTCGCGGCGTACGCGCAAGGTCCCGAGGCAGACACCGCCGTGCTCGACGGTGCGGCGGCACTGGCCCGCACCGCCGCCGACTTCCTGGCCGACGCCGGGCTGCGGGCTGCGGTACGGCGTGAGTTCGCGGAGGCGGGCGGCACCATCGACGTACCGCATCTGCTGACCGCCCCGAGTCCCGCCTGACGGCCCGCCGGGCGCCGCAACCCGCTGCCGGCCCGGCCCGCGCATCCACCTGCGGGCCGGGCCGGCAACGCCCGACCAGAGCTCCTCTTCCGACCCGCGCCACGCCATGGAGTCCCGCATGCCCACATCTCACGTCCCGGCCCCCGACCTGATCCTCACCGGCGGCACCGTCCATACGGTGGACCGCACCCGGCCGCGAGCCGAGGCGGTGGCCGTGACCGGCGGCCGCATCACCATGGTCGGCTCGGCCGCCGAGGTGTCGGCGGTGGCGGCCTCCTCCACCGAGGTCGTCGATCTGTGTGGCCGGCTGCTGCTGCCGGGATTCGTCGACGCGCACAACCACGTACGGCTCGGATCCGACGAGGACAGCGCCCAGCTGGCGGGCGCCGACAGCCTCGCGGAAGTGCACCGGCGGATCGCCGCCTGGGCCGCGGCCCACCCGGGGGCCGACTGGATCGAGGCGGAGGCTTTCGACTACGGCGCGATTCCCGGCGGCCGGATGCCCACGGCCGCCGACCTGGACGTGGTTACGGGTGACCGGCCCGCGTTCGTGCTCACTTACGACGTGCACAGTGTGTGGCTGAACACGGCGGCGCTGCGTCGGCTCGGCGTCACCCGGGACACCGAGCGATTGCCGTTCGGCGTGGTGGAGAAGGACCCGGCGACCGGCGAACCGACGGGCTTCCTCACCGGGTTCGCGGTGCTGGGACTGGCCCGGGACGGGCAACGGGCGCTCGCGGAGTTCCTACCGTGGGCGGGCGACAGCCGGCGCTACCACCGGCTGTGCCGCTCTCTCGACATGGCGGCGGAGAGCGGCCTCACCACCGTGGTCGAGCCGCAGAACTCGCTGGACGACCTGCCGCTGTTCGAGCGGGCGCGCGGCGAGGGCAGACTGCGCTCACGGCTGATCGCGGCGCTGTTCCATGGGCGCGGCACCACGGCGGCCGAGCTGGACGAATTTGCCGCAGCGGCGAAGAAGTTCGACGACGACCAGTTCCGGGTGGGCCCGCTGAAGCTGTACATCGACGACGTCGTCGAACCCCACACCGCCGCCCTGCTGGAGCCGTACGCCAACGAGCCGGGCAACTCGGGCCGCACGTTCTACGACCCCGAGGAGTTCGCCGCCGTCCTCACCGAGCTCGACCGGCGTGGATTCCAGACCTTCACGCACGCCACGGGCGACCGGGGCATCCGGGTCGCGCTCGACGCGCACGAGGCAGCCCGCCGCGCCAACGGCCCGCGCGATGCCCGCCACCAACTCGTACACGTGGAGTGCCTGCACCCCGGTGACGTCGACCGGTTCGCCCGGCTCGGCGTGGTCGCCTGCATGCAGCCCCGGCACGGCGCGCCGGATGTGGCCGGGCCGGGCAAGGACTGGGCGGAGGGCGTCGGTCAGGACCGCTGGGCGCATGCCTGGGCGTTCCGTTCGCTGCGCGACGCCGGTACGACGCTGGCGTTCTCCAGCGACTGGAACGTCGCAGAGATGGATCCGCTGGCCCACCTCTACACGGCGGTCACCCGGCGCGACCGTGACGGTGGCCGCGCCTGGGTCCCCGAGCAGGCCATCACCCTGGAGGAGGCCGTGGAGGCGTACACGCTGGGCAGCGCGTACGCCAACTTCTGCGAGAATGACCGGGGTTCGGTAACCGTCGGCAAGTATGCGGACTTCGCAGTGGTGTCGCAGGACGTGTTCGCCGCGCCCGCGGAGGCGCTGCGAGACGCGGCGATCGACCTGACGGTGGTGGGCGGTGAGATCGTGTACGCCCGCTGACGGCCCGGCGTGCCGATGCCTGCGGGCTGCCGGGGCTCATCCTGTGGACTCTTGCTCACAACCGTGGGGAGATCGCCACGGCTGGCATCGAATCGCGCACCGAAGCCCCCACAGAGTTTTGGTGAGCAAGCCTACGAAGTAGCGCGGGGCTGGACCTGCGCGAAATGGCGAGGTCGCCGATGTCGACAGATCTCAATTGTTAGAAACGCTGTCGTCCAAGCAGAGCGGCAGGTGGCGACAGTTCTATCGTGACGAAGCCAAAGGTTGTTGCAGGAGGGTGGGTGTGGGCAGGCCGGGATGGCGTTTGACCTGCAGCGGAATGACAGCCGTGGCGGCGCCCGCCCGGTGAATGAACCGACCTGGAATCCATGCCTGCCCGTGGCCGCGTCGGGTGGGAGCGGGCGCGGCTCAGTTGCCGGGTAGGAATCGCGCACCGGAGTGGCCGGCACGGGTTCTGACCCGTCGAGACAGCTGTGAAGTTCACTGCCCGAGGGCCTTCGGCTCGACGGCAGCCGGCGTCTCTTCGTCCAGATCAAAGCCTGGGATCCGGATGAGCAGGACGTGACGCTGCGCCACCTCATACGCCCCGAGGCATGCCTCCGGCGAACGCGTCCGAGCAGCTGACCGAGGCGACGCCCGCCGACGGATCGGTGTCCTGGGTGATCGATACGGTCACGGGCATGGGATTGGACATCACGGTGCTGATTGCCGACTGGTCGTGGCTGGGTGAGGTCGCGCCAAGGCAGAGGCTCTCGCGGTTGAGGGACGCCTGGTACGACGACGAGACCGGGATGTGGGATCACGACGCACCGGCGCCCGAAGGCGACTGGGAATGGCCACGGGGACCGCACAGCGACTCCTTCGCCGTCTACGAGTTCCGGCGGACCGCCGGCTCGTTCAAGGCGCACTTCTGGGCCGGGGAGCGGTGGGAGTCCGTACGCGACCACGCCGACCCGCTGCTGCGGACCGGGTTGGACACGTTGCTGCTCGGGCTGATCTGGAGAGGGCTGGACGGCGAGGCAGAGCACATGGATCCGGGCTTTTTCGACGATGACCCCGCCGTCTCCTATGGCGTGCTGCTCGCGCGGTCGCCGGACAGCGTGCGGGAACTGGCCGCGACGTGGGGTCGGGTACGTCCGCTGCTCGGCGGGCTGCGTGGGGCCTTCGACGAGCATGCCGCCGTTTCCCGTGGGTGGGTCGGCGAATTCGACGGTTTCACCGACTTGTTGGACGACTGGGGCCACGTCCTGTCCGAAGCAGCCCGGCGAGGCTGGGGGGTCGTGGGTCTGAGCGAGTAGGACGCGGAGGCGCGGCCGGTCACGCACCGACTGCACCTACGCGCCGAGAGTGTGGGCCGGCCGCGGGCCAACCCCACTTCTCTGGCTGAGGAGGTGGCTGCGTGGTCAGAAGACCTGCCGCACGGTGCGTAGCCGATGTTCGTCTTCGCGCATGTCTTGTCGGTGCTGGGCATCAACTGTCAAATGTTCTCAACTGGCCGTCAGGTTGGAACACCGGCTTCGACGTGCAGTGAGGGTCGGGAGTATAGGTGGGTGCTGTCCCGGGTCTGGGGTCTGACTCATGACTCGTCTGACCGAGGTGTCCTGTTGTCACATTGTCGGCCGTTGACCGGGGATGGTGCGTTGTCGGTGCCGGGCCGACGGGGTGTGTCCCAATAGGGGCCTGCCGAATGATATGGCGTCCTCACGTTCCTGACCGTCCGACGTGGCCCGGTACCGGCAACGCGACGCGTCATCGGATCGGAGGGACGGCGGCATGCTCAGTTCAACTGTGTCCAGCGCGGCACCTGCTCCGAAGTCCCTCCGCCGTCGGCCTGTGCGGGAGGTGGCTTGGGAGTAGACCGCATCGGGGATACGCGGCTGAACAGCGAGGCGTCCCTCGCCGCGCTGCGCGGTGCCAGTCCGTCGAGCGTTCCTCGGGACGCCGGCGGTCCCGTCGCCTCAACCGCCGGCGGCCGCCGTCAAGCAAAATGCTGCACTCCACCGCATTGTGCACATGTGCAAGCGGGTCGCCCCACGCGCTGAGGGTCACCTGAGCGTCGGATCAAGGAGGGCAGGACCCGACGCAGGAACGTCCTTTACCTGAAACGCTAGGCTGCCCGGGAGGTCTTTCACCTGGTCGGATAGCTGGAACCAGACCCCCGATCATAGGGGCTGTCGTGACAGATGAGAGGGTCGGGCGGGTGAGCGAGACACCTCCGAACACCCTGCAATACCGCTTTGACGGGCCAGAAGATGCCCCGGTCCTCGTCATAGGCCCCTCCCTCGGTACTACATGGCACATGTGGGACCGGCAGATACCCGAGCTCACCCAGCACTGGAGAGTCTTCCGCTACGACCTCCCGGGGCACGGCGGCGCGCCCGCGCATCCCGCCATCGGCGTCGGGGAGCTCGCGGACCGGCTGATGGCGACGCTCGACGGACTCGGGGTGCAGCGTTTCGGCTACGCGGGCTGCTCCATCGGCGGTGCGATCGGCGCCGACCTCGCGCTGCGCCACCCGCAGAGGCTCGCCTCGCTGGCTCTGGTGGCGTCCTCGGCCCGGTTCGGCAGCGCCGACGAATTCCGTCAGCGCGGGGTGATCGTCCGTACCAACGGGCTGGAGCCGATGGCGCGCACCGCGCCGGAGCGCTGGTTCACGCCGGGCTTCGCCGCTGCGCAGCCGGCCATCGTCGAATGGGCCGTCCAGATGGTCCGTACCACCGATCCCGGCTGCTACATCGCCGCCTGCGAGGCCCTGGCGGCCTTCGACATCCGCGGTGAGCTCGGCAGGATCGGTGTTCCCACGCTCGTCCTGGTCGGTGCCGAGGACCAGGTCACCGGTCCCGGTGACGCCCGGACCCTGGTCGCGGGCATACCCGACGCACGGCTCGCCCTCGTCCCGGGCGCCTCACACCTGGCTCCCGTCGAGCAGCCGGGAGCCGTCACCGACCTTCTGCTCACGCACTTCTCCACGGCCTGGCAGGACACCCTGGCCGCGATTCCCGCGACCTCGTTCGCACCCAGGCTCTCCGCTCCTGTGCTGCCCGTCGCGGAGCTCACCGCGGCCACCGCGCAGCCCGAAGCGGAGACCGGTGGGCGCGCCGACCCGTACGGGCGGGGTATGAAGATCCGCCGTGAGGTGCTCGGTGACGCCCATGTGGACGGGGTCATGGCCGCCGCCGACGACTTCACCGGCGACTTCCAGGAGTTCGTCACCCGCTACGCCTGGGGCGAGGTCTGGGGCCGGGAGGGCCTTGACCGGCGCACCCGCAGCAGCGTCACGCTGACCGCGCTGGTCGCCTCCGGACACCTGGAGGGCCTGGCCGCTCACGTCAGCGCCGCCCTGCGCAACGGACTCACCCCGGCCGAGATCAGGGAAGTGCTGCTGCAGACCGCCGTGTACTGCGGGATTCCGGCCGCCGGTGCCGCTTTCAGGATCGCCCAGTCCGTGATTCAGGCCGAAACGACGCCTCCCGCGTAGCAGGATGGGCCGTATGAACGCCCAGAACTCCGAGCCGCTCGCGCTCACGCTGACCAAGCAGTCCCACTCCTGCGTCCGACTGGAGAAGGACGGGCGCACGCTCGTCATCGACCCGGGCGGGTTCTCGGAGCAGGACGCCGCGATCGGCGCCCAGGCGATCCTGGTGACGCACGAGCACCCCGACCACTTCAACGAGGAGCGGTTGCGGGCCGGACTGGAGGCCGACCCGGCCGCCGAGATCTGGACGCTGCGCAGTGTGGCCGAGAAGCTCGCGGCCGCGTTTCCGGGGCGTGTCCACACCGTCGGGCACGGCGACACCTTCTCGGCCGCCGGGTTCGACGTCCAGGTGCACGGCGAGCTGCATGCCGTGATCCACCCGGACCTTCCGCGGATCACGAACGTCGGCTACCTGGTGGACGGGTCCGTCTTCCACCCCGGCGACGCCCTCACCGTGCCGGAGCAGCCGGTCGACACGCTGCTGCTTCCGGTGATGGCGCCCTGGAGCAAGATCTCCGAGGTGGTCGACTACCTCCGCGAGGTCGAGCCGCGCCGCGCCATCGACATCCACGACGCGCTGCTCACGGATCTGGCCCGCCCGATCTACGACACCACCATCGGCAACCTGGCCGGCGCGGACCACGCCCGGCTGGCCCCGGGGGAGTCGACCGGCGTGTGACGGGCGCCGCCCCCGCCACTGTCAGTGGGAGCCGCTAGGTTTACGTACATGCGCATCGCCACCTGGAACGTCAATTCGATCACCGCCCGCCTGCCGAGGCTGCTGGCCTGGCTGGAGAGCACCGGCACGGACGTGCTGTGCATCCAGGAGACCAAGTGCACGGCCGAGCAGTTCCCGGCCGACGCGCTCCGTGAGGCCGGCTACGAGTCCGCGGTCAACGCCACGGGCCGGTGGAACGGTGTGGCGCTGGTCTCCCGCGTCGGCCTCGCCGACGTCGTGACGGGGCTGCCCGGCGGCCCCGACTACGACGGCGTGCAGGAGCCCCGGGCGATCAGCGCGACCTGCGGGCCGGTCCGTCTCTGGTCGGTCTACGTGCCCAACGGCCGCGAGGTCGAGCACGAGCACTACGCGTACAAGCTGCGCTGGTTCGAGGCACTGCAGAAGGCGGTGGCGGCGGACGCCGCCGGGGCGCAGCCGTTCGCCGTCCTCGGCGACTTCAACGTGGCCCCGACCGACGAGGACGTGTGGGACCCGGCCCTCTTCGAGGGCGCCACCCATGTCACCCCCGCCGAGCGGGCCGCCCTCGCCACCCTGCGCGAGGAGGGCCTCGCCGACGTGATGCCCCGCCCGCTGAAGTACGACCGCCCGTACACCTTCTGGGACTACCGCGAGCTGCGCTTCCCGAAGAACAAGGGCATGCGGATCGACCTCGTCTACGGCAACGCCCCGTTCACGGCCGCAGTCAAGGACAGTTACGTGGACCGCGAGGAGCGCAAGGGCAAGGGCGCCTCCGACCACGCCCCGGTGGTCGTCGACCTCGAACTCTGAGCAGGGTCCGTGCTCGGGCGCCCGCCTGCGGCGTCTGAGCACGCACGACCTCCCGCACTTGGCGCATCGACGGATTCACCACGGC
This sequence comes from Streptomyces sp. NBC_00385, assembly GCF_035917155.1. Classification (NCBI taxonomy): domain Bacteria; kingdom Bacillati; phylum Actinomycetota; class Actinomycetes; order Kitasatosporales; family Streptomycetaceae; genus Streptomyces; species Streptomyces sp. NBC_00385. Next base: position 927,231 of record NZ_CP107951.1, on the reverse strand, counting down.
CCTTCCGCCCACGGTGACCGTCGGCACGGTCTCGTTCCCGTCCGTCACCGAGCGGACGAACGGCCACCTCGGCATGGTGCTCAGCCATCCGAACTCCCCTGTCCGCGCACGTGTACGGCGGAGTCCCGTGCCGGGTCCGGCGCCCGGACCGGACGACGGCCCAGGGCGGCGGCCGCGGTGGCCAGCGCCAGAACCATGAGCAGCGCGCTCACCCACAGCGGCGACCGGAAACCGAACCCCGCGCCGATGGCCAGCCCACCGAGCCAGGGCCCGAGCGCGGCGCCCACGTTGAACGCCGCGGTGGAGAACGAACCGGCCAGGGTCGGCGCGCCACCCGCCAGCCGGAACACGTGGGTGATCAGCGCGGTCCCGGTGCCGAACGCGAGCATGCCCTGGACGAGGACGAGCGGAACCACCGCCACGGGGCTGCCGGCGGCCGAAGCGAACAGAGCCCACCCGAGGGTGAGGGCCACCAGGCCGGCCACGGTCGGGGCGAGCGGCCGGGAGTCGATGACCCGGCCACAGACGGCGACCCCGATGAACGAGCCCACACCGAACAGAGCGAGCAGGGCGGGCACCCACGCGGCGCCGAGTCCCGTGATGTCCCGGGCGACGGGTTCGAGGTAGGAGAACGCGCAGAACGTCGCTCCCTGGACGAGCGCGCTTGTGAGCAGGGTCAGGAGCAGCCGGGGCCCGGCAAGGGTCCGCAGTTCGGCGTACGCGCTCGGCGGAGTGGCCGCGGGCCGCCCCGCCGGAATCGTCGCCGCGATCACGGCGAGCGCCGGCAGCGCGACGAGGGCCACGGCCCAGAACGCCGCACGCCACCCCCACTGACCGCCCAGCCACGCTCCTGCGGGCACCCCCGCCACACAGGCGACGGTGACACCGCCGACCACCACGGACGTGGCCCGCGCTCGTGCCTCGGGTCCGGCCAGGGCGACCGCGGTGACCAGGGCGACGGCCCAGAACCCGGCATTGGCCACCGCCGCGACGGCTCGCGTCGCCAGCAGCACCCCGTAACTGGAGGTGACCGCACCGACGACGTGCACGGCGGCGAAGACGCAGAGGAAGGACAACAGGGCACGGCGGCGCGGCCAGTTCCGGCCCAGGAGCGCCATCGCGGGCGCCCCGATGACCATGCCCACGGCGAAGGCCGAGGTCAGCAGCCCCGCGGCGGGAATGGAGACGTGCAGGTCCTCGGAGATGCCCGACAGCAGGCCGGACAGCATGAACTCGGACGTGCCCTGGGCGAAGACGGCGAGCCCGAGAGCGTAGACGGAAAACGGCATGAAGAACCCCATGGACGGCTGATGGACAGAACCGGTCGGGGATGCGGGCCGCACCCGCCCGTCGTGACGAGCGGCAACGCGGCAGAACGGCAGAACCGTGGAACGGCAGAGGTGCGGCAGCAGAGCCGTGCGGTGCGGTGCCGGGAGGGTGATGCCCTCGGACGGTGCCGGGAAGAGCTTTACCCGTACGCAGTGCCGAGTGCGACCCGCATCGCATGGGTCCGGACGGCGGCAGCGCGACAGCCGTGCCGACGCGAAGGCGGTCGGGCGCGGACGCGGGGAGCCACCGGGGGACCGGCGGCTAGCGTCTGTCGGACTCGGGGCTGCTCATGAAGGGGGAACCTACCAGCCGGGGGCGGGCTCCTCCACCTCCTTCACCCCGGTTCCCGGCGTTCGTGGAGCGTGTCCGGGTGAACGCGGGGCGTACGCGTGGTGTTCAGCACTCGAACGACAGGCCGCGCGCCCTGTGGTGCGGATCCGGGCAGGGATGGGAACCTGAGTGGTATGAACATCCCTTTCTTGGACAACTGGCGTAAGCGTCACGACGGAACGCGGGAGGCGGGGCTCGCGGCCGCCGTCGAGGCCGATCCGGAAGGCGTGGCCGCGCTGCTCGCCGAATGTGAGCTGCTCCGCGTCCGGGTGGGGGACAGAGGGCTCGAACTCGACGACAGCCCGGCCTCGTTGGCGGCGCTGGACCAGTTGCCGCCGCGCTGGCGCGACGATCCTGAGGAGCTTCCCTGGATCGGCAATGACGCGGGGCTCTATCTGGGCACGGTCCTGGTGCGCAACGTCGACGGTGCGCACTGGCACATCTGGCCCAGCGGCCAGCCCGTGGTGCGCCTCGCGTCGGGGCGCGAGATCGATGTGGTCGAGGCCGGTCTGGACTGGGCGCTGACGGGCAGCCCCGAGCTGTCGCAGGTGTACTCGGAGTCGGCCGAAGGGTGATGAGCGGCCGTGCGCACCGTGCGGCGAGATAAAACGCCTTATGACCCATTTACGCGTGTCGGGTGTGAAGTCCCTTTCCGGGGTGGATAGTTTGCGCTGACCTCGACAAAGCGATACTTGGGTAGGGCAGCGTATGGCCGTCGATCCGTTGATCGAGCTGCGTGACGTCAATAAGTTCTACGGAAAGTTGCACGTACTGCAGGACATCAATCTCACCGTCGGCCGCGGGGAGGTGGTGGTGGTCATCGGCCCCTCCGGCTCCGGAAAGTCGACGCTCTGCCGGACCATCAACCGCCTTGAGACGATCGAGTCGGGCCGCATCACCATCGACGGCAGACCCCTCCCCGAGGAGGGCAAGGGACTGGCACAGCTGAGGGCCGAAGTCGGCATGGTCTTCCAGTCGTTCAACCTGTTCGCGCACAAGACCGTGCTGGCCAACGTCTCGCTGGCGCAGCTCAAGGTCCGCAAGCGGAAGAAGGAGGAGGCCGACCGGCGGTCCCGGGAGCTCCTGGAACGTGTGGGTCTCGTCGGTCAGGCCGACAAGTTCCCCGCCCAGCTCTCCGGCGGCCAGCAGCAGCGCGTGGCCATCGCCCGCGCCCTCGCCATGGACCCCAAGGCCCTCCTCTTCGACGAGCCCACCTCGGCCCTCGACCCGGAGATGATCAACGAGGTGCTGGAGGTGATGCAGCAGCTCGCCCGCGAGGGCATGACCATGGTCGTCGTCACCCACGAGATGGGCTTCGCCCGCTCCGCGGCCAACCGCGTCGTGTTCATGGCCGACGGCCGGATCGTCGAGGACCGCACCCCGGAGGACTTCTTCACCTCCCCGGAGAGCGACCGAGCCAAGGACTTCCTGTCCAAGATCCTCAAGCACTGACGGGGGGCCCTGTGTTGCGTACGAGAAAAGTACTGGCCGCCTGTGCCGGCCTGCTGCTGGCCGTCCTCGCCGCGGGCTGCGGCAAGGAGGGCAGCCCGCCGGTGAAGGGGCCGAAGGCCGAGGCGCTGCCGGTCTACAAGGTTGACACCTCCTTCAGCCTGCCGGACTCCAGGACCTGGCGGCAGGCGAAGAAGCGCGGATACCTGCGGGTGGGAGCCAAGGAGGACCAGCCCTACCTCGGCGAGAAGGATCCGGCCACGGGTGTCTACTCCGGCTTCGACATCGAGATCGCCCGGATGATGGCGGCCTCGCTGGGCTTCGACCCGAAGACGATCAGGTTCAAGACGATCGCCTCCGCCAACCGTGAGACCGCCCTGCAGAACGGGCAGATCGACTACTACGTCGGCACCTACACCATCAACGACATGCGCAAGAAGCTCGTCGGGTTCGCGGGTCCCTACTACATGGCGGGCCAGGGGCTGTTGGTCCGTACGGACGAGGACGACATCCACGGACCGCAGGACCTGGCCGGCAAGACGGTCTGTTCGGCGGCCGGTTCGACCCCGTACCAGCGGATCGCCGCCGACTACCCGAAGGCGAAGCTCGTCGCCTACGACACGTACTCGATCTGTGTCGACAACCTGCTGACGTACCAGGTCGACGTCGTCACCACCGACGACGCGATCCTGCTGGGCTTCGCGGCGAAGGCGCCCGAGGAGATGAAGGTCGTCGGCAAGCCGTTCTCCGAGGAGCCGTACGGCATCGGGGTCCCGCGCAGCGACAACGCGCTGCGGTTCGCACTCAATGATGCGTTGGAGGCCAACGAGAAGAACGGCAACTGGAAGAAGGCGTTCGAGGCGACGCTCGGCCTCTCCGGGGCGCCCGCGCCGAAGCCGCCGCCCATCGACCGCTACCCGGCGAACTGAGAGGACGGCCACGACACATGGACGTACTCACCGACAACTTCTCGCTCTACGGCAAGGGCTTCCTCGGAACCGTCGAACTGACCTTCTACGCCTCGATCCTGGCGTTGGTCGTCGGTTTCGTCATGGCCTCCTGCCGGGTGGCGCCCGTCGGCTCGCTCCGGGTGCTCGGCACGGTCTGGGTGACCGTGCTGCGCAACACTCCGCTGACGCTGCTGTTCTTCGCCGTACTGCTCGGTCTGCCGCGCTTCGGCCTGGTCCTGCCGTTCAACGTCTTCGCGATCCTCGCCCTCGGCTGTTACACCTCCGCGTTCATCTGCGAGGTGCTGCGGTCCGGCATCAACACCGTGCCCACCGGGCAGGGTGAGGCGGCACGGAGCCTCGGCATGACGTTCGGTCAGACGCTCGGCAACGTGGTGCTGCCGCAGGCGTTCCGCTCGGTGATCCCGCCGATCGGATCGACGCTCATCGCACTCGCCAAGAACTCGGCGATCGCCGGGGCGTTCAGCGTCACCGAACTGCTCGGTACGTACAAAACCCTCAACGAGCTGGGCTACAGCATCATCTGGACCTTCGTCTGGATCGCCGTCGGGTACCTGATCATCACTCTGACCATCAGCGCGATCTTCAACGTGCTGGAAAAGCGCTGGGGAGTCGCCCGATGACCGCCCACTCCACCCCCAGTGCGACCGTCCTGTACGACATCCCGGGGCCGCAGACCCGCAAGCGGCACCTCATCTACGGGATCGTCTCGACGATCCTGATCCTCGCCCTGGTCGGCTGGGTGATCTATCTGCTCTTCGACACCGACCAGTTCACCAGCGACAAATGGACGCCCTTCGAGTACAAGGGCATTCAGGAACTGCTGCTGCGCGGGCTCGGCAACACCCTCAAGGCGTTCGCGTACGCCGCGGTGCTCTCGCTGGCGCTCGGGGCCGTTCTTGCGGTGGGCAGGCTCTCCGACCACCGGCCGGTGCGCTGGGTGGCGACGATCCTCGTCGAGTTCTTCCGCGCCATGCCCGTCCTGGTGATGATCTTCTTCATCTTCGTCGCGCTGAAGGTGCAGCCGCTGCCGGCCCTGGTCGCCGGACTGACGCTGTACAACGGCTCGGTGCTCGCCGAGGTGTTCCGTACCGGCATCAACTCGGTGGAGCGCGGCCAGGGCGAGGCGGCGTCCGCCCTGGGCATGCGCAAGACGCAGGTCACGACCTTCGTCCTGGCCCCGCAGGCGGTGCGCGCGATGCTGCCCACCATCATCAGCCAGCTGGTGGTGGCCCTGAAGGACACCTCGTTGGGCTACCTGATCACCTACGAGGAATTCCTCCACGCGGGCAAGCTCATCGCGTCCAACCTCGACTACGATCTGCCCTTCATCCCCGTGGTGATGGTGATCTCGCCGATCTACATCGGGATGTGCATGCTGCTCTCCTGGTTCGCCACCTGGGTGGCGAAGCGGCAGCGGCGCAACCCGAAGACGGAGGCGACGGGCGTCGGCCCGGCTCAACCGGGCACCCTGATGCCGCGAACGCAGTAGCCGGGACCGGTCGCGAGGCGGTCCCGGGCAGTGGCGCCCGTCCGGCAGCAGCCGGTGATCACTTCTCGCACCTGGCACGGACGCCTGCGAAGGCCCGTGCCGGGCGGGGAGAAGGTCAGCTGCGTGCCGGTCGTACCGGTGATGCGGGCCGTGCCCGCCGTACCGTCAGCCGAGAGCGCTCCTGGTCCGCCAGTCGGACCAGGAGACGTTCCACGCCCCGTAGCCGTTGCCCTCCGCGACCGTGCCCTTGGCGTCCGCGCCGGTGATCTCGAACGGGTCGCCGACGCGGGCCTGGCGGTAGAGGGAGGCGGCGTCGGCGTCGCTCATGCCGACACACCCCGAACTGTGGTTGGCCACCCCGAAGTACGCGGCGTTCCACGGCGCGGCATGGGCGTACATGCCCGACCAGGTCAGCCGCATCGAGTAGTCGACCATCTTGTCGTAGAGGTCGCCGAGGCCCACCGTCTCGGAGCGCATGTTGATCGTGCCCTCCTTCGCCATCAGTACGGCCGTGCCCCGCCAGGACGCCCTGTCGCCACCCGGTGTGCCGGCGGACACGGGCACGTCCATGACCGTCCTGCCGTCCCGCTTCAGGGCCAGCCGGTGACGGTCCAGGTCCACCTCGACCACCTGGCTGCTGCCGACGGTGAACGTCGTCGCGTAGTCGCGTACGAACCAGCCGCCGGAGGGGCCCGAGTCGACGCCGTTGAGTTCGGCGTCCAGGGTGATCCGCGTGCCGGACTTCCAGTACTCCTTGGGCCGCCAGTCCACGCGGTCGCGGCCCGAGTAGTCCCGCAGCCAGCCCCAGGAGCCCTCGGTGCCGTTCGAGGTGGAGACCTTGAGCGCCTTCTCGACCGCCGCCCTGTTCTTCACCGGGTGGTCGAACACGATGGACAGCGGCTGGGCGATGCCGACCGTGGTGTTCTTTCCGGGAGCGAGGGTCAGCTTGTTCACCGTGCCGGCCGCCGCGGTGGTGAACCCGGCCGTGGCACGGCCGTCGCCGGTGTCCTTCACCTCGACGCGGTACGTGGTGCCGGGCGCCGCCGGCCGGTCGGAGGTCCAGGTCCTGCCGCCGGGGGAGAGCCGGCCGGTGAGGGCGTCGCCGCCGTCCGCCGAGACCGTGACGGTGCGCAGTCTCCCGGCGGCCAGAGTCACCGTCACCGGCCGGCCCGCGGCGGCCGCGGTGCCGTGCAGGTTCACCGAGATCCGGGTCTCCGCGGCCTTCGAGGAGCCCGTGCCCTGCGCCTTGCCGTCATGGCCCGAGGCCGCGGCGCCCCCGGAGCAGGCCGTCAGCGTGAGGCCGAGCACCGCGGTACCGGCGGTCAGGGCGAGCCGGGCGGGACGGAGGGGCGAGGAGAAGCGGGCGGTGTGCCGAGCGGCTGATGTGGGAAGGGCGGGTATCAACGGAAAACCTCCTGGGCCTTGCTCTGTCGTCGAGTAAGAGGAATGCACCGGAGCCTAAGTTCCGTAAATCCGTGGAAATACGGGAATGCGGTGTGTGACAAGAAGCGCAGCGCAACGGTCACCGTCCGGTCACATCCGGCGCGCAGCCCGGTCATGGTCCGCTGTGAGCATCCTGTGCAGCCCCGCAGAACCGCCGCGGGGCCCACGAGGGAGGGCCACGGACATGTCAGCGCTGCTCGCGACCGGAGACCGCAGCCGTCACCAGGAACTACGGATACGTGGTCTGACGGCCGCCGAGCACCGCGCGCACCTGGCCGCGCAAGCGGACGCGAGCTTTCTCCAGTACCCGTCCTGGGCCGGTGTGAAGGACCAGTGGTCGTCGGAAAGGGTCGGCTGGATCGGCGAGTGCGGTGAACTGGCCGGCAGCGCGCTGATTCTCTACCGGCAATTCCCCGGCACCCGTAAATACTTCGCCTATATACCGGAAGGGCCGGTGGCGGACTGGGCCGATCCCGGGATCGACCGCTGGCTGCGGCCCCTCATGACGCACCTGCGCGGCGCGGGGGCGTTCGCCGTACGCATCGGGCCGTCCCCGGCCTACCGCAGCTGGGACACCGCCCGCCTCAAGGCCGCCACCGGCCCCGGCCGCACGGTCGGTGACGTACTGGCGCGGGAGGTCGACCCGCTCGGCGCGGCCGTGGCCGACCGGCTGCGGGCCCGTGGCTGGCGGCGCTGCGGCGGTGACGGCGACGACGCCGACGCCCAGCCCCGGTACGTCTTCCGGGTGCCACTCGCCGGACGGACCCCGGACGACCTGTGGGCCGGGCTCAACCAGGAGTGGCGCCGCAACGTCCGCAAGGCCGGCCGGGCGGGGGTGCGCATCGTCACCGGGAGCGCGGCCGAACTCCCCGAGTTCCACCGCCTGCTGCGGATCACCGAGGAACGCGACGGTTTCCGGCTCGGCCGTTCCCTGGCCTACTACCAGCGCCAGTACGCCGTGCTCAACGCCGAACAGCCCGGCCGGATGAAGCTCTGCCTCGCCGTGCACGAGGGCGAGATCCTCGCCGCCCACACGATGATCAGTACCGGGCGCCGGGTCTGGTACCAGACGGGCGCGTCCGCCGACCACCGCCGCGAGGTCCGTCCCAGCAACGCCCTGCAGTGGCAGATGCTGCTCGACGCCCAGGCCCAGGGCGCGGAGGTGTACGACATGCGCGGGGTATCCTCCACCCTCGATCCCGACGACCGCCCCTTCGGGCTGCTGCGCTGGAAGTTCGGCACCGGCGGGCAGGTCGTGGAGACGCTCGGAGAGTGGGAGACATCAGTGGGCGGAACCGCCAACAAGACGCTGTACCGGGCCTTCCAGGCCTACCTGGCGCACCGGTGACGGCCGCGGACGCGACCACCGGCACGGTCGCCCCCGAACAGCGCGAACGCCAGGGCTCCGGCTCGGTGCTGCGCAGCGGCGCCGTCATGGCGGCCGGTTCCGTCGTCTCGCGGGCGACCGGGTTCATACGCTCGGCGGTCGTCGTCGCCGCACTCGGCACCGGACTGCGGGCCGACGGCTACACGGTCGCCAACACCGTCCCCAACATCCTGTACATGCTGCTGATCGGCGGCGCCCTCAACGCCGTCTTCGTCCCCGAACTCGTCCGGGCCGCCCGGGAGCACTCCGACGGCGGGGCCGCCTACACCGATCGCCTGCTCACCCTCTGCACCGTCGGGCTGCTCGCCCTTACCGCGCTCGCCGTCGTCGGCGCCCCGCTGATCATCTCGGTGTACGCCCCCACGTACGACGGGGACCAGGCCGAACTCACCATCGCCCTGGCACGCTACTGCCTGCCCCAGATCCTCTTCTACGGGCTCTTCACCCTGCTCGGACAAGTACTCAACGCCCGCAACCGGTTCGGGGCCATGATGTGGACCCCCGTCCTCAACAACCTCGTGATCATCGCGGTGTTCGGGCTCTACCTCTGGACCGCGGCGAGCTCGGACGGCGAACTGACCTCCGCGCAGGCACAGTGGCTCGGCTGGGGGACCACCGCCGGGATCGCCGTGCAGACGCTCGCGCTGGTGCCCGCCCTGCGCGCCGCGAAGTTCCGCTGGCGGCCCCGGTTCGACTGGCGCGGCAGCGGACTCACCCGGCCGCTGCGAGCGGCGGGCTGGCTCGTCATGATGGTGCTCACCAACCAGGCCGCCTACTGGGTGGTGACCCGGCTCTCCACCGCCACCGGCCAGCACGCGGCGGACCAGAACGTCGCGGGCGGCGCGGGCTACACCGCGTACAGCTACGCCTTCCAGCTGTGGGTGGTGCCGCAGGGCATCGTGACCGTCAGCCTCGTGACCGCGCTGATGCCGCGGATGAGCCGGGCCGCCGCCGACGGCGACCTGGCCGGGGTGCGGCGCGACGTCTCGTACGCGCTGCGGACCTCCGCCGCCGTCGTGATCCCGGCCGCCGCCGCGCTGCTCGCTCTCGCCCCGTGGGTGATGGGGTCGGTGTTCGGATACGGACACACCGGTCCTGCCGACATCACCGTGATGGCCGGCATGATGGCCGCCTTCGCTCCCGGACTCATCGCCTACTCCGGTCAGTACGTGCTCTCCCGGGGCTTCTACGCGATGAGCGACACCCGAACCCCCTTCCTCCTCAACCTGGTCATCGCCGCGCTCAACGCGGGGCTCTCGGTCGCCGCCTATCTGCTGCTGCCCGCGCGGTGGGCGGTGACGGGAATGGCGGGGGCGTACTCCGTGGCCCTGTTCGCCGGGTTCACCGTCACCGCGTACGTACTGCACCGCAGGGTCGCCGCTTCCGGTGCGCCGAGGCCCCCGCTGCTGCGCTCGCCGGGAGTGTGGGCGCACGCCCGCCTGGTGACCGCGTGCGTGCCCGCGGGGCTGCTCGCGTACGGGGCGGCCCGGGTCGTCGACACGGGCGGTGCGGGACTCGGGGACTTCGCCGCGGCAGGGGCCGGGGTGCTGGTCCTCTTCCTGGTCGTGGCCCTGCTGGCCCGCCCGCTGCGGCTGACCGAGGTCAGCACCGCGCTGGGCGCCGTACGCGGCCGGCTGCGGCGCGGCTGAGCGACCACCGGCACCGCCCACACTGTTCGAATCCACTCCTTGACCGCTGGGATACTGACGCCATGCCTCGCGTGCTGTTGATCGAAGACGACCCCTCCGTACGGGAAGGGGTCGAACTGGGGCTGCGCAGGCGCGGGCACGAGATGCGGACCGTCGGCACGGGTGAGGCCGGGCTGGCCGCGCTCGACGAGTTCCGCCCCGAACTCGTCCTGCTCGACCTCATGCTGCCCGGCATGAACGGCGTCCAGGTCTGCCGACGCATCCGGGAGACCAGCCAGCTGCCGATCATCATGCTCACCGCACGCGGCGACGACTTCGACGTCGTCGTGGGGCTGGAGGCGGGCGCGGACGACTACATCGTCAAGCCCGCCCGCACCGAGGTCATCGAGGCCAGGATCCGCGCGGTGCTGCGGCGGCTCGCCGAACCCGCCGGGCGCAGCGGCGTCGAGACCCACGGGGCACTGACGGTCGACCGGGTCGGCCTCACCGTCGCCAAGGCGGGGGAGCGGCTGCTGCTCGCCCCGTCCGAGCTGAAACTGCTGCTGCATCTGTCGGCCGCGCCGGAACAGGTCTTCAGCCGCCAGCAACTCCTCGAATACGTGTGGGAGCACAGCTACCACGGCGACGCCCGGCTGGTCGACGCCTGTGTGCGCAGGCTCCGGCAGAAGATCGAGGACGTGGCGGGAAACCCGTGCTACATCCAGACCGTCCGCGGCTTCGGCTACCGATTCGGGCCGCTCGGATGAAGCTGGTCTCCGCCCGGTTCGGCCTGCGCACCCGCCTGATAGCCGCGTTCCTGTTCGTCGCCGCGGTCAGCGCGGCCACCACGGCGACCCTGACCTACCGCGAGGCGCGCTCGGCGATCCTGCAGCAGGCACAGGACACCGCCGTCGCCCAGTTTCGCGACCGGGTCAGCGCACGGGGCATCGACCTCCCGCCGGACCGGCTCGGGCTGCGCGACATGTGTCTCGCCCTGGCCCGCGACGGCAAGGCCCGTCCCTGGACCGTCTTCGCCGAGTACGGGAACCTGCGGGTCTCCTCCTCGGACCGGCCGACCTCCAGCGTGATCACGGCCGCCCTGCGAGCGGCTTCCCGGGAGAACAGCCACGGCTCGTTCCAGCGGGTCGTCAAGGACGGCAAGCCCTGGCTGACCGTCGGCATGCCGACCCTCTTCAACCGCGGCGACGGCCGCCAGCCCACCGGACTCGTCCTCTACGCCGTGATGCCCCTGGCCACCGAGGAGGCGAACGTCGCCGCCATGGTCAGCGCGGCCCGCGACGGAGCCCTGCCCGCCCTGCTCATCGCGCTGGTCCCCGCCCTGCTCGCCGCACGCAGCGTCCTGCGTCCGGTACGTGATCTGCGCCGCGCCGCAGCGGGCATCGGCAGGGGCGAGCTGCACACCCGGATCACGGTGCGCGGATCCGACGAACTCGCCGGACTGGCGCGGACGTTCAACGACTCCTCGACCAAGCTCGCGGAGTCCGTCGAGGAGCTCCGCCGGGCCGAGGAACGGGCCCGGCGCTTCGCCTCGGACGTCTCGCACGAGCTGCGCACCCCCCTCGCCGGCATGCTCGCCGTCACGGAGGTCCTCGACGAGGACGCCGCCGGGCTGCGCCCCGACACCGCGGCGGCCGTCCGGCTGATCAGCGCGGAGACCGGAAAGCTCGCCACGCTCGTCGAGGACCTGATGGAGATCTCGCGGTTCGACGCCGGGGCCGTCGATCTCCACAGTGACGAGGTCGACGTGGCGGAGACCATCCGCAAGACCCTCCAGGCCCGTCACTGGGAGGACCGGATCCGTACCGAACTCCCCGAAGACGTACGCGCGGTGCTCGACCCGCGCCGCTTCGACGTGGTCATCGCGAACCTGGTCGGCAACGCCCTCCGGCACGGGGCCGAGCCCGTCACGGTACGGGTGCGGACCGGGCGGCGGGACGGGGCGGCCCGGCTGGTGACCGAGGTCGAGGACAGCGGCCCGGGCATCGACGCGGCCGTGCTCCCGCACATCTTCGACCGCTTCTACAAGGCCGACGCGGCCCGCACCCGGTCGACGGGCAGCGGACTGGGCCTGGCGATCACCCGGGAGAACGTCCGGCTGCACGGTGGCACGGTCCATGCGGCGAACGGGCCCGCGGGGGGCGCGGTGTTCACCGTCGAGCTGCCGCTGGAGGGCGCATGAGGAGCGGGCGCGTGCTCGGCGCGCTGCTGCCCCTGACGTTGCTGGCCGCGGGATGCGGCATCCGGGCCACGGAGGTCGTCGAGGCGGGCGAACCCGCGATCGTGCAGGTCGCACCGGCGGGGCAACTGGGCACGGTCCTGTACTTCGTGTCCTCGTCGACGGCGTCCCGGCTGATGCCGGTCGTGCGCTACGCCGAATGGGCGGAGGACGGATCCGGGCTGCCGTACGGCGAGAAGCCGCCCGCGGGGGCGACCAAGGCTCTCGGTCTGCTCTTCTCGGGCCCTACCGGAGCGGAGCGTGACGCGGGCCTCCGCTCCGAACTGCCCGAACAACGGGTCAAGATCGGCGTCGAGCTGAGCGCGCAGGGCGTGCGCGTCACCCTGAACACCCGGGTCACCGGGCTGTCGGAATCCGCACGCCAGCAGCTCTTCTGCACCGCCGCCCAGGCCCGGACGGCCGACCGGGGCGAGGCGGTGACGGTGACCGGCAGCGACGGCGTCATCGGACCGGCCCACTGCTCCGTCTGACCGCGCCGAGGCCCTCACCCGTCCGCGCGGCCGGTGGCGGTGCTGTCGTCCGGTACCGGCTCGCTCCCCCGTACGGCACAGCGGAGTGGCCCCGGAACGCGCGGTTGCGTCGAATGGGGGGCGGGACGTCGGGGCGGGATCGGGAGGCGCAATGTCGTGGACGAGCCGGGTGCAGGGCTTCCGGAGCGGGGCGGAGAGCCGGTTCCCCGTGCTCTCGGAGATGACGAGCCGGCTGGTGAGCGGCAATCTGCTGGACGCGGGCACCCGGCTCGCCGCCCAGGCGTTCCTGGCCTCGGTACCGCTCCTGTTCGCCCTCGCGGCCTTTGCCCCGCAGAGCGTCCGGGACCAGCTCGGTGAGTCCCTGAGGGCCATGTTCGGTCTGACCGGCCCGTCCGACCGCGAACTGCAGCAGGCCATGGGCCGGACCGCCACCGAAGGGCTGCGGGAGACCACCGGGATCGTCGGCGCGCTCGTGGCGCTGGTGTCGGCCACGAGCTTCAGCCGGGCGATGGCCCGGGTGTGCGAGCGGGCCTGGCTGCTCCCGAGGGCCGGGACCAGGATCGCGGCCTGGCGCTGGGCGGTGTGGCTGCTGGTGCTCCTGCTCGTGGTGCTGCTGCAGGCACCGTTCCGTAACGGCTTCGGGGCCGGCCTGTGGCTGGGTGCCCCGGTCTTCTTCCTCGTCAGTACGGGGGTGTGGCTGTGGACCCAGCACCTCCTGCTGGCCAACCGGGTCCGGTGGCTGCCGCTGCTGCCGGGCGCCCTCCTGGCCGCCGCGGCCACGAGCGCGCTCGCGCTCACGGCCCGGCTCTACATGCCGGGCGCACTCAACAGGGCTCTGGGGGAGTACGGCTCGTTGGGACTCGTCCTCACACTGCTGTCCTGGCTGATCGTGGTGTGCGGTGCGCTCACCTTCGCGTTCACCATCGGCGCCGTGCTCGCCCAGGAACCGCCGCTGAACCGGTACTTCGGTACGGGCGGTTCCGACGGCTGAGGACGCGTCAACCGCCCTTCCGGCCGGCGTTCTTACGGCATGTCGACTACCCCGCCACCCCAGGCCCCTGCCCTCGGTCCGGATTCGTCCCGTAGACCTTCTGGCGCGTAACGGACCGAAAGAGGGACCGTGCGACCACACACCGCCTCCCGAGGGCGAGGTTCACCGCCTTCGCCCTCACGGCCGCCCGGGCCGGCTCGCCGCGCCCGACTTCGGGTTCGACGCAGACGTTCTCCAGGTGAACGAGGCCGGCCCCGCGCCGGAGCTGCCGGCGCTGGATCGTCGGCGCCGCCGAACCGGAGCCCGATGTCACGACCGCCGTGATCGGCGATACGCACGGCCGGATGTACGACCTCGCAGCGATGGTGGACACGCATCACAAGGGTGCCCGCCGAGGGCATCGGGGTGAAGAACCGGGGCGAGGTCGCCTTCTACGCCATGGACACGACCGACGGCGGCTCGACGAAGGCCGTCACGGCCGGACTCCCCGGCTGACACCGGGACCTGGACCCGCGGAACCCGGCTCACGGGTTCCGCCGGACCTGTTCCGGCGAACCGGGCTCAGCCGTGCAGGGCCAGGTAGGGCGCCATCGCCAACAGGCTCACGACCAAGGCGTACTTGAGGCGCCGGGCCGGAATCCGGTGGGCGATGCGCCAGCCGATCAGGACCCCGGCCAGCTCCGGCACCCCCACCAGAGCGGCCAGCGGCCAGTCCACATCGCCGTGCACCACATACGCCACCGTGCCCACGCCCGCGATCACGATCGACTGCGCCTGAGCCGCGGCCAGCGCCGCCAGCACCGGCAGTCCGCAGACGACGAGCAGGGGTACGGCGAGCATCGGGCCGCCGAGCCCGAACAGGCCCGCCGCCAGTGACACGACGAAACCGACCACCGCCGTGCGGACGGGGGGAATGCCGGGGCTCACCAGGTCGTCGGGCACGTGCGGGGCTCGCCGGTCGCGTACCCACACCAGTACTCCGGTGACGGTGACGGCGAGGGCGAGCAGCAGTCCGAAACCGCGCCCCGCGACCAGGGTGTTGCACAGCACGCCCAGCGGGGTGCCGGCCAGCGCCGCCAGGGCGAGCACGGCGGCGCAGCGGCGGGTCGCCGCCGCCTTCAACTGGCCCGAGTGCGTATAGGCCGCCGTACCCAGGACGCCGGTGGCGACGTGCGTGACGATCGCGGTGCCGGCGACACCGGACGGTGACAGGCCGGTGAGGAGGAACAGGCCGATCGTAGGCAGCACGCCGCCGGGCCCGATGGCCGTGATCCCGATACCGCCGAGGAGCCCGGCGAGAGCCAGGAGGACGAGGTGTGCGGCGTCCGGATGGGCCGTCATCCGTTCAGCTCCTCGGCAGTACGGCGCGCAGCGCGAAGCGGTCGGCCCGTACACGCAGGGACTCCACGTCGACCGGCCTCCCGTCGGACAGCCGCGTGAGCCGGTCGATGGCGAACAGCGCGGCCCCGTCCGCGACATCGAGCACCCGGGCGATGTCCGGCTCGGCGGTGACCGCGTGCACGGTGACCTCGGCGCTGCCCAGGGCGGCCCCGGTCACCTCCTCGATCAGCGCGAACAAGTCCCGCCCCGCCAGGTCGCGTTCGAGGAGTGGCCGCCCGATGTCGGGGGCCAGCCACGTGGAGTCCAGGGACAGCGGGCTGCCGTCGAGCCGGCGCAGCCGCTCGATGTACACGGCCTCCGACCCAGGGGGCAGGGCGAGACGCTCGGCGATCGCCGGGGGCGGCTGCGGGACGACATGTGCTTCACGTACGTCGTTGGAGACCGTGCCATAGGGGGTGAGCTCCTCAGCGAGCCCCGCCAGACGGTCGAGTCCGTGCCGGTACGTGTGCGCGGTGACGAGGGTGCCGATGCCGCGCCGCCGGACGACGAGGTTCTCGTCCCGCAGCAGGTTCAGCGCCTCCCGGGTGACGTTGCGCGAGGCGCCGAGCGACCGGCTCAGCACGTGTTCGTCGGGGAGTCTGCCGTCCTCGAACTCACCGGCGACGATGCGCTGCCGCAAGGCGTCGGCGGCCCGCCGGGCCTGCGCCGCCCGGCCCGTGGTCGTGGTCATGTTCCGCCTCCCTCATCTGTTCAGGGCTGCAGACCGTACCCGCCTTCATGTTTCGCCGGTGTTACGCCACTCCCTGTGACCTGGGGGAATCGTCTGACCTGTGGTTCTGTCGCGGGCCGGGGGGCCAACGCCGGGCCGGCGCCGGGGACGGACGTCGCGAGCGGCGACCGCCCGCGCCCGGGACTTCCGCCCCGGGCCGGTGGTCCCGGGAGGGCCGGGGCGAAGGTCCCGCCGGTCGAGGACGGGCGCCTCGTGATGCCGGGGGGCGGGCGCCCTAGGCTGGTAGGTCAGACGGAAGGCCGCTCCGCTCCGGACCGCGGCGCCGTTTCGCGCCGGACGGCGGAACGCACCGGCAGGGTCATGTACCGCTGCCTCGGCAGCCGCGCGGAGAACCCGGACCCTCAGTGAGTTCCGGCCCTCGTTGAATTCCGGCCCCTCGGCGAAGTCCGGCCTCTCGGTGAGGCCTTGGTGAAGTCCCGCCTCAGGGAAGGATGATCAGATGCTCGCGCAGACGTCCACGGCCCACCAGCCATGGGTGATCCCCGCCGCCGCGATGGGGATCGTGGCGACGGCCTCGATCCTCGCGGGCCCCGGGTTCGGTCTCCTCCCCTTCTACACGGCCGGGCCCGCCCTGGCGGCCGCTCGCGGCACCTCACGGACCGTCCTGGGCGTGGGTGCCTTCTCGGCCGCGCTCTGCCTGGTCAGCGCGCTCGTCGACGACCACTTCGGGAACACCAGGATGCTGGTGGCCCTGGGCGGGATCGCCTTCGTCACTGCCGCCGCCTGCTACGTGAGCAGGGTCCGGCGGCGGGCGGAGCGGGACCTGGTGGACGTACGGGAGGTCGCGGAGGCGGTGCAGGACGTCCTGGTTCCCCCGCTGCCGGCTCAGGTCGGTCCCCTCACGCTGGCCGATTCGTACCTGTCCGCGACCAAGTCCGCGAGGGTCGGCGGTGACCTCTGCCAGGCCGTTCCCTGCGAGGGCGGAGTGCGCGTCATGATCGCCGATGTCCAGGGCAAGGGCATCGAGGCACTACGGACCGCCGCGGTCGTCCTGCACACCTTCCGCGACGCGGCACGCGGTCCACTCGGCCTGCGGGAGATCGCGCCGCGCATCGAGGAGGCCCTCGAAACCCGGACCGACGGAGAGCGGTTCGTCACGGGCGTCATCGCGGAGGCCCTTCATGACGGCACGGTCGACCTTCTGAACTACGGCCACCCCGCTCCGCTGATACGGCGCGCGGACGGGCACCTCGAACTCGCCCGGCCCTCCGAGCACGCACTCCCTCTGGGCCTCGCCGGCCTCGTCTGCCCCCGCACCCCCGGCCCTGCCGCCGCCCGGCTCGTCCTCGCCCCGGAGGAGCGGATCCTCTTCTACACCGACGGACTCAGCGAAGCCCGCGACGGCCGGGGCGAGTTCTATCCCGTCCGGGACCGGGCCGGGGGCCCGCTCTCCCACCCCGCTCCGGACCGGGCGCTGCAGGAGCTGCGCGCCGACGTGGACCACTACACGGGCGGCGGCGGTGACGACGACTCGGCGCTCCTGCTGCTCCAGTTCGAGCGGGTGTCGTGACCGTGACCTGAGAGGGCTGACGGATCAGGAGTCCGAGCCGTTCTCGGTCGCGAGGCTCATGCCGGAGCCCGACTTCTACCCGATGGGCTGAGCCGGTCCGCGGCCGCATGAGTCAGCCGGCGTCCTGGATCTCGACCCGGTCGACGGTCCAGAAGGCACTGTTCGTGCCCGTGTACCGGAACCGGAGCCGGAAGGTGTCCGCGCCCGCCGGCGCGGACACCTTCAGCCGCTCGGCCCTGTTCACGTCGGAGCGGTAGGACGTCAGCAGCTGCGGCTCCCCGCCGTCCCAGGAGACGTGGACGTCGCCTGTCTGGGGGCCGTCGACCCGGTAGTCGGTCACGTATGCGGCGGTGAACGTCCCGTCGGCCGGAACGCTGTACGTCGGGCCGATCAGCGTGGAGTCGAACGGCCCGGCGCCGTGGTCCTTGTCGTCCCATTCGTCGGAGTCGGCGACCGCGAACACGTTCCGGGCCCGGACGTTGGTTTCGCGTCCCTGCCCCGGCTCCGCTCCGGTCCAGAACTCGTCGGTCGCGAACGACCAGCCCCGCCATTCGGTGACGCCCCCGCTCGGCATGGCGGAGTTGTCGATCCGCCAGCCGCGCGGCGCGGTGGGCCGAACGGGGCCGGCCCGCCACGGATCGTGTCCGGAGACGTCATCGCCGTTGTGCCGGAGGGGGGGCAGGGGGGAATACAGGCGGAGCGGGATCCCCGCCCGGCTTCCGTGGTACACCGGAAAAGTCACGCGACACGAACAGAGAGGGCACCGCCCATGGGCCTGCCGACGACACATGCGCCTCTGCCGAAAGACACGAAGGTCCTGTCCATCGGGGTGCATCCACGTGCACTCGACTACAGCCGGATGCCCGAGGGCATCGACGAGGCGGCCTTCACCGCCCGGGTCGAAGCCGGGAACGCGGCGCTGCGCGAGTCGGGGTTCGATGTCGTCGCGTGTCTGATCGACACCTCTCCGGACCACGCCGAGGCGACCGTACGGGAGCACCTGGGGCGGCATGCGTTCGGCTTGGCCATGATCGGCGGTGGCGTACGCATGCTGCCGGAGAACACTCTGTTGTTCGAGCGGCTGCTCAACGTCCTCACCGAGGCGGCGCCCGGGATCCGGCTGTGCTTCAACACGGCGCCGGAGAACACGGTCGAGGCGCTGAGGCGGTGGATCCGGCCGTGAGCGGTCGAACCACCGGCTCATGAACCCCGCTGAGCTCATGAACGAGCACTGAGGCGAAGCGAGGGTACGGCGCGGACGCGCACCGCGCCGCGAGGCAGCCGCCCGATCATGTCTCTCCCGGGCTCGTCGCGTGCGGGGCCACCGTCCCCACAGACCTCGCGCACCGCGTCGCGGACCCGGGCGCGTGCCCTGTACACACACAAGGCAGGATCAACCCCGGAAGCCGCAGCCGGAGCCGCCCCTGGGCCACCCAGGTCCGGTTCCGCCCCCCCCCGCTCATGTCCAGGAGAACCGCATGCCCCTCGACGTCCCCGCGCTCCGTGCGCAGATCCCGGCCCTGTCGGCAGGGTCGGCCCGTTTCGACGCGCCCGGTGGCACCCAGACCCCGCAGCCGGTGATCGACGCGGTCGTGGAGGCCCTGTCCCGTCCGCTCGCCGTACGGGGCACGCAGAACGAGGGCGAGCGGAACGCGGAGGCGATCGTGACCGGGGCGCGGGCGGCGCTCGCGGACCTGGTGGGGGCGGAGCCGCGCGGCATCGTGTTCGGACGCAGTTCCACCCAGCTCACGTACGACCTGGCGCGGACCCTGGCCAAGGGCTGGGGGCCGGGGGACGAGGTGGTGGTCAGCCGTCTCGACCACGACGCCAACATCCGCCCCTGGGTGCAGGCGGCGGAGGCCGTCGGTGCGACGGTCCGGTGGGTCGACTTCGAGCCGGACAGCGGGGAGTTGACGCCCGCCCGGTTCGACGGGCTACTGTCCGCGCGAACCCGCCTGGTGGCGGTCACCGGAGCGTCCAACCTCATCGGCACCCGTCCCGACCTGCCCGCGGTCGCGGAGCTCGTCCACCGGGCGGGCGCCCTGCTGCACGTGGACGCCGTGCACCTGGCGGCCCACGGCTCCGTCCGCCTGGACACGCTCGGCGCCGACTTCCTCGTCTGCTCCCCGTACAAGTTCCTCGGCCCGCACATGGGCGTGCTGGCGAGCCGTCCCGAACTGCTGGAGACCCTGCGGCCCGACAAGCTGCTGCCGTCGACCGACGCGGTCCCGGAGCGGCTGGAACTGGGCACCCTGCCGTACGAGTTCCTGGCCGCGGCCAGGGCCGCGGTGGACTTCCTCGCCTCGCTCGCACCGGGCGTCGACGGCACCCGCCGGGAGCGGCTGGCCGCGGCGTTCGAGGAGATCGAGGCCCACGAGGACGTCCTGCGGGTCCGTATCGAGAAGGGTCTGTCCGCTCTCGACGGCATCGTCGTGCACTCGCGCGCGGCCCGGCGCACCCCGACGCTGCTGGTGACCTTTCCGGGCAGGTCGGCGGCGGACGCGTCCCGGTTCCTGGCGGAGCGCGGGGTCGACGCACCGGCGGGTTCGTTCTACGCCCTGGAGGCCTCGCGCCACCTGGGGCTGGGCGACGCGGGAGGGCTGCGGATCGGCCTGGCCCCGTACAACAATGAGGAGGACGCCGACCGGCTGCTGGAGGGTCTCGGCGCCTTCCTCGCGCAGACTCCGCGCGACTGACCCGGGGCTCAACGCAGGCTGACAGCCGGAAGTGCGTCGACGCGGTTCGGCTACTCGCGGCGGTCCTTGCCCTGCGCACCCTCGCCGCGTTGCCCCGGCGAAGAGCCGCAGACAGCGATCCGGAACGTGTAGGCGGTGCACCGGCCCGCGTTACGTGCCGATCCGGCGCAGGGCGAGGAGGGTCGCGTCGTCGGTGCGGTGCGGGCCGTCCAGGCGGGTGACGAGGCGCTCGATGTAGTCCTGGAGCCCGACGTGGCCGACGCCCGGGGCGGCTTCCTGGAAAGAGTGTTCGCTCGCCCTGAGGAAGCGCTTCGTGTCCTGGTCCGGGTCGGCAGGCCTGCGCTCGGTCAGACCGTCGGAGTACATCAGGACGATGTCGCCGACCTCCAGCGGTGTGGCGGTGGCCGCGTAGTCCGTGCCGGGCAGGACACCCAGCGTGAGGCCGGGGCCTTCGTCGGGCGTCGGCAGCTGGGTGGCGCGGCCGTCGCGCAGCAGGACGGGGCGCGGATGGCCGGCGCAGGTCCAGCGGAGCAGGGCGCGTTCGGGGTGGTAGCGGGCGATGATCGCGGTGGCGGTGGACTCGTTGCCGTCGCCGCAAGCCACCTCGTTGAGCCACTGCGTCAGCCGTTCGACGGGCTCCTGGGTGTAGGCCAGACCGGCTAGCGCGTACCGCAGTTTGGCCATCAGGGTGACGGCTTCCAGTCCGTGTCCGCGGGCGTCGCCCAGCGCGATCAGGAGGCGGCCGTCGGGCAGTCTGCGGGCCTTGTACCAGTCCCCGCCGACTCCGGCCCCGCGGGCGTCGGGGCGGTAGACGGCCGCTGCTTCGAGCCCGTAGGCGTCCAGCTCGTCCTGGAAGTGGGGCAGTACCGCTTCGCGCAGGGTGTCGGCGATTTCCGCCACGGTGTCGGCCCGCTCGTGCTCGCGGTGTGCCTCGAGTGCGGAGCGCTGTGCGGCTTCGCGCCGCCGCCGGTCGGTGGTGACGTCGATGAGGACGGCCCGCATGGCCCACACGAGGCTCCCGGGGGCGATGCGTACGGGTTCGGCGACCATGCGGAACACACGGTTGCCGCTGCCGCGCAGGCGCAGTTCGCACTCGGTGGTGCGCTTGCGCAGGATGACGTCGTACAGCGTCTGGTAGAGGGCGGGCAGGCTGTCCGGCGTTGCTGCGGCGGCCAGGTCGAACAGGCCGGGCAGGGGAGCGTCGTCGGCCAGGCCGAGCACGTGGCGAAAGCCACGGGAGGGCTCGACACCGTGGTCGCTGAGATTCCACTCCGCCCAGCAGGTGCGTACCAGCCGCTGGGCGGCGGCCGCCATGCGGAGCCGGTTGCCGCGTTCCCAGGTCAGCAGGAAGTGGTCACCGCAGGGGGCGATACGGACCTCGTCGTGGATTCGAACCGGCCCTGAGTGCGTGTTCGCCACCCACTGCACCGTTTCCGGCCCCTGCGGCGTGCCGTGACGGAGCGCGTCGGTGAGCATGCGGGGGACCGCGGTACGGGCCAAACCGGGGAAGCGTTCGAACAGCGAGGCCGGCGCGGTCCATGGGGGCACGGTGCCTGGAGGGAACCGGGCGGCCGCGTCGTCGGCGGCCAGAGGATTGTGGCGCAGGTAGCGGGCGTCCTGGAGTTCGCCGTCCTCGCCGAGGACGGGGCTCAGCAACAGGGCCGGTACGGGGAGGGCGTCGAGTACCTCCTGGCCCGAGGGCGGGAGCGAGGGTGGCACGTGCGGCGCGGCCGAGTGCCTGGGGGCGGCGGGGGAACCGGTCCGCCGGAGGTCGGCATAGGCCGTGACCCGGCGCCGTTGGGACTCCAACAGCTCCTGGATCGCCTGTAGTTCCAGGCGGGAGCGCACGCTGCCCGCCGAAGAGGGGTCGTCCATGCGCTCAGGGCCCTTCTCGGAACGGGGTATGCCGACGGTGCCGGGAACAGCATCGAGCCGAGCGGCGGGGCCCGCCAGCCGGCGTGGGCCGGGTGGCGGTCACGCCCGGACCGCGGTGCCGAGCGTCCGGTCGCCGACGGAGTCCAGGAAGAGCAGCACGGTGAGCAGGGCGCCACTGGTGGCCGGGCAGATTCCGTAACGGGTGAGCTGCTCGTCGAGCTCGGACAGCAGGCGACGGCCGTCGGGCGTACCGGAGCCGCCGGCGGCCGGGGCGGAGACGGCGTCCTCCTGGAGGATGCGCAGCGCGAGCGGGCCTTAGTCGCGTACCACGCGTTCGTCGTCCATGGCCGCCATCAGCGTCAGCAGCGCATCGAGCGGCGCGGTCTCCTCGGGGACGCCCTCCGCCCGTGCCACACGCAGCGTGCGGAGCGCATCCTCGGTGGTGGTGAGGCCGTGCCGCCTGGCATGGCTCGACAGCAGCCGGTAGCTGTCGCGCAAGTCGCCGGACGGCTCGATCTGCTCGCCCAGACCGAGAGCCGTCGCGCAGGCGTCGTGGGCGCTCGTGGCGTCGGCGACAGCAGGGCTGTCCGGCGAGCTTCAGGACCCGGCACGCGACCGTGACGGGAACCCCGTCCACGGCCGGATCCCTCACGAGCGGGTAGATCCTCCGTCGCGGCCGGTGTCCTCACGGTTCGGCGTCGCCCCACTCGTTCACAGCCACCTCGTTGCCGACCGACAGCTTCCCCGGCGTGATCACGGAGAACTTCGTGCCGAACACGACGCCTCCGTTCGCCGCTCGTCGGTAGCCGGCGAGCGTGCGCAAGGGCTCCGGCCCCTGCCGTGCCCCGACTTCCTGCGCAACCAGAGTGACGGCACATCGCACCGCGAGTTTGGCGTAGCCCAACTCGGTACTGCCGATGGTGATGCGGCGTGCGCGGTCCTCGGCGTGCGGCAGGGCCGTCCAGTCGCCGCCGCTTTCGTGGTCGTGGCCGTCGAGGCCGTCGACGACGATGTTGGGGCGGAAGCGCCCCATCGACAGGGGCGGGGCGCCTCGCTCGGCCATCCGACGGTTGAGGAGGGCGAGGGAGGCGCAGGACAACAGGTGCACGGCGCTGCTGTCGGCATAGCCGGACGGGCCAGGGATCAGGCCATCGGCGATCCGGTCGTGCTCCGGCGGCACGCGGACCAGGCGGCTGGGAGCGTCGAGGACCTCCGAGAGCCAGGCGGCGACCTCGTCACCCTGGTCGATCCCCTGGAAGGCGGCGCCGAACAGATCGACGTCTCGGCGTGGCGCGGTTGTCGTTACATCGAGGCGGACTGTGCCGTGACCGGCCGTACTGTCGGCCGAGTCGAGTGTGAGGCGGGTGCCGTCGGCGCTGACGGCCGGCCGGATCAGCGCGAGACGAGGGTGCCGGCGCTGCGTGCGGAAGATTCCGTCTTCGCTGATGACCATGAAGCTGCGGTCGTGCGCGAGGCCCGCCGGAGTCATGAACGCATCGCTCATCGACGTGCCCGCGCACCCCTTGACGGGATAGCAGGTCAGATTCACAACGTTGGCCATGCGCCGCCTCCTTGACCCCGGTACGACCATCGGGTTCCACTCCCACAATCAGGGGGATCCCGCATTCGATCATCATCACGGACAGGTCTTGTGTCGTAGGTGGTAGGACCGGGTCACCACGGCCAGGAGTGGACCCCACAGGAGGAGTGGGGCGTAGGCGGCGACGAAGAGGGCTTCGCCGACCGAGACGCCGGGATCCGGACTGGGGGAGGTCAGCAGTCCTCCGAGAAAGAGGACCCACCACAGGAAGGTGACCGCGAAGGCTCCCAGTGAAGCTGCGAGGGTCGCGATCCCGTGGTCGACTGGGCGACCTCCGAGGAACGGAATCCAGCGCGGCACCACTTCCCCCCAAGGCCGTACCAGGCCCAGCGTCAGGTACGAAGCGGCTTCCGCGACCCCACCTATGAGCAGTACGTAAGCCAGGCCGAGCACAGGGGAATGGTGCGGGAAGGCGGCGAGGAACTCTTCTCGCTCCATCACGCCGACCGGCACCCCGAGCACGAGCGCGACGCGCCACACCCCGGAGGGGACGGTCGACCAGGCCGCCACATGGGCGGCACACACGGCCCAGCGCGGGGGCGGTGGGACCGGCGGCACGCGAGATTCAGGCGGGGCGGGATCCGTCGTCGTCATGATCCGAACCTCTCGCACCGCCCCGCCCGCCACGTCATGCTGCATGATGATCCGCCTCCACCCCACGGGGGAGCGCGGACGCGCCCTGACCGTGTGCCGGTTGGAGGTGTACGGAGTCCGGAACGATGTCGCCCGGAAGCTCGTCGCCAAGGGCCGGCGGACATGATCCGCGGGCAAGATCGGTGAACGACTGTTCACATCACCGCGCGAGCAGCCGCCCGCCGCGCCCAGAACGTGCTCGGGTTCCTCGCGTGCCTGGCCGGCGGTGCCCACGCACAGCCGCACCGACGTGGAAGAGATCGGCGGCCGGATCGACACGACCACCCTCCAGCCGACCGGGCCCCGGAAGGACCGGCCCGGGAGGCTCTGGCGCGCCGCGCGTGCGACCTCACCCGCGAGGACCGGCGAGGCGACAGGCGACTGGTCCGACCGCCCAGGCCTCCGGCCCCGTGGTCCTCAGCCCGAGGCGCGGTGGGACGTCCGCGGCGTGGGCGTCGGTGCGGGGGCCTGCGCGGCACGGGTCACGTCCGATACCAGCTCGACCACATCGGGCCCGTACGCCTGCGAGTTGACCACCTTTAGCAGCAGGCAGAAGGTGTTGTTGCCGTGCTTGCGGGCGAGGCGCTCGTAGTTGCGGGCCAGGTAACGGGACGCCGCCTGGTTGGTGATGGCCTGCTGGCCGCAGAACAGGAAGACCGGGCGGGCTTCCTGACCGGCTGTCAGCCGTGCCAGGATCACGTACTCGGCCACGCCCTTCTCCACCCGGTAGCGTTCCGAGCCGATCTGGAAGGCGTTGCGGTCCGGGCCGGGCTCGGCGTCCGTGTTGATCTTCACGCCGGGCAGCAGGGAGTGCAGGTGCGCGGCCATCCGGCGGTTGGATACGGGGCCGCCGACGCAGAACTCGGTCCGTTCGCCGAACCCTTGCTGGGCGATGTCGTGCGCCAGGATCTGGGCATGTGCCGAGCAGTCCTTGATCAGCGCGGAGAGTTCCAGCAGGGCGAAGACGTCGTGCCGGTGGACGGCACCGTCACCACCCGCGTCGCGGTTGACGACGAGCAGGCACTCCGAGTTGCCCGGCAGCCCGAAGAACGCCTGCTTGCGGCGGAGCTTGCGGCGCCAGATATAGGTGCGCGCGAGCCAGCCGAGGGCGGCGCTGAGGCCGGCGGCTATCACGCCCAGCACGATGTTGCGTACGTCGTCAGTCATGGGCGGGCATGTTAGCGGGCATTCGGCCTCAAGTTCGAGGCGGTCCTGACGGGGCTGCCGGAGCGGCGTTACCCTGCGCGGACAATCCTTCACTGGAGGTGCGCATGAGGCGTTCCGTTGCGCGGAATGTGTCGTTGTTAGGTGTTCTCGCCGTTGTGGTGACGGTCGGGGCAGCCGCTCCGTCCTCCTCCGCGCCACCGGTCCCACCGCCTCCGAAGTCACCCGTGGCGGCCGGATACGGGGGAGCGGTCTCCAGCGTCGACGCCGATGCGACGGCCGCGGGCATCGAGGTGCTCCGCAAGGGCGGCAACGCGGTGGACGCGGCCGTCGCGACCGCGGCGGCGCTCGGGGTGACCGAACCGTACTCGGCGGGGCTGGGCGGGGGCGGCTACTTCGTGCACTACGACGCCCGCACCCGCACGGTGGAGACGATCGACGGCCGCGAGACCGCGCCGCGCAGCGCGGACTCCTCCCTCTTCCTGGAGAACGGGAAGCCCATCGCGTTCGAGTCCGCCGTCACCAGCGGCCTCGGCGTCGGGACCCCCGGCACCCCCGCGACCTGGGACGCCGCCCTCGACGCCTGGGGGAGCAGGTCGCTCCGGCAGGTCCTGCAACCGGCCGAGCGGCTGGCCCGCGACGGATTCGTCGTCGACAGCACGTTCCGCTCGCAGACCGAGGGCAACCGGGCCAGGTTCGCCGACTTCCCCGCCACCCGGAAGCTCTTCCTGCCGGGCGGCGCCCTTCCCGAGGTCGGTTCGGTCTTCAAGAACCCCGACCTGGCGCGTACGTATGACGAGGTCGGCCGCAAGGGGGTCGACGCGCTGTACCGGGGCAAGCTGGCGGACGACATCGTGCGGACCGTACGCAATCCGCCCGTGGACCCCGCGTCGGCCCGGGTGGTGCGTCCGGGGGACCTGACCGCGAAGGACCTGCGTTCCTACCGGGCTCTGCGCCAGGCACCCACCAAGGCCGGCTATCGCGGGCTCGACGTCTACGGCATGGCGCCGTCGTCGTCCGGTGGCACGACGGTGGGCGAGGCCCTCAACATCCTTGAGTCCACCGATCTTTCGAAGGCGAGCCAGGCGCAGTACCTGCACCGCTACATCGAGGCGAGCCGCATCGCCTTCGCGGACCGCGGGCGCTGGGTCGGGGATCCGGCGTTCGAGGACGTGCCGACGAAGGAGCTCCTCAGTCAGCGGTTCGCCGACTCGCGGGAGTGCCTGATCAGGGACGACGCGGTGCTCACCAGCCCGCTCGCCCCGGGGGACCCGCGCCACCCCGGTGACTGCGCCGGTACGGGGAAGGCCGCGCCGACGACGTACGAGGGTGAGAACACCACACACCTCACGACCGCCGACAAGTGGGGCAACGTCGTCGCGTACACCTTGACGATCGAGCAGACCGGCGGCAGCGGCATCACGGTGCCGGGGCGCGGATTCCTGCTCAACAACGAGCTGACGGACTTCTCGTTCGCACCGGCCGACCCGGCCGTCCACGACCCGAACCTGCCGGGTCCGGGCAAGCGGCCGCGGTCGTCGATCTCCCCGACCATCGTGCTGAAGCACGGCAAGCCGGTGCTGGCCCTGGGGTCGCCGGGCGGTGCCACGATCATCACCACCGTGCTCCAGTCGCTGATCGGTACGGTCGACCGGGGCCTGCCGCTGGTGGACGCCATCGCGGCGCCTCGCGCCAGCCAGCGCAACGCGGCGGCCACGGAGCTCGAACCGGGGCTGTGGAACAGCCCGGTCCGGGCCCAACTGGAAGCCCTGGGGCACGTCTTCAAGCCCAACCCGGAGATCGGGGCGGCGACGGGCGTGCAGCGGCTGCCGGACGGGCGTTGGCTGGCGGCGGCCGAGACGGAGCGGCGCGGCGGCGGTTCGGCCATGGTGGTGAGGCCGTCCCGATAGGGGTGTGATGGTTCGTCAGTAGTCGTACGGGCGGGGTCGGTCGGGCGCGGTGAGATGCGCGCCGGACCGGCCCCGCAGCCTCGACGGGGGCATGTCGGGGGGCGTCTTGGCTGATCTCAGCAAGGGAAAGACTCCTCACAGAAGGGCACCCCCACGGTGCGTATGCGAACGCTTGCCCTCGCCACGGTCTCCGGCGCCGCCCTGCTCGCGTCCGGATCCCTGACGCCCGCGGCCCGGGGCGGTTTGGTCCTGCGGTCCGCCGTGTTCACGCCGGTGCCGAAAGCGCGTCCGGTGGCGGTGGATCTCACTCCCGCCGCCTATGCCCGCCCGGCGTCCGACACCGGTCCGGCCGGGACCGCCCCGCCCCACCCTTCCGACGACCCCGCTCCTGCCGATGGCCCCGCTCCTGCCGATTCCGGCGAAGGTGCCGTCGGTGCGGCCGAGTTGCTGGCCAAGGTCGCCGCGTGCAAACCGATCTCGAACGGCTCCTACCGTACGGACGAAAGCGCCTCGCCGTCCGTGCCGGTGTGCGGGATGAACGGAGCCGTGTTCTGGAAGGCCGACCTGGACATCGACTGCGACGGCCAGGTGACCAAGGCCTGCAACGTGGACACCGACCCGTGGTTCCAGGGTGACACCGCGTTCCACACCTCCGGCGACCGGCCGCTGAACGCGGAGGAACTCCCGTACGTCGTGGTGCCGAGCCGCAGCTCCCTCTGGGACTTCAGCAGCTCGGGGATCAAGGGCGGCGGTGTCGTCGCCGTCGTCCACGAGGGAAAGGTGGAGTACGCCGTCGTCGGCGACACCGGACCCGCCGGGATCATCGGTGAGGCCTCCTACGCCACCGCCGAGGCGCTGGGGATCGATCCGGACCCGAAGGCGGGCGGCGTGGGATCCGGCGTCACGTACATCCTGTTCAAGGACTCCGTCGTCTCGCCGATCGAGAGCCACAGCGCGGCGGTGGCCGCCGGGCAAGACCTCGCCAGGGAGTTCCTGAAGAACAACTGACCGGAAGGCCGGGCCCTCCCGGCCGGAGGCCGTCAGAGGGCCGTCAGGATCCGGGGGCCGCCGTCCGTGATGGCCACCGTGTGCTCGGCGTGCGCGGCCCGGCTCCCGTCGTCCGTACGCAGGGTCCAGCCGTCCCGGTCCGGATGGAACCCGTCCCGGCCGCTGCCGATCAGCATCGGCTCGATGGCCAGCACCATGCCGTGCCGCAGCGGCATTCCGCGGCCGGGCCGTCCCTCGTTGGGGACGCCCGGGTCCTCGTGCATGGACCGGCCGATGCCGTGACCGCCGAATCCGTCCGGGATGCCGTAGCCGGCCGTGCGGCAGACCGTGCCGATCGCGTGCGCGATGTCACCGATCCGGTTGCCGACGACGGCCGCCGCGATGCCCGCCTCCAGCGCCTCGAAGGCCGTGTCGACGAGGCGGGTGTCCTCGGGCCGTGCGCGGCCGACGATGAAGCTGATCGCCGAGTCGCCGCACCAGCCGTCGAGCGTCGCGCCCGCGTCGATGCTCACCAGATCGCCGTCACGCAGCCGCAGATCGTTCGGGATGCCGTGCACGATCGCGTCGTTCACGGAGGCGCAGATCACGCCGGGGAAAGGGGTCGGCGCGAAATGCGGCCGGTAGTTCAGGAACGGCGATCCGGCGCCGGCCTCGCGCAGGACCCCGTGGGCCACTTCGTCGAGTTCGCGGAGTGAGACGCTGACGGCCGCCGCCTCGCGCGCGGCCGTCAGCAACTGCGCCACGACGCGGCCGGCCTCGCGCATGGCTTCGATGGATGTGTCTGTCTTGAGCTGCACCATGCCAATTACTATACCGGTCCGAGCGGTATTAGAATGACGGCATGGTTCGAACTCCTCTCACCCCCGAAGAGCGCCTGCGCGGCGAACGGCTCGGCCGGCTGCTCCGTGAGGCGCGCGGTCGCCGCAGCATGGCCGACATCGCAGGATGTGCCGGAATCTCGGCCGAGACGCTGCGCAAGATCGAGACCGGCCGGGCGCCGACTCCGGCCTTCTTCACCGTCGCGGCGCTCGCCGGGGCGCTCGGCATGTCCATGGATGAACTCCTCCTGCGGTGCGCCCCGGAGCCGGAGATCGTTCCACTCGCCGGGTAACGGGGCGAAGGGCGAAGGCCCTGAGTAGGGTTGGGGCATGAGCCTCCAGGACTTCGCCCGCAGCGAGTACGTCAGCCTCACCACCTACCGGAAGGACGGCACTCCGGTCGCCACGCCGGTCTGGGCCGCGGCTGACGGGAACGAGCTGTTCGTCTGGACCAAGAGCGATTCATGGAAGGTCAAGCGGCTGCGCAACGACAGTCGCGTCCGCGTCACCGTCTGTGATGTGCGCGGCCGGATCGCGGAGGGTGCCCCGAGCGCCGAGGGGACCGGCAGGCTGCTCGACGAGCAGGGTACGACCGGTGTGCGCAAGGCCATCGCCCGCAAGTACACCTGGAAGTACTGGCTGCTCGACTACCCGGCGATGATCGTCCGGCTCGGCAAGCGGCCGCAGACCGGGATCGCCATCACCTTCTGAGCCCGCATGCGGCATGCGGAGGGGGCGCGCCCGCCAACTTCCGCGCTCCTCCCGGACCTTGGGTGAAAAGTGCGTGTAGCCGTCCCGTAACACGACTGCGGTCGAATGCCTCCGGACTGGAAGGTTCCAGCCGACGGCGGCCGAGGGCGAAGATGACGGTGCATCAGCATGCTGTGTCCATAGGAGAGTTCGCGCACCATCTGCGAGAGGTGGCAGCGCTGCTCGATCCCGCGCGGGGTTGGTACGGGGTCTTCTGCCGGCGGGACCCCGAGGGGATGCGGGCCTGTCTGGCGGGGGCCGAGATCCCGCCCTGGGACGTCATGGAGTCGCTCTTCGCGGACCTCGCCGCGGTGCGTGGTGCCGCGTTCGCGGAGCGCGCCTCGGTGCGCGCGGCCGAGCTCTACGCCGCCTCCGCCGCCACCCATGACCGCCGCCCCGGCGGTCAGCGTCAGCTCGTGGAGCGCCTGGAGCTGATGCTGCGGGAACAGGCGAACGCGGCCGGGCGGCTGAGCGCGGCCCGGTCGGGTGGCGAGGCGGGCGGGGTGGACGCGGAGGCGGTCGCCTGGGCCCGCGACGACCACGCCCGGGCGTCGGCCCGCTGCACGGAGCTGCGCGGAAGACTGGCGGCGGTCTCGGCGCCGTCGGACTGGTTCCGTGCGGAAGGGGAAACTGCCCCCGGCTCACCGGACTCCCCTGCCGCGGCCCCGCCACGGCAACCCACGGCCATACGCGATGCCGCGCGCGAGAGCGCCGATCCGTCGCCGGTGCGCCGTGCGGGCGGGCCGGCCCGTACGAAGCCGCGGGGCGCACGTTTCGCCGGGCTGGAGGTCGAGGAGGAGGCCCCCGTGGCCGCTGCCCCCGTCCTGCCGGTCCCGCCCGTGGCGGCCGCCCAGCCACGCGGCGCCCGCTTCGGCGGCGCTCCCCGCACGGAGAGCGACCCGCCGGGGCCTGCGCCGGCGGCTCAGGACCAGGCCGCGCTGCGGTCCGCGCGGGCCACGGTCGCGAACCTGGTCCGGATGCGGACGGAGGGACTCGGCGGCGAGGCCCACGGCGTGCTCTGCGAGGCGGCGGCCGGGCCCGCGGAGCTGCTGCCCGCCCTCGCCGTCGAACTCCACCGGGCGGGGCTCGGCGCGGACTGGTCGACCCTGCTGTGGGAGGTGTCCTCGCTGCCCCCGGCCGAGCTGGCGGCAGCGGCGGACGCACTGGCCGGGGCGGGGCGACCGGAGGACTGCGGACATCTGTTGCGCCAGGGCGTGGCACGACCGCCCGCCGAGATCGCCGATGCCGTGATCGCCCTGGACCGGGCCGGCCGCGGCCCCCAGGCGCAGGCGCTGCTCGGCGCCTTCGTCCGCGTACGGACACCGCAGGACGCGGCCAGGATCGCGGAGAGCGACCCGCGCCGCCTCGTACCGCACCTGCTGGCGGCGGCCCGTACGGTCTCCGGGGCGCGGGAGCGGGACATCGAGCACGCCCTGCGTATCGCGGGTATCGGTTAGGACCATCCGGCCCAGCCCGGGCACTGGACCGCACGGGTGTGAAACGTGATCGACTCCGTCGGTTCACGGCGATGGTCTTGCCCCGCCGTGTGACGGGGCTTACGTTCTCCCCTACGCCCGTGTCTACGGGCGTAGAAACGCGAAGAGGCTCTCTGACGCCGCGTCGAAGGAGCAGCTCATGTCCCACGTCGTACGCGCCGCACTCGTCCAGGCGACCTGGACCGGCGACACCGAATCCATGATCGCCAAGCACGAGGAACACGCGCGCGAGGCCGCCCGGCAAGGGGCGAAGATCATCGGGTTCCAGGAGGTGTTCAACGCCCCCTACTTCTGCCAGGTGCAGGAGCCCGAGCACTACCGCTGGGCGGAGGCCGTGCCCGAAGGCCCGACCGTGCAGCGGATGCGGGAGCTGGCCCGCGAGACCGGCATGGTGATCGTCGTCCCGGTCTTCGAGGTCGAGCAGTCCGGCTTCTACTACAACACCGCAGCCGTGATCGACGCCGACGGCTCGTACCTCGGCAAGTACCGCAAGCACCACATCCCGCAGGTCAAGGGGTTCTGGGAGAAGTACTACTTCAAGCCCGGAAACGTCGGCTGGCCCGTCTTCGACACGGCCGTCGGCAAGGTCGGCGTCTACATCTGCTACGACCGGCACTTCCCCGAGGGATGGCGGCAACTGGGTCTCAACGGAGCACAGTTGGTCTACAACCCGTCCGCGACCTCGCGCGGCCTCTCCGGCTACCTCTGGCAGTTGGAGCAGCCCGCGTCCGCCGTCGCCAACGAGTACTTCATCGCCGCGATCAACCGTGTCGGCCAGGAGGAGTACGGCGACAACGACTTCTACGGAACCAGCTACTTCGTCGACCCGCGCGGCCAGTTCGTCGGCGAGGTGGCCAGCGACAAGGAGGAGGAACTCCTCGTCCGTGACCTGGACTTCGGCCTCATCGAGGAAGTCCGGCAGCAGTGGGCGTTCTACCGGGACCGCCGACCCGACGCGTACGAAGGGCTGGTGGAACCGTGAGCGGCCTGCACCACCGCCATCTGGCCGTCAGCCCCGACTGGCTGGCGCTCTACTACCGGCACCCGCTGGAGATCACCCACGGCGAGGGACGCCACGTCTGGGACGCGGACGGCAACCGCTACCTCGACTTCTTCGGCGGCATCCTCACCACGATGACCGCCCACGCGCTGCCCGAGGTCACCAAGGCGGTCAGCGAGCAGGCCGGGCGGATCATCCACTCCTCCACGCTCTATCTGAACCGGCCGATGGTCGAACTCGCCGAGCGCATCACCACACTCTCCGGCATCCCGGACGCCCGGGTCTTCTTCACGACCTCCGGCACCGAGGCCAACGACACGGCCCTGCTGCTCGCCACCACGTACCGCAGGTCGAACCAGATCCTTGCGATGCGCAACAGCTACCACGGCCGGTCCTTCTCCGCGGTCTCCATCACCGGCAACAACGCCTGGTCGCCGACGAGTCTCTCGCCGCTCCAGACCCTGTACGTGCACGGGGGCGTCCGCAGCCGCGGACCGTACGCGCACCTGGGGGACGGGGAGTTCATCGCCGCCTGCGTCGCGGACCTGGAGGACCTGCTCGGCCACACCCGGTCGCCCGCCGCGCTGATCGCCGAACCCATCCAGGGTGTGGGCGGGTTCACCTCCCCGCCCGACGGCCTGTACGCGGCGTTCCGTGAAGTCCTGAACCGGCACGGCATCCTGTGGATCTCCGACGAGGTGCAGACCGGCTGGGGGCGTTCCGGCGAGCACTTCTGGGGCTGGCAGGCGCACGGGAGGAACGGCCCGCCGGACATCCTCACGTTCGCCAAGGGCATCGGCAACGGCATGTCGATCGGCGGAGTCGTCGCCCGCGCCGACGTCATGAACTGCCTGGACGCCAACTCCATTTCGACGTTCGGCGGCTCTCCGGTCACGATGGCCGCCGGCCTCGCCAACCTGTCGTACCTCCTCGAACACGACCTCCAGGGCAACGCCCGACGCGTCGGCGGACTGCTCATCGAGCGCCTGCGGGCGATCGGCGCGGCCTCGGAGTGCGTGAGGGAGGTACGCGGGCGCGGTCTGATGATCGGCATCGAGCTGGTGAAGCCGGGCACGGACGAGGCGAACCCCGAAGCGGCCGCGGCCGTGCTCGAAGCGGCGCGGGAGGGCGGCCTGCTCATCGGCAAGGGCGGTGGTCACGACACCAGCGTGCTGCGCATCGCGCCGCCCCTCTCGCTCTCCATCCCGGAGGCGGAGGAGGGCGCGGGGATCCTCGCCGAGGCGCTTCGCTCGGTCGGGTGAGGACGGGGGTGCGGTGCCCGGCCGGACACCGCACCCCCGTGCCCGACGGGGCGCCCCGGCTACCCGACGCGCTCGAACGTCACGAAACCGCCGAAGTTCTCGTCGTCGGTGCCCCACAGGCCGAGCCGTCCGGGCAGGAAGGCGATGGCCTCGATCTTCCGGTTGTCCTGCCGGGTGAAGCGGCTCAGCGGGGTGAGGGCGTGCCGGGGCTTCATCCGCAGTACCGCGTCATTGGCCCGGTTCACGGTGAGCCGGCCGGCGTCGTACACGGCGGAGGCGAACGGCCCGTCGTTCACGTTGGGGTCCGAGGCCGACGACACGAGTACGGTGCCGTCGTCGAGCACCTTCAGGTCGCTGATGTGGCGCACCTCGTCCTGGTCCGGGAACGGCACGGCGAACTCCTGCCGCGCCGAGACCGTGCCGAAGGAGAGGCCGTTCGGCCCGACGCGTACCGAAGCGGCGTGCACGACGGCCTGCTGCGCACCGCTGCCCCGCGTCGCCCACACGGCGAAGGTCCGTCCCGACCGGTCGCGGTGCAGCGCGAAACTCTCGTAGTTGTCGCCGACCTGCCGGCCCGGCAGGGCGACGGGCTCGTCCTCGGCCGTCGCCCGGCCGTCCGCGACGACCATGTGGTACGCCTCGCCCCGGCTGGCGACGGCGATGTAGTGGCCGGGGCGGCCCGGCACCGCGTCAAGAGCCTCCAGGTCCGTGGGGAGCACGCCGAACCAGGGGAGCTCCGTGACGGCGGGAGCCTGACCGGGCCGCAGGCGTACGGCCGCCAGCCTGCTCTCCCGGTCTCCCTTGTTGTCCCGGACGACGACGGCATCGGCCAGACCGGGGCCCGCGGGCGCACCCTCGACGAGCGCGATACCGCTCACCCCGCCCTGGAGCCCGGAGCCGACCCGCTGCCACCCGTCGGAGGCGGCGGTGGCGCTCAGGGGAGCGGCGGCGAGGGACGCGCAGAGCACCGCCGTGACGATGATTCCGTTTCTGATCATGGAGCGAAGCTAAGGGCTGTCCCGCAATTCCTGGTGGATCAGCGCGCGGCGTCAGATGCGCATCGCAAGGCGGACAGGTGCCCGCATACTGGATGTATTCGGGCGTTTCGACAACGGGGGGGGTCCCCCCGTGCCGTTGAGGCTACGGGGGAGAGGTGCCGTAGCTGTCGTCGTGCGCCCGCCAGGAATTGCGGGACAGCCCTTAGGCGGCGGCCCGGGGCCCCGGCCGGACCGCGGCGTCCCGTCGCCCGAAGTTCCCCCGCACGAGCCCGCCGCGCTCGCCCGTACGGGCCGGGGCGGTCCCGTACCGCGCAGCCCGTGTATACGACGCGGGGCGCGAACCACCCGGACGGCGGAACGGCCCGCGGACTGGGCCGGTCGAGTGCCGGACGGGTGAAACAGAAACGTCTTCAGCGGTTAGCGGCAGCGGTATTGCCACAGTGGGTAACCCACTTCTACGTTCTTCATCACGCACCTTGTCTACGTGCGTAGACCCGTTCCGCCACAGTGAGGAGGGGTACATGAGCCGCACCGTCATCCACGGTGGCCTCGTCGTCACCGCGTCCGACGAGATCCACGCCGACGTACTCGTCGAGGGCGGCCGCATCGCGGCACTCGCCGCGCACGGCACCGAAGCCGCGGCAGGCTGGACCGCCGACCGGACCATCGACGCCACCGGGAAGTACGTCATCCCGGGCGGTGTCGACGCGCACACCCACATGGAGATGCCGTTCGGCGGCACCTACGCCGCGGACACCTTCGAGACCGGCACCCGCGCCGCGGCCTGGGGCGGCACCACCACGATCGTCGACTTCGCCATCCAGTCCGTGGGGCGCTCCCTGCGCGAAGGACTCGACGCCTGGTACGCCAAGGCGGACGGCAACTGCGCCATCGACTACGCGTTCCACATGATCCTCGCCGACGTGAACGACTCGTCGCTCAAGGAGATGGACCTGCTGGTCGCGGAGGGCGTCACCTCGTTCAAGCTCTTCATGGCCTACCCCGGCGTCTTCTACAGCGACGACGGGCAGATCCTCCGCGCCATGCAACGGGCCGAGTCCAACGGCGGCCTGATCATGATGCACGCCGAGAACGGCATCGCCATCGACGTCCTCGTCGAGCAGGCCCTCGCCGCCGGCCGCACCGACCCCCGCTACCACGGGGACGTACGCAAGGTGGCGCTGGAGGCCGAGGCCACGCACCGCGCCATCCAGCTCGCCCGCGTCGCCGGCTCGCCGCTGTACATCGTGCACGTCTCCGCCGACGAGGCCCTCGCCGAGATCGCCGCCGCCCGCCACAAGGGCCTGCCCGTCTTCGGCGAGACGTGCCCGCAGTACCTCTTCCTCTCCACCGACAACCTCGCCGAGCCGGACTTCGAGGGCGCCAAGTACGTCTGCTCCACCCCCCTTCGGCCCAAGGAGCACCAGGACGCGCTGTGGCGGGGGCTGCGGAACGACGAACTCCAGGTCGTCTCCACCGACCACTGCCCCTTCTGCTTCTCCGGCCAGAAGGAGATGGGCCGCGGAGACTTCTCGAAGATCCCCAACGGCATGCCGGGCGTCGAGAACCGGATGGACCTCCTGCACCAGGCGGTCGTCGACGGCCACATCTCGCGCCGCCGCTGGATCGAGATCGCCTGCGCCTCCCCGGCCAGGATGTTCGGCCTCTACCCGAAGAAGGGCACCATCGCGCCCGGGGCCGACGCCGACATCGTCATCTACGACCCGGCGGCCCGGCAGACCATCTCCGCCGAGACCCACCACATGAACGTCGACTACTCGGCGTACGAGGGAAGGCAGCTCACCGGTCAGGTGGAGACGGTGCTCTCGCGCGGCGAGGTCGTCATCGACCGCCGTACGTACACCGGCCGCGCCGGTCACGGCATGTACACCCCCCGCGCCACCTGTCAGTACCTCAACCAGGCGGTGTCCCGCCGGCCCTGACCGGTTCCGCGGCGTCCGGCACGGCACCTCGCCGCGTTACCGAAACGCCCCAACAGCTCCGCTGTCAAGACGCTCCGGCGCCTTGCGACGCACCGCACCGGACGCCGCGGCCTGTCCGGCCCCGACCGACGAGACACCCCTAGGAGCACCTGGCATGGACTTCGGACTCGTCCTGCAGACGGACCCGCCCGCCTCGGCCGTCGTCGGCCTGATGCGACGCGCCGAACGCAACGGCTTCCGCTACGGCTGGACCTTCGACTCGGCGGTGCTCTGGCAGGAGCCCTTCGTCATCTACAGCCGCATTCTCGAACACACCGAACGCCTCGTCGTGGGCCCCATGGTGACGAACCCGGGCACCCGCACCTGGGAGGTGACCGCCTCCACCTTCGCCACCCTCAACGACATGTACGGCAACCGCACGGTCTGCGGCATCGGCCGCGGCGACTCCGCGATGCGCGTCGCCGGACGCAGCCCCAACACCCTGGCCCGGCTCGGCGAGGCCATCGACGTCATCCGCGACCTCGCCGAGGGACGCGAGGCGCTCGTCGACGGTCAGCCGGTCCAGATCCCCTGGGTCAAGGACGGCCGGCTGCCCGTCTGGATGGGCGCGTACGGCCCCAAGGCCCTGGCGCTCGCCGGGCAGAAGGCCGACGGCTTCATCCTCCAGCTCGCCGACCCCTTCCTCACCGAATGGATGATCAAGGCCGTACGGGACGCTGCCGCCGAAGCCGGCCGCGACCCGGACTCCGTCACCATCTGCGTAGCCGCGCCCGCCTATGTGGGCGACGACCTCGACCACGCCCGTGAGCAGTGCCGCTGGTTCGGCGGCATGGTCGGCAACCACGTAGCCGACCTGGTCTCCCGCTACGGCGAGCACTCCGGCCTCGTCCCCGAGGCACTGACCGCGTACATCGCCGGACGCTCGGGATACGACTACAGCCACCACGGCCGCGCCGGGAACCCCGACACCACCTTCGTCCCCGACGAGATCGTCGACCGCTTCTGCCTGCTCGGCCCGCCCGAGGCGCACATCGAGAAGCTCAAGGCCCTGCGCGACCTCGGCGTCGACCAGTTCGCCGTCTACAACATGCACGACGCCCGCGAGGCGACCATCGACGCCTACGGATCCGAGATCATCCCCGCACTCAACGGCTGACCACCGCTTCCCTCCGGTCGTACGCACCCCCCCCGCCCCGCACGGCACCGTCCCCGAGCGAAGGGTCCAGCAGCCATGACATCGACCGCCCCACCGCCACCGCCTCAGGACCGGATACCCACGGCCCCGGACCGCGTCGAACTCCCCGCCGACGCCGCTCCGGACGACAGCCGGTTCGTCAACGCGGACCTCCTGCCCGTCCCGTTGGAGCGGCGCAACTGGACCACGTACAACTTCGCCGCTCTCTGGGTCGGCATGGCCCACAACATTCCGTCCTGGCTCCTCGCCTCCGGTCTCGTCGCCCTCGGCATGGACTGGAAACAGGCGGTCTTCACCATCGCGCTCGCCAACCTGATCGTGCTGGGGCCCATGCTGCTCACCGGGCACGCGGGCCCCAAGTACGGGATCCCCTTTCCGGTGCTGGCCCGCGCCTCGTTCGGGCTGCGCGGTGCCAATCTGCCCGCCCTGATCCGGGCCGCGGTGGCGTGTGCCTGGTTCGGCATCCAGACCTGGATCGGCGGCGTCGGTATCTTCACCCTGCTCGGGAAGATCTTCGGCGGCTGGGCGGAGGCGAACGAGATCGGCGGGCAGCCGTGGACGCTCTGGCTCTGCTTCGTCCTGTTCTGGGCCCTCGAGCTGGCCATCATCTACCGGGGGATGGACACCCTTCGCCGGTTCGAGAACTGGGCGGCGCCGTTCGTCATCGTCGGCGCGCTGGTGCTGCTGGTCTGGGTCGCCGTCAAGGCCGGCGGATTCGGCCCGCTGCTGGACCAGCCCTCCGAGCTCGGCTGGGGCAAGGAGTTCTGGCCGGTCTTCTTCCCCTCCCTGATGGGCATGATCGCGTTCTGGGCCACGCTCTCCCTGAACATCCCGGACTTCACCCGCTTCGGTGCCGGCCAGCGCGCCCAGATCCGCGGCCAGTCGCTCGGTCTGCCCACGACGATGACGCTCTTCGCGCTGCTC
The DNA here is from genome assembly GCF_035917155.1 of Streptomyces sp. NBC_00385. Classification (NCBI taxonomy): domain Bacteria; kingdom Bacillati; phylum Actinomycetota; class Actinomycetes; order Kitasatosporales; family Streptomycetaceae; genus Streptomyces; species Streptomyces sp. NBC_00385. The sequence continues at coordinate 888,574 of NZ_CP107951.1, read as the reverse complement.
TCCGTCCTGGTGACCTCCGGCTCCCAGGCCGTGTACGGCGAGGCGATCTGGGACCCGGTCCAGCTGGTCGCCCGTACCGACAACGTCTTCGGGCTCCTGTACGCGCTCGTGACCGTGCTGGTGGCGACGATCTCCGTGAACATCGCGGCGAACGTCGTCTCACCGGCGTACGACCTGGCGAACCTCGCGCCGAAACTGATCAACTTCCGTACGGGTGCGCTGGTCACGGGCGTCGTCGGCGTCGTGATCATGCCGTGGAAGCTCACCGAGACGCCCGAGCTGTACATCTTCACCTGGCTCGGACTCGTCGGCGGGCTGCTCGGTACGGTGGCGGGCATCCTGATCGCCGACTACTGGATCGTCCGGCGCACGGTGCTCGACCTCGCCGACCTGTACCGGCCCGGCGGCCGCTACTGGTACACGAACGGCTGGAACTGGCGGGCCGTCGCCGCCTTCGCCGTCGGCGGCGTCCTGGCGATCGGCGGCTCGCACTCGGAGCCGGGAAAGGGGCCGTTCCCGGCGGACGGCCTGGTCCCGTTCCTGAAACCCCTCGCCGACTACGGCTGGGCGGTCGGGCTGGCGTCCTCGCTGGTGCTGTACGTGGTGCTCACCGGGCGAGGGACCGTCACACCGGGCTCGTCGACCGCCCCAGCAGCGCGCTGACGTCGAACGAGTCGGCCGGCGAGGGCGTGGTCCTGGGCACAGGTTCGTCGAAGGCGGAGAAGCCCACGACCGCGTCCGCGCCGTTGCCCTCGATCGTGAGGCGCAGCGGATACGGCTTGCCGGTGGCCGCGACGTCCAGCGTCAGGGTGGTGCCGTCGCGCATCCTGGTCAGCGGAATGACGGACGCCTCGCCGAGCGTGGTCTCCGCGCCCTTGTTGAGCGTGCCCCTGTCGTCGTTCGCGTTGTCGCTGACCAGCTTCTGGAACGTGTTCAGGTCACAGGTCTTGGTGAGGGCGCTCAGCCGGGGGTCGTCGGCCGATCCCTTCATGTAGCGGTCGCCGACGATCGCGGCGAAGGCCGAACCGCCGTTGGGGACCTGGTTCTTCCAGAAGTCCGCGTCCGGCTTGATCCAGATGTCGTCGCCCCGCTTCACGATCAGCGCCGAGCCCTGGCTGTTGCCGAGATCCACCGAGCCGTTGCAGTTGCCGTCCCGGTCCAGGGTGAGCTCCAGAGACATGGGCGTACTGCCCTTGCCGAGGTCCCCGCTCGTACTCAGGTGCACGGACTGCGCGCTGAGCAGCGCGTCGCGGGAGCGGTCGGCGATCTGCTGCGCGGTGAGGTGGTCGATGTCCTCCGCGTGGGCCGTGCCGGCCCCGGCGATTGCGCTGCCGGTGACGGAGAGAACGATCGCCGCAGTCCATGCGGCGGGGCGTGTGCCGAGGTGTGGACCGGTCACGTCGCCTCCTCGAAGGGTCGTGGCGGGACTGTCCGGGTCTGCGGCCCGATCTTCCGAGCGTACGCCGGGCGGGGGGTGGCCGCCCGGCGGCGGGGCGACGCTCCACCTCGGGTGCGTACACAGCGTGACGTTGTGTGCTGTGATCGGTTAAGGGGGCGGGGGACGGTTGTAGGCACCGCCCTCGTCACGACCGAGAGGGAGACATGAAGAAGTCCATGGGGAGCCGCTCCAGGGTTGCCGCCCGGGCCGCCGCCGTCGCAGGGCTGACCGCGGCACTCGCGGTGTCCACCGGTCTGGCCACGGCCGCCTCGGCCACGGCTCCGGCGAAGACGCCGCCGGGACTTTCCTGCGAGACGGGCAAGCACGCCATCGACGACTACACCGGCTACGCGCTCTGCCGCAACAACGGCTCCGTGGCGCAGACCTTCTGGGTGCACCTGGTCTGCGGCTGGTCCCCGGACGTCGACGGTGAGCACGTCACGCTGAACCCCGGGCAGTCCGGTCAGTCGACCGCGCACTGTGCCGGGCTCGGTACCGGAATCGGTGAGATCACCGTTCAGCCGTAGGGCGGGCGGCGCCCGGGCCCATGGCACCGCCCACGGGGCCCGGGCGCACGGTTGAGGGATCGGCCATGACTCGTTACCCTTCAGTAATTTCGTTCGGGCGGACAGGTGCGCGCACCTGACGGTACGAGGGAGGCGGGCAGCCCATGTCCTCAGTGGAATCCACCGGAACGGACGTCGGGACCCCGGCCGGGCTGGCCGACAGCGCGCGGGCCCTCGCGGAGGGCCGTACCACCTCCACCCGGCTGGTCACCGAGGCCCTCGCCCGGATCGAGGCGAGCCGGAGCACCCTGAACGCCTTCCGGCACCTGCGTGCGAGCGCCGCACTCGCCGAAGCCGCGGAGGCCGACCGCCGGCTCGACGCGGGGGAGCGGCTGCCGTTGCTCGGGGTGCCCGTCGCCGTCAAGGACGACACCGATGTCGCCGGGCTGCCCACCCATTTCGGCTGCGCGGGAGAGCGGCCCGCCGCGACCGCCGACAGCGAGTCCGTGCGCCGGCTGCGCGCCGCCGGGGCCGTGATCGTGGGGAAGACCAACTCCTGCGAACTGGGCCAGTGGCCGTTCACCGAGGGATCCGCCTTCGGCGCCACTCGTAATCCGTGGAACACCGCGCACACCCCGGGCGGCTCGTCCGGCGGCTCGGCGGCCGCCGTCGCCGCCGGACTGGTGCCCGCCGCGCTCGGCTCCGACGGGGCCGGGTCCGTCCGCATCCCCGCAGCCTGGACCCACCTCGTCGGCATCAAACCGCAGCGCGGCCGGATCTCCGTGCACCCCCACAGCGACGCCTTCCAGGGGCTCACCGTCAACGGCCCCCTGGCCAGGACCGTGGCCGACGCCGCGCTCCTGCTGGACGCCGTCGCGGGCGCCCACCCCGACGACCCGCACCGCCCGCCGCCCGTACGGGCCTCGGCCGCCGCACGCCGCGACCCGGGCCGGCTGCGCATCGCACTGGCCTGGCGCCCCCCGCTCACCCTCACCGGTGCGGCGCCGCACCCGGACGTGCGCCGCACGGTCACCGAACTCGCCGAGGCGCTGGCCCGGCTCGGCCACCACGTCGAGGAGGCCCGGCCCCGCTACGGGCTGATCGGCCTCGGCTTCCTCCCCCGCGCCACCGCGGGCATCGCCGAACTCGCCGCCCTGCACCCCGAACCCGCGCTCCTGGACCCCCGCACCCGCAGCGCCCTGCGCACCGGCACCCGGCTCGGCGGCCGGGTGGTGCGGGCGGCACGCGCGCGGGAGGTGCGCCAACACCGGCGGATCGGCGCCCTGTTCCACCCCTCCCGCGGGAGGGGTGGAAAAGGGCGCTCGGGATTTGACGTGTTGCTCACCCCGACGACCGCCCTGCCGCCTCCCCCGATCGGCAGGTTCGACGGACTGAGCGCCTGGCGCACCGATGTGGCGATGACCGAGGCCTGCCCGTACGCCTGGCCGTGGAACGTGCTCGGCTGGCCCGGAATCAACGTCCCCGCAGGCTTCACTTCCGGCGGGCTCCCCGTCGGGGCCCAACTGCTCGGCCCCTCCCGCAGCGAGGAACGGCTCATCTCGCTGGCCGCCCAACTGGAGGCCGACCGCCGCTGGTACGAGCACCGCCCGCCGGCCGTTTGACGAAGAACCTAAGGGCTGTCACCACCCACACGCCCGCCCGAAGCATCACCCCGCGCGGCGATTCATGGGGCCGCAAAGCCTCGGTCATCGCGGCACGTGTGGCTCCGGAGACCGTGAGACCGGGGGCGCGCGAGACGAAGAACTCGACCGCGTCCGCCGCGTCCTTCCCCCAGCAGGTGTCGGCGCTCACCCCCGTCACCCCGATGTCCGTGAAGCCCGCCGCGCCCAGGACCTCGTGGATGCGTTCCGGCTCCGAGAGCGAGGCCATCGCCGTGGCCACCGCGTTCTCGGTGGTGTGATCCCGTCCCAGCAACGAGGCCAGCAGGCCCAGTGCCTTGCGCTCCTCCCCGTCCGGCTGCGCGGGCTGCGGGCAGAGGAACGCCAGCCGGCCGCCCGGCCGCAGCGCCCCCGCGATGTTGGTGAACGCGGCGACGGGGTCGGCGAAGAACATCACGCCGCCCCGGCTGATCGCCAGGTCGTATCCGCCGGGTTCGAACGCGCAGCTCTGCGCGTCGTCCAACCGGTAGGCCACCTGCGGAAACCGTTCGGCGTCGGTGAGTTCGACGGCCCGTCCGACGAGCGGCGCCGAGATGTCGACACCGGTGACCCGGCCGCCCGGCGCGCGCCGCGCTGCCATGCGCGTCGTGTGCCCGCTGCCGCAGCCGATGTCCACCACCCGGTCCCCGGCGGCGATCGCCGCCGCGTCGAACAGGGCGGCGTCGAACCCGTCCAGCATGGCGTCGTAGCGGTCCGGGTGGGCGGCCCAGTGCTGCCCCAGCGGTCCGTTCCAGGCTTCGGCGACGGTCATGCGTGCTCCTTCGTCCCCAGGGTGAGCGTGGCCTCGACGCGCCCCATGGCGCAGATCGCACCGAACGCGATCAGATGGACCAGACAGTGATCGGTGAACGGCGGTGCGAGCCAGGCGGCCACGTCCTCGTCCGTGATCCGGTAAGGGGCGCGGGCCGCGAGGAGCGCCAGCCGGGCACCCGGGCGCTCGGCCCGGTCCGGCAGGTCCGCTCCGTGCAGGGGAAGCGGGGTGACACCGTCCCAGGCCGCCACCGCCTCCCGTACGAACGCCGCGTCCTCGTCGCTCAGCAGCCCGGCACCCAGCTCCGCCGCGGTGCGCAGGGCCCCGTACGCCGTGCCGACGGCGGTGCCCGCCGCCCAGGCGGGTGCTTCGCCCTCCGTTTCGAGCAGCGGCAGGCTCAGACCTGTCACCAGCTCGCGGCGCACGTTCCTGGCCAGGGAGCGGCCCGCCGCACTCCGCACGGCACGGATCCGCTGGAGACCGCCGGGCAGCATGCTCTCGGTCAGCAGCGCGGAGACGATCCGGTTGATGAAGTGGAAGGTGAGCGCGGTACCGATGTGTTCGGGTGCCGCGGTGGGACCGAAGGGCTGCGGTGTGCTCATGTCCTTCCCCCAGGCCAGCAGCCGGCGATGGGCGGGATCGGCCGGCTGCTCGCCGCGGGCGATCGTCTCCGCCAGCCGGTGGTCGCCGGTGGCGTGCAGCAGCACGGTGTGCGCGTCCACGCAGAACGGGCAGCGGTTGGCGAGCGACACCCCGGCCGCCACCACCTCCTTGTCCGTACGGGAGACCTGTCCGGCCAGAAGCGATTCGCGCGCCAGCGCCCAGGCCGAGGTGAGGAGCGGAGGAGAGGCGGAGAGGACGACGAACGTCGGGGCGCGCTCGATCCCGAAGTCGGTGGACATCTGGGCGTACACGTCGGCGACCACTCCGGTCGCGGACTTCGGAGGTACGGGTGAGGTGTAGCGGAAAGGTCCGGTCATGGCGACGATGTTCGCCCGCGGACCGGGGCCGGGGCGTCGTACCGCCGGAGGCAATCACCGCTGGTCCCCACCGGTCGCGGGGGGCCCGGCACTACTGCCCGGGGAGTAGTGCCCGGCCGGTCCCCAGGGCTGACGCCCCCGCGGCCGCCCGGGAGTTAGGGTGCGGCACATGACGGAGGACACGGGGGAGGCGGGGGACACGGGCCGCCGCGGCCTGTTGCTGGACGGGGTGCTCGCGGTGGCGATCGGTGCGGCGGTCACCGTCGCGGCCCGGTTGGCCTCGGCGCCCGGCGCCCTCGACCTGGTGCTCGTCGCGACCGGCTCGCTGGCCCTCGCCGCGCACCGCCTGGCACCTCGTACGGTCCTCGCCGTCACCACGCTCGCCCTGTCCGGCTACGTGCTCCACGCGCACCCGGGCACCTGGGCGGCGTTCCCCGTGCTGGTCGCCGTGCACGCCGCCGCCCGCAGTGGGCACCGCGCCTGGGGCGTCACGGCCGGTGCGCTCTTCCTCGTCGGCTACTTCACGGTCCTGATGACCGGCGCACCCGCCGCCGAGAGCGTCGTGGAGCGGACCCTGCTGCTGCTCGGATGGTTCCTCTGCGCCGGGGTCACCGGGCTCATCGACAAGAACTGGCAGGCCTATCTGCGTCAGACCGAGCAGCGGGCACTCGACGCCGAACGCACCCGGGACGAGGCGGCGCTGCGCCGGGCGGGGGAGGAAAGGCTGCGGATCGCCCGTGAGCTGCACGACTCGCTCACCCACTCCATCTCGATCGTCAAGCTCCAGGCGGGAGTAGCCGTCCACCTCGCCCGCAAGCGCGGCACCGAGGTGGAGCCCGCGCTCCTCGCCATCCAGGAGGCGAGCGGCGAGGCGATGCGTGAACTGCGCGCCACACTGGAGGTGTTGCGCACGGACGTGGTCGAACCCGGCACCGGGCTCGACCGGATCGGCGAGCTGGCCGAACGGGCCCGCAGTGCCGGCATCGCGCTCGCCCTCACCGTCAGCGGCGACGAACGGCCGCTTCCCGCGGCCGTGGACCGTGCCGCGTACCGCATCGTGCAGGAGGCCCTCACCAACGTGGCCCGGCACGCCGACCGGGCCCCGACCACCGTCCAGCTCGCCTACGGGCGGAGCGCGCTGACCGTGCGCGTCGACGACCACGGCCCGTGCGCCGCGGGTGACACCGTCACGGCGGGAACCGGCCTCACCGGCATGCGGGAGCGCGTCACGGCGCTCGGCGGCACCCTGGCCGCCGGACCGCGTGGCGCGGGCGGCTTCTCGGTCCACGCCGAACTGCCCCTGAACACCGCCGGAACCACCGCATGAGCAGCGATTCGGGCGCCCCGCTCCGGGTTCTCATCGTCGATGACCAGGCGCTGATGCGGGCGGGCTTCCGGGCGCTGCTCGACGCGGAGGACGGCATCGAGGTGGTCGGCGAGGCCGCGGACGGCCGGGAGGGGCTGGAGCTGGCCCGGCTGCACACGCCCGACATCGCCCTGGTCGACGTACAGATGCCGGTGATGACGGGCATCGAGGCGACCCGCGCGATCGCCGCCGACCCGCTGCTGAGCGGGGTCCATGTGGTGATCCTGACCAACTACGGCCTGGATGAGTACGTGTTCGACGCCTTGCGCGCCGGAGCGGCCGGCTTCCTGCTCAAGGACACCGAACCAGCCGAACTGCTCCACGCCGTCCGTGTCGCGGCCCGCGGCGACGCACTGCTCTCGCCCGCCATCACCCGCAGACTGATCGGCGAGTTCGTCGCCCGGCCCCCGGACCGGACGACCGCGCCGGGCTTCGAGACCCTGACCCGCAGGGAGCGGGAGGTCAGCGCGCTGGCGGCCCGGGGGCTGACGAACGAGGAGATCGCCGCGCACATGGTCATCAGCCCGTTCACCGCCAAGACCCACATCAGCCGTGCCATGACCAAGCTCGGCGCCCGCGACCGTGCCCAACTCGTCGTCTTCGCCTACGAATCGGGGCTCGTCACACCGCGTGAGCGCTGAGCGGGGTCTGTTCTACGGCACCCGACACCGCGTGAGCGCTGATCGGGGTCTGTTCTACGGCACCCGGGCGGTCCACTCGGCCGTGCCGAACTTGGTGCGCACGAGTTCCTCGGCCCGCGCCAGTTCCTGCGGGGTCACCCGGCCCTGGGTGAGGCCGTGGCGGTTGCGGAACGACTCGATCATCCGCTCGATGACGGCCTGACGGGGAAGACCGGTCTGCCGGCGCAGCGGGTCGACGCGCTTCTTGGCGCTCTTCGTACCCTTGTCGGACATCTTCTCCTTGCCGATGCGCAGGACGTCGAGCATCTTGTCGGCGTCGATGTCGTACGACATCGTCACGTGATGCAGCACCGCGCCGGGCCCGCCGTCCGGACCCACCACACGCTTCTGTGCCGCCCCCGCGATCTTCCCGACCTCCGTCGCGATGTCGTTCAGCGGCTGGTACCAGGCCTTGATCCCCATGTCGCCGAGCGCTTCGAGCACCCAGTCGTCCAGATACGCGTAGCTGTCGGCGAACGAGAGCCCGGAGACGAGGGAGTGGGGCACCGCGAGCGAGTACGTGATGGTGCTGCTCGGCTCCGCGAACATGGCGCCGCCCCCGGAGACGCGCCGGACCACCGTGACACCGTGCCGGTCGACGCCCGCCGGGTCCACCTCGTTGCGCAGGGACTGGAAGCTGCCGATGATCACCGCGGGGGAGTCCCACTCCCACACCCGGAGCGTCGGCGGCCGGTGGCCCGCGGCGACCTCGGCCGTGATGACCTCGTCGAGGGCCATGTGGAGAGCGGGGGACTGCGGGGCGTCGTGGATGAGCTGCCAGTCGTAGTCGCTCCACTCCGTGGCGTGTGCCAGCGCCCGGCGTACGGCGACGGCGACACCCTCCGACGTGAGCCCGAGCATCACCGTCGACTCAGGGAGCGCCGCGTCGATCCGGGCCGCCAGGCCTACGGTGTCGGTGGTGGCCGGGGCACCCTCCAGCGCCGCGTCGATCGCGAGGATCGCCTCGTCCGGCTCCAGGAAGAAGTCACCCGCCACCCGCACGTCCCGCAGTGCCCCGCCCCGGACGTCGAGGTCCACGACGACCAGTTTGCCGCCGGGGACCTTGTATTCACCGTGCACGGCCATGCCTCCAGTTCCGCCGGTTCTTCCGCTGACGAATCGGCTCCGGGCAGGCATAACGTCATCGCCGCGACATTTAGTCCGCCGGTAGGGCAGTGGACCGGGTGTCCCCACGGTGATGCCGGCTCGGGACATTCCGCGAAAGTGTGCAGGCCGGAGCGGCTCCTGCCGTGCCGTCGCTTCGACTCTTGGCCGCCGCGCGCACCCCGGGGCGAGCCGCAGGCAGGGGAGTGCGGGCGTTTTCGCACTCCGCAGGCGCATCTCGGGTGGGTCGGTCAGTGGTATGGACCAAGGTCTTGACACTCGCTTAGTTCACTTCTTAAATCACGTAGTGAACTAAGCGGCCTCACCGTCGCACCCCGCACGCAGTACTTCACACGGCACCCCCACCTCGGTCGGCGCAGCTCCCGCACCTCCTCCGCGCCCTGCGTCTGTCACGCGTATGAATGTCATATGCATGACAGATTCCCCTTCCTCCCCCTCATGCACCGGAAGGGAGAGTCATGGACTCCCCACGCCGTACGCGGCGCCTGCTGCACTCCGTACTCTCGGTTCTCACCCTCGCCCTGGTCACGACGGCTCTCACGGGTGGCGGCGGTCCCGCCTCCGCGTCCGTCGCCCCGATGTCCGAAACGGCGGCCGCGGCCGTCACGACGTTCTCCGACGAGTTCGACGGCTCCGCCGGCTCGGCCGTGAACGGCAGCAAGTGGCAGATCGAGACCGGCGACAACGTCAACAACCATGAGCGGCAGTACTACACGGCCGGAAACAGCAACGCGGCGCTGGACGGCCAGGGACATCTGGTCATCACCGCGCGCAAGGAGAATCCGAACAACTACCAGTGCTGGTACGGCACCTGCCAGTACACCTCGGCCCGGCTGAACACCTCCGGGAAGTTCACCCAGACCTACGGTCACGTCGAGGCGCGGATGAAGATCCCGCGCGGCCAGGGCATGTGGCCCGCCTTCTGGATGCTCGGCGACGACATCGGACAGGTCGGCTGGCCCAACTCCGGCGAGATCGACATCATGGAGAACGTCGGATTCGAACCCTCCACCGTCCACGGCACCCTGCACGGTCCCGGCTACTCCGGCTCCGCCGGCATCGGCGCCGGATACACCCTTCCGAACGGGCAGGCCTTCGCCGACGCCTTCCACACCTTCGCCATCGACTGGGCCCCGAACTCGGTGACCTGGTCCGTCGACGGCAACGTCTACCAGCACCGCACGCCCGCCGACACCGGCGGCAACACCTGGGCCTTCAACAAGCCCTTCTTCCTCATCCTCAACCTCGCGGTCGGCGGCTACTGGCCGGGTGACCCCGACGGCAACACCACCTTCCCCCAGCAACTCGTCGTCGACCACGTGCGCGTCACCACCAGCGACACGCAGCAGCCGGAGACGGGCGGCCGGATCACCGGCCTGGCCGGCAAGTGCGTGGACGTCGCCGCCGCGAGCAGCGCCAACGGCACCCCGGTCCAGCTCTACGACTGCAACGGCACCAACGCCCAGAAGTGGAGCGTGAACGCGGACGGCACGATCCGGGCGCTCGGCAAGTGCCTCGACGTGGCATCGGGCGGCACGGCCGACGGCACCGCCGTCCAGCTGTGGGACTGCAACGGTTCGGCTGCCCAGCGCTGGGCGGTCAGCGGAGCGCGCGACATCGTCAATCCGCAGGCGGACAAGTGCCTGGACGTCGTCGGGAACAGTTCGGCCAACGGCGCGCGGCTGCAGATCTGGACCTGCACCGGGGCGGCCAACCAGAAGTGGACGGTGAACAGTTGATGGGCACTCACTTCTCAGGCAGACGTGCTCCCGCCCTCCGCGGCGTGCTCGGTGCCGGGGCGGCCGCGGCGCTGCTGGCCGGTCTGACCGGATCGCCCGCCCTCGGCGCCGCCGCGGCGACCGGACAGATCACCGGCCTGGCCGGCAAGTGTATGGACGTCGCCGCCGCGAGCAGCGCCAACGGCACCCCGGTGCAGCTCTACGACTGCAACGGCAGCAACGCCCAGCAGTGGAACGTCGGTTCGGACGGGAGCATCAAGGCCCTGGGCAAGTGTCTGGACGTGACCTCGGCCGGCACGGCGAACGGCAGCACGGTCCAGCTGTGGGACTGCAACGGCTCCGCGGCCCAGCGCTGGACCGTCACCGCGGCCCACGACATCGTCAATCCGCAGGCGGACAAGTGCCTGGACGTCACCGGCAACAGTTCGGCCAACGGCACCCGGCTCCAGATCTGGACCTGCACCGGCGCCGCCAACCAGAAGTGGACCGCGCCGAGCGGCGGGGGAGACCCGACGACGCCGCCCGCCGGGGCGATGGCCGTCGCCCCGTACCTCTACAACGGCTGGGGCAGCCCGCCCAGCCCGACCACCGTCATGAACGCCACGGGCGTCAAGTGGTTCACCCTCGCCTTCGTCCTCAGCAACGGCTACTGCAACCCGCAGTGGGACGGCGGCAGGCCGCTGACCGGGGGCGTCGACCAGCAGACCATCAACACCGTCCGGGGCGCGGGCGGCGATGTCATCCCGTCCTTCGGCGGCTGGAGCGGCAACAAGCTGGAGAGCTCCTGCTCCAGCGCGGGTGAGCTGGCCGCCGCGTACCAGAAGGTCATCAACGCCTACGGGCTCAAGGCGATCGACATCGACATCGAGGCGGAGGCGTACGACAGCGCCACCGTCCAGCAGCGCACGGTCGACGCACTCAAGACGGTCAAGGCCAACAACCCCGGGATCAAGGTCTACGTCACCTTCGGCACCGGGCAGAACGGCCCCGACGACAGCCTGATCCGCAAGGCCTCCGCGTCCGGCCTGACCGTGGACAGCTGGACGATCATGCCGTTCAACTTCGGCGGGGCCGGCCAGAACATGGGCAACCTCACCGTCAGCGCGGCCGAAGGGCTGAAGAACACGGTCAAGAGCGCCTACGGCTACTCGGACGACCAGGCCTACCGGCACACCGGAATCTCCTCGATGAACGGCATCACGGACAACAGTGAGACCGTCACGGTCGCGGACTTCCGCACCATCCTCGGCTACGCGCAGCAGCGGCATCTGGCCCGGCTGACCTTCTGGTCGGTCAACCGCGACCGCCCCTGCACCGGCGGCGGCGCCGACACCTGCTCGGGCGTCTCCCAGCAGCCCTGGGACTTCACGAAGGTGTTCGCCCAGTACGCGGGCTGACCGTCCGGCCACCTCGTCAGCCACCCCTGAACAGCGCGACGCCTCCAGGACACACCGGGCCGGATCCGACACCCGTCGGATCCGGCCCGGCCCCCATCCGGTTCGGAGAGGACGGTTTCGTATGAACACCATCAGGGCCACCGCGGCCCTCCAGGCCGGCGTCGGCCGACTGTGCCGGTGGCTGCTCCTGCTGCCGGCATTACTGCTGGGGCTCACCGTCCCCGCACACGCCGCGCCGAGCGCCGCGCAGGCACCCGCCTTCCAGGTGATCGCCTTCTACAACGGCACCTGGGACGCGGCGCACATCAGCTTCGTCCAGGAAGCCAACCGGTGGTTCCCCGCCACCGCCGCCGCCAACAACTTCTCCTACACCTCCACCAACGACTGGGAGCGGCTCAGCAGCATCACCCCGGACCAGTACCAGGTGGTGCTGTTCCTCGACGACGCCCCGCAGACCGCCTCCCAGCGCGCCGGCTTCGAGCGGTACATGCGCTCCGGCGGCGCGTGGATGGGATTCCACGTCTCCGCCTTCACCACCGAGGCCCGTCAATGGCCCTGGTTCTACGACCAGTTCCTCGGCAGCGGCAACTTCAGGTCGAACACCTGGGGGCCGACCACGGCAGTGCTCCGTACCGAGGACCGGACACATCCCTCCACCACGGGCCTGCCGGCCACGTTCACCTCCTCGGTCAGCGAGTGGTACGCGTGGGAGAACGACCTCCGCGACCGTCCCGACATCAAGGTCCTGGCCTCCGTGGACCCGGTGAGCTTCCCGCTGGGGACGGATCCGAACCAGTCGTGGTACAGCGGCGACTACCCCGTCCTGTGGACGAACACCGGCTACCGGATGCTGTACGCGAACTTCGGCCACAACGCCATGGACTACGGCTCGGGGACCACGCTGTCCTCGACCTTCGCCAGCGAGACCCAGAACCGGTTCGTGGTGGACGGGCTGAAGTGGCTGGGCGGCGGCGGGGGAGACCCGGCGCCCGGGGACCCGATCTCGCAGACGTCGGCGTTCGCACTGGTCGCCGAGGCCAACGGGAACTGCGTGGACGCGCGCGCCGCGGCCACCGCCAACGGCACGGTGATCCAGCAGTACACGTGCAACGGCACCGCCGCCCAGCGGTACAGGTTCCCGGCCACGGACAGTGGTCATGTGCGGATCGCCGCGGACGGGGACGGCCGCCAGGTCGTCGATGTGGCGGACGTGTCCGTCGCCGAGCAGGCCCCGCTCCAGCTGTGGACCTACGGGGGCGGCGCGAACCAGCAGTGGAAGCCGGTACGGGAGGCCTCCGGCCGGTACCACTTCACCGCCCGGCACAGCGGCAAGTGCCTGAGCGCGCCGGCCTCCGCGGCCGTGGGCGTCCAGCTGGTCCAGCGGTCCTGCGACGGCTCGGCCGCGCAGAGTTTCCGTCTCGTCACGCAGAGCTGATCGCGGGGGTGCGGAGCGGCGTCTTCACGCCTTCTGCACCCCCGTTATCCGATCGTCAGTAAAAACCGTCCGCTATGTGGGCAGGCCCCTTGCCTTGCGGACTGTATGCGAAATACGGTCTGCGATATTCCCTGATCACCCCTTGGCGGGAGGTAGGCCCTCGTGCGCCGAAAAGCGGTTGCCCTGGTGGCGGTTGCATTGGTGTCCTTCACTTCGGGCTGCGCGTCGCTGCAGTCCTCGGCGACCGAGGTCGGCGGTGTACGCAAAACCGACGACCGGTCCGTACGCGACGGCGGGACACTCACCGTCGCTCTCAACTCGGACCCGGACAAACTCGACCCGACGCTCGCCCAGACCCTCGTCGGCCGCACGGTCTTCGCGGGCATGTGCGAGAAGCTCTACGACATCGACGAGGACGGGGTCGTCGTGCCGCAGCTCGCTGCCGCACTGCCCACCACCTCGGCCGACGGCCGCACCGTCACCCTGAAGGTGCGGCCCGGTGTGAAGTTCAGCGACGGCACCCGGCTCGACGCCGCGGCGGTCGTCACCTCGCTGCTGCGCCACCGCGATCTCCCCGGATCCGCCCGCGGCACCGAGCTCGCACCCGTCACCTCCATCGAGGCCACCGGCTCCGACACGGTACGGATGAAGCTCAAGCAGCCCTACGTACCGCTCACCGGCGTCCTCGCCGACCGGGCCGGAATGGTCATGTCACCGGCCGCGCTCAAGAAGTACGGGAAGAACTTCACGAACCACCCCTCCTGCGTCGGACCCTTCCGCTTCGTCGAGCGCGTCGGCGGCGACCGGATCGTGCTGAAGAAGGACCCGAACTACTACGACGCGGACAAGGTCCACCTCGACGGGGTCGTCTACAAGCCCATCCCCGACGGAAACGTCCGGCTCGCCAACCTGCGCTCCGGCGACCTCCAGGTCGGCGACCAGATGGGCCCCGTCGACGTACAGAGCGCCCTCACCGAGCCGAAGCTCCAGCTCTTCAACTCGCCCTCGCTCGGCTACCAGGGCATCGGTCTCAACGTCGGCAACGTGAAGGGCCTCGGGCAGAAGCCCGGCAAGCTCGACACCCCGATCGCCCGGGACGTGCGGGTCAGGGAGGCGTTCGAGCTCGCGATCGACCGCGACACCCTCAACGAGGTCGTCTTCCAGGGCATGTACGAACCGGCCTGCGGCCCCATCTCGCCCCAGTCCGCCATCGCCCCCGGCGTCAAGCCCGCGGACTGCCCGAAGCGCGACATCGCCAAGGCGAAGAAGCTGCTGAAGGAGGCCGGGGTGAAGACCCCGCTGAAGATCGAGCTCAAGACCTCCACCACCCCCGAGCAGGGACGCGTCGGGCAGGTCCTCCAGGCCATGGTCAAGGAGGCCGGCTTCGACCTCTCGCTGCGGCCCACCGAGTACGCCACCATGCTCTCGGAGACCGACGCCGGACACTACGACGTCTTCACCAGCGGCTGGTCCGGCCGGCTGGACCCGGACGGCAACGTCTCCAACTTCCTCAAGACCGCGGGCGCCATGAACGCCTACGGCCTCGGCGACCCCGAGATCGACAAGCTCATCGCGGAGGGCCGCACCGTCGCCGACCCGGCGCGGCGCACCGAGATCTACGACGAGCTCACCCGGCGCGTGCAGGACGCGCACACGCTGATCTACCTCTACCGGCAGAAGAACTACGTCGTCGCCACCAAGGACGTCGCGGGCATCCGCGTCTACGGCGACGGACTGGTCCGGGTCACGAATGCGGGGTACACCCGATGACGAAATACCTGCTGACGCGGCTGCGCCAGTCCCTCATCACCCTCTTCCTGGTCTCCGTCGTGGTGTTCGCCGGCATCCGGGCGCTGCCCGGCGACCCGGCGCTCGCCCTGGCCGGTGAGGAGCGCAGCCCCGAGGCGCTCGCCGCGATCCGCGAGGCGTACGGCCTCAACGACAACATCGTCGTGCAGTACGCCCGCTTCATCGGCCACGCCCTCACCGGCGACCTCGGCAACTCCTCCCGTACCGGGCTGCCGGTCGCCGACGCCATCGGCCAGGCCCTCCCCGTCACGCTGGAGCTGGCCGCACTGTCCCTGCTGCTCGCCGTGGTCCTCGGCATCGGCGCCGGAGTCGTCGCCGCCGTGCGGCGCGGGAAGCCCGAGGAGTGGATCGCCAACGTCATCGCGCTGATCGGGCTCTCCATCCCGACGTTCTGGCTCGGCATCGTGCTCGTCCTCGGCTTCGCCATCGCCCTCCCCGTGTTCGCCGCCTCCGGATACGTCCCCTTCGGAACCGATCCGGTCGACAACCTGCGCCGCATGGTGCTGCCCGCGATCGTGCTCGGCTCCGGCCTCGCCGCCGTCGTGATGCGCCAGACGCGGGCGGCGATGCTCGACTCGCTCTCCGCCGACTACGTACGCACCGCCCGCGCCAAGGGCCTGTCGAAACGGTCCGTCGTCGGCGGGCACGCCCTGCGCAACTCGCTCGTCACCGTCGTCACCGTGCTCGGGCTCCAGCTCGGACACCTGATCTCCGGCGCCGTCGTCACCGAGCAGATCTTCGTCCTGCCCGGCTTCGGCAAGCTCACCATCGACGCCGTCTTCACCCGTGACTACGCGACGCTGCAGGCCGTGGTGCTCTGCACCTCCGCCGCGTACATCCTCATCAACCTGCTGGTCGACGTGGTCTATTCGGTCATCGACCCGCGCATCCGGCTCGGAGGTGCCCGGTGACCACAGCGACCCCAGCGCTCCCCACCGTCCCGCAGACCGCGAAGAAGCGGACCGGCAACGGGCGGCTGCGTGCCCTGCGCAGGAACCGGCTGGCCATGACCGGCGGCATCATCGCCGCCGTCTTCATCCTGGTCGCCCTCCTCGCCCCGCTGATCGCCCCGTACGACCCCTCCCAGCCGGACTTCGGGAACGTCCTGGCGGAACCCGGCGCGGCCCACTGGCTCGGCACCGACGATCTGGGGCGCGACCAGCTGTCCCGCATCGTGTACGGCGCCCGCGCCTCCATGCAGGTCGGCCTCGTCGCCGTCGTGCTGGCGTTCGTCGTCGGCGTTCCGCTCGGGCTCGTCGGCGGCTACTACGGGAAGTTCGCCGACGGCGCGATCTCCCGGCTCACGGACACCATGCTGGCCTTCCCCTTCCTGGTGCTCGCCGTCGGTCTCGCCGCGATCCTCGGCCCCTCGCTGACCAACGCGACCATCGCCATCGGCATCTCGCAGATCCCCGCAGTCATCCGCATCACCCGGGCCGAGACGCTGCGGCTCAAGCACGTCGACTACGTCGGAGCGGCCATCGCCAACGGCGGCGGGGACGGGACCGTGCTCTTCCGGCACATCCTGCCCAACGCCACCTCCGCGCTGATCGTCCAGGCGACAGTCGGCATCCCCGCCGCGATCATCGGCGAGGCGCTCCTCAGCTTCCTGGGCCTGGGCGTCCAGCCCCCGGACCCGTCCCTCGGCGTGATGCTCTCCGGCGCCCAGTCCTTCCTGGCCCCCGCGCCCTGGCTCGCCGTCTTCCCCGGCCTGGCGATCGTCGCGGCGACCCTGGCCTTCAACCTGCTCGGCGACGGACTGCGCGACGTCCTCGACCCCCGTGGAGGGACCCGATGACCGAGACCGTGCTCGAATCCGTACGGGGACGGGTGAGTGAGCCCGTCCTGAGCGTCCGCGACCTGTCGGTCTCCTTCCGCTCCGACACCCGCACCGTGCACGCCGTCGACGGCGTCTCCTGGGACCTGCACCCCGGCGAGGTCCTCGCCGTCGTGGGGGAGTCCGGCTGCGGCAAGTCCGTCACCTCCATGGCCGTGATGGGACTGCTCCCGCCCACGGCACGCGTCGGCGGCTCCATCCGCGTCGGCGGCCGGGAACTCGTCGGCGCGCCGGAGAAGGAACTCCAGAAGATCCGCGGCAAGGACATCGCGATGATCTTCCAGGAGCCCATGACCTCGCTGAACCCGGTCCTCACCATCGGCCGGCAGATCGGCGAGGTGCTCCGCAGGCACCAGGGGCTGAGCCGGAAGGAGGCCAGGGAGCGGTCCGTGGACCTCCTCGACCTGGTCGGCATCCCCGCCCCGCGAAGCCGCATCGACGAGTACCCGCACCAGCTCTCCGGCGGCATGCGCCAGCGCGTGATGATCGCGATCGCGGTCGCCTGCGACCCCTCCGTCCTCATCGCCGACGAACCGACCACCGCACTCGACGTCACCGTGCAGGCCGGAATCCTCGAAGTCCTCCAGTCGCTGCGCGAACGGCTCGGCACCGCGATCGTCCTGGTCACCCACGACCTCGGCGTCGTCGCCGACGCGGCCGACCGGGTTCTCGTGATGTACGCCGGGCGCTCCGTCGAAGAGGCCCCCGTCCACGAGCTGTTCGCCACGGCCCGGCACCCGTACACCCGCGGGCTGCTCGGAGCCGTCCTGCGCCCCGGCGGCGAGGGCAAGCGCCGGCTGCCCGAGATCCCCGGCCTGGTGCCGAGCCTCGACAGCCAGCCCGACGCCTGCACCTTCGCACCCCGGTGCGGCCGCGCCGACGACACCTGCACGGGCGGCCGGCCCGGCTTCAGGTCCGTCGACCCGCGTACGGGAACGGACGCCGCCCACCGCGCGGCATGCTGGCACCCGTACGCCGCCGACGAGGCGACCGACACCCTCGTGGCCGCCCCCGCCCCCGCCCCCGAGCCCGCGCGACCCGACCAGGAGGCCGGAAAGTGACCGCAGCACAGACCGTCCCCGCCCCGCGCGAAAGCGCCGAGGGCGCCGCGGACCAGCAGCACCCCGTGCTGCGGATCGACTCGATGGAACGGCACTTCGCCGCTTCCGGCGGCGGCACCGTCCGCGCCGTCGACGGGGTCTCGATCACCGTCGGCCGCGGCGAGGTCGTCGGCCTCGTCGGGGAGTCCGGCAGCGGCAAGTCGACCGTCGGCCGCTGCGCGGTACGCCTCGACGAACCCACCGGTGGCACCGTCCACATCAACGGCACCGACATCACGCACCTGTCCCGCCGCGCCGTGCGCCCGCTGCGCAAGGACTTCCACCTGGTCTTCCAGGACCCCTCGTCCTCGCTCGACCCGCGCATGACCATCGGCCAGATCATCGCCGAACCCATCAGGCTGCACCGCCGGGCCCGCGGCGCCGCAGTCCGCGAGCGGGTCGAGGAACTGCTCGCCCAGGTCGGACTGCGCCCCGAACACGCCGACCGGCACCCGCACGAGCTCTCCGGCGGCCAGCGCCAGCGTATCTCCATCGCCCGCGCGCTCTCCTGCGACCCCGATCTCGTCGTCGCGGACGAACCGACCTCCGCGCTCGACGTCTCCGTGCAGGCCTCCGTCCTCAACCTGCTCGCCGACCTCCAGCGCGACCGCGGCTTCGGCTGCCTGTTCATCACACACGACCTGGCCGCCGTCGAGTTCCTCGCCGACCGCATCGCCGTGATGTACCTCGGCCAGATCGTCGAACAGGCCCCCACCGCCGAGCTGTTCGCCGACCCCAAGCACCCCTACACCCAGGCGCTGCTCTCCGCGGCGCCCGTGCCCGACCCGGTGCTCCAGCGCTCCCGCGAGCGCATCGTGCTCCACGGCGAGCTGCCCAGTCCGCTGGACCCTCCGCCCGGCTGCCGCTTCCACACCCGCTGCCCGCTCGCCACGGAACGCTGCCGCACCGAGGTTCCCGTCCTGCGGGAGCTGCCCGGCGGCCGGCAGGTCTCCTGTCACCTCGTCGACGACGACGGAACGGCCCCGGACGCGGCCGTCTGACCCCGTACGGGAGGCGGCCCCCGTTCCCGGGGCCGGCCTCCCGTACGTACGATCCGCAACGAACCACAGAACGTCGCAGCAAGGAGCCGCATCCGTGTTCACCACCCGGCCCACCCTCCAGGGCACCTTCGGCATGGTGTCGTCCACCCACTGGCTCGCCTCGCAGTCCGCGATGGCGGTCCTGGAGGACGGCGGCAACGCCTACGACGCCGCCGTCGCCGCCGGATTCGTCCTGCACGTCGTCGAACCCCACCTCAACGGCCCGGCCGGAGAGGTGCCGATGATCCTGGCGCACCGCGACGGCGACGTCCGGGTCCTCTGCGGCCAGGGCCCGGCCCCTGCCGGTGCGACGGTCGGCCACTACCGCGCGCTCGGCCTCGACCTGGTCCCCGGCACCGGACCGCTCGCCGCCGCCGTGCCGGGCGCCTTCGACGCCTGGATGCTGCTGCTGCGCGATCACGGGACCAAGACCGTCGCCGAGGTACTGCGGTACGCCATCGGCTACGCCGAGGACGGCCACGCACCCGTCGAGCGCGTCGGCCAGACCGTCGAGACCGTCCGCGAGCTCTTCGAGACCGAGTGGCAGTCCTCCGCCGACGTCTACCTCCCGGGCGGGAAGTCCCCGGCCCCCGGCGAGCTGTTCCGCAACCCCGCCCTCGCCGCGACCTGGCGCCGGCTGATCGCCGAGGCCGAGGAGACCGGCGGCGACGACCGCACCGCGCAGATCGAGGCCGCCCGCGCGATCTGGCGCGAGGGCTTCATCGCCGAGGCCCTGGTCCGCCAGGCCGCCGTCCCCACCATGGACACCAGCGGTACCCGCCACACCGGCACCCTCACCGCCGCCGACCTGGCCGGCTGGTCCGCTTCGTACGAGGCCCCCGCCACGTACGACTGGAACGGCTGGACCCTCGCCAAGGCCGGCGGCTGGAGCCAGGGCCCCGCCTTCCTCCAGCAGCTCGCCCTGCTGCCCGCCGAACTGCCGGCCTACGGCTCCGCCGAGTACGTCCACCTGCTCATCGAGGGCTGCAAGCTCGCCATGGCGGACCGGGAGGCCTGGTACGGCGACGCGGCCGAGGTCCCGCTCGCCACCCTGCTCTCCGAGCCGTACAACGCGACCCGGCGCGCCCTGGTCACCGACGAGGCCTCGCACGAGCTCCGCCCGGGCAGCCCCGACGGCCGCACCCCCGTGCTCAGCGAGCACGCCCACGCCGTCGCCGCCGGTGAGTCCGGCTTCGACGCCATGGGCATACCGGCCGCCGGTGTCGGCGAGCCGACCGTCGCGAAGGAAGGTGCCGGCGAGCCGACGGTCACCGCGGACCGCGCGGGCGAGCCGACCGTGGCCAAGGACGGCGCGACCCGGGGCGACACCTGCCACGTCGACGTCGTCGACCGCTGGGGCAACATGGTCTCCGCGACCCCCAGCGGCGGGTGGCTCCAGTCCAACCCGGTCGTGCCCGAGCTCGGCTTCCCGCTCGGTACCCGCCTCCAGATGGCCTGGCTGGACGAGGGCCTGCCGAACTCCCTCACCCCGGGCCGCCGCCCCCGCACCACCCTCACCCCGTCCCTCGCCCTGCGTGACGGCGTCCCGGTGATGGCCTTCGGCACCCCGGGCGGCGACCAGCAGGACCAGTGGCAGCTGCACTTCTTCCTCGCCGTCGCCCTGCGCGCCGAGGTCCGCGGCGGTCTCGACCTCCAGGGCGCCATCGACGCCCCGAACTGGCACAACGACAGCTTCCCCGGCTCCTTCTTCCCTCGCGGGATGCGCCCGGGCAGCGTCACCGTCGAGGAGGGCATGGACCCGGACGTCGTCGAGGAGCTGCGCCGGCGCGGCCATGACGTCACGGTCGGCGACCCGTGGTCCGAGGGCCGGATGTGCGCGGTCGCCCGTGACCCGGAGACCGGGGTGCTGTCGGCGGCGGCGAACCCGCGGGGCATGCAGGGGTACGCGGTCGGGCGCTGACCGGCCACCGGCCGGCCACGTCCCCGTCATGACCAGGCCGTCGGCGTCCGGACAGCCCGTGCTTAGCTGGGGGCATGATCGATGACTTCCTTGCCGGGGACCTGACCGAGGTCGAGGCGGCGGTCCGCGCAGCGGCCGCCGCCGAGATCATGCCGCGCTACCGGCAGCTCGCCGCACACGAGATCGTCGAGAAGAACGGTCCGCACGACCTCGTGACCACCGCGGACCGGCTCGCCGAGGAACACCTCACCGCCGCCCTGAGCCGGCTCCTGCCCGGTTCCGTCGTCGTCGGCGAGGAAGCGGTCCACGCCGACCCGACGGTGTACGAGGCGCTGAGCGGCGAGGCCCCCGTGTGGATCGTCGACCCGGTCGACGGCACGCGCCAGTTCGTCCGCGGCGAGCCCGGGTTCTGCACCCTGGTGGCCCTGGCCCACCGCGGCGAGCTGCTGGCCTCCTGGACGTACGCGGCCGCCCTGGACGAGATGGCCGTCGCCGTCCGCGGCCGGGGTGCCACGCTCGACGGCACGGCGATACGCTCCGGCTCGCCCACGCCCGACGCCGTACTGCGGGTGGCGATGTCGCACCCCGACTACACCACCGACGCGCAGAAGAAGGCCCTGCTCGGCCTGCGCACCGAAGGCATCGACGCCCGCCCCTGCGGCTCGGCCGGGCTCGAGTATTTGGCCGTCGCCCGCGGCGAGCTGGACGCGCTCGCATTCAACTGGGAGTACGCCTGGGACCACGCGGCGGGGCTCCTCCTCGTCACCGAGGCGGGCGGCACCCAGGCCACGCTGTCCGGTGTGCCGTTCCGCATCGCGGGCGGCAACGACCTGCCCTTCACGGCAGCCCGGGACCGTGCGACGGCCGACCGCATCCTCGCCGCCCTGCGCAGCGCGGCTTGAGCGAGGCGGTCCGGGGCGTGCGGTGGCCGGGCGCGCCCTTCAGCGCGACCGGTCACCCCGGCTCCCGTCGGTGGCTCCATTCCGCAGGACCTCGCGTACGTCCCGTACGACCGCCGCGGCCGTCTCCACGGCCGAGGGGTCCAGCCCCCTGAGCGCCTCGCCGACCCGCGCCGCGAAGTCCGCGGGCGTGTCCGGCAGGGCCGCGGCGGCGGCCAGCGCGCCCTTCTCGTTCAGGCACCAGGTGCGGTGGTGGGCGTGCAGCGACTGGGCGAGGACGCCGAACGCCCGGGACAGACAGAGCGAGACGTGGAGCCGGTCACCGCCCGGTGCCGACTTGCCGGCCGCCCCGACCGAGAACTCCGCCTCCCAGGCCGCCTCGGCAAGCGCCTGGCGCAGCGGCTCCGGGTAGTCGGACGTCTGCTGCTGAAGTTCGGTCAACTCGCTGTGCGGATCGGCGAGTACGCGCCCGAGGGCGACCTCGCCCGGATAGGCGGGGGACCAGAAGCCCAGCGGATGGCCGGGCTGGACCCCCACCTCGAAACGGCCCCGGCGGCAGTCCGACCAGACCGCCTCGACCCGGTCCAGATCGCGCAGGATCCAGTCGACCGGAACACCGTCCACCCGCAGCCACGCCCCGCCGTTCACCCACGGCCCCCAGCCGCCCGGCCCGGCCACCTCGACCGGGGAGCCCTGGAACCCTGACGCCAGCGCGGTCAGTGCGGCGAGGTCCGGCGCGCCCCGGTAGTAGAGGCCCAGGTCCCAGTCCGAATCGGGCCGGTGGGTGCCGCGGGCCCGGCTGCCGCCGAGTACGACGGCGCGGACGCCCGGCACCGCGGTCAGCCGCTCCGCCATCTCGTCGATGCTCCGCGGCAGTGCGGATTCCTCCGCTTCAGGGGAGGCGGCGGGGGGCGGGTTCGGGTGCGCCGGACGGGCGGGGTTCGGAGTATTCATGGGACGGGCACGGTACCCGCTCCCGAACTGTCGCCGCCTGCGAATATCCTGGGCTCTCAGACCGTCGGCTGACAAAGGAGTCCGAAGGTGCCGTCGATGCTCGATGCCGTCGTCGTGGGGGCGGGACCCAACGGACTGACCGCCGCAGCCGAACTGGCCCGCCGTGGCTTCGCCGTGGAGGTCTTCGAGGCCGGGGAGACCGTCGGCGGCGGAGCCCGTACCGAAGAACTCACGCTGCCGGGCTTCCGGCACGACCCCTGCTCGGCGGTCCACCCGTTGGCCATCGGCTCACCCGCCTTCGGCGCGATGCCCCTGGCGAAACACGGCCTGGAGTGGCTGCAGCCGGCCCTGGCCCTGGCGCACCCGTTCCCGGACGGTTCCGCGGCCGTGCTGGCCAGGTCGGCGGGGGAGACGGCCATGTCGCTCGGACCGCAGGACGCGGGGGCCTACCGCAGACTCCTCGCGCCCTTCCTCGGCCACTGGGACACGATCGCGCAGGACTTCCTGCGCACCCCGTGGGACGGACTGCCCCGGGACCCGTACCGCTGGGCGCGCTTCGGACTCGACGCGATCCAGCCCGCCACGCTCCTGTCC
The DNA here is from genome assembly GCF_035917155.1 of Streptomyces sp. NBC_00385. Classification (NCBI taxonomy): domain Bacteria; kingdom Bacillati; phylum Actinomycetota; class Actinomycetes; order Kitasatosporales; family Streptomycetaceae; genus Streptomyces; species Streptomyces sp. NBC_00385. Next base: position 865,324 of record NZ_CP107951.1, on the reverse strand, counting down.
CGGCGCTTCCGCGGTGAGAAGGCCGCGGGGCTCTTCGCCGGACTCGCCGCCCACGCCATAGCCCCCACCAGCGGTCTCGCCACCGGCGGCATCGCCCTGCTCTTCGCGCTCGCCGCGCACGAGAAGGGCTGGCCGGTGCCGCGTGGCGGCTCGCAGGCCATCTCCGACGCTCTCGCCTCGTACCTGCGGGAGCAGGGCGGCACCATCCGTACGGGCACGGAGGTCAAACGGCTGGACGAGCTGCCGCCGGCCCGCGCCTACATCTTCGACACCTCACCGACCGCGCTGGCCCGGATCGCCGGACTGGGCAACGCCTACCGGGGCTACCGCTACGGAGCCTCCTGCTTCAAGATCGACTACGCGCTGTCGGGCCCCGTCCCCTGGACCGCCGAGGAGGCCCGCCGGGCCGGTACGGTCCACATCGGCCCCACGGCCGGCGAGATCGACACCGCGCTGCGCGCGGCGGTGACCGGCCGGGACCCGAGCGTGCCCTTCCTCATCACCGCGCAGCCCAGCCTCACCGACCCGTCCCGCGCCCCCGAGGGCAAGCAGGTCTTCTGGGTGTACGGACACGTTCCGGCCGGCTGGGAGGGCGATGCCACCGACGTCATCGAACGCCAACTGGAGCGGTTCGCCCCCGGCTTCCGCGACATCGTCCTCGCCCGCGCGGTGACGGGCCCGCCCCAACTCGCGGTGCGCAACGCGAACTACGTCGACGGGGACATCGCCTGCGGCGCCTTCGCCGGGCTGCAGACCGTGATCCGCCCCCGGCTCGCCCGGGTTCCGTACGCGACCGCGCACCCGTCCGTCTACATCTGTTCGTCGGCGACCCCGCCCGGCCCCGGTGTGCACGGCATGTCCGGTCACCATGCCGCGAAGGCGGTGTGGCGGCGGTTGCGCCGATCGGGGCCGTCCGGCGGCCGTTGACGTCCGCCGCGCGGGGTCGGCCGCCACGGACCCGCGTACCACGGCATGATGGCCGGATGCGCACACCTTCCACCGTCACCGTCACCCTCGTACGGGGCGACATCACCCTGCAGTCCGTCGACGCCGTCGTCAACGCCGCGAACTCCTCCCTGCTCGGCGGCGGCGGGGTGGACGGCGCGATCCACCGCAGGGGCGGCCCCGAAATCCTGGCCGCCTGCCGGGAGTTGCGTGCCTCGAAGTACGGCAAGGGGCTGCGCACGGGCCGGGCCGTCGCCACCACCGCCGGGAAGCTCGACGCCCGCTGGGTCGTGCACACGGTCGGCCCGGTCTGGAGCAGCGCCGAGGACCGCTCGGCCCTGCTGGAGTCCTGCTACCGCGAAGCGCTGGGCGTCGCCGCGGCGTTGGGGGCACGCACCATCGCCTTCCCCGCGATCTCCACGGGCATCTACGGCTGGCCGATGGACGACGGCGCCCGCATCGCCGTCCGCACCGTACTGGCGGAGGCCGCGGCACCCGTCGAGGAGGTGCGGTTCGTGCTCTTCGACGCGCACGCGTACGTGGAGTTCGAGGAGGCGCTGGCGGCTGCGCGGGGCTGACAGCGGGTGGGTGAACCTCCGCAACGCCCCGCGGGCCGTGCTCAGACCGCTCGGGCGGGCCCGATGCCGTCGACGTCGAAGGTCACCTGGTCCTCGTAGCACCACCACCACGTCTCGCCCGGCTCGTAGGAGCGGATCAGGGGGTGGCCGGTGGCCTCCCGGTGCGCGGTGGCGTGCTTGTTGCGGGAGGAGTCGCAGCAGCCGACCTGCCCGCAGCTCTGGCACTCGCGCAGATGCACCCAGGTGTCCCCCTGCGCGACGCACTGCGGGCAGGAGTCGGGGCTGTCCGGGGTGACACGCCTGACCTGGTCCAGATGCGAACAGATCGGCGCGGGCGTGTCCGTCATGGTGGACCTTCCTTGTGTTCCGCGCTACGGGGCCGGGCGAGCAGGTCCCCGCAGGGCCGGCGGGCAGCAGGCCCGCCCATGGGTGTCAGGACCCTTTCAAGGCTCCCACCGGGGCGTCGGCTGTCAACTCCAGGGCTTCCGGGCCGGCGGCCGGAGAAGTCCTGGCAGCTGAAGGCTGATGTCGGATTCTCGCCAGCCTCGCCCCCGCCGGTGGCCCATGCTTGAACCATGCACACCGACACCGAGCGCTGCGTGAGGGCCGTCCAGTCCAAGGACGCCCGGTTCGACGGCTGGTTCTTCACCGCGGTCCTGACCACCCGGATCTACTGCCGCCCGAGCTGCCCCGTCGTGCCGCCCAAGGTCGAGAACATGAGCTTCTACCCGAGCGCCGCCGCCTGCCAGCAGGCCGGGTTCCGGGCCTGCAAGCGGTGCCGGCCCGACACGAGCCCCGGATCGCCCGAGTGGAACGCCCGCGCCGACTCCGTGGCCCGCGCCATGCGCCTGATCCGGGACGGGGTCGTCGACCGGGAAGGCGTCCCCGGTCTCGCCACCCGGCTCGGGTACTCGGCCCGGCAGATCGAACGGCAACTGCTCGCCGAGCTGGGCGCCGGCCCCCTTGCCCTGGCCCGGGCGCAGCGGGCGCAGACCGCGCGGGTGCTCATCGAGACGACCGGGCTGCCCATGGCCGAGGTCGCCTTCGCAGCCGGGTTCGCCTCGATCCGCACCTTCAACGACACCGTGCGCGAGGTCTTCGCCCTCGCCCCGGGGGAGCTGCGCAGCCGCGCCTCCCGGTCGGTGCGGCCGCCGGCCACGCCCGGGGTGATAGCGCTGCGGCTTCCGTACCGGGCCCCGCTCAACCCCAGCAACCTCTTCGGGCACCTCGCCGCGACAGCCGTCCCCGGGGTCGAGGAGTGGCGCGAAGGGGCCTACCGCCGCACGCTCGACCTGCCGCACGGACACGGCATCGTCGCGCTCACCCCGCACCCCGACCACATCGCCTGCCGGCTCGCGCTCACCGACCCGCGCGACCTCACCCTGGCCATCAGCCGGTGCCGCTGGCTGCTGGACCTGGACGCCGACCCCGTGGCCGTCGACGAGCAGTTGCGCGCCGACCCCCTGCTGGCCCCGCTGGTCGACAAGGCGCCGGGCCGCCGGGTGCCGAGGACCGTCGACGGTGCGGAGTTCGCCGTCCGGGCCGTGCTCGGCCAGCAGGTGTCCACCGCCGCCGCCCGTACCCACGCGGCCCGGCTGGTCACGGCGCACGGCACCCCCGTCGACGACCCGGAGGGCGGCCTCACCCACCTCTTCCCGGCGCCCCGGGCGCTGGCCGGGCTCGACCCCGAACAGCTCGCCCTGCCCCGCAGCCGCCGCCGCACCCTCACCACGCTCGTCGGCGCGCTGGCGGACGGCTCGCTGCGGCTGGGCACCGACACCGACTGGGAGAAGGCGCGGGCGGAACTGACCGCGCTGCCCGGATTCGGCCCCTGGACCGTCGAGGTCATCGCCATGCGGGCGCTCGGCGACCCGGACGCCTTCCTGCCGACGGACCTCGGCATCCGGCGGGCCGCCGAGCAGCTCGGCCTGCCGTCGACACCGGCCGCGCTCACCGCACGCGCGGCGAGCTGGCGGCCGTGGCGGGCCTACGCCGTCCAGTACCTGTGGACCGTGGACGACCACCCCATCAACCACCTGCCCGCACAAGGAAGTTCCTCGTGACCACGACACGCACCACCGCAGCGCCCCGGCAGGCCCGGCAGGCCCGGCAACACACAGTGATCGACAGTCCGTACGGCCCGCTGACCCTAGTCGCCACCGACCGGGTCCTCGCCGGTCTCTACATGACCGGTCAGCGCCACCGGCCGCCCGAGGAAACCTTCGGCGAGCCCGACGCGGGCCCCTTCGACGAGGCCGTCGAGCAGCTGGACGCCTACTTCGCCGGAGAACTGCGGGAGTTCACTCTCCCGCTGAACCTCGCCGGCACCCCGTTCCAGCGTTCCGTCTGGGCCGAGCTCCAGCGGATTCCGTACGGCGAGACCCGTACGTACGGCGAACTGGCCGAGAACCTCGGAAAGCCCGGCGCCTCGCGCGCGGTGGGGCTGGCCAACGGCAAGAACCCGGTCGGCATCATCGTGCCGTGCCACCGCGTGATCGGGGCCTCGGGGAGCCTCACCGGGTACGGCGGCGGGCTCGACCGCAAGCAGCGGCTGCTGGCCTTCGAGAACGGTACGCAGGACAGCTCTCCGACACTCTTCCAGTGACCGTACGGCGAAGGGCTCCGCGCGGACGACACGCGGAGCCCTTCGCCCGTCCTTCAGGACCGGTCAGCCGGTGAAGATCTCGACGACCGTCCAGATCGCCAGCCCCAGCATGCAGATCCCGCCGATGCGCTGGACGGTCTTCAGCGGTACGCGCTTGGCGATGAACCGTCCCGCGAGCAGGGCCAGCGCCGATACGGACATCAGCGCGGCGGCGGATCCGATCGCGGTGGACCAGGCGCCGTTGCTCGCGGCCAGGTTGGCCGTCGTGATCTGGGTGAGGTCGCCCCACTCGCTGATGAACACCGCCATGAACGCGGTGGAGTACACCGGCCAGAAGCCGGTGACCGTCTTGGGGCCGCCGTCCTCGTCGTCGTCGCCCGCGTCGGCCCGGAGCAGCATGAACGCGCCGAAGGCGAAGAGGGAGGCGGAGACGAGCTTGACGATCCAGTCGGGCAGCAGGCCGAGCAGGCCGCCCGCCCCGACCGCGATGGCGACGTGGACGATGAACGCGGACGACGTGCCGAACCAGACGTAGAGCGGGCGCATGCGCGTGCCCATGGCCAGCGACGCGAACATCGTCTTGTCGGGAAGTTCCGCGAGGAAGATCAGCCCGAAAGCGGTGATGATCGCCAGGGGGTCGAGATGCATTCCGGGTGGCTTTCTGTTGGAGCCGGGCCCCGGATCTTCCGCGAAGTGCCGCTGGGGCTTTCGGAGGACCACTCGGCCCGGCATGACGGCACCGCCCACGGGGCGTGGGCGTGTCATACCTGACCGAAGGTCTCGCCCGCCCGCAATGATCCACGAGCCCGGCCACCGGGAACCCGGAGGTTCCAGTGTGTCGACGACCGGTTTGCAGGGCTACTCCCCTTCGCAGCCGTCAACGTTACCGCACCTGGTTCTGGGCCGCCCACGTGCGGTCCAGGAAGTCCGCGATCAGCGGGGCGATCCGGGGGAGGTGGTCCTCCAGAGCGAAGTGCCCGGTCGCGAAGAGGTGCAGTTCGGCGTCGGGGAGGTCGCGCAGATAGGCGCGGGCGCCGGGCTCGGTGAAGAACATGTCGCCCGTGCCCCAGACGACGAGCGCCGGTGGGGTGTGCTTGCGCAGCCAGTCCTGCCACTGCGGGTAGAGCGCCACATTGGAGTGGTAGTCGAAGGCCAGGTCCAGCTGCGGCAGGGTGCGGCCCGGAAGGTCCAGGAAGTGCTGGTCCAGTGTCCAGCCGTCCGGCGCCACGAGTTCGGGATCGGCCGTGCCGCCCTCGTACTGGCCACGGGTCGAGGGCAGGGTCAGCAGTGACCGCACGGTGTCGGCGGCGCCGGGGACCTCCGGGCGGAGGGAGATGAAGTCCCGGGCCTGCTGCGACAGTCCCTCCTCGTACGCGTTGCCGTTCTGGACCACCAGCCCGGCGATCCACTCCGGGTGGCGGGCGGCGAGCCGGAAGCCGACAGGGGCGCCGAAGTCGAACACGTACATCACGAAGCGGGACAGCCCGAGCTGCCGCACGAAGCCTTCGGTGATGTCGGCGAGCCGGTCGAAGGTGTACGTGAACGGGCCGCCGGCGGTCGAGGAGGCAGGGGCGTCGCTGTGGCCGAAACCCGGGTAGTCCGGGGCGATGAGCCGGTAGTGGGCGCCCAGCGCGTCCATCAGCCGGCGGAACTGGTGCGAGGCCGACGGAAAGCCGTGCAGCAGCAGCATCACGGGGGCGTCGTCCGCCGCACCCACGGGGAGCGACTCGCGGTAGAAGACACGGACGCCGTCGACCTCGATGTGCCGGTGACGGATGTGCGGAACAGCTTGAATCGCCATGTTCACATGCCTCCTGGTTGATCTGATGCATTAGTTCTACGCCGGAGGGTTCTAATGTGTCAAGCGATTGAGTTAGCGTTAGTGCCATGAACGGTGATGAGCCCTTGACCGGCGAGCTGCTCGCCCTGGACCTGCTCAACACGCTGCCGCACACGGCCCAGGGCCCCCCGGCCGATCACCTGGCCGATCCGGCCGGTCTGCTGGCGTGGCTGACGCTGGAGGGCGAGCGGCTGCCCGGGGCCACCGGGGTGCGGGAGGTGACCCCGGACGATCTGGCGGCGGTGCGCGCGGTCCGGGCGGCCGCGACCGAGGCCGTCGCGGCGGCCCGGCGCGGCGAGCGCCCGCCGGACACGGCCCTGCGCCGGCTCAACGAGGCCCAGCTCGCCGCCCCCGCCGTGCGGTACGCGGAGTGGAACGGCGAGAGCGTCGTGGCGCCGGCCCGCCGCTCCGGCCCGCTCGGGATGCGGGTGGCCGCGGCCCTGGCCGAGGAGGTCACCGAGCTGCTGGCGGATCCGGCGCTCGCGAGCATCCGGGAGTGCGAGGCGGAGCACTGCACGATGCTGTTCGTACCCGCCCACCCCCGCCGCCGCTGGTGCTCGGCCGCGCGCTGCGGCAACCGTGCGCGGGTGGCCCGCTACTACCGGCGCCACAAGGAGGGGGCGGGGGCCTCGCGGTAGGGGCCCCGGCGAGAGCGTCGCGCAGCGCACCGGCCGCCGGACTCGGAGCGCGCGTCGCCCCGCAGCGCACGGAGGGAGGAGGCGGTCACGCACCGGACCGAACCGGCTGCCACCGATCTCACTGCCCGGCGCTCGCCCCCGGACCCGCCTAGTCCGCCAGCCGTTCGAGCAGCGCCGGCAGTGCCGTGCCGATCGGCTCCCGGATCGTCTCCTGCGCCAGCGTGTCGTACGGCGTCGGCTCCGCGTTGACCACGATCAGCCTCGCCCCGTGCTCCGCCGCGATCCCGGCCAGCGAGGCGGCGGGCTGCACCTGGAGCGTCGTACCGACCGCGATGAAGACCTCGCAGCCCTTCGCGACCGCCATCGCCTCGCTCAGCACCACCGGATCGAGGCGTTCACCGAACATGATCGTGGCCGACTTGAGGATCCCGCCGCACACCGCGCAGGGCGGATCGGGCTCGCCCGCCTCGACTCGGGCGAGGGCCTCGGCCATCGTCGAACGGGCGTGACAGCGGGTGCACACCACGTGCAGGGCCGTGCCGTGGAGTTCGAAGACCTTGCGCGCCGGGAGACCGGCTGCCTGGTGCAGACCGTCGACGTTCTGCGTGATCACCCGCACGGCCACGCCCGACCGCTCCAGGTCCGCCACCGCACGGTGGGCCGCGTTCGGCTGGGCGTTCCACGTCGCACTGGTGCGCCGCATCTGCCAGGAACGGCGGCGGATCTCCGGATCGGCCATGTACAGGTCGTACGTGACGAGCTTCTCGGCCTCCGGGTCCTTGCGCCAGAGCCCGTTGGGTCCGCGGTAGTCGGGGATGCCGGAGTCCGTGGAGATGCCGGCGCCGCTGAGGATCGCCACGAGTGTCATGCGGGGAGCGTACGCAGGGCCCATCCCACCCGGCGAGGCCATTTCGCGTGCGGCCACCGGTGGCCGCGCCGGGCTCAGCCGACAGGCGTGCCGTCCTCCAGTTCCGCGGTGCCCGCGCCGGACTCCAGCACGTCCAGCGCCGCCCGTACCCGGCCATGGAGCGCGCCGAGCAGGTACTTCCCGAGCTCGGCGGGCTCGACGAGCTTCCACGACAGGAGCTCTTCCTCCTGGACCCGGACCGCCTTCAGCTGCTCCTCGTCCAGCACCCCGCCGTCGTACACGTAGGCCACGATCGGCGGCCGCCCTGTGCCGCGCGTCCAGTCCACCGCGAGCAGCCGGCCCGGCTCCAGGTCGAGGCCGATCTCCTCGGCCGACTCGCGTCGGGCCCCCTGCCGCGGGGTCTCGCCGTCCGCCGATTCGATCGTGCCGCCGGGCAGCGCCCAGCTCTCCCGGTAGTTCGGTTCGACGAGCAGCACCCGGCCCCGCGCGTCACGGAAGAGGCAGGCCGCACCGGCCAGGACCTTCGGGAGACCGGCGATGTACGCGGCGTAATCAGTGGTGGTCACGTCGGCAGCGTAGCGGCCGGGTCCAGGGCACGGACACCCATGGGCAGGGAGGGGGTGGGGCGGATAGGGTCGGGTCGGCGCGACTGCCTGTTCGAAAGCAAAGGGAATCAAGGTGACGGACGGAGCAGTGATGGAGACCGCACGCGTGCTCGTCGCGGCGGACAAGTTCAAGGGCTCGCTCACGGCCGTACAGGTCGCGGAGCGGGTGACGGCCGGGCTGCGGCGCGTCGCCCCCGAGGTGCGGGTCGAGACCCTGCCCGTGGCGGACGGCGGCGACGGCACGGTGGCGGCCGCGGTGGCCGCCGGATTCGAGCGCCGCGAGGCGCGGGTGACCGGGCCGCTGGGCGACCCCGTGACCGCCGCCTACGCGGTGCGCGAAACCACCGCTGTGGTCGAGATGGCCGAGGCCTCGGGCCTCCAGCACCTGCCGGCGGGAGTGTTCGCCCCGCTCACGGCCACCACGTACGGCTCCGGTGAGCTGCTGCTCGCCGCCCTCGAAGCGGGCGCCCGGACCATCGTGTTCGGCGTCGGTGGCAGCGCGACCACGGACGGCGGGGCGGGCATGCTGGCCGCACTCGGCGCCCGGTTCCTGGACGCGGACGGCAAGCCCGTCGGCCCCGGGGGCGGCGGCCTCGCCGGTCTCGCCACGGCCGACCTGTCCGGGCTCGACCCGCGGCTCGGCGAGGTCGACCTGATCCTCGCCAGCGACGTCGACAACCCGCTCACCGGGCCCAAGGGCGCGCCCGAGGTGTACGGCCGCCAGAAGGGCGCGACCGAGGACGACATCGCGGTGCTCGACGCGGCGCTCGCCCACTACGCCTCCGTCCTCGGGCCGGAGCAGGCAGAGCAGCCGGGTGCGGGTGCGGCGGGCGGTATCGGCTACGGGGCGCTCGTCGCCCTCGGTGCGCGGTTCCGGCCCGGGATCGAGGTGATGCTCGACGTCCTCGGCTTCGCCCCCGCGCTGGCCCGGGCGACGCTGGTCATCACCGGCGAGGGCTCACTCGACGAACAGACGCTGCACGGCAAGGCCCCGGCCGGCGTCGCCGCGGCAGCCCGCGCGGCCGGCATCGAGGTCGTCGCGGTCTGCGGACGCCTGGCACTCGCACCGGAGGCCCTGGGCGGCGCGGGCATCCGTCGCGCGTACGCGCTCACGGAGCTGGAACCGGACCCCGCGGTCTGCATGGCCGAGGCGGGGCCGCTCCTGGAGCGGGTGGCGGAGTCCATCGCGCGGGACTTCCTGCGCTGAGGCGCCGGGGCGGGGCCCTCCGGGGGCTCCGCCCCCGGTTACGGGAAGGGGCGGGGAGGGGACGAGGCCCGCCGCAGGCCCCCCAGGCGCGGCGGCCTCACAGCGCCGCCGTACCCGTGCCCAGCCCCAGTCGCACCGCGTCCAGCGCCAGCATCAGTTCCACCAGTTCGCGCGGCTGCGACAACGACCGTGACGTCAGCTCCTCCAGCCGCCGCAACCGGTTCAGCACCGTGTTCCGGTGGCAGCACAGCCGTACCGCCGTGCGCCCGGCCGATCCTCCGCACTCCACCCATGCGTCCAGCGTCGACACCAGCAGCGCCCGGTCCGTCGGATCACGTGCCAGCAGCGCCCCGAACACGTCCGTGGCCAGATAGCTCGCCAGAGCCGGCTGCCCCGCCACCAAGGCCTCGGGGACCCTGCCGTCCAGGCACACGACCGCCTCCCCGCCCTCCCCGCACGTCAGCAGCGCCGCATCGGCCAGCCGGCGGGCCGTGCCCAGCGCGGACAGGCCGTCCACCACCGGACTGACCCCACCTGGGCCGGGGCCCGTGCCGGACAACAGCACGGCGACGGCGGCCGGATCCGCCTCGCCCAGCGCCACCACCGCGATCTCCCGGTCCGGCCGCGACCGCCACAGAAGCCGCATCCCGAGCGCGTCGGCCGGACGGTTCCAGGCGCACCCGCGCTCCGCGACCACCGCCACCGCGTACCGGCCCTGCTCCGGCAGCCCCAGTACCGCACCGGCGAGCGCCGCGAGGTCCTGCCCGGTCTCGTCGTCCAGCAGCGCGTCGAGCAGCGCCCACCCCCGCTCGTCCCCGCGCTGCCGCATGCCCGCTCCGTTCTCCGCACGCCCCGGGGGGCCGATTCCCTGCTCGGGGCCCGGCCCGCTCCGCCGGACCGCCGTCGTGAGGATGACACCGGTCCGGGCCGGGGGCGACAGCACACACCCCGCCTCTGTGCGCGTGCACAACCGGCTGCCTTCCGCACGGGGCACCCGCAGCGTTTCGGCCGGTGACCGTGGACGCACGGCCCGCCCACTGCTGGTCTGTGGCCCCACACAGACACAGGGCAGGGCAGGGCAGGCACAGGCGGACACCGCCGGCCACGACCGGACCGGGACCCCTGCGCACCACGAATCGACACATCGATTCCAAGACAAGGCGGAAGGAGGAGGACGCATGGCAACGCTCGAGATCCGCGCACTGTCCGTGGGCTACGGCCCGGTACGGTCCCTGCGCGACGTCTCCCTCGATGTGCCGGCCGGCGCGATCACCGCCGTACTCGGCGGCAACGGGGCCGGGAAGACCACGCTGCTGCGGGCCATCTCGCGGACCCTCGGCTTCCACCGCGGGACGGGTACGGGAACCGTCCGCTTCGACGGTCGCCCCCTGGACGGGCTGCGGCCCGCCCAGGTGGTGGCCGCCGGAGTGGTCCAGGTACCCGAAGGACGACAGGTGTTCGCCCGCATGACGGTGGCCGACAACCTGAGGGCGGGCGCCCTCGGAGCCCGCGGCGGGCGCAAGGCGTCGGCGGGCGCGCTGACCCGCGTACACGAGCTGTTCCCGGTACTGGCCCAGCGGGCGCACCAGCGCGCCGGGCTGCTGTCGGGCGGCGAACAGCAGATGCTGGCGATGGGGCGGGCCCTGATGGCCCGGCCCCGGCTGCTGCTGCTCGACGAACCCTCGCTCGGACTCGCTCCGTTGATGGCGCAGCGCATCGCCGAGACGGTGCAGGAGATCAACGCCTCGGGCACCTCCGTCCTGCTCGTCGAGCAGAACGCGGCGATCGCCCTGCGGCTCGCCTCCACGGCCTACGTCCTGGAGGTCGGCGAGGTCACCCTGGAAGGGCCGGCCGACGAACTTGCCGCGTCCGACGAGGTACGCCGCCGCTACCTGGGTGTCGTCGACGAGACGGCCGCCGAGGACGCCGACCGGGCCTCCGGGTCCGTACGCAGCCTGAGCAGGTGGTCCGCGTGACCACCACTCGGGAAGCGGCCCCCGTCACCACCGCGCCGGCCGCACTCGCCGTCCGTGACGTCACCGTCCGCTTCGCCGGACTCACCGCACTCGACGGCGTCTCCTTCACCGTGGAACCGGGCAGCGTGCACGCCGTCATCGGCCCCAACGGCGCAGGGAAGTCGACCACCTTCAACGTGCTGTCCGGGGTGTACCGGGCGACATCCGGCAGCGTCCACCTCGGCACGACGGAACTCACCGGACTCGCCCCGCACAAGATCGCCCAACTGGGCGTCGCCCGTACCTTCCAGAACCTGGCGCTGCCCCCGCACGCCACCGTCACCGACAGCCTGCTCCTCGGCCGCCACCGGCTCACCCGCGCCGGGTTCGTCGCCAGCGGACTGCGTCTGCCGTCCGCCGCGCGCGAGGCCCGCCGCCACCTGGAACGAGTCCGCGAGATCGCCGAGTTCATCGGCCTGGAGAAGGAGTTGGACCGGCCGGCCGGGGCGCTCCCGTACGGACAGCAGAAGCTCGTCGAGCTCGGCCGCGCGCTGTGCATGGAGCCGCAGGTCCTCCTCCTGGACGAACCCGTCGCAGGGATGACCGCCGACGAACGGCGCCGCACCGCGGCGGTCGTGGCCGGGGTCCGCGACAGCCTCGGCATCTCGATCGTGCTCGTCGAACACGACATGGGTGTGGTGATGCGGCTCGCGGACGCCGTGACCGTACTCGACTTCGGACGCAGGATCGCGGACGGCACCCCCGCCGAGGTCCAGAACGATCCGGCCGTCGTCCAGGCCTACTTGGGGGCACAGGAATGACCACCTTCATCGAACTCCTCCTCGGCGGCCTCTCCATCGGCTCGGTCTACGCACTGATCGCGCTCGGCTTCGTCGTCATCTTCAAAGCCACCGAGGTCGTCAACTTCGCCCACGCCTCCCTGCTGCTCGCGGGCGGCTACGTGACCGCGGTCCTCCACGACGACATCGGTTTCTGGCCCGCGCTCGCCGTCGGCATCGCGGGCGCCGCCGTCGTCGGAGCGGCGATCGAGTTCCTCGTGATGCGCCGCTACCGGGGCAGCGACCACAGCGTCCTCGCCATCGTCACCATCGGCGTCGACATCCTCCTCACCACTGAACTCACCCGGCGCATGGGCACGGACGTGCTGGCGCTCGGCGACCCGTGGGGCGACGGCGTCGTCACCATCGGCGGCGTCACCCTCGCCGAGACCCGGATCGCCGCGTTCCTCGCCGCCGCTCTGCTCATCACCGCGTTCCTCCTCGCCTTCCGCTTCACCTCCTGGGGCGTGTCGATGCGGGCCGCCGCCGAGAACCCGCAGACCGCGGCCCTGATGGGGATCAAGCTCGGCCGGGTCTCGCTCGCCGCCTGGGCGGTGGCCGGAGCACTCGCCGCGGTGGCCGCGCTCTTCCTCACCGTCTTCCCCACCCCCGGACTGGAACGGGCCACCTCACTGGCCGCACTCAAGGCCTTCCCCGCGGCGATCCTCGGCGGACTCGACTCGACCACCGGGGCCCTCGCCGGAGGCCTCATCGTCGGCGTCACCGAATCACTCGCCACCGGCTACCAGAGCGACCTCTCCTTCCTGGGCCGCGGCATCGGCGACCTCGCCCCCTATCTGGTGATGGTGATCGTGCTGCTCCTGCGGCCCGCGGGACTCTTCGGTACGAAGGAGCTCGCCCGTGTCTGAGACCACGACCACCGAGACCGCCGCGGCCACCCGCCTCACCACCCCGGGGGCCGACCTCGCCGCCCGGCTGCGCCACCCGCGTACCTACCTCTGGGCCATCGGCTCGGTGCTGCTCCTCGCGTTCCCGTTCTACCTGGACCGCTTCTGGCTGCAGGCCGGACTCTTCGCCATGGCCGCGGCCATCGGCGCCATCGGGCTCAACCTCCTCACCGGCGCCACCGGCCAGCTCTCCATGGGACACGCCTTCTTCCTCGCGGTGGGCGCCTACGGCTACTGCGTCCTGGCGGGGGAGAGCAGTACGGAGAACGGGCACGAGCTCTCCGGGCTCGGCCTGCCCAGCTGGCTCGCCGCCGTGCTCGCGGTCCTCCTCGCGGGAGCCGCCGGGGGACTGTTCAGCCCCATCGCGAGCCGGCTGCGCGGCGCCTATCTCGGCATCGCCACGCTGGCCCTGATCTTCATCGGTCAGCATGTGCTGTTCAACGCCGGCTCCCTCACCGGCGGCTTCAACGGCCGCGCCGTCCCGCCTCTTTCGCTCTTCGGCTTCGGCTTCGACGACACCGAGGTCATCGTCGCCGGGGTGCCGTTCCAGTCCTCCGAGAAGCTCTGGTACGCGGCGCTGGTCGCCCTGCTCCTCAGCGGCCTCTTCGCCCGGGGAGTGCTGCGCGGCCGGCCGGGCCGGGCGCTCAACGCCATCCGGGACCACCGCATCGCGGCAGGTGTGATGGGCGTCCCGGTGGCCCGCTACCGGGCGGGCGTGTTCGTCCTGTCCTCGATGTACGCCGGACTGGCGGGCGTCCTGCTCGCGCTGGTCTTCCAGCGGACCGTGCCCGAGTACTTCGGCATGGTCCTGTCCCTCGAATACCTCGCCATGATCGTCATCGGCGGGCTCGGCACCGTGGCGGGAGCGGTCGTCGGGGCCGCGTTCGTCTCGCTGCTGCCGCAACTGCTCACCCACTACAGCGATTCCCTGCCCCTGGTCTCCGCCCCCGGTACGGGCGGTCTGGCTCCGGGCGAGGCATCGCGCTATCTGTACGGCGCCGCGGTGGTCGCGGCTGTTCTGTTCCTGCCCGGCGGCCTGACACGTCTGATGAAGAATTCAGGGGAGAAGAAATGAAACTGCGTGTGCTCGGGGCCGTGTGCGCGGCCCTCACCCTCACCCTCGTGGGCTGCAGCGAGAAGGCCAAGTCCTCCGACGAGGGAACCCAGGACAAGGCCGGTGTGAAGACCGGCCAGGGCGTCACCGACAAGGTGATCTCGCTGGGCGCGCTCACCGACATGACCGGGGTCTACGCCTCGCTCGGCAAGAGCGTCACCCAGGCCCAGCAGCTCTGGGTCAAGCAGACCAACGCCGCGGGCGGAATCTGCGAGCGCAAGGTCGAACTGACCGTGCGCGACCACGGATACGACCCGCAGAAGGCCATCGCCGGCTACACGGAACTGGCGCCCAAGGTGCTGGGCTTCGTCCAGTTCATCGGCTCCCCGTTCGTGGCCGCGGTCGAGCAGCGCATCGACGGGCAGGACAAGGGTCTCGTCCTGCCGCAGGCCTGGTCGGCGAACCTGCTGGGCAGCAAGTACATCCGTGTCATCGGCGCCACGTACGACGTCGAGACGATCAACCTGATCGACTACCTGCTCGCCGAGAAGCGCATCGCCAAGGGCGACAAGATCGGTCATGTCTACTTCGAGGGCGACTACGGCGAGAACGCCCTGGCCGGCTCGAAGTACGCGGCGAAGGAGGCGGGCCTCACCGTCGTCGAGCAGAAGATCAAGCCCACCGACAACGACATGACCGCCCAGGTCGCCGCGCTCAAGCAGGCCGGCGTCAAGGCCGTCATCGTCAGCGCCGGCCCGCGTCAGGCGGCCTCGCTGGTCGGTGTCGCCGCCGCCACCGGCTTCAAGGTCCCGGTCGTCGGCAACAACTCGGCGTTCGCCCCGCAGCTGCTGAAGACCCAGGCCGGTCCCGCCCTGGCGGCCGACTACTACGTCGCCGCCTCCACCCTCCCGATCGGCGACCCGGGCGCCGGCCCGGCGAAGCTCGCCAAGGAGTACGGCGCCGAGTACCCGAAGGACGGCCTCGACAACGGCGTCATCGCGGGATACAACGCGGCGAGCCTGTTCGGTGAGGCGCTGAAGAAGGCCTGCGCCTCGAAGGACCTCACCCGTGACGGCATCGACAAGGCCCTGCTCACCATCACGGACTTCGGCAGCGACTTCGGGATGCCGCACGACTTCTCCGACCCGGCGGCTCCCTCCACCCGGGAGAGCGTGATCATGAAGCCGGACGCCAAGACGCCCGGCGGTCTCAAGGTCGTCAGGCCCGCGGAGGCGGCTGCGGCGGCGAAGTCGTACACGCTGAAGTAGACGGGCGGCAGTACAGGAGCCCCGGGGCGGCACGCGTGACGCGTGCCGCCCCGGGGCATGTCCGGGTCAGCTGGTGTACGCCTCCAGTTCGGAGAGCTGCGCGGCCGGCCAGCCGGTGTTGCCGGTGAACGTCAGCCGCAGATAACGGGCGGACGTACCGGGCAGGGTGACGGTCGCCCGGTTCCCGCTCGACGGATCGAAGGTGTAACCCGCCGAGGACTTGAGCGAGCCGAACGTGTTGTTGTCGGTGCCCCCCGACACGCTCAGGGTCTGCGTACGGGTGGACCAGGCGGCCGCCGGGGGCAGCTTCAGGACCAGCCGCTTGACCGCCTTGGCCGCACCCAGGTCCACGGTGATGGTCTGCGGGAAGGCGTGGTTGCTGCTCTCCCAGTAGCTGTTGGCGTCGCCGTCCACGGCCCGGGACGCGCTGTACACGTCGGCGTGGCCGGAGTCGGTGACCGTGCGGCCCTGGGCGAGGTTCCCCGTCTCGGCGGGCGGATCGGTCGGGTCGGTCGGCGGGTCGGTGGGCGGGTCCGTCGGGCCGCTGCCGCCGCCCGGCACCCCGCCGTTGGTCCACACCGGGGTGGGCCAGGTGCCGGTGCAGGCCGGCGGATCGGCGTACCAGCCGGAGTTCCCGGTGCCCCGGGTGATCTGGAAGCCGCTGCCGACACAGTTGTGGATCGGGTTGGACTGCGCGATGTGCGTGGCCACGACGTTGTTGAAGGTGGCGGTGCCCGGCGACTGGATCTGCAGCGCGTAGGTGCCGGCGCCGTCGATCCTGATGTTGTCGAAGTGCAGCCCGTTCGTCGCACCCTCGATGAGGTGGATCGCGGCGTAGGAGCTGTCCAGCACCTCGGTGTCGGAGATGTTGACCGTGGCGTTGATCGGTTCGTTGAGCCCGCTGAACCAGATCGCGCCCACGCCGAACTGCCAGTTGTAGTCGTTGTTCCCGGTACGGATCAGGGTGTTGCGCGCTGCCGTGGTCGTACCGGATACGGCCGTGCCCTGACCGGAGTTGACGCCCGGGTAGCGGTTGGCGATGTGCAGCCCGCCGCCGTTGGTGATGGTGTCCGACATGACGTTGTCGGAGATGGTGATGTCCTTGCCGCCGTACGTGACGATGTTGTTGGCGAGGATCGGCAGGATCACGGTGTTGAACGTGAACTTGTTCTTCACGTTCGGGACGTTCTCCGCCCACATGGCCAGACCGTCGTCACCGGTGTTGCGGACGAAGGTGTTGGTGACCGTGGAGTTCGTGACGCCGTAGTGGAAGTTCACACCGTCCGCGGTCTGGTCCAGGATGCGGCTGTTCTTGATGGTGAAGTTGTCCATCGGGCCGTCCATCCAGGCGCCGCACTTGGTGTGCTGCATCCAGACGTTGTCGACGGTCGAGTCGGACAGCGCACCGCCGATGGCGTTGACCTGGTCGTTGTCCTCGCGCTCCCGGATGTCGCCGATGATGGCGAAGTCCCTGAGCGTGACGTTGCGGCTGCCGCCCTGCGCGGCGTACTTGCCGTAGACGCCGACGGCCTTGCTGCGGTTCGACGGGTCACGGCCGGTCAGCACCGAGTACCAGGGACCGGCGCCGCGCAGCGTCACCTGGTCCACCACGATGTGGTCGCGGACCTGGAAGGTGCCCTGCGGGATGTACACCTCCTTGCCCTGCGCCTTGCCCGCGTCGACGGCCGCCTGGATCTTGGCGGTCGAGTCGGCGGACCCGGTCGGGTCGGCGCCGAAGTCGGCGACGACGTCGAGGGCGCCCGAGGGCTTGGCGGTGGGCGCGGCCACCTGCTCGAAGTCCGCCAGGTCGATGGTGAACGACGGTGAGGCGGCGGTGGAGGACACCTGCAGCCGGACCTTCGTGCCGGCCGAGAGGGTCGACCCGAACATGGTTCTGGCCTCGTCGTAGAAGTGGTGCGGGTTGGTGTCTCCCGGGTTGTTGTTGAACGGGTAGCCGCCGTAGTACCAGCCGTACTTCGAGGTGACCGGCACCGCCTTGGGCGAGGCGCCGTTCACCCTCACGTCGATCGAGGCGTCCCGGCCCGATCCAGCGGCGTTGTCCGGCAGCGAGTACCGGAAGGACATGGCGTTCGCGGGTGCGGTGAGCGTGAACTCCACGTACTCACCCACCGCGTCCAGCGTCACGGCCTGCCGGCCCGAGGCCTCCGAGGGCAGCGTGCCGTACAGGCGGTTCGGGCCGATCAGGGTGCCGTTGGTGGCGGCGTACTCGGCTTCCTGCTCCTTGAACGGAACGGTCGCCCCGCGACCGGGAACCGCCAGCGGGGAGGGGGCCGGGACTCCCGCCGCGGCGGCCGGTGGAGCGCTGGACAGAACCACGGCGGCGGCGGTGCCGAACGCGGCGATGGCCAGCGCGAGAGAGGCGGATATGGATCGTCTGACCAACTGGCGTCGGGGTGGTGGGGTCACGTCTCAGTCGTCCTTGCGGCTCGTGGGGGCTCTTCGGACGCCCACAGGCTAGGAGCAGTGACGCAAGGAAGTCCACGCTGCTGCGCAAGATTCTGCCTTCGACGCTCAAATTCACGACGGATCGCTGTGAGAATCTGGTGTTCTGGGCGGGTTGGTCGGCCCGACCGGGTCTGCGGGCGGAGGTGTGGCGCTCGGTGTCCGGAAGCGGCGGGGGCGGAGAAGGTGTGCCCTGGCAGGAAAAGTCGGGATCTTGCGCCGGTCGGTTACCGCGGATGTCGCCGCGACCCATTGACAGTGCGGCGGCGTGCTGGCTTCATGCTTGGGAGCGCTCCCACATCTTCTTGTTCTTCGGTCGAAAGGCGAAAACGAATGAAGTCGTTCAGGCGCGGGCGAAAGGGAACCCTGGTGGCCGCGGGGCTGGCCGCCGTCACTCTGTTCGCTTTATCGGGTACGGCTGACGCACAGCCGGCGCGGGTTGCCGGCGGGGTGGCCGCACAGGCCGGGGCGGGGGCTCAAGCGGAACCCCGGGCAGAATCCCGTACACAGGCCGCGACCGGCGCGGACTGGCTGCATACCGACGGCAATCGGATCGTTGACGAGAACGGTCACGAGGTATGGCTGACCGGCGTCAACTGGTTCGGGTTCAATGCCACCGAGCGGGTCTTCCACGGCCTCTGGTCGGCCAATCTGGACACGCTCACACGGCAGATGGCGGAACGCGGCATCAATATCGTCCGGGTGCCGATCTCCACCCAACTGCTCCTCGAATGGAAGAACGGACAGGCGACCGTACCGAGCGCGGTCAATTCCTGGGCGAACCCTGAACTGAAGGACAAGACGAGCCTCCAGGTATTCGACGCCTTTCTCGATGTGGCGGAGAAGTACGGCATCAAGGTCATGCTCGACGTCCACAGTGCCGAGGCGGACAATGCCGGGCACATCCACCCCGTCTGGTGGAAGGGTTCGATCACCACCGAGCAGTTCTACACGGCATGGGAATGGGTGACCGACCGTTACAAGTCCGACGACACACTGGTGGCGATGGACATCAAGAACGAGCCGCACGGCAAGCAGGGCGACAGCCCCCGGGCGAAATGGGACGGCTCCACCGACCAGGACAATTTCAAGTACGCGTGCGAGACGGCGGGAAAGCGGATTCTCGCCGTCAACCCGCACGTCCTGATCCTGTGCGAGGGAATCGAGGTCTACCCGCGGGACGGAACGGACTGGACCTCCACCGACGCGGCGGACTACGACTACAACTGGTGGGGCGGCAACCTGCGCGGCGCGGCGGAACACCCCGTGGACCTCGGCGCCCAGCAGGACCAGCTCGTCTACTCCCCGCACGACTACGGGCCGCTCGTCTTCGCCCAGCCCTGGTTCCAGGGCGAGTGGAGCCGTACGACGCTGGAGCGGGACGTCTGGGACCCGAACTGGCTCTACCTCCACAAGAGCGGCACGGCGCCCCTGCTGATCGGCGAGTGGGGCGGGTTCCTGGACGGCGGGCCCAACCAGAAGTGGATGACCGCCCTGCGTGACGTCATCGTCGAGAACCGGATCAGCCAGACCTTCTGGTGCCTCAACCCGAATTCCGGCGACACCGGCGGTTTGCTCGGCTACGACTGGGCGACCTGGGACGAGGCGAAGTACGCCCTGCTGAAGCCGGCTCTGTGGCAGGAGGACGGCGCCTTCGTGAGCCTGGACCACCAGACCCCGCTCGGCGGCGAGGACAGCACCACCGGCATCAGCCTCACGGACCTGTACGGCTCCGGCTGAGTCGCCGGGCTCCGCGACACCGTGGCAGGCACGCACGAGGGCCCGGATGCTGGGGAGCATCCGGGCCCTCGTGCGTGCTGTGCTGTGCTGTGCGGCCTACGGCAGCTGGGCCGCTCGTGCCTCGCGCCGGTTGTCCCGGAAGCTGTTCACCCGGCGGGCGGTCGCGAAGAGCGGGATGACCGCACCGAGGACCACCTGGAGCGCGCAGCCGGTCTGCAGGAGCAGCTGACCACCGGGGGCGTCGAACGCCCACGCGGCCAGGAGCCCCATCGCGGCCACGATCCAGCCGAGCATCGCCACCGCGAGAACGCCCCGCGGCTTCGGGTACTCGACCCGGCTGACCATGAGCCACGCCACTCCGACGATCGCGAGCAGCGTCGGCACGAACGGCAGCTCCAGGAGCACGATCGAGATGACCGTCAGCGCTCCGAAGGGGCTCGGCATGCCCTGGAACATGCCGTCCTTCAGAGTCACGCAGGAGAATCTCGCAAGCCTGAGCACCACCGCCAGCAGCACCACGATCGCCGCGAGGGCCGAGACCCGCTGGTGTGCGTCGTCCGCGACCATGCCGTACACGAGGACGAAGTACGCCGGGGCGAGCCCGAAGCTGACCAGGTCCGAGAGGTTGTCCAGCTCGGCACCCATCGGCGAGGAGCGCAGCTTGCGCGCCACGAGCCCGTCGAACAGGTCGAAGATCGCCGCCATGAGCATGAGGATCACGGCGGTGGCCGCGGAGTGCCGCGCCATGCCGCTCTCGTCGCTGCCCGTGAGGTGCGGAATGAGGATCCCCGTGGTGGTGAAGTACACCGCCATGAATCCACACGTGGCGTTACCGAGAGTGAGGGTGTCCGCTATCGACAGCCGCATCGAGAGCGGCATGTCCTCGGCGTCGTCCTCCGCCTCGGCCTCCGGCACCCAGCCGGCCTGTGTGTCCGGATCAATCACGGTCAATTCGAGTCACCCCCGCGGTGGTGGCCTGGCCGACCTCGACCGCGACATCGATACCTTCCGGAAGGTAGATGTCGACCCGGGAGCCGAACCGGATCAGGCCGATGCGCTCGCCCTGCTCCACCTTCGTGCCCTGCGGGATGTAGGGGACGATGCGGCGGGCGACCGCACCCGCGATCTGCACCATCTCGATGTCACCGAGCTCGGTGTCGAAGTGCCAGACAACGCGCTCGTTGTTCTCGCTCTCCTTGTTGAACGCCGGGACGAATCCACCGGGGATGTGCTCGACCGATGTCACCGTGCCGGCCAGTGGCGCGCGGTTGACGTGCACGTTCAGCGGGCTCATGAAGATCGCGACGCGGGTGCGTCCGTCCTTCCACGGCATGATGCTCTGCACCACGCCGTCGGCCGGTGAGATGACGCGCCCCTGGGTGATCTCGCGCTCGGGGTCGCGGAAGAACCACAGCATGCCCGCCGCGAGCGCGGTGGTGGGCACGGCCACGGCCGCCCAGCGCCCGGACCTGCGGGCCCGGGTGAGGCTGAGTGCGGCGGTGGCGACGGTCGGCAGGAGCCACGGCGAAGCTCCGCGTGCAAGGCGGACCCCGCCGCGTGGTGCAGAGGTATGGCTGTCGGGCATGGATGACCTTCGTAGCGGATGATGCCGCGCTGGCAACGGGGGACGGCGGCTTTTCCGGCGATGTTATCGGTTGCTGACCGCAACTGGGCAAGCCAGCAGCCGAGTCGGACGTCTGGAAGGCACCGGATGAGGATGACAGGGTGTGATCTTCTTCGCGGCTAAATCACCTCGAATGGGACAATCAACCCTGGAAACGGTACTCCTCGAGGAGTCGGCGCCCGATGATCATTTTCTGGATCTCGGCGGTACCTTCACCGATCAGCAGCATCGGGGCCTCACGGTAGAGGCGCTCGATCTCGTACTCCTTGGAGAAGCCGTAACCGCCGTGGATACGGAAGGCGTCCTCGACGACTTCCTTGCAGTACTCGGAGGCGAGGTACTTCGCCATCCCTGCCTCCAGGTCGTTCCGCTCCCCGGAGTCCTTTTTGCGCGCTGCATTTACCATCATCGCATGCGCGGCCTCGACCTTGGTGGCCATTTCGGCCAGCTTGAACTGGATCGCCTGGTGCTGGGCGATCGGCTTTCCGAAGGTGTGGCGCTGCTGCGCGTAGGAAACACCCAGTTCGAATGCACGCTGTGCGACGCCACAGCCACGCGCAGCCACATTGACGCGGCCGACCTCCACGCCGTCCATCATTTGGTAAAACCCTCGGCCGGTGGTGCCGCCCAGCACGCGATTGGCCGGAATGCGTAGTCCGTCCATGATGAGTTCGGTGGTGTCGACGCCCTTGTAGCCCATCTTGTCGATCTTTCCCGGGATGGTGAGACCGGGCCGGACCTCGCCGAATCCGGGCTCCTTCTCCACCAGGAAGGTCGTCATCGACTTGTGCGGCGGCGTGCCCTCG
Source organism: Streptomyces sp. NBC_00385 (assembly GCF_035917155.1). NCBI lineage: Bacteria > Bacillati > Actinomycetota > Actinomycetes > Kitasatosporales > Streptomycetaceae > Streptomyces > Streptomyces sp. NBC_00385. The sequence continues at coordinate 843,381 of NZ_CP107951.1, read as the reverse complement.
GGGTGGCCTTCGTCACTCCGGCACAGGACCGCCACGAGCGTGGACGTGCCGCCGTTCGTCAGCCACATCTTCTGACCGTTGAGGACGTACTCGTCGCCGTCCTTGACGCCCTTGGAGCTGATGGCCGAGACGTCCGAGCCCAGCGCCGGCTCGGACATCGAGAAGGCGCCACGGACCTCGCCCAGCGCCATCCGGGGCAGGAAGGTGTCCTTCTGTTCCTGCGTGCCGTGCTGCTTGAGCATGTACGCCACGATGAAGTGCGTGTTGATGATTCCCGACACGCTCATCCAGCCGCGGGCGATTTCCTCCACGCACAGCGCGTATGTGAGAAGCGACTCACCCAGACCCCCGTACTCCTCGGGAATCATCAGCCCGAACAGACCGAGTTCCTTCAGGCCCTCGACGATCTCGGTCGGGTACTCGTCGCGGTGCTCCAGCCGGGTCGCGACCGGAATGATCTCCTTGTCGACGAAATCCCGGACCGTGGAGAGGATTTCCTGCTGGACGTCGTTGAGACCGGCCGTCTGGGCGAGTCGCGTCATGGCTACTTCTCCACGTTCTTCGGCGAAGGCTGCTTCGGCTCGGGGCGGCCGGGCTGTTCGCCGCCCCGCTCCTTGATGTACGTCTCGGTGGGGACCATGACCTTGCGGCGGAACACGCAGACGAGCGTGCCGTCCTGCTTGTAGCCCTTGGTCTCCACGTAAACGATTCCGCGGTCGCTCTTGGACCGTGACGGGGTCTTGTCCAGGACGGTGGTCTCGCCGTAGATCGTGTCGCCGTGGAAGGTCGGTGCCACGTGCTTCAGCGACTCGACCTCGAGGTTGGCGATCGCCTTTCCGGAGACGTCCGGAACCGACATGCCCAGCAACAGCGAGTAGATGTAGTTGCCGACGACAACGTTCTTGCCGAAGTCGGTCGTCTTCTCCGCGTAGTTGCTGTCCATGTGCAGCGGATGGTGATTCATGGTCAGCAGACAGAAGAGGTGGTCGTCGTATTCGGTGACGGTCTTTCCGGGCCAGTGCTTGTGGACGGCACCGACCTCGAATTCCTCGTACGTGCGTCCGAACTGCATGATCAGGCCTCCGGCGCTTCGAACTTGGAGGTGCGCTGCATGCCGGCCGCGCGGCCCTTGCCCGCGATGACCAGGGCCATCTTGCGGCTCGCCTCGTCGATCATCTCGTCGCCGAGCATCGCGGAGCCCTTCTTGCCGCCCTCCTCGGAGGTGCACCAGTCATAGGCGTCGAGGATCAGCTCGGCATGGTCGTAGTCCTCCTGGGAGGGCGAGAACACCTCGTTGGCGGCGTCGACCTGACCGGGGTGCAGCACCCACTTGCCGTCGAAGCCGAGCGCGGCGGCACGGCCGGCGACCTCGCGGTAGGCGTCCACGTCGCGGATCTGGAGGAACGGGCCGTCGATCGCCTGGAGGTCGTGCGTACGGGCCGCCATCAGGATGCGCATCAGGATGTAGTGGTACGCGTCCGCGCCGTAGCCGGGCGGCTGCTGACCCACGACCAGGGTCTTCATGTTGATCGACGCCATGAAGTCGGCCGGGCCGAAGATCAGGGTCTCCAGGCGCGGCGAGGCCGCGGCGATGTCGTCGATGTTGACGAGGCCCTTGGCGTTCTCGATCTGCGCCTCGATGCCGATCTTCCCGACCTCGAAGCCCATCGTCTTCTCGATCTGGGTGAGCAGCAGGTCCAGCGCGACGACCTGCTGGGCGTCCTGGACCTTCGGCAGCATGATGCAGTCGAGGTTCGGGCCCGCGCCCTCGACGACCGTGATGACGTCGCGGTACGTCCAGTGCGTCGTCCAGTCGTTGACCCGCACGACCCGGGTCTTGCCCGTCCAGTCGCCGTTGTTCAGCGCGTCGACGATGTGGTGACGGGCGCCCTCCTTGGCGAGCGGCGCACACGCGTCCTCGAGGTCGAGGAAGACCTGGTCAGCCGGGAGGCCCTGGGCCTTCTCCAGGAACCGCGGGTTCGAGCCGGGCACTGCCAGACAGGAGCGGCGCGGACGCAGACGGTTCACGGGAGACGAGGAGTGCGCGGCGGAGCCGCCCGAAATCGGGGTGGTGGCGGGCGACGGGCTGGGCGTGGTCATGCGGGGACCTCCAGAGGGTCGAGCTTGTTCGCTTTCCGGATCTCGTCGACGATACGGCCGATGATCTCCGTGATACCGAAGTCCTTCGGGGTGAATACGGCGGCGACACCGGCCTTGATCAGGGCCTCGGCGTCGGCGGGGGGAATGATCCCGCCCGCGATCACCGGGATGTCGCCCGCTCCGGTGCGGCGCAGCCGGTTCAGTACGTCCGGCACCAGCTCGGCGTGCGAGCCGGACAGGATCGACAGACCGACGCAGTGCACGTCCTCGGCGACGGCGGCCGAGACGATCTGTTCGGGCGTGAGGCGGATGCCCTGGTAGACGACCTCGAAACCGGCGTCACGGGCGCGCACCGCGATCTGTTCCGCGCCGTTGGAATGTCCGTCGAGGCCCGGCTTGCCGACGAGCAGCCGCAGCCGGCCCGCTCCCAGGTCCCCAGCGGTCCGGGCGACCTTCTCGCGTACGAGAGCCAGCGGGGTGCCCGCCTCCGCCGTCACCGCGACCGGGGCGGAGGACACCCCGGTCGGTGCGCGGAACTCGCCGAAGACGTCGCGCAGGGCCCAGGACCACTCGCCGGTGGTGACGCCCGCGCGGGCGCACTCGACGGTCGCCTCCATCATGTTCTCGGTTCCCGCCGCGGCCTTCTTCAGCGCGGCCAGCGCCTCGGTGGCACGCGGCTCGTCCCGGTTGTCGCGCCACTCGTGGAGCGCGGCTACGACCTTGGCCTCGTTGGCCGGGTCGACCGTCATGATCGCCCCGTCGAGGTCGGCGGTGAGCGGGTTGGGCTCGGTCGTCCCGTAGATGTTGACGCCGACGATCTTCTCCTCGCCGCCCTCGATCCGGGCGCGCCGGGCGGCGTGCGAGGAGACCAGCTCGGACTTGAGGTAGCCGGACTCGACGGCCGCCATGGCGCCGCCCATCTGCTCGATCCGGTCCATCTCGGCGAGCGAGTCCGTGACCAGCTCGTCCACCTTGGCCTCGATGACGTGCGAACCGGCGAAGATGTCCTCGTACTCCAGGAGATCGCTCTCGTGGGCGAGTACCTGCTGGATCCGCAGCGACCACTGCTGGTCCCAGGGCCGGGGGAGCCCCAGCGCCTCGTTCCAGGCGGGCAGCTGGACGGCGCGGGCGCGGGCGTCCTTGGAGAGGGTGACGGCCAGCATCTCCAGCACGATGCGCTGGACGTTGTTCTCCGGCTGCGCCTCGGTCAGACCGAGCGAGTTGACCTGGACGCCGTAGCGGAAGCGGCGCTGCTTGGCATTCGTGATGCCGTAGCGCTCGCGGGTGACGCGGTCCCAGATGCGGCCGAAGGCGCGCATCTTGCACATCTCCTCGATGAAGCGGACGCCCGCGTTCACGAAGAAGGAGATCCGGGCGACCACATCGCCGAACTTCTCCTCGGGCACCTGTCCGGAGGCACGGACCGCGTCGAGCACGGCGATCGCCGTCGACATCGCGTACGCGATCTCCTGGACCGGGGTGGCCCCGGCCTCCTGCAGGTGATAGCTGCAGATGTTGATCGGGTTCCACTTCGGGATGCGGTTGACCGTGTACGTGATCATGTCGGTGGTCAGCCGCAGCGACGGCCCCGGCGGGAAGACGTGCGTCCCGCGCGAGAGGTACTCCTTGACGATGTCGTTCTGCGTGGTGCCCTGGAGCTTCCCGGGATCGGCGCCCTGTTCCTCGGCGACGACCTGGTAGAGCGCCAGCAGCCACATGGCGGTGGCGTTGATCGTCATCGAGGTGTTCATCTGCTCCAGGGGGATGTCCTGGAACAGCCGGCGCATGTCGCCGAGGTGCGAGACGGGCACGCCGACCCGGCCGACCTCGCCGCGGGCGAGGATGTGGTCGGGGTCGTAACCGGTCTGCGTCGGCAGGTCGAAGGCGACCGACAGGCCGGTCTGGCCCTTGGCGAGGTTGCGCCGGTAGAGCTCGTTGGACGCCTCGGCGGTCGAGTGACCGGCGTACGTCCGCATGAGCCAGGGACGGTCCTTCTGACGGCCGCTCATGTCAGATGTTCCGGAATCGGTTGATGGCGTCGATGTGCTGCTCGCGCAGTTCCCCGTTGCGCACGCCCAGGCCCTCGGTGGGCGCCAGCGCCAGGACGCCGACCTTGCCCTGGTGGAGGTTGCGGTGCACGTCGTACGCGGCCTGGCCGGTGTCCTCCAGGGAGTAGACCTTCGACAGCGTCGGGTGGATCTTCCCCTTGGCGACCAGGCGGTTGGCCTCCCAGGCCTCGCGGTAGTTGGCGAAGTGCGAGCCCACGATCTTCTTGAGCGACATCCACAGGTAGCGGTTGTCGTACTCGTGGTTGTAGCCCGAGGTCGAGGCACAGGTGACGATCGTGCCGCCCTTGCGGGTCACGTACACACTCGCGCCGAAGGTCTCGCGGCCCGGGTGCTCGAAGACGATGTCCACGTCCTCGCCGCCGGTCAGTTCACGGATGCGCTTGCCGAAGCGCTTCCACTCGCGCGGGTCCTGGTTGTGCTCGTCCTTCCAGAACCTGTAACCCTCGGCGTTGCGGTCGATGATCGCCTCGGCGCCCATCTTCCGGCAGATCTCCGCCTTCTGGTCGCTGGAGACGACACAGATCGGGTTGGCGCCGCCGGCCAGGGCGAACTGCGTGGCGTAGGAGCCGAGTCCGCCGCTCGCGCCCCAGATGAGGACGTTGTCGCCCTGCTTCATGCCCGCGCCGTTACGGGAGACGAGCTGGCGGTACGCGGTGGAGTTGACCAGTCCGGGTGCCGCCGCCTCCTCCCAGCTGAGGTGGTCCGGCTTAGGCATCAGCTGGTTGGACTTGACAAGTGCGATCTCCGCCAGGCCGCCGAAGTTGGTCTCGAAGCCCCAGATGCGCTGCTCGGGGTCGAGCATCGTGTCGTTGTGGCCGTCCGAGGACTCCAGCTCGACCGAGAGGCAGTGCGCGACGACCTCGTCGCCGGGCTTCCAGGCATTGACGCCGGGGCCGGTGCGCAGGACGACGCCCGCCAGGTCGGAGCCGATGACGTGGTACGGCAGGTCGTGGCGCTTGCTGAGGTCGCTGAGCCTGCCGTACCGCTCCAGGAAGCCGAAGGTCGAGACGGGCTCGAAGATCGACGTCCACACGGAGTTGTAGTTGACCGAGCTGGCCATGACCGCCACCAGGGCCTCGCCCGGACCGAGCTCGGGCACCGGCACGTCCTCGACGTGGAGGGACTTGCGCGGGTCCTTGTCGCGGCTGGCGACGCCGGAGAACATCTCGGCCTCGTCCTTGTGCACGGTCACCGCGCGGTACGACTCGGGAATGGACAGGGCCGCGAAGTCTGCGGCGCTGCTGTCCTGCGATTGGATCGCGTCCAGGATTTCCTTCACGGTGTGCCTCCGGTGGTGCGGCGTTTGAGGGAACGCTTGAGGGTCCTGCGGAGCAGGGGGAGCGGTGTTGCGTGGAGGTGTGCCGTCGGTTCGGCGGGTGGTGCTTCGGCTGCTTGCTCGGTGGAGCAGAAGGGGTTGCCTGTGACGCAGGCGTCCGGGCGCGCAGGCACGTGGCTTGCGGGGACAGCCGGCGTACGTGAGGTCTCAGCACGCCGGCCGCCCGGACGACTTCAACGTATGGCACTCCGTGACAGCTGGCAAGGCACTCGGTGCCAGCAATTTCCCTCAATTGTCATCCGGGTGCCACGCATGAGCAACACGACGGGCGATTTGCCGCCATGTGCCCCACCGTGGGTGGTCAGGAGGCGGGGCGGTAGACGTACGGCGTGGTCGTGCCCAGTGCCGTGAACCCGAGGCGCTGGAGGATCGGGCGGCTGTCCTCGGTCGCGTCGACCTGGAGGTACCGGTAGCCGCGCTCGGCGGCGATCCGGGCCCGGAAGGCGATCAGCGCCCGGTAGACACCCTTGCCGCGCCATGCCTCGACCGTGCCGCCTCCCCACAGCCCGGCGAAGCCCGTGCCCGGGTACAGCTCCATCCGGGCCGAGCTCACCGGCTCGTCGCCCGCCATGGCCAGCACCCCCACGAAGTGGTCCGGGTCCTCCTCCAGCCGGGCCAGCACCTGAAGGCGCAGCCGGGACCAGTCCGTGCCGAACGCCTGCTCATGGGCCCGGGCCATCAGGTCCACATCGGCCTCGTCACGCACCGTGCGCAGCTGGACGCCGTCCGGGAGCCGGACGGTCATGGGCTGGTCCGCCACCGGCGCGACGAGGAGGGTCTCCGGCTCCTCGGGCACGAATCCGGCCGCCAGCAGCCGCGCCCCCAGGTCGGCCGGCCGGTCGTGGGAGTACAGCTTCCACTCGAACTCCCCGTACCCGTGCGCGGTGCAGTGGGCGACCTGCGCCGCGATTGCCGCGTCCGCCCGTGCGGCGTCCAGATCGGGCGAGGACCAGACGACCGCGTTCCAGTCGGTGTCCGTGCCCACTTGGCGTACGAAGCCGTCGCCGTGCTCGACGCGGACACCGGGGCCGTCCGGCCTGGCCCCTTCGCGCCTCTCGCGGTCGAAGACGGCCAGCAGCTCTTCACGGTGTGCGCTCGGTTGATCGTTCATCCGCACACCACAGCACCGGGGCACCGCCCCGGCAACCGGGTTTCGGCGCGCTCCGCTCAGCGCTCCTTGAGGGCCTGCTGGATCGTGCGCATCACTTCGTCCAGCGGCGCGTCCGTCCGTGCCACGGCCACCAGCACCTCGCCCTCGGTGCTCACCGACGCGGCCGGAGGCTTCGCCGGCTCGGTGCCGGCGGTCCGGCCCGCGCCGATCCCCGTCCCGAACGTGTCGCGGACGATGGCGAACGCCTGGTCCAGCTGCGTCTCCACATCACCCTGGCCGTCCGCGCGCAGCCAGCGGCGCAGCACGTGGTTGTGCGCGGTGACCACGGCGGACGCCGCGACCTCCGCGAGCAGCGGATCGTCGTTGCCCGCGAGGTGGTCGCGCTCGTCGAAGTGGCCCAGCAGATAGCGCGTGAACAGCCGCTCGTAGCGGGCCACCGAGGCGATCTCGGCCTGCCGCAGGGTGGGCACCTCGCGGGTCAGTTTGTACCGGGCCACGGAGACCGCGGGCTTCGCCGCGTACATCCGCATGACTTCCTTGATGCCGCGGCAGACCGTGTCGAGCGGGTGCTCGTGCGCGGGGGCGGCGTTCAGGACCGCCTCGGCCCGGACGAGGGTGTCGTCGTGATCCGGGAAGATGGCCTCTTCCTTGGACCGGAAGTGCCGGAAGAAGGTCCGCCGGGCGACGCCCGCGGCGCCCGCGATCTCGTCGACGGTCGTCGCCTCGTACCCCTTCGTGGCGAAGAGCTCCATCGCCGCCGCGGCCAGTTCACGGCGCATTTTGAGCCGTTGGGCGGCGGCGCGGGTGCCTGCGGCACTTTCCGGGACGTCGGGCGCGGCGGACACACGGGGGGACCTGGCGGGCTGGGACATGGTGTGAACGTACTGCATCGGTGCAGGAGAGCGCGCCTGTGGGGGCGGGCCGCCCGATGGTCCGAGCAGCCCGCCCCACCCGGCTCCCGGTCCGGAGGGCCCTGCGACGGGCCCTGCGGACCGGGGCTTGTCAGCGGCGGGCATATTCGCGGAAACCGCGCCCCGTCTTGCGGCCGAGGCAGCCCGCGGCCACCAGATGCTCCAGCAGTGGCGCCGGCGCGAGGCCCGGGTCGCGGAACTCGCTGTGCAGCACCTTCTCGATCGCGAGCGAGACGTCGAGCCCGACCACGTCCAGGAGCTCGAAGGGGCCCATCGGGTAGCCGCCGCCCAGCTTCATCGCGGCGTCGATGTCGTCGAGGGTCGCGTAGTGCTCCTCGACCATCTTGATCGCGTTGTTGAGGTACGGGAACAGCAGCGCGTTCACGATGAACCCGGCCCGGTCCCCGCAGTCCACCGGGTGCTTGCGCACCTTTCCGCAGACCTCACGGACCGTGGCGTGCACCTCGTCCGCGGTGAGCACCGTCCGGACGACCTCGACCAGCTTCATCGCGGGCGCCGGGTTGAAGAAGTGCATCCCGATGACGTCCTCGGGACGCGAGGTGGCCCGGGCGATCGAGACGACGGGCAGTGAGGAGGTGGTGGTCGCGAGCACCGCGCCCGGCCGGCACACCTTGTCCAGCGTGGCGAACAGCTGCTGCTTGACCAGCAGGTCCTCGGCCACGGCCTCGACTGCCAGGTCGACCCCGGAGAAGGAGTCCAGCGACCCCGCCGCGGTGATCCGGGCGAGCGTCTCGTCCCGCGCCCCGGCCGTCAGCCGCCCCTTGGTGACCGACCGCTCCAGCGACTTGGCGATCCGGACCTTGGCGACGTCCGCCTTCTCCTGGCTGCGCGCGGCGAGCACCACGTCGTACCCGGCCTTCGCGAAGACCTCCGCGATCCCCGAAGCCATCGTCCCGGACCCTGCGACGCCGACCGTACGCACCGTACGGCCCGCGCCCGCCCCGGCGTCCTGCGCCGGGGTCAGCGCGTCCGGCACGACGGTCTGGCTGCCCGGCTCCGCGTACGTGTAGAAGCCGCGGCCCGACTTGCGGCCGGTCAGCCCCGCCGCACTCAGCTGGCCCAGGACGGGTGCCGGGGCGTGCAGCCGGTCGTGCGAGGCGGAGTACATGGCCTCCAGGACGGTACGGGCGGTGTCGATGCCGATCAGGTCCAGCAGCGCGAGCGGGCCCATCGGCAGACCGCAGCCCAGCCTCATCGCCGCGTCGATGTCCTCGCGGGAGGCGTAGTTCGCCTCGTACATCGCGGCGGCCTGGTTGAGGTAGCCGAACAGCAGACCGTCGGCGACGAACCCCGGCCGGTCACCGACCGCGACCGGCTCCTTGCCCAGTTCCCGGGCGAGCGCGGTGACGGCTTCCACGGCCGTCGGCGCGGTCAGCACCGAGGAGACCACCTCGACCAGCTTCATCGCCGGCGCCGGATTGAAGAAGTGCAGGCCGAGGACCCGCTCCGGGTGCTGCGACTCCGCGGCGAGACGGGTCACCGACAGGGCGTTGGTGCCGGTGGCGAGGATGGTGGTGGGGGAGACGATCGCGTCGAGCTCGCGGAAGACCTGCTGCTTGATCTCGTACGTCTCCGGCACGACCTCGATGACCAGATCCGCCTCGGCCGCGGCCTGGAGGTCGGAGAAGGTACGGAACCGGGCGAGGGCGTCGCGCCGCTCCTCCTCCGTCATCCGCTCGCGCTGCACGGCGCGGGCGGTGGAGGCTTCCAGGGAGGCGACGGCCCGGCGGGCGGTCGCGTCGTCGATGTCGATGCCGATGACCTCGCGGCCGGCGCCGGCCAGGACCTCGGCGATGCCGGTGCCCATGGTGCCGAGGCCGACGACGGCAATGGTGCTGAACGGGGTGTCCATCACGGGACTCCAGGGATGAGTGACGACTGAGGGACGCACGCGGCGCGCGGCCGATGAGAGGGCCGAAGGGCCCGACCGGCGTGAGGCGTGCGGGAATTGCCTGTCGTGGTGCTCAGGTCCCGGGCGCGAACCGCACGCCGGGACCGGTAAAGGGCGACGGACTCTGTCCCGGAGTCACGTCTCACAAGCTGCCGAACCGACAAACACTCCGGGTGGCTGCGTCACCAGGCCACCGGAGCCGGCGGGGGAGTGTCCCGCTCACATGAGGTTAACCGGCGAGTAACGAGCGCGCCAGTCCTCGGTTGTTGTGGCCCCCCTCACATCCACGGCCGCCGTCGGCACGCTGCGTGTCCACCGATACGCTTACGGTCATGGATGAGGAGTACCGGTCACTGACGCACCGGCTGGCGGACGAGGCGGGGGAGTCGGCGGCCTACCGCAAACTGCTCGCCACCGATGACGACGAGGAACTGGCGCGGGTGCTCATCGAGCGCGAACGCCCGCTCTGGGCGCGCGAGATCGCCGCGTACCGGCTCGGCTGCGGCGGGGACCGCCGTGCTTTCGAGACTCTGGTCCTGCTGCTCAACCATCGCGACCCGGAACGCTGCGTCGGCGCCGCCCATGCCCTGGCCCGCCTCGGTGACCCCCGCACGCCGCGCGCGGCCGCCGCCCTCGCCACCAACTCCCTGCGCACGGCCTATGCCCTGTACCCGGTCCGCCTGCTCGCCGAGCTGAGGGCCCCGGAGTCCGTGCCCGCTCTCATGAGCACCCTGTCCCGGCTGCTGGGGCCGGACGAACCGCACTGGCGGGTGGCGCTCGCCTGCGTCGAGGGCCTCGGGCAGCTCGGCGACGTACAGGCGCGCCCGGTCCTGGAGGCCGCCCTGCCGCACCCGCGTCTCGCGGACGCGGCCGAGGACGCGCTCAGCCGGCTGCCGGCGGGCTGAGGGGGCGTACGTAGCGCACCTCGGGCACCGCGACACCGTCCACGTCGAAGGGCTCCTCGGCGCCGTCGGGGCGAAAGCCCGCACGTTCGTAGAAGCGGCGGGCCGGCGCGTTCTCCTTCAGCACCCAGAGCGCGACATCGGGGTGGCCGGCCGTGGCGGCGCGCGTCAGTACCTCCGCCATCAGGGCCCGGCCCACACCGGTCCCCGTCTGTTCCGGCAGGACGTAGATCGCGTACACCTCGCCGCGGGCGAGCCGCCTGCCGTCCTCGCGGTACGGCCCGTACGCCGCCCAGCCGACGACGCCGAGGCCCGCCCGCTCGGCGACCACGTCGACGACGGGGCCGGCCTCCGTGAAGAAGCCGCGGCGGCGCTCCGCGTCCGCGGCGATGTCCATCGCGTCCAGATGCGCCTGCGGCATCAGGCCGGCGTACGCGCTCTGCCAGCCACGCACCCGGACCCTCGCGACGGCTTCGCAGTCGTCGATGGTCATGTCCCGGATCAGGGTGACGGGGGCGTGCGCGGGCACGGGCCGAGTGGTCATCCGCCCATCCTCGCGCACGCCTCCGAACTGCGGCAACGTCCTTTCTCAGCCCCGGAAGCCGAGCAGTCCGTGCAGCGTTCCGCCGCTCGCGTCCGTACGGGAGGCCGGGCGCGCGGACTTGGCGGTCGCCGGCTCGGGGTCGGGCGTCTTCGCGCAGACCGCGTCCACGTCGCCGCCCTTCCCGCGCGGCACGGTGCCCTTGGCCAGATAGTCCGCCAGATACCGGTCCAGGCAGGCGTTCCCGCTCAGGGTGACGCCGTGGTTGCCGCCGCCCTCCTCGACGACCAGGCTGGAACCCTTGAGCTTGCGGTGCAGGGTGACCCCGCCCTCGTACGGGGTGGCCGCGTCGTCCGTCGCCTGGAAGAGCAGCGCCGGGGGCAGCGCGCGGTTGGAGACCCGCACCGGGTTCAGCGGCTCCACCGGCCAGTCCGCGCACGGGGCGTTGTACCAGGTGTTGCCCCAGGTCATGAACGGGGCCTTGGCGTGGACCCGCCGGCTGTCGCTGCGCCAGACGTTCCAGTCCTTCGGCCACTGCGCGTCCCGGCACTGCACGGCCGAGTAGACCGAGTACCCGTTGTCGCCCTCCGCGTCGACCGCGGCGAAGCGCTCGTACGCCTTCACCAGGGCCTGCTCGTCCTTGTCGTGGACGTAGGCGGCGAACGCCTCGGCCAGATCGGGCCAGTAGCCGTTGTAGTAGCCGCCCGGCAGGTAGGTGTCGTCCAGCTCGCCGGCACCGACCTTCCTGCCCGCGGGGTGCTTCCTCACCGCGTCCCGCATCCGGTACCAGGCCGCCTCGACCCTCGCCGGGTCGCTGCCGAGCCCGTACGTGGCGTCGTACTTGGCCACCCAGGCGGCGAAGGCCTTGTGGCGGGTGTCGAACGCGTAGTCCTGGCTGATGTTGTCGTCGTACCAGACCCCGTCCGGGTCCACGTTCGAGTCGAGGACCAGGCGCCGGACGCGCTCCGGGAACAGCTTGGCGTACACCGAGCCCAGGTAGGTGCCGTACGAGTAGCCGAAGTAGTTGAGCTGCCGGGAGCCGGTCGCGCGCCGGATCACGTCGAGGTCCTTGGCCGCGCTGACCGTGTCCATGAACGGGAGCAGGTCCGGGTACTTCTTCCCGCAGGCGGCCGCGAAGTCGCGGGCGCGGTTGCGGTTGGTCCGCTCGTCCTGGACGGAGTGCGGCACCGGGTCGGGCCGTACCGGGTCGAAGTACTTCGGTACGCAGTCCAGGGCCGGGCGGCTCCTGCCGACTCCGCGCGGGTCGAACCCGATCACGTCGTACTGGGCGGCCACCGCCTTCGGCAGCGAGGCGGCGACGAAACCGGCCATGGACAGACCGCTGCCGCCCGGGCCGCCGGGGTTGACCAGCAGCGGCCCCTGGAAGGTCTTCGCCGTGTGCGGGACCCGGGTCAGGGCGAGGGTCACCTGACGGCCCGACGGCTGGTCATGGTCGAGCGGGGAGCGCACGGTCGCGCACTGGAGTGTCGGGGACGACTGGGTGCCGCAGCCGGTCCACTCGATCGAGGCTGCGCCCCGCGCTTCGCCGACGGCGCTCGCCGGTGCCGGCGCGGCGGTCACCAGACCGGCGACCGTCGCCCCGACGGCGAACAGAATTCCTGAACGGTTCGTCATATGGCCTCCCGTGGTGGGGGAACACGGCTGCGGGTGGCGCAGCCCCCGCCGCATGCTCCCCGTATTCGGGGCCGGAAGGACCTGTTCCGGTGAGAGATGACCCGTTTGCCCCCGTGGGCGCGGCCCCGGTCAGAGCAGGGTCAGCTGGGTGGGCTCGGAGGCGGGCGGCGGGGTCCGCTGCTCGTCGGGCTCGCGGAGGCCGCGCGGCGTTCCGTGGTGGGAGGGGCCGATGCCGTACTCCGTCGCCAGTTCGTGCACGTACCGGGTGATGCGGCGCTGGTACCACGTGGGTGCGTACGCGCCGTCCGCGTACAGCCGCTCGTACCGGCGCACCAGGTGTGGATGGTGGTGGCCGAGCCACTCCATGAACCACTCCCGGGCGCCCGGACGCAGATGGAGGACGAGCGGGGTCACCGACGTTGCGCCGGCGGCGGCGATCGCGCGGACCGTCGCCCGCAGCTGGTCCGGCCGGTCGCCGAGGTACGGGATGACGGGCGCCATCAGAACCCCGCAGCCGATGCCGTGCTCGCTGAGGGTGCGGACGACGTCGAGACGTCGTTCGGGGGAGGGGGTGCCGGGCTCCACGGTCCGCCACAGCTCGGGGTCGGTGAAGCCGACCGAGACCGAGACGCCGACCTCGGTGACCTCGGCGGCCTGCCGCAGCAGCTCCAGGTCGCGCAGGATCAGCGTGCCCTTGGTGAGGATCGAGAAGGGGTTCGCGTGGTCGCGCAGGGCCGTGAGGATGCCGGGCATCAGGGCGTAGCGGCCCTCGGCCCGCTGGTAGCAGTCGACGTTGGTGCCCATCGCGATGTGCGCGCCGTGCCAGCGGGGTGAGGCCAGCTCGCGGCGTACCAGCTCCGGGGCGTTGATCTTGACCACGATCTGCGAGTCGAAGCCAAGCCCGGTGTCGAGGTCCAGATAGCTGTGGGTCTTGCGGGCGAAGCAGTAGACGCAGGCGTGAGTGCAGCCCCGGTAGGGATTGACGGTCCATTCGAACGGCATCCGGGATGCGCCGGGCACCCGGTTCACGATCGAGCGGGCCCGTATTTCGTGGAAGGTGATGCCCCGGAATTCCGGAGTGTCGAACGTGCGGGTCGTCACCGCGTCCGCGGCGAAGAGCGCGCCGGTACCGGTTTTGGTGGTTTCGGCAGGGTTATCGGCCAGATTGTCCCAGCGCATGGACGCCTCCTCGGTAGCACTGCCCCGAGAATAGAACACTTGTTCCCTTGATCGTTTTCTCCCCTTCGTCCCGGACCGGATTTTGAGCGGGGCTGCCGAGGTGGTTGGCTCAGCACACCCCCGAACAACCGAGTGCTGGAGGAACAGCCATGGCGCAGGTCGAGGCCACGACAGAGCGGATCATCGCGGCGGACGCGGAAGCGGTGTTCGACGCGCTGGCCGACTACAAGGACGTCCGCGGCAAGGTGCTGCCGGGCCACTTCAGCGAGTACGAGGTCCGGGAGGGCGGCGACGGCGAGGGCACCCTCGTCCACTGGAAGCTCCAGGCCACCAGCAAGCGAGTGCGCGACTGCCTGCTGGAGGTCACCGAGCCCACCGACGGGCAGCTCGTGGAGAAGGACCGCAACTCCTCGATGGTCACGACCTGGACTGTCACCCCGGCCGGTGAGGGCCGGTCCAAGGCCGTCGTCTCCACCGTGTGGAACGGGGCCGGCGGCATCGGCGGATTCTTCGAGAAGACCTTTGCGCCCAAGGGGCTTGGCCGCATCTACGACGAGCTGCTGCAGAACCTCGCCACCGAGGTGGAGAAGTAGTCTCCGGCGGGTCTGCCCGGCCTCACCGGTTCGGGTGGTTTTTTCTGCGCTTTGGTTGTGCGCCGTAGTGGCTCCCACCGGGGGATAAGCCCCTGAGTGCGCCGTCAGCGCCCCCTCGTCGCGTTTGCCCTCACTTATCGCGCAATGCGAGAAATGGGCGGCGGCAGTGCGACGAGGGGAGCGGCACGTGGTGGGTGGGATCACGCTGGTGAAGGACGAGCCCGGCGGTACGGAGCGCACCGAGACGGTGCCCGCGGCCGTCCCGCCTCCGCCGCCCGCCGCGACGGAGCCCGTTGCCCCGGCGCCCTCCGATGACGGGGCCACGGACCCCCGGCGTATCCGGCTCGTCTTCGTCGGGCTGATGCTCACGCTGCTGCTCGCGGCGCTCGACCAGATGATCGTGGCGACGGCTCTCCCGAAGATCGTCGGTGAGCTGCACGGCCTGGAGAAGATGTCCTGGGCGGTCACCGCCTATCTGCTCGCCTCGACCATCGGTCTCCCGATCTACGGCAAGCTCGGCGACCTCTTCGGACGCAAGAGCGTCTTCCAGTTCGCGATCGTCGTCTTCGTCGTCGGCTCCGCGCTGGCAGGCTGGTCGCGCACCATGGACGAGCTGATCGCCTTCCGTGCCATCCAGGGCGTCGGCGGCGGCGGGCTGATGATCGGCGTGCAGGCGATCATCGCCGACGTCGTACCGCCCCGGGAGCGCGGCCGGTTCATGGGGCTCATCGGTGCGGCCTTCGGACTCGCCTCCGTGGCGGGCCCGTTGCTCGGCGGCTTCTTCACCGACCACGCCTCCTGGCGCTGGTGCTTCTACATCAACGTGCCGTTCGGACTGGTGACGTTCGTCGTCATCACCGTCGTGCTGAAGCTGCCCAAGCCCACCGTCCGGCCCCGGCTCGACATCCTCGGCGCCGTGCTGCTGGCCGCCGCCTCCACCTGCCTCGTCCTGCTGACCAGTTGGGGCGGCACGGAGTACGCCTGGGGGTCGCGCACCATTCTCGGGCTGGCCGCCGGAGCTGCCGGAACGACTCTGCTGTTCCTCGCCGTCGAGCACCGCGCGCCCGAACCGATCATTCCGCTGCGGCTGTTCCGCGACTCGATCTTCAACGTCACCGCCCTGGTCGGCGCGGTCGTCGGGGTGGCGCTGTTCGGCGCCGCCAGCTATCTGCCGACCTTCCTGCAGATGGTCGACGGGGCCACCGCCACGGAGTCCGGGCTCCTCATGCTCCCGATGATGGGCGGCATCGTCGGCGCCTCCGTCGTCTCCGGCCAGCTGATCTCGCGGACCGGCCGCTACCGCGTCTACCCGATCGCGGGCAGCGCCATCTCGGCGGTGGGCATGTGGCTGCTGTCCCGGCTCGAAACCGACACCCCGCGCCTCGAATACAGCATCGCGCAGGCGGTCCTGGGCCTCGGCATCGGACTGATCATGCCGGTGCTGGTGCTGGCCGTGCAGAACTCCGTACGCCCCGCCGACCTCGGCACCGCCACCAGTGCCAACAACTACTTCCGGCAGATCGGCGGCAGCGTCGGAGCCGCCGTGTTCGGCACGCTCTTCGCCGGACGGCTGGCCGACGCGCTCGCCGTGCGGCTGCCCTCCGGGGCCGGTCTGCCCGACCCGGAGTCGATCACGCCGCAGCTGGTCCACGCGATGGAGCCCGCGCTGCGCGACGCCTACATCCAGGCGTACGCCGACGCGATGCCCCGGATCTTCCTCTACCTCGTGCCGGTCCTCGTGCTCGGCCTGTTCTTCGCCTTCTTCCTCAAGGAGAAACCGCTGGTGTCCCACCACAGCCCCGAAACCGCAGCCGAGCCCGCGACCATCCCCTCCGCCCGCACCGACCCCGCCGCGCCCTCCTCCGGCTACCTCTCCGGAGTGCCGGTCTGCGGCAGCGTCCAGCATCCCGACGGTACGAAGGTCCCGCGCGCCGCCCTCACCCTCATCGACGTCCAGGGACAGCAGGTCGGCAGAGGCGCCAGTGGGGACGAGGGGCGGTACGCGCTGAGCGTGCCCGGGGCCGGTTCGTACGTGCTCATCGCCGCCGCGGGCGGCCACCAGCCGCAGGCCGTCAGCGTCACGGTCGGCGAACGGCCGGTGGAGCTGGACGTGGTGCTCGGCGGCGCCGGACGGCTGGCCGGGACCGTCGTGACCGCGGACGGTGTCCCCGTGCGCGACGCGGCCGTCACCCTGACCGACGTACGCGGCGAGGTCGTCGCCTCCACCCGCAGCGGGCGCGAGGGCGGGTACGTGATCACGGAGCTGGTCGCGGGCGAGTACACCCTCGCCGCCTCCGCACCCGCCTTCCGGCCCGCCGCGCTGCCGGTCAGCGTGCAGGCGGCCAGGGAGACCCGGCAGGACATCGAACTGGCCGGCGGCGCCGTGCTGCGCGGGATCGTCCGGGCCAGTGGCGGGCGGCCCGTCGAGGACGCCCGGGTGACGCTCCTCGACGCGGCGGGCAACGTGGTCGACACGCTGACCACCGGCCCCGACGGCTCGTTCCGCTTCGTGGACCTGTCCACGGGTGAGTACACCGTGATCGCCGCAGGTTATCCTCCGGTCGCCACCGTGCTCCAGGTCGCGGGCGGTGGGCGCACCGAACGGGACCTCCAGCTGGGCCACGAGGACTGACGCACGGTGTTCCGTGTGCCGTCCGGATCAATCGGGTACGCGGGGCGCACCACCCCCTCGGGGGTGATTCCGCCGATGACCCGCGACGCCGGTCGCGGGGCCGTACCGTGGACGCACGCATCGCAGAGCCTTGCGGTGGGGAAGGAGCCTTCCGCCCATGGACCTCGGTGTGCCGCCGCAGAGGACACCACAGCCGCACGACGCCGCGGCGGGCCGCGTGCCGCTCGCCGTGGTCGTCGTCGACGCGGACGGCCTGGTCTCGCACTGGTCGACCGGCGCGAGGAGACTCTTCGGGGTCTCCCGGGCGGATGCCGTCGGCTGCCCCGCGGGTGAACTCCTGCCGGTGAACGGGGCGTTACGAGGACGCGGTGACCCGCTGCCGGACAGCGCGTACGCCGATTTCGGCCCCGAGCTCGACAGCTCCCTCAGCGGGACCGTCGTCCACCCGGCGGCGGGCCGGGCCCGCGTGGACGAACCGGACCGCGGCCGCATCGACGTGCTGTGGTGGGCCTATCCGCTGGTCGGACCGGGCCCGGAGCGGCTGCTCGTGCTCGCCGCGGACGCCGAGCCGCTGCGGGGCGACGGGGAGGGCGAGGGGCAGGGCAGCGAGACGGTTGCCCCCGGATTCGCCCTGCACACCGACTTCCCCGGCTACCGGGAACTCTCCTCGCGGCTGCCCGAGATCCTGCCCAGCATGAGCGTGCGGGAGGCCACCAGGATCGTCTCCCAGGTCCTGGAACTGGGCTATCCCGTACTGGAGTTCAGTCGGCACGACCGGATCCCGGTGACCCCCGACTGGGGTGCGCCGCAGCGCGCCGGGCGGCGTACCGCCGAAGGCCCGCAGGCCCGCGCCGGGGATGTGCCCGTCCCGCACACCGCACCACGTCCCGAACTGGACCTCGAGTACGCGGCGGTCCGCGAGCGGCTGGAGTTCCTCAACGAGGTCAGCGGCCGCATCGGCACCTCCCTCGACCTGGAACGGACCATCCGTGAGGTCACCAGCGCCGCCGTCCCCCGCTTCGCCGACTTCGCCGGTACGCATCTGCGCGCCGCGGTCCTGGCCGGCGAGGGCTTTTCCGACGGACCGCCCGACGTCACGACGATCTGGCACCGCGTCTGGGTCGAGCACAACGACGAGCCCGGCCGCTGGGACGACACCGTGCCCGTCGGCGAATCCATCGCCTTCCCCGAGCACACCCCGTTCTTCCGGTGCATGGTCACCGGCGAACCCGTGATCGTGCCCCAGGTCAGCGAGGAGTTGAGCAACCGGATCTCCGGCGAGTTCGAGAAGCGGGACCTGCGGCCCCTCATCACGCACCGCTCGCTGCTCATCGTTCCGCTCAAGGCCCGTGACGTCGTGCTCGGTTTCATGGTGCTGATGCGCCGCCCCGGCCGCGAGCCCTTCGACGACATGGACCGCACCACCGGCGCCGAACTCGCCGCCCGGGCCGGGCTCGTCCTCGACAACGCCCGCATGTACACCTACCAGGAGAACGTCGCCGAGACCCTCCAGGACAGCATGCTGCCGCAGATCGAACCACGGATGGCCGGCTGCGACATCGCCACCCGCTACCTGCCCGGTGCCCGGCTCGGCAGGGTCGGCGGTGACTGGTTCGACTCGGTGAAACTCCCCGGCTCCCGGACCGCCCTCGTCGTCGGCGACGTCATGGGTCATGGCCTCAACTCCGCAGCCATGATGGGGCAGTTGCGGACCGCCGTGCTGACCATGGCCACCATGGAGATGCCTCCCGCCCAGTTGCTGCGCAACCTCGACGACCTGGCGCAGCGGCTCGGTGAGCAGTACCTCGCGACCTGCCTGTACGCGGTCTACGACCCCATCCGTTCCGAGCTGCAGATCGCCAACGCCGGACACATCCCGCCCGTACTGGTGCGGGCGGAGGACGGCCGGGCGGAACTGCTCGACCTGCCGACCGGGGCCCCGATCGGCGTCGGCGGGGTCGCCTTCGAGACCGCCACGGTGCGGGTGCGCCCCGGCGACCGGCTGGTGCTCTGCACCGACGGTCTGGTCGAGGTGCGCGGCCAGGACATCGGTGCGGGGCTGGCCGCTCTCTGCGCCTCCGCCGCCCATCCCGCCGCGTCCATGGACGACGCCTGCGACACGATCATCCGCGCCCTGAACCCCAGCGGTGGCCGCAAGGACGACGTGGCCCTGCTGATGGCCAGGCTCAACGGCATCCCGGACGACGACGTCGCCGCATGGCAACTGGCCCTGGACCCGCGCGAGGTGGCCCGGGCCCGCCGGCTGGTCCGCGGCCGGCTCCTCGACTGGGAGCTGCCGGACGCGGTGGAGGCGGCCGAACTGATGGTCAGCGAGATCGTCACCAACGCCGTCAAGCACGGCCGAACCCATCACATCGGGCTCCGGCTGGTGCGCACCGGCGCTCTGCTCTGCGAGGTCACCGACGACGAGCCCGCCCCGGCCACGCTGCTCGACGCGGCCGCGGACGACGAGTCCGGCCGCGGGCTGGTCCTGGTGAGCAGCCTCGCCCGGGAATGGGGCACGAGCACCACGGCGCGCGGCAAGACCGTCTGGTTCGAGCTGTCCCTCTCCCGCCTCCCGCGCCCCCGGTCGAACGCCTGGTGAAGGACGTCTTCACCGGGGCTGTCGATGTGGTGCGCACCCTTGCCCCGGACGCCGCGGGGCGGTAGTCCGGTGCTGAGCGAAATGGGCTCGGTACGGCCGGACTTGGGAGTGCGCATGGATGTGTCACAGCGATACCGTGAGTCGTGGGAAGGGTTCTGGGCCGCCACCTCGGACGAACCCGGCGAGGCGATCTGGGACGCCGACCCCTCGTTGAGCGCCGCACCGCACAGCGAGCTGCTCCTGCCGTACGCCGATGCCGCACTGCCCGTGGCCGACCTCGGCTGCGGAAACGGCACCCAGACCCGCTACCTCGCCACCCGGTTCGCCCGGGCGATCGGCGTGGACCTCTCTCAGGCGGCGATCGGCCACGCACGGCGGGCGGACCCCGAAGGCGCCGCCGAGTTCGTCCAGCTGGACCTCGTCGACGGTGACGCGGTGCGGGCCCTGCACGAGCGGATCGGCGATACGAACGTGTACATGCGGGCGGTCATCCACCAGAGCGAACCCGAGGCCAGGCCCGCGGTCGCGGCGGCCGTGGCGACGCTGCTGGGGAACCGGGGCCGGGCGTTCGTCGCCGAACTGACCCCGGCCTCCCAGGATGTGCTGCGACAGGCGGCACAGGGGCCGGACGGCCCGCCCAAGAAACTGCGGCGGGTCTTCGACCACGGGCTGAAACCGGCGAGCGCCACCGATGAGGAGGTGCCGCAGGTGTTGCGGGCGGCCGGGCTCATCACCCTGGACAGCGGGGACACGGCACTGCCGCAGACCGAGCACCTGCCGGACGGAACCCGGATCGACCTGCCGGCGCGGTGGTTCGTCCTGGCCGCCCGCTGATCCGTGCGCGCCACCGGCCCCGGACGAGGAGTGCGTCCGGGGCCGGTGGCGTCGTTCACGGCAGCAGCCGCGGCCTCCGTTTCGCCGCGACGTCCTCGACCCAGCCGAGGAGTACCACCGCCGCGCCGACGAGGACCCAGGCGACACCGAACTGGAACCAGGTGCTGTCGAGCGGCAGCCGCCGTTCGACAGCGGGCACGTTCCACATCAGGTCGATCAGCGGCACGCTCGCCATCAGCGCGACCTCGTGCCACAGATAGACGGTCACGGCCCGTGCGTTGAAGACCTTCACCACCCGCGCCGCCACGGCGCGGCGGCCGAGCCAGGCACACACCGGCCGGAACCGGAGGAGCAGCAGGACGAAGCCCGCGGACCACAGGGCCTGGGCGAGCGGGATGTCGTCGAGGTCGTACGACCCGTCGACCCGGTGGCTGAGCGCCCACCAGCCCCCGGCCGCGAGCAGGACCGGCGCCACGGCGACGACCGGGCCGGGGCGCATCCGGTCGAGCACCCCGTCGCGGTGGGCGAATCCCAGCAGCCAGCAGAACAGGAAGACCGACCCGTCACTGAGCGCGCTCCCCAGCCGCCCGTCCGGCCCCCCGCCCAGCGCGGTCAGCACCAGGACGGGGACGAGGGAAAGGGCGAGCACCGGCAGCGGGGCAAGCCGGAAGAGCCGCAGCAGGACCGGTGAGAGCAGGACGAACCAGAGGTAGGTCCGCAGGTACCACAGCACCGCCCAGGCCTGCTCGCCCCAGGCGTCGCCCGGCGGGTCGCCGACCGGCAGCACCCAGTACAGGACGTCGGCGCCCGGCACCCAGCCGTGCAACAGCATCGCCACGCCGAGGACCAGGCCGAACACCCACAGCGGGATCAAGAGCCGGCGCAGCCGCCCCCGGATCACCTGCGGCGCGGGCCGCTCCAGCGAACGCGCCATGAGCGAGCCGGCGAGCGCGAACATCACGCCCATCGACGGGAACGCGAGCCCCAGCCACGGCCACGCGAAGGTGTGGTACGTGACGACACGGACCAGCGCGACAGCCCGCAGCAGGTCGAACCAGCGGTCACGGCCGCCGGCGGGGACGGGTTCCGGGCGGGCGGTCGCCAAGGACGTCCCCCGCCGGTGCACACCCCCCATCAGCGGCTCTCCGTTCCCGACGTGGGTGAGCCGACCACGCCGGTGCGCTTCAGCTTCTGCCAGCGAAGCCGCCCACCGGTCGCCGCGGTGACGCACGAGTGGATGAGCACCAGGTACATCAGCTGCCGGTACGCGAGTTGCTGGAGCGGCATCATGAGCAGATACCGGTACTTCTCCCGGTCGAGGCGGAACGCATAGGCCGCACACAGCAGTTGCACCAGCAGGATCGTGAGCCAGGCCAGCAGGGACGCCCTGAAGTCCACGAACAGCATCGCGTAGAGCGTGAACACGTCGATCAGCGGGGCGAAGAGGGGCGTGATGATCTGGAAGAGGACCACCAGCGGCATCCCGACCCGGCCGAAGCGGCCCGACGGCCCCCGGTCCGTCACGGAGCGCCGGTGCTTCCACAGGGCCTGCATGGTGCCGTAGCTCCAGCGGTAGCGCTGCCGCCACAGCTGACCCAGGGACGCGGGTGCCTCGGTCCACGCGCGGGCGTGCTCGGCGTAGACGACGCGCCAGCCGGCCCGGTGCAGGGCGATCGTGATGTCGGTGTCCTCGGCGAGGGTGTCCTCGCTCATGCCGCCGACGGCCAGCACCGCCCTGCGGCGGAACGCGCCGATCGCACCGGGGATGGTGGGCATGCAGCGCAGCAGGTCGTACATCCTGCGGTCGAGGTTGAAGCCCATCACGTACTCGATGTGCTGCCAGGCACCGATGACCGTGTTGCGGTTGCCGACCTTGGCGTTGCCGGCGACCGCGCCGACGGCCGGGTCGCCGAAGGGCTGAACGAGCCGGTGTACGGTGTCGGGTTCGAACACGGTGTCGCCGTCCATCATCACCACGATGTCGTAACGCGCCTGCCGCACACCGTTGTTGAGAGCGGCCGACTTTCCGGCGTTCTCCTGGCGTACGACCCGGAGGTTGGGCAGTCCCAGGGACTCGGCGATCTCCGGGGTCCCGTCGGTCGACCCGTCGTCGACGAGGATGATCTCGATCGGATGGGTGCTGGACGCCAGTGAGTTGAGTGTGTGGGCGATGCACTCCTTCTCGTTGTACGCGGGCACGATCACGCTCACCGGCCCGGTGACCGCGGGCCCCCAGACGAACCGGCGTCTGTTGCGCCGCCGGTAGTGGCTCCGGGCGAGGACGAGCATCAGCCCGAACCGTCCCAGCACGGCGACCCCGACCACGGTCAGCACCGCGGCGAGGCCGGGCATCGTCCACTCGGCGACCGCGACGGCGGCGAGAAGCGCCCGGCCCTCCCAGAGGATGGTGGCGTCGGCCTTTCGGTGCGCGGCCTGTTCGGGATCGGAGGCGGCGGCCGGCGGATCGACCGCCTGTCCGGCCCGGTCCGCGGTGTCCTGCCCGGACTGCCCGGACTGCCCGGACTGCCCGGACGGTGCCTGCGCCTGCTCGTCCAGTTGCTGGGCGCCGCTGACCGTGGTGAAGGTGTAGCCCTGCGCCTTCATCTTCTTGATGTACCGGGGCAGTGCCTCAAGGGTCTGCTCACGGTTGCCGCCCGAGTCGTGGAAGAGCACGGAGGCGCCCTTGCCGCTCTTCGGAGTGGCCAGGTCGATGATCTTGTCGACGCCCGGCTGCTGCCAGTCCTCGCTGTCGGTGTCGATGAACACGCTGGTGTAGCCGAGGGCACCGAGCTTCTCGTAGACGGGCCAGCTGTAGTCGTCGATGGCGTCGTTCGTCGACGAGTACGGGGCGCGGAACAGTGTCGTGGTGATGCCGGCGGCCCCGGCCAGGGCCAGTTGGGTCTGGGCGAGCTCACGCGTGACGCGGGAGGCGCTCTGATAGGAGAGGTCGACGTGCGTGAAGGTGTGGACGCCCACTTCGTTGCCGCCGGCGACCATGTCGCGCACGAGGTCCGGATAGCGCGAGACCATGGAGCCCACCAGGAAGAACGTGCCCGGGACGTCGTTGTCGTCCAGGACGTCGAGCACCTTGCCGGTCCACTCCGGATCGGGCCCGTCGTCGAAGGTCAGCACGATCGTTTTATCGGGAACGGACTGGGTGCGGGCGGTGCCGCCCGGGAAGCTGAGCAGGGGACCGCCGTCCAGGACGCTGTCCGGCACCTCGTCCGCACTCGCGCCGGAGCGGATCCGCTGGTCGTTGCCGACCTCGGCCCGCAGATAGCCGTCGAGCAGCATCACGGAGACCAGCCCCAGCAGCAGCAACAGGGCGATGACCACCCGGGGCCCCGGTATCGCCGACGGGCGGCTGCGGCTCATCGGGCCGTGCCGGTGCTCGGCGGGGCGTACGCGCTGCTGCCGCCGGGGGGCCCGCCGCCGGGGCCGCCCTGGGCGTTGGGCGTCCCGTCGAAGGGGAGCAGCGTCGAAGGGGACAGGGAGATCCCGCCCATGAAGGAGAGGGCCAGAACGGCGGCGTACCCGACGCAGATGACACCCAGCACCGCGCCGGCCCGGCGCAGCAGCCGGGCGCGCCGGCCGGAGCTGTCCACGAAGACGGGCCCTTCCTGCGCCTTGGGCAGGGAGGTGCGCGTGTGTTTGCGGTGCCGGCCACGCACGGCCGGATCTGTATCGACAGGGGTATCGGAAGGCATTTGCGTATGTTGACCAACGGCCTTGTGTGAAGTCTGGTGCTTTGCTGGCCGGACGCTGTGGATTCGCCCGTCACCTGTCGGTCGGCTGAGAGTGTGCGGGTGGAGTGCCGTGGTGCGGTCGGCCGGATTCCCTTCCAATGGTCAGATGTCAGTTGGTGGTTGACGTATCGATCATGGAGGTGAATGGCGCCCGGCTATGGCTTTGCTGTGAGGGCGGTGCCGGGCAGGTGTGAGAGGTTTCGAGTGTTCCGGTCCCACTGTGTCGCAGCTGCGGGGCACTCTTTGCCGAAAGCAGGTGCAAACACCATGCGTATGTCATCCTTCCGGCCGGCGGCGGCCGGTGCCGGCCTTGCCGCGCTCCTCCTCGCCTGCTCCGCCTGCGCGACCGGTACCGCGGCGGATCAGGGTGCCGCGTCGGCCCCCCGCCCGGCCACCGGCCGGGCGGCCCCGGCGGCCACCGCGTACACCCCCTACGTCAGCGCCGCGACCTCCGCGGGCACGGACACCGCGGGCTCCCCCGACACGTACAACCTCGCCTTCGTGGTCGCCGACGGGGACGCCTGCACCCCGCTCTGGGGCGGCAGCGCGAAGGCCACCGACAGCGCGGTGGTCTCACGCGTCGCGGCGCTCACCGCCTCCGGCGCGGACGTCCGGGTCTCCTTCGGCGGCGCCGCGGGCACCGAAGCGGCGCTCGTCTGCGACAGCGCACAGGAACTCGCCGACCTGTACGGGGAGGTGCTCGACGCGGTCGGCGCGGCCAAGGCGGACTTCGACATCGAGGGCGACGCGCTCACCGACACCGCGTCCGTCACCCGCCGCGACGAGGCCCTGCACCTGCTCCAGCAGGAGCGGGACCTGGACGTCACGTACACCCTGCCGGTCATGCCCGACGGCCTGGAGGCGAGCGGCACGGCCGTCCTCGACGACGCCGTGGCCGAGGACGTCGACGTCTCCGCGGTGAACATCATGGCGATGAACTACAGCTCCTCCCACGACGGCGACATGAGCGACTACGCGGAGCAGGCGGCCTCGGCCGCCCATGACCAGATCGCGGGTGTTCTCGGGCTGTCCGACGCCGAGGCCTGGCGGGCGCTGCACATCACCGTGATGATCGGCGTCAACGACGTGGCCGGGGAGACCTTCACCCTGGCCGACGCGGCATCCCTGCGTTCCTTCGCCCGGCGCCAGGGCGCCGGTGCGCTCTCGCTCTGGGCGACGTTCCGCGACCGGGCGTGCACCGGTGAGGACACGTCGAAGGCGAGCGACAGCTGCAGCGGCGTCGCACAGGAGGACGGGGCGTTCGCCGAGGCGCTGAGCGGCTGACCGGCGCGCCTCAGTGCCCGGTACCCTCCCGTACGAGCGCCATCAGCGCCCGCGCCCCCGGGCTCATCGCCTGAGCGGCGGGAAGCACCACGACGCTCTCGTAGTACGGCTGGTCCGCCCCGTCGAGGGCCACCGCCACCAGGCACGCGGCCTCGGGCTTGCGCGAGAAGTGGTGCGGAACCACCGCGATGCCGAGCCCCTCGCGCACCAGCTCCAGCAGCGTGTGTACGTCGTTGACCTCCAGCGCCACCGTGCGGCGCACCCGCGCGGCAGCGAACGCCTCGTCGGCCGCACGGCGCGGCCCGAAGTCCGGATGGAAGTCGATGAACGCCTCACCGGCCAGCTCGTCCCATCCGGCCCGGTCCGCCGAGGCCAGCCGGTGACCGGGCGCGCACAGCAGGACCATGGGCTCACGGGCCAGCGGGACCAGCTCGCCACGCCACTCCACGGGGGAGACCGTGGCGGCGAAGGCGATGTCGAGCCGGCCGCCGGCCACCCCGTCGACCAGGTTCGTCGTCCCCTCCTGGCGGAGCCGGATCTCCATGTGCGGGTGCTCGCGGTGGAAGGCGGCGAGCACCCGCGGCAGGTTCAGCCCTGCCACGCACTGCTCCACGCCCACCGACAGGGTCCCGCGCAGCAGTCCCCGTACGGCGTCGACGGCGTCCTTCGCGGCCCGCGCGCCCGCCAGGGTGCGTTCCGCCTCCACCAGCAGGGCGCGCCCGGCCTCGGTCAGCCGCACACTGCGGGTCGTCCGGCTGAACAGTGGTGTCCGCAGCTCCTGCTCCAGGGCCCGGACGGAGGCGGACAGGCCGGACTGCGACACGGCGACGCGCTCGGCGGCCCGGGTGAAATGCTGTTCCTGGGCGACGGCGACGAAATGTTCCAGCTGGCGCAACTCCATGATTGAGAAATATAGGTGCTGAATCCCAGCGGAATCTCCTGTTGGACTGCTGGATCGTTGTGCGCGAGCCTGGACCCCGCACGTCGTACCCCGTCGTGAACCGGAACGATCTCTCCCGTGGAGCCCCGCATGTACATCCCGTCCGCCGGCCGCTACCAGGACATGCCGTACCGGCGCACCGGGCGCAGCGGTCTGAAGCTGCCCGCCCTCTCGCTCGGTCTGTGGCACAACTTCGGCGGTGACCGGACACCGGAGTCGCAGGGGCAGATCCTCCGCCGGGCGTTCGACCTCGGCATCACCCACTTCGACCTGGCCAACAACTACGGACCGCCGCCCGGCTCCGCCGAGACCGCGATGGGCCGCTCGCTGGCGACGGACTTCGCCCGGCACCGGGACGAGATCGTCGTGTCCACCAAGGCCGGCTATCTGATGTGGGACGGTCCGTACGGCGAGTGGGGATCGCGCAAGAACCTGCTCTCCTCGCTGGACCAGAGCCTCGGTCGCCTCGGCCTCGACTACGTCGACATCTTCTACTCCCACCGCCCCGACCCCGAGACCCCGCTCGAGGAGACGATGGGGGCGCTCCACTCGGCGGTGCGGCAGGGCAAGGCGCTCTACGTCGGCATCTCCAACTACTCGGCCGAGCAGACGAGGGAGGCCGCCCGGATCCTGAAGGACCTCGGCACCCCGCTGCTCATCCACCAGCCGCGCTACTCGATGCTGGACCGCTGGGTCGAGGACGGACTGCTCACGGCCCTGGACGAGCTGGGGGTCGGCTCCATCGCCTACTCGCCGCTGGAGCAGGGCATCCTCTCGGACCGCTACCTCCGCGGCATCCCGGAGGGCTCGCGGGCGGCGGGCAGCAGCCCGTTCCTCTCGGCCGACTCGGTCACGCCCGAACTGGTCGGCCGTCTCCGTGAACTGGACGAACTGGCCTCCGCGCGAGGCCAGTCGCTGGCCCAGATGGCGCTGGCCTGGGTGCTGCGCGGCGGCCGGGTCACCTCCGCGGTGGTCGGCGCGAGCAGCGTCTCCCAACTGGAGAACAGCGTCGAGGCGATCCGCAACCTGGAGTTCAGCGACAAGGAACTCGCCAGGATCGAGAAGCTGTTGAAGGGCGCGAAGCGCCGCTGAACCACGAAGAGGGCCGGTACCTCCGCTTGCGGGGTGCCGGCCCTTTTGCGCTGCCTGCGTACGGGCGGCCGTCTCAGGCGTCGTCGGCCCGGAGCAGCAGGTGCAGGAGGCCCGGGAAGCGGGTCTCGAACTCCTCGCGGCGCAGGCGGTTGACCCGTTTGGCGCCCATGTCGCGCTGCTCCACCAGGCCCACTCCGCGCAGCACCGAGAAGTGATGGCTGAGCGCGGCCTTGCCGACCGGCACGTCGAAGCTGCCGCAGCTGCGCGTCCAGTCCTCGGAGCCCGCCAGCTCCCGGACCAGCTGGAGACGGACCGGGTCGGCCACCGCGGACAGGGCTTCCAGGACCGAGACCTCCGCGGGGTCCGTGTGTACCGGAGCCGCGCGATGTCCGCTGCCCGCAGGCTGGTTGGGCATGTTCCGCTCCTCGCGTCCGTGACCCTTGCCGAGTGTTCGATGAATATCTTACACTCCGAGTGTTCGCTTTTCGTTGAACACATCTCCCCAGGGGCGGTTCTGTCATGCGTGCGATCGAGTTCAAGGAGTACGGCGGCCCCGAGGTACTGACCCTCGTCGGGACGGTCGCCCCCGAGCCCGGCCCCGGTCAGGTCACCATCGACGTCGCCTACGCGGGCGTCAACTTCGCCGATCTCAAGGCCAGATCCGTGGGATACCGGGTGCCCGAACTGCCCTTCGTCCCGGGCCTGGAGGTCTCGGGCCGGGTGCGGGCGGTCGGTGAGGGGGTCGAGGACCTGAGCCCCGGGCAGGAGGTCGCCGCGTTCCTCGACGGCGGCGGATACGCGGACGTGGTGGCGGCCCCGGCCACCACGGTCTTCCCGCTCCCCGCCGGTGTGGACCTGCGCACGGGTGCCACCCTCCCCACCGTGCTGCCGACCGCGCACGCCCTGCTGCACGAGGTCGGGCGGCTGCGGGCCGGCGAGAGCGTGCTGGTGCAGGGCGCGGCCGGCGGAGTCGGCACGGTGGCCGGGCAACTGGCCCGTTCCGCGGGGGCCGGAGCCGTGTACGGCGTGGTGTCCTCGGCCGCGAAGGCCGCGTACGCCCTCGACCACGGCTACGACGAGGTGTTCCTCGGTGACACCTTCCCGGACGAGGTCCGCCGCGCCACCGGCGGGCGGGGCGTCGACCTGGTGCTCGACCCGGTAGGCGGGGACACGCTGCGCCGCGGCGTCGACGCGCTCGCCGTCTTCGGGCGCCTGGTCTCCTTCGGCAACGCGAGCGGCGCACAGCCGTGGAGCGTCGGACAGGGCGAGCTCTACCCGGGCAGCAGGTCGGTGGCCGGCTTCTCGATCCTGGAGCTCGCCGCGAGCGACCCCGCCACACTGCGCACCGTCGCGGAACGTGCCTTCCGTGCCGTGACAGACGGGCACGTCGACCTTCCCGTGACGGCCGAGTTCACCCTGGCGGAGGCGGCCGGAGCACACCTGCTGATGGAGGGCCGCACATCGACGGGCAAGCTGGTCCTGCGTATCGGCGGCTGAGCGGCCCCGCTCTTCGCCCCACCCCCTGATCACGGACCCCGGAAGGTGCACACGAATGAAGATTCTGGTCGTAGGAGCAGGAGCCACCGGTGGCTACTTCGGAGCCCGGCTCGCCCAGGCGGGCAGGGACGTCACCTTCCTGGTCCGTCCGCGCCGCGCCGCCGTCCTCCGTGAGCGGGGCCTGCGCATCATCGGGCTGGGGGAGGAGGAGACGCTCACACCCCGGCTCGTCACCGCGGACGAACTCGGCGGTCCCTACGACCTGGTGTTGCTCTCGGTCAAGGCCACGGCCCTGGACCGGGCCCTCGACGACATCGCGCCGGCCGTCGGACCCGGGACCGCGATCGTGCCGCTGCTCAACGGAATGGCCCACCTGGCGCAGCTCAACGACCGGTTCGGCGAGAAGTCGGTGCTGGGCGGCGTCGCCAGGGTCATCACCACGCTGAACGCCGAGGGCGACATCGTGCGGCTCGCACCGGTCGCCGGACTGACGATCGGCGAGCAGGGGGGCGGCACGTCGGAGCGGGCCGAGGCGGTCACCACCGTCCTCGGCGTCGCGGGCATCGACACGCGCCGGTCCAGCGACGTCGTCGGGGCGATGTGGGGCAAGTGGGTGTTCATCAGCACCCTGGCCGGTCTTACCTGCCTGATGCGCGGCACCGTGGGCGATGTCCGGGCCGTCCCCGGCGGGCCCGGTTTCGTCACCGCGCTCCTGGCCGAGTGTGCCGCTGTGGCGGCCGCCGCGGGGCACCCGGTGCGGGAGACGGAACTCGACGCCGTGGCCGCGATGCTCACCGCGGAGGGATCGCCCCTCACCGCGTCGCTGTACCGCGACGTGACCCTGGGCGCGCCGACCGAGGCCGAGCAGGTCTTCGGGGACCTCGTGGACCGGGCCCGGAGCCTGTCCGTCGACACGCCGCTGCTCGATCTCGTCACGCTGAACCTGCGCGTCCACGAGCTACGCACCGGCTCCGCGGCCTGAGGTATCCCGGGCCCGCGCACCGGTCACGCGGCCGTCAATGGTGTGGACCTCTGGAGGCGAGGGCCGCTCTGGCCTGCACGTTCTGTGGCGCGTACCGTGTGGCAGCATGAAGATCCTCGTCAGCGCCGACATGGAAGGCGCCACCGGTGTGACCTGGCCGGCGGATGTGCTGCCCGGTACACCCCAGTGGGAGCGGTGCCGCTCCCTGTTCACCTCCGACGTCAACGCGGCCGCCCTCGGCTTCTACGACGGGGGCGCCGACGAGGTGCTCGTCAACGAGGCCCACTGGACCATGCGCAACCTGCTGCTGGAGCAGCTGGACGACCGGGTCCAGATGATCACCGGCCGGCACAAGTCGCTCAGCATGGTGGAGGGCATCCAGCACGGTGACGTCGACGCCGTGGCCTTCATCGGCTACCACACGGGCGCCGGCACGGAGGGCGTCCTGGCCCACACCTTTCTGGCCAACTCCATCACCGGCGTGTGGGTGAACGGGGTCAGGGCCAGCGAGGGACTCCTGAACGCCCATGTGGCCGCGGAGTACGGCGTCCCCGTCGTCCTCGTCACCGGCGACGACCTGACCTGCGTGGACGCGGAGCTGTACGCGCCCGACGCCCGGACGGTCGCCGTCAAGGACTATGTGTCGCGCTACGCCGCGGTCTGCCGCACCCCCGCCCGTACCGCCGCCGACATCCGTGCGGCGGCCAAGGAGGCGGCCGGGCTCGCCGGACGTTACACACCGGTGGACGGCGGCCCGTTCACCGTGGAGCTGGAGTTCGACGCAGAACACCTGGCCGCGGCGGCCACGGTCGTACCCGGCACGGCACCCTCCGGCGAGAGGCGTGTCGCCTACACCAGCGCGACGATGTACGAAGGTATCCGCACGTTCAAGGCGGTGACGACCATCGTATCGTCCGCCGTGGAGGAACAGTATGGCTGAGGCGAGCACCCCCCAGGACGGCGTCGACGAGCTGGCGCTCGGAGAGTCGGTGACGTTCACCTCCGAACTGATCCGCATCGACACCACGAACAGGGGCGGCGGCGACTGCCGCGAACGCCCCGCCGCCGAGTACGTCGCCGAGCGGCTGGCCGCCGCCGGACTCGAACCGGCGATGCTGGAGCGCACCCCCGGCCGCACCAACGTCGTCGCCCGGATCCCGGGCACCGACCCGTCGGCCGAAGCGCTCCTGGTCCACGGCCACCTGGACGTCGTGCCGGCCGAGGCCGACGACTGGACCGTGCACCCCTTCTCGGGCGAGGTGCGCGACGGAGTCGTCTGGGGCCGCGGCGCCATCGACATGAAGAACATGGACGCGATGGTCCTCGCCGTCGTCCGGTACTGGGCCAGGGCCGGCATCCGCCCCCGCCGCGACATCGTGATCGCGTACACCGCGGACGAGGAGGCCAGCGCCGACGACGGCTCGGGCTTCCTCGCCGATCAGCACGCCGCACTCTTCGAAGGGTGTACGGAAGGCATCAGCGAGTCGGGCGCCTTCACCTTCCACGCCGGACCGAACATGCCGCTGTACCCCATCGCCGCGGGCGAACGCGGCACCGGATGGCTCAAGCTCACCGCCCACGGCAAGGCGGGGCACGGCTCCAAGGTCAACCGCGCGAACGCGGTCAGCACGCTCGCCGCGGCAGTCGCCCGGATCGGCGACCACGAATGGCCGGTGCGCCTGACGCCCACGGTCCGCGCCGCGATCACCGAGATCGCCGCCCTGCACGGCATCCACCCCGACCTCGACGCCCCCGGCTTCGACGTGGACGAACTCCTCGGCAAGATCGGACCGGCCGCCGACCTCGTCGCGCCCACCGTCCGCAACAGCTCCAACCCGACGATGCTGGACGCCGGTTACAAGGTCAACGTGATCCCCGGACACGCCACCGCCTACATCGACGGAAGGATGGTCCCGGGCGGCGAGGACGAGTTCCGCACCACGCTGGACCGGCTGACCGGCCCCTCGGTCGACTGGGAGTTCCACCACCGCGAGGTGCCCCTCCAGGCACCGGTCGACTCGCCCACGTTCGCCAAGCTCCGCGCCGCCGTCGAACGGTTCGACCCCGACGGCCACGTCGTGCCGTACTGCATGTCCGGCGGCACCGACGCCAAGCAGTTCTCCCGGCTCGGCATCACCGGCTACGGCTTCTCGCCGCTGAAGCTGCCCGTCGGCTTCGACTACCAGGCCCTCTTCCACGGCGTGGACGAACGTGTCCCCGTCGAGGCGCTGCACTTCGGCGTCCGGGTCCTGGACCACTATCTGCGTACCGCCTGAACCACCCGGGGGAACCGATCATGAAATCCACTGAGGCCTACGGAAGCTGGCCGTCACCGATCGACGCCGCGCTGGCCGCTTCCCGTGACGGCCGGCCCGAGTACGTCGGGACGGTCGGCGACGAGCTGTGGTGGACGGAGCCGCGCCCGGCCGAGGCCGGCCGGCGCGCCCTGGTCCGCCGTTCGGCTGACGGCACCACCGCGGAGCTGCCAGCGCCGTGGAACGCCCGAAGCCGCGTCATCGAGTACGGCGGACGGCCGTGGGACGGCACCGAACGCGCCGAGGGCGGCCCGCTGGTCGTCTTCGTCCACTTCGACGACCAGCGGCTGTACGCCTACGCCCCCGACGGCCCCCGTGACCCCTGGCCGCTGACGCCCGTCTCCGCGACCGGCGGCGGACTGCGCTGGGCCGATCCGAGGCTGCACCCGGACCGGGGACCGGCCGGCGAGGTCTGGTGCGTCCTGGAGGAGTTCACCGGCGAGGCGCCCACCGACCTGCGCCGGGTGATCGCCGCCGTGCCGCTGGACGGATCGGCGGCAGCCGACCGGTCCGCGGTACGCGAACTCTCCGACGACCGGCACCGGTTCGTCACCGGCGCCGAGGTCTCGCCCGACGGGCGGCGCGCGGCCTGGATCGTTTGGGACCACCCGCGGATGCCGTGGGACGGCACCGAGGTGATGCTCGCCGACATCGGCGAGGACGGCACCTTCCACCACGCCCGGAGTTTCGTGGGCGGTCCGGAGGAATCCGTACCGCAGGTCCGCTGGACCACCGACGGACAACTGCTGTTCGCCAGTGACCGCAGCGGGTGGTGGAACCTCTACCGCGCCGACCCGGACAGCGGCACCGTCGACGGACTCTGCGCCCGCGAGGAGGAGTTCGCGGGTCCGTTGTGGAAGATCGGGCTCAACTGGTTCTGCCCGCTGGACAACGGGATGATCGCCGCACTCCACGGCAAGGGATCCACCACCCTCGGCATCCTCGACCCGGAGACGGGCGAGGTCGTCGACATCGCCGGACCCTGGACCGAATGGGCCGAGACCCTCGCCGTGCAGGACACCCGCGTCATCGGTATCGCGGCGAGCCCGCGCAGCGCGTACGAGATCGTGGAACTCGACACCGCGACCGGGCACACCCGGATCATCGGCGCGCCGCACGAGGACGCCCTCGACCCGTCGTACTACCCGGAGCCCGCCGTCCGCACCTTCACCGGCCCCGGCGGCCGGGAGATCCACGCCCAGGTGTACCCGCCGCACAGCCCCGACCGGACCGGCCCGGACGACGAGCTGCCGCCCTTCGTGGTGTGGGCCCACGGCGGCCCGACCGGCCATGCCGCGCTCGTACTCGACCTGGAGATCGCCTACTTCACCTCGCGCGGCATCGGCGTCGCCGAGGTCAACTACGGCGGCTCCACCGGCTACGGCCGGGCCTACCGCAACCGGCTTCGCGGACAGTGGGGCGTCGTCGACGTCGAGGACTGCGCCGCCGTCGCCGGGGCGCTGGCCGCCGAGGGCGCGGCCGACCCGCGGCGGCTCGCCGTCCGCGGCGGAAGTGCCGGGGGCTGGACCAGCGCCGCCTCGCTGACCGGGACGGACGTCTACGCCTGTGGCACGATCATCTACCCCATCCTGGACCTGACCGGCTGGGGCACCGACGAGACGCACGACTTCGAGTCGCAGTACCTGGAGTCGCTGGTCGGTCCGCTCGCCGAGGTCCCCGACCGGTACCGGGACAGGTCTCCGATCAACCGCACCGACGGGCTCACCACCCCCTTCCTGATCCTCCAGGGGGAGGACGACCCGATCTGCCCGCCCGTGCAGTGCGAGCGGTTCCTGGCCACGGTCGAGGGGCGCGGCATCCCGCACGCCTATCTCACCTACCCGGGCGAGGGACACGGATTCCGGCGCGCGGAGACCATGATCAGCGCGCTGGAGGCCGAACTCTCCCTGTACATCCAGACGTTCGGCATCGACCGTACCGACGTGCCGCGGCTGGAGCTGAAGAAGTGACCGCCGACGGCACGGCCCTGGCGCCCCTGACGCGTCCCGCCCGGCTGCGCGCGGGCGCCCGGGTCGCCGTCGTGTCCCCGAGCGGACCGGTGCCCGCCGAACGGCTGGAGGCGGGCCTCGACCTCCTGCGCGGCTGGGGACTGGATCCGCTGGTGATGCCGCATGTGCTCGATGTGCACCGGGAGTTGGAGTACCTCGCCGGCGCGGACGAGGCGCGGGCCCGGGACCTCCAGGACGCCTGGTGCGATCCGTCCGTCGACGCGGTGATCTGCGCCCGCGGCGGGTACGGAGCACACCGCATGGTGGATCTGGTGGACTGGGCGGCGATGCGGGCCGCCGGACCCAAGGTGTTCGTCGGCTACAGCGACATCACCGTGCTCCATGAGGCGTTCGCCCTGCGGACCGGGCTCGCCACGCTGCACGGCCCGATGGTGGGCACCGAGACCTTCCTGAAGGACCCGCGGACCCAGGACTCGCTGCGGTCCACCCTGTTCGAGCCCGAGACGGTCATGACACTGGGGCTCGACGACGCGAGGGCCCTGGTGCCGGGGCGGGCCCGGGGCGTCACGTACGGCGGCTGCGTCAGTCTGCTCGCCGCCGACCTCGCCACCCCGCACGGCCGTACCTCGGCCCGCGGCGGACTGCTGGTCATCGAGGACACCACCGAGGACCCGTACAGCATCGACCGCATCCTCACCCAGCTGCTGCGGGCCGGGGCGCTCGACGGCGTGGCCGGGGTGGTCTGCGGTTCCTGGGCGGGCTGCGGACCGTACGAGCGGGTCCGCGCGGTGCTGGCCGACCGGCTCGGCCCGCTGGGCGTGCCCGTCGTCGAGGAGCTCGGATTCGGGCACGGCTCCACCGGGCTGACGATTCCGCTCGGGGTGCCCGCCGTGCTGGATGCACCGGCGGACGGCGGCCGGGCCACCCTCACGGTCGAGGTGCCGGCGCTGGCCTGAGCGAACGGACACACGGCGAGGGCCCCGGCAGCGCGCCGGGGCCCTCGCCATGTCCGGACACCGTACGCCGGGGCGGCCGGACGGGGCCGGGATGCGAAGAAGCTGAACAACCTTCAGGAAACGCTGTCCTGGCCGTTGACACGGCTATGACCTGTGTCACAGCATGAGCGCGGCCCAATACTTACCGGTCGGTAAGGTGTCCTCGGTGTGGAGGTCCTCGTGTCGCGTGCTGTCTCCGGTTCCCGCTTCCGGTCCCGGTCGAAGTCGTCGAAGTCGCTGTCCCGCAAACCACTCGCCCTCGTCGCCGGGGCCGTGCTCGCCGCACCCCTCGCGCTCGCCGGCACCGCTCAGGCCGCCACGGCCGCCACGGCCGAATACACCGTCACGCCGCTGAAGTTCACCGTCTCCGCGGGCGGCCGCTCCTGCACCGTGGACGCCGACCTCTACCGCCCCGCCGGAGCCGACGCCCTGCACCCGGTGCCCGCCGTCCTCGCCACCAACGGCTTCGGCGGCAGCAAGTCGGACGGCTCGACCGACGGCATCGGCAAGGCGTTCGCCTCGCGCGGCTACGCCGGACTCGTCTACTCCGGCCTGGGCTTCGGCAAGTCCGGCTGCCTCATCACGCTCGACGACCCGCAGGCGGACGGCAGGGCGGCGGCCGCCCTCGTCGACTTCCTCGGCGGGACACGCGCCGCCGACGACGGCACCAAGGCCGACTTCGTCACCCAGGACGGCCCCGGAGACCCCACGGTCGGCATGATCGGCGGCTCGTACGGCGGAGCCATCCAGCTGGCCACCGCGGCCGTCGACCCCCGCGTCGACGCCCTCGTCCCGCTCATCACCTGGAACGACCTCGGCTACGCGCTCGCCCCCAACAACACCGGCGCGGTGCAGGGCGTCTCCTCCGGCACCGCCGGCGTCTTCAAGTGGCAGTGGACCAACGGCTTCTACCTGATGGGGGAGGGGCAGACGATCCTCGCGCCCAGTCTCGACCCGTCCCGCTTCGGCAGCCTGAACTGCCTCCACTTCGCCGCGCAGGCCTGCGACACCATCCGGCTGCTCAACTCCGGCCGCTACCCGGACGACAGGACCGCGGCGATGCTCGCCTACGCGCGCAGCGTCTCGCCGGTCTCGTACCTGAACCGCGTCAAGGCGCCCACTCTGCTGATCCAGGGGCAGGCCGACAGCCTGTTCAACCTGAACGAGGCCACCGCCACGTACCGGACGCTCAAGGCGCAGGGCACCACGGCCAAGATGATCTGGCAGGCCTGGGGTCACAGCGGCGGCCAGACGGAGGGTGAACTCGACCTGGGCCAGGGCAACCTGGAGGGCAGCTACGTCGGCG
The DNA here is from genome assembly GCF_035917155.1 of Streptomyces sp. NBC_00385. NCBI lineage: Bacteria > Bacillati > Actinomycetota > Actinomycetes > Kitasatosporales > Streptomycetaceae > Streptomyces > Streptomyces sp. NBC_00385. The sequence continues at coordinate 806,894 of NZ_CP107951.1, read as the reverse complement.
GGCGCATCCTCGCCTGGTTCGACCGCTACCTCCGCCACGAGACGGCGGCGGACACCGGACCGGAGTTCGCCTACTACCGTGACTGGCGGAGCGGCTACGGGACCGCGGACGCCGTCCCCGGCCTGACGCGCACGATGTACCTCTCCGGCGACGGCAAACTCGTCGACAACCGCGCCAAGGTCGCCCGCGGAAGCCGCCAGTACACCAACTGGCTGATTCCCACGAGCCACTCGGAGAGTTCGCTCGCCGGTCTCATCGGACTGCCCGACCCGAAGCCGTACGACACCAAGGGCACCTACCTCGGCTGGACCAGCGCCCCGCTCGCCTCTGCGGTCGATGTCGTCGGAGCACCGAAGGCCACGCTGAAGGTCGTCTCGCCGAAGACGGAGCGGGTGCAGAACAGCGGTGACGCCGCCGACAAGCTCGTCCTGTTCGCCAAGGTGTACGACGTCGCGCCGGACGGCAGCAGGACGCTGGTGAACCGGCTCGTCTCACCGGTCCGGGTGCCGGACGTGACCCGGCCCTTCACCGTCCAGCTGCCCGGCATCGTCCACCGGTACGAGGCGGGGCACCGGCTGGAATTCGTGATCGCCGCCAGCGACAGCGCGTACTTCGGCAACCGCGGCATCAAGCCCGTCACGGTCGTCAGCGCGCCCGGGGACACCGGAGTGCTGGAGCTGCCGGTGGTGGACGGCGCGGGGGAATGACGCGGTAGTACAGGGCGCGGCCGTCACCCGAATGGCCGTACAGCACCGCCCCCGGGCACCCGGACGGAGTCATCCTGGTGCTCCGGGGGCGGTGGCGCATCAGACCCAGGGAAGGGGCTGCTTCATGAGCCCGAAGGATGTGTCGAGCGGCAGCAAGAGCAGCACGGGTGCGTTCACACCCGCCCGCATTGTCGTCATCATCATCGCGGTCCTGTCCATCGTGTTCATCGCGGAGAACACCGAAGAGGTCGAGGTCCGCCTCATCGTCCCGCTGGTGACCATGCCGCTGTACGTGTGGCTGATCGTGATGTTCCTGGCCGGTATGGCCTGCGGGGCGTACGTCTTCCGCAGGCGCACCAAGTAGCGTCACCCGCCGCCGCCCGGCCGAACCGGGCGGCGGCGGACGATCTAGGCTGGCCCGATGTCCGACACCACCTACCTGGCCCAGGGGCCGCGCACCGCGATCCGCCCCTTCACCCACGCCGATGCGGACGAGTTCACCGCCCGGGCCCGGGAGAGCCGTGAACTGCACCACCCCTGGCTCTTCCCGCCCGCCTCCCCCGACACGTACGCCGCGTACGCGGGGGTGCTCATCGAGGACCCGGCCAGGGCCGGCTTCCTGGTGTGCGAGCGCGACGGCACGGCCGGGAGTCCGCAGGACGGTGCCATCGCCGGGTTCGTCAACATCAACAACATCGTCATGGGCGGATTCCGCTGCGGCGCCCTCGGCTACGGCGGCTTCGCCCACGCGGCCGGTCGCGGCCTGATGAGCGAAGGACTCGGCCTGGTCCTCGGGCACGCCTTCGGACCGCTCGGCCTGCACCGCCTGGAGGCCAACATCCAGCCCGCCAACGCGGGTTCGATCGCCCTGGTACGCAGGGCGGGATTCCGGCTGGAGGGCTTCTCGCCCGACTTCCTGTTCATCGACGGGGCCTGGCGCGACCACGAGCGCTGGGCGATCACGGCGGACATGCGCTGACGCCGGGGACAGGAGCCGTCGGCGCCGCGCGCCTCAGCCCGCCGCCGCGGTCTGCGCGTCGAGCGCGGCGAACAACCAGTCGTGCGCGGTCCCGGGGGTCGGCTCGGGCGGACCGCCGGGCGCGGTGATCACGTCGGCCGTCAGCTCCCAGTAGCGGTCGATCCGCGGGTCGGCGGCGAGCTGACCGGTGAGCAGACGGCGAAAGGCCGGGGTGTCCCGGCCGCCGTACGCGCTCGCGTACGCGTCCACGAAGCTGTCCAGTTCCTCGCCGGCGCGCGGCCCCACACCCCGGCGCAACTGGGTGCCGGCCAGCTCGTACGCCTGCGCGAGGCCCGCGTACAGGACTGCGGGAGCACGGGAACCCCCGGCCTTGTGGGCCGAGGGCTGGGGCTGCTCGGCGCCCGGGCACGGACGGGTCACGAGGGCGTGCAGCCGGGCGAAGGCCAGCACCTGGGCCGGCTCGGGGTCGTCGGGCGGCTGGGGCACCGCCACCTCCAGAAACGCGGCCGTCGCCCGGGCCGGCATCCGCGGCGGCAGCCAGGCACGCCAGAACCGGGCCAGCGAGGCCGTGCTCGGCGGTGTCGTCACCGCCCCGAGCAGACGCAGCCGGTCGGCCCGCTCCCCGGGCGGGCACTCCAGCACCAGCCGCATCCCCGCCTCCCGCCAGCGCAGGGCGGTGAGCTGTGAGCCGAGTGCGCGCAACTGCCCGGCGACGGCGTCCTCCAGCACACCGTCCGCCCCGGCCCCCTCCTCGTCGAGGACGCGGCGCACCTCGCGCACCGGCAGCCCGAGAGTGCGCAGGGAGCGGAGCAGCCGCAGCCGGCCGAGCGCGTCGGGACCGTAGCGGCGATGCCCGCCAGTGCTGCGGGAGGCCTCCGGCAGCAAGCCGTTGTCGGAGTAGAAGCGGACGGCCTTGACGGTGACGCCCGCGCGCTCGGCCAGTTCGCCGATGCTGCACAGGCCGTCGTGCGAGGTGAACACTTGAACCTCCCTCTGAGGGAGCTTCTACGGTACCGGCGAGGGCGGCCGGGAGAGGGGGCCCGGACCGCCGACGACGTATCGCCAAGGAGCGGACCATGACCGAATTCATTCTGGTGCCCGGCATGTTCACCGGCGCACACGTGTGGGAGCAGACCGCCGCACACCTGGTCTCGGCGGGCGCCGGGGTACACACGGTGACCCTGGCCGGGCTCGGCGGCTCGCGCGGCGGCGCGGCGGACGCCATCGACCTGGACACGCACATCGAGGACGTCCTCGCGGTGATCGACTCGGTCGCCGCCGGAGCCCGTCACCAGGACGGGATCGTCCTGGTGGCCCACGGCTACGGCACCTACCCGGTGCTGGGAGCCGCCGACCGGCGCGCGGAGCGCATCGGCCGGATCGTCTGCCTGGACACCGGACCGGGGCAGGACGGAGTGCCGGCTCTGGCCACCGTGCCGGACCCGGCACTGCGCCAGGACCTGGCCGGCCGGGCCGGTGCGGAAGGGACCGGTGAGGACCTGGCTCCTCCGGCCCGCGACGCGTGGCAGCGCTGGGGCAGCACCGCGGGCATCCCCGAAGCGGCGCTGGACCGGCTCACCGCCCTGGCCTCGCCGCAGCCCCTGGGCACCCTGCTCCAGCCGCTGCGGCTGACCGGGGCGGCCGGCGCACTGCCCGTCACCGGCGTGCTGTGCGACGCGAACGGTTCGAGTATCGCGATGGTCCAGCAGCGGGTGGACTTCGGTGACCCGGCTCTCCTGCCGCTGGCCGGTCCTCAGGTGTCGTTCTTCGAACTGCCCACCGGACACTGGCCGATGCTGTCCCTCCCGGCCGAACTGGCCGGCGTCCTGCTGCGGGCCGCCGCAGGCGAAGGACACCACCTCGTTCCGCCCGGCTCCGGCGAACCCCCCGCGCATCTGAGGCCGTTCGTGGTGGACGTGCCGGAACTGCCGCGCGAACGGTCCGGGAACGTCGACCTGTACCTGCCGGACGCCGAGGGCCCCCGGCCGGCGGTGGTGTTCGTGCACGGCGGCCCGGTGCCCGCCGGAGCCGAACCGACCCCGCGGGACTGGCCGCTCCTGCGGGGGTACGCGCGCTACGCGGCCGCAGCGGGGATGGTCGGCGCGACGCTCGACCACCGGCTGCACGACATGGCCGGCTACCCACGCGCCGCCGCGGACGTGGCGGCAGCGGTGGAACGGGTCCGGGCCGATCCCCGGGTGGACGCGGACCGGATCGCGCTCTGGTTCTTCTCGGGCGGCGGCCTGCTCTCGGCGCCCTGGCTGAGCAGGCCCCCGGCCTGGCTGCGCTGCCTCGCGGCCTCCTACCCGGTCCTGGTCCCGATCCCCGCCTGGGGACCGGTGGACAGCGGGTTCCGTCCGGCGGACGCGGTGGCGGGAGCGGGCACCCTGCCGCTCGTGATCACCCGGGTGGGGCGCGAGATGCCGGGGATCGCCGCCACGGTCGAGGAGTTCCTGACCGCGGCCACGAAGTACGGGGCGGACACCGAGGTGATCGACGTGCCGAACGGCCGCCACACCTTCGACGCCCTCGACCGGACGGAGGAGTCGCGCGAGGCGGTGCACCGCGCGATGCGCTCGGTGCGGGGACACCTGTCCGCCTGAGGTACGTCCGTCTGACGGGTTCACGAAAAGGTGCGGCTCCGCCGCGAGCGGGATAGGAAAGGTGGGACTGCCGTCACGGAGCCCGGTCCGACCCCATCGACAGACGGCGGGAAAGGACGCGTGATGTTCCAGGAGCGCAAGGACCGCCGCCACGCCAATCGCGCGTTCGACCACGGCGAGGGCGTGACCCGTTTCCGGATGCGGCAGAAGATGATCTCCATCGGCGACGACTACTGGATCGACGACGAGTCCGGCGACCATCGGTACAAGGTCAACGGCAAGGCACTGCGGGCACGCCGGACCTACCACATCGAGGACCGCGACGGCCGGCGGGTCGCCACGGTGCAGAGCCGGCCGCTGCGGATCAAGGACTCGATGGCGATCGAGGACGCCGACGGCCGGCGCGTGGCCATCGTCAAGAAGGCCGTCATCGGACCGCTGCGCGACCGGTGGCGGATCAAGCAGGAGGACGGCGAGGACCTGCGCGTGGTCGGCAACATCCTCGACCACGAGTACACGATCGAGCGGGACGGCTACAAAGTGGCCGAGGTGTCGAAGAAGTGGTTCCGCGTCCGCGACACCTACGGCCTCGACGTCGGGCCGGACGCCGACCCCGCCACCGTCCTGGCGGCTGCCGTCGCCATCGACGCGATGGCCCACCCCGGGGACTGAGGGGCGCGATGGCCGACCCCGGGGCATGACGGGCGCGGCGGGCCGGACCGTTCCGACGACGGTCCGGCCCGCACGCGCGTTCCCCGGATCAGGGATTCCGGCGCAGCGCCACCACGTCGATCTCCACGAGGATGCCCATCAGCTCGGAGCCGACCGTTGTGCGTACCGGACGCGGATCGCCGAAGTGCTCCCGGTAGACCCGGTCGAAGCCCGCGAAGTCACGGTGCACGTCCTGGAGATGGACCGTCGCCTTCACCACGTCGTCGAGCGTCAGCCCGTCCGTGGCGAGGAGGGCGCCCACGTTCGCGAGGACCTGGCGGGTCTGTTCCTCGATGGTGTCGCCGAGCGCGCCCGTGACCGGGTCCTGCGGGCCGAACCCGGAGGTGAACAGATACGGGCCCGCCGCGATGCCCTGGCTGTACCCGCCGATCGGGGCGGGCGCACCGGCCGTGGTGACGGCGCGGCGGCCGGTGCGGAGGCTGTCGGTCGTCACTTGGTCAGGTCTCCCTCGCGTGCGTTGACCTCGGCGTAGTGGCGGAGCTTCGCCTCGTCGACGGTGACGCCGAGCCCCGGACCGTCCGGCACCCGCAGGCTGCCGTTGTTCAGCGTGAGCGGCTCGATGATGTCGTCCGCGTGCAGGTAGTACATGGAGTCGATGGCACGCGACAGCACCGGGGTGCTGGCGACGACCGCGAGATGCGCGGCCGTCGCGATGCCCAGCTCGCCGCCGCTGTGCAGGTTCATGCCGAGACCGAAGGTCTCGCAGTGCGCGGCCAGTGCCTTCGTCGGAGCGATGCCGCCCCACTTGTAGACGTCACCGTGGATCACGTCGACCGCGTTGAGGCGCATCGCGGGCGCGAAGTCCTCGAAGCGGACCACGCACATGTTGGTGCACAGCGGGATGCGCACCTTCTGGCGGACCTGGCTCATCCCCTCGATCCCGACGCACGGGTCCTCCAGGTACTCCAGGTCCAGCTCCTCCAGCGCGATGCCGGCCCGGATCGAGTCCGGCACCGACCATGCGGCGTTCGGGTCGACCCGCAGGTTCACCTCGGGCAGCGCGGCCCGCACCGCCCGCAGGATCGCGACATCGCCCTGCACGTCCTTGGTGCCCTTGAGCTTCACGGCCGTGAACCCGCCCTCGGCCACCACCCGCTCGGTGTGCTCGGCCAGTGCCCGCGGCAGGTCGCCCGCGGCGGCGCCGGGTGCGTCGGCCCGGGTGATCAGCGCGGTCAGCGGCACCTCGTCGCGGACCGGTCCGCCCAGCAGATCGGTCACCGACTGCCCGGTGGCCTTGCCCATGGCGTCCCAGCAGGCCACGTCGATCGCGGCCAGCGCGGCGTACCCCAGGTAGCCGTAGAAGAACGGCACCATGTGGTGGCGGCGGTGGAAGGACTCCAGGGCGAACGGGCTGGTGCCGATCAGGTCCTCGGCGAGGTCGCGGACGATCGCGGCGACCGGGCGGCCCCACATCGTCTCGCCCCAGCCCTCCACGCCCGTGTCCGTCCTGATGCGCACGACGGTGCGCGTCTCTCCGGTCTTCGTCTCGAACGAGCTGGTGAACGGGTTGACCAGCGGCAGATTGACGACGTGGACGTCGACCTCGGTGATCTTCATGAACGGTTCCTTACGTGTGAGGGGCGGAGGGTCATGCGAGGGGGCGCGACGCGGCGTCGAAGGCGAGGACCGCGCGGGCCAGTCCGCGGGCGCGCCGGTCGAGCAGGCGCTCACCGTGCTCGGCGCCGGCGCCGGCCGCGTCGTCGGTGGCGCCGCCCACCCGCTCCCACTCGCCGTGCCGCTCCACGGTCAGCCCGGGGTAGGGCGGCTTGTCGAACAGGGGAGGCGGCTCGACCGGTGCGTGCCGGGCCCGCTCGGTCCGCACCAGCACCGGCTGCGCGGCGAGCATCAGCGACGTCTCGAACCAGCCGGCGTGCCCGGGCACCAGCTCGGCGTGGGACTCGTCGGGCGAGTCCGGCTCCGGCTCACCCGTGTCGGTGAGCGTCCAGTACGAACAGGCCGCCGCCGTCACATCGGCGCGCAGCGCGAACCGCTTGACCGCGAGGCGCATGATCTCGTCGTTGCCGCCGTGTCCGTTGACGACGAGCACCCGGCGGTAGCCGCAGGCGGCCAGCGAGTCGAGGAGCTCGTCCAGGACCAGGCCGAGGACCGGCGCGGACAGGGTCAGCGCCGCCGCGAACAGATGGTGCGGGCTGTGCCCGTACGGCAGCGTCGGCAGGCGTACGAGACCGGGCACGTCATCGCCCGCGGCGGCCCGCTCGTCGAGCAGGGCCAGGGCCCGGGAGACGACGGCGTCGGCGAGCATCGTGTCCGTGCCCATCGGCAGGTGCTCGGCGTGCTGCTCCTGCGAGCCGATCGGCAGGACGGCGATCGAGCCGGCCGCCGCCGCTGCCCGGGTCTCGCGCCAGGTGGCCTCGGTCAGATTGCGGTGGGTCATGCCGCTGTCTCCCCGGTCCGGGGGCATGACAGAGTCGGCGCATGGCGCATGAACGTATTCCTTTGCGGTTGGTACCCGATCCGCAGCCGGAGGAGCCGGCCGGTCGGGACGTCGGTGTGCTGGGCGCCGCCGAGGTACTGCCCGGACTGGTGCGTGCCGCGCTCCTCACCCGCGCCGGAGCCGTCCGCGAGCGGACGCAGGCCCGCTTCGACGCGGGCAGCGCCGACCCGGCCGTCGTCGACGCGGCGCTGCGGGAGGCGGCCGCCGTGTTCGCCGGGCGGGACCTGCTCGGCGTGGGCGTGGCCGCCGCCGGTGTGGTGGACCCGGCGGCGGGCCGGATCATCGAGGTGAACGACGCCCCGGCGCTGCGCGGCTACCCGGTGGCCGACCGGCTCACGGAGCTGACCGGCGTCCCGGTGCGGGTCGAGCACCGGGCACGGGTTCAGGTGCTCGGCGACCGCTGGTTCGGCGCGGGGCGCGGCCGGCGCTCGTTCGCCTCCGTCGCGACCGGTGAGGTCCTCGGCGTCGGCATCCTGTACGAGGGCGAGGTGCTGGCCCCGGCCGGCGGTCGCAGCGGCGCCCATATGACGGTCACCGCGAGCGGCGAGCTCTGCACCTGCGGCCGGCGCGGCTGCTGGAAGACCGTGGCGACGACCCGCTGGCTGCGCGAGCGCGCCGCCGAGCAGGGGTTCGCTCCCGGGGCGGCCACCCTGGCGGCCCTGACGGCTTCCTCCGCCCCGGCCGCCGCCGGTCTCGTCGCTCGGTACGCGGAGAACCTGGTGCTCGGCCTGGCCACCGTCCAGCAGCTCTTCGCGTGCGGACTGTTCGTCCTGCACGGGGAGGCACTCGACGGCGGTGAGCCGTTCCGGGCCCTGGTCGAGTCCCGGCTGCGCGCCGATGTGCTCGGCGGCGGTGAGGTTCCCACCGTGGTGCTCGGCGAGGCCGCGGACACCGGCGCGCTGCTCGGCGCGGCGGGCCTGGTCCTGTCGGCGCCCCGGTTCTAGGGAGGGCCCTGCCGGGCCCGCGGGTTGCGGTGCGGGGCTCATGCCGGGACGCTCCCCAGGATCCTGCGGCGGGGGTCGGGCACCGGTACGGCGTCCAGGAGCCGCCGCGTGTACGCGTCCTCGGGCGCGGTGAACACCTGGTCGGCGGTGCCGGACTCGACGATGCGGCCCTGGCGCATCACGGCCACCCGGTCGGCGATCTGGCGGACGACGGCCAGGTTGTGCGAGATGAAGAAGTAGGTCAGTCCGAGGCGGTCCTGGAGTTCGGCGAGCAGGTCGAGGACGCGGGCCTGGACGGACACGTCGAGTGCGCTCGTCGGCTCGTCGAGCACGACCAGGCGCGGCTCCAGGGCCAGGGCCCGTGCGATGGAGATGCGCTGGCGCTGACCGCCGGAGAACTCGTGCGGATACCGGTCCAGGATGCTCGCGTCCAGGCCGACGGAGTCGAGGAGCTCGCCGGCCCGGTCGCGCACCTTAGCCCGGCCGCGCCGCCCGCGCGCCCACTCCTCGTGGGTGACGAGCGGCTCCCCGACGATGTCGGCGATCCGCATCCGCGGGTTCATGCTGGAGTACGGGTCCTGGAGCACGACCTGCATCTGCCGGCGCAGCGGCTTCAGCGCGGCGCCGTTCAGCGCCAGCAGGTCCGTGCCGTCGAACCGTACGCGGCCCGCGGTGGGTTCCAGGAGCCGCAGCAGCAGCCGGGTCAGTGTGGTCTTGCCGCAGCCGGACTCGCCGACGAGGGCGAAGGTCTCGCCCTCCCGGACGGTGAGCGACACGTCGTCGACGGCGACGCTCGGCGGGCGGCCGGGGAACTCCTTGCGCAGTCCGTCGATCTCCAGCAGCGGGTTCGTGGTCATGCGACGGGCTCCAGTCGGGGAGTGGCGGCCAGCAGATCGCGGGTGTACGGGGCGGTGGGGCGGGTGAACACCTGATCCACGTCGCCGGTCTCGACGACCTCGCCGTGCCGCATGACGACGACCCGGTCGGCGGTCTCGGCGACGACGCCCAGGTCGTGGGTGATCAGCAGGACGGCCATGCCGTGGCGGCGCTGGAGGCTCACGAGCAGTTCCAGGATCTGCCGCTGCACGGTCACGTCGAGCGCCGTGGTGGGCTCGTCGGCGATGAGGACGCTGGGGCGGGCCACGAGCGCCGAGGCGATCATGACGCGCTGGCGCAGACCGCCGGAGAGTTCGTGCGGGTACTGGCCGTAGCGTCGTTCCGGATCGGGGATGCCGACCTCGTCCAGTGCGGTCAGCGCCGCCCGGCGCGCCTCGGCGCGGGTGTGGTCGCCGTGCAGCCGCAGCACCTCGGACACCTGGTCGCCCACCCGCTGCAAGGGGTCGAGGCTGGTCATCGGGTCCTGGAAGACCATGGAGATCCGGGCCCCGCGGACCTTGCGCAACTCCTTCTCACGCAGGGCGAGCACGTCCGTGCCGTCGAGCAGCACCTGCCCTCCGGCGTACACGCACGGCGGTTCGGGGTTGAGGCGCAGCGCGGACAGCGCGGTGGCCGACTTCCCGCTGCCGGACTCGCCGACGACGGCGAGGGTCTCGCCGGGGTTCACCGCGAAGCTCACCCCGCGCACCGCGTGCACGGTCGAGGAGGCGAGGGCGAAGTCGACGCGCAGGTCGCGGAATTCGAGGACGGGTACGGACGGCGGGGTCTGTGCGGAGTCGGTCATCGGCGGTACGCCTTCGGGTCCGCGACGTCGCGCAGCGCGTCGCCCAGGATGTTGATGGACAGCGAGGTGAGCATGAGCGCGATGCCGGGGAAGACGGCGATCCACCAGGACGTGCCGAGGTAGAGCTGTCCGTCCGAGAGCATCCCGCCCCAGGTCACCGTCTCCTTCGGAACGCCGAGGCCCAGATAGCTCAGCGAGGCCTCGGCCACGATGGCCGACGCGATGTGCAGGGTGCCGATCGTGGCCAGCGGGGCCATGACGTTGGGCAGCAGGTGCCGGCGCATGGTCGCCCGGTCACCGACGCCGATCGCGCGGGCCTCGGTGATGAAGTCGCGGGTGCGCAGCGACAGCACCTCGGAGCGCACCACACGGGCGTACGACACCCAGCCGGTGATGCCGATCACGAGGATGACGTAGCCGAGGCCCGAGCCGACGAAGCCGACGACGGCGAGCGCCAGCAGGATCGCGGGGAAGGCGAGCTGGACATCGGCGACGCGCATGACGACGCGGTCGGTCCAGCCGCCGAGGTAGCCGGAGGCGAGGCCCGCGACGGTGCCGATGACCCCGGCGAGCAGGGCCGCTCCGGCGCCGACGAGCAGCGAGACCCGGGTGCCGTAGATGACCCGGGAGAGCAGGTCGCGGCCGAGCTGGTCGGTGCCGAGGAGGTGGTCCGCGCTGCCGCCGGACTGCCAGGCGGGGGGCCGGAGCCGGCCCAGGAGGTTCTGGGCGCCCGGGTCGGCGGGAGCGATCAGGGGTGCGAACAGGGCGCACACGACGATCAGGAGGAGGAAGAGGAGGGCGACGGCGGCGAGCCGGTTGCGCAGCAGCGAGCGAAGCACGGACGGCGGGGCCGAGGCGGGGGCGGGAGCGGCGGTGGTGGCCGCGGGGGCGGTGGTGGTCGTGGTCATCGGGAGTTCCTCACCCTCGGGTCGAGGAGGCCGTAGGACAGGTCCACCAGCAGGTTCACCACGACGAACGTGGCGGCGAACAGCAGCACGGTGCCCTGTACCAGGGGGAAGTCGCGGTTGGCGATGGCCTGCACGGTCAGCTGACCGACACCCGGCCAGGAGAAGACCTGCTCGGTGAGGATGGCGCCGCCGAGCAGGCTGCCGACCTCCAGGCCGACGACCGTCACCACGGGCAGCGACGCGTTGCGCAGCCCGTGCCGCAGCACCGTGCGCACCGGGCCGAGGCCGCGGGCGCGGGCCGTACGGATGTGGTCGGAGCCGAGCACGTCGATCAGCGAGGAGCGCAGCAGCCGCGCGACGACGGCGACCGAGTAGACGGCCAGCGTGATCGACGGCAGGACCAGATGCGCGAACGTGCCGTATCCGGAGGCGGGGAGCGCGTGCAGACCGACGGCGAACACGAGGATGAGCAGGATGCCCACCCAGAACGCGGGTGTCGACTGGCCGATCAGGACGGCTGTGATGACGCCGCGGTCCGCGGCCTTTCCGCGCCGCATCGCCGCGATCGTGCCGGCGGGCAGGGCGATCACCAGCGTCACCACGAGGGCGCCGGCCGCGAGCAGCAGGGTGGCCGGGATGCGGTCGGCGAGGACCGAGCGGACCGGCTGGTTGTAGAAGAGGGAGTTGCCGAAGTCGAAGCGCGGCAGGCCCCACAGATAGTCCAGATACTGCGTGACGAGCGGCCGGTCCAGGCCCAGGCTGTGCCGGAGCACGTTCTCCTGCTGGGCGGTGGCGTCGGGCGGCAGCATCACCTTCACCGGGTCGCCGGACAGGCGGACCAGGAAGAACGCGACGGTCGCGGTGCACAGCAGCACCAGCAGCGCGGTGCCCAGACGGGCGGCGGCGGGCCGCAGCACGGTCCACGCGCGGCCGGGGCCGGCGACCCGCGCACCGGGCGCGGTCAGGGTCTGGCTCATCACACGGCCACCTTCGCGCTCGCCATGTCCAGCACCCCTGCGGCACCGGGCGTCCAGCTCGGCCGGGTGTTGTGCACGTAGATGTTGTCGATCTGGTAGAGGGGCACGAACGGCGCCTCGTCCTTGATCAGTTGCTGAAGTTCGGAGAAGGCGCGGCGGCGCACGGCCGGATCCACGGACAACTCCTCACGGTCCACGAGCCGGTCGGCGCGCTGGTTGTGCCAGCGGCTCTGCCGTCGGTCGCTGCGCACGTTCGACTGGAGCATGCTCTCGCCGTCCATGGTCCAGACAGTGGACGCGGCCAGGTACATCGGACCGAGTGCACCGTGGTTGGAGGAGGTCAGGCGCTGGGAGTACGTGCCCGGGTCGAGCAGGTTCACCTTGGCGCGGATGCCGGCGCGGGCCAGCAGACCCGAGATCGCCTCGGCGACGTTCGCGTCCAGATTGGAGGCGGTGATCGAGGTGCTGATGCCGTCGGGGTGTCCGGCCTCGGCGAGCAGCGCGCGGGCCTTGGCGAGCGAACGCTCGTACGGCTTCACGGACTTGTCGAAGCCGAACGCGCCGCGCGGGATCATCGCCGGGACCTCGGTGGCGTTGCCGCCGAGCACCGCCTTGATGAGCAGGGGCACGTCGACGGCGTGGTTGAGCGCCTGCCGCACGCGCCGGTCGCGCAACGGCCCCTCGGTCAGGGTGTCGAGCGACAGGTACGAGGTGCGGATGCCGGTGTGATGGTCGATCCGCACGCCCGGGTACCCGGCCAGCTGCTGGGCGGCGTCCGGGGTCATGCCCGCCACGATGTCGACGCCGCCGCTCTGCAGGGCGGCCAGCGCGGACGACGAGTTGGGGGCGGGCACGAAGACGAGTTCGTCGACGTGCGGGCGGCCCTGCCAGTGGTGGTCGTAGGCGGCCAGGCGCAGTTCGTGGTCGCGCTGCCAGCGCCGGAACGTGAACGGGCCGGTACCCACGGGGTGCGCGGCGAAGCCCTCGTCGCCGACCTTCGCCAGGTAGCGCGGGGGTACGACGACGCCGCCGAACAGGGAGAGCTTGGCGGGCAGGATCGGATCGTGGACCGAGGTGTGCACATCCACCGTGTAGCGGTCGGCCACGGTGACGCGCTCGACGTAACGCAGCTCCACGATGGGCGACTTGGTCGCAGGGTCGAGCAGTCGCTCGATGCTGAACCGGACCGCCTCGGCGTCGCACGGCTCGCCGTTGTGGAAGGTGACGCCGCGGCGCAGCTCGAACCGCCACACCTTCGGCCCGACGGCCTTCCAGGACACGGCGATCCGTGGCTGGAGGGAGTTGTCGCGGCCCCGCGTGGTGAGCGTGTCGAACATGTTGATCAGGGCGTTCATCGACGTCATGTCGCCCTGTTTGTGCGGGTCCATCGTCTTGGGGTCCCCGGTCTGGGAGACCCGCAGTACGTTGCCGGCGGAGGCCGCCGACGGGGCTCCGCACCCGGTCAGCAGGGCCGGGGCGGCGAGGGCGGGCACCGCGAGGCCACCCAGGCGCAGGGCCGAACGGCGGGAGTACCCGACACGCGGGCCGCCTCCCCCTTCACATATTCGTTCCATTGGACAACACGCTCGTTCCGGTGAATGGAATGCAGTTCGGGTAAGGTAGGCCACATGGGGAAACCGGTCAACAGTCGTCCGCAGCAGCAGGCTCCCGCCGCAGCGTCCGCCGCCGTGTCCGAAGGCCCGGGTGCGGACGCCGCTCCGCCCGCGCCCGGCCCGGTCGACAAAGCGATGGAAGTGCTGGCGGCCCTCGCCGCCCCGGGTGCGCCGCACCGTCTCGCGGACCTCGCCCGCCGGACGGGACTCGCCAAACCGACCGTGCACCGCCTGCTGCGCGCCCTTGCCGCGTCGGGATACGCCGAAGCGGCCACCGGTGGCAGCTACCGGCCGGGGCCCCGGCTCCTCGGGCTCGCCGCCGGCGCGCTCGCCGACGACGCGGCGCTGCGCCGGGTCGGCCCGGTCCTGGACGAACTCCGCGTACGCACCGGTCTGTTCGCCTCCTACGCGGTGCGTGACGACCGCACCGTCATCCATCTCGACGTGCGCGCGCCGGCGCAGGGACTCGGGCTCGACCTGAGCCCCGGCTCGCGCGAGCACGTGACCGCGGGAGCGGCGGGCCTCGCCCTGCTGGCCGCTCTGCCGGCCGAGGAGCGCGCGCTGCTGTCGGCCGGCCCCGACGGCGCACCCGCCGACGACGCGACCCGTGAGGCCCTGGCCGCGGCAACCCGCGACGGCTACGCGTTCGACGGCAGCGACGCCTGGCTCGACCGGCGCGCGCTCGCCGCTCCGGTGCGCGACGCGACGGGCCACGCGACCGGCGCCCTCGTGCTGACCGGGCTCGCCTTCACGCTCGACGAAGCGGCCGCGCGGCTGTACGGGCCGATGGTGGCCTCCGCCGCCGCCGCGGTGTCGACGAGCCTGGCCGCACACCCCGGCGTACGGCTGGGACTGGTCCCGGAGCGCCCCGCGGGCGGCGGCAGGGGCGCCACCACGCTTGCGCACGGACTCGAAGAGGCGGGGGAGACACGGTGAGCGCCGACGACGCATCGCACGCCGCCGCCCGCCGCGTGCTCCTGGACGGCGGCCGGGCGCGGGGCCTCTACTCGGGCGCCGCCTGGTCGCTGGGCGACGCCGCGGGACCGTACGACCGCGGCTGGACCGGTACCCGCGCGCTCGACGGACCGGCTCTCGACGGCCAGGACCTCTGGGACCTCGCATCGGTGACCAAGCCGATCGTCGGCCTGGTCGTCATGGCCCTCGTGGACCGGGGCGTGCTCGGCCTCGACGACACCGTGGGGCACCACCTCGCCCGCTACTCCGACAGCCCGCATGCCGCCCGCACGGTCGCCCAACTCCTCGACCACACCTCCGGACTGCCGGGCGGTGTCCCGCTCTACCGTGACCACCCCACCCGCGAGTCGCTGCTCACGGCACTCGGTCCGCTGCCGCGCACGGCCGAGCCCGGAACCCATGTCACGTACTCCTCCCAGGGCTTCATCCTGCTCGGCCTCATCGCCGAACAGGCCACGGGCCAGGGCCTGGACGACCTGATGACCGACCTCGTCAGCGCGCCCCTCGGCCTGGCCGACACCGGTTTCCGGCCGGGCCCCGCAGGCCGCGCCCGCGCGGTGGCCACCGAAGCCTGCCCCTGGCGCGGCCGGACCGTCGTCGGAGAGGTGCACGACGAGAACGCGGTGGTGCTCGGCGGCGTCGCCGGGCACGCGGGCCTGTTCGCCACCCTCGCGGACCTGGAGCGGCTCGCGTGCTGTCTGCTCGGGGGCGGCCCGCCGCTTCTGAGGCCGGACACCCTCACCGTCATGACCGCCCCGCGCACGGACCACCTCAACCTGCGCCGCTCACTGGCCTGGCAGGGACAGGACCCCGTCGGATCGCCGGTGGGGGACAGCTTCGGTCAGGCGTCGTACGGGCACACGGGCTTCACCGGCACGAGCCTGTGGATCGACCCGGAGGCCGGCCGCTACGCCATCCTGCTCACGAACCGCGTCCATCCCAGCCGCGAGGAACGCGGATTCGCGGAGCTGCGGCGGGACTTCCACACGATCGGGGCGTGAGCGGACCGCCCGCGATTTCGCATGCCGAGACGCTTGCTGTGATCCGCGACACTCTCCGGGGGCCGCGGATCCGGCATGCGTGATCATGGCGTGAATGAAGACTCGATTCCTCGGCATCGCCGATCTGGCCGAAGTCCCCGCGGTGGCGGTCGTCGTTGACGTCATGCGCGCGTACACCGTGGCCGCCTGGGCTTTCGCCCGGGGGGCGGAGAAGATAGTTCTCGCCGGGTCACTGGACGAAGCCCTGGCGCTCAAGGCGCAACACCCGGACTGGATCGCGCTCAAGGACGGCCCGCCCGCGCCGGGGTTCGACGCCGTCAACTCGCCGGGTCTGCTGAGGTCCGCCGACCTCGGTGGACGGACCGTGGTGCAGAAGACCACCGCGGGGACGGTCGGCGCACTCGCGGTGAAGGACGCCCGGTTGGTGCTGTGCGCCGGCTTCGTCGTGGCGGAGGCAACGGCTCGGCTGCTGCGGGCGCGTGGGAGCGACCGTGTCACGTTCGTCGTCACCGGGGAGGACGGACAGGCCGATGAGGACCTCGCGTGCGCGCAGTACATCGCCGGACGGGCCGACGGGACCGCGACGGACGCTGCCGAGTTCCTCCGCCGCGGTGCCGCCTCACGCGCCGCCACCGAGCTGACGGACGGGGTGCGCCAGGGCGTTCACCCCGATGACGTCGAACTCTGCCTGGAACTCGACCGGTTCCCGTTCGCCATGGTGGCGACCTCGGAGGGCTCGCTCATGGTTCTGCGTCCACACGCGATGCCCCCGCTGACCGGGGAGGACCCGGTCTGACGGCCGGTGCGCGCGGGCCGGGGCATCCGTGGGGTCAGAGCCGGCTGAGGAAGTCGGCCTTCTTCGCCTCGAAATCAGCAGGAGAGATGACACCCGCGTCACGGAGTTCGCCGAGCTGCCGCAGGAGATCCATGATCTCCTGCGCATTCCGAGCCGGGGCCGCCGGAGCCGGGGCGGGCGCCGGGGCCGGGGTCGGTGCGCCCCACGCGGGGGTCGGGGCCTGAGGCGGCGAGCCCCATGCCGGAGCCGGAGCCTGGGGCGCTGCGCCCCACACGGGAGCCGGGGCGGGCGGGTAAGGGGCTGCGTGGCCGGGGACGACCGGTGCGCCCCGGTGCTCCGGGTCCCGCGTGAGCGCGTTGTTGTCCTTGCGGTCGTGAAGGGACATGGCGTGCCCGCACCCTCGGCAGTTGCGCGTGAAGGCCATGCCGGCCTCGCTGAGACCCATGGTCGCAATGCCCGCGGTCCAGCGGCCCGCCTTCCGGGCACCTTCACCGACGGCACTGTTGGTGCATCGCTTGCAGTCGGGGCAGCCGGTCCGTACGCGCGCCATGATGGGTCCTTGTCGCAGCTCGAAGAATTCCAGGCGTCTCGTCCCTCGCCCGTCGAGTCGAAATCGTACAAGTGCGTGCAGATGGTGTGCGATGGAGGTCGGTGAACGAGCGGCAGCCATGCCCTTGTTCATGGCGCGGTCAGGACGGCTGGACCTCGTCGAAGAGGGCGACGGCCTGCGAGGGGTCCGGGCTCACCAGGCGCCTCAGACCGGCCGTCGTGAGGGCAGTCCAGGTGCCGGCCCGCTTCCACATCCGTTCCTCGAAGGCGCGGACGACCCCGTCCAGATCTCCGGTTTCCGGGGCGGTGACGATGGACTCGGCGAGTTCGGCGCCTTCCAGCATCGCGAGGTTCGCGCCCGCACCCAACGGCGGCATCAGGTGGGCGGCGTCGCCCAGGAGCGTCACCCCCTGGACATGGGCCCAGGTGTGGGGCGTGGGAAAGGCGTAGAGGGGGCGGCGGACGAACGTCGTGCCGTGGCGGAGGAGATCGAGGACCGGAGCGGCCCAGCCCTCGAACAGGGCCAGCAGTTTCGATCGCTCCACCTCGGCGTCGGCCGGGTCCGGGCCTTCGTGCCGGCCCGTCTCCTGGCTCGTGTGCCGGTCCGGCTCCCCGCGGAACTGGGCGTACACCTTGACGTGGCCGCCGCTGTTGCGCTGGGCGACCACCGAACGGTTCACGCCGTACACGGCCAGGGAAGCGTCGCCCACCAGCCGGGCGAGGCCGGGGTGGCGGGTGTCGGCGTCGTCGAGGGAGGTTTCGACGTACCGAGACAACATAGGGCTACGGCCCTTCGGAGGGCCAGCCCCGCCCGAGTTCCCGGTGTCGTTGAACGGGCGCTGCCGACCACGCGAGCGTGGTCTTCGCCACCCTGCGCCGGGAGACCCCCGGCACCGTCCCCTGCCCGGCTGATGCGGGCGGCTCCGCGTCGAAGGCCGCGTGGACGCACTTTCCGCCCGGCAGCGGTTCGGTGAAGACCCGGGCTCCCAGGTCCTCGGCGATATGCAGGCCCATGCCGCCCGTGCCGTCGGTCAGATCCGGGGCACGGGGGGCGGGTGGGACGCATGAGTGGTCGGTGACGGCGATGTCCAGGGTGTCCGCGGTGCTGGTCAGCGTCAGGGCGCTGGGGCCGCCGGGGGCGTGCCGGACCGCGTTGGTGACCAGTTCGGACACGATCAGCAGGACATCGTCGTTGCGTTCGGGATCGAGCGCCGGCCGGGTGCGGTGGAGGAAGGCGACAGCCGCCCGGCGGGCATGCGAGGGGGCTTCGGGGCCGGACGGCAGCGCGACGGTCTGCGTGCCGAGTGGTCCCGTCGTGAGGGGCGGGCGTGCGGTCGTTGTGGTCATGACAGTGTCCAGACGGGGACCCGGCGGCCTCTCGGGCGCCGGACGGTGTGGTGCGTGGAGTTGACGGTGAGGGGGCTCGGTTCCGACGGATACGGCCCCAGCTCGTGAGCGGTTCTGCACAAGGGATTCGTAGGCACCGCGGAGATTGTTTGGGGTGAACCGACGTGAATGCGGTGACCGCGTCAGGTGGGGAGTCCGACCGCGCCGAGAGGGTCGGTGGTCGGCTGCGCGGAGCCCCCGGCGGGTTCGACGGACAGGGCCACTGCCGTGGCATCGTCCACCGGCCCGTCCAGCAGGGTCAGCCGACGCCCGGGGTCACCGCTGAGCAGCCCGGCCGGTACGGGTTCCCCGTCCTCGATGAACCAGGCTTCGTACACCTTGCCCGCGGGAAGCCGCGGCAGGCCGGAGACGGCGAGCGTGGCCGCGTCCTCGCTGCGGGAGACGGCCACCGTGGCAGTGCCGCCGCCGCGCAGCTCCTGGGTTTCGAGCCGGACGTCGGGCGCCGTGAGCACGCGCGCCACCTCCTCCTGGTGCTCCTGCGAGCGCCGGGTCGCGGTTCTGGCGTCCTCCGCCTCCCGGTACTGCCAGGTGGCGACGCCGAGGCAGGCCAGCACGGCCGCCACGGAGGCCGCCAGCACGAGGCGGGGCAGCTGTCGCGACGGGGCGGAGGACCGGCCGCCGGCCGTGGACGTGACGGGTACCGGCGCCGGCGCGGCCGGCGGCGTCCGCCGCGGCGCGGCAGCCTCCCGGGCCCGGGCGGGCGCGTCCTGCGGCGTGAGCGCGACCCTGCGCAGGATCTCCTCACGCAGGCCGGCCGGCGGAGTGACCGCTGAGGCCCGCCCCAGCAGCGCGGCTGCGGCCTGGAGCCCGGCGACCTCCTTGCGACAGGCCTCGCAGCCCTCCAGATGCCGCTCGAAGGCCAGCCGTTCGTCCTCGGGGAGTGCGTGCAGGGCGTAGGCGCCGCTCGCCTCGTGCGGATCCTCAGCGTTCACGGCGCCCCTCCCAGGCAGGCGCGCAGCCGGATCAGCCCGTCCCTCAAGCGGGTCTTGACCGTACCCAGAGGTACGGACAGCGACTGCGCCACTTCCCTGTAGGTGAGACCGCCGTAATAGGCGAGAGCCACCGCCTCGCGCTGGATGTCGGTGAGCGCGTGCACGCAGCGGCGTACGCGCTGCCACTCCAGATGGTTCTCCACCTGCTCGGTCACGTCGTCGAAGGGCGGCCCGGGATCCAGCAGCGCCACCTGTCGCTCGCGGTCCGCTCCGGCCTGCGACGCCCGTACCCGGTCCACCGCGCGGCGGTGCGCCAGGGTCATGATCCAGGTCATCGCGCTGCCGCGGCCGGGCTCGAACCGGCCGGACGTACGCCACACCTCGAGCAGCACCTCCTGGACCACCTCCTCCGACTGCGCCGGGTCTCGCAGAACCCGGTGGACCAGGCCCATCACGGGGCCGGCGGTCCGGTCGTAGACAGCGGTGAAGGCCTCCCGGTCACCGTCGGCCGTCCGGAGCATCAGCTGGTCGAGACCGGGCTCGCCCGTCTGCTCAGCGGCTTCCCCTCCGCGATCGGCGGATTGCACCTGGACACCTCGCTGACCTGTCGACACCGGGGAGTGAGACCGTTCCACGGCGATACAAGCACCCCGTGGTGCCCGGGGCGATCCACGCGCATCAAAGCGGTGAATCCATGTGTGTCCGGCGCGCGGTCCGCCGGTGCGGCTGTGCGGTGTCGAGCGGGTCTTCGCCGTACAGGTCCTGCACCCAGTTGTCCTGGTACACGGTGTCGAGATAGCGCTCGCCGAGGTCGGGCGCGATGGCCACCGAGGTGAGGCCGCGGGTCCCGTTCCGCGTCAGCCAGTCGACCGCGCCGCTCACCACGGTGCCGGTGGAGCCGCCGAAGAGGAAGCCGCTCCTGGCCAGGCGACGGCAGGCGCGGATCGTGTCCGCCTCCTCGACCCGCACCACCTCGTCCACGTACGACTCGTTCAGGAGCGGTGGACGCATGCTCATGCCCAGTCCCGGGATCATCCGGCGGCCGGGGCCGCCCCCGAACGCCACGGAGCCGACGGTGTCCACCGCGACCATCCGTACCGGTCGGTGCCAGTTCCGGAAGTACCGTGCGCAGCCCATCAGCGTCCCGGTCGTCCCGGCCCCCACGAACAGGACGTCCAGGTGCGGGAAGGAACGGGCGATCTCCGGGGCCGTCGTCCGGAAGTGCGCCCTCCAGTTGGCCGGGTTGGAGTACTGGCACAGCCATACATACCGGTCGTCGGAGGCGCACAGACGCCGGACGTGGTCCAGCCGCGCGCCGAGCAGACCGCCGCCGGCCTCCTGGCCGGCCACCACATGGACTTCGCCTCCCAGCGCCTCCATCATCAGCCGGGTGGCGAGGTTGCAGCGTGAGTCCGTCACACAGACGAACCGGTAGCCCTTGCTCGCCGCGATCATGCTCAGCGCCACGCCGAGGTTGCCGGAGGAGGACTCCACGAGCACGGAGTCAGCCGTCAGGGAGCCGTCGCGCTCGGCCGCGGCCACCATCTCGGCAGCGGCCTTCAGCTTGATGGAGCCGGCGAAGTTGAAGCCCTCGCACTTGAGGAGCAGCGCCTGCCCGAAGATCCGCTCGATGTCCACATAGAGCTCCTCCTCGTCGAAGGCCTGAGGAACAGTGATGACAGACACGGTGGACTCCTCTTCCGAATCTTTCGATTTTCTGCGGGCGTTGGCGGGCCGGCGCCGGCGCCGGTGCGGCTGAGGTCATCCGTAGCGGCGTCGTTCGTGGAAGAAGTCGTCGACGAGCCGCAGCTCGCCGGAGCGGGCGACCCGGTCGTAGACGAAGCTGCCGACCGCGAGATCGAGCACGCCGAGACCGAAGGGCGAGAAGACCGCAGGACGGTTCGCCGGCACGGCCACCCGCCCCGCCATCACGTCCTCCAGCGTGCCGTGGACGAAGTTCCGGTTGCCCGTGAGCTGTTCGGTCAGGTGGGGGGACGTGGACGCCCTGAGGCAGTGCTCGATGTCGTCCACGATGTTGGTGGAGGCCAGCAGGACCCTGGGGGCCAGATCGCGCAGCGACACGTGCAGCACCACGGGGTTGTGGCCGAACCACGCCGGATCGTCGACATGGGGTTCGCCGGCGACGGTCGCGAAGACCACGAGGTCGCTGGTGCGGATCAGCTCCTCCGGGGCGTGGTGCACCGTGACGGGGGCCGCGCTGCCGGACTGTTCCACGTACAGACGGAATCCGGCGGCGCTCTCCGCGGAGACGTCGTACACGCCGATGTCGTCGAACGTCCAGCCGGAGCCTTCGAGGAACGTATGGATGTACCGGGCGATCAGCCCCGTGCCGAAGAACCCGACGCGGGTGGGACGTGTCCGGTCGCGGCTCAGCCGGTCGGCCGCCGAGACCGCGGACGCGGCCGTCCTCGTGGCACTGATGATCGAGCTCTCCAGGCAGGCGAACGGGTAGCCCGTGCCGGGGTCGTTGAGGATCAGTACGGCCGAGGCGCGAGGGACTCCGGACCGCACGTTCTCCGGAAAGCTGGAGATCCACTTCAGCCCGTCCACCGGGGACTCGCCACCCAGCGAAGCGGGCAGCGCGATCATCCGGGAAGCTGCGCGGTCCGGGAAGCGCAGGAACGAGGACGGCGGGTTCACCGTGCGGCCCGCACCGTGCAGCCGGTAGGCGGCCTCGACCACCTCCACGATCTCCTTCTCCCGCCCCTCCAGGGCGCGTCGGACCTGGCCGCCGGGGATGACCGCGAACGAGGGCAGGGTGACGCCCTCGGCCGTGTCGGACACGGGGGCAGCGGTGCGGTACGTGGTCATAGCGGTCCCACCTCGGTCGTCGGCGAGCAGGTGTCCGGCCGGGCCGGTGAGGCCATGGCGACGACGACGTCGCGCGGCCCCTCGTACGCTTCCCTGCTGTGCGCGGTACGGATGTTGTCGACGAGGAGCAGATCGCCGGCCTCCCACGGCCGGCGCACGGTGTGCTCCTCGTAGACCGAGTTGACGATCCGGTCGACGTCCTCGCCGATGGCCTCGCCGTCGCCGTAGCGCGTGTTGAACGGAAGGCCGTCGGGTCCGTACTCGTCGACCAGGTACTCGCGCACCTCGGGGGCGAGCGTCCACTCGTTGAGGAAGGCGATCTGGTTGAACCAGCAGCGCCGTCCGTCGGCGGGGTGGCGGACCACGGCGCTGCGCCGTTGCTCGGTGCGCAGCCCTCCGTCGGGCTGCCAGGAACAGGTGATGGAGTGGGCGTCGCAGTAACGCTCCACCGCGTCGCGGTCGTCGGTGCCGAACGCCTCGGTCACCGTGGCTCCGATCTCGCCGTTGTAGCTGCGTGCCAGGAGCCATCCCTCCCGTTCGAACCGGTCGGTCAGTCCGCGGGGCAGCGCTTCGAGCACGTCCGCCGCGTCGGCGAGGCCGGTGGCCCCGCCGGTGGTCGGCGCACAGAGGCACGCGAAGAGCAGCAGGCGGGGGAAGCCGAGCGTGTAACTCAGTTCGTGGTGCATGCACATCGGCTGGTTCGGTGGCCACGCGGAGGAGGAGTGGACGCCGGGGGAGTAGCTCTGGCGGGGGGCGAAGGCCTCCCTCTCCGGCACCGGTTCGACGTCCAGTCGCCCCAGGACCGCGGCGACACCCTCGGGGTCGCGCAGGTCCAGCCCGTGGACCAGGACGGCACCGTGCTCGACGAGTGCGGCGTGCAGCTCGTCCCGCGCCCCGGCCGCCCAACGGGCAGGGTCGCGGGACGCCGGTGCCCGCAGGGTCGCGGGCCGGTCCGGTCCCCACTCCGGAGCGGGCGGTGAGACGGTCATCTCCATGGAAGTCATCGTGATCTCCTCGGGGTTGCGATCGGTTCACGGGGTGGAGCGTTCGTCGACGAGTGAGGCCAGGTCGGTGAGTACGGGGTGACGGACCAGGTCCTTGAGCGAGACCTCCCGGTCCAGGGAGACCGCCACCCTGACCGCCGAGAGCGAGGTGCCCCCGCGGTCGAAGAAGTTGTCCCGCCGGCCCACACGGTCCGCCGGGACGCCGAGCACCTCGGCCCAGACCGACGCCACCCGCCGCTCGGTGGGCGTACACGGCGGCTCGCCGCCGTCCCCGTGCGCGGCGGGCCCCGACTCGGCTGCCCGAGCGGTCAGTTCCCGGCGGTCGATCTTCCCGTTGGCGGTCAGCGGCAGGGCCTCCTGCCAGTGGTAGACCGACGGAAGCATGTACGCGGGCAGAGTGGCGGCGAGCAGGTCCCGCAGGGCATCGGGCCGCAGTGGGCGTGCGCCGCTGTAGAAGGCGGTCAGATGCCGTCCCTGCCCGGCCTGTTCGGCGACCACCACGGCGCCGTCGCGCACACCGGGTGCCCGCAGCAGAGCGTTCTCGATCTCGCCGGTCTCGATCCGGAACCCGCGGATCTTGACCTGTGCGTCCCGGCGGCCGAGGAACTCCAGCTGCCCGTCGGGGAGCCAGCGGCCGTAGTCCCCTCCCAGGTGGAGCCGCTCGCCCGGGTGGAACGGATCCGGCAGGAAGACCGCCCGTGTCCGGTCCGGGTCGTTGATGTATCCCCGGCCGACACAGAGCCCGGCGAAAGCTATGGCACCCGGGGCGCCCAGCGGCACCGGGGAGAGGTGTTCGTCGAGGAGATAGACCCGTACGTTGCGGACCGGACGGCCGAGCGGCACACTCTCCGTCTCCGGCACCCGGTCCATGACCGCGTGGTTGGTGTCGTCGGACGTCTCGGTCAGCCCGTAGGCGTTGACCAGCGCGACCCCGGGGACGGTGGCGAACCAGCGCCGGACGAGCCCCTTCTTCAGGGCTTCGCCGGTGACGGACACACAGCGCAGCCGCGGCAGTTCGCGCGGGTGCCGTTCCAGGAAGGCCAGGACGGCGTCGAGGTAGGACGGAACCACCTGCAGGACGCCGGCCCGGCCGTCGGCCAGGGTGTCGACGAACCGCCGGACGTCCAGGATCGCCTCCTGGCCGACCAGCAGCGTGCGTCCACCGGCCAGCAGGGCCGAGAGGAGCTGCCACAGGGAGATGTCGAAGCACTGGGGTGCGGTCTGGGCGACGACGTCGCCCTCCCCGATCCGCAGGTCGTCGATCTTCGCGAAGAGATGGTTGAGCATGCCCGCGTGCTCCACCATCGCGCCCTTCGGCTCGCCGGTGGAGCCGGAGGTGAAGATGACGTACGCGAGATCCTCGGGGCCGACCGGCACACCGGGGTCGGACTCCTCGTGGTTCTCCTCGCAGAGTGTGCCGACGAACGAGGTCCGCACCCCCGGCAGCGAGCCCGTGGCACGATCGAGCGTGGTGGTGCTGCCGGGTTCGGTGAGCACCCGTGCGCAGCCGGCCCGGGTGAGCATCGTGGCGATCCGGGCGGCGGGGAAGTGCGGCTCGACGGGCAGGTAGACGCCGCCGGCCTTGAGGACGGCGAGGACCGCGGTCAGCCAGTCCAGGTTCCGTTCCGTCACCACGGCGACGACGTCCTGCCGGCCGAGGCCCGAGTCCAGCAGGGCGTGGGCCAGCCGGTTGGCGCGACGGTCGAGGTCCCGGTAGGTGCACTGCCTGTCACCGTGAACGGCCGCGACAGCGTCCGGGCGGGTGCGCGCCTGCTGGGCGAAGAGTTCATGAAAGCGCAGGCCGGGGAGTTCGCGGTGCGGTCCGGCGAGCCCGTCGACCTGATGGCGGAGCTCCTCGGGGGACAGCAGGCTCTGCCGCCCGTGCGCCGCGTCGGGACGGGCCGCCATGAGGCTGAGCGCGGTGAGGTGGTAGCCGGCGATTCTGGTGGCGGAGGCCTCGTCGAGCACCTCGGTCGCGTACCGCAGCCGGAGCACGGTCCCGTGGCCGCGGCGGAGGACCGCCACCTGAAGCACCGCGTCCCGTACGGGTTCGCTGCCGCCGGCCGGATCGAACACCACGGCGGGCGCGGTGGCGGGGAGACCCAGTTCCGAGCGGAGTGCGTCGACGGGGAAGCCCTTGTGGGCCAGCAGCTCCGACTCCGTACGGTCGGCGTGCAGCAGCAGCGTCCGCCACGAGCCGCCACCGGTTGTCAGCCGGCACGGCAACGGACCGGAGGCCGCGCCTGCCGCGTACCCGGTGGTGACGGCGGTTTCCCCGGTCAGCACCGAGCAGCCGCCAGATCAGTCCCTTGAACGGAGTCCCGTCGAAGGTCTTGAGGAACAGCTCCGACGGCACCTTCCAGAAGCGCTCACGCCGCCAGAAGCGGACGTCGTAGATCGAGCAGAAGAGCGGGCCCGGCGGGTGGGAGGAGATGACGGCGCGTTCCACGAGGACGAAGTAGGCGGCGCTGACGAGCAGGACCAGGACGTTGCCCAGTGCGACGGCCGCGGCGCCGACCGAGGTGTAGAGCTCGGCGGACGCCGAGACGACCAGGGTCACCAGGAACGCGAAGCCCCACCTGACCAGCAGATACAGCCCCATGGTGGCGGCGTTGTGCCGGTTCTTGGCGGTCAGGCCGGTACGCAGCTCCTCACCGGTCTTCATGAGGTCGAAGCTGCTGTCCCGCTGGACCGACCGGGGTATCTCGAAGCTGGGCGAGCCCAGGAGGCCGACGTCCTCGCGGATCCTTCCGTCCACGGGGACCATGACCTTGGTCGCCAGCAGGCAGTTGGCGCCCGTCCGGCCCCCGGCGGGGTACGCGATCCGGTTGCCCAGGAAGTTCCGCGGACCGATGGCGGTGCGCGAGACGCGGAAGGATGTGCTGGAGAACTCGGCGTTGTTGACCGAGAGTCCGTCGGCGACCATCGTGCCGGTACCGACCGTACTCAGGTAGGGCGTCTCGTGCTTCACCTCGGTCCCGAAGTTCGACCCCGTCTGCTCCACCCGGGAGAGGTCGTACCCGAGCAGACGAAGGTAGGGGACCACGGCGGAGCTGTCGCCGAACAGGCGGGTGAGGAAGGGCCGGTTGGTCAGAAGGGTGATCGCGCGGTGTACCCCGTAGTGGAAGCCGTAGAGCGGATAGACCCTGCCCGGCACCAGGGCGCGGGCGAGCAGCCGGGGGACGACGGCGAGTGCGAGGAAGCCGAGCGGCATGATCACGAAGAGGAGCACGAAGGAGAGGGCCAGGGCATCGCGGTAGAACACCCATGTCGTGAGGATCGAGGGTCCCGGCTCCAGCACCGCGGAGAGCTGCGGGGCCTCGGCGAGCAGGATCCCGAGGCCTCCGACGGCCAGCGGCAGGTACACCAGCAGCGCGCTCAGCAACTGCGTGGCGCTGTGGACCGACCTGCGTACGGAGCCGCAGGACGCGGGTTCCACCACCGGGTACTCCCCGTCGGCGCACCGGGCCGGTGAGCCGTGCCAGTGCTCACCGGCGGGTATCGTCTGCCCGCTGTGGAGGGCGGACGCATGGGCGAGCCGGGCGCCGTCGCCCAGCGCCGTACCGATGTCGAGCACCGAGGCCTCGGCGACGAGCACGTTCTTCCCGAGCGTGACGGTCCCGGTCTCGATGAGACCGTCACGGGCGCGATAGCCCGTGAAGAAGCAGTCCTTGCGGATGACGGAGAAGTCACCGATGGACAGCAGATCGGTACAGAGCGGCACATGGCGGGAGAAGACCGCGACGCCCGACCCGATCCGCGCGCCCAGCGCCCTGAGGTAGAGCGTGTAGAGCGGCGATCCGACGAAGAGGACGAGCGGATTCGAGCGGACGAGTGTCCTGACGACCCAGAGACGGAAGTACGCCAGGCTCCAGATGCGGATCCGCCGATCCTTCCAGCGCCCCACGAGGACCCATTTGGCGAGGATCGGTGCGAGGGACAGCCCCAGGAACACCATGCCGCCGAAGACGACCGCGCGCAGATACACGTCGAGCACGCCGGACCCGGCGGATATCCACTCGTAGCCCCGGACACCGGTGAACGCGACGAGGCAGGAGTAGACGAGGAACGTCAGCAACTGCAACGCCCCGCACAGGACGAATCGCGGACTGCCCGAAGGGGCAGCCGGCGCGGGGGTGGACGGAGCGAGTACCGGACGCGGCGGCTCGGCGTCCGTGAGCGCGAGGGCCAGGCCCCGGACGGTGCTGTGCGCGTAGACGTCCCGCATGGACACCGGCGGCAGGCCGGCCTGCTTCCGTACCCGCGCGCAGAAATGGGCCATCACCAGCGAGTCGGCACCCAGGTCCTTGAAGAAGTGACTGTCGGCCGCCACATGATCGAGTCGCATGACCTCGGCCAGCACCGCGGCGAACGCCGCTTCGGTGCGGGCGACCGGTTCGGGGGAGGGGTCGTGCCGGGCAGGGGCGTCCCCGGAAGGCGGGGACAAGGCGGTGACCTGCGCTCCGGGCATGGGGAACTCCCTCGGGAGGGGCGCGTACCACGTCGAACGCGACTCGAGGGAGCCGTACGTGAACGCTCTCTACCAGGCATTCGAGGCCACCGGTACGAAGGTTTGCCCTCATATCCACAATTTTCAGATGGTTCGCCCGAGAGTCGTGTGGCTCGTCCGGCCCGAAGCCGAACGGCGCGGTGCCCGTCGGGGCACCGCGCCGGAACGTGCGGGTACGCGGGACGCCGGGGTCAGCCGACGCTGCAGCTGCCGACCGACGGGGACGGGCTGCTGGGTCCGCTGACGGTGAAGCCGAACGACGTCGACTGCCCCGCGCCCAGGGTGCGGTTGTAACCGGCCGGGGTCACGGTCAGAACGTTCCCGTTCCGGCTGGAGGTCCCGTTCCAGAGCGAGGTGACCGTCTGGCCGCCGGCCAGCGTCACCGGCACCTTCCAGTCGGTGACGCCGCTGCTGCCCGCCTTGATGGTCACCTCACCGTTGAAGCCGTCGCTCCACGAACTGGTGGTGCGGTACGTGGCGGTGCAGGCACCCGTGCCCGCAGGAGGCGTGGTTTCCCCGCCCGGAGGCGGAGTGGTGGGCGTGGTCCCGCCACCACCCAGGCTGACACTGGAGCTGCCGGTGCTCTGGTAGCCCTCCGTGGCCATGATCATGTAGTAGTTGAACGCGCCCATCGGCATCCCGGCCGCCTGCCAGGCGTCGAAGTGCGCACCGGTGTTGATCGTGCCGCTGCTGCGCTTGCTCTGCCGGACGCTCCAGTACTGCTGGAAGGTCTTGGTGCCTTCCACGGAGGGCTGGTTGGTCCGGGTGGACTCGTAGATGTCGTACGTACCGCCGCCGTCGGTGACCGTGCCGCGCCTCGTGCCGGCCGAACCGGGGTTGTACGGACCGAAGTTCTCCACGATGTAGTACTCGACCAGCGGGTTGGCGGTCCACCCGTACAGCGCGAGGTAACCGTTGCTGCCCGGGTTGAACGAGCCGGAGTAGGTGACGGCCCGACGGCTGCCGTTGCTCCAGCCGAGTCCGCCGACCCAGTTGTTCGCGTTGCTCCACTGGCTGCTGTACGAGCCGGCCGTGTCCGACAGCGTCATGCTGACGGAGCCCGGGGTGTCGGTCCAGAAGGAGTAGTAGTAGCCGTTGTGCGTTCCGGTCGCGTTGCTGGTGAGCACGGTTGCGGCGCGCGCCGTGCCGGGCAGGAGCAGCCCTGCCGTCCCGGCCGCCACCAGCGCCCCGGCACTGCCGAGGACGAGTTTCCTGCGGCTGACATGCCGTGGGTCGGAGTGGTGGGAGGTGTCGCTCATACGGTGTTTCCTCCTCGCGATTAGCGCGGTCTGTGACCAAAAGACACGCCGAGCACACGTCGGCGTTCATCGATGAGGTGACACAGCCCGGCCGCGCGCATCCCTTGCACGGCCGGGGGCGACACAACAGTCGGGCCTGGCAAGGGAGTTGTCAACGGTTTCCGTAATGTTTCCGAAACACCGATGGCGTCATGGAACACACTTGTGCACGTCAGCGTGGGTGTGAATGAAAAGAGGAGGGGGGTAGGTCGCGATGTCGCCGTGAAGGCGACTTCGAAGTGTGAGCGCTCTCGAAACTTTCGGTCCCTGTTTCGGTGGAGCGAGTCGGGGTGCGAGGCGGGGGTGGGGCGCTGCGGCGCCGACCCAATTCCGTGTTGTGTACACGCCGTCCGATCCCGGCGGTCACCGCCGCGATGTCATCGGACCCGGCATCACGGGCCCCGTGGGCTGGTTCATGGGCTGCCGGGATGCCGTGCGGTTGCCGGCAGCGGGATGCGCAGGGCGGAGCGGCCGCCTCGCCAGGCCTCCAGCAGCAGCGCACCCAGTCTGTCCTCAAGCAGACCGGTGGCCTGGACGCCGAAGGCCACGTCGGTGTCCAGGCCTGGCTCGGCCGTCAGGAGCGGGTCGATCACCTCCAGGCGGACGACCTGCTCGTGCACCGCGTCTGCCTCGACGTGCTCGTCGTAGAAACGCGCGGCCGCCGGCCCGGCACCTGTGCGCCGCATCGCCTCTGCGAGCCGCCGGGATCCGGGAGATGACGTCACCTCCACGGCGGCGAAGTGCCCCACGAGAGCGCCACGCAACGCCCGGTGCAGACCGAACAGCGACATCACGTTGACCGTGCACAGACCCTGCGCGGGGGCGGCGTCGAGGTAGTGACCGTACGTGTGGTCCAGGCCGAGGTCGTCCATCAGGTCCGCGAAGAGCCGGGCGTGGATGTCTTCGGCGCGTCCGGCGCCGAACTCGTCGTACTCCACCGCCACCATGGCGGCCTTCGCACGGCCGTGCAGCCGGGGGATGACCCAGGCGTGCGGGTCGGCTTCCTTGAGGTGGTAGAGGGAGCGGAGCGCCGAGTACTCCCGGACCTGCCAGAGAAGGCCCTCGTTCTGCAGGAAGCCGCTCACTCCGGTGCCGTCGTCGACGGCCGGTTCGATGAGGATCGTGTCCAGTGCGGCACGCGCGTCGGCTTTCCCGGGCACATCCGTGCGCAGGGCGGTCAGGAAGCGGCTCTCCAGGGCGCCACGCAGCCGCAACAGGTCAGGGTCCCACTCACGGTCGTCACCGACCCCGTCGAATCCCTGATAGTGCAGCTCGTAGAGGACATAGAGCGCGAGCTGGAGATCGTCCCCATAGGGATCGGCCCCGGATACGGCCTGCGGATCCACCAGAGGTGCGTGTCCGTCCCGCAAGGCCGACACGACGGCGCGGGAGAGCACTCCGCGCGAGATGGGCAGCGCCGGTCCGACGTCGCGCGATTCGGAGTAGAGCGCGCTGGTCATGCTGTCGCACCTGATTCCGGGTCGGTGGCCCCGTCGGTCCGGGTCCTGGCAGGCGGGGTTGCGCGGCTGCGGTGGCTGGTGTCGCACCAGGGATAGCGGCGGCTGCGACGGCAGGTGCACACCGCCACCATGAAGCGCTCGGAGGTGACGGCCACGCCGTCATGTCCGGCGACGGTGACGGGTCCCTCCACCAGGAGCGGTCCGCCGGGTACGAGACGGACACGGCGGGAGTCAGATGCGTCGCGCACGGATGACCACCAGTTCCTCTTTGTCCTGTCCCGTGTCGTCCATCAGCCCCTGATCACGGAGCCACGGCAGTCGGGAGCGCAGGACGGGGCCCAGGGGAATGAGCTCACGGTCGATGACCTCCGCGTGGAGACGCGCCCGCGCGAGGACATCGATCGTGGTCTGGGCGCCGCACATTTTCGAATGGACCAGGAGCAGTGTTCCGCCGGGGCGCAGGACGGCTGCGGCAGTCGCACAGACCCGATCGACGACGGCGCGGCCGTCCGGACCGCCGTCCCACGCACGGGCTCTGCCCCGCAACGGGGGCCGTGCGGCCGGCGAGGGAACGTACGGGGGGTTACTGATCACCATGTCGTACCGTCCCGCGTCGAGAGCGGACAGATCGCGATACCTGACGGTGACCCGGCTGCGGTGGAGGGCGGCGTTCAGCCTGGCGCACAGCACCGCCCTGTGCGAGATGTCGACGGCGGTGACGCGTGCGCCCAACCGGGCGGCGTGAACTGCCAGGGCCCCGCTGCCGGTCCCCAGCTCCAGGACATGCGTTCCGGTGCTGATGTTCTCCCGGGTGAGAGCCCGCATGAGGAGGTGCGTGTCGCGTTGCGGAGTGTAGACGCCCGGCAGGGTCAGCACGCGCCGTGGCATGCCCAGAGGTGATCCGGCCATGGCCGCCTCTCGCCGTCGTAGTGGCGGCGACCGGTCGCCGCATGTCCAGGATGGGCCGCGCGCGGGACGGGCGCCATTCAGGCGGTCATGGACTGTGCCGGGCACGCCTTGTACCGCAGGATCCGCAGCGGTGGGGCCTTCCAGGCGGATGGTCCGGTGCAGGGGAATGCACGCGTCGCCGCGGGGGGCGCGTCGCGCGGCGAACCGCTCACGGAGGTGCTCCGCCGCGACATCGAGGACCAGGGGGTGCTCGGCGGCGGCGCCCAGCGCGGGTTGAGCCGGCAGAAGCGGGGTCCTTCGCCACTGGGGCCGACGCAGGAGACATGGCTGCCGCACCCGGTGTGAACTGCGGTTTTCTGGGAAACCGGCTTGGGGAGACAGGACCGACGCCGGACCCGGAACACAGGAGAACCCTGGTGGTGTACGAGGAAGACCGCGCGCAGCAAATGAGGGACGACCTCGAAGCCGCCATCGGTCACTACATGGTGGCGGTCGCCGGCAGGCTTCTCGACGAAGGCCTCCCCGTCTCCTCCATTTCCTCGTACGGAGACTATGACGACCCCAGCCAGGACGCGTTCGGGGCGGACGTGGAAGGAAGCGTGGAGTTCACCCGTGCCTTCCGGAGAAAGGTGTTCGGGGAGGGCCGGGACGCAGGGCTTCTTTGGTGCGGCGTTTCGGGCTGGTGCTTCTTCTCCATCCCCGAGGGAGCCGGCCGGACGCTGATGGAGTCTGCTCGATGGATGGGAGGCGGGTTGACGCCCGAACCCCGCCGGGTGGCCGCGTTCCTTTCCGAGGTCCAGTTGGATGCCGAATTTTCGGGAAGTGACGAGCGGCCCTTCTATCGAGCTCCGCACGCGCAGCCGCAATCACTTCTTCGGCGGCTCGCCGTCTTCGACGCCGCCAGTGGAGGTACGGAATCATGGGGTTACGACAGCCGATTCGCCCGCTTGCAGGTCGATTCCTGCCAAAAGCGTGTGGTGAGCGCCCTGACCGCCGGGCAGCAAGAAGTCGTCGAGGTTGCGCTGCGTAGCGGTGAGCTCCGGGCATTGCTGGAAATTCTGGAGTACGTCGAGGGGACGGCGCCGCGGGACGACGCACGGGAGATGGCGCGGAGGCTGTGCTCGGACCTGTCCTTGAGGGCGCGGGACGGGCGAGAGAGCCATGACGAGCATCGAGAGGCATTCACGTACGCGGAAGAGCAACGTTAGCTGCCAGTGCCACGAGAATGGTTGGCGATGGCCCTGATGACCGTGAACACCCTGCACGGGTCAGGCGATACGCCTTCACGTCACGCTCCGATGGATCCGCTCAAGATGCGCGGCCGACGGGAGTGACGAGACTGGGCTTATGGCAGAACAACGTCGCACACACGGGGGTTCGAAGACGGCGGCCTCCTCCCGCGCCCGACGACCGGCGCGAGGACCGGAGTATGCGGCTCGTGCTGCCGGCAAGAGCTTGGAGGGGCTGATCGGCCATCCCACGGAGGGGGTTTCCGCCGTGCGGCGCGAGGACGACGGCTGGTGCGTGGTGGTGGACGTTCTTGAAGTGCCACGGATCCCCGACACCACAAGCCTCCTCGCCTCGTACGAGGTGCAGCTCGACCACGACGGCGAACTCCTGCAATACCGCAGGGTCCGGCGATACCGACGTGGTGCAGCCGACGAGTGACCCGCGTTTCGCCCTCTGTTGGAAGGACTCTCGATGCCCGCAACCACCTACTCGGACGAGGTAGTGGCCTGCCCGCCCCGCGCCGGGACGTTGTACGACGTGCTGGAGCTCATTCTTGACCGTGGCATGGTCATCGACGTATTCATCCGGGTTTCGCTGGTCGGCATCGAGATCCTGAAGATCGACGCGCGCATCGTTGTCGCGAGTGTGGATACGTACCTCCGCTTCGCGGAGGCGTGCAACCGGCTGGACCTTGAACGTGATTCCGGCAGCACCACCGTTCCCGAGCTTCTCGGCGGCGGTGTGGCGAAGTCCGTGGGGAAACGCAAGGTGCGTCACGCGGCCGAGTCCGTCGGCGACACCGTACGCAAAGCAGTAGGTGGTGGCGACGACTCGTCCGAGGACGAGGACGAGCCGCAGGAGCGGCCGAAGAAGCGACGTGCGCCTGCCCGCAGCAGTGAGAGCCGACGACGGCGCGTGGAGGCATGAGCGTGAGCGCGACGACCGACGGTGTGTATGTCTACGCGATCCTGCGGGCCGCGACGCAGCTTCCGAAGGAAGCGGTCGGCGTCGGATCGCCGCCCGCGGTCCTCAGGGGCGTCAACCAGGGTCCGCTCGTGGCGGTCGTCAGCGACGCGCCGCCGCAGCTCCGTGCCCGACGGCGCGATTTGCTGGCGCACCAGAACCTTCTGATGCGCCTCGCTGACGATGGTCCGGTGCTCCCCATGCGGTTCGGCATGGTCGCGGCTGACGAACAGGCGGTGCTCGCGCAACTGGCCGCCGGCGAATCCGAGTATGCCGCCACCCTGGACCGACTCGCGGGCCGCATCGAGATCAACGTCAAGGTTCTTCCCGCGCAGAATGCGCTGGAGGCGCTTGTCGCCGAGGACCAAAGCGTGCGCCAACTCCGTGCGGCAGCTCGGAAGAACCCGGGCTACGAGGCCAGCCTCCGGCTGGGCGAGGCCATCTCCGGTGCTCTCACCAGGCGGGCAGCCGCCGCAGGGCAGCGGGTCCTTCGCGAACTCGCGCCTGCTGCCAGGGCGGCCGTCCAGGGACCCGAGGTCCCGGGCTGCGTACTGAACGAGTCCTTTCTCGTCGACCGTGCCGAGAGCGCAGCCTTCCTCTTGCGGGCCCAGAGCCTCGGGGCGGATTTCCGGGAGCATGCGGAGATCCGGTCCGCCGGCCCGCTTCCCTGCTACAGCTTCGTTTCGGCGGAGGCACGATCTGTGCTGGTGGGCGGGAACTGACATGGGGCTGATCACCGGTTTGCTCACGCTCCCGATCGCGCCGGTGCGTGGCGTGATCTGGGTGGCGGAGAAGCTCAATGACGCGGCCGAGCGCGAGCTGCACGATCCCGCCGTGTTGCGTGCGCAGTTGGCGGTACTCAATCAGGAACTGGAATCCGGAGAGATCAGCCTGGAGGAGTTCGAACGCGAAGAGGAACGCTTGCTGGACCGGCTGGACGCCGTACGGATCGGCCCGGCACAGAGTGATCGAAGGTGACGTGCTCATGGAAGACCAGACGAAGTTGACCCTCGCGGTCGCAGTAGTCGGCGGCTACGTGCTGGGTCGGACGAAGAAGGGGCGACTGGCTCTCAGTGTCGCCACGTATCTCGCAGGCCGACGCTTCGGTCTGGAGCCCCGCCAACTGGCCGCAGAGGGTATGCGTCGACTCGGCGAGGTCCCCCAGGTCGCTGAACTCCAGGAGCAGCTCAGGGGCGAGGTTCTCGACGCGGGCCGTAAGGCCATGACCGCTGCGGCCAATCGAAGCATGAGCACGTTGGCCGGCTCGATCAGTGAGCGCACGGCTCGTCTCCTCGAACCGCCGGAGGACGAGGGCGACGAGGGCCAGTACGAGTACGAGGACGAAGAGGAACCCGTGGAAGAGGACGGGGGGTACGAGGACGAGGAGTACGAGGACGAGGAGTACGAGGAGGAGCCGGAGGAGGGCGATGAAGAGGATGAGCAGCCAGTAGAGGAAGAAGAGGAAGAAGAGGAAGAAGAAGAACCCGAGGAGGAGCAGCCGAGAAGGCGCGCGCCGCGCCGGACGTCGTCGGGCACGGCGAAGCAGACCGCCCCGGCCAAGAAGGAGACCGCAGCCAAGAAGACGGCCCCGGCCAAGAAGGCGGCCGCAAAGAAGTCCGGCGGCTCGGCGAAGAAGGCTGCATCCAAGAAGACCGCCCCGGCGAAGAAGACTGCAGCCAAGAAGGCGGCCCCGGCGAAGAAGGCGGCCGCAAAGAAGTCCGGCGGCTCGGCGAAGAAGGCTGCAGCCCAGAAGACCGCCCCGGCGAAGAAGGCGGCGGCCAAGAAGACGGCAGCAGGCAAGTCATCGTCCAAGCGAGCCGCATCCAAGCGCTCCAGCGGTCGGAGGTAGCGAGTCATGGCCAGGACGGAAAATGCAGAGCCTGAGTCGGAAGAGACCGAAGAGGCCGAAGAATCAGGAATGGACAAACTCCGCGGTGAGCTGTCCAGCTTTCTCAGCACGCAGGTGGAGAAGCTCGCGGAGAAGGCAGGGGACAAGCTGACCGATGTCACCGCTCAGCTGAACGATGTCGCGGACAACGGCGGCTCATTGCCGGCCATCGGCTCTCGCATCCTCCAGGGCGACTCGCCGGTGAAGGCGTTCGTCTCGGAGAAGGCCAAAGGTGTCAAGGACAACGTCGTGGAGAAGGCCAAGGAGGCCTTTGGCGGCGGCCAGGGTAAACGTAAGGCGAGCGGCGGAAAGGTCATGAACATCATCGAGGTTCTCGATGTGGGAGTGCCCCTCCGCACCGCTTACGACCACTGGACCCAGTACGACCAGTTCAGCAGTTTCGCCAAGGGCGTGCGCGATGTCTCGATGGACGAGGAGATGTCGAGCGACTGGAAGGTCAAGGTGGGCCCCTCCTCCCGGAGCTTCAAGGCAACGGTCCAGGAGCAGATCCCTGACGAACGCATTGTCTGGACATCCGAGGGTGCCAAGGGGACGACGCGAGGTGCGGTGAGCTTCCACGAACTGGCACCGTCCCTCACACGCATCGTCCTGGTCATCGAGTACTACCCGTCCGGCTTTTTCGAGAAGACGGGAAACCTCTGGCGCGTGCAAGGACGACGGATCCGGCTCGACTTCAAGCACTTCCAGCGGTACGTCACACTCACGGAAGAGGAACCGGAAGCGTGGCGTGGCGAGATCCGCGACGGAGAAGTAGTCGTATCGCACGAAGAGGCCATGGAAGAGGAAGAAGCAGAGAACGAGGAAGAAGGCGGCAACGAGGAAGACCCTGAGGGGGACGAATACGAGGAAGAGGAGGACGACGGCGAGGATGAGGAGCCGCTGACGGACGAGGAATACGAGGAGGAGCCTGAAGAGGAAGAAGGGGAGGAAGAGGAAGAAGAAGAGGAAGAGCCGGAGGACGAGGAAGAGGCACCGCGCAGAAGGCGGTCCACGTCCGCAAAGCAGCGATCACGGAGAGCGCGAAGTGACTGATCTCGACTTCCGGCAGGACGCTTCCTATCCTGCAGCCGGGCCGCAGAACACCAACCTGGCGGACATCCTCGAGCGCGTCCTCGACAAGGGAATCGTGATCGCCGGGGACATCAAGATCGACCTTCTCGACATCGAGCTGCTCACCATTCGCCTTCGGCTCTTCGTTGCTTCCGTGGACACGGCGAAGAAGGCCGGGATCGACTGGTGGGAGACCGATCCGGCGCTCAGTTCTCACGCGGCGAGGGACGCCCTGAAGGACGAGAACCGAGAGCTGCGGGCGCGGCTTGAGGCACTTGAATCGCGCTCCGAAGAGACATCGCCGGACTTGCGATGAGCCAGGGAGAGGAAGAACAGGGGCTCATGACGGAGCGCAGCACAGGAACACCGGACACGAACGCCGTCTACGTGTTCGCGGTCTGCCGCACGGAGGGGGACCCCGACGTGGAACGTCTCACCGGGGTCACGCAGGACGAACCGGTGCGCTCCCTTCGCATCGGCTCGCTCACAGCGATCGTGCAGACCGTTCGAGCGGCTGACTTCACGGACGAGGTCTGGCAGAAACGGCTGACCGACGAGGCTGAACTCGAACGATACGCGCGTGCCCACCACGAGGTCGTCTCGGAAGTCGCCGCGCGGTTCCCCACGATTCCCTTGCCGCTGGCCACGTTGTACAACGGAGACGAGAGGGCCGCACGCGCACTCGCGAGTGAGTCGACACGGTTTCGCACAGCACTGAAGCGTATCGCGCATCATGCCGAATGGGGGATCAAGGTCTACGCGCCCGTCTCGCCGAGCGCGGGCGACGGTCCCTCGCAGGAGCGCACAGCTACGGCGGCGGACCGGACGCGCCCGGCCCCTGGAGCGGGCAGGGCCTATCTGGAGCGTAAGCGCAACCTGCAGTCGCAGCGAGAGCAGCGGCAGGCGGATGCCTTGCGGGTAGCAGATGCCGTGGACGCGGACGTGAGCCGCCTCGCCGCGGAGTCCCGCCGGCTCCGGCCGCACGGCAGCGGAGCCGTTGATGACCGTCGTGTCCAGGTCCTGAACGCGACCTATCTGGTAGCGGGGCATCGTGCCGCCGAACTGGACCTGCTGGTCGCCGGATTGCGAGAACGCACCGGGGCGCACATCGAGGTCTCCGGGCCCTGGGTCCCCTACTCCTTCGTGGGCGAGGTGTAGTCCGTGACGCATGAAGCAGTTCCGTGGGACGGGCCCGGCGGCCTGAGCGGCCCGATCGGCGTGCCACTGGTCGATCTGCTGGACCGTGTCCTGGCGACCGGGGTGGTCGTGAGTGGAGACCTCGTCATCGCCATCGCCGACGTACCACTCGTACGTGTCTCACTCCATGCACTGCTGTCGTCGGTGAACGAGCGTGTTCCCGCCCCCTGGGCAGACAGCGGGCCGCTGTGACGACCTCACGAGTGGACCTGGACTCCGAGAAGATGGGGCGCGATCTGGTCACCCTGGTGCTCACGGTGGTCGAACTGCTCCGGCAGCTGATGGAACGGCAAGCCCTGCGGCGCATCGACGAAGGCGACCTGACCGACGATCAGACCGATGAGATCGGCACGACGCTGATGATGCTCGATCAGCGCATGGGAGAGCTCTGCGAGCAGCACGGTGTACGGCTGGAAGACCTCAATCTCGACCTCGGGCCCCTGGGCTCCCTGCTGCCCCGGAACTGAGGGCGGGAGGCAAGGGAGCGGACACGAATACGCTGCCCTTGTCGGTACTCGAATGGCGTACGCCCGGATCCTGGAGCACCGTGGAAGGGGGCAAGGGCGGTGGAAAAGGTCCGCCGCTTCCGGTTGGCCCCTCCCGGAACTCTCGCTGCGAGGTACTCATGGCGACGAACGGCAGTGAAAACGGAACGACACTCGGATCGAACGAATCGGCGGGCGGTACGAAGGGGACGACGGTCATCGCGGATACCGTCGTATCGACGATCGCGGGGATAGCGGTACGTGAGACCGAGGGAGTCCACGCCCTCGGCGGCGGCGCTTCCCGGGCCATGGGAGCGATGAAGGACAAGGTGTCCCGCTCCAACGCCCCGGGCCGCGGAGTGAAGGTCGAGGTGGGCGAGAAGCAGGCCGCCGTCGATGTCGACATCGTGGTCGAGTACGGAACGCTCATTCTGGACACGGCGAGGAAGATCCGCATTCATGTCACCGATGCGGTGGAGACGATGACCGGGCTGGAAGTCGTCGAGATCAACATCAAGGTGCTCGACGTGCACGTGCCGGGGGACGACGACAGCGACGAGGACGAGGAAAAGGACGCTCCTGCGAGGTCGCGCCGCGTTCAGTGAGGCCGATGTCCTGGCAGCGGCAGGTCACGGGGCAGGAGCCGGACCGCTCGGCGCCGCCGGCCTCGTGCAGCGCACCAGGGGCGCGTCCGGCTGTCGGCCGGACCGCCGCCGGGAGCAACGGTGCTCTCGCGGGTCACCGACCGGGAGACGTCATCGGCGGACCTTCCGGTCCGGGTGCGCGGAGGCACGGGGAGCGTCGGCCCGGGGTCGGTGTGCCCCTTTCGGTCCGGCTTCGTACAGGTGGTCGCGCGGATGGCGTGGCTCGCGTGTGTCAGGCGGCATGGGCACAGGAGACGTGGGGACTCCTTCGGGAAGTCCTCCGGTCAGAGGTGCCGCAGATGTCGCCGGCCCGCCGTCACCCCGCCCCCGCCCCCCGCCGCCCCTTGAAGTTGATCTTCATGGTGTCCATGTCCGTCGCGGTGGACCGCAGTTCGCCGTGCCCGTAACCGGCCTTCCGCAGCGCCGTCTCCGCCCGGTCCTCGGCGATCGCCGAGGCCATCTCCTCGCCGTCCTCGGCGTCCGACACCACCACGTACCGGAAGCTGAAGTGCTTGAGCACGCGGTCGTAGGTCAGCGAACCCTCCTCGCTGAACTGCATCGCGGCCAGGCCGTGCTGCTCCACCTCGGCCAGCAGGCGCTCGCGGGCCTCGTCCGTGAGCCCTTCCCACGTGCCGCGCACGATCACCCGGTACGTGTGCTGCGTGCCCATCGTTTCCCGCCGTTCCTGTCGCATTCCGCAAATCGATTGAGGTGACAGCCTACGGCGCGAAGGATGGGGCGCATGCGGAATATCGTGGTGCTCGACGCCCCCTCCAACCTGGGCCTTCGCCCACCCGCCCCCGGCACCGTCCCCGGCTGCTACAAGCTCGCCGGTGCCCTGCGCGAGCAGCGGATCGTGCAGCGGCTCGGCGCGTCAGAGGGCGGGGTCGTCGTACCGCCCCGCTACGACCGCGGGGCGTGGCAGGAGGGCGACGGGGTGTTCAACGCCGCCGCGATCGCCCGGTACACCCGCACCCTCGCCGACCGCGTCGAGCAGCATGTGCGTGCCGCTGACTTCTGCCTCGTCCTGGGCGGGGACTGCTCCATCCAGCTGGGCGCCTCGCTCGCCCTGCGCCGGATCGGGCGGTACGGACTGGTGTCGGTCGACGGGTCCGCCGACTTCCGGCATGCGGGCAACGGCGACGGGATCGGCGCCGCCGCCGGCGAGGAGCTGGCCATCGCCACCGGGCGCGGGCAGGACGACCTCGCCGGACTGGAGGGGCTGCGGCCCTACCTCAGGGACGAGGACGTGCGGATCCTGGGCATCCGCGACTACGACGAGGATCGCACCGAGCTCGCCGAGTTGAAGATCCCGGTGGCGACCGTCGGGGAGATCCGCGAGCAGGGTGCCGCCGCACTGGCGGGCGGCATCGTGCGGAGCCTGGAGAGCCCGGAACTCGACGGGTACTGGGTGCACCTGGACGCCGACGTCCTCGACCCCTCGGTCATGCCAGCGGTCGACAGCCCGGACGACGGCGGGCTGCTCCCCGGCGAACTCGGCCCCCTGCTCCGGACGCTGGTCGCCTCGCCCCGCTGCGTCGGCCTCAACGTCACGGTCTACGACCCCGATCTCGACCCCGACGGCACGGCCGGCGCGCTGCTCAGCGACCTGGTGGTCGCGGCTTTTGCCGAAGTCTGACGGCCGATCCCCTGGTCCGGGCGGCGTCCAGCGTGTTCCATGGTCATCGGGGGGCGCCCGGACCTGCGGCGGCCCGCGCGAGGGAGCGAGGTTGCCGTGGCCACCACCGTACGACGCACCGTACTTACCCTGCCCGCAGCGGCGACGGGGCCGGAGAATCCGCTGCCCGCGCTGCGGCCCCTGGACGAGATGCATGTCGTCGACGACCGGGACCGGGCGGCACTGCCCCGGGACATGGCGCGCCAGATCGGCCACGAACCCCTCGCCACCGTCCTTCCCGTCCGGATCCTCGACGGCTACGGACGCGAGCGCACGCCCACGGACCTCGAAGCGATCGTCATCGAGAACGACCGGTTGCGGGCCACCGTGCTCCCCGGGCTCGGCGGGCGTATCCACTCCCTCGTCCACAAGGCGGACGGCCGCGACCTCGTCTACGCCAACCCCGTTCTGCAGCCCGCCGACTTCGCGCTCAACGGCGCCTGGTTCTCCGGCGGCATCGAGTGGAACATCGGCGCGACGGGTCACACCACCCTGTCCTGCGCCCCGGTGCACGCCGCCCGGGTCCCGGCACCGGACGGCGGTGAGATGGTCCGGCTCTGGGAGTGGGAGCGGCTCCGCGACCTGCCGTTCCAGGTCGATCTCTGGCTGCCGGAGGACTCCGACTTCCTCCACGTCGGCGTCCGGATACGCAACCCGCACGAACACCCCGCGCCCGTCTACTGGTGGTCCAACATCGCCGTCCCGGAGGGCGAACACACCCGGGTGCTGGCGCCCGCCGACGAGGCCTGGCACTTCGGGTACGAGCGGACGCTGACCCGGGTCCCGATGCCCGAGACCGGGGGCGTCGACCGGACCTACCCGCTGCGCGGCGACTTCCCGGCGGACTACTTCTACGAGGTGCCCGACGGCGCCCGCCGCTGGATCGCCTCCCTGGACGAGCACGGCCGCGGCCTCGTCCAGACCTCCACCGATCTGCTGCGCGGCCGCAAGCTCTTCCTCTGGGGCAGCGGGCCCGGTGGCCGCCGCTGGCAGGAGTGGCTCACCGAACCCGGCACCACCGGTTACGCGGAGATCCAGGCCGGGCTGGCCCGGACCCAGCTGGAGCACGTGCCGCTGGAGCCCGGCGGGGAGTTCAGCTGGCTGGAGTCGTACGGGCCGCTGGCCGCCGACCCCGCCGCCGTGCACGGCGGCGACTGGGCGGCTGCCCGGGCCGAGGCCGAGCAGCGCCTCGCCGAGGCACTGCCGCGCGGCGCCGTGGACGCCGCGTACGAGGCGTGGCGGCGCTGTGCCGACACCGAGCCGGGCGAGATCCTCGCCACGGGCTCGGGCTGGGGCGCCCTCGAAGTACGCCGCGCCGGATACAAGCTGCCCGGCACCCCGTTCACGCACTCGACGCTCGGCGAACAGCAGGAGCCCTGGCTCCAGCTCCTGGAGCAGGGCGCCTTCCCCGAACCGGGCCGCGTCGCCCCGCCCGGGCCCAGCCTCGTCTCCCCGCACTGGCGCGACATGCTGGAGACGGCCTCCGCCGAACCGCTCACCGAATACCACCTCGGCGTCGCCCAGTGGCATGCCGACGACCGCGCCCAGGCGGTGCGCAGCTGGGAGCGCGGACTGGCGCTCGCCCCGTCCCGCTGGCCGCTGCTGCGCTGCCTCGCCGTCGCCGCCCAGGAGAGCGGCCAGCGGGACAGGGCGGCCGACCACTACACGGAGGCCTTCGACGACCTGTGCGCGGAGCGGCGCGACGACGGCGAGGTATGGACGGCGGCCACGGCGGCCCTCGGCCGGGAGGCGATCGAGGCGTTGCTGGCCGCGGGCCGCACCGCCGGTGCCCGCGCCGTCTGGACCGGCCTGCTCCCTGACATCCGTCTCCGGGGCCGCTTCCGCCTCCTGGAGGCGCGCCTGCTGCTCGCCGAGGGCGACCGGGTGGCGGCCCGTGCCCTGTTCGACGAGGGCTTCGAGGTCGCCGATCTGCGCGAGGGTGCGGAGATCCTGGACGAGGTCTGGGCCGAACTCACCGAACTCACCGGAGAACCGCTGCCGGACGCGTACAACTACCGGATGCGGCCCCGGGGCTGATGCCGGGGGAGTCTCAGCCGGCCGGCCGGTTGCGGTCGACGTACTCGAAGACCGAACCGTCCGGGTGCACCGCGATCAGGTTGCGGCCGACCGGGGTGGGCACCGGGCCCGCGATGACGCGGGCGCCGACCCGGGTCAGGGAGGCGTGGGCCTCGTCGACGTCCTTCACGGCGATCGTCGCGGTCACCTTGCGCAGGATCTCCAGTTCGGACTCGGGGCCGCTCATCAGCAGAAAGCAGCCGATGGCGGCGACGGACACCCCGCCGCGTTCGAAGCGCAGCGCCGGACTGGCCGTGAGGCCCTCGTAGAAGGCCACCGCGGCCTCCAGGTCGTCGACGCAGATACGCAGCGTGGTTCCCAGGATTTCCATGCCGAACAGGGTAGTTGGCCGGTCAGCGGTGTGTGATCGATTCGGCGGAGGGGAGCGGGGCGACCCGGGGGCCGGCGTTGGGGTCCGGCCCCGGGCGGTGGGGGTCAGGCCCGGCAGAGGATCTCGCCGTGCGGGACCATGAACCAGCCGTCGCCCTGCTCGCCCCAGGTGCGCCAGGCCTCGGAGATCGCGGTGAGATCCTCGGCAGTGGCGTGGCCGCCCTCGACCGTCAGCTTCGCGTAGACCGAGCCGACCGTGCGGTCCGCCCACAGGCCGCTCCACCAGTCCCGGCTCTCCGGGGTGGCGAAGCACCAGGAGGCGGCCGTCGGGGTGATGTCGGTGAAGCCCGCCTCGCGCGCCCAGGAGAGCAGCCGGCGGCCCGCGTCCGGCTCGCCGCCGTTGGCCCGTGCCACCCGGCGGTACAGCTCCAGCCACCCGTCCATCACCGGCGACTCGGGGAACCAGCTCATGGCCGCGTAGTCGCTGTCGCGGGCTGCGACGACGCCACCGGGCCGGCAGACCCGTCGCATCTCGCGCAGCGCCTGCACCGGGTCGCCGACGTGCTGGAGCACCTGGTGGGCGTGGACCACGTCGAACGAGTCGTCGGGGAAGTCCAGGGCGTGCACATCGGCTACGGCGAACTCGACGTTTTCCAGTCCGCGTTCGGATGCGGCGTCGGCCGCCTGGGCGAGGATCTCCGGGGTGGTGTCCACCGCGGTCACCCGGCCCGGGGCGACCAGTGCGGCCAGGTCCGCGGTGATGGTGCCGGGTCCGCACCCGACGTCCAGCACGCTCATGCCGGAGCGGAGTTCACCGATGAGGTAGGCCGCGGAGTTGGCGGCGGTGCGCCAGCGGTGCGAGCGCAGCACCGACTCGTGGTGGCCGTGGGTGTAGACGGCGGTCTCCTTCGGCATGACCGTGCATCCTCTCTCGAAAGCGAACCGCGAAACGCGGGCCGCAAAGCGCTGATCGGTACGGTCACCGTATGCCCTGATGCCGAATGATGAGATGGGCATCTTGCTATATGGACATGGTGTGGGAGGGTGATCGACGCGAAGGGGCGGCCGACTCGGCGTCGGCCGCCCCTCGCTCACCCGGATCGGGCCGGTCTCACACCGGTCTGGGGCAGTAGACCGTCAGCGCCTCCGGCAGCTTGTCGATCATCAAGTCACCCGTGCTGTGC
Organism: Streptomyces sp. NBC_00385; assembly: GCF_035917155.1. Taxonomy (NCBI): domain Bacteria; kingdom Bacillati; phylum Actinomycetota; class Actinomycetes; order Kitasatosporales; family Streptomycetaceae; genus Streptomyces; species Streptomyces sp. NBC_00385. The sequence continues at coordinate 762,876 of NZ_CP107951.1, read as the reverse complement.
GCCACTTCGCCGTCGTACGCGTACGGGGTTCCGGGCTTCAGCCCGGAGATGCGGATGCGCCGGCGCCGTTCCGCCGCATGGATGGGGGAGCGGGTCAGTGGCCCGGCGACGGCAGCCGCCAGCAGCCTCAGCCCGGGGGTCCGGCCACCGTGCACGACGCGTACGTCCAGCAGCCCGTCCGCGAGATTGTGCCGTCGGCCGGGCGCCGGGCCGACCCGCTGGAACAGGCCGTTGCCGACGAACAGCAGCCACAGGGGCCGTCTCCTGCCCTGCAGTTCGGCCTCCAGCGGACGCTGGCCGCGCAGCGCCTCGAACGCCGCGACGACACCGGCCGGCCAGCCGCCGATCCGCGGGGCCCAGCGCTCGCGGGTCCGTACCAGTTCCGGATAGACGCCCAGGCTGAAGGCGTTGAGGAAGTAGCCGTGGGCGCCTCCGGGCCCGTCCGGTCCGGGCCGGAACCTGCCCAGGTCCACCCGGACCGCGCTTCCCGAACCGAGGGCCGCGCACACGTCGGCCACGGTCTCGATGCCCAGGTCGTACGCGAAGTGGTTCAGCGTCCCGCCGGGGAAGACGGCGAGCGGCAGCCCGTGCACGGCGGCCACCGCCGCCGCCAGGTTGACCGTACCGTCGCCCCCGCACACCCCCAGAGCCCGGCCGAGGCCGGCCGCCTTCTCCAGTTCGGCCGAGAGCTCCGAGGGCGGGCACTCCACCACTTCCGCCTGCGGCAGGGCGTCCCGCACCAGCGACGCCGTGGCCGTGGCGGTCCCCGACTCCTGGTTGACGACGACGACCAGGTCCCGGCCGTCCGGCAGGACGGGCGCGTCGGCGGGCGGCCTGCCCGGTGCGGGCAGCTGACCCCGGGTCGGCACGAGGCCGCGCAAAGCGAACGCCGCCCCTATCCCGAGTGCGGCACCGGCCAGCACATCGCTCGGGTAGTGCACGCCGGTGTAGACGCGGGAGGCGGCCACCGACAGCGCGACGGGCGCGACGACCGCACCCCACCCCTTGGACTCCAGCGCCACTCCGGTGGCGAACGCGGCAGCCGAAGCGGCGTGCCCCGAAGGGAAGGACGTGGTGACGGGCTGGCGCTTCAGCTGCCGTATCACCGGAACGGCGTCCAGTATCGGCCGCTCACGGCGCACCGCCCCCTTGCCGACCGTGTTGATCGCGGCCGAGGCCACCGCCAGCGACGCGATCCCCCGCAGCGCGGCCCGCCGGGCCCGGGCGCTGCCGCCGAACGCGGCGATGCCGGCCGCCGCGCCGAACCACAGCAGCCCGTGATTCGCGCTGCGGCTGAGCCGCGGCAGCACGGGACCGGCGGCCGGCCAGTGCCGCCCCGCCAGGTTCTGGAACACGGCCAGGTCGCTCCGGTGGAGGGCGCCCCGCAGCCCGGCGGGCCGCGGCAGAGGTGAAGGGAAGCTCGGTGAAGACATGGAACAGCGAATACCCTGCGCGCCCCCGCCGAACCGGCAGGCGCGCCCGAAGCATGCGCGCGGGCGCCTGCGCGGCGGCGCCACCCGTCGGTCATTCGCCCCCATACCGGGATGAAAGTGCCTTATCCGCTGTCGGTCCAGGTGCCGCACATCACCTCGTCATTGCCCCGGCAAGTGCGCCACGCTTAGCCTGTGTTCGTGATGCCGGTCATTGGCCGGAATGTCGAACACGAGAGGGTGGTGCACGACCATGGGGCGACTCGTCCCCGCGGTGACCCGGGCGCTGGACGTACTCGAACTCTTCCTCCACGGCGACGGTACGCTCTCCGCGCCCGAGGTGACCCGCAAGCTCCAGCTTCCGCGCACCACCGTCCATGAGCTGCTGACCACGCTCGCGGCCCGCTCGTACCTGGTCACCATCCCCGACCAGCCCGGCCGCTACCGGCTCGGCGTCCGCACCTACCAGCTGGGCAGCCGGTACGCCGAACAGCTCGACCTCGCGGCCGAGGGGCAGCAGGTGGCCCGGCAGGTCGCGGAGACCTGCGGCGAGACCGTCCATGTGGCGATCCTGGAGGGCACCGACGTCATCTACATCGCCAAGGTGGACTCCACCCACGCGGTCCGCATGGTGTCGGCCGCCGGCCGCAAGCTGCCCGCCCACTGCACGTCGGTCGGCAAGATGCTCCTCGCGGCCCTTCCCGAACGGGAGCTCGACGCCCGCCTCGAAGGGCTCGAACTCACCGGGATGACCCCCGACAGCATCACCGACGAAGGGACCCTGCGGGCGGCGCTCGCCTCCGTACGGGAACGGGGCATCGCGGTCGAGCACCGGGAGTCCAACCCCGATGTGAGCTGCGTCGCCGCGCCCGTACGGGACCGGTCCGGCCGGGTCGTCGCCGCGCTCTCCGTCTCCGTCCCCATGATCCGCTGGAGCGAGGAGCGCGAGGCCGAACTGGCCGCGCTCGCCGCCGAGGGCGCGGAGGCGCTCTCCGGCCGGCTCGGACACCACCGGAGGGAGAAGTGAGCCGCCCGCGCCTCGATGTCGCCGTACGGGAGCACGCCGCACTCGGGGAGGGCCCGACCTGGGACCCGGTCGCCGAGCGGCTGATCTGGGTCGACATCCTCTCCGCCCGCATCCACACCTACGACCCCGCGGACGGCCGGCGGACCGTCATGGCCACCGAACAGCACGTCGGCGCGGCCAAGCCACGGGCCGGCGGCGGCCTCGTCGTCAATCTGCGCGACGGAATCGGGCTCTACGACGCGGACGGCGCCTTCCGCTGGCTCGTCCACGACGCCGAACCGGGACGGCGCGGGAACGACGCCGCGGTGGCGCCGGACGGGGCGCTCTGGGCGGGCACCATGCGCTACGACGAGTCCGAGACCGGCGGCAGCCTCACCCGGGTCGCCCCCGACGGCACGGCCACCCGGGTGCTGCCCCTGGTGGCGTGCAGCAACGGCACCGGATGGAGCCCGGACGGCCGGCTGATGTACTACATCGACACGCCGACCCGCCGGATCGACGTCTTCGACGTGGACGGCCACCAGGTCACCGGACGCCGCGCGTTCGCGACCGTGGAGGAGGGCGCGGGCTACCCCGACGGCCTGACGGTGGACGCGGAGGGGGCCGTCTGGGTCGCGCTGTGGGACGGCGCCGCGCTGCGCCGCTACACGGCCGACGGCAGGCTGGACCGCGTCGTCGCACTTCCGGTGCGACGTCCCACGGCCTGCGCCTTCGGCGGCCGGGACCTGCGCGACCTCTACATCTCCACCGCCCGCACCGGCCTCGACGCACCGCACCCGCTCGCGGGGTCGCTGCTGGTCCTGCCGGACGTGGGCCGGGGCCTGCCCGGCACGGCCTTCGCGGGCTGAGGCCCGGGCGCCGGTGGAGCCGGGCGGGTCCGGGATCACGGACCCGCCCGGCGGTGCGTCACCGGGCCGGGAAGCGGCGCAGGGTGCCCGGTAGCCGGGAGCCCAGCGGCGACATGTTCCCGTCGGCGCCGTGCCGGGCCAGCAGATCCAGGACCAGCCGGCCGCGCCGGACCCGCTCGCGGGCCGTCTCCAGGGCGACATCCCGCAGATGGGCGCCGTACGGATAGATCCCGGGCGCCTTGGACAGGCCGAACTTGAGGTAGAGGGGGGCGCCGCGCCTGATCAGCTCGGCCGCCTCGTACATCCGCACATATCCGCCGAGGTCGTCCGGGGCCTCGATGTACAGGTCCATCGGAGCCGCCGAAGCGCGCCGGATCTCGGTGAAGTGAGCGAGCGTCAGATCGGACGGGATGTTCACCGAGTCGGCCCCCAGCTGCTCGTACACGGCGAACGACGCGGGATTCACCGGGCCGACCAGGGCGGACACCTTGAACGTCGTGTCGGCGGGCAGCACGCCCTGCTCACGCAGCCGGTGCAGCGTCCACAGGACTCCCTCGTCCGCCACCAGCAGGCACTTCACGCCGAGTTCGCAGGCGCGCAGCGCGTCCTCGACACAGCCGGCCAGGGCGTCGTGGCCACGGGCGCGCAGCCCGGCCCCGCCCGAATCGGTGCGGAACGAGGCGCCGGTGTCCCAGCTGCCGCGCGGACCCGTGAACAGGCAGAGCTCGATGGAGCGTTCGGCGCAGCCCTCGACCATGTCGGTGATCTCGGTGTCACTGAGCATCCAGACGCCGCTGCCCTGGCTGATCCGGTGCACGGGGACATCGAGCCGCGCGCTCTCCTTCAGTACGACGGACAGCGCTTCGGGGCCCTCCACGGACGGGATCTCGGTCCGCCATGTGCCGCCGTCGGGAAAGGAGTGCGGGGACGCGTCGGCGGGGGAGGCGGCGGGGGCGCCGAGCCCGAGTCCGCTCAGCGCGGGCTCGCCCGGGCGCCGGGCGCCGGTGCGGGGTCCGGACGGGGCAGGGGATACGGAGGTCATGAGCGACCTTTCGTGTTCGGTGGGTCGGACGAGGTTCGGGGAGAAGAGCGACGGGCGGGAAGGACCCGCGGGCCCGGCGTGATCCGGACGGGACAGCCCTCAGGGGCGCATCAGCACCTTGCCCGTCCCCGCGCCGCCGCCCCCGACCAGCGCCACGGCCTCCGCGAACCGCTCCAGCGGGAACTCGTGCGTGATCAGGGCCGCCGGATCGAGCAGCCCCGCGGTGAACGCCCGCACCGCGTACGACCAGGAAGCGGAGGACGCCCCGAACACGCTGCGCACCGTGAGCTGGCTCAGCGACAGGTGCACGGGGTCGATGCCGACGGCCCCCGGCGCGAACATCCCCGTGAGCACGACCCGGCCCCCGCGCCGCGCGAGCAGGCAGGCGTCGGCGGCGGTGGTCGACGCCCCGGCCGTCTCCACCACCAGGTCGTACCGGCCGTGCACCTCCGCGGCCTCCTTCGGCGCCAGGGCCTCGCTCGCCCCGAAGCGCAGCGCCTGGCGGGCCCGTTCGTCCCGCGGATCGATCACCGTGAGCTCGCCGGGAGACACCGCGGCGAGCAGCTGGACCGCGAGCAGCCCGAGCGTTCCCGCACCGACGACGGCGATCCGCTCACCCGGCTCCGGGGATCCGGCCCGAACGGCGGCGGCGACCACGGCCGCGGGCTCCAGGAGCGCCGCCGCGCGCAGGTCCGCGTCGTCGGCCAGCGGGTGCAACAGCCGTGCGGGCAGCACGACATGGTCGGCGAACGCGCCGGGCCGGGTGAAGCCCGTCTCGTCGTACCCCGAGGTGCACAGCGAGGTCTCACCGCTGCGGCACCGCTCGCAGCTGCCGCAGGAACGGAACCCCTCGGCGACCGTACGCCGGCCGGCCAGGGCGGGGTCGACGCCGGCGCCCACCGCCTCGACGGTGCCCGACCACTCATGGCCGGGCACCACGGGGTAGCGCACGTACTGCGGGTCGCGATGACCGTCGTACACCTCGCGGTCGCTCATGCAGATCCCGGCCGCGGCCACCCGCACCCGGACCTCGCCGGGGCCGGGCTCCACGACCGGTCCGTCCGTCAGCCGGTGCTCGCCCGGCCGGTCGATCGTGAGTGCCCGGGAGCGGGCGGGTGTGTCGCTCACTTGGGCTGCCTCTTCTCCCAGCCGTCGGCCCACAGGTCGAAGCGGGCCTGCTGCTGCGGGAATTCGGCGGCCGCGTCGACATCGAGCTCCACTCCGAGCCCGGGGGCGTCGGAGAGCTCGAAGCAGCCGGTCTCCGGGTCGACCTGCGGGGCGCCGCGTACGACCTTCTTGATGTCGGCGTCCGCGAAGTCGTTGAAGTGTTCGAGGATCTTGAAGTTGGGGGTGCAGCCCGCGACCTGGAGGCTGGCAGCCGTCAGCACCGAACCGCCGACGTTGTGCGGGGCGATCAGTGTGTAGTGGGTCTCCGCCGTCGCGGCGAGCTTCCGGGTCTCCAGGATGCCGCCGATGTGGCCGACGTCCGGCTGGATGATGTCGACGGCCTGCGACTCGAAGAGCTCGCGGAACTCGATGCGGTCGTGGATGCGCTCGCCCGTGGCGATCGGCAGGTCGACCTTGCCCGCCACCTTGGCGAGCGCCTTCAGGTTCTCCGGCGGGACCGGCTCCTCCAGCCAGGCCGGCCGGAACGGGGCCATCTCGTGGGCGATTCGCACCGCTGTCGAGGGGCTGAAGCGGCCGTGCATCTCCAGCATCAGCTCGGTGTCCGGGCCGATGGCGTCCCGGACCGCTTCGATGAGCGACACGGAGTACCGGGTCTCCTCCTGGCCCAGCTCGAAGTGGCCCGTCCCGAACGGGTCGATCTTCAGCGCCCGGTAGCCGCGCGCGACGACCGCCGAGGCGGCCTTGTGATAGGCCTCCGGGGTCCGCTCGGTGGTGTACCAGCCGTTGGCGTACGCCTTGACCCGGTCGGTGACCTTTCCGCCGAGCAACTGCCAGACGGGAACACCGAGCGCCTTCCCCTTGATGTCCCAGCAGGCCATCTCGACGACCGCGATGCCGGACATGACGATCTCACCGGCCCGCCCGTAGTCGCCGTACTTCATCCGGCGTACGAGGTCCTCGACGGCGAACGGGTCCGAACCGGAGATGTGGTTGGCCTCCGCCTCGCGCAGATAGCCGATGAGCGCGTCGGTGCGGCCGAGCATCCGGGTCTCACCCACACCGGTGAGGCCCTCGTCGGTATGGACCTGCACATAGGTGAGGTTGCGCCAGGGTGTTCCGACCACATGTGTGCTGATTCCGGTGATACGCACGGGAGTTGCCCCTCGACTTGTTCGATATTTCGGCACTCGTTCGAAATCCTGGCGTGACCGTAATAACGGGGCGGGGCGAGTGTCAATGGGGCCGTCGTGTCGCGGTGCGGTTCCCGGGCCGCCGGGCGGCCTCGCCGAGGCCGTGCTACGACCGTCCGGACGGCTTCGCGGTAGCGCAGGCGCCCCGCTCCATTCCCTCGTATAAAGGGGCGGACACGGCCCGGTCGACGGGCACGGTGACCGAGCGGCGGCGAAGGAGGCCCGGATGGGCCGGGAGCGGACCGGACGTCAGGGGCGCGGCGGGCCAGGGGTCCGCGAGGACCGCGGGCCCGTACGGTACGGACCGCCCGCTCCGGACCCCGGCCTGCCCGTGCTGCCCGCGCTGGCCGAGGTGCTGGCGGCCGCGGCGGGCCGCGGCGCACCCGAACCGGCCGGCGGCTCGGCCGCCCTGCGCGAGGCGGCCCGCGCCTACTGGGACCGGCGCGGACTGCACGGTGGCCCCGAGCACATCGCCGCCGCGCCGGGCACCTCCCCGCTGGTGCTCGCCCTGATCGCCGCACACGGCGGCGACGTACTGGTGCCGCGACCCTGCCCCGCCTCCTGGATCCCGCAGGCCCGGCTGCTGGGCAGGCCCGCCTACCAGGTCCCGACCCCCGCCGAATGCGGCGGCGTGCCCGACCCGTACGCCCTCCTGGAGACCGTACGAAGGGTGCGCGCCGAGGGAGGCAGGCCGCGGCTGCTGCTGATCTCGGTGGTGGACGACCCCACCGCCACGGTCGCCCCGCCGGAACTGGTGCGCGAGGCGTGCGAGGCGGCCGTCGCCGAGGGGCTGCACATCGTCAGCGACGAGACGTGGCGCGACACCCTGCACCGGCCGCACGACACGGTCCTGCTCAGCCCGGCCGAGATGTGCCCCGACGACGTCACGGTCGTCTCCGACCTGGCGGGCGCACTGACCCCGTCGGCCTGGCCGGTGGCCGTCGCCCGGTTCCCGGACACCGCGCGGTCCGCGGTGCGCCACGCCCGTACGCTCGACATCCTCACCGCACTCGGCGCCCTCGTCGCGGGCCCGGTGGCGGCCGCCGCCGCCCACGCGCTGCACGAACCGGACGCCGTCACCGAACGAGTCCGCCGCGCCGCGGCCCTCCAGGCCCGGGTCGCCGCGGCCGCCCACCACGCGGTCCTCGCCTCCGGCGCACTGGCCAGACCCCCGCAGGCGGGCCGTCACCTGTACGCGGACCTCGGCCCGCTGCGCTCCCGGCTCGCCGCCCGCGGGGTCACGGACTCGCTGGAACTGGAGGAGTACCTGACGGGCCGCCTCGGTGCCCCGGCCCCCGGCGGCCACCGCTTCGGCGACGAACTGGGCGCCCTGCGGGTGCGGCTGGGCACCGGATCGCTGCTCGGCGCCACAGCTCGGCAGCAGACGGAGTCCCTCACCGCGGCCGAACCCCTCGAATTGCCGCATGTCGCGGCAGCGCTGAGCATGTTCCGGGCAGCCCTCGACGAACTCCGCTGACACGCTGCGCCGACGCTCTCCGAGACGGGAGTCCCTCCATGACGGAACAGACAGAGCGCTCCCTCGCCCGGGAGCCGCGCATGGTGTCCTGCGGAGAGGTCGTGACCCCGCGCCCCCTCGGAGAGCCGCGGTCCTGGCCCAGCAGCTTCGCCGACCGGCTCACCGCGCCCCTCCCCGGTCTGACGGGCATGTCCCGGCTGGCCCGCGAACACTCCATCCGGCCCAACGCCGAGGGACTGCGTGGCATCCACCGGCTGCCGTACGCCCCCGGGCCGCTCCCCGCCACCCCCGCCGGAACCACCTGCGTCACCTGGGCCGGGCACGCCAGCTGGATCATCCGCACCGGTGGGCTGACCGTGCTCGCCGACCCCGTCTGGTCCCGCCGCATCCTCGGCACCCCGGCCAGGATCACCCCCGTCGGCGTCCCCTGGGACGACCTGCCGACGATCGACGCCGTCGTGATCAGCCACAACCACTACGACCATCTCGACGCACCGACCCTGCGCCGGCTGCCCCGGCACACCCCGCTGTTCGTCCCGGCCGGACTGGGCCACTGGTGCCGCCGCCGAGGCTTCGCCTGCGTCACCGAGCTCGACTGGTGGGAGTCGGCGGAACTGGACGGCGTCCGCTTCGACTTCGTGCCCTCGCACCACTGGTCCAGGCGCACCCTCACCGACACCTGCCGCTCGCTGTGGGGCGGCTGGGTCGTCGAGGACACCACCGGGCCCGGCCGCGGACAGCGGATCTACTTCGCCGGCGACAGCGGATACGGCCACTGGTTCGCCGAGATCGGCCGCCGCCACCCCGGCATCGACCTGGCCCTGCTGCCCATCGGGGCGTACGAGCCGCGCTGGTGGCTCGCCGATGTGCACGCCGACCCGGAGGAGGCCGTGCAGGCGTACGAGGATCTCGGCGCCCGCGCCATGGCGCCCATGCACTGGGCGACCTTCCTGCTCTCCGCGGAGCCCGTACTCGAACCGCTCACCCGGCTGCGCACCGCCTGGCGACGGGCCGGCCACCCGCGAGAGCGGCTCTGGGACCTGCCCATCGGCGGCTCGCGCATCCTCGACACCACGCGCGAACCACGGACCCTCAGCGGCTGACCCGCACGCCGGCTGTCACCGGCCGGACCGGCGGCCACGCAGCCGGTGCCACAGCGCCGGCGCCCCGCTGATCAGCAGCGTCAGGCCCACCGCCGCCACGACGCCCTGCCACGGCTCCGGGAACAGCGAACCGCCGAGAATCCCGATCAGCTGATACGTGGCCGCCCAGGCCAGACACGCCGGCACATCGCCCCGGGCGAACCGCCGCAGCGGCATCCGGCCCAGCAGACACGCCAGCATCACCGGGATCCGCCCCGCAGGCACCAGCCGGGACAGCACCAGCACCATCGCGCCGTGCTCGTCCAGCTTCCGCTGCGCCTGCGCGAGCCGCTCCGGCGCGGCCCGGTCGCTGATCGCCCGCAGCCACTTGGAGCCGTTCTTCGACCGGACCCCGCGCTGCCCCAGCCAGTACAGGCAGATGTCCCCGAGGAACGCCGCGGACGACGCCACCGCGAACACGATCAGCAGCGAGAACGGCGACGACTGATGGAAGGCCACCACGGCCGCCGAGCTCACCAGCGCACCCGTCGGCACCACCGGCACCAGGGCGCCCAGCGCCACCAGCAGGAACAGCGAGGGATAGCCGACCGCCTGCTGCGTCGACTCCGGGGGCAGCGTCGCCGTCTGTCTGATGAAGTCGAGTATCACCCGGCGGCTCCCGGCCGCACGTGCTCGCCGTGTTCCAGCCGGTGCACCGCCACCTCGGGCGCGCGCATCGCCGCCTGCCGGACGAACTCGTCACCCGGCGAGTGGAACTCGTGGGGCCGGACCCCGTCCATCCCGATCGGCCAGTACGTGCCGTAGTGCACCGGCACCGCGGCCCGCGGCGCGATCCGGACCAGCGCCTCGGCGGCGCGCGTCGCGTCGAGGTGACTGTGGCCCAGATACGGCCCCCAGCCGCCGACCGGCAGCAGGGCCACGTCCACCGGACCGACCGCGTCCGCCATGTCGTCGAAGAGCCCGGTGTCCCCGGCGAAGTACGTCCGGGCCTCGCCCTCGACGACGTATCCGAGCGCGGGGGAGCGGTGCGGGCCGACCGGGAGGCGCCGCCCGTCGTGCAGGGCCGGCACCGCCCTGACCCGCACCGCACCGACCCGTACCTCGTCGCCCGCAGCCACCTCGGTGATCCGCAGCCCGCGCATCCTGCGCAGCACCCGGAGCCCCGGCACCGCCCGGACCGCCCCCAGCGGGACGATCAGACGGGCGCCCGGGGTGATACGGGCCAGGGACGGCAGATGCAGATGGTCGGAGTGCAGATGCGAGATCAGCACGACATCGGCGACGGCGGCCACCGGTCCAGGCAGCTCACCGCGCCGCCGCCGCAGATGCGCGAAGCGCCGTACGAAAAGGGGGTCCGTCAGGACCCGCACCCCGGAGTCCTCGATCGTGCACGTGGCATGACCCCACCAGGTGATCTCCACCGGCACCTGCCGCCTCCTGCTCGTCGGACCTGCGACGAGCCTACGGGGCGGACGCCACCCACAGCGGCCCCCGGCGCACCCCGGCCACCTCCGGGCGCCCCCGCCCCGCCCTGACGTGCGCCTTCTGGAACGGGAATCCGGCCGGTAGGGTCGCAGAACGCCTAGCACGGGGGACAGCCAATGGGGGACGTACGCGTGGCGGCCATCGCCAGTCTCACGCCACTGGAGGAACTCGACAGCGATCCGTTCCTCGTGGACACCCGCAGCCAGCACGCCATGTGCGCCCGATGGGCCGCCGACCAGGGCTACGTGGTCACCCGGCAGCTGCGCTTCTACGGACTGCGCCCCGACCACCACGGGCTCTGGGCCGACGTCGAGGGCGGCGAGGTCGAACTCTTCGTCGCCCCCACCGACCGGGTGCTCGCCCGGGCCGTCGCCTCGGTCCCGCAGTTCGCCGCCGAGTGCGAGCGGCGCGGCGTACGCCTGGAGATCGCCGGTCTCGACGAACCGCAGTACAGCGCCCGTACGAAGGCCAGTGTGCACCGCAGGCTCTCCATGCCGACCGCCGGCTACGACGGCTGCTAGGGCCTGTCGTCAGACTGCCGTCGTCGCCCGAAGGGCGGCAGCGCGGCGTCAGCTGCGTGCTCTCGGCGTGCCGGCTCCAGGTCCCTGTACTGGACGTACCGGGGCCTGGGGCCGGTGCGGCGAGAGTGCGTGCATGGCGTCGCGCGGCAGACGGCAGTTTGACGACCGGCCCTAGGGCCGGTCGGCCCCAGTGCCCGGGGCCATCGCGCCACGGCTCGCCGCGCCCGCTGTGAAAGGCTGGGGCGGGGCCCGGAACGGCAGGGCCCGGACGTGAGGTGGCAGCGGCGTGGGTGACGGGCGATGGCGGACAGCCGGAAGCGCCCTGATGCGAGTGATCGTGGTGTGGGGGGTCTCGACGGTCACCCTTCTGGCACTCGCCGGGATTCTGCCGGACTTCCAGCTCCAGTCGGACGACGGCGACAGCGTGACCAAGACCGCGTTCACCGCGGCGTGGGGCGCGGGCGCGTTCGGTCTGCTGTCGGCACTGGTCTGGCCGGTGCTCGTACGGGCCCTGCTCATCGTGCCGGCCTTCGTCCTCGGCATGCTGGTCTTCTTCCTCAACGGCTCGCTGCTCCTGATCGCGCTGTGGCTCATCCCGGACGGGCGGGGCGCCGCCGCCCCGGAGACGGCCGTCGTCGTCGCGGCCGTCATGTCCGCCGTCGCCTCCGCGACCTCCACGGCACTCGCCGTCCATGACGACAACGCCTACCGCCGCCGGCTCTCGCGCCTGGCCCAGCGCCGCCGCCGCCGCAGCGGCACGGGCGGTGCGGGCGGCGAAGGACCGCCCGGCACGGTGTTCATCCAGCTCGACGGCGTCGGCCACGACGTCCTCGCGCAGGCCGCCGCCGACGGCGTCATGCCGACCGTCGCGCACTGGCTGGCCGACACCGAAGGCCACCGGCTCACCCCGTGGCGCACCGACTGGTCCAGCCAGACCGGTGCCAGCCAGCTCGGCATCCTGCACGGCAGCAACCACGACGTCCCCGCCTTCCGCTGGTACGAGAAGGAGACCGGCGACGTCATGGTCTCCAGCAGACCGGCGAGCGCCCTCGAACTCCAGCGCCGTGCCATCGTGCGTACCCACGACGGCGGACTGCTCACCGTGGACGGTGCCAGCCGCGGGAACCTCTTCAGCGGCGGCGCCGACCAGCTCGCCCTCGTCCTGTCCATGGCCGCCCGGCGGGGCAAGGGCCGACGCTCACGGGCCGGCTACTTCGCGTACTTCTCGGACCCCGCCAACGCCGTCCGTACGGCGCTCTCCTTCGTCGCCGAGGTCGGACGCGAGATCGGCCAGTCGACCCGGGCCAGGATCCGTAAGGAGGCGCCCCGGATCAAGCGCGGCGGGCTCTACCCCTTCATCCGGGCCTTCGCGACCGTCGTCGAACGCGACGTGGTGGTCTCCGCAGTCATAGGGGACATGTTCGGCGGACGGACCGCCGTCTACGCCGACCTCGTCGCGTACGACGAGGTGGCCCACCACTCGGGGCCGCGCAGCCGGGACGCCGAGAAGGTCCTCGCCCGGCTGGACCGCTCGCTCGCCCTGATCGTCAAGGTCGCCGAACACACGCCGCGCGACTACCGCGTCGTGCTCCTGTCCGACCACGGACAGAGCCCGGGGGAGACCTTCGCCGGGGTGTACGGGCTGACGCTCAAGGACCTGGTGCGGGCGGGCAGCGGGCTGCCGGTCCCCCGCAGGGCCCAGCGCACACGGAGCGGCTCCGAGGCGCGTGACGCGGTCAGGACCGCGCTCCACCGGCCGGTCGCCGGCGGCGAGGAGAAGCAGCCGACGAAAGCCTCCGACCCGGTCGTCCTGGCCTCCGGCAACCTCGGCCTGATCTCCTTCCCCGACATCGACGGCCGCGCCTCGCAGGAACAGCTCGACCGCCGCCACCCCGCGCTGCTCGGCACGCTCGCCAACCACCCCGGCATCGGCTTCCTGCTCGTACACAGCGAGCACGACGGATCGGTGGTCCTCGGGCGGGACGGCACACGGATCCCCGTGGCGGAGCTGAAGGACGGACAGGGCCCGCTGGCGCCCTTCGGTCCCGGCGCGGCCGACGCGATCCGGCGCACCGACACGTTCCCGCACGTCGCCGATGTGATGGTCAACTCGATGTACGACCCCGGGACCGGCACGGTGCACGCCTTCGAGGAACAGATCGGCTCCCACGGCGGGCTCGGTGGCGAGCAGTCCCGGCCGTTCCTGCTGTGGCCGCGCGAGATGACGGACCCGCTGGAGGCGGTCGCCGCCGAGGGCGGTCGACGGGCGGCCGAGCTGGTCGGTGCGGAAGCCGTGCACCGGGTCCTGCGGCGCTGGCTGCGCGAGGTCTCGGGGCCGCAGGTGCCGGTGCGGACGACCGACGCCGTACGCGGCGCCGACGGGGACGACGCGGGCACGGGCGCGGGAGTCTGACCGCACCCTGGCTCCGGTCAGGCCGACTGCCGCCGGACCAGCGTCGGATGGAAGATCACCGAAGGGGCCGGCGTACCCGGCTTGCCGATCTGCTTGAGCAGCAGCCGGGCCATCTCCGCGGACATCTCCTCCACCGGCTGCCGCACCGTCGTCAGCGGCGGATCGCAGGCCAGGGCGGCACTGCTGTCGTCGAACCCGACGAGCGCGACATCCGTGGGAACGTCCTTGCCGGCCCGCAGCAGCACCGGAATGGCGCCCAGAGCCATCAGGTCCGACGCGATGAACACCGCGTCCAGGTCCGGCCGGTCCGTGAGCAGCCGCCGCATCGCCGCCGCGCCGCCCGCATGCGTGAAGTCGCCCTCGGCGGCCGCCACGTCCCGGATGCCGTGGGCGGCGAGCGCGTCCAGGAAACCGCTGAGCCGCGCCTGACCGGCCGGCATGTCCTGCGGGCCCGACACGGTGCCGATCCGGTGACGGCCCAGCGAGGCCAGGTGATCGGCCGCCAGCTGGGCCCCGGCCCGCTGGTCCGCCTCGACGTAGGTGATCGGCGTCGGTCTGCGGGGCTGCCCGGCGAGTACGGCGGGCAGCCGCGTGTCGTGCAGCAGCCCCGGGAGCGGATCCTCGGCGTGCGACGAGATCAGGACCACCCCGTCGACATGGCCGTGGCGGAGATAGGACAGCAACTGGTCGCGGGACTCCTGGTCGTCGGCCAGCATCAGGACCAGCTGGATGCCCGCCGGACGCAGGACCTCCAGCAGTCCGCTGACCACCCGCCCGAAGTACGGGTCGGAGAACATCCGGCCGACGAAGGGCTCGGACACGGTGCGCCGCTCCCGTTCCGACACGACGAGCGCGATCGAGTCGGTGCGCCGGGTCACCAGGGAGCGGGCCGCACGGTTGGGCACGTACCCGGTGGTGCCCACCGCCTCCTCGACCATCCGCCGCAGCGCCGGATCCACGGTGGTCGCCCCGTTGATCACCCGGGACACCGTCGCCCGCGACACCCCGGCCACCAGTGCGACGTCCTCCAGCGTGGCGGGACGGTCGGGCAGGGGCACGTCGGCAGTCATGCAGTCTTTATACCGGGTGGTACGAGCGGCGCGGAAACGGCCGTGGAAGCCTTGGGTGTACGGCGGCCGGGGCGTCACCCGGTGCGTGACGACAGGCCTGCGAGCCGGTCGAGTTCGGGCCGGCGGGCCGACACCAGGGCGGCGGCGAGCCGCCTGGCGTCCGGGCGGGTGCCGGCTTTCGTCTCGGAGCGCGACACCTGCGCGGACTGGCGCAGATGGTCGCCGATCTGGGCCACGAGAAAGCGGTCGAAGGCCCCGCCCTCGGTGGTGCGGGCCCGTGCGAGATCGTGCTCCGTCACCATCCCCGGCATGTCGTGTCCCTCGTGCACATTGGTGTCCGGCAGTCCCATCCGGGCCAGCAGGGGCCGCAGCCGCGCGAGTTCGCCGTTCTGCGCCGTGCGCAGGGTGGCCGCCCAGCTCCGTATGCGGGGATCGACGGCCCGGTTCGCGGCAAGCGTCAGCAGCGCGACGGCCTGCTCGTTCATCGGTGTCATCAGCTGGACCCAGGCGGCATCCGTCGGATCGGCCGGGACCGAGAGCGGGGGAGCGGACGCGGTGGCGCTCGGCCGGGTGGGCGGCCGCTCGGCGTCCGCAGGGGCCGCACAGCCGGCCAGGAGGAGCAGCAGCGACAGTGCTGCGGTGGTGCGGGCCGCCTTCATCACGAGGTCCTCGGGGAAGGGCCCGCCCCGGGACGCGCTGTCCCGGGACGGGCGTCGGACGGGTGCCGTTCGGTCAGGGGGTGCCGTCGGCACCGCACTTCACGATGGCGTTGATGCAGTCGCGGACGCGCTGCGCCATCTCGGCCTCGGGCCACACGTTGAAGAAGTCGCCGTGCATCGTGTAGCCCCGGCCGGACGCCAGTCGCAACCGGGCCGGGTCACCGTTGACGGGGTACCGCAGCACCTGGCGGAGCTTGGGAACCGGCACCGGGTGGGTCGACGGGCAGTCACCGCCGACGGGGTACGCCATGTGGCTCTTGTGGTCGGCCGAGTCGAGGTCCCGGCCGTTCCAGCACTGCGGGAAGTCCAGATAGGACTCCAGCATCGCGCCCGCCGGACAGTTCACGAAGTCGTGGGACGGGTTGACCTCGCCGTGGTGCAGGCACGACCAGCGCGAGATCGTGTTGTCGTCGGGACCGGTCGCCTTCGCGTTCCCCGCGACGATGCGCAGACCGCGGGGGAAGGGCTGGATCCGCTGGATGACGTCGTCCCGGACCCCTTCGCCCAGGTAGTAGAAGGTCGTGCCGGTGGGTTCGACCTCCTTGTCGCCGTCGTACAGGGTCGGCACCCAGTAGGACGACAGGTCCGTGTCGGGGGCGCAACTGGTCCTGGCCTTCTCCAGGGAGGCGAGGTCGGAGTTGCCGTTCGTCGAGTCGTTGCCGAAGAAGCTGTGCATGTGCGAGGCCCCGGGCAGACCCGGGAAGACGATCGGGTCGTCGGGGGCCCGGTGGGTGTACGGGCACTCGGCGAGGAACTCGGCCACCCGTACGACGTCAGCAGCCGCCTTGGGAGAGGCCGGGGCCTCGGCCGCCGTGGTGGGCCCGGCGGACGCGTTGCCGTTGGTGGCCTGGAGGAAGGACAGGGCGAGCGCGGCGGCGACGAGCGCCGCGGTGCGGTACCGCCGGGGTGTTCTGCGGTGGGTGTCTTCGCCGGTGCGTCGATGAGGGAAGAAGAGCACGGCACTCCTGTTCGGGGGAAGTGGGGTTCCTTGACGATGCGAGAGAGCGCTCTCTCGGAGGAACGTAGAAGCGTGTCTCGGGCATGTCAATAGAAGGCGCGGACCTGCAATTCCCTTCCCCTTGAACCTAGTTGACGGGCCTCTGACCTGGGAGAGCGCTCTCTGAGGTGAGGTATCGACGGATGGCACCGCATAGGGGACGGACGGTGCTCCGAGGCCGCCCCGGAGCGGGCCACGGAGGCCATGACCAGGGCGTTGTCAGTGGTGGACGGCAAGATGGGGGCCATGACGAACTCAGCTGTTGTGCTCGCCGATACCGCCGCCTACGCCGCCGCGGTCGAAGAAGCGTCGCAGGCCGCCGCCGCGTACTACGCCACGGGCGAGAGCGCGCTCGACGACGATGCGTACGACCGGCTGGCGCGAGGGATCGCCGCGTACGAACAGGACCACCCGCAGGAGGTGCTGGCCCAGTCGCCGACCGGCAAGGTGGCCGGTGGTGTGGCGGTCGGGGACGTGCCGCACACGGTCCCGATGCTCTCCCTGGACAACGTCTTCTCGGCCGAGCAGTTCGCCACCTGGACCGCGTCGCTGGAGCGCCGGATCGGCAGGCCGGTCACCGCCTGGAGCGTCGAGCCGAAGCTCGACGGGCTCGCGGTCGCGGCCCGTTACCGCACCGGCCGGCTGGAGCAGCTGATCACCCGTGGCGACGGCACCGCCGGCGAGGACGTGTCGCACGCGATCGGCACTGTCGCCGGACTGCCCCGGCAGCTCGCCGAGCCGGTCACGATCGAGATGCGCGGCGAGATCCTGATGACGGCCGAGCAGTTCGAGCAGGCCAACACGCTCCGCACGGAACACGGCGGCGCGCCCTTCGCCAACGCGCGCAACGGGGCGGCGGGCACCCTGCGCGCCAAGGACCGTCCCTACACGGTGGAGATGACGTTCTTCGCGTACGGCGCACTGGCGCTGCCCGACTCGGGGGAGCTCACCGCCACGCTGGCCGAACTGCCCCACACCGACACCCTCGGATATGTCGCGGGGCTCGGTGTGCACACCGCGGCGGACACCGCGGTCGCGCCGCTCACCGTCGCCACCGTCGGGGACGTCCAGGCACGGGTCGAGGAAGTGGCCTCGCTGCGGGCTTCGTTGCCCTTCGGTATCGACGGCATCGTCATCAAGGCGGACCTCGCCGCCGACCGGCGCGACGCCGGATCCGGCACCCGGGCACCGCGCTGGGCCATCGCGTACAAGCTGCCGGCCGTCGAGAAGGTCACCCGCCTGCTCGGCGTCGAGTGGAACGTGGGCCGTACCGGCATCATCGCCCCGCGCGCCGTGCTGGAGCCGGTCGAGATCGACGGATCGACCGTCAGCTACGCCACCCTGCACAACCCGGCCGACATCACCCGCCGTGATCTGCGGATCGGCGACCATGTGATGGTCTACAAGGCGGGCGACATCATTCCCCGCATCGAGGCCCCCGTCGCCCACCTGCGGACCGGTGACGAGCAGCCGGTCGTCTTCCCGGAGGCGTGCCCGCAGTGCGGTTCCGAGATCGACACCAGCGAGCAGCGCTGGCGCTGCGTCCGGGGCCGCGACTGCCGTCTGGTGGCCTCCATCTCGTACGCGGCGGGGCGCGACCAGCTCGACATCGAGGGCCTCGGCGCGACCCGGGTGGTCCAGCTCGTCGACGCCGGGCTGGTCGCCGACTTCGCCGACCTGTTCACCCTGGAGCGCGACCAACTGCTCGCCCTGGAACGGATGGGCGAGACCAGCACCGACAACCTCCTGGCCGCGATCGACGCGGCACGCGCCCAGCCGCTCTCCCGGGTGTTCTGCGCACTCGGTGTGCGGGGCACCGGGCGCTCCATGTCCCGGCGGATCGCGCGCTACTTCGCGGACATGGACCGGATCAGAGCCGCCGACGCCGAGACGCTCCAGCGGGTCGACGGCATCGGCAAGGAGAAGGCCACCGGCGTCGTCGCGGAACTGGTGGAGCTGGCCCCGCTGATCGAGAAGCTGGTCGCCGCCGGGGTCACCATGACCGAGCCGGGCGCGACCCCGCCGCCGGAGCCGGGCGAGGAGGGCGAGGCGGAGGAGGGTGGCAGCGCGGACGGGCGGCCGCTGGACGGGATGACCGTGGTGGTCACCGGAGCGATGACGGGGGCCCTGGAGAAGCTCTCGCGCAACCAGATGAACGAGCTGATCGAGCGCGCCGGCGGGAAGTCCTCCTCCAGCGTCTCCAAGCGCACCACACTTTTGGTCGCCGGTGAGAAGGCGGGGTCCAAGCGCACCAAGGCGGAGGACCTGGGCGTGCGGATCGCCGGCCCTGAGGAGTTCGCCGAACTGATCGCGGAGTTCCTGCCGTCCGAGGGGTGACGGCGCGAGGCCGCCGGGCAGGGGGAGCCCGGCGGCCGAAGGCGCGGGCGGCCGCGCGTACGGAACCATTACTGCCCCCGCCGCGTCCCCCTGGCACCACGCGGCATGCCCCGTCCTTCGATTCGGGGAGGGAGTGGCTTTCTTTGCCTCCCTATTGCATAGTGAGGGTTCGGCCATGCCTCGCTATGTGCGGGTCAATGGGTGTGTGTGAACGGCCGCGTGAGCGGGCCGGGGGTGAGGGGCGATGCGTTCTTTGCGCGACGGACAGCGACAGGCTCGTTCCGTTCACCGGCACCACGGGCAGCAGCACCGGGGCCTCACCCGCGGCCTCGCGCTCGACCTCGGCAGTTCCCGCACGCGCGCCTGGATCCCCGGGGAGGGCGTCGTCGCGGACACCGGATCCGACCCCGCCGCTGACTACGGGCACGGCAGCCGTCCGGTCCGGCGCGGACGCATCATCGACGCGGAGTCCTGCGGCCGGATGCTCGGCCGGATTGCCGAGACGGCGCTGGGCGCCGACCGCAGCGACACGGTGATCGTCCTCAGCCACCCCGTTCTCGCCGGATCCGGACACCGCGCAGCCGCCCGGGACCTCCTCACCGCGCTCGGCCCGTCGCGCGTCATCGTCCTCGACAGCGCGAGAGCCGCAGCGGCCTGCGCGGGACCGCGGGACGGCGGCCCGCTCCTCGTCGTCGACATCGGCGCCGACCTGACCGAGGTGACCCTCCTCGTCGACGGAAGGGTCCGTGACGCGCGCCTCGCCGAGACGGGGACCAGCGACCTGGAGCCCGGTGAGGCACCCACCGCCGTCGTCCGGGCCGTCATCGACATGGTCATGGGGATGTGGCGGCAGGACCGGCACGGCGCGCTGCTCGGAGCCCTGCGCCGGGGCCCGTTGCTCGCCGGAGGCGGTGCGCTGCGCCCGGACGTCACCAACCGGGTAGCGCTCCGCCTCGGCGTCCCCCTCCGGCTCACGGACGACCCGGCGACCACGGTCGTGCGCGGTGCCGGGCTGATCCTCAGCTCCGTGCTCCGCCACGCCTCGGCCGCACCGGCCCTGCCCGGCCGATCCGGGTGAACCCACTCCCGGGGCCGCCCCCGGGGAACGCGCCCCCCGGGAGCAGGCCGGACGCCCCGGCGCACCGCGGACGCACGGCGGCGGCACGGCAGTTCCTCGCCGCGCTGCTCCTCGCCGTGCTCGCCGTCGCCGGCGGCGCACCCGTGGCCGCCGGAGCCGGCCTCCCCGTCCGCTCACCGGCCGGACCGGCAGCCACGGCCGAAGGCCCGGCCGGAAGCCGTCCGTCCCCCGCCCACACCGACCGCTCCCCGCGTACGGACCGCACCGTGCGGACCCACCCGGCAGGCCGGACGCCGGGCGCCCGCGACCCACGCGATGCCCGCGACACGCGCGAAGCCCTCCGCCGCACCGGTGCCGCCACCGCCGCGGGTGCCCACCGTCCGGGACCGGCAACGGGACCGCAGCCGTGGGCCGCCGCGGAGCATCCCCGTACCCCGCAGCACCTTCCGCCGCCCGGACCCGGCACCCTGCCACCGCTCCCGCCCGGGATCCCGCTACCGCACCCCGTCCCCCTTTCCGCGCCCGTCCCGCCCTCCGTAGCCGCCGAGCGTTTCCGCGCGGCGCTCCCCGGTGTGCGCGGGCCTCCGAGGGCCGCCGTTCCCCGGCCCGGGGACCACTCACCGGTCCCGATCTCCAACACCGTGCCGCTTCCGCCGTCCTGACGCCCCTCGCGGCGACCGGGGAGGGGCGGGTGCGGCCGCCCCTCGGAGGAATCACGCATGACCCGCGCCACCACGGTGCGGGCAGTTCTGGCTGCGGCCGTGCTGCTCGTCTCCGTGCTCATCACGCTGACCATGTCCCCCAGACTCGGCCTCGATCTCCAGGGCGGCACCCGCATGGTGCTGCAGGCCAAGGACTCCGACACCGCGAAGGCCGACCGGGAGAGCACCGACCGCACCCTGGAGGTGCTGCGCAAGCGCATCGACTCGCTCGGTGTCACGGAGCCGACCCTGACCCGTTCCGGCGAGGACCGGATCATCGTCGAACTCCCGGACGTCCAGGACCCGCGCAAGGCCGCCGACGTCATCGGCAGGACCGCCCAGCTCACCTTCCACGCCGTCCAGGGCCCCGGCGACCCGGCCGGCGACAAAACGGTGCTCCCCGACGAGGAGGGCAGCACCCTCGCGCTCGGCCCCGCCGCGATCTCGGGCGCGGGAGTCAAGGAGGCATCCGCCGCGTTCGACGCCCAGCAGGGCGCGGGATGGTCCGTCTCCCTCGACTTCCACAAGGACGCCGGCCGGGACTGGACCCGGCTGACCGGCGACGCGGCCTGCCACCCCGTCCAGGACGAAAGGCGCCGCGTCGCCATCGTCCTCGACAAGAAGGTGATCTCCTCGCCGCAGGTCTCCCCGACCGTCGCCTGCAACACCGGGCTGCCTTCCGGATCGACCCAGATCACCGGCTCCTTCAGCGCCGGCGAGGCCCGTGAACTCGCCCTGCTGATCCAGGGCGGAGCGCTGCCCGTGCCCGTCGAGATCGTCGAGCAGCGGACGGTCGGCCCGACGCTCGGCGCCGATGCCATCGACGCCAGCGCACGCGCCGCCGTCATCGGGGCCGCGGCCACGGCGCTGTTCATCACCGTCGTCTACCGGCTCTTCGGCGCCCTCGCCGCCGTGGCCCTCGGCGCCTACGGGGTGATCTCGTACGCCGCGCTGGTCGCGCTCGGCGTCACTCTCACCCTGCCCGGCCTGGCCGGGTTCGTCCTGGCCATCGGGATGGCGGTCGACGCGAACGTGCTGGTCTTCGAACGGGCCAGGGAGGAACACGCGCTGCGCCCGGGCAAGTCGCTGCGCACCTCGCTCACCGCCGGGTTCCGGCACGCCTGGAGTGCCGTCGCCGACTCCAACGTGACGACGCTCATCGCGGCGGGCCTGCTCTTCTTCCTCGGCTCAGGCCCGGTCAAGGGCTTCGGCGTCACCCTGGGCATCGGCGTCCTCGCGTCGATGTTCTCCGCGCTCGTCATCGCCCGCGCCCTCACCGAGACGGCGGCCCGCTCACGGTTCGTCAGTGACTACCGGGGTGTCAACGGCATCGCGAGTCCGGGCCGGGTCCGGAGCTGGATCAACCGCCGTGATCCGCAGCTGATGCGTTCCCCCCGGCGCTGGCTGCTGATCTCCGCCGTCCTGATCGCGGTCGCGGTGGCGGGCATCCTGGTGCGCGGCGTCAACCTGGGCGTCGAGTTCACCGGCGGCCGGCTCGTCGAGTACTCCACCAGCCGCCCCGTCGACGTGGAGAGCGCGCGTACCGCACTGGCCGGTGCGGGCTTCGGCGACGCCGAAGTCACCACGGCGGGCGCCGGCGACATCTCCGTGCGCACCGGAGACCTCGACAACCACGACGAGTACGCCCTGCGCGCCGCCCTCGCCGAGGAAGGCGGCGAGACCACCAAGGTCCGCGACGAACTCATCGGGCCCAGCCTGGGCGACGAGCTGCGGCGCAACGCCCTGATCGCCCTGGCCATCGCGGTGCTCGTCCAGCTGGGGTATCTGGCGATCAGGTTCCGATGGACGTTCGCCGTCGCCTCCGTCGGGGCGCTCGTCCACGACGTCGTCATCCTGGTCGGGGCCTTCGCCTGGCTGGGACGCACCGTCGACGGCATCTTCCTGGCGGCGCTCCTCACCGTCATCGGGTACTCCGTCAACGACTCCGTCGTGGTGTTCGACCGGGTCAGGGAGCTGTGGGCGAAGGCCCGTGGGAAGCCGCTGTCCGACGTGGCGAACCGGGCGGTCCTGCAGACCGTCCCCAGAACCGTCAACACGGGGATGGGCGCCCTGTTCATCCTTGTCGCGCTGGCGGTGCTGGGCGGCGACTCCCTCGCGGACTTCGCCCTCGCCCTGCTGATCGGCATCGTCGTGGGGACGTACTCGTCGGTCATGACGGCCGTCCCCGCCGCCCTTCTCCTGGAGCGCGGCAGCAAGGCCCCGCCGCCCGCGCACACCCGGCGCAAGAAGTCCGGGGCCGGGCGCCGCGATCCTCTCGACAACGGGGCCCGCGTGTAGCTCCGAGCCCTGCCGGGCCGTCGTCCCTGCGCCGTTCGAGCGGCGCGGGTACGACGCGCCCGGTCGCGCCCATGGCTGGGGACACGACGGGACCATCCTGATCAACCGTCCCGCGATCGGAGCGCGCCCGTGCCGATGCCCGTGCCCGTAGTGCTGCGTGAGGCATGGACCACGCTCGTACCGGACATGAACGACCGGCACGGGCCGCTGCCGCCGCTGATGCTCGCCCTGACCGTCGTCACCGGGCTGGTCGATGCCGTCAGCTATCTGGAACTGGGCCGGGTCTTCGTCGCGAACATGACCGGGAACGTGGTCTTCGCCGGGTTCGCCTTCGCCGGAGCCCCCGGATTCTCCCTGGTCGCCTCGTTCGTCGCGCTCGGCGGGTTCGTGGCCGGGGCGGTGACCGGGGGACGGTTCGTCCACCGGTCCCACGCACACCGCGGCCGCATGCTGCTGCACGCACTGTGCGCGGAGACGGCGTGCGTCCTGGCGGCTCTCGTCGTCACGCTCGTCTCGGGCAGCCCGTACACCGGCGGTGTGCGCTTCACCCTCATCGCGCTGCTCGCCCTGGGCCTCGGTCTGCAGAACGCCGTCGCGCGGGCACTCGCCGTTCCCGACCTCAAGACGACCGTGCTCACCCTGACCATCACCGGTATCGCCTCCGACGGACGGCTCGCCGGAGGGCCCGGCAGCAAGGCGGGACGCCGGGTCCTCTCGGCGGCCGCCATGCTGGCCGGAGCTCTCGTCGGCGCCATGGGCGTCCTGCACGGGCACCCGGTCCTGCCGCTTGTGCTGGCCGTGGTGATCCTCGCCGTGGCCTGCCTGGCCGCCTGGGTCCTGGCCCGGGCCGACGCCCCGTGGACCCGGCCCGTAGTCAGTCGATGAGCGACCGCAGATACGCGGCGGTGGCCGCGTCCGCCGGCAGCAGCGTCTCGATGGCCAGCTCCGCGACCGTCACGTCCATCGGGGTGTTGAACGTGGCGATGGAGGCGACGAAGGAGAGCACCCGTTCTCCGTGCTCGATGACCAGGGGCAGGGCGAAGGGCACCGAGGACGAGGGCGCGCAACGGTCCGCTTCACCCGCCGCCCCGTCCGGGACGGGATAGCCCGCGACCTCCTCGTACAGCGCACGCAGTTCCGCCGAACGGACCAGCGCGATCTGACGCTCCATCTGGGCCAGCAGATCGGCCCGCCACTCCCGCAGATTCCGGATGCGCGGGGCCAGGCCCTCCGGGTGCAGAGTGAGCCGCATCGCGTTCAGTGGCGGGGCGAGCAGATGCTCCGCCACCCCGTCCAGCATCCGGGTCATCCCCTGATTGGCCGCCACCACGGTGTACAGGCCGTCGACGACGAACGCCGGATACGGGTCGTACCCCTGAAGCAGCCGCTCCATGCCCTCCCGCAGCGCCCCCATCGCCGGGTCGTCGAGCGCGGTCTCCGTGAAGCGTGGGGCGTAACCGGCTACCACCAGCAGGGCGTTGCGTTCCCGCACCGGCACGTCCAGATGGCCGGCCAGCCGCAGCACCATCTCCTCGCTGGGGCGGGAGCGGCCCGTTTCGATGAAGGAGATGTGCCGGGCCGAGGAGTCGGCCCGCAGCGCCAGCTCCAGCTGGCTGATCCGGCGTCGCTCCCGCCAGCTGCGCAGCAGCGGCCCTACCCCCGTGTCAAGCGCGACAGTTGTCATACCGAGACCGTAACGTCACCGGCATCGTCGACCGATACCCCCGAGTGAGACCGACACCCGCTAGTGAGGGAGCCACCGCATGCCCGCCGCACCGCTGCCGAAGGACGAGATCGAGCGCCGGCTGCGCGACCTGCCCGGCTGGAGGCTGGAAGGGGACCGGATCACCCGCACCTACCGGCTCCCGTCGCATTTCGCCGCCGCCGCACTCACCGTGCATGTCGCCCGGATCCAGGACGAGCTGAACCACCACTCCGACCTGACGCTCGGTTACAACACCGTCGCCCTCTCCGTGAACTCCCACGACGCGGGCGGCAGGGTCACCGAGAAGGACCTGGCCCTGGCCGCCGCGGTCGAGGACGTCGCCCCCGGGCACGGGGCGGAGTAGACCCGTCCGGAGGTCAGGACGCGGCACCGAAGCGGGGGTGCGCGGCGAGCCAGCGCGTGTAGCTGTCGCTGCGCTCCACCGCCTGGGCGTACGCCGCCCGGGTGTGCCCGCTCACCGCTCCCGCCGCCGCCGACGCGGCAGGGGACCGGGGGTGCCAGCCCAGCAGATGGCGCCAGCTGAGCGGTGACCCGGTCACCGGGCGGGTCACCACGCCGGGCGTGGGCGGGAACGTCGCCCGGCACAGTCCGACCGCCCGGCCCACCTGCACCAGATGGACGACGGACGCGGTGTCCGTCTCGTACACCGACACCGGGCTGAAGCCGGCCCGTGCACAGGCGCCCACGAAGCAGTCCGCGAAACAGCCGTCGCCGGGCACATCCACCCAGCACTCGTCGGCCAGCGCGGAAAGCTCCAGTTCGGCCTCGCCGGCCAGCGGATGGTTCTCCGGCAGCATCACGAAGACCGGGTCGATCCCGATGACCTGCCACTCCAGCCGGTCGGGCACCGGCGGCGGACTCTCACCGCACGCCCCGATGAGGACGAAGTCCAGTCGGCCATCGACCAGTTGGGAAGCCAGTTCGGTCACCGACCAGGCGGTGTACGTGGACACCGGTGCCGTCGGGTGCGCCGCGGCCAGCCGGTCGACGAGCCCGCCGAGCAGCGGGCCGTGCGTGCCGCCCAGCCGGAAACGCTCCATGGCGCCCCACGCGTTGGCGAACCGCACCGCCTCCTCCTGGAGCTCGCTGACCGCGGGCAGCACCACCCGGGCCCGCTCCAGCACCAGTTCGCCCAGGAGCGTCGGCCGCGCACCCGTGTGGTCCCGGTCGAACAACGGGCCGCCCAGCGCCTTCTCGATCCGCCGCAGCTGCGCACTCAGCGCAGGCTGGGCGAGGCCGAGCGCGGCGGCCGCCTTGGTGAGGCTTCCGGTGTCGGCGATGGCACGTACCGTTCGCAGATGGCGCAACTCCAGCTCCATAACCGCAAGTTATGGCCCCGTTGGCCCGCTGGCAATCGGGATCGGGTGTTTCGGTGGTCAGGCTTTCCCTCGACGAACCTCCGGGCCCGTCGGCTCGGGCCGACGGGCGACCGGGACCGGCGACGGCTCGGGGCCAGGCGGGTCGGGTGCCCTGCCGCCCGCCGGCGTCGGCCTGGCGGCCGTCCGGACCGGCGAACGCGACGACGTCACGCAGGGACGGCGAGCGGCGGGTGCTCAAGCACGCGGGGCCGGTACTCGACCAGTTGGATGCCGCCGTCGAAGGTGCGGTGCCCGATCATGTCGAGGGCGACGTCCGGATAGCCGTCGTAGATGCGTTCTTCACCCGTGGCCCCGGTGATCACCGGGAACATCACGACCCGGAAGCGGTCGACGAGGCCGGCACGCAGCAGGGACCGGCTCAGGCTGAGGCTGCCGATCGTGCTGAGGAGCCCCGATCCACCCGACTTCATGGCGCGGACCGCCTCGACGGCGTCTTCGCGGACGAGCGTGGAGTTGGCCCACGTCAGGGGTTCTTCCAGCGAGGAGGAGAACACCACCTTGGACGCCTGCGTGAGCTCGTCGACGGATGTCTCCTCCTCGGGCCTGAACTCGTCCTGGCCACTCGGGACCTCGCCTGCGGCGAAGCCCGACATCAGGCGGTAGGTGTTCGCTCCCATCAGATAGGTGACCTCGGGCTGCTCACCGAGCCATGCGAGGTACTCCGGGCCCTCAAGGCCCCAGAACCCGGGCCACCCCTCTCCCGATGCGTGGCCGTCGAGGGAGGTGATGAAGTCGACGAGAAGCTCCGACATGGCGGTGTCCTTTCCTGAGGTCTCACGAGTTTGGACCGGCGGGGAGCCACAAACTCATCGGCCACGCTGCGGAGCGACAAGAAGACGGTCCGGCCACCGCCAAGCTCAGCCGGGCCTTGCCGTAGATCGCGCAGGGGCCAACTTCGGTGCTGAGCCCCAGCGGAACCAGCCCCAGCTCTTCACCGCAGCACGCTTCCGTACGACGCAGGCACCGTGTTCTAGAGTTGTTCGAATGCTGAACTACGACGACGAGGCGGCCGTCTACGACGCCACGCGCGGCGGCGTGCCCCGGGCGGAGGCGGCCGCGGGTGCGGTGCTCGGCCTGGTCCCGCCGGACGCCCGCACCCTGCTCGACATCGGCTGCGGTACGGGGATCGTCACCGAGCGCATCGCCGGTGGCCGCCCCGGTCTGCGGGTGTTCGGCTCCGATGCCGCTCACGGCATGGCCCGCGTCGCCCGGCAGCGGGTCGCCGGTGTGGTGCTCGCCGACGCGCGCCGGCTGCCGCTGGCCGACGCGGCGGTCGACGCGGTCACGGCCGTCTGGCTGCTGCACCTGCTGCGAGAGGAGGGCGCCGCGCGAGCGGTGGTGGCGCAGGCGGCCCGGGTGCTGAGGCCCGGTGGGGTGTTCGTCACCACGGTCGACAAGGACGCGGGGCACGACGTCGGGAGCGACATCGACGAGGCGTTCGCGCCGTACCTCGTGCCGGCTCCGTCCGACGGTACGGATCGGATCATCGAGTACGGCGCCGCGTACGGCCTCGACGTGGTGGGCAGTGCGGTGTTCCGGGGGCACGGGCAGGGACGGACCCCGCTGAGCGCCGCACGCGGGGTGCGGCGCGGCTACTACGCCTCGCGCCTCGCACTGCCCGGCGCGGCGGCGGAGGAGCTCGGCCGGGTCCTGGCCGCGCTGCCCGGACCCGACCTCCGGCGCGCGGACCCGCAGTACCGGCTGCTGGCGTTCCGCCGCCGGTAGGCACGGAGGGCGCCCCCGACCGCGCACCGGGTGGGGAGGGCCTTTCGTCCGATCCGAACGAGAGGCCCTACGCGTCCCAGGCACCGTTGCGCGCCGCCTCGGCGGCGAACGCGGCGAACGGCTTCGGGGCGCGGCCCAGAGCCTGTTCGACCCCATCGGTCACCGGCGCGTTGTGCCCGTCCAGCAGGAACGTGAACAGTCCGGCGAGGAACCCCGCTTCGGCCTCCGGGACCCCGTACCGCTGCAGCATCGCCGCGTACTGAGGGCCCGTCACCGCGACGTAGCGCACCTCCCGCCCCGTCGCGCCGGTGAGCTCGGCGGCGGCCTCGGCGAAGGTCAGCGCACGGGGACCGGTCAGCTCGTGGACCGTGCCCCCGCCGCCGTCCCCGCACAGCGCCGCGACCACCACGTCGGCCAGATCGTCGACGTCCACGAACGGCTCGGTACATCCGCCCGCCGGGAACACGACCTCACCGCCCAGCACCCCGTCGAGCAGCGCCCCCTCGCTGAAGTTCTGCGCGAAGAACGCCGAGCGCACCACCGTCAGTTCGGCATCACCCGCAGCCGCGCGCAACGCCTCCTCCGCCACCACGGCCT
This sequence comes from Streptomyces sp. NBC_00385, assembly GCF_035917155.1. Classification (NCBI taxonomy): domain Bacteria; kingdom Bacillati; phylum Actinomycetota; class Actinomycetes; order Kitasatosporales; family Streptomycetaceae; genus Streptomyces; species Streptomyces sp. NBC_00385. The sequence goes on along the minus strand of NZ_CP107951.1, from coordinate 734,585 downwards.
GCGGCTCGCCCCGCCCCGAGAGCAGCACCAGCCGCCGCACGCCGCACCGCCCCGCGATCTCCCCGAAGGCACTCATCGCCTCCGGTGCGCCGGGCGCCGCAAGGTCGGGGTAGTACGCGACGTACGCCGCGTCCGTGCCGCTCAGCGCGGCCTCCCACCCGGACGGGTCCGACCAGTCGAACGGCACCGCGCCGCTGCGCGATCCGGCTCGCACCGGCACCCCGCGCGCCGCCAGCCGTGCGGCGACCCGGCCGCCCGTCTTGCCCGTCCCGCTCGTCACCAGCACCGGTCGTGCGCCGGGGGATTCCTGCTTCTGGTTCTCCGTGTTCCGTGTCATGGCTCAAGACTCTCCGCCCCGCCCCGCGCGCTCCATCCCCGAGCCGCTCAGCTCCCTACGCGTGCGTCTACGCTGCCCTGCATGGACGCACTCGCCGGACTGCTGGACGGGCCGCGGGCCCGGGGCGCCTTCCTGCTGCGGATGGTGATGGAGCCGCCCTGGTCCGTACGGATCGAGGACCGGGCCCCGCTCTGTCTGATGTCCGTGACCGCAGGCGAGGCATGGATCGTTCCCGCCGCAGGCGGCGAACCCGTGCTGCTGCGCCCGGGAGACCGGGCCGTCGCGCGCGGGCCGGAGCCGTACACCGTCGCGGACCTGCCGGACACCGAACCCCGCGCACGGATCGGCCCGGGCGGGACCTGCACGACCCTGCACGGGGAGCCGCTGTCCCAGTCGATGGACCTGGGGGTCCGTACCTGGGGCAACGCGCCGGACGGTTCGACGACCGTGCTCGTCGGCACGTACCTGCTGGACGGCGAGATCAGCGGACGACTGCTCGACGCGCTGCCCCCGCTGCTCGTCCTGCCCTCCGGCGGCCGGCCGGGACCGTTGCCGGCGCTGCTCGACGACGAGATCGCGCGGGACGAGCCGGGCCAGAGCGTGGTGCTGGACCGCCTGCTGGACCTGCTGCTGATCGACGCCCTGCGCACCTGGTTCTCCCGGCCGGGCGCGGAGGCCCCGGCCTGGTACCGGGCCCTGGGGGACCCCGTCGTCGGCCGGGCGCTGAGGCTGCTCCAGAACGAACCCGCCCACCCCTGGACGGTAGCGGCGCTGGCCGGCCGGACCGGCGTGTCCCGGGCCGGGCTGGCCCGGCGCTTCACCGAGCTCGTGGGGGAGCCCCCGATGGCCTATCTGACCGGCTGGCGCCTCGCCGTCGCGGCGGATCTGCTCCGCGAGACGGACGCCACCGTCGAGGCGGTGGCCCACAAGGTCGGCTACAGCCAGGCGTTCGCCTTCAGCACCGCCTTCAAACGCGTCCGGGGGGTCAGCCCGCAGGACTACCGCAGAGGCAGCGGCTTGCCGTAACGGCAACAAATTTTGCCCCACGGTCATGCTGTGGTGACGCTGTTCCCATGAGCAACCACACCGGGCACGGCCACCACGACGCCGGCCACACGCACGACCACCAGCACGGCGGCACGCAGGGACACCACCACGGACCCAGCGACCCCGACTGGGACGTCATGGGGCCGCTGCTGGAACAGAACGCCGAACTCAGCAGCGAGCAGTACGCGCAGGCGGCCCGCTGGATCGCCGGCCTGCCCGACGCGCCGAAGGTGCGCAGGGTCCTGGACATCGGCAGCGGACCCGGCGTGATCTCCTGTCTGCTCGCCGAGGCGTTCCCCGACGCGGAGGTCGTCGCGGTTGACGGCACCCCGGCCCTGCTGGAGCGCACCCGCGCCCGCGCCGAGCGGCTCGGGCTCGGGGACCGGGTCGCCACCCTGCACGCCGAACTTCCCGGCGAGCTCACGGGGCTGGGACAGGCGGACCTGATCTGGGCGGGCAACACACTGCACCACATGGGCGACCAGCGCGCCGTGCTGGCCGGCTTCGCCGGGCTGCTGAACCCCGGCGGCACCGTCGCGCTCGTCGAGGGCGGGCTGCAGCCCCGTCAGCTCCCGCGCGACCTCGGCTTCGGCCGGCCCGGCCTGGAGGCCAGGATGGAGGCGGTGCAGGCCGAGCTCTTCGAGGAGATGCGCGCGGACCTGCCCGGCGCCCGCCGGGAGAACGAGGACTGGGCCGCCCTCTTCACCGCGGTGGGCCTCGCCCCGCAGGGCACCCGCAGCTTCCTGCTCGACCTTCCCGCGCCGCTCGGCGACGTGGCGCGCGAGCACGTCGTCGCCGAACTCACCCGCCGACGCGACGGGCTGCGCGAGCGGCTCGCCGCCGACGACCTCGCGGTGCTGGACCGGCTGCTCGACCCCGAGGACCCGGCCGGGCTGCACCGGCGCCCCGACACCTACCTGCTGCTGGCCCGCACGGTCCACCTGGGCCGCCGCGCCTGAGCGGGAGAGCTCACGGGGAGGCCGCGCCGGACACCGGCTCCAGCCGCCACCACTGGCCGGGGGAGTCGGTGTCCTCCCACTGCTGGACGGGCGCAGCCTTCGCCGTACTGCCGTCGGCGACCTCCAGGACCAGTCCGCTGACGAAGCTCACCAGCGTCACCGTGCCGGGTGCCTCCAGATGCCGTTCGACCAGCCACTCCTGGGCGCCGAAGTTGTTCGCCCGCCACTGCTGGACCACGGCCCCGTTCTCCGTGGAGGCTCCGCGCACGTCCAGCCGTTTGCCGCTGTGGGCGTTGACCACGTGGTGCAGGGCCGCGCCCTCGTGGACGGGGGTGAACTCCCATTGCTGGGAGGCCGAACCGTCGACGTCGTTCTGCTGCACCGGTGCGCCGCCGCCCTTCGCGGCGTCCCGCACCTCCAGCACGAGCCCGCTGCCCACGTTGCGCAGCCGGTAAAGGCCCGCCCCGACAACGGGCGCGGTGTCCCCGGTCATGTCCGGTGTTCCCTTCGTACGCCTCGTACGGCGAAAACCGCCGCCCGGCTCCGGGCCGGGCGGCGGTCACAGGTGGTTCAGCGGCGGTACGTCAGGCCTCAGGCGCCGGCGTTGAACTCGCCCGGGTTCGGGCCGAGCCGCTTGCCCTCGTCCAGCGCCGCGAACGCGGCCAGGTCGTCGGCGTCCAGCTCGAAGCCGAACACGTCGATGTTCTCCGCGATCCGTGACGGCGTCACGGACTTGGGGATCACCACGTTGCCCGTCTGGAGGTGCCAGCGCAGCACCGCCTGGGCGGGGGTGCGGCCGTGCTTCTGCGCGACCGCGACGACCGTCGGGACCTCCAGGAGGCCCTTGCCCGAACCGAGCGGGGACCACGCCTCGGTCGCGATGCCGTGCCGGGCGTGCAGCGCACGCGACTCGGCCTGCTGGAGCTGCGGGTGCAGCTCGATCTGGTTGAGGACCGGTACCACGGAGGTCTCGCCCAGCAGGCGCTCCAGGTGCTCGGGGAGGAAGTTCGACACACCGATGGCCTTCGCGCGGCCGGCGGCGTAGATCTTCTCGAACGCCCGGTACGTGTCGACGTAGGCGTCCTTGGCCGGCACCGGCCAGTGGATCAGGTACAGGTCGACGTAGTCGAGGCCCAGCTTGTCGAGGGAGGCGTCGAAGGCGCGCAGCGTCGCGTCGTAACCCTGCTCCGAGTTCCACAGCTTCGTGGTGACGAAGAGCTCCTCGCGGGCGACACCGGAGGCCGTGATGGCCTTTCCGGTGCCCACCTCGTTCTGGTAGATCGCGGCGGTGTCGATGCTGCGGTACCCGGACTCGATGGCCGTGGCGACCGCCGCCGTGGCCTCGTCGTCCGGCACCTGCCAGACTCCGAAACCGAGCTGCGGCATCTCGACGCCGTTGTTGAGGGTGAGGGAGGGGACCTGGCTCACGAGCGGTCGATCCTAACGTTGTGGGGTGGGACTCCCAGAGTGAACGATCAAGACGGCCAGCACATTCCCGTACGCGCGCCGTTCTCACCGGAAACGGTACTCCCGCGGGGTGCCGCCGGAGCGGCACGCGCACCGAGCCGCGCACCGGCCGGGCCCGGTCAGCGGTAGAGCGCGTCCACCTCGGAGGCGTACGCCGTCTCGATCGCCTTGCGCTTGAGCTTCAGCGACGGTGTCAGCAGGCCGTGCTCCTCGGTGAACTGGTGGGCCAGGATCCGGAACGTACGGATCGACTCGGCCTGGGAGACCGCCGTGTTCGCGGCCACCACCGCGCGCCGGACCTCCATCTCCAGGTCCGGGTCCCGCACCAGTTCTCCCGGGGTCAGCGCCTGCCGCCCCTGCATCGCGAGCCAGTGCTCCACGGACTCCTGGTCGATGGTGACCAGCGCCGCGATGTAGGGCCGGTCGTTGCCGACCACGATGCACTGCGCCACCAGCGGATGGGCCCGCACCCGCTCCTCCAGGCCCGCCGGCGAGACGCTCTTGCCGCCGGACGTCACGAGGATCTCCTTCTTGCGCCCGGTGATCGTCAGATAGCCGTCCTCGTCCAGCGCACCCAGGTCGCCGGTGGCCAGCCAGCCGTCGTTGAGGACCGCGGCGGTGGCCTTCGGCGCGCCCAGGTAGCCGCCGAACACATTGGCGCCGTACACCCACACCTCGCCGTCGTCGGCGATGTGCACGGTCGTGCCGGGGATCGGCTGTCCCACCGTGCCGTACCGGGTGCGCTCCGGAGGGTTGGCCGTGGCCGCGGCCGTCGTCTCGGTCAGGCCGTACCCCTCGTACACGGTGACGCCCGCGCCCGCGAAGAACAGCCCGAGCTGCCGGTCCATCCCCGAGCCGCCCGACATGGCGTGCCGGATCCGGCCCCCCATCGCCTCGCGCACCTTCCTGTACACGACCTTGTCGAAGAACTGGTGCTGCATCCGCAGCCCGGCGGACGGTCCGGGACCGGTGCCGAACGCCCGTGCCTCCATCGCCTCCGCGTACTTCACCGCGATGTCGACGGCCTTGTCGAAGGGACCGATCCGTCCCTCCGCCTCGGCCTTGCGCCGGGCACCGTTGAAGACCTTCTCGAAGATGTACGGCACCGCCAGGATGAACGTGGGACGGAACGACACCAGGTCCGGCATCAGCGCCTTCGCCGACAGCTCCGGCTGGTGCCCCAGCTTCACCCGGCCGCGGATCGCCGTGACCTCCACCATCCGGCCGAAGACGTGCGCCAGCGGAAGGAAGAGCAGCGTCGCCGCCTCGTCGCCCGGCCTGGAGTGGAAGACCGACTCCCAGCGGGACGCCATCGTCTCCGTCTCGAACATGAAGTTGGCGTGCGTGATCACGCAGCCCTTCGGGCGTCCCGTGGTGCCCGAGGTGTAGATGACGGTGGCCACCGACTCGGGGGTCACCGCGCGCCGGTGCCGGTGCACGACCTCGTCCTCGACATGGGCCCCGGCCTCGACGAGCTCGCTCACCGCTCCGGCGTCGAGCTGCCACAGCCGCCTCAGCTGCGGCAGCCGGTCGATCACCGACGCGATCGTCATCGAGTGGTCCTCGTGCTCGACCATGACCGCGGACACCTCGGCGTCGTGCAGCATCCACAGGACCTGCTCGGCCGACGACGTCGGATAGACCGGTACGGACTGAGCGCCCACCGCCCACAGGGCGAAGTCGAAGAGGGTCCACTCGTACCGTGTGCGCGACATCAGGGCGACCCGGTCGCCGAACCGCACGCCGTGGGCGATCAGCCCCTTGGCCAACGCCAGCACCTCGTCACGGAACGTCGCCGAGGTGACATCCCGCCAGCGTCCGTCCGCATCTTTCCGGCCGAGCGCGACCCGGTGCGGATCCTCCTCGGCGTAGTCGAACACGACATCGGCGAGCCCGCCTACGTGGGGCGCGGCCGCCATGGGTGGGACAGTGAACTCACGCAATGACCTGCTCCTTGTGGCGCTCCGCACAGCGCCGTGACGCTACCCCACCGGACGCCGCGCCGGGAGTGCCGGGAGAGGCCCGTACCAGGTTCGATATGCACGGGTCAGGTGGTGAAATCCGGCCAGATGGGCAAGGCCCGGGCACGCTTCTGACCATGGAGTAAGTGGCTCGCGCGGGAATCTCCACCGAATCTGTACGCGGCGATCACGCGGTTGTGTACGGGTATGGGCGATCCGTCCGCCACTGTCGGGCCGGCCGGGCCGGGCCGCTCCGGGAGGCGCCGCCGCGTCCCGTTCATTCTCCCCCTCCCGGCACCCCGTCATGCGCGGTCCTGCGGACCGATCGCCCCCACACCGCCGCGCGGACGGATCAGCCGGTCGCCGCCCGCCAGGATCGCCGCGGCCAGCGCGTCCGCCGCCTGCTGCGCACCGTCCCGCCGCCGACCGTGCAGCAGGACGAAGTCCACGTCGCCGAGGTCCGGCAGTCCCGCCCTGGCCGCCACCGGGACGAGCCCCGGCGGGACCAGGCCGCGGCTGTGCGCCATCACTCCGAGCCCCGCATGGGCGGCGGCGATCAGCCCGCTGAGGCTGCCGCTCGTGCAGGCGACCCGCCATGAGCGGCCCTGCTCCTCCAGGACCTCCAGTGCGCGGGCCCGGGTGATGCCGGGCGGCGGGAAGAGGATCAGCGGTACCGGCCCGTCCGGGTCGATCCGCAGCCGCGGGGCGCCGATCCAGACCAGCGCGTCCTGCCAGACCAGTTCCCCGTGGGTGTCCCCGGTCCGCCGTTTGGCCAGTACCAGGTCCAGACGGCCCGCGGCCAGCTGCTGGTGCAGCGTCCCGGACAGCTCGACGGTCAGCTCCAGCTCGACCTCCGGATGGTCGCGGCGGAACGACTGGAGGATCTCCGGCAGCCGGGTCAGCACGAAGTCCTCCGAGGCTCCGAAGCGCAGCCGCCCGCGCAGCCGGGTGCCGGTGAAGAAGGCCGACGCGCGTTCGTGGGCCTCCAGGATCGTCCGCGCGAAGCCGAGCATCGCCTCGCCGTCCACCGTGAGATCGACCCGGTGCGTGTCCCGGGTGAACAGCTGACGCCCGGCCGCGCCCTCCAGCCGCCGCACATGCTGGCTGACCGTGGACTGCCGCACCCCGAGCCGGCGCGCGGCCGCGGTGAAGCTGAGCGTCTGGGCGACGGCGAGGAAGGTGCGCAGCTGTGCCGGGTCGTACATGGCGCCAGGTTATCGCGAACCGTGATCACAGTCAGAGCGGTATACGGGATTCCCGATGTGGGTGATCAGGCGCAGGATGGTGGGCGCACGCTTCTGAACGAGAGACACGTGGAGCACATGAGCCGCCGAACCCCGCGATTGCCGTCCTGGCTGCCGGTCGACCCGTACATCATGGCGTTGATCGGTACCGTCGTACTGGCGGCTCTGCTGCCGGCCTCGGGCGCCGCGGCCGATGTGGCGGGCGGGGCCTCCACCGGGGCGGTCGCGTTCCTGTTCTTCCTCTACGGCGCCCGGCTCTCCACCGCCGAAGCCGTCGAAGGACTCAAGCACTGGCGGCTCCACCTCACCGTCCTGGCCTGCACGTTCGTCGCCTTCCCGCTGCTGGGCCTGGCGAGCCGGGGGCTCGTGCCGTACGTCCTGACGCCCCAGCTGCAGAGCGGCCTCCTCTTCCTCTGTCTCGTCCCCTCGACCATCCAGTCGTCGATCGCCTTCACCTCGATCGCCCGAGGCAACGTGCCCGCCGCCATCTGCGCGGGCTCCTTCTCCTCGATCGCCGGCATCTTCGTCACCCCGCTGCTCGCGGCGGCGCTCCTCGGCAACGACGGTGGCGGCTTCTCCGCGGACGCCCTGCTGAAGATCGGCGTCCAGCTGCTGCTGCCGTTCGTCGCGGGACAGCTGCTGCGCCGCTGGATCGGCGGCTTCCTGACCCGCCACAAGAAGGTCCTCGGCCTCGTCGACCGGGGCTCGATCCTGCTGGTCGTCTACACCGCGTTCAGCGAGGGCATGGTCGCGGGCATCTGGCACCAGGTCACTCCGGCCCGGCTCGGCGCGCTGCTCGCCGTCGAAGCGGTGCTGCTGGCCATCATGCTGGCGGTGAGCTGGTACGGGGCGAAGCGGCTCGGCTTCGGCCGCGAGGACCGCATCGCGATCCAGTTCGCCGGATCGAAGAAGAGCCTCGCCTCGGGGCTGCCGATGGCCAGCGTCCTGTTCGGCGCGCAGGCGAGTCTCGCCGTGCTGCCGTTGATGCTCTTCCACCAGATGCAGCTCATGGTGTGCGCCGTGATCGCGAAGCGCCGGGCCCGGGATCCCCTGGAGGACACCTCCGGCAGCGCGGCGTCGCGGGAGGCCGCCCCGGTGGGCTGAGGGGCCGGGAACGGTCACGGGCACCTCAGCCCCGCACGGCCGGCGCCTCCAGGGCGATGCGGTGCTCTCCCGCGTACACGTTCATGGAGGGCCCCCGCAGGAACCCGACCAGGGTCAGTCCGGTCTCGGCCGCCAGGTCGACCGCGAGGGACGACGGCGCCGAGACGGCCGCCAGCATCGGGATACCGGCCATCACCGCCTTCTGGGCGAGCTCGAACGAGGCCCGGCCCGAGACCAGCAGGATCGCCCGGGACAACGGCAGCCGGCCGTCGGTCAGGGCCCGCCCGACCAGCTTGTCGACCGCGTTGTGCCGGCCGACGTCCTCCCGTACGTCGATGAGCTCGCCCGTCTCCGAGAACAGTGCCGCCGCGTGCAGGCCCCCCGTCCGGTCGAAGACCCGCTGCGAGGCGCGCAACCGGTCGGGGAGGGCGGCCAGCAGCTCGGGTGCGACCCGGACCGGCGGAGTGTCGGCGACCGGGTGCCGGGTCGTGGTGCGGACCGCGTCCAGGCTGGCCTTGCCGCACAGACCGCAGGACGACGTCGTGTAGACGTTGCGCTCCAGCGTGATGTCGGGGACCACGACGCCGGGCGCGAGCTTCACGTCCACCACGTTGTAGGTGTTCACCCCGTCGGCCGTCGCTCCGGCGCAGTACACGATCGACTGCACCTCGGAGCCCTCACCGATCACGCCCTCGCTCACCAGGAAGCCGGCCGCGAGCGCGAAGTCGTCGCCCGGGGTGCGCATGGTGATGGCGAGCGGCTTGCCGTTCAGCCGGATCTCCAGGGGCTCCTCGGCGACGAGGGTGTCCGGGCGGGTGGAGACGGCTCCGTCCCGGATGCGGAGGGTGCGGCGGCGCTCGGTGACCCGTCCCATGACAGTCAGCCCCGATTCTGTGCGTGAGGGAAAGCCGAAACGGCTCTTGGTGCAGAGGATGCCGTGGATCACCGGGTCCCGTGCGGCGAGGTGACCCCGACGATGTCATTGTCCCGCACGGGGAGCGGGGAGCCGGAGGCACCGTGAAATCGACAGAATTTTGCCTACGGTATGCGGTGAGGAGGCTCGGGGCTGTTGTCAAGCCTCCAACCTCCGGGCGGTATTCCTGTGGGATCACGTGCCCTTGTACCGGGCGGTAGCGACCAAGACTGGATGGTTCCTGCCATATGTAGCGAGGGGAACCTGAATATGACCGGCTCACGTGTCGTGGCGCTCGGCCACTATCAGCCCGCCAAGGTGCTCACCAACGATGATCTGGCGGCCATGGTCGACACCAGTGACGAGTGGATCACCAGCCGCGTCGGCATCAAGACCCGGCACCTCGGCGGCCCCGACGAGCCGGTGGACGAGCTCGCCGCGCACGCGGCGGCCAAGGCGCTCGCCGCCGCAGGGCTCCAGCCGGCCGACATCGATCTGGTCCTGGTCGCCACCTCCACCGCGATCGACCGCTCGCCCAGCATGTCGGCCCGGGTCGCCGCTCGCCTCGGCATGTCCTCGCCCGCGGTGATGGACATCAACGTGGTCTGTTCAGGTTTCACCCACGCCCTCGCCACCGCGGACCACGCCGTCCGGGCGGGCGCCGCCACGCGTGCGCTCGTGATCGGCGCCGACAAGATGGGCGACATCGTCGACTGGACCGACCGCTCCAGCTGTGTGCTGATGGGCGACGGTGCCGGTGCCGCGGTCGTGGTCGCCGACTCCGGTGCGGCCGGCCGGCCCGGGATCGGGCCGGTGCTGTGGGGTTCCGTGCCGGGAATGGGGGACGCGGTACGGATCGAGGGCACGCCGCCGCGTTTCGCCCAGGAGGGGCAGTCCGTCTACCGCTGGGCCACCACCCAGCTGCCGCCCATCGCGCGCAAGGTGTGCGAGAAGGCGGGGGTCACCCCCGAGGATCTCGCCGCGGTGGTGCTGCATCAGGCCAATCTGAGGATCATCGAACCCGTTGCCCGGAAGATCGGTGCCGTCAACGCGGTCATCGCCCGGGATGTGGTGGATTCCGGTAATACGTCCGCGGCCTCGATCCCGATGGCCCTGTCCAAGCTGGTGGAGCGGGGCGAGGTCGCCACCGGCGCTCCGGCGCTGCTTTTCGGCTTCGGCGGGAACCTGAGCTACGCGGGACAGGTGATCCGCTGTCCCTGAGGGGGAGTGAGATCAGTAGACTGTAGACGATAAGCAATTGCTCGTCGCCCGGAGGGGGACCGCGATGTTGTCCACAGGACTGCCGCAGGGGGCTGTGCCGAAGCTGGAACGGCCCGGTCCGCTGCGCGAGCGCGTCTACGAGGCGCTGCTCGAACTCATCACCACCCGGGCACTCCGTCCCGGCCAGCACCTGGTCGAGAGCGAGCTGGCCGGGCTCCTGGGTGTGTCCCGGCAGCCGGTGCGTGAGGCGTTGCAGCGGCTCAACACCGAGGGCTGGGTCGATCTGCGGCCCGCCCAGGGCGCGTTCGTCCATGAACCCACGGAGCAGGAGGCGGACCAGCTGCTCTCGGTCCGCATGCTCCTGGAGGCCGAGGCCGCCCGCCTCGCAGCCGCCCACTCCACCCCGGCGGGCATCGCCGCGCTGGAGGATCTCTGCACCAAGGGTGAACGGGCCGTCGCCGACGACGACGTGGACCTGGCGGTGGCGACCAACGCCGCCTTCCACGCCAAGGTCATGGAACTGGCGGGCAATGTCGTCCTCGCCGAACTGGCCGGGCAGGTGGACCGGCGGGTCCGCTGGTACTACACCCCCGTCGCCCGGCAGCGCGGTACGCAGTCCTGGATCGAGCACCGTTCCCTGATCGCCGCGATCTCCTCGCACGACGAGCGACGGGCGACGGAGATCATGCGGACCCACACCGAGCACACCCGTCAGACGTACCACCAGCGCGAAGAGGCGTAGAACCTCGCCGCTCACGTCCTCGATCGCCGGCGCCGCCGCGGTCGGGGACGTTTCCATGTCCCGGCCCGGCGGCGGACCCGTCACCCCCCTTTGTCCTCAGGGTGGAGAAAGTTGTAGCGGATTCCTGCGCAACTTCTTCCCACTCCCGGCAACCGCTGCTACGTTCCCCTCCAAAGCCCGACGGACAGGCCGATGTGGCGGGGAGGGGCGCGTGAGACGAATGACGGCACGACCCGCGAATGCGCATCAGGCGCGACTGCTCCGGCTGTTGCGCGACGGCGGGCCCAACTCACGGGCACAGCTGGGGGATCAGGTCGATCTCTCCCGCTCCAAGCTCGCCGTCGAGGTGGACAGACTGCTGGAGACCGGCCTTGTCGTGGCCGACGGACTCGCCGCATCCCGCGGCGGGCGTCGCTCGCACAACATCCGGCTCGCCCCGGCACTGCGCTTCCTCGGCGTCGACATCGGCGCCACCTCGGTCGACGTGGCGGTCACCAACGCGGAACTGGAGGTCCTGGGGCACCTCAACCACCCCATGGACGTACGCGAAGGCCCCGTCGCCATCTTCGAGCAGGTGCTGTCCATGGCGGCCAAGCTCCGGGCCTCCGGGCTCGCCGAAGGGTTCGACGGCGCGGGCATCGGCGTACCGGGACCGGTCCGCTTCCCCGAAGGCATCCCGGTCGCACCGCCGATCATGCCCGGCTGGGACGGCTTCCCGGTCCGCGAGGCGCTCAGCCAGGAACTGGGCTGCCCCGTCATGGTGGACAACGACGTGAACCTGATGGCGATGGGGGAGCAGCACGCGGGCGTCGCCCGCTCCGTGGGCGACTTCCTCTGCGTCAAGATCGGCACCGGCATCGGCTGCGGCATCGTCGTCGGCGGAGAGGTCCACCGCGGTACGACGGGCAGCGCCGGCGACATCGGCCACATCCAGGTCGAACCCGACGGCCGTCCCTGTGCCTGCGGCAACCGGGGCTGCCTGGAGGCACACTTCAGCGGCGCCGCACTGGCCCGCGACGCCGAGGACGCGGCCCGCGCCGGTCAGTCCCTGGAGCTCGCGGCCCGGCTGGAGGCGTCCGGGAAACTCACCGCCGCCGATGTCGCCGCCGCCGCGGCCGCCGGCGACCCCACCTCGCTCGACCTGATCCGTGAAGGCGGCAACCGGGTCGGACAGGTCATCGCGGGACTCGTCAGCTTCTTCAACCCCGGTCTGGTGGTGATCGGCGGCGGGGTGACCGGACTGGGCCACACGCTGCTGGCCAGCGTCCGGACCCAGGTCTACCGGCAGTCCCTGCCGCTGGCCACCGGAAACCTCCCGATCGTGCTGGGCGAGCTCGGACCGGCCGCCGGAGTCATCGGCGCGGCCAGGCTCATCAGCGACCACCTCTTCTCACCCGCCTGATCCTTCACCGCCTGTTCCCTCACCTGCCTGATCCCGCACGATCCCGCACCCGCCCTGCCCTCCACCGGCCCGCATCGAGGCCCGACGGCACCAAAGGCACCGCCCCGCGCCCAGGCCGGGGTCCGGGGAACACCCCCGGGACCGCACTGCGTCCTGCCCGCTCACCGGCCCTTCCCCCTGCTTCCGGACTCGCCCGCGCAGGGGCACCCCATCCGCCGAGGGGATTCGTCATGGCTCCAGAACCACCGCTGCTCACCATGTCCGGCATCACCAAGTCCTTCCCCGGTGTGCGCGCCCTCGACGGCGTGGACCTGGAGGTCCAGGCCGGCGAAGTCCACTGCCTCCTCGGCCAGAACGGCGCCGGCAAGTCCACGCTCATCAAGGTCCTCGCCGGGGCCCACCAGCCCGACGACGGCGAGATCACCTGGTGCGGTGCGCCGGCCGTACTCAAGTCGCCCATCACCGCGATGCGGCTCGGGATCGCCACCATCTACCAGGAACTCGACCTGGTCGAGGGCCTGTCGGTCGCCGAGAACGTCTTCCTGGGCCATGAACCCACCAGCGCCGGCTTCGTCGTCCGCACCCGCGAGGGCCGCGCGTCGGCGGCCGCCCTGCTGAAACGGCTCGGCCATCCGGAGATCGACCCGGCCCGCGCGGTCGGTGAACTCTCCGCGGCGCAGCAGCAGATCGTGTCCATGGCCCGGGCGCTCTCCCACGACGTACGTCTCATCGTGATGGACGAGCCGTCAGCCGCTCTCGACCCCGACGAGGTCGACAACCTCTTCAGGATCGTCGCCTCGCTGACCGCGGAGGGCGTCGCCGTCGTCTACATCTCGCACCGCCTGGAGGAGATCCGCCGGATCGGTGACCGGGTGACCGTCCTCAAGGACGGCCGGGCCGTCGCGGTCGGGCTCCCCGCCGAGTCCACGCCGACGCGCGACATCGTTGCCATGATGACCGGGCGCAACGTCGAGTACGTCTTCCCGCCCCGGCCCGAAGCCGCCCCCGAGGACGGCAGGCCCGCCCCCGCCCCGGTCCTCACGGTCCAAGGCCTCACCAGGAAGGGCGAGTTCGCCCCCGTCGACCTGGAGCTGAGGCCCGGCGAGATCGTGGGCCTCGCCGGACTGGTCGGCTCCGGGCGCTCCGAGATCCTGGAGACCATCTACGGCGCACGCAAGGCCACCGCAGGACGGGTCACGGTCGCGGGCAGGCCACTGCGGTCCGGCAGCGTACGCGCCGCCGTCGCCGCCGGTATCGGCCTCGCCCCCGAGGAACGCAAGGCGCAGGCCCTGCTGATGCTCGAATCCGTCACCCGCAATGTCTCCGTCTCCTCCATGTCCCGCTTCTCCAGGGCCGGCTGGGTCGACCGGGGAGCCGAACGCAAGGCGGCCCGCGCCGCCACCCGCGAACTCTCCCTGCGCCCCGACAACCCGGACACCCCCGTCCGCACCCTCTCCGGCGGCAACCAGCAGAAAGCGGTCCTCGCCCGCTGGCTGCTGCGCGGCTGCCGGGTGCTGCTGCTCGACGAACCGACCCGCGGAGTGGACGTCGGCGCCCGCGCCGAGCTCTACGCCGTGATCCGCCGGCTGGCCGACGAAGGCCTCGCCGTTCTGCTCGTCTCCAGCGAAGTGCCCGAAGTCCTGGGCCTCGCCGACCGGGTGCTGGTCCTCCGCGAAGGGCGGGTCGTCCATACGGCGGACGCCGGGGAACTCGACGAGCACCGCGTACTCGACCTCGTGATGGAAGGGAGCCCGACGTCATGACGCAGCCCGTCTCCTCGGCGCAGCAGAGCGGGACGGACAAGGGCGCCGTGCCCGTGTCCGTCCCCGCGTCCCCGAAGAAGGACCGGCCCCCGCGTGCCTTCGGGCTGCGCGCGGACGTCCGCAACCTCTCCCTGCTCGGCGTCCTCGCCGCGCTCGTCGTCGTCGGCGGGATCACCGAACCCGACGCCTTCCTGGACACCGGGAACCTCCAGCTCATCCTGACCCAGGCGTCCGTCATCGGTGTCGTCACCGTAGGCATGACCTTCGTCATCATCGGCGGCGGCATCGATCTGTCCGTCGGCGCCATGGTGGCCCTCGCCTCCGTCTGGGCGACGACGCTCGCCACCCAGGACTTCGGCTTCGCGGGCATCCTCTTCACCGCCGTCCTGGTCGGCCTCGGCGCCGGACTCGTCAACGGTGTGCTGATCGCGTACGGCAGGCTGGTGCCGTTCATCGCGACGCTGGCGATGCTCGCGTCCGCCCGCGGACTGGCCCTGAACATCACGGACGGCAAGACGCAGATCGTCACCGTCAAGTCGGTCCTCGACCTGGGACTGCCGGACGCGTACGTCCTCGGTATCCCGCCGCTGGTCATGATGTTCGCCGTGGTCACCGTCGTCGGCTGGCTGGTGCTGAACCGTACGACCTTCGGCCGGCGCACGGTCGCCGTCGGCGGCAACGCGGAAGCGGCCCGGCTGGCCGGGATCGACGTACGCCGCCAGCGGCTCTACCTCTACCTGCTGTCCGGGCTCTGCTGCGGCATCGCCGCCTTCATGCTGATCATCCTGTCCGGCTCCGGCCAGAACACCAACGGCAACCTGTACGAGCTCGACGCCATCGCCGCCGCGATCATCGGCGGCACCCTGCTCAGCGGCGGCCGCGGCACCATCGTCGGCTCGGTCCTGGGCGTCCTCGTCTTCACCACGATCACCAACATCTTCGCGCTCAACAACCTGCAGAGCGATGTCCAGCAGATCGCCAAGGGCGCGATCATCGTCGCCGCCGTCCTCGTCCAGCGCCGGACGTCGGCCCACGGGGAGACCTGACCCCTCGTCATCCCCCGTCCCCTCCCGTTCGACCCCACCTGTTCCGCATCCCGTGCCGCATCGGATGAAGGGTTTGACAGCCATGCCAGAAACCAGCCGCAGAGGACTGCTCTTCGGTACCGCCGCAGTCTCCGCCGGCGCCCTGCTGAGCGCCTGCACCAGCAACGATCCGAAGGAGAAGGACACCGCCGCGCAGAGCAACGCGCCCGCCGCGGACGACAAGCCGGGCAAGCCCGTCACCATCGGCTTCGCGGGACCGCAGGCCGACCACGGCTGGCTCAACGCCATCAACGAGAACGCCAGGTCGCGGGCGAAGAAGTACTCCGAGGTGACCCTGGAGACCACCGAGGGATCCAACGACACCGCCGCCCAGATCGGCCAGGTCAAGACCCTCATCAACAAGAAGGTCGACGTCCTCGTCATCCTCCCGGCCGACGGCAAGGCGCTCACCCAGGTCGGCCTGGAAGCCATGCGGGCAGGCATCCCCGTCATCAACCTGGACCGCATCTTCGCCTCGCCCCAGGCCTACCGCTGCTGGGTCGGCGGGGACAACTACGGCATGGGGCTCAACGCCGGTACGTACATCGGCGAACAGCTCAAGGACAAGTCGAACGCCAAGGTCGTCGAGCTCGCCGGCATCGACAACCTGGAGCTGACCAAGCAGCGCAGCAAGGGCTTCGCCGACGCGCTGAAGAACTACTCCAACATCGAGCTGGTGGCACGTCAGGCGGCCGACTTCACCGTCGAGTCCGGTCAGGCGAAGATGTCCCAGCTCCTCCAGGCCCAGAAGCAGTTCGACGCCCTGTGGAACCACGACGACGACCAGGGCGTCGGTGCGCTCCGCGCCATCCAGCAGGCCGGCCGCGACGAGTTCCTGATGGTCGGCGGCGCCGGGGCCAAGTCCGCGATGGACGCCATCAAGGCGGACAACAGCGTGCTGAAGGCCACCGTTCTCTACCCGCCGACCATGGCGGCGTCCGCCATCGACCTCGCCCGGGCGCTCGGCCAGGCCAAGGGGGTGGCGGGGCTCGCCGAGCTGGAGATCCCGACCAACCTCACCCTGTACTCGGCCGTGGTCACCAAGGAGAACATCGACCAGTACCTTCCGACGGGCTTCAGCTGAGCCGTCTCGCGGGAGGGTTCTGACCCTCCCGCCGCACCCACCGAACCACCGACGAGGAGGAAGCCCGGATGGCCCGTAGGGAAGAGACGGAGCAGGAGGCGGCCGCGCCGCCGACGTACCGGCCGATGGCGAGCGCACCGACGCTCGGGGTCGGCATGGTCGGATACGCGTTCATGGGCGCCGCCCACTCGCAGGGATGGCGCACCGCGGGCCATGTCTTCGAGCTGCCGATGAGGCCGGTGCTCGCCGCGATCTGCGGACGCGACCGGACGGCGGTCGAGGCGGCCGCCGACCGGCACGGCTGGGCGGCGGCGGAGACCGACTGGCGGGCGTTGATCGCCCGGGACGACGTCCAGCTCGTCGACATCTGCACCCCCGGCGACAGCCATGCGGAGATCGCCATCGCGGCCCTGGAGGCGGGCAAGCACGTGCTGTGCGAGAAACCCCTCGCCAACACGGTCGCGGAGGCGGAGGCCATGACCGAGGCGGCGGCGCGCGCCGCCGCCCGCGGCCAGGTCGCGATGGTCGGCTTCAACTACCGCAAGGTGCCCGCCCTCACCTACGCCCGCAAGCTCATCGGGGAGGGCCGGCTCGGCACCCTGCGGCACGTCCGGGCCACCTACCTCCAGGACTGGCTCGTCGACCCCGCCTCCCCGCTCACCTGGCGGCTGAAGAAGGAGCACGCGGGCTCCGGCGCGCTCGGCGACCTCGGCGCGCACATCGTGGACCTCGCCCAGTACCTGGCGGGGGAACTGCTGGTCGGTGTCTCCGCGGTGAGCGAGACCTTCGTCCGCGAACGCCCGCTGCTCGCCGGCCCCGCGGGGGGCCTGGGCGGCGTCGCGGCCGCGGAGGAGTACGGCACGGTGACGGTGGACGACGCGGCGCTGTTCACCGGCCGGCTCGCCTCGGGCGCGCTGGCCTCCTTCGAGGCGACCCGGATGGCGGCGGGGCGCAAGAACGCGCTGCGCCTGGAGATCAACGGCGAGCTCGGTTCGCTCGCCTTCGACCTGGAACGCCTCAACGAACTGTCCTTCCACGACCACACCGAGCCCGCCACCACGGCAGGCTTCCGGCGCATCCTGGTCACCGAGCCCGAGCATCCGTACCTGGAGGCCTGGTGGCCGCCGGGGCACGCGCTCGGCTACGAGCACACCTTCATCCACCAGGCCCGTGACGCGGTGCGGACGATCGCCGAAGGCGCCGCCCCCGTGCCGTCGTTCGCCGACGGACTCCAGGTGCAGCGGGTGCTGGCGGCGGTGGAGGAGAGCGCCGCGAAGAACTCCGTACTCACCCCCGTACAGCTCTAGGAGGTCCTGCGCATGCCCCGTCCCTTCACCCTGTTCACCGGTCAGTGGGCCGATCTTCCCCTGGAGGAGGTCTGCCGGCACGCGCGTGACTTCGGCTACGACGGCCTCGAACTGGCCTGCTGGGGAGACCACTTCGAGGTGGACAAGGCCCTGGCCGACCCCGGCTATCTGGAGAGCCGGCACCAACTGCTCGACAAGTACGGGCTGAAGTGCTGGGCGGTCTCCAACCATCTGGTCGGCCAGGCCGTCTGCGACAGCCCGATCGACGAGCGTCACCAGGGCATCCTGCCCGCCAGGATCTGGGGGGACGGGGAGCCCGAGGGAGTGCGCCGGCGGGCCGCCGAGGAGATCAAGAACACCGCACGGGCGGCGGCCGCCTTCGGCGTCGACACGGTTATCGGCTTCACCGGTTCGTCGATCTGGCACCTGGTGGCGATGTTCCCGCCGGTCCCGCCGCACATGATCGAGCGGGGGTACGAGGACTTCGCGGAGCGATGGAACCCGATCCTCGACGTCTTCGACGCGGAGGGTGTGCGGTTCGCCCATGAGGTGCACCCGAGCGAGATCGCGTACGACTACTGGACGACGCACCGCGCTCTGGAGGCGGTGGACCACCGGCCGGCGTTCGGGCTGAACTTCGACCCGAGCCACTTCGTCTGGCAGGACCTGGACCCGGTGGGCTTCCTGTACGACTTCCGGGACCGGATCTACCACGTGGACTGCAAGGAGGCGCGCAAGCGCTTGGACGGCCGCAACGGCCGGCTCGGCTCCCACCTCCCGTGGGGCGATCCGCGCCGCGGCTGGGACTTCGTCTCGGCGGGGCACGGGGACGTGCCGTGGGAGGACGTGTTCCGGATGCTGCGGTCCATCGGCTACGAGGGCCCGGTCTCGGTGGAGTGGGAGGACGCCGGCATGGACCGCCTCGCGGGCGCTCCGGAGGCGCTGACGTCGCTGAAGAGGTTCGACTTCGACCCGCCGAGCGCGTCGTTCGACGCGGCGTTCGGCGGCAAGGACTGAGCCTTCTCGGGGGCGCTGCCCCCGAACCCCCGCTCCTCAATCGCCGGAGCGGCTCAGTACGCGGCCTCGCCGGCGTCTGAGGCGCGGGGTCCGGGGCGGAGCCCCGGTTACGGGAGGGGGCGGGTGGGCGAAAGGCCCCCGCCTCCAGCCCAGCGGCACCCGCACACGCCGCCGGGCCGCTCCCCCCTGCCCATATCTCTCTTTGTCCTGGGCAAGGAAAAAGTTCGACAACACCGCTGCACAAGGGCTTTCCGTCCAGGACGAACAGGTCTACCGTCCAAGACGTGTACATGACATTGACCGGCTGACCTGCGCGGCAGTCCCCGCGCTCACGGCACGGCAGCACCCGCCCGTACCCACCGGCACTCCCCGGAGGACACTCGTGCACAGAACCCGCAGCAGGACCAGAACAAGGCTCCGCCTCCGTAAGTCCCTCGCTCTGTTCACCGGTGGCCTTCTCGCCGCCGCCACTCTCAGCCTGAGCGCCACAGCGGGCACGGCCGCCGCCCACGACGACCATCCCGCCCCCGCCCCGGCCGCCGAGGACTTCCAGCAGGTCACTCTCGCCAAGGGCGCCGCCGAGACCGGCGAGCCCATGTCGCTGGCCGTGCTCCCCGACCGCAGCGTGCTCCACACCTCGCGCAGCGGCGAGCTGCGCATCACCGACAGCGCCGGCAACACCCGGATCTCCGGCGTCATCCCCGTCTACTCGCACGACGAGGAAGGCCTCCAGGGCATCGGCGTCGACCCGGACTTCAGCGAGAACCGGGCGATCTACCTCTACTACGCGCCCCCGCTGGACACTCCCGCCGGGGACGCCCCCGAGACCGGGACCGCCGCCGACTTCGCCCCGTTCGACGGAGTCAACCGGCTCTCCCGCTTCGTCCTCAACGAGGACGGCACGCTCGACCTCGGCAGCGAGAAGAAGGTCCTCGACGTCCAGACGTCCCGCGGCATGTGCTGCCACGTCGGCGGCGACATCGACTTCGACGCGGACGGCAACCTGTACCTGTCGACCGGCGACGACTCCAACCCCTTCGCCTCCGACGGCTTCAGCCCCATCGACGAGCGCCCGGACCGCAACCCGGCCTTCGACGCCCGCCGCTCCGCGGGCAGCACCAACGATCTGCGCGGCAAGATCCTCCGCGTCAAGGTCGCCGACGACGGCTCGTACACCGTCCCGGACGGCAACCTCTTCGCGCCGGGGACGGACAAGACCCGCCCCGAGATCTACGCGATGGGCTTCCGCAACCCGTTCCGCTTCTCCGTCGACAAGGCGACCGGCATCGTCTACGTCGGTGACTACGGGCCGGACGCCGGCGCGGCCGATCCCAAGCGCGGACCGGCCGGGCAGGTCGAGTTCGCCCGGGTGACCAAGGCCGGCAACTTCGGCTGGCCGTACTGCACGGGGAACAACGACCCCTTCATCGACTACGACTTCGCCACCAAGACCTCGGGCGCGGCCTTCGACTGCGCCGCACCGAAGAACACCTCGCCGCACAACACCGGCCTCGTCGACCTGCCCCCGGCCCAGGCCGCCTGGATCCCGTACGACGGAGCGTCCGTCCCGGAGTTCGGCACCGGCTCGGAGTCCCCGATGGGCGGACCCGTCTACCACTACGACGCCGACCTCGACTCGCCCGTCAAGTTCCCCGAGGCGTACGACGGAGACTTCTTCGCCGGCGAGTTCGGCCGCCAGTGGATCAAGCGGATCGAGCAGGACGCCGACGGCAAGGTCCAGTCCATCAACGACATCCCGTGGTCCGGCACCCAGATCATGGACATGGCCTTCGGGCCCGACGGGGCGCTGTACGTCCTGGACTACGGCCTCTCCTGGTTCGGCGGCGACGAGAACTCCGCCCTCTACCGCATCGAGAACGCCACCGGGGGACGCTCCCCGATCGCCGAGGCCGCGGCCAGCAGGACGTCGGGCATCGCACCCCTCAAGGTGCAGTTCTCCTCCGCCGGCACCACCGACGGTGACGGCGACGCCCTCACCTACGCGTGGGACTTCGGTGACGGAGGCACCTCGACGGCCGCCAACCCCGCGTACACGTACAAGAAGAACGGCACCTACACCGCCACCGTCACCGCGAAGGACCCCACGGGCCGCACCGGATCGGCCAGCGTGCATGTGACCGTCGGCAACACGGCACCCACGGTGAATCTGGAACTCCCGGGCGACGGGCAGCTGTTCACCTTCGGTGACGACATTCCGTTCAAGGTGACCGTCACCGACCCGGAGGACGGCACGATCGACTGCTCCAAGATCGAGGTCCGCTTCGTCCTCGGCCACGACAGCCACGGCCACCCCATCACCTCGGAGCACGGCTGCACCGGCACCATCAAGACCGAGATGGACGGCGGGCACGACCCCAACGCCAACATCTTCGGCGTCATCGACGCCTCGTACACCGACGGCGGTGGCGGCGGCCAGGCCGCACTGACCGGCCACGACCAGGCGCAGCTCCAGCCGCGCCACCGCCAGGCCGAGCACTTCAACGACTCGTCGGGCATCAACACCTTCGACAAGGCGAACGCCGAAGGCGGCAAGACCGTCGGCGACATCAACAACGACGACTGGATCTCCTTCAAGCCGTACATCCTCGGTGACTCCACCAAGCTCACCGCCCGGATCTCCTCCGGCGGCGTGGGGGGCTTCCTCGAGGTACGCGCCGGCTCGGCGACCGGGAAGATCCTCGGCTCCGCACCGGTGCCGGTGACCGGCGGCTGGGAGACCTTCCAGGACATCGACGTCCCCCTGCGCGGCGCCCCGAAGAAGGCCACCGAGCTGTTCCTCGTCTTCAAGGGAGGTGAAGGAGCGCTGTACGACATCGACGACTTCGAGCTCTCCAACACCCCGCCCGACAAGACCGCCAAGCGCGTCCTGGTCTTCTCCAAGACCGCCGGCTTCCGCCACGACGCGATCCCCGAGGGCATCGCCGCACTGAAGGAACTCGGCAAGGACAGCAACATCACGGTCGACGCCACCGAGGAGGCGGGCCAGTTCACCACCGCCAACCTCGCCCGCTACGACGCCGTCGTCTTCATGTCGACGACCGGTGACGTTCTCAATGCCGACCAGCAGAAGGCCTTCGAGAACTACATCGCCACCGGGGGCGGCTTCATGGGTGTCCACGCCGCCGCCGACACCGAGTACGACTGGTCCTTCTACGGCGGACTCGTCGGCGCGTACTTCTCCGGCCACCCCGCCATCCAGCCCGTCACGGTCCGCGTCGAGGACCACGCCCACCC
This sequence comes from Streptomyces sp. NBC_00385, assembly GCF_035917155.1. NCBI lineage: Bacteria > Bacillati > Actinomycetota > Actinomycetes > Kitasatosporales > Streptomycetaceae > Streptomyces > Streptomyces sp. NBC_00385. The sequence continues at coordinate 712,677 of NZ_CP107951.1, read as the reverse complement.
GGCCACCACCCACCTGGGCGACGCCTGGGAGCGGACCGACGAGCTGTACAACTACCGCACCAACCCCCGCGACAAGGTGAAGGTACTCGCCACACTCGACGAGACCACCTACACCGGCGGCACCATGAAGGGCGACCACCCGATCACCTGGTGCCAGTCCTACGAGGGCGGCCGTTCGTTCTACACCGGACTCGGCCACACCAAGGAGTCGTACGCCGACGCGGACTTCCGGGGGCTCCTGCTCGGCGGGGTGCGGTACGTGGCCGGCCAGGTCAAGGGCGACTGCAAGCCCGACACCGGCTACCGGTCGATCTTCAACGGCAAGACGCTCGAAGGCTGGAAGCAGGCAGGACCCGGCACGTTCGACGTCGTCGACGGCGAACTCCGCTCCCAGGGCGGCATGGGCCTGCTGACCTACCAGGCCAAGGAGTTGAAGTCGTACTCCCTGAAGCTCGACTGGAAGATGGCGGGCGACGACAACTCCGGCGTCTTCGTCGGCTTCCCGGAGTCCGACGACCCCTGGTCCGCGGTGAACAACGGCTACGAGGTCCAGATCGACGCCTCCGACGCCGTCGACCGCACCACCGGTTCCGTCTACACCTTCAAAGCGGCCAACACCAAGGCACGCGACCAGGTGCTGAGGCCGCCGGGCCAGTGGAACAGCTACGAGATCAAGGTGCAGGGTGAACGGCTCCAGATCTTCCTCAACGGAGTGAAGATCAACGACTTCACCAACACCGACCCGGTCCGCAGCCTCAAGGACGGCTACATCGGCCTCCAGAACCACGGGGCGGACGACCAGGTGTCCTTCCGCGACATCCAGCTGAGGGAACTGCCCTCGGCGTAGGGCACTCACCCGGCCGGCGGCGGACGGGGCGAGCACGCCCCGTCCGCCGCCCGCGGCCCCTCACGTACAGCGCCACCAGCTCTGCCCAGCCAGGACCCCCAGCCAGGGAGGCAGCCCGTGTCAGCAATCGCCGTTCGTACCGGAGTCTGGTTCATCGGAGCACGCGGCTCCGTCGCCACCACCGCCACGGCGGGATGCGCAGCGGTCGCGGCGGGACTCCACCCGGCCGCCGGCATGGTCACCGAGACCGCCCCGTTCGCCGACAGCGGCCTGCCACCCGTGGCCTCCCTCGTCTTCGGCGGCCACGACACCCTGGACTGCCCCCTCCCCAAACGGGCCGAGGCGCTGGCCGCCGGGGGAGTGCTGCCGCACGGACTCCCGTCGGCCGTACGGTCCGAACTCGCCGCAGCCGACGCGGAGATCCGCCTGGGCGGACCCCTTCCCGGCGACACCCGCACGGACGAGGAGCTCATCGCCGCGTTCGCCGCCGACCTCACGGACTTCGGCCGCAGGGGCGGCCTGGCCAGGACCGTCGTCGTCAACGTCTCCTCCACCGAACCGGCACCCGCCCCCGACGCCACGCGGCTGCCCGCCAGCTCGCTCTACGCAGCCGCCGCGCTCCGGGCCGGCTGTCCGTACGTGAACTTCACCCCCTCCACGGGGCTGCGCGCGCCCGCCCTCCAGGACGCCGTCACGGCCTCGGGACTTCCTCACGCGGGCCGCGACGGCAAGACGGGCCAGACACTGCTGCGCTCCGTGCTCGCCCCGATGTTCGTCCAGCGCGCCCTGCCCGTACGCGCCTGGTCCGGCACCAATCTGCTGGGCGGAGGGGACGGGGCGGCGCTCGCCGACCCGGCCGCCGCCGCAGCGAAGAACGCCGGCAAGGAACGCGTCCTCGCCGACACCCTCGGCGCCGCCCCCGAGGGCGAGGTCCACATCGACGACGTCCCGGCGCTCGGCGACTGGAAGACCGCCTGGGACCACATCGCGTTCGACGGGTTCCTCGGAGCCCGCATGGTGCTCCAGACCACCTGGCAGGGCTGCGACTCCGCCCTCGCCGCGCCCCTGGTGCTCGACCTGGCCCGGCTGCTGGCCAGGGCCCACGAGGTGGGCCTGACCGGCCCGCGGCCCGAACTCGGCTTCTACTTCAAGGACCCGGACGGCGGACCCGCCGCGCTGTCCGAGCAGTACCTGGCGCTGCTCGCCTTCGCCGAACAGCTGCGAGGCGAGCGGTGACCGTCCGCGCCTGGGCCGAACTGCTCAGGATATCCGCCCTGTTCACCGTCCCGGGCGACGCCCTCGCGGGCGCGGCCGCCGCCGGTCTGCGGCCCAATCGCTCCACCGCCCTGGCCGTCGGTGCCTCGCTCTGCCTGTACGAGGCGGGCATGGCGCTCAACGACTGGGCCGACCGCGACGAGGACGCCGTCGACCGCCCGCACCGGCCGATTCCCTCGGGCCGGATCTCACCCCGCGCCGCCCTCACGGCGGCCGGCGCCCTGACCGCAGCCGGTCTGGTGCTCGCCGCCCGCGCGGGCCGCCCGGCCCTCGCCGTGGCCACCGGACTCGCGGCCACGGTCTGGGCATACGACGTGCGCCTGAAGCACACTCCGGCGGGCCCGGCGGCGATGGCGGCGGCGCGGGGCCTGGACCTGCTGATGGGCGCGACGGCCACGGGGGCGGCCCCGTCGCCCCGAGCGGCCCGCGCCGCACTGACCGCCGCCGCCCTGCTGAGCACCCACACCTACGCGGTCACCGCCGTCTCGCGCCACGAGACGCAGGGTGGCTCCACCACCGCGCCGCTCGCCGCACTCGCGGCCGTGGCCGGAATCGGCGGCGCTGTGGTGCAGGAGAGGCAGGCTCCCCGGAACGCTCCCGCCCGGCTCCTCCTCACCGCGCTCACCGGCGCCTACCTCCGCACCGCCGCACGCCCCCTCGCGCACGCCGCGCTCAACCCGTCGCCGCCCCTCACCCAGGGCGCCGTCGGCAGCGGCATCCGGGCGATGATCCCGCTCCAGGCCGCGCTCGCCGCCCGCGCCGGAGCGGCCGGTTCCGCGCTCGCAGTCATGGGCCTCGTCCCGCTCGCCCGCGCTCTCTCCCGGAAGGTGAGCCCCACATGACCCTCCGCCTCGGCTACGGAACCAACGGGCTCACCGACCTCCGCCTGGACGACGCCCTCGGACTCCTCGCCGACCTCGGCTACGACGGCGTCGGCCTGACCCTCGACCACATGCACCTCGACCCGATGGCCCCGGACCTCGCCGCCCGCACCCGCCGGACCGCCTCCCGGCTCCAGGAGCTGGGGCTCGGCGTCACGGTGGAGACCGGGGCCCGCTACGTCCTCGACCCGCGCCGCAAGCACGGCCCCTCGCTCCTGGACCCGGACCCCGACGCCCGCGCGGCGAGGACCGCGCTGCTCGTCCGGGCCGTCGACGTGGCCGCCGGCCTGGGCGCGCACGCCGTGCACTGCTTCAGCGGGGTCATGCCGCCGGACACCGCACCCGACAACGCGTGGCAACGGCTGACCGGCGCACTCGCCCCCGTCCTCGACGCGGCGGAGCGAGCCGGGGTGCCCCTCGCGATCGAGCCGGAACCCGGACACCTCCTCGCGAACCTCGCCGACTTCCACCACCTGCGGGTACTGAGCGGCGACCCCGAACCGCTCGGGCTCACCCTCGACATCGGCCACTGCCAGTGCCTGGAGCCCGCCCTGCCCGTCGACTGCGTACGCGACGCCGCCCCCTGGCTGCGCCACGTCCAGATCGAGGACATGCGCCGCGGAGTCCACGAGCACCTCCCCTTCGGCGACGGCGAGATCGACTTCCCACCCGTGCTCGCCGCACTCGACGCCCTCGGCGACACCGGATACACCGGTCTCACCGTCGTCGAACTGCCCCGCCACTCCCACGCGGGTCCCGAACTCGCCCGCACCTCACTCGACTTCCTGAACAAGCACCGCCCGTCGAACCACCCGGGCCCTGGGAGCACGACATGACCCCGCCCTCCCCGCTCCTGTCCCGCAAGGAACTCGACACCTTGCTCGGCGGAGCCGCACGCGCCTGGCTCGACGAGGCCCTCGCCGAGGCCGCCCACGCGGCAGCCCACGGAGACACCGCGCCCGCAGAGCGCTACGCCGTACCCCCGTGGGAGCTGCGGTACGCCGCCGCCGGCCGGCACTGCGGACTCGAACACGCCGACTCCGTACGCGCCCTGCTGCTCACGGAGGCCCAGGCCGGGCTGCCCGCCCTGACCCGCCTCTACGAACAGGGCACCGCCGCCGAACGCCGCGCCGTCCTGCTCACCCTGCCCGCACTGGACCTCGGCGCCACCGCCCTGCCGCTCGTCGAGGACGCCCTGCGCACCAACGACACCACCCTGGTCGCCGCGGCCGTCGGCCCCTTCGCCGCCGCCCACCTCGACCCGCACAACTGGCGCCACGCCGTCCTCAAGTGCCTGTTCACCGGCGTCCCCGTCGAGGCCGTCGCCGAGCTGGCCCGAAGATCACGAGGCGACGCCGAACTCGCCCGGATGCTGGGCGACTTCGCGTCCGAACGCATCGCGGCCGGCCGCCCCGTCCCCGCCGGTCTGCACCACGTACTCGCCCTCACGGCCCCCGGCCCCGCCGCACCCGCCGCCCCCACGGAGGAGTCCTGATGCGCATCTTCGACCCCCACATCCACATGACCTCCCGCACCACGGACGACTATCAGGCGATGTACGACGCCGGGGTCCGCGCGCTCGTCGAACCCTCCTTCTGGCTCGGCCAGCCCCGCACCTCACCGGCCAGCTTCTTCGACTACTTCGACGCCCTGCTCGGCTGGGAGCCCTTCCGCGCCGCCCAGTACGGCATCGCCCACCACTGCACGCTCGCCCTCAACCCCAAAGAGGCGAACGACCCCCGCTGCACCCCCGTACTCGACGCGCTGCCCCGCTACCTCGTCAAGGACTCCGTCGTCGCCGTCGGCGAGATCGGCTACGACTCGATGACCCCGGCCGAGGACCACGCACTGGCCGCCCAGCTCCAGCTCGCAGCCGAGCACGGGCTGCCCGCGCTCGTCCACACCCCGCACCGCGACAAGCTCGCAGGCCTGCGCCGCACCATCGACGTCGTACGCGAATCCGGCCTGGACCCCGAACGGGTGCTGCTCGACCACCTCAACGAGACGACCGTGAAGGACGCCCGCGACAGCGGCTGCTGGGCCGGGTTCTCCATCTACCCCGACACCAAGATGGACGAGGACCGCATGGTCGCCGTCCTCCAGCTCCACGGCACCGAGAAGGTCCTCGTCAACTCCGCCGCCGACTGGGGCAGAAGTGATCCGCTGAAGACCCGCCGGGTCGGTGACGCGATGCTCGCCGCCGGCTTCACCGAGGACGACGTCGACCAGGTCCTGTGGCGCAACCCCGTCGCCTTCTACGGGCAGAGCGGCCGCCTCCACCTCGACACCGCGGCCCCGGAACCCCTCCACGAGGGCAACTCCATTCTCCGCGGCGGGGAGTGAGGCCATGCGCTTCCGCCACCCCGACGGCTCCGTCGCCCACCTCGCGTACTGCACCAACGTGCACCCCGCCGAGACCCTCGACGGCGTCCGCACCCAACTGCGAGACCACTGCGAACCCGTACGCAAACGGCTCGGCCGCGACCGTCTCGGCATCGGTCTCTGGCTCGCCCGGGACGCCGCCCGCACCCTGATCAACGACCCCTCCCAGCTACGGTCCCTGCGCGCCGAACTCGACCGCCGCGGCCTCGAAGTCGTCACCCTCAACGGCTTCCCGTACGAAGGATTCGGCGCCGAGGAGGTCAAGTACCGGGTCTACAAGCCCGACTGGACCGACCCCGAGCGCCTGGCCCACACCACCGACCTCGCCCGGCTCCTCGCCGCGCTCCTGCCCGACGACGTCACCGAGGGCACCATCTCCACCCTGCCGCTCGCCTGGCGCACCCCGTACACGGGCGACCCCGAAGCGGCCCGCACCGCCCTCGCCGCGCTCACCACCCTCGGCGAACGCCTCGACGCGCTCGCCGAACTCACGGGCAAGTCCATCCGGATCGGTCTCGAACCCGAACCCGGATGCACGGTCGAGACCACCGCCGACGCCATCGCCCCCCTCACCGCCGTCGGCCACCCACGCATCGGCGTCTGCGTCGACACCTGTCACCTCGCCACCTCCTTCGAGGACCCGGACACCGCACTCGACGCGCTCACCGCGGCGGGCATCCCCGCCGTCAAGACACAGCTCTCCGCGGCCCTGCACGCCGAACACCCCCACCTCCCCGAAGTGCGCGCCGCCCTCGCCGCCTTCGCCGAACCCCGCTTCCTGCACCAGACCCGCGTCGCCACCGCCGCCGGACTGCGCGGCACCGACGACCTCGACGAAGCCGTCACCGGCGAGGCCCTGCCCGACAGCGCCCCCTGGCGCGCGCACTTCCACGTACCCCTGCACGCACCGCCCGCGCCCCCGCTCACCTCCACCCTTCCCGTGCTCCGGTCCACGCTGAGCCGGCTCGTCGGCGGTGCGCGCCCACTCACCCGGCACCTGGAGGTCGAGACGTACACCTGGCAGGCACTCCCGGCGGAACTGCGCCCCCGCACCCGCGCCCAGCTCGCCGACGGCATCGCCGCCGAACTCACCCTCGCCCGCGACCTCCTGGTCGACCTCGGCCTCAAGGAGCTGCCATGACCACCGCCGGGACGACGCCCAGCCCCACACCGCTCCTCGTCCTCGACGTCGTCGGTCTCACCCCGCGCCTCCTCGACCACATGCCCCACCTCAAGGCCCTGGGACAGTCCGGCACCCACGCCCCGCTCGGCACGGTGCTCCCCGCCGTCACCTGTGCCGCCCAGTCCACCTTCCTCACCGGCACCACCCCCGCCGAGCACGGCATCGTCGCCAACGGCTGGTACTTCCGCGAACTGGGCGACGTCCTCCTGTGGCGTCAGCACAACGGACTCGTCGCCGGCGACAAGCTCTGGGACGCGGCCCGCCGGACCCACCCCGGCTACACCGTCGCCAACATCTGCTGGTGGTACGCCATGGGCGCCGACACCGACTACACCGTCACCCCGCGCCCCGTCTACTACGCCGACGGCCGCAAGGAACCCGACTGCTACACCCGCCCACCCGCCCTCCACGACGAACTCACCGAGAAACTCGGCACCTTCCCCCTCTTCCACTTCTGGGGACCGGGCGCCGACCTCGTCTCCTCCCAGTGGATCATCGACGCCACCCGGCACATCCTCGACACCCGCCACCCCGACCTCGCCCTGTGCTACCTCCCGCACCTCGACTACGACCTCCAGCGCTACGGCCCCGACGACCCGCGCGCCTTCGAGGCCGCCGCCGACCTCGACCGGGCCGTGGCCCCGCTCCTGGACGACGCCCGCCGCGAGGGACGTACCGTCGTCGCCCTGTCCGAGTACGGCATCACCCGCGTCGACCGGCCCGTCGACATCAACCGGGCGCTGCGCCGTGCCGGGCTCCTGGAGGTCCACACCCAGGACGGCATGGAGTACCTGGACCCGATGACGTCGCGGGCCTTCGCCGTCGCCGACCACCAGATCGCGCACGTCTACGTACGCCGTCCCGAGGACCTCGAAGCGGCCCGCGAAGCCCTGGCCGGCCTTCCGGGCATCGAGCAGCTCCTCGACGACGAGGGCAAGAAGGCACAGGGCCTGGACCACCCGCGCTCCGGCGAACTGGTCGCCGTGGCCGAACCGGACGCCTGGTTCACGTACTACTACTGGCTCGACGACGACCGCGCACCCGACTTCGCCCAGCTCGTCGAGATCCACCGCAAACCCGGCTACGACCCCGTCGAGCTCTTCATGGACCCCCAGGACCCCTATGTCCGGGTCAAGGCGGTCACGGCCGTCGCCCGCAAGAAGCTCGGCATGCGCTACCGCATGGCGGTCGTCCCGCTCGACCCGTCACCCATCCGAGGCAGCCACGGCCGCCTCCCCCCGAGCGAAGAAGAAGGTCCGCTCATCCTCTGCTCCACCCCCCACGCGTTCACCGGACCCGTCCGGGCCACCGAAGTGAAGTCCCTGCTCCTCACGCTGGCCGGCCTCGCATGAGACCGGCCCGTTCACAGCGCTGCGAGCATCTTCGAGAAGGAGAGAGACCGTGACCGTGTACAACGACGCATCCGGAACGGACGGCGCCCTGCGCCGCAGCCTCGGCATCGACCGCCGCCGCTTCCTCAGCACCTGCACGGCCGTCGGGGCGGCGGCGATCGCCGCGCCCGTCTTCGGCGCATCGCCGGCCTTCGCCGGGCCTGCCTCCGGTCCGGGGCACGACCACGGTCATGGCCACGGACACGGTCACGGCCAGGCTCTGGTCCCGGCGCACAAGCGCGGAATCATCCTGTACACCGTCCGCGACGCCACGGGCCGGGACCCGCTCAGCACGACCCTGCCCTCGGGCTTCCGCGCTGTCTTCAAGGAGCTGGCCCGCTACGGCTACAAGCAGGTCGAGTTCGCCGGGTACGGCCAGCACGCCAACGCACCGGGCGGAAACAACCTGGAGTCGGTGGAAGGCGCGAAGCTGCTGCGCTCCTGGCTGGACGACTACGGACTGCGCGCCCAGGGCAACCACGGCTTCATCCCGGGATCCTGGCCCCTCAGCCAGAGCGACCTCGACCAGTTCAAGCGGCACCTGGAAATAGCCAACATCCTCGGCATGGACCACATGGGCACCGGTGGCGACCCCACCGGCAGCGCCTACCGCGCCGACTGGGACGTCGCCGCCGACAAGTGGAACGCGCTGGGGCAGATCGCCCACCGCGCGGGGATCAAGCTGTACACCCACAACCACGACGCGGCCTACGGCTTCCTGCTCGACGGCGGCCCGCTGGACGCCCAGGGACGGCCCACCCGCAGCTCGGGCATCCGCAAGCTCGAGTACTTCCTCAAGGTCACCGACCCGAAGACCGTATGGCTGGAGATGGACGTCTACTGGGCGCACGTCGCCCAGTACAAGTTCCACACCTACACCGCGCTCGACGGCTCGGTGCGGGAGAACGTCTTCGACCCCGCGGCCGTGGTCCGCCGCTACAACAAGCGCTACCCGCTGTTCCACGCCAAGGACGGCGTCATCAACACCGCGAGCGGCGACGGCTACGACATGGTCCCCTTCGGTACCGGGGTCATCGACTACCGGACCTTCTTCCGCCGCGTCGGGGAGGCGCAGTACCGCAACCCGATGGTCGAGCAGGACACCGCACCGAGCTCCACGGACCTCGCACAGTCCCTGAAGCAGGCGCGGATCAGCTACGAGGGCATGGCGGCACTGCGCAGGTAGAACCAACGGCGGCCCGCCCTCCCCATGAGGTACGGGGAGGGCGGGCCGCACCCGCGCCCAGCCGCCTCACCCGATCCCCTGCCGGTCGGGCAGCAGCGCGAACTCCCGCTCGGCGGCATCCGGAACCGTGCGCTCCACCGCCTGCACCAGCAGCGCACGGTGGCGGAGCAGCGGCCCCTGCCTCTCCGGCCCGGCCAGTGCCACCAGGTCATCGATCCCGGCCAGCAGCCGCCGGGTGACCTGCGGGCTGTCCGTGGCACACCGGCGGATCTCCTCGAACCCGAGATCCACGAGGTCCGCCCACCCCGGCACATCCTGCACGAGGCGCACCGCGCCCTTGCGGTCACGGTGGTGGACGACGCCGAGGGGGAGCGTCGCCACGGCCGCGAGGAACTGGACGATCCGGTCGAGGCACTGCACGGCGGTGGTCGGATCGTTCACCGCCGGCGACAGGGCCCGCAGCGCGATGTCCGACAGCTGCCGCAGCCCGAACGCCAGATCCTGGTGGAGCGTGCGCTCGACGCCGACCCACACCGTGTAGCGCAACGCGTGCCGGGCCGGCCCGTCCCCGCCGTGCACCGCCAGCACCGGAGTGCCCGGCACGACGAAGTCCCCGAGCCGCGGGATGAGCCGCAGCACCACGCCCTGCCTCCGGGCGACACGGACCAGCCGCGCCACGTTCACGTCCCGCAGTACACCGGCGCGTCCCGCGTGCGGGATCTGCCCGGTCTCGGCGGGCAGCACTCCTTCCTCCCGCGGCCCGCCGACGGGCATCCGCCGCAGCACATGGAAGGAGTCCCGGGTGATCCGGTCGACGACGGGCCCGACCTGCATCAGGCGCAGCGTCGAGCTCACGTACGCGATGAAGAGGAGCAGGCTGAGCCCGACGAGCACGGCGGTCAGGATGCTCTGCAGAAAGGGGACGGACACGACGCGGCGTGGATCGACCGTGCTCTCGTACGAGCTCAGGACCAGCAGCGAGAACACGAAGGTCGCCAGGAAGACGGACAGCGTGAGCTTGCTGATCCGGCTGCGTACGAAGATCCGGACCACCCGGGGCGTGAGCTGCCCGCTCGCCATCTGCACGGCCACCAGCGAGATGCTGAAGACCACACCGATGAAGGTCATCATCGCCGAGCTCACCGTGACGACGATCGTCTTCGTGTCCTCGGCGATCGAGACCAGGTCCGCGATCTCGTCGTACGCCCGCTCGTCCTGGAGGTAGGCCACGATCTGCTCGTCGACGGCCGAGGCGACGAGCCAGAGCACGACGGCGCAGACCAGCGTCAGGGTCGGAGCGAACCAGAACGTTTCGCGCAGGTGCTCGCGCAGGGGCGACAGCGCGCGGGGTGGCCGGTAGCCGCGATCACTCATGCCCGCGAACGTAACCCGCCCCGCCCGCACACCGGCGGACGCCGTCGCCGACCCTCCGGTCGTACGGTGTGTGCGCGATTGCCCACGCAGGGTGCGCGCGTGGCGGCCGGGGCCCCCGTCTGCGTACCGCCGGGGCCCGCGTACCGCACTGACCAGGGCGAAGACCGCCGGATATGCAGGTGAGAGCCACCCCGAACCCCTGGTATTGTTTTCTTTGTCGCCACGGGAAACCGGGGCCGACCACCTGGTCCGGGTGGCGGAATGGCAGACGCGCTAGCTTGAGGTGCTAGTGCCCTTTATCGGGCGTGGGGGTTCAAGTCCCCCCTCGGACACCAGCTGGGACCCCTGTTCATCAGGGGTCCTTCTGCTTTTCCGGGCGGCTGCGCGGTGCGTTCCAGGAGCGAGTCCCTGCCCCGGTCAACGGCGGCGACGACGTCGGAAAGGGCTACGGCTGAGATGACCGTTCCCTCTCAAGCCGGGATCCGGCCCTGACGGCGCCGCCCGCACGCCTCCGGCCTGCCCTGCCACGACCTGCGGCGCACCTCAGGTCCAGGGGAGCGTGCGCCACGGGCCGGCCGGGTCCCCGGTCAGGGCACGGTGGGTCGCGAGGGCGGTCTGGTACCACTCGCCGAACTCCTCTTCGTCGAAGTGCAGGCAGCGGCCGAGAATGTAGGCGGCCGAGAAGTTCTCCCACGAGCGGTAGTTGAGCTGGACGAGACGGCCGGCGCGGACCACGGCCGCCTCCGCCTCCTGGAGGGAGCACAGGCGGGCGGCGAGGCCCCAGCGGGCCATGCCGGAAGCCCGGCCGTAGTCCCAGGCCTCGACGCTCTGGACGAAGCCCCCTTCGGGTAGCAGGCCGTCGGCGCGGAACCGTGCCTCGTAGCGGGCGATACGGCCGATCAGCCGCTGCACGCCGGTCACTTGCCCCTCCAGTTCTGCGGCGCTGACGGTGCGGCCCTGGGTGACGCCGTCGGCGGTCAGGGAGGGTTCGGTGGCGGCCTCGGTGCGCCGGCGCACCACATTCGCCGCGGCCTGGCGCCAGTGGTCGACGTCGATGGGGCCCGCGAAGTCCAGGGCCATGGAGCGCCGCAGTTGCAGGACGAACTCCCAGACGCTGCTGACCATCCCGGCGCTCAGCAGCCGCTCCTGCGTGTCCTGCCAGTCCTCGCGGGTGCTGACGCTCCACCAGCGTTCCAGCGTGCGCTTCTCGTCGCGGTAGCCGCTGCCGTGGTAGGCCATCGAGTTCCAGTAGTGACCGTTGCGCACGTTGATGTGCGCGCCGACCGCGAGGCCGAAGGCGACGGGACCGCTGCGTGGGCCGCCCACTTCCAGGGTGTGGACGACGCCCTGGGCCAGCCCGGGCCTCTCGACCGGGGCGGAGTGGCGCTGCCACAGGGCGCGGCCCTCCGGTCCGGCCGGCAGTATGCCCTCGCAGGGGCTGCCGGGGTTGACGACGAGGTAGGGCGGGTCGTTCTGGTGCCAGGTCTCCGCGAACCAGCCCAGGTCGTAGCAGTTGTAGACCGGGTCGGCGACGGGCGGCGGCAGCATGCCGCCGGTGTGGACGGCCAGGCACAAGGTCTGGGTCTGCGGGCTCCAGTAGGGGTGGAAGCGGGTGTTGCCCGGATTCGCGTCGACGTACGCCCGCGACTGCATCATGTACAGGTCGGCCCGGGCGACGAGGTCGTAGTATGCGGGCCAGTCGCCGCGTGCCTTCGCCTCGTACAGCCCCCGCTCGACCGCGCTCGGCGCCTGCCAGCCCTGTGCCGGGGCCGTCGGACCGGGCAGGGCTCCTCCTTCGTGACCTGCTGTCAAACCCATGGGCAAACCTTAAGGGGTGGTTCGGCACGGTCGGCGTGCCGGACCCTTGGGGCGGCGACCGGCCTGACCGAGGGCGCCGAGGCGGCCCCGTCCGGCACGAGCACCCGGGCCGCTCCCCGCACGGCACCACCTCGGATGCGCGGCAGCACGACTGGGACGCGGCAGTGCCCCGCGGTCAGGCGGAGGAGAGCTGCTCCGCTATCTCCTTGATCCAAGCGGCACTCTTCGCCGGATCGTCGAGGGAGTCCGCCCACTCCTCCGCTGTCAGCCGCTGCTGCGCGGGGCCCGCTTTGAGTGCGACGAGAAGGGCTCGGGCCGAGTCCCGCATCCCGGGGTTCGTGTCGCCGCTCCCCTTGATGTCCGGGCCCGCCGCCAGCCCGTAGATCTTCCGCGCCATGGCCTGGCGTTCTCCGTTCTCCACCTTCTTCCAGAACTTCAGGGCCTCCTTCAGCGCGTCCTCGCGGGAAGCGGGCTCCGCCGGCGTCGCGTCGCCGTCCGCCCAGCGCTCGGGGTGGCGGGCCCCCTCGTACCGCTTCATGCCGGCGCGCCCCGCCTTGTAGGCGGTGACGCCGAGGATGAGACCGGCCGCACCCGCGGCGAGACCCCATCCGACCGGGTTGCTGGCCAGTCCGGCTCCTCCCGCGGTGGCGGCGACCGCCGTGACGATGCCGCCCGCCGCCTTGGTGGACTCGCCGACGGCGGTGAACGCCTGCTTGCCCATCTTGTTGCGCTGCTTGCCGAGCGCGTACGTGTGCACGGTGTTCAGTGTGTTCACATCCTCGGCCTGCCGGAGGTCCCTGGCGGCATCCCGGACGCTGCCCATCGCCGCCCAGGCCACATCGATGGCCTCGGAGACGCGCTCCACCCGGTCCTCGCCCTCATGGTCCCAGTGGGCGTCCATGGCGACGTACGCCTCCGCGGCGGCCCACTCGGCCGTCTGCCGGGCCTGGTTCAGCCGGTCCAGTGCCCCCTCGTCCGTACGGTCGGGCCTTTCGAGCCCCTTCAGCGCACGGTACTTGCGGGCCGTGAGCCCGACGCGGCCCGCCGCGCGGGCGCCCTTCACCGCGCCGACGACGCTGGAGCCGATTCCACTGGCCTCACTCGCTGCCATGGCGTGCGCGGCCTTCTGGGCCTTGGTCAGCTCCTTGGCGATACCGAGGGCGTAGTTTCCCGCCCCGGCGGCGCCGATGACCGCGTCGGCCGTCTTGGTGTTGGCCTTCTTGTCCGCTCCGTGGAAGGCCGCCCCGCTCTTGTGCTGCGCGGCGTCCTTCCTGGCCTTGGCCGCCTCCATACCGCTGAGCACGGCTCCCGCGGTCTCCGTGACGAGGTTCTCCGAAGCGGCGGCGGTCCCCGAGGAACCCGCGGAGTGCTTGAGGCCGTCGTTCGCCGTTGCGGAGGCCTGCTGGGAGAAGCCCGCGTTGGCGGGGACGTGGACGCCCTTGACGAAGGTGTCGATGAACTCGAGATGCTTCTTGGCCTTGTCGAGGGCGGCGGCGATCCGGTCGCGATAACTCGTCGAACCGGCGGACGCGTTGCCGTCCTCCGGTGCTTTGCCCTTCGCCGCGTCCTTGGCCCGCTGCACCGCCGCGGTCGCGGCCCGGTTGCCGATGCCGGCCTGGATCTCCGGGAGGGGGCGCTCCAGCGGCACTCGGGACGCACTTGCGGCCCGGCTCGGGTTCCCGGCCTGCCGGGCCGGAATCGGGGCAGCCATGGACTGCCGGGTCGAGGTGCGGTGGACCGGGGTGTTCATGACGTGCCTCTCCTGTGCCGGACCGGGCGAGTGGAGAGTAGTCAGGCAGGACCAACAGGAGGGGAACGGCGGGAGGATCGTTCGAGTATGGGCTGTCCCGAGCACGGATCACGGTGCGAGATCCGAGAGGGTGGCGAAGTAGCCGGACAGGGCCTTCGCGGTGCCCGGGAGCGGGAAGCGTGCACCGAGCTGCCCGTCCGGGCGCACGAGGAAGCCGGTCGGGCCTTCGGGGCGGTAGAGCCTGGCGAACTCACCGGCGGCATCGCGGTATGCGGGCGTGACCGGCGGGCAGTCACGCCCGACGACGGTGACCGTGTGGAGCCCGCCCGTGCCCGTGTCCGCTCCCTCGGTGTCCGCGTACGTCCGCGCGTACCGCACCAGCACATGCCCCGTGAGTCCGCGCAGGACGTCGAGCAGGCGCAGCGGGTAGGTGGCCACCGGCGTGGTCAGTCCTGCGCAGTCCGGGGCCCGGTCGCCGGGCTGGGGTGCGTCGTCCGGCCCGCACGGGGCCCCGACGATCGGGCCGTCCCGGTATCCGACGAGCAGCTGGGCCTCGCGGAGCATCAGCGTCGTGATGTCGTCGGCGTCGTTCTCGATGCCCCGGGTCGCATGCCGGACGGTCCTGCCGACGACCTCCTCGCCGACCGGGCGGCGTTCGGCGTCGTAGCTGGTGAGCAGGGCGGGACCGGCTTCCCCGCGCACGACGAGGGCGAGTTTCCAGGCCAGGTTGCAGGCGTCCTGGATACCGGTGTTCATGCCCTGCGCCCCGGTCGGCGGATGGATGTGGGCGGCGTCGCCCGCGACGAAGACCCGGCCCTCGCCGTACCGGTCGACGATGCGGTGGCTGATGCGGAACACGGAGGCCCAGCGCATCCCGGACAGGGACGCCGGGCGGGGAGCCAGGCGGTCGGCGACGGCCTGGATGTCGGCGAGCTCCGGAACGCGTCCGCCCTCCAGCCCGTGCGCCACCTCGCTTCCGCCCGTCGCTCCGGCGGTGAGTCCGGGCGGGACCAGCATGGACATCCGGTAGCGGCCGGTTCCGGGAAGCGGGATGCAGACGAGCAGGTCATCGGTGGAGCCGTCGTCACCGGTGTGGCTCGCCCGCACCCCGTAGCCGTACGGCAGGTCCCAGTCGGCCACGACGTCGGCCAGCATGTACTCCTCGGCGAACGCCCCGCCCTCGAACGCCAGCCCCAGCCCCTTGCGTACGGTGCTGTGCGCCCCGTCGCAGCCGACGAGGAACCGGCAGCGGACCTCCTCGTCGCCGCCGGGTCCGGTGCTGAGACGTGCCGTGACCCCGTCCGCGTCCTGGGCGAACGAGACCAGCTCGGTCCCGCGCTCGACGCGGGTGCCCAGGCCCGCCACGTACTCCTCGAGGATGCGCTCGGTCTCGTACTGCGGCAGCGCGGCGAAGCCGTAGGGCACCTCGGGCGGCAGCGTGAGATCGATCCGGGCCACCTCGCTCCCGTTGACGTGGATCAGCTGGCCGCGCATCGGGACAGCGGCCTCCAGCATGGTCCGCACCAGGCCCATCCGGTCCCAGATCTCCAGCGTGCGCGGCTGGATGCCCACGGCCTTGGCGTACGGGAGCCGGGCCGCCAGCCGCTCGACGAGGCGGCACGACACCCCGCGGCGGCGGAGCTCGGCGGCCGCGCTCAGCCCGACCGGACCGGCGCCGACGACGATCACGTCAGTCGTGTGGTCGTGTGCCACGGATACCTCCCGCGCCTCGCCCCCGGCCGGTTCCTTCTCCATGGTCGCCCGAGGAGGTACGGGCGGCGAGCCGGGGAGCGGGGACCGGGGTGCGGCGCCGGATCCGTCCGACCGGCTAGCGCGCGGCTGCGACGACCGGGTAGTGGTCGGAGAGGTTCGTGTACGTGTAATCCGTGCCCCAGCTGGAAACGGTCCAGGGCGCGCTGTCCTCCTTGACCACCTCGTTCGTCCACCCCGCCGGCTTCGCATGGCCCGCACGGTGCAGCACGTAGTCGAGGTCCTCGCGCGGGTCGTCGGAATAGCGGTCGGCGGCGATCGAGTTGTCCTGTGTGTCGAAGGAGTACGGGTGCCCGGTACGGGCGTCCGCCCCGGTCAGCCCGGCGTCCGCCAGCAGCGACGCGTACTCGGGGGAGTGGGAGTCGACGTTGAGGTCACCGGCCACGATGACCTGCTCGGACGCCGGGATGCTCTTCGCGTCGAGGAACGCGTCGATCTGCCGGAACTGCCGGCCCCGGATCTCCGCCGCCTCGCCCGCACCGCATCCCGGATCCGTGGACTGGGTGTGGGTGCCGACGATGTGCACCCGGGCACCGTTCACGTTCAGTTCGGCATAGGCGAAGCCCTTGTTGGACCACCAGTCGCTGCCGCAGGCGTCCTTGTAGATGTGCTGCTCCTGCCGCACGATCGGCCACTTGCTGAGGACGGTGACGCCGCCGTCCTCGGGCGTCGCGGCGGAGTAGGACCCGCTGGTGGCGTCCCATCCGCTCCTGCTCCGGCCGACCACCGGGGTGTGGAACGGGTACTGGGCCGAGGCGCCGGCCGTCAGCGCGTCCGACGAGGCGTTGTCGAAGGCCTCCTGGAGCACGACGACGTCGTTGCCACGGAAGAACGCGGTCTTCGGTATCTCCGCCGTCCGGTGGGCCTGGCCCCAGTTCGGGTAGAGGCTCGTGCTCATCAGGAACGTGTTGTACGTGAGCACCCGCAGGGACGGGGTGCCGGCGGCGGCCGACGCGTGCGGGGCGCCGGCGGTCAGGGTGACGGCGGCGAGCGCGGCGGACAGGGTCACGCCGGAGATGCGGCGAAGCGAGGAGTGGGGCACCTGGACTCCTGATTCTGCTGTGGCAGTTGGGGGGTGGTAGGTCCTGGCCCCATAAAAGCAGGGGGAGTTACCCGTGGGTAGACACCGGGTGCCGGGAGTCCTTCGTGTCGCCGTCCATCGTGTGCCGTCAGTCATCCGGCCGGGCGTCCTGATGCCCGTCTCTTCCTTGGCGCGTACACGAAGGGGTTGCCCATAGAGTGCCCCTGGGTGTCAACGCACCGGCGCAGGTGATCAGCCTCAGCGCACTCCTCGTGGTGTGTCCGTATACCCGTGCAGTCGGGAACTGCTTCTTGCGGCCACTGCCGACTAAGTGGCTGAGGGGTGGTCAGCCGTTTTGGCGGCCGGTGGCGTGGTGGCGCAGGACCACGGTTTACGCCCGCGACCAGGCGGGCCACCACGGCGGGGCCCGCCTGGTCCCGTACGGCGGTTGCCTGAATCTGTCGCTCGTTGATGCCCAGAACCACGGCAAGCGACCCCATCGTGCCCACCCCACCCGTACGCGCCGATACCCCGACGAAACGTGCCGCTAAGGGCCCGCCGTCACCGGGATGAACTCGCTCGCCTCGCCGCTCCACGAAACCCGCAGCGCCTCCCGAGCTCGTGTGCAAGCGACGAACAGCAGGCAGCGCTCGCGCAGCAAGTCGCCCTCATGCTGCAGCGCATCCACCTCGGCCGGGGTGATTTCCCGGGTGAACGGCACCACGCCCGCCGAGACACCGAGCACGGCGACCGCGCGGAACTCCAGTCCCTTCATGGCGTGCATCGTCGCAAGACGTACACCCTCCGAGCCTGGCGGGAGCGCCCCTCTGACCCTCGCGACGGGGATCCCGGCCGCCCGCAGGTGGTCCGCGGCCTTGTCGAGGGTCAGATTGAACCGTGCACAGATCCCGATCTCGGCCGGTGCGACGCCGTCAGCGATCCACTCCTGGATTCGCTCCGCCAGCGCCAACGCCTCCTCCTGCTGGCTTGTGCAGCCCACGGTTTCCGGGCGGCGGCCGTGCAGCAAGGAGCGGTAGCCTGCGAGCGAGTCGTTGCCCTCGCCGTCCATGGCCTCCACCGTCACCGGCGCCAGGAGCTGCGCCGACCAGGCGAGGATCTCCTCTGTGGAGCGGTAGTTGACGCGCAACCGAAAACTGCGACCGGCGGTCTGCACCCCGAGAGACCCGAGCGTGACGCGGGAATCGTAGATCCGCTGGTGAGGATCGCCGGTGAGGAAGAGATCGTCCGTTCCGACCGCGACGGCTTTGCGCAGCACCCGCCATTGAGCGGGGTGCAGGTCCTGTGCCTCGTCGACGACGATGTGCCGGTAAGCCGGGCCATGCTCGCTCAGCAGTTCGGCGGCGCGGGCACAGACGCTCAGGTGCGTGGTCTCCCCCCGCTCCCGCAGCAGCCGTTCGAATTGTCCGACCGCTTCCCACACCAGGTTCCGCCGGCCAGGACCGAGGGCCGTTCCGCGACCGCGGCGCGAGGCTGAGAGGTATGAGTCGAGGTCACGGAGATTCTGCCCGAGGATGATGTTCCGGTACTCCTGTGCAAGGAACTGCTCGCTGAACGGCAGCCTGAGCCGTTTGAGGACCTTGCCCCACAGCTGCCGCTGTTCCCGGTCACCGACGGGCTGTGCAGGCCGCGCGTCATGCTTCCGGACGACCGTGTTCGCGAACGAGTCAACGGTGGTGATGTCGACGCGCTTCAGTAGATCCTGGTCGTCGTCCAGGAGCAGCGCGAGGTTCTCGCGCAGACCGGCGGCCAGAGCGTTGGTGAAGGTTGTCAGGAGAACACGACTCTCGCCGTCACGACCGAGCAGGTGTTTCACACGGTGCAGCGCGGCGACCGTCTTGCCCGTCCCCGGGCCACCGGTGACCTGCACCGGACCACCGTAGGAGGTGCGGTAGGCGACGCGGCGTTGCGACGGGTGCAGGAAGACGCGCCACGCGGCGAACGGCTTCTCGAGCATCTCCTCGAGCTCCTGCGGTCC
Organism: Streptomyces sp. NBC_00385; assembly: GCF_035917155.1. Lineage (NCBI taxonomy): Bacteria > Bacillati > Actinomycetota > Actinomycetes > Kitasatosporales > Streptomycetaceae > Streptomyces > Streptomyces sp. NBC_00385. The sequence goes on along the minus strand of NZ_CP107951.1, from coordinate 693,803 downwards.
GGTGACGAGCCGGATGCGCGCGGAGGTGTTCGCGATCACGGTCGCGAGGTCCTCGACCGGTTCCGCGGGTGCGTCGACCGGCCGGCGTACGGCGACGACGTCGCGGTAGACCTCGTCCGGGCCGAACCCTTCGGCGAGGTACTGCAGCACTTCCAGCTGGTCCTCGGGCAGAAGCGTGGCGAACGCCTCCAGCTGTGCTTTGTCCGCGATTGAGCGGACCGCGCGCAAAACCTGCTGATCAATGCCGAGCTCACGCAGCGCCCCGTCCGAGACCTTGGCGAAGAGCAGCTCCGGTGCTGTCCGCGCGGCCTCCTCGTACAGGGGGGTCAGCTGGTCGAGCGCGACCGCGTTGCGAACCTCCAGGGCGCGCGTCGCGGTGTTCGCGCTGTATAGGCGCTTGGCGGCCCAGCTGTACGCGTCGTCATGCGGAAGTACGTTCACCAGCAGGAAGACGTCACTGCCGTCATCCGGGGCGAGGACGACTCCACGCCAGAAGTCGCTGATCCGGATCGTTCGCATCCGCGGGTCGCGGGCCCGCTCGACACCCTCCAGGTGGAGACCCTTGTCGGCGTTGAGCTCGGCGACGGTCATAGCCTGGAACTTGGCCATCGCCTTGCGCACACCAGCACGGATCGGCTTCTCCAGACTGTCGTATCCGTCCCAGAAGCTATTGGCGAATGCGAGACGTGGCATCAGATTCCCCCGGTGGGTGTGAACACGGATCACGTGCATGGATCGTGTACTCGTAGATCATTGTTGATGGTGGTCGGCCGCCAGGCGGGCGGCCAAGCCTCTGAACGTGTCCAGCAATTCGGACGGGTCCCGGTCCAGGTCCACCACGTGCTGGTACAGGCGCACGCCCCCGAGGACGCCCGGTCGGCCGCTGCCGCGCACCTCGTGGACCCGCTCTCCGTGCTGTCCGGCGGCGTAGACCAGGTGTCCCTCGCCCAGGCCGAGAACAGTGCAGTAGGCGAGCATCTGATACAGGTCCGCGCTCGGGTACGATCCTGCCTTCTCCGTCTTGTACTTGGCGTCGACGACCGCAGCCGGGGTACGTCCGTCCGGCTGGTGGACGACCAGGTCCGGGCGCATCCGGACCTTGCGGGCGATGTCGAGGTGATGCGGGTCCTGGAGCCGGCCCGTGAGTCCGTGCTCACGGACCGCCTCGCGCAGGGCTCCGGTGACGAAGTCCTCGAAGAGGGCGTTCATGTCGAAGAGGAAGCCGTTGATGGGGAGTTCACCGGCCCGGTGCTCGGGTGACGTGCCGCGGATCACGGCCTCGGCGAGCGGTAGTGCGCGCTGGTAGCGGGCGTTGAGCCGGGACGGTGTCCAACGGGGCAGTTCCCGACCTCTGACCAGCGGCGCGGCATCAGCGAGCCGCACCCGTTGATGGCTCAGCCGCCGCCGCACGTCGCTGGGGACATCAGGAAGCCGTAGCAGCGCCTCGCAGGCCGCGCGCAGGATCCGGTTCTCGGGGATGTCCGGGGTGTACGCGTCGTACGCGATCTCGATCGGCGGGGTCCGGCCGAAGTGACGTCGGATCTGCTCCGCCTCGCGGATCCGCCCTCGTACGACTAGCGCTGATTCCTCCACCCGCTGATACCCCTGAAGAACGCCTTGACGCAAGGCGCGGTCGATCTGCCGCTCCACGGCGTACGCGAGCGCGGGCACGACGTCCTCGTGCGCGCCGACGTCGACGCTGCCGTCCTGCTCCTGCCGCCAGGCCCGTGCGGGGTCGAGGCTGAAGCCGAGGAGAAAGAACAGGCGACGGACGGGGGTCTTCGGCACGATGCGCAGGGTCAACGCATCGCGTGCCCAGGCGCCCGGGGAACGCGGGGTGGGGAGCGGAACGCGGATGGCCCCGACACGGCTGCCTGCCCGCAGGAGCCAGTTGCCGGGCCGTTCGGGATCGGGGGTGGCTGTCTCCAGCACGCGGGAGACAGCCAGGGCGCGACCGGTGACGGTGTCGAGCGGGATGGAACGGGCCGTGGCGTGCTCGCGCAGCGTGATCACCATGCCCGAGCCGTCGGCGTGATGTGGTGATGCCAGTGAGGTAGGAGAGCCTGCGCTCCTCGGGGTGGTCACCCTTGCGCTTTCCGCAGGGCATCGAGCCCGTACCTGTCCTCGATGTCGATGCCCTCGCCGTAGTGGTACTCGTTCAGCAGCGGAAGGATCTTCGTCCGCCACGTGCGATCGAGGCCACCGGTGCGATAGACGCCGGGCTTCATCAAATACGAGGGGCCGATGGCGAAGTCGGGGTCTGCCAGGCGGTCGTTGAGGGTGCCGAGAAGGCGGGCGGGCTCGTCGTCCTTGCCCTCCCGCTCAAGCCAACGGGCCAGCAGGCCGCGCGTCGGTTCGGTGCGAGGGGAGAGCTCTATGAAGGCGAACCGGCGGCGCATCGCGGCATCGACGAGAGCGATGGAGCGGTCGGCGGTGTTCATGGTGCCGATCACGAAGAGGTTCGGCGGCAGGGCGAAGTCGTCCCCGGAGTAGGTGAGGCGGACCGTCTTCTTGCGGTACTCGAGCAGGAAGTACAACTCGCCGAACACCTTGGCCAGATTGGCGCGGTTGATCTCGTCGATGATCAGGAAGTGCGGGATGTGCTTGTTGCCGTCGCGCGATGCGAGGTCGGCGAGTTCGCGCAGTGGGCCGGCGGTCAGCCGGAACGCGACCTCGCGGGTCTCCGGATCCTCGACGGGCCGGAACCCCTCGAAGAAGTCCTCGTACGCGTACGACGGGTGGAACTGCACCAGCTTGACCTGCTCGGGGCCGCCCCCGAAATGCTCGGCGAGCTTCATCGCCAGATAGGTCTTGCCGGTTCCAGGTGGCCCGTAGAGCACCAACTGCCGATCGTCCCAAAGAAGTTCGCGCACATCGTCGAGCCAAGCCCGGTCGTGGACCAGGAGATCCGAGGCGAGATCGTCCGTGACAGGGACCAGTGTCAGTTCCTTCGTCGGCGCCGGGGGCACTTCCTCGCCCGCGATCGGGGCCGGGGCGCCGAGCGCGGCCAGCGAATCTGCGACAGAGGTCAGATCCACGACGTCGTGCTGCACGGAGAGCTTCTGTTGTAGTTCTTCCGGAAGTTCGTCGTACGGATGCCCCTGCTGCTGCCACGAGACAGTACGGCGCAGGTTGGTCAGCCCGCCGGGGGAGTCGGTCTGCTGGGCCTCGCCGGTGATCTGTCCGAGAAGGAGTTGCCCCTCGGAGAGGGTTGCGAGGGTGTCTCCGACGCGCATCTGCGTCAGGAAGGCGTGCAGGTCGTCGACGAGGCCACGCTTCTGACTGTAGGAGGCGGTGCCTTCGTAGCCGTCCTCGACATATCGGCGCAGGCTGCTCTTCGTCGGGTCCTGCTCGTCCAGTGGCGGCAGGTGGGCGCCGGACAGGGAGACGAGCCCTTCGCTCAACCACATCCGGCGCACGAGGTCCCTGCCGGACACGTTGGAACCACGCACCAGCCAGGACTTGCGCGGCGCGCGCCAGCTCGGGGTGAGGTAGTCGGAGAGAGGATGCCCGGAGGTGTCGCGCCACGCCTCCGGGCCGCTCACGCTGTAGCCGATAACGAGTGAGGCGGCGGCGGAGGCGGAGTTGCATTCGATGTCCCGGGCCGCCAGCCAGTACCGGCTCGGGCCTTCGGGAGCGTCGGTGAGGGATCCGTCGGCGCGGAGTTCGGCCCGCTGCCGCCGGGTGTACTCGCTCAGACCCGGCCATTCCGAGGCGCTGACAGGCGACCCCTGGCGCACCAGGAACCTCAGAGAACCGTTGTTCCCGAATTCGGCGAGGAGGCGTCCGTACGCGGTGGGGCCGTCGCCGGGCAGCTTGAGGCGGAACTCTGGGTAGTCGGGGTGCTCCATGGAGGACGGCCTTCCGGGCTACGAGGGCGAGCTTGGCTGCGGACAGTGTATCCGTTGACGGTGCTAACGGTACCTGTCTCGCACGAATAGGCGATGCCGTGCCTCGGGTGGGTTGCAGCGGCGCCCCGTAGGCCATCCTGGGCTGGGATCTCGCTTACGGGCGCGTGCGCAGGGGGCGCTTTCCCCGCGAATCTGTTGACGATGTAAACGAGCCGACTTTACCGTGTGGCACCCCAACCCGCTCCCTTCTCGGCGGTGAGAAGGCTCTGGGTGTCGGGGGTACGTAATGGTGGGGACCTGGACACGGTGCGGCGGGCCGTCGCTGCGGAGTTGCCGTCCGTCATCGAGCGGCTGAAGAGCGTGCGTCCCGTGCGGGCGTGGTGAGTCGGCGTGCCTTCGTTGCGGACCCCGCCCAACCTGGCCATCCGTCAGGAATTGGACGTCAGCCGACTATGCCGAGGCCCTGCCCCCGGCGCACCGCGATTCGCGCGGGGAGCGTGTCACGCGCCCGCACATCCGCACGGCCAACCGACTCGGCGAGAGATTGGATCCGCAAGAAAGCAGCCGTGGGTTCGGGCTGAGTGGAGGTCAGTGCGCATTTTCCCTGAGCGCGCCCAGGAGCGGATTATCTATGTTGACTCTGAGCCTGACCCCTGAAGTCGATACGAAGCAGGCGGTGCTGCCTTGGAGGTGAATCTCCTGAAATGGATTCGACTCCTCCAGGAAGACTGTCCAAATAAGCGATTTCTCTCTATTTAGGCGAGCAACGAAACCCTCGGACCCGTATGATCCTTCCCCAGCCCAAAGGAGGTCACCGCCATCGAGCACCACGGAACAAAGTCCGTCGATATCGGATACCCAATCAGGATTGAGTGAGAGGTCGCTCTCGAGGTCAAATTCCTCCAGGATTTTGTACCCTGCAGAGTCGGCCGGTGAAAGCTCAATTTTGAAAGATGCACCACGGCTGAAGTGCAGGGCATTGCGGATCGGGAGTTGGTAATTTTCCCAGAGTTGCTCGATGGAACTCATCATCTGCACCTCTTCGGATTGTTTCGGACGTGTGTCGGCCTCTCCCGCATGCCCGTTCGGGGTACTGGCTCTCCACGCGAGTTCCTGTTTCTTGGTGAATTCATTCGCCTATTGAATTGTTCATCCCAGGTTCGTCCAGTCGTGGAATCGGGGTGGACCGCATGGGGGTCGACTCGCTCGATGGCTGCGGGGGTACCAACCTCCCGCGCAGCGTCAAGCCTTCGGTTGTCGTAAGAAATTAGTTGCCCATCTCGCTCAATCACCTTGAGGGCCGTTCCTGGGCGTGACCAGTCCCATCCGCCCGAACGCATCATCTCTACGTAATTGTTGGGTGAAACGGTGCGTTGCGAGAAATTTATTTTATTCGGATCAATCCATTCTATCCCGCCATTCGGAGTCAAGCCGAGAGGGTCGGACCAGGTCAGCGGGTTGTGTACATAGCTGATGGGGTTGGGCGCAGGTACGAGGCCGAGGGGGTCCGGGGTGAGGTAGCGGGCGGTTTCGGGGTCGTAGTGGCGGTGGAGGTTGTAGTGGTGGCCGGTTTCGAGGTCGTGGTACTGGCCGGGGAAGCGGAGGGGGGTGTAGGCGGTGGCGCCCCGGTTCCAGGTGGTAGTGCCCCACAGGGTGGTGCGGGTCTGCCAGGCGATCGTGCCGGTTTCGTCGACGAGGTGGGTGGGGGTGCCGATGAGGTCGGTGACGATCGTATGGAAGCGGGTGTCGATCTCGGATGGGGGTGCGTCGGCGGCCGGGATGAAGCGGGTGGTCTGGGCCAGGGGAGTCCGGTTGGTGTCGTCGTAGTCCCAGGTCAGGCTCTGGTGTCCGGGCCAGTCGGGGGAGGTGGCGACCTGCTCGATGAGGGTGGTGCCGTGCCAGGTGAAGCGGGTCTCCTCGACGATGGCGTCGTTGTCGGCGAGGCGATGTTTCGCGGTGCGGCGGCCGAGGGGGTCGTACAGGTAGCGCCAGCGGGTGCCGTCGGGGGTGGCGACCGCCGTGAGGTGGTCCTCGGGGTCCCAGGTATAGCGCCAGGTGTCGGGTTTGCGGGAGTCGCGGGACTTTTGGCGCAGGGTCGTGCGGCCGGCGGCGTCGTGTTCGTAGCGGACGGTGCCGGCAGTGTGGATGCGGGTGCCGGTATAGGTGCGTGGGCCTGCGGCGTCGGAGCCGGGATGTTGTTGCGGCCAGGTCGCGTGGGTTTGGTTGCCGGCCTGGTCGTAGGCGTAGGTCTCGCTCCAGTCGGCGGCCTGGACGGTGGTGACGCGGCCTGTCGGGTCGAGGGTGTAGTGCTCCTCGCCGGTGGAGGTGAGGTAGCCGTCCGGGCGCCAGGTGTACGCCCGCTCGAGGAGTACCTGGCCGGTGGGCGCGGTGTGCTGCGACTCGAGGAGACGTCCTGCGGGGTCCCAGGTTCGGGTCAGCCTCTGGCCGGTGCTCCAGTGATGACGGGTCTGGCGGCCCGCCGCGTCGTAGGCGGTGGTCAGTTCGCGGCCGGCGGTGTTCAGGGTGGTGCGTCGGCCCGATGAGTCGTAGGTGTGGCTGCTTTCGGCGCCGGTGGGGGTGCGGCGGCCGGTGAGCTGTCCGGCCGGGTCGTAGGACAGGTTCAGGGTGTGGCCGTTGACGGTCTCCGAGAGCAGCCGGCCCACACGGTCGTACTCCCGGGAGAGCCGCGCATCCGGGTTGGTGGCTCGGGCGAGGTCGCCGTTGGGGGTCCAGGCGAACGTGGACTGTCGGCCCGCTGCGTCCTTGGCGGTGAGGCGGCCCAGGGCGTCGTAGGTGTAGCGGGTGATCTGACCCAAGGGGTCGGTGTAGGCGCTGAGTTGGCCTGCCGGGTCGTGCTCGTAGGCGCGGGTGCGGTTGTCGAAGTCGGTCTCGGATATGAGGTGCCCGGCCGGGTCGTAGGTGTAGCTCCAAGTCAGGTGCTGGGGGTTGGTGACCTGGGTGAGGCGGGCCTGAGCGTCGTGGGCGAAGGTGTAGCGGGCCCCGTCGGGGTCGGTGCGGGCGGTAAGCAGGTCGAAGTGGGAGTACTCGTAGTACGTCACCCCGCCTGCCGGGTTGGTGTGGCTGGTGCGGTTGCCTTCACCGTCGTAGGCCCACGCTTCGGTGGCCCCGTCGGGGGTGGTGCACCTCAGCAACTGCCCTTCCGGGGACCAGGTGTAGGAGGTAACCGCGCCCAGGGGGTCCGTCTCGGAGCTGACGCGGCCGAAGGCGTCCCGCTCCAGGCGGGTGGTGTGACCGAGCGGGTCGGTGATCTCCACCGGCAGGCCGGCCGGGTTGCAGTGGACGCGGGTGGTGGCGCCCAGAGGGTCGGTGATGGCGAGGAGGCCGCCGCGGGGGTCGTAGAGGTAGTGGGTGCTCGCGCCGAGCGGGTCTGTCAGGGTGGTGCGGTTGCCCGCCGCGTCGAAGGTCTGGCGCCATACTGCACCGTCGGGGCCGGTGATCTGGACCGGGTTTCCTGTGCTGTCGCACGAGATGAGGGTCTCGCTGCCGTCCGGGTGAATCACCGCGGCCGGCTGTGCGGAAGCGTCGTAGCGCAGGCCCGTGGTGCGGCCCAGGGCATCTGTCTCGGCCAGGGTGCGGCCGTGGTCGTCGTAGGTGGTGCGGGTGAGCGTTCCGGCCGGGTCGATCTCGCCGACCACCAGATGCCGGTGGTCGATCAGGTAACGGGAGACGGCCCCGTCGGCCGAGGTGAGGGTGGTGACCTTCAGGCCGGGGTGCTCGGGATGGGTGCCGTCGTACTCCAGGCTGCAGGTGTAGTGGCCTCCCTCACCGCCCTCGGCGATCACCCGGTCCTGCTCGTCGTAGGTGTACGCGTAGGAGCGGTTGTTGGTGTCGGTCCAGGAAGTGATCCGGCCCGCGCTGTCGTAGCCGAAGGCCAGTGGTAGACCCGAGGAGTTGACCGTCTCGGTGAGATTTCCCGCCTGGTCGTAGCGGTAGCCCTGCACCAGGGTCTCGCCCAGGTGCAGGGCGGTAACCCGGTTGTCGACGGTGGTGAGCTGAATCCGGTAGCCGCCGGAGTGCACGATCTCGGTCGGGGCGCCTTCGGCGTCGTAGGAGAAGGTGATTCGGTTACCGTGGCGGTCCGTGATCCGCCGCAGCAGGGCAAGGCCCCCGCCGTGCGGGGTAAAGAGGCGTATCCAGCCGCTGTCCGGGTCGGTGAGGGTGTACGTGCCGCTATCGGTCAGGGCCAGCGGCCACCGTTCTCCCTCGGCGGGCCACACCGGCGCGCCACCCGTGAGCGGATGTGGGTAGGCAAGGAGTCGGCTGTCCTCGGTGAAGAACACCGCCCCGTACTCGTCGAACTCCAGGCGCTGATCGACCGTGGAGGCCCAGGTCGGACCGAACCAACCCCCGGCCCGATAGCCCGAGTCCACGCGCCGGGAGAACACCAGCGGCAGTGTCCCGGGCAGCTCCAGGTCGGTGAGAGGCAGGAACATCCGACCCGTCGCCAGATCCACCGGATCGGTCCGGCCGTGCCGGAGCCGGTTCCGGCCACGCGCGAACGCACCCCGCCCCCGGCCCAAAGCACCCCGTGCCCAGCCCATCACCGACCGGGCCGCCAACCGGGTACCAAGCCGGGCCGCGAGTGGCGCAACCAGCCGCGGAGCCAGTGCGCCAAGGAGCAGCTCGGACATCGAACCGCCCATCAGGAGTCCGGCCGCGCCACCCATCGGGGTGAACATCAGCGCCAGCATGGCGATGCTCAACAGCAGCGGGAGGTCGACCTCGAGGAGCTTCTCCAGTAGGAATCCTCCGGTGCCCAAGGTTTCGTGGGCGTTGAACAGGTTCCCGTCGTCCGCGATCTCCTCCCAGCGGTACAGGAACAGAAGACCGATCGCCAGGGAGCCGGTGCACAGGACAAGGCGGAAGTGGACCAGGGCAAGGGCCTCGGCCTGCGGCTGGGCGGCGGCCGGACGGTAGCCGCGCACGGACAGGGCGAGGCGCCACGCGGTCAGGGTCAGGCCCGCGAGGGCCACGCCGATCAGTAGGCGCAGGCCGGTGCCCTCGGCGAAGTACTTCTGCAGGTCCTGCGTGGACTTGAAGGAGCCCACGCCCAGATAGAGGAGGGAGGGGATGGTGATGAGCAGACCGAGTACCAGGAGCAGCTTCTCCTGCAGTGGCCACCTGTGGCGCCGCGCACGGACCCGCCTCCACAGCTCGCGCAGTGAAGTACCCTGCCACGATTCCCGGTTGTGGGTGGCATCCATACGCCGGGTCTGTTCGGTCAGTGCCTCGCGCAGGGCGGTGAGCCGGTCGGGGTCGCTACGCGGATGGGCCGATGCGTACAGCAGGGCCCGGCGTCGGCGGGCATATCCGAAGGCGATGATCCAGGTGGCCGGGACGTGCAGCAGGGCGTAGTCGAGGAGGCCTTGCCAGGAGGTGCGGCCTTCGCGCTCGGCGTTCAGCCGGACGCCGGGCTCGCGGTCCTTTCCGCGGCGGGCGCAGCGCTGGTCCCACAACCAGGCGGCGGCCAGCGTGGCGAGGACGATCCACAGTCCCCAGGTCCCGGTCAGCTGCTCACGCCACCACATCGCGGTGTCGTCGTCGCTGTCGGAGAAGACGGCGGCGTAGTTGTTCACCCCATGGATGGCGACGGCTGCGGCCAGGGGCAGCAACCCCGCCGCCCGGAGCAGTGGGCGACGGGCGCACCACAGCAGGCCGACCGCGAGTCCACCCAGTGCGCTGGCGAAGATGTGCAGGTCGTAGGGCATCACCGGCTGTTCGAGTTCTTCGGTGCCGGTCGAGGCGGGGAACCAACTCCCCACGATGTGCCAGAAGTCCGGGACGTACGGATGTGAGCCAAGGCTCTCGACGATCCGCCAGCCGCCGGCGGGCAGGTCGACGGCCCGGCCCGCGGAGCCGCCGTACATCGAGAGCGACTCCAGCAGGCCGAAGCCCGCCCCCGTGGCACCGCCCAGGACCACGAAGTCGGTCAGCCCCCACTGCATCCGCCTGCGCAGCGCCCAACCGGCGATCAGCAACGGCAGGATCTTGATCAACTCTTCGGCCGCCGGGGCCGTCGTCCAGGACACCGTGTCCATGACCGCGCTCAGCGACTCGTGCCGTGAGGCTGCCAACTGCCGTGCTGTTACCAGCTCGACGAACATCGAGGCGACACCGCAGCCGTACATTCCGACGCCGAAGGCCAGCGCCACCAAGGGCCAGCGCACAGTCCGGGCCGGCCAGGACAGGAGTAACAGCTGCAGCACCGCCCAGACCGACGCCGCGGCCATCCAGAACGCCATCCTTCACGCACCCCCGCCGAATCGCGAATACTGCTGACGGCGAGCATGTGGGCCCGATTCTGATGGCACAAGGCGTGTTCCGATGGCACAAGGCGTGTCATGTGTCACTCAGGTCACTGTTCACGTGAGCTACGAAGGCTGATCCGACCGAGTCAGGCATCACCTACAAGGTGCGGGCAGGAGTGAAGTCGGCCCTGTTGAGGGGCCCGCAGATTCCGGACTGAACAGGTGAGTCAGAGGCAGGGGCTGTGCATCCCAAGTTCCGCTGATGTGCTCCGCTACGCACCCCGTGGCTTGAACGGCTTCCGTGGGCCGCGGTGGCACTGAGATCGACCGCGCTGCCGAGAGCTCGGCGCGTACGGTCTTGCCGGAGGGCGGATAGGGCGCGCAGTCCCAGTGGTCGGCGAGCGCGGCGACGAGCCGCAGCCCGCGCCCGCCGTCCCCGAGCAATGCGGGCTCGTAGGGCGGCAGCTCGGGTCGCCGGTCGCCTCGGGCGTCGGTGACCTCGATGCGGAGGTGCTCGGTGGGCGGAGCGTAGGCGAGCGCCAGACGGAAGTCGCGGCCGGGGACGCGGCCGTGAAGGACGGCGTTCGAGGCGAGCTCGGCCACGACGAGTTCGGCACGCTCCGTGAGGTCGGGCGGCGCGTCCCAGGACTGCAGCTCGGTCACGGTGAGGAGGCGGGCGAGACGGGCACCGCGCGGTGTGGACGACAGCAACTGCGAGAACGTCCGTGCTGGTTGCGTCGGTTGGGGGAGTGCTTGGTTCATGGCGCCAGAGTGGTGGGCGCGGGGTGCCCATGGCGAGGATGACACCACGTACGCGGAGTCAGCGTACGGGCACATGGGGTGGACAGTACGGGGCGGTGTTCGTCACGCTGTGTGGGCACGATCTGTGCGGCAGGGTGTGGGTGGCGAGGAGAGGGGCCGCGGATGGGCTACGTCGACGAGGACCGGGACCAGACCGGGGGCGTCGGGACGCGGGCCGCGCCGGAGGGGGACTGGGAGCGAGAGCCTCAACCGTCGGACAGCCTGCGCACGTTCGGGGCGGTCGTCCAGGCGCTGCGCGAGCACGCGGGGCTGAGCCGGGCGGAGCTCGGCGACCGGGTCCGGTACTCCAAGCACACGGTGGAGTCGGTGGAGCTGGGCCGCCGGATGCCGGACGAGTCGTTCGTCGAGCGCGCGGAGGAGGCGCTCGGCAACACGGGCGCCATACGGAAGGCGGCCCGCCACCTCAGCCGCGGGGAGGCCGGTCTCGCGGCGTGGTTCCGGAGGTGGGCCCGGCTGGAGCGGGAGGCGGTGAGCCTGTGCACGTACGAGTGCCGGCTGGTGCCGGGGCTGCTGCAGTCGGAGGGGTACGCGCGGGCAGTGTTCGACGGCACGATCCCGCTGCGGACGGACGAGGAGCTGGAGGCGCGGCTCACCGCCCGGATGGAGCGCCAGGCGATGATGCGACAGCGGCCGACCGTGCCGTTCAGCTTCATCGTCGAGGAGCATGTGTTCCGGCGGCGGTTCGGTGATGCGGCGGCCATGCGGGAGATGTTCGACCACGTGCTGGAGCGGAGCGCGCCGCGCAATGTGACGTTGCAGGTGGTGCCGTTGGAGATGGGGTTGCACTCGTGCCTGGACGGTCCGCTGCGGATTCTGGAGACTCCGGAGCGGCGGAGGCTCGGGTACTCCGAAGGGCAGGAGAACGGGCGGCTGATCTCTGCCCCGAACGAGATGAGTCTGCTCTGTCAGCGCTATGAAACACTGCGCTCGCAGGCCCTGAACCCCAAGGAATCGCGGGCCTTGCTGGAGCGACTGCGAGGAGAGCTATGAACAGCGGTACGACGGAACTCGCCTGGTTCAAGTCCAGTTACAGCGGCAGTCAGGGCGACGACTGCGTAGAGATCGCGATCGCCGAACAGGCCGTCCACGTACGGGACTCCAAGGACCTCGCCCGCCCGGCCTTCGCTGTGGGGCGCGAGGGCTGGGACGAGTTCGTCAGCTTCGCGGCGGAAGCCTGAGCTTGCCGAACGGCGCCGATGTGTTCGTTTTCGGGGCCTTGGCGGGAGCGCCGGGCGTGTGACGTCTCTAGCGCGCTCGTCTGGTCGAGGCGGGCCTCGACGCCTGCAACCGCGCCTCAGTTGCGCGAGTCCTCGGGCATAGGCGGAGATTCGGCCGGCTGCTGCTGCCACGACGTCGGGGGCGGGCCGAACGCGCGCCGGGCGGCCCTGACCGACATCGTGGCGACGGCGGCGTTGGCGCCGCCGCCGATCGCCGCGCCAATCCCGAAGGGGACCACACGACCGAGAACGATGATTCCCTGCTTCGTTCCGTACTTCGTGATGAAGTTCCGCCCGAGGACCTTGTTGATCTGGCGCAGCGTCTGTGCGGGGACCGAGGCGACAACCTGACGCCCCCAGTGCTGCCCCGTGCGTTCGGCGATCTTGCCGATGGTGGCGGACCCGGATTTGCCGAGCAGGATCCCCATCACGATCGTCCGGCGCCGTTCGAGCTCGTCGATCGGGATTCCGTGGACTTCGGCGACCGAGAGCGCGAAGAGGACGCTCATTTCGAGGGAAGAGAGCGCCTCGCCCGCCGACAGCGCGAGCCCCACTGCCGTGCCGACGCCGGGTGCGGCCGCGCTCCCGCCGACTGCTGCGCCCGTCCCGGTCAGGGTGCTCACGTAGATCCGCTCCAGATTGCGGATCACCTCGGCCGGCGAAGCGTCCGGGTTCCGCTGGCGAGCCCGGGCGATGTTCCTCTGGACCAACGGGCTCTGGATGGCGAGCGCCTTGTCCAGAAGCTCGAGGGCGCGCCCTCCGGATATGTTCTCTTCCGGAGTCGGCTCATCGGCGGCACCTGCTGTCATGTCATGAACTCCTTGAGTCTCTTCTTGGTTCCGTTGCGCGCGGCGCCGTAGCGGACCGCGCCCAGGCGTGTCGCGCGCGTTGCCGACGTCAGGTCAGGGTGTTGCGCAGGTGCGGGCCGAGGTAGCCGACGTAGACCTTCCCGGACCGGGGACCGTCCTCGAAGAAGTGGAGGCGCGGGGCGACCGTGTTGCCGCGGCCGATCTTCAGGTGGGCCTGCATGAAGATCTTGCCCTCGGCAACGATGGTCTTCGGGACGGGAAGCATGCGCTCGCTGCGCAGCTTGCCGTTCTTGGCGACAGTGTCGGACTCCCGCATGGCCACCTTGGCCGCCGGGAACGGGAAGGTCCCGGAGGCCTCGGACTTGCACCAGCTCAGGAAGTCGCCGGATGCCTTGTCACCGGCCGAGGCCTCGGTGAAGTGGTTGAGCGCCAGAAGACCGTCCCAGGCAACGTTCAACCAGTTGTCCACGGACTGGCTGTCGAGCTTTTGGGTGATCTTGGAGTTGCCCGTGAACGCGATGAAGGGAAGTTCCCTCAGCCGGTCGAGCAGTTCGGCGAAGGTTTTCGGATAGGTGATGTCCGGGGCGCTGGCCGCACTGTAGGCCGTGGTGAAATCCTCGGTGGCTTCGAGCCGTTCGCGCAGGAAACGGATGAGGCGCTGCGACTCCTGGAACTTGTCGTACAGCTCCTCGTTCTCGCCCCGCAGGTCGTGGGCTGCACGCTCTGCGACGGTCAGCTCCGCATACAGGTCATTGACCTCGCTGACGCGTATCCCCTCCGCCTGCTCAGCCTCGTCCAGCAGCAAGGTCAGGGCGGCGTAGTCACTGCGCAGCTGCTTGATGTCCGCACTGTCCGAACGCGGTCGCAGCCGCGCCCGTTGCCGTGGAACGCTCAGCAGGGCGGCAGGCAGTGCGATACGCGAGGCGAGTCGCTGAGGAAGTTTGGCGAGGATCGCGGCGGCGCGGGGCACGTTCGCCTCGATGGTCCGGCGGGACATGACAGGATGCCGCTGCGCGTCCGGCTTCCAGGCGGGATCGAGCTCCGGCATGTAGGTGCGGACGCCGCCGCCGAACACCGGGTGGAACTCCAGCTCGCCGTTGAACTTGGCGAGTGCCGTAGGCGCGAGCACGTACAGCACGGCCAGACCGTGCAGGTTCCGGAACAACGGCTCCACGACTGTGCGCGACCAGTCGTCGGGGTCCTTGCCGAACGGCACGGTGGCGATGACGACGGGCATGCGGCGCCTGGAGTCGCAGAGTTCTTCGATCAGGTCGTCGACGTCTTCATCGTCCTCGATGAAGGCGGGGGCGGTGGTGACGTCGGCCTGACCGTCGCGCGCTTCCAGCGCGTTCAGCAAGGACCGGGCTATGCCCGGGGTGTTGGCCGGGGTGGGGAACATGCTCGCGTCGGCCGGCTGGTGCTCGATGTCGACCTGGACCCAGGTGCGGCCCTCGTCCTCGGGGAGGCCGGACCGCACGACGAGCGTCGACTGCCAGGTATCTGACGTGGGGGTCGTTTCCCGCATCCGCCACCGGCTGTAAGCGCCGTTCATCCCGGACTCGTGGTCGCGGTCGAGCGTCGCATGGTCGGCGACCTCGGTCCGGCCCTCCGTGAGACCGGAGGTGTCGTACCGCTTTGACGCGAGCCACGCGAGTAACTCCCGTTCCGCTATGGCGCAGGTGTCCACGTAATCCGTGACGGTCGATACCACCATGCGGTATCCGCGTGGCTCCATTGACGGCTTCCCTTCCGGGGTTCGCAATGCGGGTGGGTGCTTCTCAGGGCTGATCGAGGGGGTCGTACCCGAGCGAGGTGCGATTGATGAGCCGGTCGCCCAGTTCGCGTACGGGCATGGGCTTGGACTTGGGCTTCTGCGCGGCTCCCTTGCTCGTGGGTCTCTTCTTGGCGGAGGTCTTCGGGGCAGGCTTTTTGCCGCCCGCACGCCGTGCCGGGACCGCTTTCGCCTGGCGGGCGCTCTGCGCGACCGGCGTGTTGCGCGCCGCGTACTTCTTGCGGAGCGTCGTGAGCCTCTCGCGTTCCTGGGGGGCCATGTGGGCGGGGAGGGCATTCGTGATCGCCCGAGCCCGGCTGAGTGCGTAACGCGCCTCGTTCCAGCGCTTCCTCTCGATTGCCAGGCGGAGCACCTCCAGGGTCCGCTGCAACGCCTTGATCTTCCCGGGCTGCCGCCTGGGCATGGAGGACTCGGCGCCACTGCTTCGTCTCTGTCCGGCGGCACGGGTGCCCCAGTCGGTACCCGAGGACAGGACGACGATCGAGCGAGGGTTGCTGGACTGGTTCAGGCGTACCACGTGTCTCGGTTCCTTGGGCGAGGGTGGGGAACCGGGAACCCCTGGGGTGGCCATGGGCGCGGCCATCTCAGGGGGCCCGGTCAGTTGTGCCGGGGGCCGTGGCCGGGGGGCGGGGTGAGGGTGGAGCGGTAGGTGCCGGTCTCGGACTCGTCGAGGGGAGTTTCGAGGGTGAGGCCGGCGGCGGCCATGCGGTCGTACTCGGCGAGGATCAGGGTCTTGGTGCGGTACTCGCCGTGAGCCTTGACGTCGTTGTCGCGGGTGACGTTGAACGTGTCGAGGATGTAGGCGGTGTCGTCACGGGTGATGCCGTAGAGGTGGAAAAAGAGGGCGTCCAGCTCGGCGCGGATGACGGCACGGCGGTCGGCGTCCCAGCGGAAGGGGGCTCCAGTGTCCCCGAGGTCGCGGGCGAAAGAGGCCATGTCGTAGGCGGTGTAAGTGAGTTCCCGCAGCCGAGGGGAGAGGGAGGCAGAGTGGGCGGCGAGAGCCGTAGGGCTTGGGATGGGGAGCTGCCGGACGATGAAGTAGCTCATCGAGGCGCCACCGATGGACTGGCGGGCCACATAGTCCAGGACGAAGGACGACCAAACTGCAGCGAGCAGTTCAGTGCATTCAGAGAGCGAAATAAGGAACTTGTGGCCGAAGCCGGATGCGGGTGCGAGGCTGCAGATCATCGTCCGTTCTTCGATGGACCGGCACACGTCTCGCCACCCCAGCAGCCATTCCTGCTTCCAGCCCTTCGCTGCCAGGCGACTCCGTACGCCGGGGATCATGAGCGGCTTCCCGTGCTTGTCCACCTCGCCGGTCGGGATGTCCTGCTCCGGTACCCAGTAGCGCGGCTGCGGCACGGCCGAGGCGTTCTGGTGCTGATCCATGGTGAAGCGGGGGAGGGTGCGTTCGTTGAGCTGCTTTTCGGTGGCGTCTTCGTAGGTGGAGAAGCGGTGGTCGTAGTGGTGGAGCATCTTCGCCTCGTAGAGCGGGAGGAGGCGCTCGTCGTTGCGGACGAGGACATTGCCCTCCAGTTCCCAGCCGTCCTTGAGGAGGTCCTCAAAGGTCTCGTTGCGCTCGGCGCTGGGGCGGAAGAGATGGGAGTCGTTGGACATGTGGAACATGGTCATGAACGACACGCCCCACGGGTTGCCGTCGGCCTTGTTCTCGTCCACCAGCACCGGTACGCGACGGTAGATGTCGAGGGTGATCTCGGCGTCGCGGCGGTTGCTGAAGACTGGGCAAGTGCCGGTGTTCGGGTTCATGCGGAGGATGTCGCTCGCTGTGAGCTGATATGCGCGTTCGGGGATCTGGGCGGCCTGACGAAGCTTGAACGCCATGGGGACAGGCTCGTCGGGGGTGCCGTGGCCACGCATGGTGAGAAGGCAGAAGCGTACGTAGTCCTTGACAGCCTGGAAGAGCTTCTCTTCGTTCCCGAACTCGAACAATGAGGCCAAAGCCCCCTGCTTCACGAGGTCCTTGAAGAAGTACTGCGTCGTCGCATCCGTAGCGATCCCCGTCGGCACGATCACCCCCGTCCGCCCCCGCGGCCCCGTCAGCGTTCGGTCCGTCTCCGCGAAGACTGCGTACGTGTTGATGTCGCCGCGCCCCGTCAGCGGGAACCGGTTGCTCACGCGCAGGAACTGGCTCTCACCTTCCGCGCGCCGCTTGGCGGCCTCGAAGTCGGCGTACAGCAGCGCGCCGTCGCGGTCCTCGCGCAGAGCGGTGATCATGCGCTTGCGGGCCGCTGCGTTCTTGGCGGTGGCGATGCGCTCGTCACGCTGGGCGAAGAACTCCTGTTCCTGGAGCTTGACGCGCTCCCACGGGGGGTTCCCCACCACTGCGTCAAAACCGCCCGCCCAACCCGTCCCCGGCTGCACGCCCGCCCCCGACTCCGGGACCGCGAACACATCCGGGAACTCCAGGTGCCAGTGGAAGAAGTGGTACTGGTTACGCAGGGTCAGGATCTCGGCATGCGTGGCGTCCGGAACGGCGGACTGGTCCCGCTCCCGCAGCGCTCGGAAGACCTGGTCCGTCGGGGCCTCCGGGGCGCCCGCTTGCTTGGGCCAGACGAAGGCCGCGCACCACGCGTCGGCCGCGTGCAGGTCCTGGACGTAGTCGCTCGAATCCATGTACCTGAGGTACGCGGACTCCTGCGCGTGGACCTGCCCCAGTGAGTCGGCCGGCGCGGAGACGATGCGGGTGAGCTCGGCGGCGTAGCGGGTGTTGCTGGGCAGAGTGCCCCCGCCGAAGAGGAGCTCATCCTGGCCCCCGCGCTGGGCCCTGTTGCGCTTGACGAGACCCGAGGCGTACTGCCGGTCGTCGCCCTCGATGGGCTTGAACGCGTCGTCCGGCACGCCATCCGCCAGCAGCTTCGGCGTCGCGCCGATCAGACCATTGCCGTGCTTCACGTGTGCGTCCAGGAACCCCAGCGGCTTCCCCGGCTCCAGCGCCTCCAACCACAGCGAGACCTTGGCCAGCTCCACCGCCATCGGATTGAGGTCCACGCCGTAGATGCACCGCGCGATGACCTCGTGCAGGGCGTGGCGCACGGCGTCGACCGGCGGCTCCGGGTTGCGCTCACGTACCGACGCGACGCGCTTCGCGATGCGGCGGGCCGAGGCGACCAGGAAGTGGCCCGAGCCGCAGGCGGGGTCGCAGACCGTCAGGGACAGCAGCTCGTCGACGATGTCGTCCGCAGGGTCAGGGTGTCCGGCCGCGGCGGCTCGCTGCTCACCCCGCTTGACCGCATCGTCTATCACCGGGTTCAGCGTCGTGTCGAGCAGGCACTCGATGAGCGAGGACGGGGTGTAGTAGCTGCCCGTCGTCTTGCGGCTGTTGCCCGCGACCTCCACCAGTTCGAAGGAGCGGTCGGACGCCGAGTGCTTCGGCTCCAGTTCCAGCAGGGACTCGTAGACCGAGCCCAGTTCCTCGGCGTCCAAGTGGCGGTAGTCGACGGAGCGCCAGCGGCGGGCGCCGGGGTCGCGGACCTGGGCGAGGTGCCGGACAGCGGTCAGCAGGGACTCGTTCGACAGCTTCAGGCCGTCGAGCGGGGCATCCGCGTCCGTGCGGGAGAACAGGCCGCCGAGGCCGGGCAGACCGAGTTCGGGCCGGCCGCTCTCCGCGCCGAGTGCGTCGAGCACGATGCGCAGCGCCTCGTAGAGATCGCCGTGGGCCGTGCCCTGCCGGCGGCGGGCGTGGGTGCGCAGGCGGGCGGAGGAGAAGTACTTCTCGTACGTCTCGCGCTGCCGATCGCTGGCGTCGGGGCGGAGCAGGGCCTCACGGTCCTCGGCGACGAAGACGAAGAGCAGCCGGTAGACGAGACGGAGGAGAGCGGCCTGGAGCGCCTTTGGGTTCACGTCCTCGCGCAGGGCCGTGTTGGCCGGGTGCCGCAGGAAGCCCGTGCCGAGGACGGTGAGCGCGTGCTGGACGCCGAGGCGGAGCTGGTCGAGGGCGCGGGCGCCCGACGTCACCGCTTCCGTCCGCCACTTCTCCAGCCAGCAGCCAGACGCCGGCTGTCCCTCGCCCACCTCGAAGCGCGACGCGTGCAGCGTCATGTACAGCAGCACGAACTCGCTGAAGAGTTCGCCGTCGAAGATCGACTCAAGATCGAACTCGACGTATGCCGCCGTCGCCATTGCCGAAGAGTCGCGCAGCAGGCGTACGCGGCGGCCGTTGGTGAGGATCGCCCACAGGTGAGCCTCGGTGCGGTTGAGGCAGTCCTGGAGCATGGACTGGGCCGGCATCTGCCCGGCGGCCGCGCGCTTGTCGAGTTCCTGGTTCCAGGGGATCTGGTGGACCAGGGCCGCGCTGTGCCGGTGCGAGACGGGGAAGTGCTTGGCCGGGTCCGAGTCGGCAGGGATGCCGGACGGGCCGATTTCCGTGAGGCGGCCGAAGTCGAGCTTGCGGAACAGCTGGGCGAGCCAGTCGTTGCCCGAGCGGCCCGTCGGGTCGGCGGCCGGGGCGCCCGTGGTCGGGTCCGAGGGGAGGGCTGTGCGCAGGTCGCGCCAGAGCGGCTTGAGATACTCCCAGGCGCGCTCGGCCTCGTCGCGGACGGCGACGGAGGCCGGCAGGTGGTAGTCGGCCGGCTTCGTGCCGGGCAGCTTCGCTGCCTCCGCGATGCGCAGCAGCATGTCGGAGGGGAGCAGGCCGCCGACCGTTGTGACGGAGGTGAAGGCCGGGGCGGTGCGGGTGGCGGCGGACATCAGGCGACAGCTCCAGCGGGGGTCACACCGGCGGCGGCCGGGTTCGCGGGCAGGTAGACATAGGCGCCGAGGATGTCGGCGGGCTTCTGCGGGACGACCTTCAGCCCGCGGACGATCTCGTCGTTCGCCCTGCGGACCCGGCGGTGCGAGGCGTCCAGTTCGGCGGCGAGGCTCTCCCCGTACTCCTCCAGGTGGGCGGTCAGCTCGTCCAGCCCGTCCAGCGTGCGCGTGATCTGGTTGCGGGCCATCTGCGGGTTGGTGTTGGCCGAGGCGCGGGCCGCGAGCAGTTCGGCGGCCGTGTCGCTGTCGAGCCAGCGGGCACGCTGCGGCATCCCCTCGAAGGCGAGCAGCCGGGCGTCCTCGGCCACCAGCTGCTTCTCGCCGGTGCGGGACGGCAGCGTGAGGTGGAAGCGGTAGCGGACCAGGAGCAGGGTCGTACGGGACGTGACCGCGTCCGTGGTGACCACTCCGCAGCGGCGGGCCGGGCGGGGCCCTTCGGCCTCGCCGTCGAGGGCGGAGTTCAGGACGTACGAGGCGAGTGCGCCGACGGCCGGGTCGGTACGCACCAGGGCCGCCTCGCCGCGCGCGATCGCCGGGGACGTGCGGAACGGGATCTCGCGGTCCTCCTCGACGACGCGGTTGCCGAGCGTGGCGGCCAGTGCGTCGCGCAGGCCGGCCGGGGTGCCGCCGACCTGGGCGGTGAAGTCGCCGGAGCCGTCGCGCGGGTCCCGTACGAGGCCGTCCAGGCCGTGCAGGGCGGCGAGGGCGAAGTCGCGGACCTCGTCGGCGCCGCCGAGCGCGGCGCGTACCGACGCCACCTCGCGGGCGACGTCCTCCGGGTGGATGGAGCGCTGTGCGTACTTGGAGCGAGAGGTCTTCTCGCGCTCGGCGGCCGAGTTCCAGTCGCGCTCGACCCGGTCCAAGGTCTGCTGGACCCCCGGGACCTCGAACAGGGCCTCCTGGCTGCCCTGGCGTCCGTGCAGCAGGAGCCACTCGACCACGGCGTCGGTGACTCCGGACGCGGTCTCGTCGGGGACGGAGACGGAGATGCCGAGGTCCTTCTGGATCTGGCGGTGCTTCTTGAACAGGACCTCGAGGACCTTGCCATCGATGCCGTTGTCCCCACCGAACATCGTGATGACACGGACCTGGTCGCGCTTCTGTCCGTAACGGTCGACGCGGCCCTCGCGCTGGTCGTGCCGGGTGGGGTTCCACGCCAGGTCGTAGTGGATGACGGCGTCGAAGTGGTGCTGGAGGTTGACCCCTTCGGACAGGCAGTCCGTGGCGATCAGGACGCGGCGGGAAGCCGGGTCGTCCGCGCCCTCGGCGCCGAGCTGCTCGATCCGCTCCAGGCGCTGCTGCGGCGAGAGGGTGCCGGTCACTGCCGCGACGTGCACCTTCCTGCCGAGCTTGCCCGGCTTGCCCTCCGCGCCGCCCAGTTCCTCGGCGAGGTATTCGGCGGTCGGGATGTAGCGGCAGAAGACGATGGGGTTGTAGCCGTCGGCGAGCAGCGACTTCAGGTGCTTGATCAGCGCTTTGAGCTTCGCATCGCCCTGCTGGCCGGCCAGGGCGGCGGCCCGCTCGGAAAGATCGAGCAGGCGGGCGCCGGCGTCCTCGCTGTCACTCGCGCCGGGGGCGACATCCAGCCCCTCCAGGGTGTCGGCGTCGGCGGCGTCCTGGGTGAGGGGAGCGCCGAGCACGTCGGCCTCCTCCGCGCTGCGTGCGACGGCCGCCGTGGAGCGGGTCTTCAGGGTCTGGGCGGCGGCAGCGGGGGAGGACACCATCGAACGCAGCAGGGCGATCACCGACCACCAGGCGATCCGCGCCTCGCGCTTGCCCTGACTGCCGGCCGTCTGCACGCGGTCGGCGGCATACGCGATGGCGTCGTCGAGCAGGGCGCGGTACTCGGGCGTGAGCTTGTAGGGCTCGTCCTTCATCCAGCGGTCGGAAGGGAAAGCGGTCCGCTCGGCGAGCGAGTCGTCAGCCAGGCCGTCCTCCTTGGTGAGGTACTGGCGTACGTCGGCGCGCTTACGGGCGACGAAGTGCTCGGCCAGCCTGGCGCGACCGGCCGGGCTCTCCAGGTCGACGGTCGCCAGATCGGGCCGGACCAGACCGAGCAGATTGCGGAACGCGGACTCCTTGCCGGAGTGCGGGGTCGCCGTCAGCAGCAGCAGATGCCGGTCCTGGTTAGCGGCGACGCGCTGCAGCAGCTCGTAACGGAGCTGGTTCGTACCGGACTTGCCACCCGCATGGGCGTCGTCGGCCGAGACGCACGTGTGGGCCTCGTCGACGATCACCAGGTCCGGGCAGTGGCGGACGAAGTCCTCACGGTGGCGGGTGGACTTGATGAAGTCCGTCGAGATGATCGTGTACGGGTGCTTGTCGAACAGCGACTGGCCGAGTTCCAGGCCGCGCTCCAGACGGGACACGGTCGAGGCGAGGACGAGCTCGGCGTCGATGCCGAACTTCTCGCGCAGCTCACCCTGCCACTGCTCCGCCAGCGCGGGCGCGCACAGGACCGTCATCCGGCTCGCCTCGCCCTGCGCGAGCAGCTCGGTGGCGATGAGCCCCGCCTCGACGGTCTTGCCGATACCGACGTCGTCCGAGATCAGCAGCCGGACCGTGTTCTGACGCAGCGCCATGAGCAGCGGGACGAGCTGATAGGCGCGCGGTTCGACGGCGATCGAGGCCAGCGAACGGAAGGGGCCTGCGCCCGACCGGAAGCCCACCCGCAGGGCGGTGCGCAGCAGGCCGGCGGCCCGCTGGTCGCCGAGGTCGTCGGCGTCCGGGGCGGCGAACTCCGCCGGGCGCACCTCCTCGAAGGTGGGGAAGACGGCAGCGATGTCGTCGTCGCTTCCGCCCAACGGGCGCAGCACCAGCATGTCGGGCGCGCTCTCGGGCAGCACCACCCATTCGCGGCCGCGGGCGGCCACCAGGGAACCGGCGGAGTACGTGAGGCTCATGGAGTGTCTCGGATCCTTCGACGCGTACGGAGGGTGCGGAGCAGGTGAGGTCAACGGGTCTGGAAATAGCCGGCGTTGGCGTCCGTGATGGTGTCCCAGTCCGTCCCGGGGACGAAGTGCAGCACTTCCCAGCCGGCGTCTTCGAGGCGTTCCACGGCGTCACCGTCCCGGGACGGATCCTCGCCGTGCGAAGGGGTGTCCACGAACACCGCCACGTTCGCACCGGCCAGGCGGAAGACGAAGTCAGGCTTGGCAGCGGCCTCCGGGACGAGTGTGCCCGATTCGTCCGGCAGCCGGTATCCCTTCGCCTTGAGCCAGCCGAGGAGGTCACCGGTCTCGACGAGCGCGGCCAGGTCCGACTCCAACGGGCTGACGACGGAGATCTTCCCCGGAGTCTGCGCCGCGAGCCGCTGGAACTGCTCGGTGCGCGACTCGCCCCGGTCCTCCTTGAGGGTTGTCGCGCTCGCCAGGCGCAGCAGCAACGGGCGCGCCGCATGGCGGCTCAGCTGCCGGTGGACGCCCTGGTTTCCGTAGGTGAGCAGGCACTCGTAGCAGCCCCGAGCACACTTCTCGTCGCTGCTCGGGCCTCCGAGGTCTGTGCCGTCGGCGCCGTCGGCCGGGTCGAAGTGACAGATCTCCAGGGCGGTGCGGGCGGCCTTGGCGAGCGCCCGCTTGTCGTGCTGGATGCGGCGCAGCACGCCCGCCCCGCCCTCCGCGGCCTCCGTGAACAGGACACGGCGGCGCGGACCGTCGTCCGGTGGCAGGAGCTCCGCCGTCAGCTCGGCGTCCTCCAGCTCGAAGGCGGCCTCGATGCCGCGCTCCAGGGCGTACATGAACGACAGGGCGACCGGCTCGGGCTGCGGCTCGTCGAGCGTGACGACCAGGATGTTGCGCCGGTCCTCCACGTACGGCAGGACGCGCTTCTTGCGGCGCTTCTCGTTGCCGTCCTCGTCGACGACCGGCATGCCGGTGCCCTCGATGGCCTCGGCGGCGGCCTTGTCGTTGAGCCAGCGGCCGTCGCTGAGGTCGAGCCAGTAGCCGTCCGGCTCGCCCTGCTTGTCGCGGACCCGGCCCAGGTTGGTGATGCGGACGGTCGCGGAGTCGCCGTAGTCGAGGTCGAGGACCGGTGCGGCCTCCGCATCGGTGACGTGCGAGGTGAGGCGGCCCTTGCGTGTGCCGTGGTCCTGGAAGGCGTACGAGGTCTCCAGGCGGAAGCCGGCCCTGCGCCGCTCCTCCTCGTCCGAGGAGATCCGCTCCCGCGGTGTGGTGAACACGGTGTGGAGATGCAGCAGGTTGGTGCGCCGGCCGGTCAGAGGCTCCTTGCACATGTCGCAGACGTCGGCGCCCGCGGACCCCTCGTAGTGGTAGCCGCAGTGGTCGCAGCGCTTGGCCTCGGCCGTTGCCAGGTCGCCCGAGGCGTCCGGGGGCAGCTGTACGCGGGTGACCTGGTAGCGGGCGCCCTCGTGGTAGATCAGCGCGCCGGGGCCGAACTCGCGGATGGCGAGGAAGCGGGGACGCTGCAGATAGTCGCCGTCCGCGTTGCGGCGGTTGCCGGAGCGCGGAATGTAGGCGGCCAGCGGCAGACGCGGGAAGCTGTAGCCGGGCAGGAATCCCTCGGAAGCCAGATAGCGGTACGGGTTGAAGTCGCTCATCACCGACTTGGAGTCCGACGAGCGGTTGAGCAGCAGCGCGGTCTGGGTCTCCGCCTCGCGCCTGCGGGACCGGGCGCGCCCCTGCTCGCCCTGGCTGAGGGTGTGGTCGACGACCCGCCGGTTCTGCTCGTACTGGTCCAGGACGGCGGCGCGGAACAGCTGCCGCCACCGGTCGAACGCCGCGTCGAACGCCTCGGAAGCCTTGGCGACCTGGTCCTCGATCCACTCGTCGTACCACCAGGTGGTGTCGGCGAAGTCGGGGATCAGCGGCCCCAGGGCGGTGCGTGCGGCCGCGACCGCACGACGTCGCGCGTCCTCGTCCAGCGACCGGTCACGGATGTCGGACAGGAGCGGCAGTGGCATGTCCGGGTCCGGGCGCTCCTCGCCGTCCGGGTCGTACGCGACGTCGACGACGTCGGGGACGGCACGGCCCAGCTTCATGCCCGTCTCGGCGAGCCAGATGCCCTGCAGATGCGAGCGGACCAGGTCCTCGTTGGCGAGGTCCAGGCGGGGCGGGGCGACCTGCCCGGCCACCATGTCCCGGGAGCGGCGGAAGTAGTACTGGTCGTGGCTGTTGCCCGTGGCGCAGTACGTGGTGACGAGCGCGGGCTGCCCCGACCGGCCGGCGCGTCCGGAGCGCTGGGCGTAATTGGCCGGAGTGGGCGGCACGTTGCGCATCATGACGGCGTTGAGCGAGGAGATGTCCACGCCCAGTTCCATCGTCGGCGAGCAGTACAGCAAGGGAAGTTCGGCTGAGCGGAACTCCTCCTCGCGCCGTTCACGGTCCTCGGGCGACACCTGTGCGGTGTGCTCACGGGCGTACAGGCCGGCCAGCTCCGAGGCGGCGTCCTGGTAGAGGCGGCGGAAGAACGGGTTCACGCGCGGGCCCTCACCGCTGTGGTACGTCCGAGTCAGCGGGTCGTGCGCTCCGCTCTCGCCCGTACCCGCCTTCCAGATCAGGGACGCGGCAGAGACCCGGAAGCCGGTGCGCTGCTCCGCCTGGCGACGGCGGTACACAGGGCCGGACTGCTCCGGTCCCGCCTGCACCTCGTGCACCAGATCAGCCTCCCGCAGGACCTTCAGAAGGTCGTCGATGACCGTCTGGACGTCGTCCAGGCTCAGGTCCCGGAACGCGGCCGCCGTGCGCTTGAGGTACTTGCCGAACTTGCCGCGGGCGGACAGGAACAGCGCGGAGCGCTCCATGCCGGGCTTGGAGGCGTAGGGGTAGGCGGTGCCGACCTGCGGCTTGTCGCCCTCGGACAGTACCCAGGGGTCGACGAGCCGCTCCTCGCTGGCGCGCTGAAGGGCGTCGAAGTCGTCGCGGAAGTACTGCACGTCGATGGCGAGGTGGCGGCGCATGTGGTCCAGGAGCGCGTGGGCCACCTCGAAGCGCAACGCCGGCTCGGCGTCGCGCAGCGCGAGATGCGTGGACTGCCAGCGGTCCTGCTGCTCCGCCAGCCAGTCGAGGTCCTCGTAGCCGATGCGGAGCAGGCCGGACTGTTCCAGGTTCGGCATGGTGATGCGCCAGCCGCGCTCGAGGTCGCGGTAGAGGCGGTAGCCGACGACGTCCCGGAACACCTTGGTGGCGCGGCGCTCCAGGCCGGGGGCCATGCCCGCGTTGCCGGTGTACTCGCGGGGCCTGAGATTCATGACCTCGGTGACGGCCTGGGTGAGGTCGTCATGGCGCAGCCCTTCCTCACCGGCCAGCAGCGCGGCCTGGCGCAGGGCGCTGCGCAACTGCGTCACCTGGGCGAAGTCGTTGAAGTGTCCGGCCTGCAAGGAGGCGTCCTGCCGGTTGTCCACGAACGTGAGGAGCTTGCGGGCCTCCTTGGACAGCACGTCCTCGGGGACCGAGCGCAGTGACTTCACGATCGACGCCGACACGACGGAGGTGGCCGACGAACGGCCCTCCTGGTCGAGTGTGGCGAGCTTGGCGAAGTCCCGGCCGCGCGTCTGCTCGTAGGAGATCTGGCAGTGCAGGCAGAACAGGAACGGCGCCGGGATGAACGCGGCGATCAGACCCTCACCGGACTCGTGCCCGAACGCGTCCACCACGACGCGCTTGGGCACGCGCGGCCGGTAGGTCTTCTTGACGGCGTTCACACCCTGGCCGTCCGGCTCCAGCCAGGATTCCGGCAGCCTCCGGTCCTGAATGGCCTGCTGCGGATCGGCCGGCCACTCGTAGTGCTCGCCGGGCGTGCCGACGTACAGGTAGCCCTCGCCCTCGCGGCCGCCGGACCCGGAGGTGTCACGGCGCGGCTCGTAGCGGAACGTTCCGTTCTCGTCGGTACGCCACACGGTGACGTACTCCTGGCCGCACTCGCGACAGAACGCCAGCGGGAAGAGCGGCTTGCCGTCGCTGTCGGGCTGCTCCAGCTGGTAGGTACGGGTCAGTGGGCGGGTCAGCGGATCCTGGAGCGTCGTGTAGACCGTGTCGCCCTTGGAGAGGAACTGGTGCAGCCGGAACGCGAACAACGGCCGCTCGGTCACCGGGTGTTTGGCCTGTGACCCGGCTTCCAGTGTGGCGCGGATCGCCTCGCCGACCACTTCCGCCGCTACGCCGGACTCCGCGGCGAGGTCTTCCGCCGCCTGCTCGATCGTGCCGGGCGGACAACGCCGCAGACGCCCCGTCCCGGGCTCACGCTCCAGGCCGAACCGCGACTCCAGCCAGCGGGCCAGCGGGTCCTTGGTGAGCGCCTGGTACGACAGCGGCGCGGCTGCCGCGCGAAGCCGGTCGGCCGGAACCCGGTCCGGTGCCTCATCGGTGGCGCGTACCAGCGTCTCGCCGATGACGCGCCGGGGCAGCACCGTGGTGCCGAAGAGCCGGCCCGCGACCTTGGCGACCTCACGCTGCTGGTCCGGCCAGGTGCCCTCGGTCGACATCGTCGCGGACGTACCGATGCACTGAAGGGTGTCCGCCGCCCGGCATGCCTCGCGGACCCGGCGGATCAGCAGGGCGACGTCCGCGCCCTGGCGGCCGCGGTAGGTGTGCAGTTCGTCGAAGACCAGGAACTGCAGACCGTCGGCCATCCGGATCAGGCTCGCCCGGTCGTCGGGCCGGGTGAGCATCAACTCCAGCATCACGTAGTTGGTGAGCAGGATGTCCGGCGGGTTCTTGCGGAGCTCGCGCCGCTGCTCGTCGCTCTCCTGGCCCGTGTAGCGGGCGAAGGTGACGGGCTCGCGGCCGGCGCCGAAACCGTGCCGCAGGTACTTCTCCAACTCCTTGAGCTGCGAGTTGGCCAGCGCGTTCATCGGGTAGACGATGATGGCCCGCACCCGGCCGGGCGCGCCGGGGCCCTCCGTCTCGCGTTCCTTGAGGACCTGGTCGACGATCGGGACGATGTAGGCGAGCGACTTGCCGGAGCCCGTTCCGGTGGTGAGCACGTACGAGTCGCCCGCCTGCGCGGCGTCGATCGCCTCGCGCTGGTGCCGGTGGAAGGTGAGCGGCCGGCCGCTGGGGCGGCGGGCGTCCTCCTTCTTGCCGGCCTGGAAGATCTCGGCGCACCTCTGGTGAAGGACACCGTCGCGGACCAGGTCCTGGACGTTGCCGCCGTCATCGAAGAACGGGTTGAGTGAAAGCCAGGGGTCGGGCCACTGGGACTTGCCCGCCAGGTCGTCCTCGATGAAGCCGCTGATCCGGCCGTCGCGTACGACGGTGGCGCCCTTGGTGAACCGCTCGTACTCGTCGATCAGTTCACGGTGGATACCGAAGACATCCATCGCGTCCGGGACGCGGGGCGCGCGACGCGGCACCGGGACGGGCACAGGGGCCGACGGTGCGGGGAACTCCTCGCGCAGCCGCGACGCCGGGTCCATCGCCGCCCACTCGGGGGCGAGCAGAGCGGCACTGTCGTCGGGAGCGAGGGCGATCGGGACGAGGACCTCGCGGACCTGGGTGGCGCTCGAAGGACGGTTCGCCGCGTCCTTCTCAAGGAGCCGGTTGACCAGCAGGACGAGCTCGTCGGGCAGGTCGGGTCGGACCACGGTAAGGGACGGGGGCTTGAGGGTCTGGTGCTGCTCGGAGAGGTCGAAGGCGACCTTGGCGTTGAACGGCGGCTTACCGATGAGCAGTTCGTACAGGACGCAACCGAGCGCGTACAGATCGGCGGAGGCGGTGACGAGCTCGGCGCGGAACTGTTCGGGGGCCATGTAGCGGGCGGTGCCCACGGCGACACCGGTGCTGGTGAGGCGGGTCTGGTCGGCGTCGTCGACCACCCGGCCCATGCCGAAGTCGAGGATCTTGACAGTGCCGTCGCGGGTGAGCATGAGGTTCGCGGGCTTGAGGTCGCGATGGACGATGCCGGCGCTGTGTGCCGAGGCGAGGCCGCCGGCGATCTGCGCGGCGAGGGCCGCAGCCCAGGAGACGGGGAGCTGCGGCTCCTCGTCAATCAACTCAGTCAGGGGATGGCCGTCGAGAAGCTCCATGGCCAAGTAGGGCAGGCCACTGCCGCCCTGAGCGACGGTGGTGTCGACACCACCGTCGATGAGGCGGGTGAGATTCGGGTGACGCGGGGAAAGGCGGCGCATGATGTCCACCTCGCGGCGGAAACGTTCGACCGCGTGTCCGTCCTGCGCGGTGTCGATCGCCAAGCCTGTCCGGCTGCGCAGGATGGTCTTGAGAGCGACCTCGCGGTCTGTCGCGTTCTCGGGCGCTTGCAGATCGAGGGCCCGGTGCACCTGCCCCATATTCCCGCGACCGACGGCCCCTGTGATCCGGAACCGCCCGGCCACCGTCTGCAGGTCCACTGGCACTCCCTTGCGTCATCCGACTGGTGGAGGGGTGGGTGCGCGTGGTGCGAGCGCCCCGGCGAGTAAGAGTACACCCACTTGGGCGTAACAGGGGTGGGATGTTCATGTTGACGTCGCCAACGTATTGCAGTCGGTGTCCGGGGTGGTGCGGAAGGGCTGTGGCTCGGCCATCCGGGAGCGTCGGCGAGACTGGAGCCGAGGTCGCGCGGTTTCCATGCGGCTGAGGTGGTGCGGTGTCCTACTCGGCTGGCACGGTCCCGCGAATCGAGATGTGTGTGAGTTGTGTCAACGTGTGCTTGTGGGTCTGTGTAGGGGGGAGGTGCCGTGTACGGTGGCGCCTATGCCGGACACCGTCAAACCCAGCCCGGATCAGCCTGCCGGGGCTTCGGCGGCGCTTGTCACCGGTGCCGAGATCGCCCGCCTCGCCGGCGTGACTCGCGCAGCCGTCTCCAACTGGCGTCGCCGCTACGAGGACTTTCCTCCAGCCGTCGGCGGTAGCGCCTCCAGCCCCCTCTTCGTGTGGGACGCGGTCCAGAAGTGGCTCGACGGCCGCGACAAGAGCCAGGAAGTCTCCCTCGAAGTCCAGACCTGGCAAGCGCTGCGCGCCGCGTACGGTGACGCCACCGGCGCGGCTGTCGCGGCTGCCGTGGAGCACCTTGCCGGTGACGCGGCACGCGTGGCTGCCGAGACAGTCACTGAACCGGTTGGCCCGCCTCTGCGTGAACCGGCCGGTGTCTCCCTCCGGAATCTGCTGGACCGGCTCGCCGAAGACGCCGGGTCGGCGGTGGCTGTCGAAGCACTCGTGGCCAGGCTGACCGACTCCGCCCGTCGCTCCGGCTCCGACCTCGTCACGTCACCGCGGATCGTTCGAGCTGTTACGCACTTCGCCCCCGACTTGCGCCGCGGACAGACCGTCTTCGATCCCGCTTGCGGTATCGGGACCCTTCTTTTCGGACTCCGCCCTGCCCGCGGTCTCATCCGCGTCGGCCAGGACGCCGATGAGGACTGTGTCCGTATCGCACGCGTGCGCTCCGCGCTCACCGGCCGCGAAGACATCCGCATCGCACACGGCGACGCACTGCGTGCAGACAGCTTTCCCGGTCTTGCGGCTGACCTGGTCGTCTGTGACCCGCCGGCCGCCGTCACCGACTGGGGTCGCGAAGAGCTCCTGCTGGACCCTCGATGGGAGTTCGGGACTCCCTCCCGCGCAGAGGGCGAGCTCGCCTGGTTGCAGCATGCATACGCGCACACCGCTCACGGCGGCCACCTGCTTGTGGTCATGCCTGCCTCCGTCGCCTATCGCAAGGCAGGCCGGCGTATCCGCGCTGAACTGGTCCGTCGTGGCGTCATCCGCAAGATTGTCGCCCTGCCCGGCGGCGTTGCCTCCTCGCACGCCCTCCCGGTGCACCTATGGCTCCTGCGCCGCCCCGATGACACGGACGCGAGACCGGGCACCGTGACGATGGTCGACCTCACCTCCAACGACCCCGACGGCACCCTTGTCCCGGAGGACGCCCAGACCGCCGAGGTTCCCCTCATCGATCTTCTCGATGACGATGTCGACCTCACCCCCGCGCTGCACATGCCCGTGATCCGGCGCGACATGGTCGCCGAATACGAGAGGGCTCGCGCCGAACTCACCGCGGCGCTCGCGGCTCTCGAATCGCTGCTTCCCGTTCTGCGCGCGGGCGACGGCACCGATCTGTGGGACGGTGCCACCGTCAGCGTCGCCGACCTGGCCCGCGCAGGCCTCGTGGACATCGGCGCGGGAGTTGTCCGGGCCACTGGGGACCAGATCGACCCCGACTACCTGGATGGCTTCCTCAGCTCCGGTCCCCATGTCCGACGCTCCACATCCCAGAGCGGCACCTACCGTCCCGACCCCAAGAGCGCTCGTATCCCGCAGCGTGAACCCGTTGTGCAGCGCCGCTACGGCTCCGTCTTCCGAGCGCTCAGAGAAGTGGAAGCCCAGACGTCGCGCCTCACCGAAACAGCGCGCCGCATGGCGCAGGTCGCCAGGGAAGGGCTGGGCAGCGGCGCGCTGGAGCCCGGTGAAGTGCAACCGCCCGACCGCAGCAACTGACGCCTGTCGCACGGGTGAGGAGTCTCCCGGCGGGAGCTCCGGCCCGGAGACCGCAGATGTGTGTGGGAGTCGGTTCCGGGCTCGAGGGTCAGAGTGCGGCGCAGCTTCGCGGATCATGCTGTCAGTAGCCGACGAGCCAAGTGCCTGCTTGGTCGGATCAGACAGGGCAGAGGCTCGTCCGCGGGCAGAGCGGCGGACTCCGACGCAACTGCCGACGGTCGTCGGTTCGCCCGGCCGCGGGTGCACCCCGCATGGCGGTGGGGGTGGGTGGCGCCGACTGCGGGAGCAACGCGGAGATGTCAGCGGGCCAGGGCAGTGTCGTCCGAGACATGCGGTGCAGGCTGGCGTACGCCGTTGGCAGGGCGCGCGTCGGCCGTCCTGATACCTGTCACTTCCTCGTGGCGTACACGATCAGGTTGTCGACGGGATGCCCCTGCGCGTCGAACGCGCCGTCACAGGTGACCAGGCGCAGGGCCCGGTCGTCGGTCGGTCCGTAGACCCGGCTGGTCGGGAACGCGGTCTTGCTCGCCGTCTCGTGGCCGGTGACCTCGAAGTGGACTTCGGCGCCCTTCGCGTCCCGGACGGTGATGTCCGCCCCCTTGGTGATCTTCTTCAGGTCGTGGAAGACGGCCCGGCCGAAGCGGGTGTCGTTGTGGCCGATGAGCACGGCGGGCCCCTGTTCGCCGGGCACCGGGCCGCCGGTGTACCAGCCGACCGTCATGCCCTTCTCGGCGGGCGGCACTTCGACCGTGCCATCGGTGTTCAGGCCGAGGCGCATGATGTCGCTGTCCACTCCGAGGGAGGGGATGGAGACGTGAACCGGCGCCTGGACAGCGGGCTTTGCCGGACTTCCGGTCGCGGCCTGGGCTCCGGCGTCAGGGGTGACGGCCGTGGAGGTCGTCGGCGCGGCGGCGGCCGGAGACTTCGACGGTGAGGCGTCGGAGCAGCCGGTCAGGGCGGTGAGTGCCGTCAGCGCGGTGAGCACCAGACAGGCGCGGACCAGGGACGGGGTGGTACGGGACATGGGGGAGAGGGCTCCTGATTCGGTCGGGCGACGACGGCAGTGGCGCCGCCCGGGTGAAGGGCGGCGCCACTGCGGTCTGTTCGGCTGCGGGGCGTGGTCAGCCGTTGCTGCGGCCGGCGTGGCGGCGGCGCAGAACGATCGTTCCGGCGCCGCCGATCAGCAGGGCGGCCACGGCGGACCCCATGACGGTGGCGGTGTTGTCGCCCGACGCACCGGACGGTTCCTCACCAGCGGCGACTCCGCCCCGGGGGGCGACGGACGGGGCCTCCGAAGGCACGGCCGTCGGTGCGGCCGGGGCCGGTGTGGGCTTGTCGCCCGCGGCCACGCCACCCCGCGGCAGCACGGACGGGGTGGCGGCGGAAGGTGCCCGGGTCGGGGCGGCGGAGGGCTCGGAACTCGGCGACGCGGGCACGACCGACGGCGTGGCCGTGGGCTTGGCTGAGGAGTCGGCGAACGCCGAGGTGGCGGGCACACAGACCGCGCCGACCGCGACAGCGGTGAGGACGGCGGTACGCAGAGACGTACGCAGGGGCATGAACATGGCTCCGTTCCAGGTCGGCCTCGACGGCGCCGCGGTGCGGGGCGCACCGCGGCGCGAGGCGTGCCGACAGGCTGGCGCGAAGTTATGAAGAAGCTGTCAGGACGCTGTGGTCATCGCATCAGGGCTGCCCGGGACCGTCCGCGGATCCGGCCACGGGGGCGTCCTTCGATCGGTCGGCCGGAAGGCGCAGGGTGAACACCGAGCCCTCACCCGGAACGCTGGCCGCCGTCGCCGTCCCGCCGTGAGCCTCCGTCAGTTTCCGTACGATCGCCAGCCCGAGCCCGCTGCCGCCCGTGCGACGGCTGCGGGACTTCTCACCGCGCCAGAAGCGGTCGAAGACATGGACGAGGTCCTCGGCGGGGATGCCGGTGCCCGTGTCCGACACGTCGACGAGGACCGCGTCGCCCGACGCGGAGCCGTACGCGCGCAGTGTCACCCGACCGCCGGCCGGGGTGTGGCGCACCGCGTTCGACACCAGGTTGCCGATGGCCTGGCGGAGCCGGACCGGATCGGCCGTCAGTCCAGGCACGGGGCGGTCCGGGGGTGACGGCGGCACGGTGAGGGTCACCCCGGCCGTCTCGGCGCGGGCCTGGTGCGCGGCGGCGACCTGGCCCAGCAGTTCCTCGATCCGTACCGGCTCCGCGTGCAGCCGCAGGGCGCCCGCGTCGGCCTGGGCGAGGTCCTGGAGGTCGTCGATGATGTGCTGCAACTGCACGGCCTCCTCGTGCAGGGAGGCGATGAACGCCGGGTCCGGATCGGCCACCCCGTCCTGCGCCGCCTCCAGCCACCCGCGGATGTTGCTGAGCGGGGTGCGCAGTTCATGGGCGACGTCGCTCACCATGGCCCTGCGCTGGGATTCCAGCCGTGCGCGGTGGGCGGACATGTCGTTGAACGTGGCGGCGAGCCGCCCGATCTCGTTGTCCGCGGCGACCCGTACCGGTGCGGTGTCCTCCCCGTCACGCATCCGCTGGGCGGCGCCTGTCAGGGCGCGCAGGGGCCGGACGAGCCGGGCGCCGACGAGTACCGAGGCGCCGACGGTGAGGGCCAGGACGAGGGCGGCCGCGCCGGCGATCCTGGCGGTGTTCGCCGGGGAGAGGTCGAAACCGGGGACGGTGGTGCCGCCGGTGTCGCTGATGAAGAGCAGGGCGGGCGAGGCCACGTACGAGCTGAGCTGTTCCCGGCGCGCGGTGCCCACGCAGGAGGCGATGGCCCGGTCGTCCTCGCCGGTGCCGACGGCGGGTGCGGGGGCGGGGCTCGGCATGACGCTGGGTGTCTCGGTCGGCGGGGCGATCGGCGCGGCTCCCGGTTCGGTGCCGGGGGCGGTGCGGGGCGCCTCGGTCGGCGGCATCGTGGGGACCGCCGTGGGTACGGGTTCCGCGCTCTGCCCCCAGGAGAGGTCGAGTTTCAGGTGGACGCCGCTGCGGTCCTGGCGCTTCAGACAGGCGTCGGCCAGCTGGTTGAGGGCCTTCAGTGCCCGTTTCTCCGTAGCCGTCGGGGCGTCGAGGGCTTCGGTGGTGCAGCGGGTTCCCTGTATCCGTTCCGGGTCGTTGCCCACCACCTGGATCACCGGGCGTCCGCTCTCGGTCCGGACGACGTCCGAGGCGATCCCGGCCTCGCTGAGGCAGGCCACGCCCCGGTCCGCGATCTGCCGCAACGCCGTACGTTCCGCGGCCGGCAGCCGGAACGGCCCGACCGCGCGCGGATCGACCCGGTCCGCCGGGGTGCCGGCCGGGCCCGCGTTCTCGGCGGCCAGCGCGGTGTCCACCGACAGCGGGTCCACGATCGCCGACGCCTGGGCGGGCAGTGCCGCGGCCTTCTCCGGGGCGGCCGAGTCGGCGAGCGGCGTGCGCTGTTCGGTGGTCAGCGCGATCCGCCGGCCGGACTGCTCGGCCAGGTCGCGCACGGTCTCGTCGACACCGTCCCAGGTGGGATGAGCCGCCGCGTAGCCGAGCAGGCTGTGGTAGATCCGGGCGTCGGCGGTGAGGTTCTGCCCCTGCTCCTTCAGGATCGCGCCGGACGTCGTCTGAACGGCGAGCCAGGCCGTGGCGGCGACCGAACACGCCGCCACCAGCGCCGATACGGCCAGCAGCCGGGCGAAGAGGCTCTTGCGCAACGGCAGCCGCGCCCGCGACGCCCCGGACTCCGGCGCCGCTCCGCCCGTTCCGCGCCGGGCGCGAACCTCGTTACGACGACGCACGTGCCGCGGCCTTCGCCGGGTCGGTCAGCTTGTAGCCGACACCGAAGACGGTGAGGAGCCGGGTGGGCCGGCGCGGCGCGGGCTCGATCTTCTTCCGCAGGTTCATGACGTGAACATCGACCGTGCGGTCGCTGATGTACCGGTCGAAGCCGTGCAGCTCGGCGAGCAGTTGCTGGCGGGTGAAGACCCGCTCGGGCTCGGCCGCCAGGGCGGCGAGGATCCTGAACTCACCCGGAGTGCATTCCACCGCCTCGCCGCCGACCGACACCACGTGCCGGGTGGGATCGACCACGAGGGTCCCGACCGTCAGGACGGCCGCGTCCACCGGAGCGCTCTCGCCGGCGTCCGACGCGCGCCGGCTGCGGCGCAGGAGCGTGCGGACCCGGGCCATCAGTTCGCGCGGGCTGTACGGCTTGGTCACGTAGTCGTCCGCACCGAGGTCGAGGCCGAGCAGCAGATCGTCCTCCGTGGAGCGGGCCGTCAGCATCAGCACCGGCAGCTCCCGGAGCTCGGCGCGCAGGACGCGTACCACGTCCAGACCGTCGGCACGAGGCATCATCACATCGAGGACCAGCAGGTCCGGTTCCCGGTGCCGGACCGCGTCGAGGGCCGCGAGGCCGTCGCCGACGACGGTGACGGCATGCCCCTCCCGTTCCAGGTAGCGGCGGAGAAGCTCCGCCTGTTTCGCGTCGTCCTCGGCGATGATCACATGTGCGCACACGCGTCCGATCGTAGAGGGGTTCGAACGGCGGGCGTCGACCTCTTGCCGGGAGGCCCGGCGAGCTGCTCTTGTGTACCCGCAGGTAACCGGAGTGGACGGCGGACGCGCGGGCGGCGTCCGGAAGGACGGTGGCGCAGTGGAGCCGAAGGCGGGACAGGAAGTGCGCGGAGTGCTGCCCGAGGGACTGGCCGGCGCGATACGCACGACGGCCCAGGAGATCGCGGAGCTGTTGCGCACCGCTCCCGACATCGGCGCTCCCGTACCGGGGCTGACGTGGACGGTGGGCGAGGTCGCCGCCCACCTCGCGCAGGCCAACGCGCTGATGGCCGACGTGGCGGCCGGACACCCGCGGTCCCACGGCGACGGCAGCCCGCAGACCATCGCCGCGGCCAACGAGGAGGCGCTCGCGGCCTTCGGTGAGCGCGCGGCGGAACCCCTGGCGGCGATGATCGTGGCACAGGCGGCCGCCTGCCTGGACGCGGTGACCGGACATCCCGCGGACGAGACGCTGATGACACCGATGGGGCCGATGAACCGCGCGGTCCTCGGCTCGTACCTCCTGACGCACATGCTGGGCCACGGCTACGACCTGGCCCGTGCGCTGAAGCGCCCGCACATGGTCGACGCCGCCCGGGTCCGTCTGGCGCTCCCGTTCATGGTCAGGGCCATGCCGCGGGTGACCGAAGCCACCACCACGGCAGGGCTGAACGTCCGCTACGCGGTACGGCTCTGGGGCGGCGGCCGTTTCGGCGTGACGTTCACCGACGGCACGGCGGCCGTGGGCCACGAGCTGCCGGACCGTCCGGACTGCACGATCTCCATCGAGCCGGTCACGTTCCTGCTGATGGCGCTCGGCCGCAGCTCGCCGGTGGGTGCCATGGCCCGGGGACGCGTCTTCGCATGGGGCCGCAAGCCGTGGCTCGGGCCCCGGTTCCCGGCGTACTTCACGGCGCCCTGAGGACGCACGGGCAGGCTGGCAGGCGCGCGGACTACGACCCGCTGTTCCCGTGCGACTCCATGAGCTCCTGGTGTGCGGCCACCACGTCCTCGGTGAGCACGGTCACCATCTCCGCACGGGTCGGCGTGCTGTCGGCATGCGTGGCGTACAGCCGTAGATCCCGTTGCGCGGAGGCCTTCTGGCACAGCTCCCGCGCGAAGCGGGCGTTGCCCACCGTGTCGGCCATCCCGCCGTCCACGATCGCCGAGCAGAACGTCCCGAGGACCTCGACCGCCCCTTCATCCGGTTCGTCGCCCTGGGAGGCCAGGACGGCGCGGGCGATGAGGACCAGCTCCTGCGCGGAGTAGGACGGGAAGTCGACACGCGTGGTGAAGCGGGACACGAGCCCGGGGTTGGCGGCGAGCAGGCCCGCCATCTCCTCGCGGTATCCGGCGAGCACGACCACGAGCCGGTCGCGGTCGTCCTCGGCCCGCTTCAGGAGCACCTGCAACGCCTCGTCACCGAACGCGTCGCCGCCGCTGTACCCGCTGTTGGACAGGGCGTACGCCTCGTCGATGAACAGCACCCCGTTCAGCGCCGAGTCGATGACCTTGCTGGTCTTGATGGCCGTGGACCCGAGGTGCTGCCCGACCAGGTCGACGCGCTGGGCCTCGATGACGTGCCCCGAACTCAGCAGCCCGAGCCCGGCGAAGACCTTGCCGATGATGCGGGCGACCGTCGTCTTGCCCGTGCCGGGCGGCCCCGCGAAGACGAAGTGCCGGGGCCGTGCCCCGCCGGGAAGTCCCTGCTCCTCACGGAGCGCGGCCATGCGCAACTGGGCGATCAGCGTGAGTACCTGGCGCTTCACGGGCTCCAGGCCGATCATGCCGTCGAGCGACTTCTGCGCCTCGGCGAGCAGCCGGGCCCGCGCCTCGGCGTCGGGCTGCGCGCTGTCCGTGCCCCCGGGAGGAGTCGGGCCCCCGTCCGGTGCGGGGGCCGGGGCCGGGACGGTGGGCGTGGGCGCGGCGGGCTGCGCCGGCCTCGGCGGAACGAGGTCGGCGGCCCTGGGGGCCGGAGAGGCGGCCGGAGCCGGCCGGGCCCGGGCGCGGACATCCACGTCGAAGAGTCCCGGCGCACAACGGAAGGCGTACTGATACCGCTTGAGCGCCTCCTCCTGCCGCCCCAGCTCCTCCAGCGAACGCCCCATGAAGTACTTGGTCTCGGCGTCGAACCTGCTGCCCGTCTCCAGCTTCCGCGGCAGCGGCGCCAGCACGTTCAGCGCCTCGTGGTGGACGCCCTGGGCGAACAGCGCCGCACCGACGTACAACTGCGCCTCGTCGTAGAGGAACGCGTCACCGATACCGGTCGCGAACCTCAGCACGAGGGCCCAGTCCTCCTTGACGAACGCGTATCGGGTGCAGACGAACCGGGTCTCGTCACAGTCGAGTTGGGCGGTCGAGAGCCCTGTCCACGCCTCGTCGACGCGCTTCTTGTCCAGCAGCGACGACATGGCCGCCAGCCACAGGTCGCGGGAGTTCTCCAGACGGAAGGTGACGTAGTGGCCGATCTGGAACGTGGACCGCAGCGGCAGCCCGTACTTCGTCCGCAACGCGCCGAAGCTCCCCGAACTCCGGAGCATGGCATCCAGCGACTCCTCCTGCCGCTGACCGGTCGCGTGCAGCCCCAGCCACGCGTCGGCGGCAGAGGGATCGTGGGTCGCGGCGACTGCGAACTGCGCGCCGGCGCCCGCGGTGTCCCCGCGCTGCATCAGGGCCATCGCCTGGCTCCACGCCTGCTCGGCCTTCCTGACCGAACCCCGGCTCGCCGCTGGACCCTGCACGTGCTTCTCCCCTCGACGGGCGCTCGGCCCGCTCCGGCGGCCGACGGGGCCCACCCTGATGACCTGGAACGCTGGTCAGGATAGCCAACCTTCACGCACCACACGCCATGTGCCGACGTGCGCAAGTGCTGTGCGCGGGGCGGCCGGGATGCCGCCCGGCCCGGGGACACGCGGGCCGACGGAGCCGCACGACCACGGATCACAGGCACCGTGCTCAGGCAGCCATGGCCACGGACGCCTTGCCGAACGAGGCCTTCCGCGTCCTGCCCGCCGCGCGCTCCCCGAAGACGACGACCCGCAGCAACGCGAACCGCCCGGCGCCGGCGATGGCCGACGCGGAAAGGTAGACGCTCTGCTGAACCAGCGCCGAAGGCTCGGACCGGACCGCGTACAGGCAGAACAGGGCCCCGGTCGTGAAGGCGTAACTCACCGCCACGGTCAGGCCCGACTGAAGGTGGACGCGCCACCCCCGGCACTCACTGCGGAACGAGACCCGGCTGTGCAGTTCGGTCGCGATCACGGTGGACACGATGGTGACGAGAGCGTTGGCGAGGACCAGCGGCATCCGGTCGTGGAGGAGGACCAGAACACCACTGGAGGCAACCCCGACCCCGCCACCGCAGATCACAAAGCGCACGAAGGCACCCAGAGCCGGGTGAAGCGAGCGCGTCGGCTGGAGCGAAGGGGCGGTCACGAGGGGGCCTCCGAAGGCTGTGTGAAGCGGTGCGCCTATTCCACTCCAGAACCTACGGACCCGGCGTCGTCCGTACGAACCGGTTTCCCCCCGACCTTCCTGGGGGTTATCCCCCAGGGGAGGGCGGTGGCGGGCCCCCGACGGGGCCGAAGGCTGCTGGTGCGGGGATGATCCGGCTTCTGCCCGCTGTTGTCCGTTGGGCAGGAGACGGTCGTTCCCTCAGCCCGCAACCGCGAACGTCCGCGACGGAACGCCCTGTCGTCGAGCAACCGTATTCTTCCGCCATGACAGTGCGACCCGAAATCGCTTTCGAACTCGAACCGTATTCCACCAAGGAGGAGGAGGGGCGGGCCGGCACCGCAGGCGCCTTCGGTGAGATCGCTGTGGCGTCGCCGCGCGGGAAATGGCGGGACAAACCCGTGGACAACTCCACCGAGATCCGGGTTCGCGGTGAGAAGTTGCCCGAGGTCCTGTATCGCGCGGTCGGCAGGCCCCGCCCCGGCCTCAAGGACGCACGCCTGCTCATCGACGGCGTACCCGTTGAGCTCGCCTTCAACGAGCGTGCCTTCCGGAACAGCGCGCGCGCACTGCAGTTGACCTTTCAGGGGCGCGCGTACGCGTACACGGTGACCGGTGCCGAGAAAGGATCGGTTCTGCGACGCACCGGGATGGAGATCAGCATCATCCGTGGTGAGGGCAGAGGCAGGAAGGGGCGCAGCAGCGTCGGGACCATCGCGGGAGAGGCGGACGGCATCGACCTCGCGCTGGCTGTCATCTTCGAAGAGGTCGACACCTTCGCCCTGACGTCGGGCGGAGCGGCGATCGCGGCATTCAACTGGGTCGTCACGCCCCGAACGACCGACTCGAGTGTGGGGACGGAGTAGCGAAGCAAGAAGGGGCCCACAGGTCAGAGTCCCCATCCCCCAGTCATCCGTGGCGAGGGCGAGGGCGGGGCGGGGGCGAGGCCGTGAGGGAAGCCAGCGCGGCGGGCCGCACCGCGCCGGCGGCGGCCGAGCCGAGGAGCAGTTCGGCCAGGTCATGGGGCTGAGCCTGCTCCGTGGTCGGAGTCGCCCCTGTGATCCGGTCCAGCCTGAAGCCCCGGCCGGCCCGTCGCATGCGGCACCAGGCGATGAGGTACCACCGGCCGTCGGCGGTGAGCAGCCCGGCCGGTTCCACCACGCGGTCGCTTTCGAGGCCCCCCGCGTCGACGTAGGACAGCCGCAGAACCGTGCCTGTGGTGAGGGCTCGTTCCACCTGGGCGCGGACCGTCGTGTCGGCCGGCGAGGGCAGCGCAACGATCCGTGCGGCGAGTTCCTGTGCCGCCGCGGACACGGGAGCGGTCATCGAGGCCGCGATCTTCTGGGCTGCTGTGCGGGCCGCACCGGCGTAGGGAGCGGAGACGTCGGCTGCGGCGAGCGCCACCGTCAGGGCCGACGCCTCATCGGCGGTGAACCGGACCGGGGGCAGGGTCATCGCCGGGTCGATCGACCAGCCCCCGCCCCGCCCGGAGGCAGTGCGCACCGGGACACCGGTCTCCATCAGTGCCTGAAGGTCGCGCTGCACCGTGCGCGTGCTCACCTCGAATCGCGCGGCGAGCACCGGGACCGTCACCGGCCGCGGCGCCGCCGCGCGCAACTCCTCCACCAGCGCATAGAGCCGAGCAGTGCGGTTCACGTGGCCGACGCTACCGTCACGCCGTGGCCAGGAAGTCCCGCTCACGCCGCAGTTCCCGTTCGGTGATGGTCAGCGGGAACAGGGTGAAGCCGTGCATGGCGCCGGCGACGACACCGAGGTGCACCGGCGCACCTGCCGCCCGCCACCGTTGGGCCAGGAACAGCGAGTCGTCACGCAACGGATCCTCGGCGCCCACGACGATCCGGGCGGGCGGCAGTCCGGTCAGATCGGCGAACAGGGGCGAGACCTCGGGATCGCGGCGTTCCTCCGCCCGCATCGCCGGTGTGAACCGCTCATAACTCCGCTGCAGCGTCTCGGTGTTGCTGAGCAGCCGCCTGGATCCGAACAACCGCTGGCTCGGCGTCATCGACAGGTCGTAGGGCCCGAAGAGCAGATTCGCCGCGCGGAACGCGCCGGTAAGGCCATACCGGTCGCGAAGGCGCAGCAGCGTGACGACGCTCAGATGGGCGCCGGCCGATTCGCCGCCGATCAGCAGCCGTCGCGTGCCGAACTCGGCAGCTGCACGGTCCACCAGCCAGCGGGCCGCGGTCTCGCAGTCGTCGGGGCCGGCGGGGAACGGGTGTTCCGGCGCGAGGCGGTATTCCACGCTGACCACGGCCAGCCGCGTCTGCTCGGCCAGTCGCCACAGCTTCTCGTCCTGCCCGTCCGCGGAGCCGAATGCCCAGCCGCCCCCGTGGAGGTGCAGGTACACGCCGTCGACGTGGTCGGGCACGAACGCCCGGACCTTCACCCCGCCCGCGATGACGCGGTCCTGGCCCTGCGGCAGTCTGACGGGAGGCGTGTCGCCACCGAGCCGGTTGCGCCTCAGAGCGGCCGGCAGGGGCGCGTCGGGCGTCTCTTCGTGAGCCGGGCGATGTGCGGCAGCGGCGAAACGGTCGTTGAACTTCAAGGTCTCGGCGAGGCAGTCCTCGTCTGTGATCGTCATGCTGTGGACGGTCGCAGCTGTCCGCGACAACGTCCTGTCACCCTTTGGCGGTGAGGTGGGTCACACACCCTCATGACGCGGGTCGCGACGGCTCCGGTGCTGATGAGTCGGAGTTCGGCGGGAGGGAGCGTGGCGTGGGCACTGTCGCGTGTCGCGAACGGCCCACACCGTCCTGCCCGGCCCGTCCGTGCACGGGTACCCGCCCCAGCGGTCCGCGAGGGCGGACGCGAGGGGCAGCTCGCGGCCGCCTTCCCCTTCTCCGAACGGGTCGTCCGACGGCTGGGTGAGGGCCGGGACACGTTCGCCGCGGGTGTCGGCACGAACCCGGCGTGGAGCGCCGTGTGCCGGAACCGACAGCCTCCTCCCGAGGAGCGGGTAGGCTGCCCGGCCCGATGCCCGCCCTGGTCAGGACCTGTCTGTGGCAGCGTCTATTCTCCCTCCCATGCGATCTCACAGATTCGTCACCGGCATGACCGCCGTGACTGCCGTGGCCCTGCTCACCGCGGGCTGCGGTTCCGACGGCACCGCCGGTGGCGATGGAGCGAAGGCTGCTGCGAAGGCTCTGCCCGTGGCCATCACCGGTCCGCAGACCGACGTGTACATGCGGGACAGCGGTGACAAACTCAGGGTCACCCCGCTCCCCGGGGCCGACGCTCCCCTGGAGCGGAAGGTGGAGCACGCGCTGCGCGAGGACGTGCTCAGCATGGCCAAGGTCCCCGGGAAGACCAGTGCCAAGTGTGCCGGCGGGGTGACCAAGAAGGCCGGTGCGGTCAGCCAGTGCGTGGTGACGTACGAGGGGGCCGAGATCCCCTACGAGGTCAAGATCGGCGACAGCTACACCTCGGGCAGCAGCATCATCTCGTACAGCAAGGAGCCCAAGAAGGGCCTGCTGGTCGGCAAGCTGGTCTACCAGCTGATCAACGAGCAGTACGGTTCCGAGTCGGGGCGCACGGACGCCAGCAAGGTCGCCTGCGACAAGCTGCCTGCCGCGAAGGCATTCGCGTACGGCGCTGATACCGGATACACGTGCCAGTACTGGGGCAAGTACGCGGACGAAGGCGAGCCGGGCTACCGGACGCTGCAGATCAAGCTCGCGACCCAAGGTTCGGGCTACGGCTTCAACGAGCTCGACTGACCCGTTTGTGGCCGGCGAGCCGACGGCCACAAACGTCTTCCTGTGCCGCCGCGCTCGGCGTGGCACTTCTCGGTCG
Source organism: Streptomyces sp. NBC_00385 (assembly GCF_035917155.1). Lineage (NCBI taxonomy): Bacteria > Bacillati > Actinomycetota > Actinomycetes > Kitasatosporales > Streptomycetaceae > Streptomyces > Streptomyces sp. NBC_00385. The sequence goes on along the minus strand of NZ_CP107951.1, from coordinate 651,104 downwards.
GCTCCGACCACTACGACCCTCACGCGGCGCTACTGGACCTCCCCGGCTCTACGGGCTGAGGCGCTCGTCGATCCGGGGAGCGACGCCGCCCGTGACCTCTGCCAGCAGACGGTAGTAGTCCCCGGAGCGGGACTCGAAGTCCACCCAGGCCGACAGCCCGGTCCGGTCGCCGTCCGGGGCCCGCAGCAGGTCGGCCGAGGCCTGACCGAACTGTCGGTCGGCGGTGGTCTGTTCCGCCTGGTCGAGCAGACGGCGCAACTCGTCCACCGCGGCCCGGGTCCGTCTGCGTTGTTCCGGGCCGGTTCGCAGCATCTGGGCGTGTCCGGAAGCGGCGGAGGCGTCGGGCAGCAGGAGTGCCAGCCGGGTGGACAGGCACTGGGCGCTCTCCGCAGCCCTGCGAGCCCCCGGCCCGGCTTCCAGCAGCACGTGCAGAGCCGTGATCAGCGCTGTGGTCCGCGGCGTGGGACGGTCCGGCGCGATCCGCACCAGCACGTCCTTGCTCGTCTCCACGGCCGTGCGCTGCGCGGCGGCGACCGCTCGCTCGGCCGTGCGCCGCCCGACTCCGGGGAGCTGTCCCAGCGTCCAGACGCCGGTGTCGAGCACGTCCCGCACGGACCGGATGCCGGCCCTCTCCCACTCCTTCGTACTGAACCGGCGCTTGTCGTCGTGGCGGAGTCGTGACGCCGGGACCCGGGACAGTTCCCTGTCGAGCTGTTCCTGGTGCAGGGGTGTCCACGCTTCGCGGACCGCGGTCACCGCCCTTGCGTAGTCCTCGGCCACCAGGCCGGCCGCATGACTCAGCCGACCGGCCCGGCGGATGAGATCCCGCTCGACGCCTCGCATACGGATCAATGCGCGGATGTTCCCCCCGACGAGGCCGGAGACCGTGAGGAACAGCCCGAGTATCACGAGTGTGTCGGAGAGTTCGAGCTGCTCGGTGACCGCCTCGTCGTCCTGGCCCAGCGCGTAGAGCTCGCCCTTGGCCTCGCCTTCGGTGACGACGAAGCCGGTGTCCTGGCCGGGGGCCGACTCCGGGTCGTAGTACGGCCCCTTGCGGCTCGGTTCACGGTCGGGATCGCACTGGTACGGGTCCTCGTGCTGCTCCTCGTCGAAGGGGTTCCTCCAGCGGACCGTGCAGGCCCCGTCCGGTGCCTCGTGGAGCACGGTCAGGTCGACCTGCCGGAGCTCGGGCATGTCCGGTACGGCCATGAAGACGGCCGCCGAGCATCCGATCAGCACCATGCCCAGCGTCAATACCCAGCGGAAGAAGGGCACGTGTCTCACTCGGGGTCCCTCGCGTTCTGTCGGCAGCGCGTGCTGCCCGCGTAGCGTGCGGGGGGTGGCGCCGAACCGGCAAGAACACCTGTCGGCAGTTCTGGGGGCGCGGGTCTGCCTGGTTCCGGCAAGTGGCCGTCCGCCCCGTCCCGTCGGCGAATGTTCCGCCGACCGCCACCGCATGCACACCGCACGCGTCTTCCGCAGGGCCACCCGATTCTGGGACACTCCAGTCGCTTTCGTCGCCATATCCCCTCACCCCACAGAGGCCCCCACCCATGGCAGAACTGAACCGTCGACGCCTCCTGCAACTCGCCGGAGGGACAGCCGCCTATACGGCCTTGTCGAGCAGCATCGCCCGCGCCGCCTCCCTTCCCGCGAAGGGGCGTACGGGCAGCGTGCAGGACGTCGAGCACATTGTTGTCCTGATGCAGGAGAACCGTTCCTTCGACCACTACTTCGGCACCATGAACGGCGTGCGCGGCTTCGGTGATCCGCGGCCCGTCACGCTCCCCAGCGGAAAGCCGGTCTGGCACCAGAAGGATCTCCTCGGCAAGGAGGTGCTGCCGTTCAGGCCGCCCGCCGACGAGCTCGGGATGCAGTTCCTCCGGGACCTGAACCATGACTGGGCCGGCGGGCACCGGGCGTTCAACAAGGGTGCGTACGACCAATGGGTGCCGGCCAAGACCGCGACGACCATGGCTCACCTCACACGTGAGGACATACCGTTCCACTACGCCCTCGCCGACGCGTTCACCGTCTGCGACGCGTACCACTGCTCGTTCATCGGGAGCACCGACCCCAACCGCTACTACCTGTGGAGCGGGTACACGGGGAACGACGGTTCCGGAGGCGGCCCCGTGCTCGGCAACGACGAGGCAGGATACGGCTGGACCACCTACCCCGAGCGGCTGGAGCAGGCCGGGGTGTCGTGGAAGGTCTACCAGGACATCGGTGACGGGCTGGACGCCGCCGGGTCCTGGGGGTGGATCGACGACGCCTACCGGGGGACGTACGGTGACAACTCGCTGCTGTACTTCAACGGTTACCGCAACGCCGAGCCCGGGGATCCTCTCCACGACAAGGCCCGCACCGGTACCGACATCAAGAACGGTGGCGGGCTCCTCGACGACCTGAAGGCCGACGTCCGGGCCGGGACGCTGCCGAAGGTCTCCTGGATCGTCTCGCCCGAGGCCTACAGCGAGCATCCCAACTGGCCTGCCAACTACGGTGCCTGGTACATCTCCCAGGTACTGGACGCGCTGACCGCCGACCCCGAGGTCTGGGGCCGGACCGCCCTCTTCATCACCTACGACGAGAACGACGGCTTCTTCGATCACGTCGTGCCGCCCTTCGTGCCCTCGGGGCCCGCGCAGGGGCTGTCCACCGTGGACACCACCGCCGACTACTTCCCCGGCGACATCCGGTACGCCGCCGGTCCCTACGGGCTCGGTCAGCGGGTGCCCATGCTCGTCGTCTCCCCTTGGAGCACCGGCGGGTTCGCGTGCTCCGAGGTCTTCGACCACACCTCCGTCATCCGGTTCATGGAACAGCGCTTCGGTGTGCACGAGCCCAACATCTCGCCCTGGCGGCGCGCTGTCTGCGGAGATCTCACCTCTGCCTTCGACTTCCGTAGTGCGGACGCCTCGGACGTCCCGCTGCCGTCGACCGACGCCTACGAACCTCCGGACCGCCTCCGGCACCCCGACTACGTCCCCGCCCCGCCCGCCACCGGCAGCGTGCCCAAGCAGGAGAAGGGCGCACGGCCCACCCGGCCGCTGCGTTACGCGCCCTTCGTCGACGGTGCCGCCGATACGGCCACCGGTAAGTACCGCCTCACCTTCAGCGGCGGCGCCGCCGCAGGGGCGCAGTTCCTGGTGACCTCCGCCAACCGCACCGACGGGCCGTGGACGTACACCACCGAAGCCGGCAAGTCCCTGGCGGACAGCTGGAACACGGCCTACTCCAAGGGAGTGACCGACCTCACCGTCCATGGCCCCAACGGTTTCCTGCGCACCTTCCGGGCCGGGGGGAACGTGACGGGACCCGAGGTGACGGCTCGTCATGTCACGTCCGGTGGGGGGCTTGAGCTCACCTTCGTCAACGGCGGCTCCGCTGCCGTCCGTCTGACCGTGCGCAGCGCCGCCGGGTACGGGGGCGGCGTGCAGACCGTCGAGGTCCGTGCGGGCGCCACTGTCAAGCAGGTGCTTGACCTGCGGGGGAGCAAGAACTGGTACGACGTCACCGTCGTGTCCGACGTGGAACCCACGTTCCTGCGGCGCTTCGCCGGACACGTCGAGACCGGTCAGGCCGGTACGAGCGACCCGGGTCTCGTCACCGGGTGACCGGCAGCGCCTGGAGAGGTGGTCGGGGGCGGGCGGTGTCCGTCGGGCGGGCGCCCGCCGGCCCCTGACCACCCGTCGGGCGGTTGGTTTGCGTGCGTTAGCATCTTGTACGGGTCATGAGTTCCAGTGCACAGCCCCGGCTTGCTGGACGGCACCCCGCTCCGCTGCGGGTGCTCCGGGTGACGACCTGCCCCGTGCGAAGGGCACGGGGAACAGCGGACCACGGTGCAGGCGCTCGGGGTCCTTGTCCCGGAAGGCGAACCCCACCATGCTGCGTCATCTCACCCAGAACGACTCCGTGCGGAGCGACGAGTGCTCGCGCTACGCCGCGGGCCACCGCGTGCACTGGATCCACGCGAAGAAGTGCCGCCAGGAGCCGGGGCAGGCCGTCGAGATCCTGCTCACCTCCGGTGATGTCCGCGACGACGGGTGGGTCGAACTGCGGGCCGCCTTCGACTACGCGGGTGCCCTCCCCGTCGTGTGGACGCACGCTCCCGCCGCGCTGCGGGACACCCTCGCCGGTCACCGCGGGCGGGTGTACTGGCTGGCGCGCTGGCATGCGCTGAAGCTCGAGTACGGCGATGGTGAGGGTTCAGTAGCCGCGGGTGCGGCAGCGGGGGGTGCCGCTGGGCTGGTCAACGTCGGGTACGAGGGCGGGGAGCTGTGCGAGGCCGGGGCCGACGGTGACCGTGCCGGGGGCCGTGCGTTCCTGGCTTAGGCCCGCTCCGTCGTGATGCGCGTCGGCCCGAGCGGTACATCGCGATGCTCATCAATTGTGCCGAGTTGTCGTCCTGTTGTTCCGTTCAGGGTGTGGGATTGATCGCCGTTGACCGTTCCGAGGTCACACAAAATCCTTATAGTGAACATGCGTTGATCGCATGATCATGACGCGTGCAGCTGTCGCCACAGGAGTCAGGACTCATGACGCGCCCTTCTTCCACAGAGCCCGCGCCGACCTCCCCTCCTCCGCCTCCTCCCGGCTGTCCGGCGCACACCGGAGCCGTGCCGCTCGGCGGCCCCGGGTTCCAGACCGAACCGCAGGCCGTGTACCGCACCATGCGGCGTGACCACGGACCCGTCGTCCCCGTGGAACTGCCGGGCGGGTTCCCGGCCTGGCTGGTCATCGGGTACCGCGAACTCCATCAAGTCACCAGTGACGGCGAGCTGTTCCCGCGCGATGTCGGCCTGTGGAACCAGTGGCCCCACATCCCCGACGACTGGCCGCTGCTGCCGATGGTGGGGCGCCCCCTGCCGTCCATCTACTTCAGCGCCGGCGAGGAGCACCGGCGGCATGCCCGGATGGTCGGGCCGGCCCTCGAAGGCGCCGATCCGTTCCAGATCCGCAGCCACTGCGAGCAGTTGGCCGACCGGCTGATCGACGACGTGTGCAGCCGTGGCACGGCCGACCTCGTCGCCGACTTCTGCGAGCCCCTTCCCGTTCTCGTCCTCGCCCGCCTGGTCGGGTTTCCCGATGACGAAGGTGCCGACATCGCCCAGGTGTTGAAGGACCTGGCCGACGGCGGACCGGACGCGCAGAGCGCCCATCTGCGGTTCGGGGAACACATGGCCCGGCTGGTGGCCGCGAAACGGGCCGTGCCCGGGGATGACGTGACCTCCCGCATGCTCGCCTTCCCCGAGGCGTTCACCGACGAGGAGTACATGCTCGACCTGATGGCCATCACGGCCGCCGGGCACCTCACCACCGCCGACTGGGTCAGCAACTCCCTGCGGCTGATGCTCACCGAGGACGCGTTCGCCGACTCCATGGCCCGTGGCCGGCGCAGCATCGGTGAGGCCATGAACGAGGTGCTCTGGGAGGACACGCCGACCCAGATCCTCGCCGGGCGCTGGGCCGTACGGGACACCCGGCTCGGCGGTCAGCGGATCAAGGCCGGGGACATGCTGCTGCTCGGGCTCGGCGCAGCCAACACCGACCCGCTGATCCGGCAGGGCGTGTCCGGCACCGGAGGACCGGCGCAGGGCGGCAACGGCGCCCATCTCGCCTTCAGCCACGGCGAGTACCGGTGCCCGTTCCCCGCCCAGGAGATCGCCGAGATCATCGCCCGTACCGGCATCGAGGTCCTGCTCGACCGGCTGCCCGATCTCCAGCTCGCCGTTCCCGTCGACGACCTCGTACGACGGCCCTCCGCGTTCCTGCGTGGCACCACCTCGCTCCCCGTTCGGTTCACCCCCGTTCGTACGACAGGAGACTTCTCGTGAACTGCCCCCACGCCGCCGCCCAGGCCGCAGCCCCGAACGGCGGGACCGTCGTCATCGACCCGATGGTCCAGGACCTGGACGGGGAGACGACGCGGTTGCGCGACGCCGGACCGCTGGCCCGGATCGAGCTGCTCGGTGTCCCGGCCTGGGCCCTCACCCGGCACGCCGACGCGCGGCAGCTCCTGCTCGACCCGCGACTGGTGAAGGACCTCGACGCCTGGGGCCTGTGGCAGAGCGGCGAGGTGACGCACGCGTGGCCCCTCATCGGCATGATCGACGCGGGCCGGTCCATGTTCACCGTCGACGGCGACGAGCACCGCCGGCTGCGGACCAAGACCTCCCAGGCGCTCACGCCCCGCCGGCTGGAGGCGATACGCTCCGACATCGAGAAGTTCACCGAGGAGCTGCTCGACGCCCTCGCCGAGGGCGGCAGGGACGGGGCCGTCGTCGACCTCAAGTCGGTGTTCGCGCAGCCGCTGCCCATGCGGGTCGTCGGCATGCTGATGGGTGTCGATCCCGCCGAGAACGCCATGCTGACCCGTCAGTACAAGGCCTTCTTCTCGATGCTCACCCCGCAGGACGAACGCCTGGCCCTCCTCGCCGATCTCGACGTCTTCTACGCCGGGCTCGTCCGCGAGAAGACCGCGCAGCCGACCGACGACCTGACCTCCGCGCTCATCCTCGCCGACGAGGGCGGCGAGCCGCTGACCGAGGAAGAGGTGGTCGGCAACCTCAAGGCGATGGTCGCCGCCGGGCACGAGACCACGATCGGGCTCATCCTCAACGCCGTACGCGCCCTGCTGGCCCACCCCGACCAGCTGCGCCTGGTCCTCGACGGGAAGGTCTCCTGGGAGACCGTCATCGAGGAGACCCTGCGGTGGGACACCCCGACGACCCATCTGCTGATGCGGTTCGCCACCGAGGACATCCAGGTCGGTGACGGTGTCATCGCCAAGGGAGAGGGCGTGGTCATCTCCTACCGGGTGATCGGCCGCGACCCCGCGCAGCACGGCCCCGACGCCGACGCGTTCGACATCACCCGCGCCACCCCCATCCGGCACATGACCTTCGGACACGGCCCGCACATCTGCCCCGGTGCGGCCCTCTCCCGGGTCGAGGCGGGCATCGCCCTGCCGGCGCTCTTCGGACGGTTCCCGGAGCTGCAGCTCGCGGTCCCTGACGCGGACATCCGCAAGCTGCCCGTGATGACGCAGAACGACATGGAGGCCTTTCCCGTTCTGCTCAACGCCTGATTCCGCTCGGCTCGACCGCCCGCGCCTGCTCGGAAGGCGGCGCGCGTAGGGTGGTTGTCATGAGGATCCGCTTCGGAGTCGGGCTCGGTGCAGGTGCGGCGTTGTCGGATTTCAGCCGGATCGTCGACCGCCTCGAAGACGACGGTGTGGATTCGCTCTGGCTGTCCGAACACGTCTGCTCGGAGGCCGTGGACCCCTTCGTCGGCATGGCCCACGCCCTGTCGAGGACGAGCCGGCTCAAGGTCGGCACCTCGGTGGCGGTGCTCCCGGGGCGGCACCCGGTCCTGGTCGCCAAGCAACTGGCGTCCCTGGCCGGGCTCTCGCCCCGGCGCGTGCTGCCGGTCTTCGGGCTCCAGCCGGCCCGGCCCGCCGAACGGGAACTGTTCCCCGCGCCGGACGGGCGGCGCGGGGCGCTGTTCGACGAGTCGATGGAACTGCTGCGGGCCTCACTCAGCGGGGAAGTCGCGGGATTTGACGGGGAGTTCCTCAGCGTCGACGCCGCTCGGATCGGGCCACTGCCCGCGAAGCCCCTGGACGTGTGGCTCGGGGGCAGCGCGCCCGCAGGACTGCGCAGGGCCGGGCGGTACGGAGACGGCTGGCTGGGGTCCTTCCTCACGCCCGATGCGGCGAGGCGGGCCCGAGAGTCGATTCAGGCCGCGGCCGAGGAGGCGGGACGGGAGATCGAGCCCGACCACTTCGGGATCAGTCTCATGGTGACGGAGAACGGCATTCCGCAGGAGCTGGCCGAGGCGATTCACCGGCGCGCTCCGGAGAGCGACCCACGGGACCTCGTCGCCGACGGATGGCCGGAACTCCACCGGCTGCTGGACGGCTATGTCGAGGCCGGTCTCAGCAAGTTCGTGGTCTATTCCGCAGAGGGCCGGCCCTTCGACGCGTTCGTCGACCGATTCGAGGCCGAACTGCTGCCCCGGCAGAACTGAGACGGGCTGAGAAGGTCCCTGGGGAGATTCTTCTCCCGGGGGTGCGCGACCCGTTGACGCGCGAACTGTTCGACCCTACGGTCCCGTTCGAAGTTACGAGCGTCATTCGATATATCGAACAGTGCTTGCACTGTCATGCGCATGGCAACCATCCGTCTTCCGGCGGCGACTGCTGTACGAGCCCACGCTCCTCCCGTAACCGAACGCAGGAGGTCCCCTCATGAGCCGCACCACCCGCAGAAGGACCCTCGCGGTCCTCCCCGCCGCACTGCTGCTGGCCCTCGTGCCGGGCAGCGCGTCCGCCTACCCCAACCCCGGCACGGTCACCGGCGACATCGTCGTCCACGACCCCTCGATGGTCCGGACGTCCTCGGGGCAGTACCTCCTCTACTCGACCGGCGACAGCCTCCAGCTGCGCACCTCCACCGACCGCACCGCCTTCGGCCGTTCCGGGTCGGCCTTCAGCACCCCGCCGGGCTGGTGGAAGAACTACTCCTCGGCGTCCGACCCCTGGGCACCGGACATCTCGTTCCGCGGCGGCAAGTACCTGATGTACTACGCCGTCTCGTCGTTCGGGTCGAACACCTCGGCCATCGGGCTCGCCGGTTCCACCACCGGGCAGCCGGGCAGCTGGACCGACTACGGCACCGTGTACACCTCGAACGCGTCGAGCGACTACAACGCCATCGACCCCAACCTCTTCGTGGACGACGACGGCACGTGGTGGCTGTCCTTCGGCTCCTGGTGGACCGGGATCAAGATGATCCGGATCGACCCCTCGACCGGAAAGCAGTACGCCGGTGACACGGCGCGCCGCTCGTTGGCCTCCCGCCCCACCGGGACCAAGGCGGTGGAGGCGCCGACCGTGGTGAAGCGGAACGGCTACTACTACCTCTTCGCCTCGTACGACACCTGCTGTGCGGGCGCGAGCTCCACGTACAAGGTCAAGGTGGGGCGGGCGACGAGCGTGACCGGGCCGTACAAGGACCGCAACGGCGTGAGCATGCTCAGCAACGGGGGGACGCCGGTGCTGGAGTCGCACGGGCGCTACATCGGGCCCGGCGGGCAGTCGGTGCTCGCCGACTCCGACGGCGATCTGCTCGTCTACCACTACTACGACGGCCAGGACAACGGGACCCCGAAGCTCGGCGTCAACCTTCTGAACTGGAGCAGCGGATGGCCCGTCGCCTACTGACCCTGCTGAGCGCCCTCCTCCTCGCCCTGGTCCTGGCGCAGCCGGCACCCGCGTCGGCGGCCGAGGGACGCCCGTACGCCAACCCGGTCAAGGCGCAGAAGGGCGCCGACCCCTGGATCTCGTACCACGACGGCAACTACTACCTGGTGACGACGAGCTGGACCGATGTCATCACGATGCGCAGGTCGCCCACCCTGGCCGGGCTCGCGGACGCCCCGAGCGTGCAGGTGTGGAAGGGCGACGCGGCCTCGCGCTGCTGCAACATCTGGGCTCCCGAACTGCGCTACTCGGGCGGTCGCTGGTACCTGTACTACGTCGCGGGGCAGAACATCGCCGACTACAACCCGACCCAGCGCGTCCATGTCCTGGAGAGCGCCGGTGCGGACCCGATGGGGCCGTACACGTACAAGAGCCGGCTGGGCGGCGACTGGATGCTCGATCCGAGCGTGCTCGCCGTGAACGGCAGGCTGTACCTCCTCGGCAGCGCGAGCGGCGGAGGCACCCAGAACCTGGTGATCGCGCCGATGTCGAACCCGTACACGCTGAGCGGGTCCTTCTCGACGATCTCCACGCCCGTGTACGGCTGGGAGAAGTCCGGAGCCGCCGTCAACGAGGGGCCCGAGGTGCTGCAGAGGGGCGGGAGGACGTACCTCGTCTACTCCGCCAGCGGCTGCTGGACCCCCGACTACAAGCTCGGGCTGCTCACGCTCACCGGTTCCGATCCGCTGTCCGCCTCCTCGTGGACGAAGAAGGCGGATCCCGTCTTCCAGCGCAAGGACTCGGCGGGGGTCTTCGGGCCGGGGCACAACGGGTTCTTCACCTCGCCCGACGGGACGGAGGGCTGGATCGTCTACCACGCCAACGACGCAGCCTCGGACGGCTGCGACAACGGGCGTACGGCCCGGGCCCAGAAGTTCACCTGGAACGCCGACGGCACACCGAACCTCGGCACACCCGTCGCGCTCGGCACCACGACCGCCGGGCCCGCCGGGGAGACGGCGGCCACACCCACCGCCTACACCGTCGTCAACCGGGCCACCGGCAAGTGCATGGACGTGGCCGCCGGTTCGGACGGTGACGGGGCCGGCGTCCTCCAGGGCACGTGCGACGGCGGCAGCCGGCAGCGGTGGCGCGTCGAGGACCGGGGTGACGACACCAGCCGGCTCGTCAACGCGGCCACCGGGAAGGTCCTGGACACCGCGGACTGCTCCACGGCCGACGGAGCCGATCTGCGGTTGTGGTCCTGGCTGGACAACACCTGCCAGCGCTTCAGGTTCCTGGTCACGGACGCGGGCGGCTGGGTGCGCATCGTCAACCAGGCGTCGGGGAAGGTCGCCGACGTGGCCGACTGCTCGACGGCCGACGGGGCGGACATCCGGCAGTGGTCATGGCTCGACAACCACTGCCAGCAATGGCAGTTGAAGCCCGCCTGAACAGGCGCGGGCAGCAACCTTTCGGGCGGGCGGCGGCAACCAGTACCTGAACGGCATCCTTCCTCGACGGAATGGTTCAGGTCATGACAGCGCAACGCCGAACGGCGCAGCACACCCCCCACATGCCCGCAGGCAGGAGCCACCCCAGCCGTAGCCGCAGAACACGGCTGGGTGTGGCGATTGCGGTCAGCACGGCCCTGGCGGCCGGACTCGCCGCCACCACGGCGAACGGTGCGACGGATCCGCTGAACACCCCCTACCCCGCCTCGTCGGCCGCCTCCCCGGTCCGGGCCGGCGAGGCGGCCGACGGCTTCGCCTCGGTCGACGCCCTGGGGCAGGACGGAACGTACGGCGGACGCGGCGGCGAGACCGTGACCGTGCGCACCCTCGCCGACCTGGAGAAGTACGCGACGGCGGCGGAGCCCTACGTCATCGTCGTCGCGGCGGCCATCACCATGGATCCCAAGGGCAAGGAGATCAAGGTCGCCTCCGACAAGACGATCATCGGCTCCGGCACCTCCGGGCACATCGTCGGCGGCGGCTTCTTCCTCGGCCAGGGCGTGCACAACGTCATCATCCGCAATCTGACGATCCGGGACTCGTACGCCGGGACCTGGAACGACAAGGAGCACGACTGGGACGCCATCCAGATGGACGGCGCCCACCACGTGTGGATCGACCACAACGACCTGCGGAACATGGCCGACGGGCTGATCGACAGCCGCAAGGACACCACTTACCTCACGGTGTCGTGGAACCGGCTCCAGCACGACAACAAGGCGTTCGGTATCGGCTGGACCGAGAACACCACCGCCGACATCACGATCCATCACAACTGGTTCCACGAGACCGAACAGCGCAACCCCTCGACCGACAACGTGGCCCACGCCCACCTGTACAACAACCTCCTCCAGGACGACCCGGGCACCGACATCACCAGCAGTTACGGCAACTACGCCCGCGGTCACACGAACATGGTCCTGGAGAACAGCTACTTCGACGGGCTGAACAACCCCGTCACCCGGGACGGCACCGCCACCCTCGTCCAGCGCGGCAGCGTCTTCGCGGGTACGAGCGGACGCAACGAGAGCGGCGGCGGGACGTCGTTCGACCCGCACAGCTACTACGCCTACACCCTCGACTCCGCCGCGGACGTGCCCGCCCTGGTGAAGGCCGGCGCGGGGCCGCGCTCCGCCATCGCGACGGCGGCCGCCGCCGCCGCGACGACGCTCACCGTGGCCAAGGACGGCAGCGGCCAGTACAGCAGCGTGCAGGCCGCCGTGAACGCGGTGCCCGCGGGCAACACGGCCCGGACCGTCATCGCCATCGCGCCCGGCACGTACCGCGAGCTGGTGAAGATCCCCTCGACGAAGCAGAACGTCACCCTCCAGGGCACCGGAACCAGCCGCAGAAGCACGGTCATCGTGTACGACAACGCCTCCGGCACCCGGAAGCCCGATGGATCGGGGACGTACGGGACGGGCGGCAGCGCGACCGTCGCCGCCGAGGCGGACGGATTCCAGGCCCGCAACCTCACCATCGCCAACGACTTCGACGAGGCCGCCCACCAGGACATGAACGGTCTGCAGGCAGTCGCGCTGCGGACCGCGGCCGACAAGGTGTTCCTCGACTCGATCATCACCGAGGGTGATCAGGACACCCTGCTGCTCGACACCGCCGCCAAGGACAGGCTCGGCCGGGTCTACATGAAGAACTCCTACGTCGTCGGCAACGTCGACTTCATCTTCGGCCGGGCGAGCGCCGTCATCGACGCCTCGGTCATCACCCTGAAGAAGCGGTGGAACGGCAGCTCCGCCGGCTATGTCACCGCCCCGAGCACAGCCGCCGGCCGCAAGGGCTTCCTCATCAACAACTCCACCGTCAACGGCGACGTCTCCGCTGCCACCTTCTACCTCGGCCGTCCGTGGCACGCCGGCGGCGACGCCACGCTCGACCCGATGACCACCGTCCGCGACAGCACCCTGAGCGCCGCGATCCGGCCGGCGCCGTGGACCGACATGAGCGGCTTCTCCTGGAAGGACGACCGGTTCGCGGAGTACCGCAACGACGGACCGGGCGCCGGAACGGCGAGCGGCGACCGGCCCCAGCTCAGCGACACCGGGGCGGCGGGGCAGGAGGTGGCCGACTGGCTGGAGGGCTGGACTCCGTCGGCGTCCTGAGCCGGAGGCACTTCCGGTCCCCCTGATGTTCCGTTCCGGGTCCGGGCATATCGTGGCGGTAGCCGACACGGCTGCCGCCACGTTCCGGTCCGGGCCCAGCCACCGGAATCAGCGAGTCGAAGCGCTTCGACAGGGCTATGGACACGCTGTGCGGGCAGGTCTAGGCTCACATCATCCAGGCATGTCACAGGCGGATAAGGCGAAGTCGAAGCGCTTCGCCGCATCCGGCCGAAGCTGCCGGTGCAGGCCGGTCTCCGTGCCGGTGTCCGACGACGTTCCTTGATGGAGAGCTGAATGGTCACCCTGGCCGAGGTCGCGCAGCACGCCGGAGTCTCCGCGAGCACGGTGAGTTACGTCCTCAGCGGGAAGCGGTCCATCTCGGTGTCCACCCGGGAGCGGGTGGAGCTGAGCATCCAGCAGCTCGGCTACCACCCCAACGCCGGTGCGCGGGCCCTCGCCAGCAGCCGGTCGAACATCATCGCGCTCATGGTGCCGCTGCGCACCGACATGTACGTACCCGTGATGATGGAGATCGCCATCGCGGTCGCCACCACGGCCCGCACCCACGGTTACGACGTCCTCCTCCTCACCGGGGAGGAGGGGCCCGCCGCGGTGCGGCGCATCGCCGGGAGCTCGCTCGCCGACGCGATGATCCTCATGGACGTCGAACTCCACGACGAGCGGCTGCCGTTGCTCCGCGAGACCGACCGGGCCGCCGTGCTCATCGGGCTGCCGGCCGACACGGACGGGCTGACCTGTGTGGACCTCGACTTCGAGGCGACGGGGGCGCTCTGCGTGGAACACCTGGCCGGCCTCGGCCACCGTGAGGTCGCCGTGATCGGTGAGGCGGCCGCGGTGTACGAACGGCACACCGGATTCGCCGAGCGGACGGTCGACGGCATACGCGCCAAGGCGCAGGAGACCGGGGTGCGTGTGCTGCACCGCCCTTGCGAGGGCGGATATCCGGCGATGGCGCAGACCCTGTCGCGGATCTTCGACGAGCGCCCCGGCACCACCGGCTTCGTCGTGCAGAACGAGTCGGCGGTGGAGCCGCTGCTCAATCTCCTGCGGCAGCAGGGCCGGGCCGTGCCCGAGGACGTGTCGGTGGTCGCGATCTGCCCGGAGCAGGTGGCCTCCCAGGCCTCGGTGCGGCTCACCTCCGTGGCCATTCCCGCGCAGGAGATGGGGCGCCGCTCGGTCGAACAGGTCGTCGCCAAGCTCTCCGGCCGCGGCACGGACGAAGTGGAGCTGCTCGCACCCGAGTTGACGGTGCGTGAGAGTACCGGGCCCGCCCCGAGGTAGTGCCTGCCGCGGATGCGCGCACGAGCCGGCCCCCGTGCGGGGGCCGGCTCCTTGTGCGTTCGGATCAGCCGGACGAGGTGCGGATCAGCTGGAGGAGACGCGGATCCCGGGTCAGGTGCGGATCAGCTGGAGGAGACGCCGAATCCGTTCGTCGTGAAGTCCAGTCCGCCCGCCGACGAGGTGACCTCGTAGCCGAACTGGACGTCACCGATGGTCTCGTTGCCCCACCAGCCCTTGGTGTCCTTGATCCACTTCAGGATCGGCAGGATGTTCACCGTGCCCGCCGAGGAGTCCGAGGTGCGCAGGAACGAGAAGACCTGGTTGGCCCCGTTGTCGCCCTTGTAGACGGTCCAGGTGTGACCGCCGAGCGTCACGTTCCCCTGCGAGGTGCCCAGCGGGCCCACGGCGCCGTTGTAGTTGACCCAGAGCATGACCTCGTAGTCGTAGTCGCTGTCCCAGATGTCGTACGAGGTGTTGTACGCCCCCGACGACGGGACGGTGACGTTGTAGGTGCTGGTGAGCGACGACAGCGAGGTGATCGACTTGTTGACGACCTTCTTCGCGTTCGGGTACGACTTGATGCCGCCCGTGTTCGGGTGGTCGGCCCATACGCCCCAGTTGCTGGAGGAGTTGGCCCAGATGGACTGCGAACCCGCGCCGGATCCCCAGATGTTGTTGTAGAGGATGTACCCGTCGGAGGTGGTGTAGTTGCCCCACTGGTCCGATGAGGACCAGATAGCGGCCTGCGCGGGGGCGGCGGCGAAGCCGATGAGGGCTGCCACTGCCGTGGCCGGGGCCAGTACGAACCTGCTGAGGATGCGGGTGCGTGGTGCCATGGTTGTCCTTCCATGGTGGGGGGATGGGGTGGGGGGAGCGCTACCGCGGCCCCAGTTCGAGGACGCGGTCCACGCCGGCCTTCAGCTCCAGTGGGGCCGAGGGGATTCCGGCGGAGGAATCGGTGAGGATGCTGCCGTGGCCGGTACGGACGTCGACCCGGGCGTCACGGGTGGGATGGAGCACCGCGGTCGCGGTGCCGTCGGCGAACCAGCGCAGATCCAGCCCCGCGCCGAACCTGGTGCGCACGCCGCGCAGTTCGCCGCTCGGGCAGCCGGCCAGGGGTGCGGGCAGCAGGACCAGCCGGTGGGGTGTCGACTGGACGAGCGACTCGATGACCACTGCGGGCAGCGCGTGGGCGGCATCCGCGTTGTACACGTCGCGGGACGGATAGTGGGCGCTCATCAGTGAGTCATGGAAGAAGTCGCCCGCCAGTACGGCCTCCAGCGCCGCCGAGACCCGCATCCCGTCCCGCAGCCGTGCGGCGATCAGCGCATGGTGCAGATGTCCGTGCGCGGAGTCGTTCTCCGATCCGCGCAGCTCCAGTGCGCGATGCGCGGCACTCGCGAGCTCGGGGGTGTCGTACGGATTGATCGCGTCCAGCGGCCACACCGGATAGAGATGGCTGAGGTGGCGGTGGTCGTACGTCTCCTCCAGCCCCGGCCACGCCCACTCGGCGAGCGCGCCGTCCTCGTTGACCCGGTACGCGGGAAGCCGGTCCGCGAGCGCCCGCCGCCGGGCGGAGGACGGTGCGGTGGGGGAGCGGCCGGCCGAGGCGGTGAGGGCGTGGCGGGCCGCCGCGAGGTCCATCGTCGCGTTCACCGTCCCCCAGCTCGCGTTGGCCGGACGGTTCTCCGGTGAGTACGAGGGCACGACGGCCACCGTGCCGTCCGGGGCGGTGCGGGTCAGGAAGTCCTCGTAGAACAGAGCGACTTCGTGGAGCGCGTCGACCAGCCGGGGATCTGTCGCCCCGCTCGTCTCGGCGTGCTCGACCAGCGGCTCCAGGAGCCAGTCCGCACCGGCCGTCCACAGATGCAACGGGTAGGCGCGCTGGTAGTGGCGGGTGAGCCCGGACTCGCCGTCGGTGTGGGACGGGGCGACGATGCCCCGCGCCCCGAAGATCGCCCGGGCATTGTCCCGCCAGTCGGGCAACTGGCCGTAGACCAGGGCGGCATGGGCCTCGGACACCTCCGGCAGCGCACCGGCCGCCGCCGAGGCGATCTGGAGGTTGAGGTTGGCGTTGGTGGTGAACGCCCCGGACCAGGCGGTGTCCCAGTCGCCCGTCCACAGGCCCGTCAGCCGGGGCGGCAGGATGCCGGACGACGAGTACAGGTGGTAGCGCCCCGCCGCGAACAGCCGCTCCAGCAGGGCGGGGCTGCCCGGCCTGCCGGTCAGCTCGCTGCCGGGCAGCACGCGTTCCGCCGGGTCGGCGTCCAGCGTCAGGGAAGCGCGCGCGAAGGCGGGGCGGTGCAGGGCGCGGTGCCGGTCGAGCAGGGCCGCGTAGCCGTCGCGGGGCAGGGCGCCGCACTCGTCCCTGAGGTCCAGGCTGCCCGTGTGGCGCCGCACCCGGGTGAGCAGCAGCAGGCCGCGGGCCCCCTCGATCCGGATGCCCTCACCGAAGACGGACACCTTGCCGCCGTCCGCCCGGACCACGCTCACCCCGGTGTAGGCGGCCTCGCTGTCCGGGTAGCCCACGCGCAGGCTCAGCCGGCCGCCGTCGGGCGTCAGCACGGTGCTGCGGCCGATGGCGAGGTTCGGCGGGGCGCCGGGCAGCGCGTGGTCCAGGGTCAGGTCCACCGAGAGCCCGGGGCCGGTGACGTACTGGACGATCACGTCGTCGGCACGGGAGACGAGGACCCGACTGTGCCGGCCCTCGCACACGGCCGAGATCTCACCCGTGGCGAAGTCGACCGAGCGGCGGTAGCCCGGGGGCGGTTCCGCGCCGTCGGAAACGGGCGAGGCGTCCGGAGTCGGCCGGATCCGCGTCTGGAACGCCGGATGGAAGGGCTGCACCCAGGCCAGCGGCCGGCCCGCCCCGAACCGCTCGGCGGCCGTGGTGTCCCCGGCGAGCAGCGCGCTCTGCAGCCGGTGCAGCCGGTCCGCGAGCTCCGGCGGACGCAGCCGCTCCGAGCCGTTGGGCCGGACCAGGGCGTGGTGGTTGACGATGACCCGGTCGTCGGCCGGGTCGCCGTACACCATCGCGCCGTGCCGGCCGTTGCCGCCGAGGAAGGCGTCCTCCCAGCGGGCGGCGGGGCGCGGCTCCCACGTGCCGTCGACGGGCGCACGGGCGGTCATGGGGCGGTGCTCCGCAGCACGGCGACCCCGTGGCGGCCCAGCTCCACCCGGTCCTCGACCGTGCGGCCGGTCAGCAGGTCCTCGTACGAGCCCGGAACCGTCACGGTCACGGTGTCGCGGCCGTGCTGGAGGAGGAAGAGCAGGCCGCCGCGGCGGACCGCCTCCACGCCGTCGGGCAGTCCGGCCAGGACCGGTGTCACGCCGGCCTCCCGCACCACGTCACCGAGCAGTCCGCGCAGCGCCGCCGGTTCCGGCAGCGTCGACAGGTAGCGGGCCCGGCCCCTGCGCAGCACGGCGGGCAGCCCGGCCAGCTCGCCCGCCCGGTACGCGGCCACGACCTCGGTGCCCTCCGCGGCCTCCAGCTCCTCCGACCACAGGGTGCCGTCGAAGCCGTCGCACGCCACGGCCTCGCCCGCGTCCAGCGGCCACCACTCGTGCAGCGTGCGGATCCCGAACAGGGCGCGCAGCCGCTCGTCCATGCCGCCCGGCCGGATGCGGTCGTCCACGTCGGCGACCCCGCTGAAGAAGCCGCAGACGAGGGTGCCGCCGCCCTGCGCGTACGCCACGAGATTGTCGATCGAGGCGTCGTCCAGCAGATACAGATGCGGTACGGCGACCGCCTTGAAGCGGCTCAGATCGGCGTCGGGGCGGGCGAAGTCCGTGACGACACCGTTCTCCCACAGCGCGCGGTGCCAGCGCTGCACGACCTCGGTGTAGTCCAGCAGCGAGGACGGCCTGCCCTCCTGGCTGCCCGCCCACCACGAGTCCCAGTCGTGCAGGATCGCCACGTCTGCCGGTACGTCACTGCCCCCGACGGCCGGACCGAGCGTGGCGAGTTCCGCGCCCAGGCGCTTGATCTCGCGGAACGTGCGGCCCTGTTCACCGGCGTGCGTGAGCATCCCGGAGTGGAACTTCTCCGATCCCTGCCGGGACTGCCGCCACTGGAAGTAGCAGACGGCGTCGGCGCCGCGCGCCACGGCCTGCAACGACCAGAGCCGGTTCAGGCCCTCGGGCTTGGGGTGGTTGACGCCCCGCCAGTTGACCGGGCCCGCCGCCTGCTCCATCAGCATCCACGGGCCGGCGGCCTGCGAACGCGTCATGTCCGCGAGCATCGCGTTGTACTGGCCGCCCTGCGGGTCCCGGGGGTCCGGATAGATGTCGACGGAGACGATGTCCTCCTGCGCCGACCAGGCCCATGCGTCCTGGCCCGACCACAGCGGCATGAAGTTCGTCGTCACCGGAACGCGCGGGGAGTGCCGGGCGACGATGTCGCGCTCGGCGACATAGCACTCCATCAACGCGTCGGAGGTGAAGCGCTTGAAGTCCAGCACCTGCGCCGGGTTCTTCATGTACTGCGCCTTGCGCGGCGGCAGGATCTCCGTCCAGGAGTCGTAGCGCTGGCTCCAGAAGGCGGTGCCCCACGCCTCGTTGAGCGCGTCGACCGTGACATACCGGCTGCGCAGCCACCGGCGGAAGTGGGCTGCCGTCTCGTCGCACCAGCAATGCGTGCAGTACTCGTTGTTGATGTGCCACACGGTGAGTGCGGGATGGTCCGCGTACCGCGCGGCGAGGTCCTCGGTGAGGGCCGCGGCATAGCGCCGGTAGACGGGGGAGCTGGCGCAGAACTGCTGGCGCGAGCCGTACCAGACGACCGAGCCGTCCTCCGTGCGCGGCAGGGTCTCCGGGTGCCGCGCCCCCATCCAGGGCGGCGGGGACGCGGTCGGGGTGGCGAGCACGACGCCGATGCCGTGGGCGTGCATCAGGTCCATCAGCCGGTCCAGCCAGCCGAACTCCCGGGCACCTGGGCGTGGTTCGATCTTCGCCCAGGAGAAGACACCGAGGGTGACGGAGTTGACCCCGGCCTCCTTCATGAGCCGGGCGTCGTCCTCCCACACCTCCTCGGGCCACTGCTCGGGGTTGTAGTCGCCTCCGAAGAGGATGCGGCCACGGGCTGCGTCGCGCAGGGACGGCATGGCGTCTCTCGTTCCTTGTTGCTTATGCGGGTTCTGCGTACTGGATGCCGCGGCCGTTGGTGCCCAGATAGACACGGCCGTGGACACGGGGGTCGCCGGTGATCACTTCGCCGGTCCAGCCCCACTGGTGGGCGTCGTCGTTGATCCGGACCCAGGTGGCTCCCGCGTCGTCCGAGCGCAGCACCGCCACCGCGTCGTGCGTGGCGGAGACGCGGCCCGTCTGGAAGACCGCCGGGTAGCCGGCGCCGGGGCGCTTGCGGTCCCTGACCGGCGCGGCCCTGCCGAAGCCCAGGGCGTGCGAGGCCTGGCAGCCGGCCACCGCGGTGAACGTCAGCCCGCCGTCCGTCGAGCGGAACAGTCCGTTGTCCTTCGCGGAGAGCCACAGATCGCCGCTGCGGCCGGGCGCTGCCGCCACCTTGAACTGCACGTCACCGGAGGGGAGTCCGGTGGCGCCCGGGGTGAAGGTCGCGCCGCCGTCCACGGAGTGGAAGACCGCGCCGGTGTCGGTGTCGTAGACGTAGAAGCGGCGCGGGTCCAGCGGATCGGCGACCGGGGCGCCGCCCTTGGGGAACGTGGCGACCTCCGCCCAGCTCGCCCCGCCGTCGGTGGAGCGGTGCGCCGGGTACTTGGTGCCGTCCCAGTGGACGAACGACCAGAGCAGGACCGACCCGTCGGCGGAGACCGCGACCGGTCCGGGAGCGGATGCGGCCATCTCCGGCTGGGCGGCGAACGGCTGCCAGGTCCTGCCGCCGTCGTCCGAGGACGCCCCGGCGGAGTCCGACCCCGACGGCCAGCCCGTCCGTACGACGTACGAGGGCTTGAGCGCGGCCAGGGCGAGGCCGGTGGCCGTGCCGAAGACCGGGTTCGACGCCATGCCGCGCGACGGGGAGGCGGTGAGCGAGTCGTGGTACATGACCCCGATGTCGCCGAGGCCGCTGAGGAGCCGGGCGCCCTTGCCGGGCGGGGCGACCAGGAACCGTACGGACGACTCCTCCAGGCCCCGGATCTCCGGGGCCCAGTGGACGAGGTCGCGCGTGCCGAAGAGCGTCGCGCCGGTACCGTACACGATGTGCCGGGAGTCGAACGGGTCGACGGCCACGGCCTGGATCCACCAGCCGAACTTGGCCTCCCCGCCCCACCGCAGATACGGGGTCTCCGCGACATCGAGGACCGCGGTGTCCTTGAGCGAGGTCCAGGTGGCACCCGCGTCGGTGGACCGGAACACCGTGTCGATCTGCGACCAGCGGTTGTTGGTGGTGACCACGAGCGTGCCGGCGCGGCGCGCGTCGACCGCGACACCGCCGTAGCCGAAGCCGTCACCGGCGGCGGCGTCCGGCTGCACCGGGGTCACCTCGCTCCACGTGTCCGTCACCGTGTCGAGCCGGTGGACCGAACCGGCGGACTGCCCGTTGGGGCCCGGGGCGTCCGCATAGGTGACGTACAGGGCTCGGCCGCGCGCGTCGTACGCGGCGCGCACCGGCACCTTCGTCGCCGCGCTCCCGGACGGCTGCCCGGGCACGGCCTCCCAGCCGCCGGTACCGTCCGTACGGTAGAGCGCGCTGCCGCCGTCGCCCCAGCCCGCGTACACCGCCCGGCCCGCGGCGGCGAGGAACATCACGCCCTGTCCGCTCGCCGACGCGGTGGCGGGGAAGTCGACAGGCGCCCAGGTGACGCCCCGGTCGCTGGAGCGCAGCAGCCCGTCGTGGCGGGTGCCGAGCCAGAGCGTGTCGCTGTCCCGCGGGTCCACGAGCAACCGCTCTCCGGCGCCGCGCCCGTCCTCGTTGGCCCCCAGGCGCACCGTCAGGCCGGCCCGCTTCCACGTCGCCCCGCGGTCCTCGGAGCGGAGGACCGCCCCGGGGCTCGCCCAGGACTGGGCGTACGTCCCGCAGGCCAGGTAGAGGCGGTCCGGGTGCGCCGGGTCGACCGCCAGGGCCTCGATGCCGAGCAGGTTCCAGTCGTCCCAGCCGAGGTGGTCGGTGAGCGGGGTCCACCGGGCCCGGTGCCCGTCCCAGCGGTAGGCGCCGCCGATGTCGGTGCGGGCGTACGCGAGGCCCTTCACGGAAGGGTGGAACAGCACCCCGGTGACGAATCCCGTCCCGCCGATCGCGGCGGTCCGCCAGCGGTGGGGCTCGGTGGACTCGTCCCGGTGGTGTTTCGACGCGGCTGCGGCGGGGCCCGCGACGGGCAGGGCCACCGCGGCCGCGGCGACGGCCGCTCCCGCGAGCACGGTTCTACGGCTGGGCGTGGGCGCGGAGGAAGCGCGCATGGCGAGAACACCTTCCGGACAGGAGGGAGAGGACGAAGAGGCGCAGGCGTGTCGGGGATCAGCCCTTCACGGCGCCGGTGAGCATGCCCTTCTGGAAGTGCTTCTGGACGAACGGCGAGAGGATCGCGACCGGGATCAGCGCGAGGATCATGACCGCCATCTGTACGGCGAGGCTGTTGATCGACCCGTTGCTGACCGCCGCGCCCATGGCCCCCGGGGGCACCTGGTGCTGGAGGACCAGCTGGCGCAGGATCATCTGCAGCGGGTACTTGTCGCTGTCCTGGATGTACAGCATCGCGTTGAACCACTGGCTCCAGTAGCCGACCGCGTAGAACAGCGAGATCACGGCGATCACGGCGCGCGACAGCGGCATGATGATCTGGAGCAGGATGCGCCACTCGCCGGCGCCGTCGATGCGGGCCGCGTCGATGAGTTCGGGCGCGGTGTCCATGAAGAAGCCGCGCAGGACCAGCACGTTGAAGACGCTGATCGCGCTGGGCAGGATCATCGACCAGTAGCTGTCGCTCAGCCCGATGCCCGTGACCAGCAGGTACGTGGGGATGAGACCGGCGCCGAAGAACATCGTCGCCATCAGGGTCATCAGCAGCGGACGGTGGGCGTAGGAGTCGCGGCGGCTGAGCCCGTACGCGCAGAGGATCGAGACCACCATGCTGACCACCGTGCCGACGACCGTGAGGCCCACGCTCACGGCGGCCGCGCGGGTCACCGCGCCACCGCTGAGGAGTTCCTTGTACGCGACGAAGGTGATGCTCTTGGGCCAGACGACCAGGCCGCCCGCGTCGTTGATCGCCTTGGTGTCGGAGAGGCTGGTGACGAGCACGACCCAGATCGGGATGATCACGATCGCGCAGATCGCGACGAGCCCGACCCCCTTGAAGGCGAGTCCCGCCTTGGTCGGTTCCTCCTCCCACACCGGACGGGGTTCCATCCGCAGGGCGCGCTGGAGCGGAGTCTCCGCGCGCGGCGCGGGCTCTGCCGGGTCCTTCTCAAGTTCCAGGAGAGTTGTCATTTCTTGGAGTACACCCCCTGCTCGCCCAGCATGTGGGCGACCTTGTTGGCACCCAGCACCATGGCGACGCTGAACAGTCCCTTGAAGACGCCGGCTGCGGCCGCGTAGCCGAAGTCGCCGGTTTTGATGCCTGTCCACCAGATGTAGGTGTCCAGGATTTCCGAAGCGCCGGAGCCGACCTGATCGCGCTGGAGCAGGATCTGCTCGAAGTCGAGGTTGAGCGCGCTGCCCACCCGCAGGACGAGCAGGAGCGCGATGACCGGACGCAGGGCGGGCAGCGTGACGTGCCACATCCGGCGCCAGCGGCCCGCGCCGTCGACGGCGGCGGCCTCGTACAGATCGGTGTTGACGGCGGCGAGCGCGGCGAGGAAGACGATCACACCCCAGCCGGCGTCCTTCCACACGGCCTGGGCGGAGACCAGGAACTTGAAGAAGCCCGGGTTGGTCATCAGGTCGAAGCCCTCGTGACCGTGGTCGCGCAGCCACTGGGCGACGAGTCCCGCCCCGCCGAACATCTGCTGGAACACGGTGACGACGAGCACCCACGAGAAGAAGTGGGGCAGATAGACGACTGCCTGGACCCAGGCCCGGATCCGCGCGCTCATGATCGTGTTGAGGAGCAGCGCGATGGCGATCGGGATGGGGAAGAAGAGGACGAGCTGGGTGACGAAGATGACCAGGGTGTTGATGAGGACTTCCCAGAAGCGGTAGTCCTCGAAGATCCGGGTGAAGTTGTCGAAGCCGACGAAGGGGCTGCCGGTGATGCCCAGGTCGTACACGTCGTAGTCCTGGAAGGCCACGATGTTCCCGAGCAACGGGATGTAGTTGAAGATCAGCAACAGCGCGATGGCCGGTACCGTCATGAGCACCAGGGTGCGGTCGCGGTACAGCCGCTGGCGCCAGGTGATGCCGCCGAGCTGCGGTCCGGTGCCCGTCGGCCCGCTCTTGGCCGACCTCTTCTTCGCCTTCTTCGCCGTACGGGATCCGCGCGTGCCGATCGCGCGGGACCTGTCCGTCCGTGTGCCGCTTCCGTCCCGCCCGTCACCGCCGCCGCCGGCCGGGGCGCCGGCCCCGTCGGCGGTGCGGTCCGGGTCGGTCGTGACCGTGGCCCGTGGCTTCACCGTGTGCTCCCCATGTCGTGCTCTCCGCCCCGGCCGCCGGACTTCGTGCGCCCGGCGGCCCTTGTGCTGTGCTGCGTACGGTCGGTGCGCGTCGTACGCGTCAGACGCCGGAGCCGTTCTTGTCGAGGATGTCCTGGTACCAGGCGCGCAGCTTGTCGCCGCCGCTCTTCTTCCAGGTGTTCACGGCCTCGTCGATGTCACTGACCTTCTTGCGGCCGCGGCGGATGTCCTTCTGGAGGTCGTCGAACGGCGTGTACAGCGAGGCGTACCGCTGCGGCTCGACGACCTGCATGCCGAAGAACATGGGCTTCTTGATGTTCGGGGCCTGGCGTGCCATCCAGCCCGCGTAGTCCTTGGCCAGCTGCGGCTGGTCCGGGTAGGCGATGGAGGTGGGCGGAGAGGCGAGGAACAGGAAGGTGGAGGGCTGTGCCTCCTCGACACCCTGCGGGGTGTAGGTCGGGGCCCCGTCCTTGATCGTGTAGTGGGTGCCCTTGACGCCGTAGTTGGTGAGCATGAACTCCTCGGTGCCGTACGGCGCGGCCGCGTAGTCGGCGATCGCGAGGAACTCCTCGATCTTCTCCTTGGGGAGCTTCTTGCTGAGGAAGGTGAAGATGCCCGCCGGGTCCGACTGCCACAGGGTCGGCTTGCCGCCGTCGGCGCCGAAGAAGTCGAGCGCCTGCATGTCGAACTTGGGGTTCGCGGCCGCCTGTTCGGTGACCATGCCCTTCCAGCCACCGGTGCCGTCGTTGTACATCACGGTGTGACCGCTGGTGAAGCGGATCTTGGCGTCTGCGTCCTTGCCGGCTTCGGCGTCCGGGTGGACGTACCCGCCGTCGTGGAGCTTGCGGGCGAAGGCCAGAGCCTCGCGGTACTCCTTCGTCTCGATCTTGTGGACCAGCTTGCCGTTCTCCAGCTGCCAGTAGTGCGGCGCGTCGGGGAGCACGCCGAAGATCATCTGGATGCAGGTC
Organism: Streptomyces sp. NBC_00385; assembly: GCF_035917155.1. Taxonomy (NCBI): domain Bacteria; kingdom Bacillati; phylum Actinomycetota; class Actinomycetes; order Kitasatosporales; family Streptomycetaceae; genus Streptomyces; species Streptomyces sp. NBC_00385. The sequence goes on along the minus strand of NZ_CP107951.1, from coordinate 626,473 downwards.
CAGAGGTCGTCGAACGCCCAGACCTTCTGCTTGGGAGCGGTGTGCTCCTTGCCGAAGGCCAGCAGGTCGTCGGCGCTGGCCGGTACGGCACCGGAGCCGATCAGGTCCTTGCGGTAGAAGATCGCGTTGCCGATGACCGGCGTCGGCATGGGCAGGCCGCGCAGCTTGCCGCCGAAGACGGAGTACTGCCAGGCGCCCGTCGGGATGTTCGCCAGGTTCGGGTACTTCTTGGCGGCGTCGCCCGCCAGGTAGGGGGACAGGTCCGCGAACTTGGCGGTGATCGCGTTGCGGATCTGCCCCTGCATGTTCCAGCCGGGGATCGTCATGACGTCAGGAATGTCCGAACCGGCGAGGACCGCGCCGATCTTGTCCTGGTACGTGTTGCCGTCCTGCGGGTCGAAGTTGAGCGTGGCGCCGACCGCCTTGTTGACCGCCGTGTAGTACGGGTTGTTCTTCTTCGGGACGGTGCCCCACAGCGGCGTCATGACGCGGAACGACGAGCCCTTGCCCGGGACCGACTTGACCGAGACGACCAGCGGGTCGGGCAGCTTGGTGAAGCCGGGGCTCGAACCGTTGACGCTCGCGACATCGGGCTCGACCAGGTTCAGCGGGGCGTAGGACGGCACAACCTTCTTGAGGGCCTTGCCCGTTGTCGTGCCTTCCTTGCTCCCTGAACCGGAACCCGAGCCACCGCACGCGGCGAGCAGCGGTACCCCGCCGGCCACGGCGACAGCGGCGACCGCGCCCGTGGCGAGGAAGCTTCTCCGGCTCGGAGCCGTGGAGGAGGGGGTGGAATTCGGCGTCATTGCGTCAACCCTTCGAGGCGCACCAGGACGACACGTGGCGGGCGACCGCCGTTCGGTTCCTGTGTCTGAGGTGGAGCGTTGCTGACTGGGCCGGCGTGACCGGCCGCAGGTGAAGCGGTTCAACAGGGAAGCGGCAGAACCTGTCGCCGTCCCGGGGAGATCACGGGCGCCGGGCGCCCCATCGAAGCTCTGTCGAAGCGCTTCGATGTTGCAGCGAGGTTAAGTGAAGGGCCTCGGCCGCACAAGAGTCCGTTTCCAGATTCCTCCGACCTGTTTCCGAACCGTTTCCTGGCGCAATGCGACGCTGTCGCGTACGGAGGTCGGTGGCGGACCCTTGACACGCGCGGGGTCGGCCACGGAGCATCGAAGCGCTTCGAAAGATCTTCCGAGGCTCCTCGGCTGCTCGTACGAGGCGCAGGCACCGGAATACCTCCCACCTCTCCAAGGGGACCCGCACGTGACGGAACAACCGCAGCCCTTCCGCGACCCGCAGCTGCCCTTCGCCAAGCGCGTCGACGACCTGCTTCAGCAGCTCACGCTCGACGAGCGGATCGCGATGCTGCACCAGTTCGCACCGGCGGTCGACCGGCTCGGGCTCGGCGCCTTCCGGACCGGCCAGGAAGCCCTGCACGGCGTGGCCTGGATGGGACCGGCGACGGTGTTCCCGCAGGCTGTGGGACTCGGTGCCACCTGGAACGGTGAACTGGTGCGCCGGGTCGGCGAGGCCGTCGGCAACGAGGTCCGCGCCAAGCGCGCCCAGGACGACCGCGTCGGCCTCAACGTCTGGGCCCCGACCGTCAATCTGCTGCGCAACCCGCTGTGGGGACGCGGCGAGGAGGGGTACTCCGAGGACGCCGGGCTGACCTCCGCCATCGCGGTCGCGTACACCCGGGGACTGCGCGGCGACCACCCGCTCTACTGGCGGACCGCACCCGTCCTCAAGCACTGGCTCGCCCACAACAACGAGACCGACCGCGACACCGCGTCCTCCTCGGTCCGCCCGCGGGTGCTGCACGAGTACGACCTCAGGGCCTTCCGTGACGCCGTGCAGGCGGGCGCGGTGGCCGGTGTCATGCCGGCGTACAACCTGGTCAACGGGCGTCCCAACCACGTCTCGCCGCACCTCTCCCAGCAGCTGCGGGCCTGGACCGACCGGTCGCTCGTGGTCTGCTCCGACGCCGGGGCGCCGTCCAACCTCGTCGACTCCGAGCACTACTTCGACACCCACGAGGAGGCGACGGCCGCCTCCCTGCGCGCCGGTGTCGACAGCTTCACGGACCACGGCCAGGACTCCGGCATCATGACCGGCCGCATCCGGGGTGCTCTGGAGCAGGGCCTCCTCGACGAGCACGACATCGACACCGCGGTCCGCCGGCTTCTCGAACTCCGCTTCTCGCTCGGTGAGTTCGACCCCGATCTCGACCCGTACGCGAACACCGACGCCTTCGACACCGAGGGGCACCGGGCACTCGCCCTGGAAGCCGCCGAACAGGCCGTCGTGCTGCTCAAGAACGACGGACTGCTGCCGCTCGACCCTGCCGCGGGCAGGACCGTCGCCGTCGTCGGCCTCCTCGCGGACGCCTGCAAGCTCGACTGGTACAGCGGCACCCTCATCCACCGCTCCACTCCGCTCGACGGACTGCGGGAACGCTTCGGCGCGGAGCACATCGTCCACGCGGAGGGTGTCGACCTGGTCCGGCTCAAGTGCGCAGACGGCTGGCTGCAGATTCCCGCGGCGGACAGGAGCCAGGAGCCGGTACGCGGCGCGGAAGGCGCCCTCGACCCGGCCCTGCTCGCAGGCCGCACCGACCTGCCGCCGCTGACCTGCGGCGACACCCCGTCCGAGCTGGCGCTCGTGGACTGGGGCAACGGCGTGATCACCCTGCGGGAACCGGCCGGCCGCTATCTGTCGGTCGCCGAGGACGGCTTCGTCCGCGCCTCCGCGGACGAGCCGGGCGGCTGGATCGTCCAGGAGACCTTCCGGTGGGAAGCGGTGGAGGGGCATGCCGGCGGTCACCGCCTTCTGCACGTGGGAACGGGTAGGTATGTCTCTGTCGCCGCCGACGGCGTAAAGGTTGCCGCCCGGGGAGAGGAATTCTCCGGCTCCTCCGACGCCCTCGGAACGGTCTTCGAGATGGAGGTGACCGAGCGCGGGGAGGACACCGTCGCCCGTGCGGCGGCGGCCGCCGACGTCGTGATCGTCGTGGCCGGGAACGACGCCCACATCAACGGCCGCGAGACGGAGGACCGCACCACCCTCGACCTCCCCGCCCAGCAGGAACGCCTGTGGCGCGCCGCCCACGCCGCCAACCCGCGCACCGTGCTCGCGGTCACCTCCGCCTACCCGTACGCCCTCACGGACGCGGCGGCCACGCTCCCCGCACTGCTGTGGACCGCGCACGGCGGGCAGGCCGCGGGAACGGCGCTCGCCCGCGTCCTCGCCGGCGACGTCTCCCCGGCGGGCCGGCTGCCGCAGACCTGGTACACCTCCGACGCGGAGCTGCCCGGGCTGCTGGACTACGACATCATCGGCTCCCGCCAGACCTACCTCTACTACGAGGGCGCTCCGCTCTACGCGTTCGGCCACGGCCTCTCGTACAGCGAGTTCACCTACAGCGCCCTGCACGCCGAACGCGACGGCGACCTGGTGCGGGTCTCGCTGACCGTCACCAACACCGGGCCCTTCGCCGCGGACGAGGTCGCGCAGCTGTACGTGCGCGCGGTGGCGCCGTCCGTCGTCCGGCCGCTGCGCCAGCTGGCCGGGCACCACCGGCTGCACCTGGCGCCGGGTGCCGCCGAGCGCGTCGACTTCCTCGTCCCCGTCACCGAGCTCGGCCACTGGGACGTCGCACACGGCCGCTGGACCGTCGACCCGGGCACGTACGAGATCCAGGCCGGAGCCTCCAGCGCGGACATCCGCCTGACTGCCGTCGTCACCCTCGACGGGGAACCGTCCGGACCGCGTCCCGTCCTGATCCGCGGTCTGGAGGCGGCCGACTACGACGAGCAGCTGGGCACCGAGATCGTCGACCGGACGAAGGTGGACGGTGACGCGGTCACCGCCGTCACCGGGAGCAACGAACTCCTCTACAGGCGCTGTGACTTCGCATCCGGAGCGAGCGGCGTCGAGATCTCCGCGGCGGGGGAGGGAGCCGTACTGATCTCCGTCGCGGACGCCACGGTCACCGTCCCGGTCGCCGCCACCGACGGACCGTACGACCACCGCACCGTGCGGGCCGCTCTGAACGCCTCCGGCACCGCTGATCTGCGCGTCACCCTGCGCGGCTCGGTGCGCCTGGCCCGGATCGCCTTCACCGGCGACGACGCATGAGCCGCGCCGTCCGTAACTCCGTCCCCGTCCCTCCAGTTGCCCCCGGCAAGGAGTCCGCATGAAGTTCACCGACGGCTTCTGGCTCATGCGTGAGGGCGTACGCGCCTCCTACGCGACCGAGATCCGTGATCTGCGCGTCGGCGACGACCAGTTCACCGCCTACGCGTCGGTCAAACGTGTCGCCGAGCGCGGCGACACGCTCAACACGCCCCTCATCACGGTCGACTGCTTCTCCCCGGCCGAGGGCATCATCGGCGTGCGCACCACCCACCACGCCGGACGGGTGCATCGCGGACCCGACTTCGCCTTCCCCGGCCTCGATCCGGCAGCCGCCGGAGCCCGCACCCGCCGGGACGGGGCGGTCACCGAACTGACCAGCGGGCCGCTGACCCTGCGCATGGACGGTGACGGGCCCTGGGGCATCACCTTCCTCGACGCCGACGGCCGGCGCCTCACCGGCGTCGACGCCAAGGGCACCGCCTTCGCCACCACCCCGGACGGCGCCCACCACATGGTCGCCCAACTCGCCCTGGACGTAGGCGAGAACGTCTACGGCCTCGGTGAACGCTTCACCCCGTACGTCAAGAACGGCCAGACCGTCGACATCTGGCAGGCGGACGGCGGCACCAGCAGCGAACTGGCCTACAAGAACATCCCGTTCTACCTCTCTTCGCGCGGCTACGGCGTCTTCGTCAACCACCCCGGCAAGGTCTCCTTCGAGGTCGGCTCGGAGTCCGTCGGCCAGGTGCAGTTCAGCGTCGAGGACCAGTCGCTGGAGTACTACATCGTGGCCGGACCGACGCCCAGGGAGGTCCTGGCCCGCTACACCGCGCTGACCGGCCGCCCGGCCCTGCCGCCGGCCTGGTCGTTCGGCCTCTGGCTCACCACGTCCTTCTGCACCTCGTACGACGAGGAGACCGTCACCTCGTTCGTCGACGGCATGGCCGAGCGCGACATCCCGCTCTCCGTCTTCCACTTCGACTGCTTCTGGATGCGCGAGTACCAGTGGTCGGACTTCCTCTGGGACCCGGACGTCTTCCCGGACCCGGAGGGCATGCTGGCCCGGCTCAAGGAACGCGGGCTGCGGATCAGCATGTGGATCAATCCGTACATCGCGCAGAAGTCCGCACTCTTCGCGGAGGGCGCCGAGCTCGGCCACCTGGTGCGCCGCCCGGACGGCGACATCTGGCAGTGGGACCTGTGGCAGCCCGGCATGGCCCTGGTCGACTTCACCAACCCCGCCGCGCGCGAGTGGTACAACAGCAAACTCCGCCTCCTGCTCGACCAGGGGGTGGACTGCTTCAAGACGGACTTCGGCGAGCGCATTCCCACCGATGTCGTCTGGCACGACGGCTCAGACCCGGAGCGCATGCACAACTACTACGCGCAGATCTACAACCGCACGGTCTTCGAACTCCTGGAAAAGGAGCGCGGCCACGGCGAAGCGGTCCTCTTCGCCCGCTCCGCCACCGCCGGCGGCCAGCAGTTCCCGGTCCACTGGGGCGGCGACTGCTTCGCCTCGTTCACGGCGATGGCCGAGTCGCTGCGCGGCGGCCTGTCGCTCTCGCTGTCCGGCTTCGGCTTCTGGAGCCACGACATCGGCGGCTTCGAGGGCACACCCGACCCGGCGGTCTTCAAGCGCTGGCTCGCCTTCGGCCTGATGTCCTCGCACAGCCGGCTGCACGGCAACGTGTCCTACCGGGTGCCGTGGGCGTTCGGCGAGGAGGCGGTGGACGTGGCCCGGAAGTTCACCCTGCTCAAGCACCGGCTGATGCCGTACCTGTACGGGGCGGCCGTCACCGCCCACCGCACCGGCCTCCCGATGATGCGCCCCATGCTGCTGGAGTTCCCCGGAGACCCGACGACCCGGATGCTGGACCGCCAGTACATGCTCGGACCGGACCTGCTGGTCGCGCCGGTCTTCACGGAGGACGGGCGGGTCGAGTACTACGTTCCCGAGGGCAGCTGGACCGTGCTGCTGACCGGCGAGACCGTCACCGGACCGGTCTGGCGCCACGAGACCCACGGGTTCGACAGCCTGCCGATCCTGGTGCGCCCCGGCGCGGTGCTCCCGTGGGGGGCCGACGACCAGCGCCCCGACAGCGACTGGCTCGACGGGCTCACCCTGCGGGTCTTCGGCGGGGTCTGCGCGGAGCCCGCCGAAGACGGCACGTCCGTCACCGTGCCGGACCTGACGGGCGCGACCGCCGCCGCGTTCCGGGTGGTGCGGGACGGGGACACCCTGACCGTCACCTCCGAGGGCACGGACCGCCCCTACCGCGTGGTCGCGGAGACGACGGGGGCCACGGCGCAGGGAACGGGCACGGTGACCGTGACGCCGTAACGGGTCGGCGGGGCGGGGGACCGCGTGTACGGCTGTTGTCCCCGCCCGCCTGCCCGAGGCTCAGCGCGTCGCCGCGGCCAGGGCCCGGTCCGCCGAGCCGCGGGAGGTGTGCCACAGCGTGGTCACCGGCTCCCACACCCGGATCCCGCGGTCCATGCCCACGGTGGCGGCACCGAAGGTGACCCCGTAGTGCGCGGGGTCCGCCGCCACGGACAGGCTGCGGACGACATGCCCCTGGCGGGTGCCGCGCTCGGCCGTGCGCACGGCCGCGTAGCCCCGCTCACCCGGCGAGAGCACGTACGAACCGCTGGTCGCGGGCGGGACCGGCTGGGCCGAGCCGTCGAGGCCCCGGAACGTGACCGTCGGGATACGGTCCACGACGCAGGTGCGGCCGCCCCGGTTGGTGACGGCGATCCGTGCCACGTTGTGCCGGTCGCCGGGGGAGGCGGAGATCCTGAGTGCCTTCTCCTGGCAGTGGGCCGGACGGGCCGACGCCCCGGGGGTGGCCGCGCCGGCCGTGGCCGACGTGCCGGTGGCCGTCAGGGCCAGGGCGGCCGCCGCGGTGAGCGAGGCGGTGAGAGCGGAACCTGGACGCATGATGTTTCTCCCCTTGGATCGACAGCCTGCGGTCGAGACCACAGGGCCCCGGTGGCCGGTACGGCCGACAGGGACATTCTGAACGGTATGCCCGGTTCATGGCGATAGATCGGACATATCGGTTCAGTATCTGCCGTGACGCGCGTTGTCCTGCCCCGCTCCGAAGGGGTCCGCTACCGCGCCCGGACCGTTGCCATCACCTCGCGGTCCGGCTGCAGCGTCAGTGTCGGCACCGGGTTGACCGTGCCCGGATCGACGTCCAGCTCGAAGCGCCGCGCGAGCACCGCCAGGATCAGCACCGCCTCGACCATCGCGAACCGGGTGCCCAGGCAGACCCTCGGGCCGCCGCCGAACGGGAACCAGGCGTACTCCGCGATCTCGTCGCCCGTCTCCGCGTCCCACCGCTCCGGACGGAACTCCTCCGGCTCGGGAAACCACCGCTCGTCCCGCTGGGTGGCCCACTGACTGCTCCACACCCTGGTCCCTTCCGGAATCGGCAGACCGCCGATCCGCGCACCCTCCTTCGCGACCCCGGTGACCAGCCAGATCGTCGGGTACAGCCGCAGCGTCTCCTTGACCACCGCCTGGGTGTACGTGAGCTGCGCGTAGTCGTCGAACCCCGGTTCGCGGTCACCGAGCACCCGGTCCAGCTCCTCGGCCAGTGCGGCCCGGGTCCCGGGGTTGCGGGACAGGAGGTACCAGGCCCACACCAGCGTCGAACTCGTCGTCTCGTGGCCGCCGATGTACAGCGTGACCGTCTCGTCGCGGATCTCCCGGTCGTCGAGCTTCGCACCCGTCTCGTCGACGGCGGTGAGCAGCCGGCTGAGCAGGTCGGGACGGTCGTCCCCGCCGTCGCGGTGCCGGGCGACGACCCGGCCCACCTCGGCGTCGATGACCGCGGCGGCCTTCTTGATCCTGGCCCGGCCCCGGGTCGGCACCCAGTCCGGGAGCAGTGCGCCGATGCCCGCGAACTCCTTGCCGATCTCCGCCTGCGCCACGTCCATGGCCCGGCCCATCGCCTCGGCGTCGGCGGGAGTGTCGACGCCGAAGATCGTACGGACGGCGATCTTCTGCGTCAGCGCCGCCATCTCCCGCTTGATGTCGATGCGTTCGCCGCCCGACCAGCTGTCCGCGAGCTCCACCGTGCTGCCCGCCATGGTCGACGCGTACGACCTGACCTGCTTCGGCCGTACGGACGGCTGCACGAGCGACCGCTTGCGCCGCCACTCGGTGCCGCGCGCCACGACGACGCCGTTGCCCATCACGGTACGGAAGGCGATGCCGAGCGCCGGCTGGTCGAAGGTGCGTTCCGTCTCGGTGAGCAGTTCGCCTATGCACTCCGGATCGGCTATGAACACGCAGGAGTTGGGGCCGAAGCGCCACTGGACCAGGTCTCCGTGACTGCGCAGCCGCTCGAAGAACGCGAGAGGGTTCTTGCCGAACTGCGGCATGTTCCCGAGGAAGGGCAGGCCCTTCGGGCCCGGCACGATCCTGTGGCCGCGCGGTCCGGCATCGACGGCCGGGCCGGTCTCCGTGGACATGAAGAGTCTCCGCTCTGAGGGTCCGGCCGGTCCGTCACGCGCCACCGGCCTTGTGGAGTACGTGAGTTGTCGAGAGTAGTCGGGACCGGGTGCGGGTGGGCGGCCGGTCCGGCGCGGTGATCAGCCACGCCTATGCCACGTAACTATGTGCCTAAAAGGTTTAGGCAGATGCATGATGGATGTAGCCAGAACAGAGGAGTGGCTCATGGTGCGTGCGGGACTGACCCCGGAACGTCTGACCCGTGCGGGGGCGGAGCTGGCCGACGAGGTCGGCTTCGATCAGGTGACCGTCTCGGCTCTCGCCCGGCGGTTCGACGTCAAGGTCGCCAGCCTGTACTCGCACCTGAAGAACTCCCACGACCTCAGGACCAGGATCGCCCTGCTCGCCCTGGAGGAGCTCGCCGACCGAGGGGCGGCCGCCCTGGCGGGCCGGGCCGGCAAGGACGCCCTGGGCGCCTTCGCGGACGTGTACCGCGACTACGCCCGCGAGCACCCCGGCCGCTACGCCGCGGCGCAGTACAGGCTCGACCCGGAGGCGGCCGCCGCCAGTGCCGGGGGCCGTCACGCGCAGATGACCCGGGCGATCCTGCGCGGCTACGCCCTGACCGAACCGGACCAGACGCACGCCGTCCGGCTGCTGGGCAGCGTCTTCCACGGCTACGTCAGCCTGGAGGCGCAGGGCGGGTTCAGCCACAGCGCGCCCGACTCGCAGGAATCCTGGTCGCGGATCGTGGACGCCCTCGACGCCCTGCTGCGCAACTGGCCCGCGCCCTGACCGCGACCCCTGCGGACCCGCGGCGACCGCCGGCGACCCGCCGGCACCGACTCCCACCCCCCCCTCAGACGTTCCGAGCAACAGGCGGAGAGACATGCACACCACCCCCATCACGGCCGCCCTCCTGCGCGGCGCCCTCGACATCGAACACACCGCACACGGGCTGCGCCCGCACCGGCTGCCCGCATGGGCCCGCGCGCAGTGCGCCGACGGCCAGCTGGCCATGGCGGAGGCCCAGCCCTCCGGCGTACGGCTGGTGTTCCGCACCCGCGCCACCACCATCGAGCTGGACGCCCTGCGCACCAGGACGGCCTACGTGGGCGCGCCGCCCCGGCCCGACGGCGTGTACGACCTGCTCGTCGACGGCCGTCCCGCCGGACAGGCGAGCGCCAACGGCGGGAACGTCCTCGTGGTGGACATGGCGACCGGATCCACGGAGACCCGGCCCGGCCCGGTCGGCACCGTCCGGTTCGCCGGGCTGTCCGAGGGCCCCAAGGACATCGAGATCTGGCTGCCGTACAACGAGACCACCGAGCTCGTCGCCCTGCGCACCGACGCCGCCGTCGAACCCGCACCGGACAGCGGCCGCAAGGTGTGGCTGCACCACGGCAGTTCGATCAGCCACGGCTCCGACGCCGCGAGCCCGACGTCCACCTGGCCCGCACGCGCCGCCTCGCTCGGCGGGGTGGAGCTCATCAACCTGGGCCTGGGCGGCTCCGCCCTGCTCGACCCGTTCACGGCCCGTACGATGCGCGACACCCCCGCGGACCTGATCAGCGTCAAGATCGGCATCAACCTCGTCAACGCCGACCTGATGCGGCTGCGCGCCTTCGCCCCGGCGGTGCACGGATTCCTCGACACCCTCAGGGAAGGGCACCCGACCGCGCCGCTCCTGGTCGTCTCGCCCCTCCTGTGCCCCATTCACGAGGACACCCCCGGCCCCAGCGCCCCCGACTTCAGTAACCTCGCCGAGGGCAGGCTCCGCTTCACGGCGATGGGCGATCCGGCGGAACGTGCCGCCGGAAAGCTGACGCTCAACATCATCCGGGACGAACTGAGCCGCCTCGTGACGCAGCGCTCGGCCGACGACCCGAACCTGCACTACCTCGACGGCCGCAGCCTCTACGGCGAGCAGGACTTCGCCGAACTGCCGCTGCCGGACCAACTCCACCCGGACGCCGCCACCCATCGCCGTATCGGCGACCGCTTCGCCGGGCTGGTGTTCGACGGCGACGGCCCGTTCGCCTGACCGCGCCGCCTGACGGCTCTGCCTGACCGCGCCGCCTGACGGCCGGCCGGCCCCGGTGGCGGCTCGGCCCGTGGCCGGCGGGGCCGGAAGACCAGGAGAGGATCACCGTCGCCCGATGGGAGGATCCGGCCATGGAATCCGACCCCCTCATGGCTCGGGCACGCTCTCTGTGGGAGTCGCTGGCCGGAGTGCCCGTCTCCTTCGCGTCGGCCGGCGGTCCCACGGTGGTCACGGCGCCCGCGTCGGCCCTGGCTCCTCCGGGCTGGGTGGGCATCGTGCTCCTGGGGGACTCGGCCCTCGCCACCGCCCCCACGGACGACGTGGCGCGCACCGTCCGCCGCGCCCTGACCGGCCTCCCGGCCCCGTCGCTCACCCGTCCCGGGGAGGTCGCCCGGGTCTGGCCGGTCACCGAGGTGCTCGGGCCCGCCACCCTCGCCTATCTGTCGGCCGACGACTTCCACCCCGCGTCACCAGGAAGCGCCGAGGCGGATCGCCTGCCCGCGGACCATGGAGATCTCCTCCGGCTGCTCGCTTCGGTGAGCGAGGAGGACGCGGGGGAGTGCGGCCTCGACGAGATCACTTCGCCGGCGTTCGTCGTGCGGGACGGAGCCGCGGTGGTCGCAGCGGCGGGATACGGGGACTGGCCGGGGGACACCGCACACCTGTGCGTCCTGACGGCGCCCCGTGTGCGGGGCCGTGGCCTGGCCCGGCAGGTGGCCTCCGCCGCGACCGCGCACGCCCTCGCAGCCGGCCGGCTGCCGCAGTGGCGGGCGAGGCCGGCGGCGTCGCGCCGCGTGGCCGGGGCTTTGGGCTTCCGGGAGTCGGGGAGCCAGTTGAGCGTCCGCGGGACTCAGAGCCCGACGATCAGCTGAATGCAGACGATCTTGACGAGGATGGCGAGCGCGAACAGCGTCGAGTACCCGTTGTTGACGCGGCTGTCGCTGACCCGGCTGTTGGCGTACGCGGTGATCGCCGGGTTGCCGACGTACCCCGACAGCAGGCCCATCGTCCGCTCCCGGCTCTGCCCGAGCGCCTTGGCGATCAGCACCATGAGGGTGTAGCTGACCACCGCGCCGATCACCAGGACCGCCACCAGCTTCAGACCGAACAGGGAGAACGCGTTCTGGCGGAAGGAGTAGCCGGAGGTGAGGCCGACGACCGCGAGGAAGAGCAGCAGGCCGATCTGGCGCAGCGTGAGGTTGGCCCGGGTCGGCAGGGTCCACACCAGCGGGCCGGTGCGCCGGCGCCAGCCCAGGACCATGCCCATGACCAGCGGCCCGGCGCCTGTCCCGAGCGCGAGGGTGGTGGAGCCGAAGGTGACGGAGGGGATGGCGATCAGGAAGCCGAGGGCGAGCCCGAGACCCAGGCTCACCGCGCTCACCTCGCTGACCTTCGCCTCCGTGTCGCCGAGATACGTGGAGACCTCGGTGATCCGCTCGCGCGGCATCACCACGCGTACGCGGTCGTCGAGCTGGAGCACCAGGTCGTCGTGGGCGAGCATGTCGACATCGCCGCGACGGACCCGGCTGACCGCAGCCCCGTACCGCTCGCCCAGACCGAGTTCCGCGATCGTGTGGCCCGCGAGCGCCGGGTTCGTGAGCAGGACCCGGCGGTAGTCGACCGTCCGCCGGTTGTCGAGCAGATGGACGGGTGCGGTGGAGCCCAGCCGCTCGGTCGCGGTGCGTACGTCGTCCTCGCCGCCGACCAGCACGATCAGGTCGCCGGGGCGCAGTCGCCCGAGTCCGCGTGCGACCTGTACCTCGCCGCCCTCGGGACGGTACTCGCTGGCCAGCACCCGGTGGTCCGCGACACCCGGTACCTCGTCCCATGCCGTCTCGTGCTCCACCTGGACCGTACGGGTGACGAGGACGGGCGGCAGCCCGGAGTCGGGGTCGCGGCGCGCCACCCAGCGGCGGCGGGCCGCGATGGCGGAGATGAACAGGATGGTGATGACCACCGCGAGCGGATACCCGATCGCGTACCCGACGGCGGGCTGTGAAGGATCGGCCGAGGCCTCCTGCGCGGCGGCCAGGCCCGGCGTGGTCGTGCCGATTCCCGCGTATCCGCCGGCCAGGAACGGTCCGCTGATCCCGAAGCCGCTGTGTCCCACATAGCCGACCACGACCGCGGTGAGCGCGAGCGCCACCACCGCACCGGCCATCACCGGCAGCTGGCTGCGCAGTTCACGGAAGAACGCGGGCCCGGACTCCAGGCCGACGGTGTACACGTACAGGGCAAGGCCCAGGGCCGAGACCCCGGCCGGCACGGCGGGCGCGATGTCCTCGTCGAGCGCCCCGACCAGCAGGCCGACGAACAGGACTCCGGCCGCGCCGAGTTTCACCGGGCCGAACCGGACCATGCCGAGCAGGGCGCCGACGGTGATGACGGCGAACACGGCCACCCAGGGATTGTCCGCGAAGAACTGCCACACGGGGTGGGCCTCCCGTAGCGAAGGGCGGGACGATCCTGACCGGGCCATGATCTTCGAGATGACGGGAGGCCGCCACTCAGGGGCAGCTGACCGCGCGTCGGGCGGACCGGTGGTCCGGCCTGCCCGACGCGCGGGTCGTCAGACGCCCGGCGGGACCCTGGACGGGCGGCCGCTGCCGCGCGTCAGCGAGTAGCCGAAGACGGCCGCGATCGCGCCCAGCACGCCGCCGCCGACCGTCCACAGCCAGCGGTCGGTCCACCAGCCGGAGGCCCAGCCGTCCTCCGGCTCCCCCGCGAGGGCGACCGGGGCGGCCGAGGCCCCGTCGGCGGCCTGCTCGACCGAGGACACGCCGGGAACCAGCGGCTCGGAGAGCGTGCCGTCGACATCCCCGGCTCCGCCCCTGCCGTCGGCCGTGACCTCGACCTCGGTCCGCACCGGCAGCCCGAGGTCCGCCGAGGGCAGGTCGACGACCGTGAGGCGGACGTAGTAGCTGCCGGGCAGCGGGTCGTTGGCCCACGGTTCGGACCAGGCCCGCACGGTACGCAGCACACAGGTGAGCTCGACCGTGGCGGCATCGGCCGCGGCCTTGCCGGTCTGCTTCCCGTACATGCAGGCCTGACGGCGGCGCAGCCCGTCGTACACGTCGACCTGCCAGGTCGAGGCGCCGTGCCGGGTGGCGGTTTCGGGAAGGGCGATCTTCGCCTTGACCGTGGCCCGCTGCCCGGCGTCCGCCGGGAACACCCAGTACAGGTAGTCGCCGGTGGAGGCGCCCGCGGTGGCGAGCTGGTCCGGCTGGATGGCCGTGGCGGTGCGGAAGGTGGTACCCGCCTCCGTGGGGCCCGACCCGTCACCGGAGGCGCTCGGGCTCGGCGACGGGTCGTCCGCGACGGCGGCACCCGCCCCGGTCAGCAGGGCGAGGCCGGTCAGCAGCGCGCCCGCGAGCACGCGTCTCGTACGGAACATCAGTGGGTCCTCCAGACGGCGAAGCGCCAGCGCGAGATCCAGCCGGTCAGCAGGCCCGCGATCAGTCCGGTCAGGACGAGCACGCCCAGCAGCCACCAGCCGCGCCCGAGACCGAACGCCGCGGCGTCGTCCGCCGCGTCGGGGGCGTCCACCAGGTCGATCGTCAGCTCCACCGGCATGCCGGGAGCGGTCTTCACCGAGGCGGGCGCGGAGAAGGAGTTGGAGACCTGCAGACAGACGGTCTCCGCGGCCGGCTTCACGTCACCGTCCGTGTCCTGCTCGGGCTTCGGGTAGCGCAGCCCGGACGAGATCGCGTCGGTGCGCCCGGTACCGGACTCCGCACCTCTGACGATCTCCCGGCCGTGCACGGTCACCGCACGCAGCAGCATGCCGTAGTCGTTGTTGACGGCGCGGTCGGCGAACACGCTGACCGAGGCGCGCAGTTCCTGGCCGGGCAGCACATCGACGCGGTACCAGCGGTGCTCGGCGAACTTCTCGCGGTCGGTGTAGAGGCCGGGCTTGAGCTGCGGGGCGTCGGTGCAGCTGCCGGCGCCCTCGGTCGCGACCGGGGTGACGACGGGTGCGGCCGCCCGGTCCACCAACTGCTTCACGCGGCCTGAGAGTTCATCGGTGTGCTGGACGGCGGTGTACGTGCCGCCGGTGGCCTCCGCGATGCAGGTGAGCTGCTGGCGGATCTTCGCGTTGGGCACCAGGCCGAGGGTGTCGATGACCAGGTGGATGCCGCGCGCCGCGATGTCACGGGCGACTTCGCACGGGTCGAGCGGACCGCAGGTGTCCTCGCCGTCGCTGATCAGCACGATCCGGCGGGTGGAGTCACCGCCCTCCAGGTCGTCGGCGGCGCCCAACAGGGCCGGGCCGATCGGGGTCCAGCCGGTGGGGGCGAGGGTGGCGACCGCGGTCTTGGCCTCCGTTCGGTCCAGCGGGCCGACCGGGTACAGCTGCTTGGTGTCCTTGCAGCCGACCTTCCGGTCGTCGCCCGGATAGTCGGCGCCGAGGGTGCGGATACCGAGCTGCACCTGCTCGGGCACCGCGTCCAGGACCTCGTTGAACGCCTGCTTCGCCGCGGTCATCCGGGACTGGCCGTCGATGTCACGCGTCCGCATGGAGCCACTGACGTCGAGCACCAGCTCGACCTTGGGGGAGGCGTTGGTGGGGGTTTCATCGGCCGAGGCGGGCAGCGCCGAGCCGAGCCCGGCGGCCAGGGTGGCGAGCAGGATGCCCACCCCGGCCGTCAGCCTTCTTCTTATGATCATCGCCGGATAGTAGTGAACATCAGTTCGCTAACCAAAACGGCCGGTGGCCGTCGCACGCGCTTGTGTGCGGCGTGCGACGGGACATGACAGACGGTCAGCTGGACGGGCGGCTGAACGGCTCGGATTGGCCAACCGGATCGGCGGGGGTCAGATCGGTCGGCCGGCTCCCAGCAGGGGTGCGGCCGCCCGTTCCAGTACCGAACCGACTCGCTCCCAGGTCGTCAGATCCCTTTCGACGGCTTCCAGGTGTACCTCTGCGCCCGTGTCCCAGCCGGTGGCGATCGCGACCGGGTCCGCACCCGTGGCAGCGGAAGCGGCGAGCGCGGCGGCGCCCAGCGCGACGAGTTCCCCGCTGGAGGGCACGGTCACCGGCCGCCCGGAGAGGCGGCGCACGGTCTCCACCCACATGTGCCCCTGGGCGCCGCCGCCGATCAGCCGGAGCGGCCGGTTCGCCACCTCGGGCTCCTCCGGGTCGAGTCCGCAGGCCCGCAGGAGTTCGTCCAGTGCGCGCAGTACGGTGACGACCGCACCCTCGTAGGCGGCGCCCAGGAGCTGCTGCGGGGTGGTCTCGTGGCGCAGGCCGGTGAGGAGGCCGGCCGAGGTGGGCAGGTCGGGGGTGCGTTCGCCGTCCAGGTAGGGCAGGAGTACGGCTTCGCCGCCCGGTGTCGCGTCATTGCGGTCCAGACCGAGCAGTGCGGCCACCTTGTCCACGGCGAGCGTGCAGTTGAGGGTGCAGGCCAGTGGAAGGTACGTACCGTCCGCCGCGGCGAATCCGGCGAGCGCCGGGGAGGCGGGCCGGGCCCGGGACGCGGTGAAGACCGTGCCCGAGGTGCCCAGGCTGAGGACGGGGTGGTCCAGGAGCCCCGCGCCACCGAGCCCGAGGCCGACGGCGGCACTCATGTTGTCCCCGGTGCCCGCGGCGACGGCGATTCCGGCGGGCAGGCCGAGCGCCGCCGCGGCCTCGGACGTCAGCGAGCCGGCGCGCGCCGCCCCGCTCGACGCCACCTCGGGCAGCATCGCCGGGTCGATGGCGAGGAGCGCGAGGAGCTCCGGATCGTACGAACCGGTCGCGGTGGAGTACCAGCAGGTGCCGGACGCGTCGCCCGGATCCGTGACGGCGCGGCCCGAGAGGCGCTCGGTCAGGAAGTCGTGGGGGAGCCGGATCGCGGCGGTCGCGGCGGCGGTCTCCGGTTCGTTCTCCCGCAGCCACTGCCACTTCGACGCGGTCATCGAGGCGACCGGCACCGAGCCGGTGCGCGCGGTCCAGGCGTCGGCGCCGCCCAGGGCCGCGGTGAGCGCGGCGGCCTGCGGGGCGGAGCGGGTGTCGTTCCAGAGGAGGGCGGGGCGCAGCGGGCGGCCCGCACCGTCGAGGACGACCAGCCCGTGCTGCTGCCCGGCGACGGCGATCCCGGTGATGCCGGTGGCGGCGACGCCGGACTCCTTCAGCCCGGCGGCGACCGCGTCGCGCAGCGCCTGCCACCACACCTCGGGATCCGTCTCGCGGGCTCCGCCCTCGCCGGTGACGACATGCGGGGCGCGGCCGACGGCGAGCAGCCGGCCGGTGGCGGCGTCGACGAACGCGGCCTTGGTGGACTGGGTGGAACTGTCCACACCGATGACGACCTCATGCGGCGGCATGGCTGACCTCGATCTCTGGTTCAGGTGGTTCCCGGCCGTGGACCCTCGCACTGCGGTCTCTCGCCCCGCCGGGATTTGATCGTACGGTGAACAAATTACGCGACGGAGCCCGTCCGGAACAGGGGCCGCTCCGGATTTTCCGAGACGGGGGGTTACGTCGCAGGGGTGGTCCGTGCATGATTAGTCATGACAGTGAACAAATTGAGGTTCGGCCGTTCGACCGGCTGCGGACCCACGGCACCGAAGGCGGCAGGACCATGACGGATCGCTTCACGCCCACCCCGCAGGACAAGTTCACCTTCGGTCTGTGGACCGTGGGCTGGCAGGGCCGCGACCCGTTCGGGGACGCGACCCGGGAGGCGATCGACCCGGTCGACTCCGTCCAGCGCCTCGCGGAGCTCGGCGCGTACGGCGTCACCTTCCACGATGACGACCTGATCCCGTTCGGCTCGACGGACTCCGAGCGCGAAGGCATCGTGAAGCGGTTCCGGCAGTCGCTGGACGCCGCCGGACTCGTCGTCCCGATGGCCACGACGAACCTCTTCACGCACCCCGTCTTCAAGGACGGCGCCTTCACCGCCAACGACCGCGACGTCCGCCGGTACGCCCTGCGCAAGACGCTCCGCAACATCGACCTCGCCGTCGAGCTCGGCGCCACCACCTACGTCGCCTGGGGCGGCCGGGAGGGCTCCGAGTCGGGCGCCGCCAAGGACATCCGGGTCGCGCTCGACCGCATGAAGGAGGCCTTCGACCTGCTGGGCGACTACGTCACCGAGCAGGGCTACGACCTCAAGTTCGCGATCGAGCCCAAGCCGAACGAGCCGCGCGGCGACATCCTGCTCCCCACCATCGGCCACGCCCTCGCCTTCATCGAGCGCCTGGAGCGCCCCGAGATGGTGGGCGTGAACCCCGAGGTCGGCCACGAGCAGATGGCCGGGCTGAACTTCGCGCACGGCATCGCGCAGGCACTGTGGGCGGGCAAGCTCTTCCACATCGACCTCAACGGCCAGTCCGGCATCAAGTACGACCAGGACCTCCGCTTCGGCGCCGGCGACCTGCGCCAGGCCTTCTGGCTCGTCGACCTGCTGGAGAACTCGGACTACGCGGGCCCCCGCCACTTCGACTTCAAGCCGCCGCGGACCGAGGACTACGACGGCGTCTGGGCCTCGGCCGCGGGCTGCATGCGCAACTATCTGATCCTCAAGGAGCGCGCCGCCGCCTTCCGCGCGGACCCGGCGGTCCAGGAGGCGCTGCGCGCGTCCCGTCTGGACGAGCTGGCGCAGCGCACCGCCGAGGACGGCGTGGCGGGCCTGCTGGCCGACCGCTCGGCCTTCGAGGACTTCGACGTGACCGCGGCGGCGGAGCGCGGCATGGCGTTCGAGGCGCTTGACCAGCTGGCGATGGACCACCTGCTCGGCGTCCGCTGACCGCACGCGGAACGGGAGCGGGGAGGGGGAGGGACGCGCCGATGTCCCTCCCCCTCCCCGCGTGCGTTCAGGCGGTCGGCCGTCCCGCGTACGCCACCGGGTCGGCCAGCACATCCGTCATCACCAGCGCCGCCGCACCCCGGGCCGCGTCACCCGCGACGGACGAGGCCCGCAGGCGGCCGCTCCCCGGGGTCCACAACCCCGACACCACCCGGCCCGTCAGCTCCTCGTCGGCGGGCGGCGCCAGCCACGGCATCAGGTTCCGGTAGACGCCGCCGAGCACCACCGCGTCCGGGTCCAGCAGGTTCACCGCCCCCGACAGCACCCGCCCCAGCATCCGGCCCGCATCCGCGACCGCGGCCACCGCCCGCTCGTCCCCGGCCCGGGTACGCCGCTCCAGTTCGGCGACCCCGATCCCGCTGCCGCTCTCCTCGATCCCCGCCGACCGCAGGAGCGCCGCCTGTCCCGCGTACTGCTCCAGGCATCCGCGCGACCCGCACCGGCACTGCGGCCCCTGCGAGTCCACCACCACGTGCCCGATCTCCCCGGCGAAACCGTGCGCACCGCGCAGCAGCTCGCCGTTGATCACCAGGGCGCCGCCGACGCCGATCTCACCGGTCAGATAGAGGAAGGTCCGGATCCGGCCGAGCCCGCCGAACCACAGTTCGGCCAGCGCGGCCAGATTGGCCTCGTTCTCCGAACTCACCGTCAGCGCCTCGTGACCGGGGCGCTCGACTGCCAGAGCGGCGGCGAACAGCTCCTCGGCGGGCACCTGGTTCCAGCCCAGGTTCGGCGCCTGACGCACCGATCCGCCGGAGACCAGGCCGGGCAGCGCCAGCGCCACGCCGACCGGGAACAGTTCCTGCTCGCGCGCCGAGTCCAGGGTGCGCGCGGCGATCCTGGCCGCCCGCGCCAGCACCTCGGCGGGCGGCGCGCCCCTGTTGTCGAGATGCTCGGTGAGCCGGACCCGGCCGGTCCCGGCCAGATCGACGACCACCACCGACACGTAGTCGATGTTGACCTCGACGCCGAGCCCGGCCGGCCCGGTGCGGGCCGTCTTGAGCGCGGTGCCGGGCCGGCCGGCCTGGCCGCTGAACGTCTTGCCCGACTCCGTGAGGAACCCGCTGTCGAGCAGCTGCTCGACGAGCGAGGACACGGCGGCCCGGGTCAGTCCCACCCGCGCGGCGACCCCGGCCCGGGTCGCCTCACCCTCGCCCTCGTCACGGACGGCTCGCAGCACGAGGCTGAGGTTGCTGCGCCGGACGGTGTCCTTGTCGGCCTTGGGCCCCAGCGGCGTGAGGTTGCTCTTCATATCGGTGCCGAGCCTATGCGATCCCGTACGTCAGTACGGTCGCGAACTCCCGGTCCGGCCGCTCACGGGGAGCTGCCGGACCGGGGTGGTGCTCAGGCCGTGGTGCCGCGCTGCTTGAGCGGGTCGGTCACCGGGGTGGTGCTCAGGGCGTGGCCCCGCGCTCCTTGAGCATGTCGGCCATGAGCGCGATCTCCGACTTCTGCCCCAGGACCATGCCCGAGGCCAGGTTCCGGATCTCGTCGGTCCCCGCCGCGGTGGCGGCCGCCTGCGCCATCTCCGCCCCGGCCCGGTGGTGCGCGGTCATCAGCTTCAGGAAGCGCACCTCGGCGTCCCGGCCCTTGGCCGAGCGCAGCGCGTCGAGCTCGGTGTCGGTCGCCATGCCGGGCATCAGCGCGCCGTCCCGCGGCGTGACGGTATGGCCCATCCACGCCATGGGCGGCCCGGGGGAGCTCTTCGCACGGCCCCACGTCTCCAGCCAGCCCAGCATCATGCCGCGCTGGTTGGCCTGGGTGTTGATGATGTCGTACGCGAGCCGCCGCACCGCCACGTCGGAGGTGCGGTCCCGGACGATGAACGACATCTCGACGGCCTGCTGGTGGTGGACCGCCATGTCGCGCGCGAATCCGACATCGGCCGAGGTCTCGGCGGGAGCCGAGGCGGACGCGGTGGCGGAGGGCGCCGAGGAGGAGGGGCGTACGAGCATCAGCGCGACCAGAGCGAGCGCGAGCAGCAGCACCGCCCCGCCGGCCAGCACCATCGGCCGTGACACCCGGGCCGGGGACGTCACTTGGCGATCCCGCCGGAGCAGGCGGCACCCGGCTCCGGGGTCTGCGGGCCCTGGACGTACTTCGTGAAGAACTGTGCGACGCGGGCGTCGGACGCGCTCTTCACGGCCAGCTGCTTGCCCCAGGCGCTGAGCATCAGCGGGGACCCCTGGTCCTCCACCGGGCTCATCAGGGAGTACGGGGTGGCCTCGACCTTCTTTTCGAGCTTCTTGACGTCGGCCGGGCTCGCCTTGCTGGTGTACGTGACCCAGACGGCGCCGTGCTCCAGCGAGTGGACGGCGTTCTCCTTCGGTATCTCCTTCGTGTAGACATCGGCGTCGCAGTTCATCCACACCGGGTTGTGGTCGCCGCCGACCGGCGGGTTCATCGGGTAGTCGACCTTCTTCTCGACATGTTCCTGAGTGAGCTTGTCCCAGCTCTTCTCGCCTTCGACGGGCGAGGACTTGGCGGCCGTCTCGGCCTTGTCCTGCTCGTCGGCCTCGTTCATCAGGTAGCCGCCGCCGGCGACCAGACCGGCCACGACGACGACCGCCGCGGTGATCGTGATGATGCGGCTGCGGCGCTCGCGGGCCCGCTCCTTGCGGCGGGCCTCCTCCAGCTTGGCGCGGCGGGCGGCGGCAGGGGTGTTCTGCTTCTTGGCGGAGGCCATGGTGGGTCCTTCGGTTCGTGACACGGATGGGCTGCGGGCACACGGGAACGTTCTCGGGATGTCCCGGAACGGTCGGTGGCCGGCCCTAGATCCGTTGAACCTGGAGGCGTAGACGGTCCACGTCGCCCACGGCGTCGTTCGACGGGCCGCGGATGGCGGCGGCGCCGGTGAGCGGGGCCGGGGGGAGAGGCGGGGCGGCGGACGGGAGCGCCGCCGGAGCGGGCTGACCGGGCACCACGACGGGGTCCGAGTGCTCCGAGTCGCCGTGGCAGGAACTTCCGGCCCCGTGATCGCGCGGTGCGTCGGCCACCACGACCCGCGCCGCGGGCACCTGAACGGCGAGAGTGATCCCGGGCGGCGCCGCCGAGGCGGGGCCGTCGTGCGCGGCGGCGGAGGACCCGGGCGTCGGCCAGCAGCACGAGGCCAGGGCGATCAGGACGAACACCCAGCTGAGCACCACGCAGGCGCGGGCGCTGCGCCGCCGGTCCGTGCGTTCGCTCAGCCACTTCATCCCGGCATCGTATCGGTGTGTGAAGTTTCAATGAGTGCGGGACCCGGATCGGCGAACCTGTGGATCCCGGGGGAAGGGGTTCCGCTCCGGACGTGGCGGGATAGTGTGCCCCGGTGACAACGCACTCGAACGTATCTGCGGGCTGGTATCCGGATCCGCACGGCGCCCCCCAGCTGCTGCGCTACTGGGACGGTTCCCAGTGGACCGAGCACACCAATCCGGCAGGCGGACAGCAGCAGGCCCAGGCACCCGCTCAGGTTCCGCAGCAGCAGGCCCAGCTGCAGCAGGCCCCGCAGCAGCCGTATCAGCAGCAGGCGGCCCCGGCCCAGCAGCAATATCACCAGCAGGCCGCGCAGCAGCAGGCCCCGCAGCACCAGCCCGCCCCCGTTCCGCAGCAGGGCATGCCCCAGCAGGGCGGTGCCCCCGGCGCGGGCACGCTCTTCAACCAGCAGGTCCTGGTCGTGAACCAGAAGGCCAAGCTGATCGAGGTCACGAACGAGTACAGCGTCTTCGACCAGCACGGCAACACCATCGGCTCGGTCATCCAGGTCGGCCAGAGCGCGATGCGCAAGGTGCTGCGCTTCGTGAGCAGCATCGACCAGTACCTGACCCACCGGCTCGAGATCCGCGACGCGTACGGTCAGCCGCAGCTGCTGCTGACGCGCCCGGCGAAGTTCATCAAGTCCAAGGTCATCGTGCAGCGCCCCGACGGGCAGCCGGTCGGCGAGATCGTCCAGCAGAACGCCATCGGCAAGATCAACTTCGCGATCATGGTGGACGGTCAGCAGGTCGGCGCGATCAAGGCGGAGAACTGGCGCGCCTGGAACTTCGCGATCGTCGACCACAACGAGGCCGAGATAGCCCGGATCACCAAGACCTGGGAAGGTCTCGCGAAGACCATGTTCACCACGGCGGACAACTACGTGCTGCAGATCCACTACCAGCTGCCCGAGCCGCTGCTGAGCCTCGTGGTGGCGACGGCCCTGACCGTGGACACGGCCCTCAAGCAGGACGCCCGCGGCCTCGGCTGAGCCCTCACCCCGCGTACGCCAAGACGCCCGCGCCCCCCCGAAGGGCGCGGGCGTCTTCATGCGGTCACTCCGGTGTGCGGTCGGGCGGGCCGCCGTCCGGTGGTCCCAGCCGGGAGAACACCGCCGCGAGAATCACCGCGGCCAGAGCCCCGGCGGCCACACCGCTGCCGAAGACGGTCCGCGCCCACACCGGCAGGCCCGCGTACATCTCGGGGGCGAAGACCGGCAGCAGGCCGACGCAGAGGGCCAGGGCGACCACGATTCCGTTCGTGCCGTGGCTGAGGTTCTCACGGCTGAGCATGCCGAACCCCATCGTCGCGATCACCGCGTAGATGATCAGCCCGGCGGCGCCGACCACCGGCTCCGGGATGGCGGCGAGCAGCCGGGTGAGCGGTGTGATCAGACCGCACAGGATCAGCAGCACGCCCGCGCCCGCCGTGACGAACCGGCTGCGCACCCGGGTGAGCTGGACGATCCCGATGTTCTCGGCACTGGTCACCATCAGCGACGTACCGAAGACGCCGGCGCCCAGCGAGGTGACCGCGTCCGCGCGGGAGATCCGCGGCACGTCACGCGCGGCGTCCGGAGTCCGGCCCACCGCCTCGCTGTTCAGCACGGTCTGCCCGGTCGCCTCCGCCAGCGAGGCGAGCGCGAAGACCAGCAGCGGCACGGCGGCCAGCAGATCGAAGTGCGGTGTGCCGTACGGGAACGGGTCGGGCAGCGCGAACGTGCTGCCGTGCGCCATGTGGAACGCGGTACCGGTGAGCGCGGCGACGAGTGTGCCGCCCGCCAGGCCGAAGAGCACCGACATCTGTCGCCAGACACCGCGCATGAACAGGAAGAACAGGGCGGTGATGCCGAGTGTGGCGAAGCCGAGGCCCGGTCCCGAGGCGATCATCGGCGCGGTGATCTTGATCATGTTGATCCCGATCAGGACCACCGTGGTGCCCATGACCAGCGGCGGGAAGAACCGCACCAGCCGCCCGTACAGGGGCAGCACGGCGATCAGGAAGACCGCCGCGATGAGCACCGAACCGGAGGCGGTGGCCGGTCCGTGCTCCTTCGCCACCTGGAGGAAGATCGCGACCGCCGCGCCGCCCGGCAGCATCAGGAACGGCAGCCGGGCGCCGATCCGCAGAGTCCTCACACCCAGCGACTGGAGCAGCGCGCCGATGCCGCAGAGCACGAGGGTGGCGCTGAGGAGTGAGGCCGTCTGGGACGCCGACAGCGACAGGGTGGTGCCGATCAGGATGACCGAGGAGACGGGGGCGGCCACCCCGGCCAGCAGATGCTGGAACGCGAGCGGGACCAGTCGGGGGAGCGGGAGCCGCTCGTCGACCGGCGCGACGGACGGGGCCGGCGCTGCCGTGTCGGGGACGGCCGTGTCGGGGACGGGGGAGGCCATGGTCCGGCTCAGCCCTTCGCGACGTCGAGCCAGGGAAGCTCCCGGGCCGAGTAGCGGTACGAGCGGAACACGGCGTTGGGCTCGGACGGGAACAGCTTGCGCACTTCTTCTTCCTGGTAGCCGCCGAAGAACGGCACGATGTACTCCCAGCACAGATAACCGTCCGCGGTCACCTCGAAGAGACGTCCCGCGGGGGAGTCCGTCACGAGCGTGTTCCCGTTCGGCAGGCGCTGGGCGCTGCCCATGAACGGGGCGAAGAACGACTCGCGTGCCGGGTCGTGGTACTCCCAGACAATGGTGCCACTCGACCGCTCGATCTCGATGACCCGGCTGAACGGAACGTCCCAGTGCGGCCGGAAGACGCCGTTGTCGAAGACCAGGAAGTTGCCGTTCTCCAGCTCGGTCGGGCAGTGCTGCTGCGATACGGCACCGGGCTCGCTGCGCCAGATGATCTCGCCGGTCTCCCGGCTGATGACGACCACGGCGGAGACGGAGCGGAAGCTCGCCAGGATGTTGCCGTCGCTCGTCGGCAGCACGCTGTTGATCAGCGGGTAGTGCTCGCGCGCGTAGTCGGGGTGCAGCGGGAAGGCCTCGCGGTCGAGGTGCTCGGAGACCTTCCACTCCCAGACCGTGTTCCCGTCGGCGTCCACCTCGACGATGGTGTCCGCCCATACGGTGCCGTCGGCCTCGGACCCGGGCACCCCGCCCCGGACGGCGGCCGCGGCCTCGCCGGTCAGCGGCTCCAGTGCGGCGTACAGCAGCCGGCCGTCGCCGTAGTGGTACGCGTCGTGGTGCTGGAAACGGTCGCGGTGCTCGCGTACGACCGTGCCGTCGGGGGTGATCTCCTGCATGATCCCGCCGCGGTACTTGTGCCACATCGGGAAGAGCGCCGGCTCGTCCGGGAGGACGCCGCTGTAGGCGAGGTTGCCGTTGGGCAGGATCCGGGCGTGCCGGCCGGGCCGGTACGGGAGGTTCCACTGATGGACCACCTCACCGCGCATGTCGATGAGATACACCTCGCCGCCGCCGGTCAGCGGGGCGAAGAGGGTGTACCCGCCGTAGGCGGCGTCCTCGTCCAGGGCTATGAGCCCGGTACCGCGGCGCCGTCGCTGGTTCTGGTCCACGAGGGGCATGGATCGATCCTCCCGGTTAACTTTGTTAGGTGGGACTTAAGAGGTTAACCGGCCCGGTAGGCTGCTCACTGCCCCGCCGCCTGTGGTGTGCGGCACGCAGGGACACGGAGTGGATGAGATGAGCGAGGCGGACACCCCACGGGTCGGCCCGGGGATTCGCCGACGGCGCCGCGCCCTGGAACTGACCCTCGCCGAGGTCGCGCGAAGGGCGGGACTCTCCACCCCCTTCCTCAGCCAGATCGAGAACGGCCGTTCCCGGCCGAGCATGGGTTCGCTGCAGCGCATCGCCGACGCGCTCGACACGACCGCGGTCCAACTGCTCTCCACGGCCGAGGCGCCCCGCCCCGTCGACGTGGTGCGCGGCACGTCCGCCTCGGTGCGGGAAACGGGTGCGGAGGGCGAGGGGGACGGCCGGATGCGGCCGCTCGTCCGCGGCCACCAGCGGCTGCACGCGCTGGAGTTCACCGGGGACCACGACTGGGGCCGCGAGTTCCGGCACCGCAACGACGAGATCCTGTACGTCGCCGACGGCTCGGCGGAGATCGAGGCGGACGGCAGCTTCTACCGCCTGGAGCGGGGTGACACGCTCTACTGCGCGGGCGGCCTCGTCCACCGCTGGCGCCCGATCGAACCGGGCACCCGGGTCCTCGTGGTCGGCATCGGGGACCACGTCCAGGTGACGGACGAACAGAGCGGCTGACCGATGCCCTATCCCTCGTCGCCCGCCCGGTAGACGCCGAACACGGCCCCCTGCGGGTCGCGTACCACCGCGATCCTGCGGTCGCTCGCGATGTCCGTCGGGGGCATCAGCAGGTCGCCGCCTCCACTCTGCGCGGTGGCCGCCGTCGCGTCCACGTCCGCGACGGCGAGGTACGGCAGCCAGTGCGGCGGTACCTCGGACGGGATGTTCTCGTCCATGGTCAGCAGACCGCCGAAGTCCTCCCCGCCGATGCCCCACTGCGGGTACGTCTCCGAGGCCTTGACCGTCCAGCCGAAGACGTCCGGGTAGAAGGCGAGCGCCGGACCGCTCTCGCGGGTGGCGAGCTCCGTCCAGCCAAGTGTGCCCGGTTCGTTGAACAGGTCGGCGCCGGCGAAGGCGCGGCCCTGCCACAGTGAGAACACCGCCCCGGACGGGTCGGCCAGGACGGCGAACCTGCCCTCCTCGAAAACGTCCATCGGGCCGACCAGTAGCGAACCGCCCGCCGCCGTCGCCTTCCGGGCCGTCGCGTCCGCGTCCTCGACGGCGAACGACACCGTCCAGGCCGGTGGCTGCCCCGGCTGGTAGACGGGGCTGAGTGCCGCGACCCGATTCGCCCCGAGGCGCGCCATGGTGTAGCCGCCCGCCTCCTCGCGCGGGTCCGTCTCGCACCGCCAGCCGAAGAGGGCCGTGTAGAACGACTTGGCCGCCGGAACGTCGGAGGTGCTCAGCTCGATCCAGCAGGGACCGCCGGGCACCGGTGTGGTGGGCTTCATTCGGAATCCTCCGTGCGTGAGTGGATGCGCGCCGGGCTTCCTGGCACGGCTGAACGCTATGACCGTGCGCCGGAGCTGGCCATCAGGCACGCGCGGCACGAGATCGTTTACGTGTGTAATACCTGCTAAAGTATCTACGTGAGTAATACAAGCATCAGGCCCCGGCCGTCCTCCCTCCGCAGAATCCCGCTGGCCGCCCCGCTGCGTCTGGCCCGGCCCTCGGACATGTGGTTCAAGCCGGCGACCAGCGTGGTCGTGGCCACGGCGATCCCCAACCTGGTGCTCCACTCCCTGGACCGCCTCGACCTCGTGATGTACACGATGGCCGGCTCGCTCTGTGCGCTGTACGGCCACAACCTGCCGTACGCGCGCCGCGCCAGGACCGTCGTCGGAGTCGTCATCGGGATGCTCGCGGGCCTGGCGGTCTCCCTGGTCACGGCGTCGCTGACCGGTTCGACCGCGGTCCTGATCGCCGTCGGCGCCCTCCTGGCCGCCGGGCAGAAGCTGCTCTGCGACGCCACCCGCATCGGGCCCCCCGGACCGGTGATCTTCACCTTCGTCAGCTCCGCCGCCCTGTTCACCCCGCAGGAGACCGGCCAGGTGCCGGGCCACCTCGCACTGACCCTCGGCGCCGGCGCGGTGTCCTGGCTCGTCACCGTCGCCCCCGCGCTGGTCCGCCGGGAGGGACCCGAGCGCCGCGCCACGGCCAGCGCGCTGAACGCCGCGGCCGCCTACGCCGCCGAGCCGGGTCACCGCACCCGTCGCGCCGCGGTCGCCGCCGTGCACGCGGCCTGGCAGACCCTCCTCGCGGCCGGACGCCCCACCCCCGTACGCACCGCACTGGAACGCCTCGTCGTCCACGCCGAGACCGCGCTCGCCGCACACCCGGGTGACACGGCAGCGGACGCCGGCCGGCTCCGCGAATGGGCCCGGCTGACCCGGTCCCGCGGCCCCGTCCCCACACCACCGCCCGCCCCCGGAACCGCCGCGGAGATCTTCGGCGCCGACGCCGAACGCGCCGCCCGCCGCCCGGCCGCCGGCGGAGCCGCACGCGCCCTGCTGCACCGCCTCGCCCCGGGCTCCCCGCTGCTGCCGGTCGCCGCGCGCACGCTCATCGGCTGCGCGCTGGCCGGGTACATCTGCTCGGCCGCCGGCGTCGGCCGCCCCTACTGGGCGATCGTGACCGCCGCCTCGCTCTACCAGGCCAACGTCATGCTCTCGTGGAACCGCACGCTGCAGCGCACCCTCGGCAACCTCCTCGGGGTCCTGGTCTTCGCCGCCGTCCTGCCGGCCGCCCGGATGGACCCGCTGGCCCTGATCGGCTTCTGCCTCCTCTTCGCCTTCGCCGCCGAAGCCCTGATCACCCGCAACTACTGGCTCGGCTCCGTGGCCGTCACCCCGATGGCGCTGCTCGTCCTGGAGTACGCGGGTAGCCACCCGGCCGGTCAGCTCATCGGCGACCGGGTCCTGGACACCGTCATCGGCGCGGGCGCCGGATTCCTCGCCGCCGTGCTCGTCACCAACCGCCGCGCCACGGGCCGCGTCGAGCAGGCCCTCGCCGACGCCGAGCGGGCCCGCGCCCACGCCGTACAGACCCTGGCCGCCCCCACGCCCACCCCCGCCGCCCTGGACGCGGCCCGCCGCAGGCTCACCGGGTCCCTGGTCGAACTGCGCGAGGCGGAGGACACCGCGGCCGGCGAATGGTGGCAGCGCGCCCTGCCGCAGGAGGCGGTACTCGCGGCAGAGCAGGCCGGACACCGTACGCTCGCGGCGACAGCGACACGGCAGGGGATGATCGCCCCGGCCCAGGAGAACGGAGCGGTGTGACCGACGACATCGTCGCCTCGGTGGTACGGCAGTGGCAGGCCGTGAACCCGGAACTCGACACCGGGCCGATGGAGCTCATCGGCCGCATCAACCGCTGCTCCGCCCTGCTCCAGCAGGCCGAGGACGCTCCGCTGCGGGGTGCCGGACTGACCCGCGCCGAGTTCGACCTGCTCGGCGCCGTACGACGCACCGACCGTGAACTCACCCCGGGCGAACTCGCCCGGGAGACGTTCTCCTCCGGCGCCGCGGTCACCAAACGGCTCCGGGCGCTGCAGGAGCGCGGCCTGATCGCCCGCCGCAGTGACGCCCGGGACCGCAGGGTCGCGCATGTCGGACTCACCGACGAGGGGCGGGAACTGGTCGACGGACTGCTGCCGCAGCAGCTCGCGTACGAACGCGCGGTGCTCTCCGGCCTCGACGCGGAGTCCCGCGACCGGCTCAGCGCACAGCTCAGCGAACTGCTGGTCCAGCTGGAGGGCCGGATCGGCGGCGGCCGCCGCTGACCGGCCGGGGCCGCCGTGGCCCGTGGCCGAGCCCCTGGCCGGCTACCCGGCCGCGTCGAACCGCGCCGCCGACCGGAGCAGTTCCCCGGCGCGGCGCTCCAGCGCGGCCTCGTCGCCGCGGGCGGCCGGTGCGCACGCCACCAGTGCCAGCCGGTCACGCCAGGTGGCACCGGCCAGCGGTACGGCGACCGCGTGCAGGCCCGGCACCGACTCGCCGCGGCCGGTCGCGTAGCCGCGGTCACGGATCCGGTCCAGCTCGGCGAGCAGTTCCGGCCGGGACGCGAGCGTGTCGGGGGTGGCCGCGTCGAGCCGTTCCCGGGGATACAGGGCGCAGATCTGTTCGGCGGTCATCCGGGAGAGCAGCAGCTTGCCGCCCGCCGTGGCGTGCGCGGGACGGGTGCGGCCCCGCTCCAGCATCACCCGTACCGGATGACCGGACTCCCGGCCGTCGGTGACCAGGACCTGATCGCCGATCAGCGCGGCGCTGAGCACGGTCTCACCGGTGCGCCGCACGGCGTCCTCCAGCACCGCGGCCACCTGCTCCCGGACCGGGGCGCCGAATCCGGCCGGGCGGCCCAGCCGCACCAGTTCGGGACCGGCCGAGTAGCCCCGCCCGGACGGCTCCCGTGTGGCGAAGCCGCGGCCCTCCAGGGTGCTGAGGACCCGGTGGGCGGTGGAGCGGCCGATGGAGAGCAGCGCAGCCGCCTCCGAGACGGTCAGCGCGTCGTGGGTGAGGAACAGCCGCATCAGCCGCAGGCCGGTGTCGAGCGATTCGATGGTGTAGTCCCGCGCCGGATCCATCAGATGTCTGTTCCCCTTCGTGTCCCGGACGGGCATCCACCCGTGCGGTGGTCATCAACCCGCTTCTTTCGATCCGCTTCGATCACATGTGCCCTTGTCCCTCTCCGTGGGACGCGAAGGGCCGTCCCGCGGCGGAGCCGCCCGCTGATTCCACCCCGTCGCCTTGCGGCTTGCGGGCGTGGTGTTTGCCCGTCGCGGGCGGGTCGTGACGCCTCCGTTCCGCAAGGCGGGACGAACGGCAGTGGTTGTCGCACATTCCCCCCGTTCGTCACTCCGCGCGCACGACCGTGAGCGGTGCGTGTGAAAACTCGTGAGTGTATTACCGCGGGAGCGCTCGCGCAGGGGGTTGGGTGAATGTGCCGAAGCACTGTTTCGATCTGACTAAGCTCACGCGCAGTGAAGTCGAGTTGATATGAATTCGAGCGCTTGTTCCCTACTGCCCTGCAAGCGCTGTACCTCCCGATTACCTCCCGAATCAACCGCCAGAGGTTTTAGATGGTTCGTGTTGAATCACCACCGATCGACCGAGAAACACCTGTCGTCCGCGCCGTGTTGCTGCCCGTCGTCGTGATGGCCGGCGCAACCGCCGCCGCCGTGGCGCTGGTTGCCGAGGCCGCGCGGATACCAGTCGTCTGGTTCGGCGCCTTCGCCACCGCCGTGGTCGCCGTGCTCACCGCCGAACTCGCCCGCCGCTCACGTACGAACCGGCGGCAGCGCGCCCACTACGAACAGCGCGTCACCGCGCTGGAGCGGCGCATCGCCAGTCACGACGAGGAGACCGTACGGATCAGCAAGGAACTCCTCCCTGCGGCGATCCACCGGCTGCGCGTCGGCAACTCACCCGACGAGGTGCTGCGGGACGTCGTCGACGGCGACGAGGTCTACCGCCATCTCCCCGACGCCCAGCGCTCGCTCGTCTACACGGTGCTGGACATCATCGACAACGAGGAGGCGACGCGTGACTCCGCGCAGCGCGCCTTCGTCAACGTCGCCCGCCGCGTCCAGGCGATCGTCCACCGGCAGGCCAGCGAGCTGCGGGAGATGGAGGAGCACCACGGACGCAACCCCGACGTCTTCGACGACCTCCTGCGCATCGACCACGGCACCGCGCTGATCGGCCGGCTCGCCGACTCCATCGCCGTGCTCGGCGGTGCCCGGCCCAGCCGTCAGTGGCCCAAGCCCGTACCGCTGTTCAGCGTGCTGCGTGGCGCCATGTCGCGCATCCTGGAGTACCCGCGCGTCGATCTGCACTCGATCGCCAAGGTCGCCATCATCGGTACCGCGGTCGAACCGCTCATCCACGCCTGCGCCGAACTCCTCGACAACGCCACCCGGTACTCGCCGCCGCAGACCCGCGTGCACGTCACCGCCGTCGAGGTCCAGACCGGCATCGCCATCGAGATCGAGGACGGTGGCGTCAGCCTCAGCGAGGAGGCCCGCGCCCGGGCCGAGAACATGCTCGCCAGGGCCCAGGCCGGCTCCAGCATGAACGACCTCGGCGAGTCCCCCCGGCTCGGCATGGCCGTCGTCGGCCGGCTGTCGCGGATGTACGACCTCCAGGTGTCGCTGCGGCAGTCCGCGTACGGCGGTGTCCGCGCCGTACTCATCGTGCCGCGCTCCATGATCACCACCGGCCCCGCGCCCGGCATCGCCCACGGCATCGGCGCCACGTCGCGGCCCACCAGCGACATCGACCTCGCGGACATGAAGCACGTCGTTCCGGCCCGCAGCACCCACCGCAAGCCGAGCCCCGTCGCCTCCCGTCCGGCCACCGGGCCGGTCGCGCCCGAGCCCCGGCCCGTCACCCCGGCCGTCGCCATGGAGGACGACGTCCCCGTGGTGACCGAATGGACCTCCGGCGGACTCCCGCAGCGCCGCAGCCGCGGCCGCGCACCCCTGGGTTCGCACAACCTCCCCGCCCAGTCCACCGATACGGGCGCCGGACGGAGCAACGGCTACGGCAACGGCCACGGTCAGGCCAACGGCAAGGAGCCGCCTCCCGGGATCTGGCTGGAGGCGTTCACCAAGGCAGCCAACGGCGTGCCCCGGGAACCCGGGACAGACGAAGACTCCGACGACGCGTGGGACAAGGGAGACCTGAAGTGATCCAGCAGCGGGGCAACATGGACTGGATGCTCAAAGAGCTCGCCGACGACGTCCCGGACATCCACCAGATCGTCGTGCTCTCCGCGGACGGTCTGCGCATCGCCCGGCACGGCGGCGACCCCGACGTCGCCGACCGGCTCGCGGCGGCCTGCGCCGGGCTGCAGAGCCTGGCCGCCGCGGTCGCCTCCGAAATCCCGTACAGCGACGGCAGGATGCGGCTCGTCGTCATCGAGGTGACCGGCGGATTCTTCTACCTGATGGCCGCCGGAGCCGGCGCGTACCTCGCCGTACTCGCCGGGGAGACGGTCGACGCGGGCCTCGTCGGAGCGCGGATGCGCGACATGGTCGTACGGATCGGCGCCCATCTGACGAGCCCGCCCCGACACGACGGGCAGGCCGGATGAGTTCTTCCCGACGAGAACGCCGCAAGGCCGATCCGGCACTGAGCGATCCGGAACGGCTCTACGTCATCACCGGCGATCCCGACGGCAGCGAGCGGGCAGCGCTCGACCTGGTCACGATGGTGGTCTCGAAGTCGCAGCCGACACCGACGGTCCAGCCCGAGCAGGCCGTGATCCTGCGGCTCTGTCAGGCGCCGTTATCCGTAGCCGAGATCTCCGCCTACCTCAGTCTGCCCTTCAGCGTGGTGACCTCGCTCCTCACCGAACTCCTCGCCACGGAACTGATCGAATCGCGCGCGCCGATCGTCCGCGCAACCCTCCCGGACAGGTCCCTCCTCGAAGCGGTGATGCATGGACTTCAGAAACTCTGACACGATCACGGGCCCCCGGAGCGAGGACGTCCTTCCCACCACGGCCACCGCCGCGGTGAAGGTCGTGATCGTCGGCGGGTTCGGGGTCGGCAAGACGACCATGGTCGGCTCGGTCAGTGAGATCCGGCCGCTGACCACCGAAGAGACCATGACCCAGGCCGGCGTCGGCGTGGACGACAACTTCGGGGTGGAGAGCAAGACCGCCACCACCGTCGCCATGGACTTCGGCCGGATCAGCATCAGCGAGGAGCTGATCCTCTACCTGTTCGGCACTCCGGGCCAGGAGCGCTTCTGGTTCCTGTGGAACGGACTGTTCGAAGGCGCGCTCGGCGCAGTCGTGCTCATCGACACCCGCCGCCTAGAAGTCAGCTTCGACGTCATCGGACGGCTGGAGGAGCGCGGCGTGCCGTTCGTCGTCGCCGTCAACACCTTCCCCGACGCGCCGAAACACCCCGTCGAGGCGCTGCGCAGCGCCCTGGACCTGCCGGACGAGGTCCCGATGATCGACTGCGACGCCCGGCTGCGCGCCTCCAGCCGCGATGTGCTGATGACCCTGATGCGCTATCTGCACAGTCTGGCCGTTCCGCTCGGCTGACGTTGCCCGCACCCGATCCGCGCGCCCCCATCGCGTACCCATCCGTCCGGCCCTTGGCAGACTGATCCCTGGAGCGATCGTGACATCCCCATTCCACTACGAACCCGGCGAGGCCACGGGGCCGGTTCCGCCCCCCGAGTGCCCGGCCCACGGCCTCGGTATCGGCCCCGGCGGCCTGCGACGCCTCTACGGCCCCGAGGCGGAACAGGACCCGCACGGCCTGTACGACAAACTGCGTGCCGAACACGGCTCGGTGGCGCCCGTGCTGCTGCACGGGGACGTACCCGCCTGGCTGGTCCTCGGGCACAGCGAGAACCTGCACATGACCCGTACGCCCTCGCAGTTCTCCCGGGACTCGCGCCGCTGGCGGGCGTTGCAGGACGGCAGCGTCGCGCCGGACCACCCGCTGGCGCCCATCTTCACCTGGCAGCCGATCTGTGTCTTCGCCGACGGCGCCACCCATGAGCGTCAGCGCGGGGCCGTCACCGACTCCATGGGCCGGATCGACACCCGCGGTGTGCGGCGTCACGTCAACCGCTACAGCAACCGGCTCGTCAACGACTTCTGCCGGGAGGGCCGCACCGACCTGGTCGCCGCCTTCGCGGAACGGCTGCCCATGATGGTGATGTGCGCCATCCTCGGCATGCCGGAGGAGTACAACGACCGGATGGTGCAGGCCGCCCGCGACATGACCCGGGGCACGGCGACCGCCGTGGAGAGCAACGCCTACGTGCTGGCCGCGCTGAGCCGCCTCGTCGAACGGCGCCGCCGTGAACCGGCGGACGACTTCGCCACCTGGCTCGTCGAGCACCCCGCCGACATGAACGACCAGGAGGTTGCCGAGCACCTGCGGCTCATCCTGATCGCGTCCTACGAGGCGACCACCAACCTGATCGCGAACGTGCTCCGCATGGTGCTCACGGATCCGCGCTTCCGGGCCCGGCTCAGCGGCGGCCACATGACGGTCCCCGAGGCGGTCGAGCAGACCCTGTGGGACGAGCCGCCGTTCACCGCGGTCTTCGGCCGCTGGGCGGTGGGCGACACGGAGCTGGGAGGGCAGCGCATCAAGGCCGGCGACGCGCTGATCGTCGGCATCGCCCCGGCCAACACCGACCCGGTGGTACGCCCCGACCTCGACGCCAACATGGAGGGCAACCGCGCCCACCTGGCGTTCAGCGGCGGCCCGCACGAGTGCCCGGGCCAGGACATCGGCCGTGCCATCGCGGACGTCGGCGTCGATGCCCTGCTGATGCGTCTGCCCGACCTCGAACTCGCCGTCGACGAGAGCGAACTGCGCTGGGTAGGCAACATCATGGGCCGCCACCTGGTGGAACTCCCGGCCGAGTTCGCGCCGCGCGCCCCGCAGGACGACCGGGAACCGCCGTCCATGGGCAAGCCGAACCCGGCGCGCCAGGACTGGGAGGTGCAGTCCGCTGTACGGCACGTGGCGCCGACCCCGGTGCGCGCTCCCGTCCCGTCGGAACCGGCAGGCGCGGCACCGGGCGCGCGGCCGGCCGGGGCGACCGTCGCCGTCGACGGATCCGTCGAGGGGCGGACCGGCGAGGGCTCCGCGGCGGGGATGATTCCGCAGCAGCGCAGGCCCGCGGCCCCGGCCAGGCTGTGGCGCGTCGTGACCCGCTGGTGGAACGGCTACTGACCGGCGGCGACAGTCGTCCGCGGACGACCGGCCACCGGCCGGTCGTCCGCGCCCAGGGCCTCTCGTTGGGATCATGCCGGGCTCGCGGGGACCGGTACGCGCTCCCAGGGGAACCCTCCTCCGGCGTTGTCGTCGGTCGCCCATCCTCCGCAGTGACTCCCTCCGCCTCGCAGCCGCACGCACCGGACCCCGCTCCCTGATCCGGCCTGATCCGAACGAAAGACCCCGGTTCCACCACCTCACGTACCATGCGGAAGCGTGAAGCTGACAATTCTGGGCGGCGGCGGATTCCGGGTTCCACTGGTCTACGGGGCGCTGCTCGCCGACCACGCCGAGGGCCGCGTCTCGGCCGTCACCCTCTACGACACCGACGTCGACCGGCTCACCGCCATGGCCCGGGTCCTCACCGAACAGGCCGAGGGAATCCCGGACGCGCCCACCGTCGTCGCCACCACCGAACTGGACGAGGCGCTGCGCGGCGCCGACTTCGTCTTCTCGGCGATCCGGGTCGGCGGCCTCGCCGGCCGGGCCGCTGACGAACGCGTCGCGCTCGACGAGGGCGTCCTCGGCCAGGAGACGGTCGGCGCCGGCGGCATCGCCTACGGACTGCGCACCGTCCCGGTCGCCGTCGACCTGGCCCGCCGCATCGCCCGGCTCGCCCCGCAGGCCTGGGTCATCAACTTCACGAACCCCGCAGGCCTGGTCACCGAGGCCATGTCCCACCACCTCGGCGACCGGGTCATCGGGATCTGCGACTCACCCGTCGGCCTCGGCCGCCGCATCGCCCGCGTGCTCGGCGCCGACCCCGACGGGGCCCGGATCGACTACGTCGGCCTCAACCACCTCGGCTGGGTGCGCGGGCTGTACGTCGAGGGCCGGGACGAACTCCCGCGCCTGCTCGCCGACCCGGAGCTGCTCGGCTCCTTCGAGGAGGGCCGGCTCTTCGGTGCCGACTGGCTGCGCTCCCTGGGCGCGATCCCCAACGAGTACCTGCACTACTACTACTACAACCGCGAGGCGGTCCGCGCCTACCAGGACGCCGAGCAGACCCGTGGCGCCTTCCTCCGTGAACAGCAGGAGGGGTTCTACGGCCGGATGAAGGACCCGGCCACACCGGCCCTGGCCACCTGGGACCGAACCCGCGCCGAGCGCGAGGCGACGTACATGTCGGAGAACCGGGATGTCGCGGGGGCGGGGGAGCGGGACGAGAGCGATCTGGACTCCGGTGGCTACGAGCAGGTCGCGCTCGCCCTGATGCGGGCCGTCGCCCGCAACGAGCAGACGTCCCTGATCCTCAACGTCCGCAACCGGACCACTCTCGCTGCGCTCGACGCGGACGCCGTGATCGAGGCCCCGTGCCTCGTCGACGCCAACGGCGCCCGTCCCGTCGCCGTCGATCCGCTCCCGTACCACGCCGTCGGGCTGGTCACCGCGGTGAAGGCCGTCGAACGCGCGGTGCTCGACGCGGCAGCGAGCGGCTCACGCGCCGACGCGGTCCGCGCCTTCGCCCTGCACCCGTTGGTGGACTCGGTCTCGGTGGCGCGCCGGCTGGTCGACGGCTACACGAAGGTGCATCCGGGGCTCTCGTATCTGCACTAGGACAACCGGCCGCGGCGCCCTTTCCGCCGGGCGGGTGGGCTCATGGAGCGGGGACGACGCTCGGTCCTCCCGCGGGCGCCCATGAAGGCGCCACACCCATCACCTGGCAGACCATGAGGAACAGCGGAATGGGCGGGGTGTACGGCGTGCGGCTGTCGGGCTGGTGGATCAGCCGGGGCCGTACGGCGGGAACGTACGCCCCGCGCGCGTACGCGGCCTGCGCGGGCCAGTCCAGATCGAGGTCGGAGCCGGACGGCACGATCCACCACCAGCGGTCCGCGTCCGCGAAGACGCAGCCCGTACGCGGAAGATGGGACATCAGGCGGAAGCCGTAGCGCGCGGGCACGCCCACCGCGTCACAGCCCAGGCTCGCCGAGAGGGCGGCCGGCAGCGGCAGTTGCACCAGGCCGACGCCGGCGGCGCAGCCCGGGTCACGGGAGCGCCTGGCTCCGAGCAGATGGGACATGGCGTTCTTCAGCATGAGTGCTCCGAGCTGTGCGGCAGTTCCGCCCAGACGATGCGGCCCGAGCCGTTCCCGGCGTCGCGGGACCCCCAGGCGCTGCACATCGCGTCGACGAGCAGCAGGCCGCGTCCGTGCTCGTCGTCGGCGCCGGCGCCCAGACGCGGCCCGCCGGGCTGGTGTCCTTGGTCCTGCACGGCTATGCGCAGCCGGGTCTCGAGGCAGCGCAACTCGCACACGACGCGTGCGCTGGCGGTGTGCACCACCGCGTTGGTGACCAGCTCCGACACGATGAGGACCGCCGCGTCGTGGGCGTCGTCGTCGAGCCGCCACTCGTCCAGCCGGGCTCGCGTCAGCCGCCGGGCGCCGGCGACCGACTCGGGCTGCGCGGGCAGCGCGAAGCAGTATCGGAGCGCTTCCGTCCCGGGGCTGAGGTCCATGAGCCGGGGGATGAGCGCACTGCCAGGTGCCACGACCGAATCCTCACAGTGGGGGCTGTGTCACGCTTCGCGATCTTCCTGAAAGAGGGCGGGCATGACGAGTGAACTGGTTCACTCACCAACTCTCCCCCTGTCGCGAACACTTGGCAAGGGGCACTCTGAAAAATTCAGAGTGGCAGTGTTCTTGGTGGCACGCGCATGGCACACTGCTGCCAAACAGCGCATGGGGAGGTCTGAAGTGAGCGAACCGCGGTCCGCCCCGACCGTGGGTCAGGTCGTTCTCGGCAAGCGCCTGCAGGATCTGCGGGAGCGTGTCGGCCTGAGCCGGGACCAGGCAGCCAAGGTGCTCCGCGTCGCTCCGGCGACGATCCGCAGGATGGAGACCGCCGAGGTCGCTCTCAAGGTTCCCTATGTGCAGTCGCTCCTGAGGGCCTACGGGATCGCCGAGGAGGAGACCGAGGCGTTCGTCGACCTCACCGAGGAGGCCAACAAGCCGGGCTGGTGGCAGCGCTTCCACGACGTGCTGCCCGACTGGTTCAGCATGTACGTCAGCCTGGAGGGCGCCGCGAGCCTCCTGCGCATGTACGAGCCGCACTTCGTCCCCGGACTCCTGCAGACCGAGGACTACGCGCGCTCGGTGATGCGCACCGGAGCCGTCGGCCAGACCAGGCCCGAGGACATCGAACGCCATGTGGCGCTGCGGATGGAGCGGCAGTCCCTGCTGACCCGGCCGGACGCCCCGAGGCTGTGGGTGGTCATGGACGAGACGGTGCTGCGCCGCCCGGTGGGCAGCCCCGAGGCCATGCGCGCCCAGACCGACCGGCTGCTGGAAGCGACCGAGCTGCCCAACGTGACCCTCCAGATCGCCGAGTTCTCGACCGGCCATCACCCGGGCACCTACGGGCCGTTCGTCCTCTTCCGGTTCGCCGTCCCCGAACTGCCCGACATGGTCTACAGCGAATACCTGACCGGGGCCGTCTACTTCGACGCGCGCCCCGAGGTGGCCTCCTACCTCGAGGTCATGGACCGCATGGCGGCCCAGGCCGCGACTGCACAACGCACGAAGGAAATCCTCCGGGACTTCCGCAAGGAGCTGTGATGACACCCATATACAACGGCATGCCGGCCGCCGATCTCGGCTCCGAGGGCTGGTACAAGCCGTGGAGCGGTGGCAACGGCGGCAACTGCGTCGAGGCGATGAAACTCTCCGACGGACGAATCGCCATGCGCCAGTCCGCCGACCCCGATGGTCCGGCCCTCATCTACTCCCACCGTGAGATCGCCGCTTTCATACAGGGCGCCAAGGCCGGTCAGGCAGACTTCCTCCTGACCTGACCTCATCGCGCGGGCGGTTCCCGGTCGCCGCGCACCGACTTCCTTTCTCTGTTCGCCGACCACGGATCCAAGGAGCGCGCTATGACCGGGCACGAGCCCCCCGTCGAGATCGACACGAGCAAGCCGCATCCCGCGCGGATGTACGACTGGTTCCTCGGCGGCAAGGACAACTATCCGATCGACGAGCAGATGGCCCGGCAGCTCCTCGCCGTGGACGAGCGCGGCCGTGACATGGCCCGCGTCAACCGGGCGTTCATGCACCGGGCCACCCGCTGGCTGGCGGAGAACGGCATCCGGCAGTTCCTCGACATCGGTGCAGGGATACCGACCGAGCCCAACCTCCACCAGATCGCCCAGCAGACCGCGCCGGACGCGCGGATCGTCTACTGCGACAACGACCCGATCGTCCTGGCCCACGCGGCGGCCCTGCTGCGCTCAACGCCGGAAGGCGCCACCGAGTACATCCAGGCCGACGCCCGCAGGCCCGAGGTCATCCTGGAGGCGGCCGGCAAGGTCCTCGACTTCGACCGGCCGATCGCCCTGTCCCTGCTGGCGCTGCTGCACTTCCTGGACGACGAGGACGGCGCCGCGGAACTGGTGGACCGTCTGGTCGACCAACTGGCCCCCGGCAGCTACCTCATCCTCTCGCAGACCACCGGCGACTTCGACCCGGAGGGTGCGGCAGAGGCCGCCGCCATGTACAAGGCCCGGGGCATGACGCTGCGCCCGCGCAGCCGCGCCGAACTCACCGCCTTCTTCCACGGTCTCGAACTCGTCGACCCGGGCGTCTCGCTCTCCGCCGACTGGCACCCGGAGCTCGGCGAGGTCATCGAGGTCCCGGGCGACGAACCGATCCCGGGCTACGCGGGCGTGGCCCGCAAGGGCTGAACGGTGACCGGAAGCGCGGTGAGGACATCCGATCGCCTCACCACCCGGCTTCCCTACAGCCGTACGCCGTCACGCAGCACCTGGTGCGCCACTGTCCGCCGGGGCACACGCAGCTCCTCCCGGATGCGGGCCAGGGCGGCCCCGTCGAGCGTGATCGCCGCGGGACACTGCGGGGCCCGGACCAGCCGTTCGATGCGCAGGGTGTACGTATCGCTGCCGGTGGAACCCGGCCCGGCACTCGGTGTGTCCGGTCCGGAGGGCTGGGGCATGTCCTGTGCGCGCAGACGGACCGCATGCGCGTGGATCCTCTCCCAGAGATCCTCCTGCGAGGCCGCAGGACGGTGAGCCCTGACGATGGTGCGCTTCTCGATGGCCAGCCGGTGCATCTCCACACCGACGGCACGTGCGAGGCGCCTGTCACGCAGTGCGGCGAGAGCGGCCTGGGAGGAGGCGGCGCGGGCCGACGCGTCGTCCGCCTCGAACAGCGCACGCCGGGCGGCCGGTTCCGTGAGCCACAGCAGCAGGCGGGCCGTCGCGGCCAGTGCCGTGCGAGGAATCCACAGCAGCCATTCACTCTTCCTAGACCGGTCGGCGAAGCGCTGCGTTCCGTCCGCCACGGCGACAGCGCCCCGGGCGACAGCGTTGATGCGCGGCAGAGTGGCGGAGGGCTCGCCTTCCTGCACGGACAGCGACCCGGCTGTCAGCGACCTGAGGGCCGTGCCGACGAATGCGCCGTCCCGGACGTTGCGGGGGGCGCTCCGGCCCAGGGCCTGAGCCAGGGCGGCAACACGCTGCTGAGGAGAGGAGACGGCCCAGAGCGGAAGGCCCAGGACGAAGCAGCGTCGGCGACGAAGGCCG
The DNA here is from genome assembly GCF_035917155.1 of Streptomyces sp. NBC_00385. Lineage (NCBI taxonomy): Bacteria > Bacillati > Actinomycetota > Actinomycetes > Kitasatosporales > Streptomycetaceae > Streptomyces > Streptomyces sp. NBC_00385. The sequence continues at coordinate 585,957 of NZ_CP107951.1, read as the reverse complement.
TAGTGGACGACGCTCACGGAGAAGTCCGGAGTGAACTGGACCGCGTCGACGCGTCGTACTCCGGCGATGTCCGCCGTGCGGTGCAACAGCGCGAACAGGGCCGGCGCGTCGGCTTCCCGCAGGGTCGGCGCGTCAGGGTCCAGGCGCCCGGGCCGCGGACGCATTGCGAAGGCCATGCCCAGCAGCAACAGGCCGATCCACGGCTGGAAGAACGTGCGAAACCCGAGAACGGTCAACCGCAGGCCGGTGAGGAACAGCCCGGCTGTGACGAGATGGACCGCCCCGGCCACGGCGTACGCGACTACTGCTGTCACGAACCTGACACTTGTAGTGCTCACTGATCGGCTGTGACGGTCGGATTCCACGGTGCCCCCCGGCGGTGAACGGCTGATGCCGCTCGAACATGCATCGATCTGATCAACATCGCGCAGGAAAGACAAGTGGCCTGCACGTGTTCTGAGGGTGCGCGCCTCGTTCTGAGGGTGCGCGCGCCTTGTTCCGAGGGCGCGGCCGACGACGCCCGGCACCCGGCCCGGCGCTGCCGCAGGACACAATGGACCCATGTCCCGACGCACCACACGCCCCCGGCGCCCCTCCGCCGCTCCCGTCTCCCCGGTCACACCCGCCTCGCCGTGCCCCTGTGGGCTGCCCGCCACCTACGCGGAGTGCTGCGGGCGGTTCCACACCGGGGCGGCGGCGCCGACCTGCGAGGCGCTGATGCGCTCGCGGTACGCCGCCTTCGCCGTCCGGGACGTCGCGTACCTGCTGCGCACCTGGCACCCGGACCACCGCCCGGCCGTCCTCGACCTTGATCCCGGACAGCGCTGGGAGGGCCTGGAGATCCTGGAGACGACGGAGGGCAGCGCCTTCCACACCGCGGGAACGGTCACCTTCCGCGCGCACTTCACGGCGGGCGGCCACCGCGATTGCCTCCACGAGAAGAGCCGTTTCGTCCGGCACGAGGGTGCCTGGGTCTACGAGTCCGCCGTCTTCGCCGACTGAACCCTCGGGCGCCGGTCAGACCGGCGCGCCCGCCGGGGCGGCCGGTGAGAGTTCCTGCGTGAGGTCCTCCGCCAGCAGCCGCTTGGCGATCACGTCGACCGCGGCGCGCAGCCGGGCGTCGTCCGCCTGCTCCTGCTGGTCGCCCAGCTGCTCGGTCAGCCAGTGGGACCAGGCGTCGTTGATGGTCCTGGCCTCCCGGCTGCCCGCCTCGGTGTGCGTGAACAGATGTCCGTCCCCGGTGAGATAGCCCTCCTCGATCATCCGGTCGAAGACGGGTACCAGAACCTCCGGCGGGATCCGGTGCCGGGCCGCGATCAGCCGGAGCCCCGCGTGGCCGACCATGCGGGTGAACAGCTCGACCTGCATGACCGCCCAGGCCCCCGCCATGTCGAGCCGGGTGTCGGACGAGGCCACGATCCGCCGGGCCGTGTCCGGGTCCACCCGCCGCAGGACCTTGGCCACCGAGAACTCCAGCAGCCGGGCCGAGTCCCCGGAGCCCGGCGACGCGAACCCGTCACCCATGTCGGTCGAGGAGGCCCGTGCCGTGTCGCGCAGCTTCACCTGCTTCAGGAACAGCGCGACGACGAAGCCGAGCACCGCGACCGGCACCGTCCACAGGAACACCGTGTGCAGGGTGTCGGCGTACGCCTGGGCGAGAGGTGCCGACTGGGCGTCGGGGAGGGAGTGCAGCCCTTCCGGGCTCTGCGAGGCCTTCGACACGACCGCCGGATCCCCGCCCGCCCGTACCGCTTCCGCGACCCCGTCCTCGAGGTTCGGGCCGAGCGAGTTGGCGTAGATCGTCCCGAACACCGCCGTGCCGAAGGAGCTGCCGAGCGTACGGAAGAACGTCACGCCCGACGTCGCCGTACCCAGGTCCGCGTAGTCGACGGTGTTCTGCACCGCGATCGTCAGCACCTGCATGCACAGCCCGATGCCGAGCCCGAGCACCAGCATGTACAGGGACTCCAGCCACACCCCGCTGTCCGGCCCCATCCGGGAGAGCAGGAACAGTCCGACCGCCATGACGAGGGAGCCCACGATGGGGAAGATCCGGTAGCGGCCGGTCTTGCTGACCACGTTGCCGCTGAAGATCGAGGCGGCCAGCAGACCGATGACCATCGGCAGCGTCCGGACCCCCGACAGCGTCGCCGAGTCCCCGTCCACGTACTGCAGATAGGTCGGCAGATAGATCATCGCGCCGAGCATCGCGAAGCCCACGATGAAGCTGAGGATCGAGCAGACCGTGAAGACCGGATTGTTGAACAGCCGCATCGGCAGCATCGGTTCCTTCGCCCGGAACTCGACGAGGCAGAACGCGGCGAGGGCGACCAGGCCGAGGACGAACAGGCCGATGATGACGGGGGAGCCCCAGGCGTACTCGTTGCCGCCCCAACTCGTCGCCAGGATCAGGGAGCTCGCCCCGACCGTGACCATCGCGATGCCCAGATAGTCGATCACCGGACGCCCCGCCGCCTTCACCGACGGGATGGTGCGGGCCGCCGCGATGACCACCACGATCGCGATCGGGACGTTGACGTAGAACGCCCAGCGCCAGGTCAGATGGTCGGTGAAGAGGCCGCCCAGCAGCGGCCCGATGACGGTCGAGACGCCGAAGACGGCACCGATCGCACCCTGGTACTTGCCGCGGTCGCGCAGCGGGATCACATCGGCGATGAGCGCCATCGACGTGACCATCAGACCGCCGGCGCCGATGCCCTGCAGTCCGCGCCACACGATCAGCAGGGTCATGTTCGTCGCGAGTCCGCAGAGGAACGAACCGGTGATGAAGATGATCGCCGAGAGCTGGAAGACGATCTTCCGGCCGAACAGGTCGCCGAACTTGCCGACCAGGACCGTCGCCACGGTCTCCGCCAGGAGGTAAGCGGTCACCACCCACGACATATGGGCGGCTCCGCCCAGGTCCGAGACGATCGTGGGCAGGGCCGTGCCCACGATCGTCTGGTCCAGGGCCGCCAGCAGAATGCCCAGCACGATCGTCGCGAAGACGATGTTCCGGCGGCGCGGATCGAGCACGGGCGGTGCGCCGGCGGCCTGCGCGGCGGGGGCGGTCTCGCTGGCAGTGGTCACCTTTGCACCCTCACACCGCTCCCTGTCACCCGCATGCGGGGGGCGGCCGGACGGTGAACGTGTCAGCCCAGCAGGTCTCTCAGCGATGTCTTCATCCGCGCGACGAACGCCTCCCGCACCGGCTCACCCACCCGGTCCAGCGAGAGATACGGATTGAGGTCCTCCAGCTCGACGAGCAGCAGCTCACCCGCCTCCGTCCGGCACGCGTCGACCCGCTGGATCCCGTGGTCGAGGGTGTTCCAGTCGACGAACGCGTGCGCGAACGCCAGATCCGCCGCCCCGGCCTCGTACGGCTCCAGCACCCACCGCTGCTCCGGGTGCGGTGCGTACAGCGCGTACTGGAAGTCGTGGTCGACGAAGTAGAAGGACACCTCGTAGCGGAAGTCGATGCGGGGCTGGACCAGCTGCGTGCCGTCCGCCCCGGGAGGCAGTGCCGGGGTACGCACGAACTGCAGCCCGACCGAGTCCGCGCCCAGCTTCGGCTTGATGACGTAGCCCTCGGCCCCGGGCAGCAGCCCCAGATCCGCCGCCCGGTCCACCGTCGGGATCACCGGATACCCGGCCCGGCTCAGATCGACGAGGTACTGCTTGCCCGCCATGTCGCCCCGGCCGGTCAGCGGGTTGTAGACCCGCGTGCCCAGCTCGCGGGCACGTGCGCAGAACGCGTCGTACGCCTCCTGGTAGTGCAGCACCGGACCGCTGTTGCGTACGACGACGGCGTCGAAGCCCTCCATCAGCGCGGCGGCGTCGCGAGGGTGACAGAGAGCGACGTCGAAGTCCTCGCGCAGCCGTGACGTCAGGTGGATGTCCTCGTCGCAGTAGCGGCGTCCCCGGGCCTCGTAGGCGAGATCGGTGACGAAGAGAACGGACGGGCGCGGGCCGGCGGGCATGGTTCCCCCAGGGGGTGTGGCAGCGGACGGTAAGTCAATAACCTTGGCGGCGTTGCCCGTCAACGACCCAGGAGCGTCATGACGTCTGCCCCACAAGAGTCACTCGCCTCGCAAGCACCACCCGTACCCGACATTCTCTCGCCCGCCTTCGCCGCCGATCCCTACGGGGCCTACCGGATCATGCGCGAGAGCCACCCGCTGATCAGGCACGAGGCCACGAACAGTTACGTCGTCTCCCGGTACGAGGACGTCGAGCGGGTCTTCAAGGACAGGGCCGGCGAGTTCACCACCGACAACTACGACTGGCAGATCGAGCCCGTCCACGGCAAGACCATCCTCCAGCTCAGCGGCCGTGAGCACTCCGTACGCCGGGCTCTCGTCGCCCCGGCCTTCCGGGGCTCGGACCTCCAGGAGAAGTTCCTCCCGGTCATCGAGCGCAACGCACGCGAGCTGATCGACACCTTCCGGCACACCGGCGAGGCCGACCTCGTGGAGGCGTTCGCGACGCGCTTTCCCGTCCTCGTCATCGCCGACATGCTCGGCCTGGACAAGGCCGACCACGACCGCTTCCACGGCTGGTACACCACCGTCATCGCCTTCCTCGGCAACCTCGCGGGCGACCCGGAGGTGGCGGCGGCCGGTGACCGGACCCGGCAGGAATTCGCCGAGTACATGATCCCGGTCATCCAGGAGCGGCGGAAGGCACCCGGCGACGACCTGCTCTCCGCGCTCTGCGCCGCCGAGGTCGACGGTGTCCGGATGAGCGACGAGGACATCAAGGCCTTCTGCAGCCTGCTGCTCGCCGCCGGCGGCGAGACCACCGACAAGGCCATCGCCTCGATCTTCGCCAACCTGCTGACCCATCCCGAGCAGCTCGCCGCCGTCCGGGAGGACCGAAGCCTCATCGACCGGGCCTTCGCCGAGACGCTGCGGCTCACCCCGCCGGTGCACATGATCATGCGACAGACGGCCGTCGACGTGGAGCTCGGCGGCGGCCGGGTGCCCGAGGGATCGACCGTCACCTGTCTGATCGGCTCGGCCAACCGGGACGCGTCCCGGTACCGCGACCCCGACCGCTTCGACCTCTTCCGTACCGACCTGACCAGCACCACGGCGTTCTCCGCAGCCGCCGACCATCTGGCGTTCGCCCTCGGCCGGCACTTCTGTGTCGGCGCGCTGCTGGCCAGGGCCGAGGTGCAGACCGGGGTGAACATGCTGCTCGACGCGATGCCCGACGTACGGCTCGCGGACGGGTTCACCCCGTCCGAACAGGGCGTCTTCACGCGGGGGCCGCACTCGCTGCCGGTGCGGTTCACCCCGGTCGCCGGGCCCTGACCGCGTGTCAGTGTCCGGTCCTCGGCCCATGACCCCGCGTCAGCGGATGTGGCGCCCCGAGATCGCCCGCGCGATGACCAGGCGCTGGATCTCGCTGGTCCCCTCGAAGATCGTGTAGATCTTGGCGTCGCGGTACATCCGCTCCACCGGGTGCTCGCGGCTGTACCCGGCGCCCCCGAGGATCTGGACGGCCTTCTCCGTCGCGGACACGGCGAGTTCGCCCGCGCGCAGCTTGGACATGGAGCCCTGGCCCGCGTCGAAGGTCCGGTCGTTGCGGGCCATCCAGGCGGCCTGCCAGATCAGCAGCCGTACGGACTCGATCTCCGTACGGATGTCGGCCAGCGCGAACGCGATCGACTGGTTCTCGATGATGGGCCGGCCGAACGCCTCGCGCTGTCCCGCGTACTCCAGCGCGTACTCGTACGCCGCGCGCGCGATGCCCAGCGCCTGGGCGGCGACGGTCGGGCGGCTGACCTCGAAGGTCGCCATCGCCGCCTGCCCCTTGGCGTTGCCGCCCTCGCGGGCGCGGGCCAGCCGGGCGTCCAGCTTCTCCCTGCCGCCGAGCAGACAGTGGCCGGGCACCCGTACGTCGTCGAGGAAGACGTCCGCCGTGTGCGAGGCGCGCAGGCCCAGCTTCTTGATGGTGCGGCTCGCCTCCAGGCCCTTCGTGGCGGGCGGGACGATGAACGCGGCCTGTCCGCGTGCGCCGAGCGACGGGTCGACCGAGGCGACGACCACATGGATCTCGGCGATCCCGCCGTTGGTGATCCACGCCTTCTGGCCGGAGAGCACCCACTCGTCCTTGGCCTCGTCGTAACGCGCCTTCGTCGCCATCGCGGAGACGTCGGACCCGGCCTGCGGTTCGGAGACGCAGAACGCAGCCACCTTCGGGTCGTCCTCGTCGCCGTAGCACTGGGGCACCCACTCGGCGAGCTGGTCCGGTGTGCCGGAGGCGAAGATTCCGGCGACCGCGAGGGAGGTGCCGAAGAGCGCCATGCCGATGCCGGCGTCGCCCCAGAACAGCTCCTCGTTGGCTATCTGGAGGGAGAGTCCTGTCGGGTCTCCGTACATGTCGGCCAGCGACTCGAATCCGTACAACCCGATCCGGGCCGCTTCCTGGATGACGGGCCAGGGCGTCTCCTCGCGGGCGTCCCATTCGGCGGCCGCCGGGCGCACCACCTCAGCGGCGAAGCCGTGCACCCAGTTGCGCAGGTCCTGCTGTTCCTCGGTGAGGGCGAGGGAGAAGTAGCTCATCGGCCTCAGGCCTTCGGGATGTCGAAATAGCGGGTGAGGCCCGAGGCGAGGCCGACATCGCCGGCCACCTTCAGCTTGCGCATCATGAACATCGTCACGGGATTGCCGTTGCCGGAGACCAGCTTGAGGAACTCCGCGTCGGCCATCACGAGCGTCGTGCGCGGTTCCGCGTCGGAGCGGCCCTCGCTGATGGTGCAGGTGCCGTCCGCGATCGCGGTCTCGTAGACCGTGTCGGTGTCACCGGTGATCTTCCAGCGGATCAGCGCCTTGAGCTGTCCCGCCGCGTCCGGGCGGAACTGCTGCTTCATCCGGCCGAAGACCTCGCCGAGCACCCGGGTGCGCAGCTCGCCGTGCATGACCTCGCCGAGCTGCTTGGCGGACAGGCCCTTCACGATGCGCGCGAACTCCTGCGGGGAGACGGCCGCGAAGTCGAGTGCGGTCAGTTCGTCGGTGAGGTTGCCGCTGCTGTTGTCGGCCACGCCAGTTCCTTACTCTGGAGTAAACTTACTTCCGAGTAAGGTAAGGGCATGGCGCCGCCTCCGCAAGATGGAGGGGCTTCGGGGGAGTCACCAGGAGCTGCCGGGGCGCACCGCCAGCCGGGGGTGGTGGGCGGCGAGCACCTTGTTGGCGCGGGCCAGTTCCGACAGTGCCTGCTCGCGGTCGGCCTGGTCCTCGATGTCGAGCCGCGGACCGCGGAAGCTGCGGACCTCGCGTGCGGCGCACTCGGCGTCGAACTCCGCCTCCAGGATGTGCGCCGGGATGCAGGAGCCGATCAGCGCGGCGATGCGGTCCGGGATCGGTACGGGGACGAGCAGGTGCGAAGCGGTCATGGGGGTTCCCTCTCGAATGGTGGCCAGGAGGTCGGACGTCGCGGCCACCGGGTGGGCGGCCGACTCCTCCATATCTACGGGACGCAGTTCCAGGTTTCTCGTTGAGAACGTCTCCGTGTGGCAACCGTTTGGGAATGACCGGCTATTTCCCCTTACCCGTAAGTAGGTTGACTTCGCGTGAGATCTCGTCGGGTACGCATCCGCGTCGCGCTGTTCAGATCGGTGGTTCGCTGCCTCGTGCGCGCAGCTGCATGGCACGGAGCACGGTCTCGGTCGAGAACCGCGACTCCGGGTCGACGAGTTGCTCGCCGAAGATCGATTCCAGATTGCGCATCCGGTAGCGGACGGTCTGCGGATGTACGTCGAGCAGCTCGCCCATCTGGGCGGCGGTGCCCCGGGTGTCGAGCCAGATCCGCAGGGTTTCGATCAGCCGTTCACGCCGGTTGGCGCTGATGTCGGCGATCGGGGCGAGTTCGCGGCGCGCGAGCTGGTCGAGGAGGACCGGGTCGGAGAGCAGCCACACGGTGATGAGGTGGTCTTCGCAGAGAATGGCCGGCGCGTCGTCGATGACACCGATGTCAACGAGTTCGAGCACCCGGCGGGCCCAGCGGACGGAGTCCGAGGCGAGGGAGGCGGGGACGGTGAGGCCGATGGCCGTGTGAACACCCGGGAGCGCATGCTCGAGCATGCGTCTTCGCATGTCGTCGAACGGTCCCGGGATCAGTAAATGCGGCTGCGGGTCGGTGAAGTCGACGAGTATGTCGCGGTCGATGCCGAGCCGCCCGAGATCGGGCGAGGGGCGTAGCGCCACCAGCGTCACCTCGTCCGGCAACACCCAGCCGGTTTGCTCGCAGAGCTCGGCGATGGCGGTACGGGGCACGGGCCGGCCGGCGAGAATCAGGTGCAGGAGTCTTCGCCGCAGCGTGTCCGTGTGGTCGCCGGAGGTCGAACGGACCTCCAAGTACCCCTCACGCGACAGGGATTCGAGCTCGTCGACGTAGGAGAAGAGAGCGTCGGCGAAGGTGAGCATCATCGTGGGGGAGAGGTTGTAGCGCCGGCCGATCTTCTTGGCCCGCCGCAGGGCGACGCGCGCGCCCAGCCGGTACGCGCCCTGCAACTGGTCCAGGCTGCGCCCCTCGTACGCCTCGAACCGGCCGAACCTGCGGCACATCTCGTCGCGCAGTGCGGAGGGGGAGGCGGGCTCGGCGACCTGGTCCACGAACACGGAGATGCTCTGCTCCACCCCGACCCGGATGCCCTGGCCGTAGGGGCCGTCGAGGAGCCGCGCGTATTCGGGGTAGGCGCGGGTGACCTCCAGTCCGATCTCCTTGATCAGACTGGGGAGTTCGGGACGCACGATCGCGGCGAACTCCTGCGGCAGCGGTCCCAGAGGTTCCCCCAGGTCCGAGGGTTGAGCAACTCCCGGCATGCCTATACCCCTTGTTCCTCGGCGCCCGATGGGGGGTGGGTGAGGAGAAAGCGCTCCCAGGGAAAGCGCTCCCATCACCGTCAGGTGCGTACCAACGTCGGCTGTCGAACATAGTCGACGACGGGGCCCCTGCCCACAGCCAGGACAGGACGGAATGCAAGGGGCACGTATCGACGTGCCGGGCCGTCGCCGTCCCGCGCTCCGGCGTGCGCCGGGTCGAGGGCGAGGGACGGTTCGGAATGCGGGGTGCGCGTCTTCCGGGTTTTCGGTAATGCCGCCGGCGCCCCGGCCCGTATAAGAAAAGAGTGTCGCGTTCGCTATCCGTGGGTTATTCGACTGCTGAGGTGGCGTGAAGTCAAGGGTCGCGGACGTGGTCGGTGCGGGGCCTCTGCCGGCGCTGCTCGGTGCGGGGTGGCAGGGCTTTGACATGGGGTGTTGCCCGGAGTCCGGGGCTCCGACCGTCATTCGATGAGCAGGGCCGGACACGGTCGCGGTGAGGAAACTGCTCACTTCTGGATAAGAAACCGTGCGGTCGTACTCGCCTCGCAGCAATTTACCCACCGAGAAGGGCGCTTACGGAGATTCTTTTGCCCGACCCGTTGCGGTGCAACATTACTCACCCGTAGCGTCATCGCCGAACGCAAGAGGTCGTGCAGTCGGTCAGGTCGGACTGCCACATTTTCTGTCCCGTGACCCCGCCCCGGAGGCACTGCCTATCCGGCCGGAGGCGGCACCCCGGCGTCGGGTCACACACCCTGAAGGGAAAACGGATCAGTGAACACCCTTGCACGTAGAGCCGCCCTCGTCGTCACCGCCGCAAGCGCAGCCCTCGGGATGGCGGTGTCGTCGGCCTCGGCCGGTGCCGCGGCCACCTGGTCGGCGACCCCGTCGGGGGCCTACACCGCTCACGCGGTCAGCCCCACGCTGGACGTCCCGTTCGCGAACCTGGTCTGCGACTCCTCGGACGTGACTTCGGGCAGCGTCGCCGCGAGCAGCTCCACGGGTGCCGACATGGCCACCATCAGCAACATCACCTTCACCAACTGCTCCGTCGGCGGTCTCGACTTCGAGGTCACGATGACCGCGACGCCGTGGAAGATCAACGTCACCGGTGTGGACCCCTCGAACTCCAACCGGGTCAAGGGCAACGTCACCAACATCTCCGCCCACATCGAGGGCTTCAGCTGCTACGCCGACTTCACCGGCAAGGTGTACGGCTACTACGACAACAGCGCCGGCAACCTGGTCATCGACGGGTCGGGCACCGAGCTGGTCGCGTCCAACGCGGACTGCCTCGGCCTGGTCAACGACGACGACGTGGCGTCCTTCAACGCCTCGTACCACGTCAACGTCACCTCGACCGGCACGTCGCCGGTGATCACCACGCCGTAAGGCCGCTGGAGCACACAGGTACGGGTCGGCTGCGGAGCCTCACCGCGGCCGACCCGGCCTTCTCGTTTGGGGCGTCGCGGGTGCGGCGCCATGACCTTGAGGATGTGGGTACGTGAAGACCCTTGCGCGAAGACGTGCCATCGTGGCCGCCGCCCTCGTCGCTGCCTTCGGCGCGGTGGTGCCCTCGGCCTCGGCCGCCACGGCGGGCGCGTGGACGGTGACGCCGGCTGGGGCGTACACCGCGCATGCCACCTATCCCACGCTGGACCTCCCACTCATGTACCTCGAGTGTGACTACTTCGACGTGGCTGCCGGAAATCTCGAAGCCGCCGGCGCGACTGGAGGCAGGATCGGCACTATTGACGCGATCGCCGCCGACAACTGCACGGTCGCTGGTCTCGAATTCGTCATGACGCAGAGCACGACACCGTGGCAGATCAACCTTGTCGGGCCGAATACTTCCCACGTGAACTGGGTGGATGTCACCATCGGCGGCATCTCGGGCCACTGGGAGGGATTCGGCTGCTCCGCTGACTTCAACGGCACGCTCTACGGGCACTACGAGAACGACACCGGCAACCTCGTCATCGAAGGCACGGTCAGTGACCTGGTCGTCTCGAACGCGGACTGCCTCGGGATCATGAACAACGGCGACGTCATCTCGATGAACGCCTCGTTGCACATGGCCATGACGTCGACCGGCACGTCACCGGTGATCAGCACGCCGTAGGACCGAAGCACAGGCGTGGGCCGACCTGGACCCCCAGGACGGCCCGGCCCTCTTGATCTCGGCGCCCAGGTGCGGCGCCGCCACACCCCGTGGAGGACAGGCCCGATATGCACACCCAGACACCTGTGACCCGTGCGGGGCGTTCCGTGAAGGTCGCCTCCGTCGCCGGTCTCGCCCTGCTCGCCGGTCTGTTGTCCGGCGGAGGCTCGGCCGCCGACGAGAGCGCCGGGCCCCTCGGCCTCGCTGCCGCCTGTGGAACCGAGGACAGCGACGTGGCGGCCGTGGCGGCCACCGTGGCCCTGTCGGTGGACGTCCCGGCGACCGGTGAGGTCGACCGTCCCGTACAGCCGGGGCCCGTGTCGTTCACCCTTATGCTCTCGCGCGCCGATCTCGCCGCGCTACTGCCGGAGGGCGCCGAGGCCGTCGTGAGCCGGGCCGCGTTGAAGGTGAAGGTCGCCCAGAACGGCGAGTCGGCCGAAGCTTCGTGGGAGCTCAACGCGCCGAGCACGCCCCTTCCCGCTGACGGCGACGTGGCGCTCGTCCACTCCGGTGAGGTCCCCTACGTGACGTTCGGGTCCGCGGGCGATGTCGACTTCTCGGTGGGGGAGTTCACGGTCGAACTGCGGGCCGCCACGGCGGCGCCCGGGCAGAGCGCACCGGCTCTGGCCACGGTGACGTGCCGATTGGAGCAGGGCGAGAGCGGGCATCTCGCGACCACGCAGGTGACCGAGGGAGACGGCACCGATCCGCCCGGGACACCCGAGACGCCCACCGCGCCGGCGGGCGGTACCGCCAGAGCGGAGGACAAGGGCATCACGGTGCAACCGCCGGCCGCTGAGGACGAGGACCCCGACTGGTGTCCTGTCGACCCGCCGGTGGGGGAAATGGACGCGAGCGAGGCACCGCAGCTACCACCGGGCGACCCCGCGAGGATCGCGGAGAACCCCAAGGCGCCTCCCAGCTGTGCCAACGCGGTTGGCCTGGCCAACGTGTGGAAGCTGAACGGGGCCATGATCATCAACGATCCCGCCGACCCGGCACTCATCAGTGTGATTACGGCGAAGGGCACAACCATCCGACCGGCCCAGGCGCCGGGCGGATACTATTTCCGGATCGATTCGCTCGCGAGCCTGAAGCTTCCGGATGCCGATTCAACCTTTCTCACCTTCGGCTTCCAGCCGGTGACAGCGAAGGTTTCGTTCGAGAACGGCCCTCTCACCATCTCGACGGGCACATCCGGATCCGGCCCGGGAAAGATCGTGTTCGCCACGGCCTACTTTCGGCAGTCTTTGCGCCTCCACGACGTCAAGGTCAACGGCACGCCACTCGACGTCGGAAGCAACTGCAGGACATCGAAGCCGTTCAAGGTGGTGCTGAACGGTGGCGAAGGGTACAAGAACGTCGGCGTGGGCGGCCTCCTGCAGGGTGAGGTCGACATCCCGTCCTTCACTGGATGCGGCACAGGCGGTGAGGACCTGAACCCGCTGTTCACCGCCTCCCTTTCGGGACCCGGGAACCGGGTCTACATGAATCAGGCCGCGACCTGTGTTCCGAGCAACCCCACCCGGTCGTACTGTCCGCCCCCTCCGGCGGAGATGCCCGGGACGAAGTCCGCCAGGTAGTCCGGCAGGTACAACGAAGGGGCCACCTCCACAAGGAGAGTGGCCCCTTCAGGGCTTCGGGGCGCGAGGGTGCTTACTGCGCCGCCGAGTGCCAGTACTGCGACAGCAGCTTGCCCGCGTTCGGGGAGGTGTCGCGGGGCCTGTTCACCGTCGCCACGTAGGTCTGGGCATTGTCCAGGGTGACGTTGTTGTTGCCGGAGGCCGACGGCAGGCCCGTCTTCAGGTTCACCGCCCAGTTCAGCGCGCCCAGCAGGCCGCAGCCGTTGGTTCCGGGGACCGCGTAGGTCGTGTCGCTCTGAGTGGCACCCAGGAGGTTGAGCCGGTTCAGCGGGCCGGTCGCGTCCGTAGTTCCGTCGCCGGCGAACTTCAGGCTGCTGACGGCCGGCTGGGTCAGGTTCTGCGGCTTGAGCAGGATCGGGTTCGAGGCGGAACCGATGTAGCACTTGTCGCCGAGGAGCGGGTTCTCCAGATGGATCCGGACCGGCAGGGTGACGATCGGCTTCCCGGTGGTCGTCCCCGCTACGAGCTGGAAGTCGGTCGGGGTGTTGACCGATTCGAGGGTCGCCGTCACCCGGTTCAGGTTGACGTCGGTGAGCGTGTTGCAGATCCCGGTGATCACGGGAACGTCGCTGGGGCACATCAGGCCGAGCAGCCCGCCCGGCACCTTCGCGGAGTCTGCGACGAGCGCGCCCCCCTCGGGGGAGACCACGGTCGACAGACCCCCTGGATGGGTGATCACGCCGATCTGGAGGTCGCTGGAACCGACCGGTACCACGGTGTTGCCCAGCTTGATGGAGCCGCTCTCCGAGTGGGAGGAGACGCAGATGGAGCTGTCCGTCGCGCCGTCCACCGCCAGCATGGCGGGAGCGTCCACCGGACAGCGGCTGAAGGGCGCCCAGTTGCCGTTCAGCGTCGTGGCGGCCGTGGCCGAACCCATCGACGCGACGGCGGCGAATGCGGTGAAGGAGGCCAGAAGCCCCACACGTGCCCGGTTCGAGCCAGTTCTCATGTCGTCCCCTTTGAGGAATGGAGGCGGCCGCGTCGACGCGGCCGGGTGAACCCGGAGTTGCTCGATCTGTCCGCGCCGGTCCCGAAGCCGGCCCAATGGGGTGACGGCATAGGGGTGCGCAGCGAAATTGCGTGAGGATTACGGGAGAAGGGGCTCGCGGCGGACGTCACCGGCACGGAATCCCCTTCATCGAGCCGTGACGTTACTGGCGGGAAACCCTGCGGCACAATCCCGCCGTTTGAGAAACTGTCCGTGAATGGGGCATCTCGTTCACGGGTGAGTACGCGCCACGCCCTTCTTGTCACATCGTGCGCAGGCCATCGCCGGCATCCGCGGAACGGTGTTGCGCGACGTATACGGAATCCATGTTCTCACTTGTGTATTCGGGCCGGTCCGGACGCCCGTGACGTGGTGTCCGCGATCCTTCTTCCTTCGCCGGGAGGGCCGCGAAAGTTATCACTCGTCGACAGTTTTCCGGGCCCGGCTGCTCAGTCGGTGCGCAGAATGCCGCCGCTTTGCGCACTCGCGCGAAAACTTGAAGTACTGGTATTGCGAGCCAGGTTACCCGGCCGTAACGTCGCCCCCGTCAGCAACTCGTCCGGCACGTCCGGAGATTGCTCACCCGTCAGGAGGGGAATCCAGGCACGCCCCCAGTGCCCGGGTTCCCTGTCCGGGAGCCCCCACCCCCGAATCTTCACACGGGCGGAGCTCTCATTCCGGGGCTCCGTGTCCCAGGCCCCCCTGGGGCACGGAGCCCCGGCCTGCATCGTCCGCTGTGGGTGCGCAGTTGTTTACAAAGTTCGAACCATGTTTTGTCACCGGATGACAAGTGAGTCGGATCTTCACGAATTGGCTGTTCAAGGGCTTGTCCCGACGGTGTCGGTGAACTTAACGTGCGCCCCTCGGCGCACTTCTGTCACTTCGTGAGCGCATGCAGGAGGTGGGATGGGAATCGAAGTAGTGGTCGAAGGCCTTACCAAGTCTTTCGGCAAGCAGAACATCTGGCAGGACGTGTCGCTCACGCTTCCCGCAGGCGAGGTCAGTGTCATGCTCGGCCCGTCGGGGACGGGAAAGACCGTCTTTCTCAAATCCATCATCGGCCTGCTCAAACCTGAACAGGGTCGGGTTCTTGTCAACGGCGTCGACATGGTGAACGGTTCCGAGCGGGACATCATGGAAGCCCGCAAGCTCTTCGGCCTCATGTTCCAGGACGGTGCGCTTTTCGGCTCGATGTCGCTCTTCGACAACATCGCGTTCCCGCTCCGGGAGCACACCCGTAAGAAGGAATCCGAGATCCGCCGCATCGTGATGGAGCGGATCGACGTGGTGGGTCTGCTGGGCGCCGAGGACAAGCTGCCCGGCGAGATCTCGGGTGGCATGCGCAAGCGGGCCGGCCTGGCCCGTGCGCTCGTCCTGGACCCGCAGATCATCCTCTGCGACGAACCCGACTCCGGACTCGATCCGGTCCGCACCGCTTTCATCTCGCAGCTGCTCGTCGACCTGAACGCCCAGATCGACGCGACGATGCTCATCGTCACCCACAACCTCGACATCGCCTCCACCGTCCCGGACAACATGGGGATGCTGTTCTGCCGCAACCTCGTCACCTTCGGGCCGCGCGAGGTGCTGCTCACCAGCGATCTGCCCGTGGTCAACCAATTCCTCGCCGGGCGGTGCGAAGGCCCCATCGGCATGTCCGAGGAGAAGGACGCCGCCACGCTCGCCGCCGAGGAGCGGGGCGGCTACGGGCAGGGCATCAGTTCGGCCAACGCCCCGCGCACCGTCGTCCCGCAGCTGGAGCCCTCGCCGGGCCTCCCGGTGCGCCAGGGCGCCCTGCGCCGCCGGGAGCGGGTCATGTCGATGCTGGGACAGCTGCCGGAGGCGGCCCGTACCGCCATCCTCAACAGCTACAGCCCGGCAGCCGCGGGCGGTGGGCGCCCGTGACGGCCCCCATGCCGGTGATACCCCCGGGGCCGCCGGGGGACCGGCCCCCGAATCCGGCCCCGCTCCCGAAGAAGGCGCCCGAGGCACCGCGCCCCAGCAAGGCCCTCGCCCCGCTGCGCGAGACCGGCCGGCTGTTCGCCCTGGCCGGGACCGTGTGCCGGGAGACCTTCCGGCGGCCTTTCCAGGTGCGGGAGTTCATCGAGCAGTTCTGGTTCGTCGCCAGCGTCACGATCCTGCCCGCCGCCCTGGTCTCCATCCCGTTCGGCGCGGTCATCGCCCTCCAGGTCGGCTCGCTCACCCAGCAGCTCGGCGCCCAGTCGTTCACCGGCGGTGCCAGCGTCCTCGCCGTCATCCAGCAGGCCAGCCCGATCATCGTGGCGCTGCTGGTCTCCGGGGCCGCGGGCTCGGCGATCTGCGCCGACCTCGGATCGCGCAAGATCCGCGAGGAGCTCGACGCGATGGAGGTCATGGGCGTGTCGCCCGTACAGCGCCTCGTCGTCCCGCGCGTGCTGGCCACCATGCTGGTCGCCGTCCTGCTGAACGGCCTCGTCTCCGTCGTCGGCACGCTCGGCGGCTACTTCTTCAACGTGATCATGCAGGACGGCACCCCGGGCGCCTATCTCTCCAGCTTCTCCGCCCTGGCCCAGCTGCCCGACCTGTACGTCAGCGAGATCAAGGCCCTCATCTTCGGCTTCATCGCCGGCATCGTCGCCGCCTACCGCGGCCTGAACCCGCGTGGCGGTCCGAAGGGCGTGGGCGACGCGGTCAACCAGTCCGTCGTCATCACCTTCATGCTGCTGTTCTTCGTGAACATGGTCCTCACGGCGATCTACCTCCAGATCGTCCCCGCGAAGGGGAGCTGACCGATGTCGATGCTCAGCTGGCTCGACCGATCGGGTGACCAACTCACCTTCTACGTACGAGCACTGGTCTGGATCCCCCGCACCCTGCGCCGCTACCTCAAGGAGGTGCAGCGGCTGCTCGCCGAGGTGGCCTTCGGCAGCGGCGGCCTCGGCGTCGTCGGCGGCACCATCGGCGTCATGATCGCGATGACCCTGGCCACCGGAACGGTCGTCGGACTCCAGGGGTACGCCGCCCTCAACCAGATCGGCACCGCGGCCTTCACCGGCTTCATCTCCGCCTACTTCAACACCCGTGAGATCGCCCCGCTCGTCGCGGGCCTCGCTCTCTCCGCGACCGTCGGCGCCGGCTTCACCGCGCAGCTCGGCGCCATGCGGATCAACGAGGAGATCGACGGACTGGAGTCGATGGGTGTGCGCTCCATGCCGTACCTCGTCACCACCCGCATCATCGCCGGGGTCGTCGCCATCATCCCGCTGTACGCGATCGGGCTGCTCTCCTCGTACGTCGCCTCCCGCTACGTCACCGTCCTGTTCAACGGGCAGTCCGCGGGCACGTACGACCACTACTTCAATCTCTTCCTCTCCCCGCAGGACGTGCTGCTGTCGGTGCTCAAAGTGCTGATCTTCAGCGTGATGGTGATCCTCGCGCACTGCTACTACGGCTACCACGCCACCGGCGGACCCGCCGGAGTGGGCGTGGCCGTGGGCCGCTCGGTGCGCAACGCGATCGTGCTGATCAGCGTCACCGACTTCTTCCTCTCGCTCGCCATCTGGGGCGCCACGACGACCGTGAAGGTGGCCGGCTGATGACATCCCGGACCACAAGGAGCACCAGGGCCGCGAGGACCGCGGGCCGCAGAACCGCGGGGGTCGCGTTCTTCCTCGTGCCCGCCGTACTCATCTGGGTCTCGGTCTCCGTGTACGAGAAGGACTTCGTCCACGACGCGACCGTCACCGTACAGACGTCGAGCGTGGGCAACGAGATGCACGACAACGCCGACGTGAAGCTGCGCGGCGTCGTCGTCGGGCAGGTCCGCAACATCGCGGCCGACGGCGAAGGTGCCCGCCTCACCCTGGCGATCAAGCCGGACAAGCTCGACCGCATCCCGGCCGACGTCACCGCCCAGATGCTGCCCACCACGCTGTTCGGCGAACGGTTCGTGGCCCTCGTGCCGCCCGCCGTACCGTCCGCGCAGACGCTGCGGGCCGGGGCCGTCATTCCCCAGGACCGCTCCAGCAACGCCCTCGAACTCGAAGAGGTCCTCGACAACGTCCTGCCCCTGCTGACCGCGGTGAAGCCGGAAAAGCTCTCGGCCACCCTCAACGCGGTCTCGCAGGCACTCCAGGGCCGTGGCGAGAAGCTCGGCGACACCCTCGTCACCCTCGACGCCCACCTCAAGAAGTTCAACCCCCAACTCCCCACGCTCAACGAGGACATCAAGCAACTCGTCAAGGTGAGCGCGCTGTACGCGGACGCCGCCCCCGACGTCCTGGACGCGCTCACCGACTTCACCACCACCAGCGGCACCGTCGCCGAACAGCAGGCCGAACTCGCCGACCTGTACGGCTCCACCACCGCCTCCGCCCGGGACCTCACCGCGTTCCTGGAGAAGAACAAGGACAACCTCATCCGGCTCGCCACCTCGGGCAGGCCGACGCTGGAGACCCTCGCCACGTACTCCTCGGAGTTCCCCTGCACCCTGCGCACCATCGCCGGGTTCGTGCCGGCCATGGACAAGGCGCTCGGCAAGGGCACCGACCAGCCGGGGCTCCACGTCACGCTCAAGACCGTGCCCTCGAAGGGGAAGTACGTGGCGGGCAGGGACACCCCGGTCTACAACGCGACCGGCGGACCGCACTGCTACTCCGTCCCGTACGTCGGCCAGAGCGTGCCGACCGCCGACGCCCGGACCGCCGCGGACAACAGCAGCACCGCGGACCCGGAGGCGACCGCCCCCGAAGAGGTACCCGCGGCCGACGCGTCCCTCGGTATGCCCAACTCCCCGCAGGAGAGCCGGCTCGTGAACGAACTGGTCGCTCCCTCACTGAAAGTCCGGCCGCAGGCCCTGCCCGAGTGGAGCAGCGTGCTCATCGGTCCGGCCTTCCGCGGTGTGGAGGTGAAGCTCAAGTGAAGCGCCGCTCCCTCGCGGGACCGCTCGCGAAATCGATCGTCTTCATCCTGGTGACGGTCCTCGCCACCACGGTGCTGGGACTCTCCATCGCCAACACCGGTGTCGGCGACACCCGTTCGTACCGCGCCAGGTTCACCGACGCGACCGGACTCATCGTCGGCGACAGCGTCCGGATCGCCGGCGTCAAGGTCGGACAGGTCGAGTCCATCAAGGTCGCCGACCGGCGGCTCGCCGAGGTCCGCTTCAACGTCGAGAAGAGCCGGAAGCTGCCGGCGTCGGTGACCGCGTCGATCAAGTACCTCAACATGGTCGGCCAGCGCTACATCGACCTCGACCAGGGCGCCGGGCCCGTCGGGAAGAGCTTCACTGCGGGCGCCACCATCCCGCTCTCGCGGACGACTCCGGCCCTGGACCTCACCCAGCTCTTCAACGGCTTCCAGCCGCTCTTCGAGGGGCTCTCCCCGCCCGACGTCAACCAGCTGGCCGGCTCCATCGTCCAGGTGCTCCAGGGCGAGGGCGGCACCATCGACAGCATCCTGCAGCACGTCGGATCGCTGACCGGCACAGTCGCCGCCAAGGAC
Organism: Streptomyces sp. NBC_00385; assembly: GCF_035917155.1. Classification (NCBI taxonomy): domain Bacteria; kingdom Bacillati; phylum Actinomycetota; class Actinomycetes; order Kitasatosporales; family Streptomycetaceae; genus Streptomyces; species Streptomyces sp. NBC_00385. Next base: position 566,856 of record NZ_CP107951.1, on the reverse strand, counting down.
GAGGTGATCGGCGAGGTGATCAAGAACCTCAACACGGTCCTGAAGACCGTCAACGACCGTGAGGCCGGGTTCAACGACCTCGTCGACACCCTCCAGGCGCTCGTCACCGGATTCTCGGGTGACCGCAAGCCGCTCGGCGAGGCCGTCACCGCGATGGGCGCCCTCACCACGGTCACGGCCGACCTGTTCAAGGACGGGCGCGCGCCTCTCAAGGAGGACATCAAGCAGCTCGGCCGGCTCTCCGACCGGCTCGGCGACAACTCGCCGAAGATCGAGAACTTCCTCCAGAGGACACCGGCCAAGATGGAGGCGATCAGCCGCCTCGCCTCGTACGGCTCATGGCTCAACCTCTACCTCTGCGAAGCCAAGGTCGGCGGAGTGACGACCAGCGACGGCAGCACCCCGCCGACCGGCATCGAGATCACCCAGCCGAGGTGCCTGTCATGAGAATCAAGCCCGTACGCGACCGCAACCCCGTCGCCGTCAGCCTCGTCGGACTGCTCGTGCTCGCCCTCCTGGGATACGGGGCCTACCGCGCCGACTCCCTGCCGTTCATCGGTGACGGCACCACGTACAGCGCCGACTTCACCGAGTCCGCCGGACTCGACGAGGGCGACGAGGTGCGGATCGCCGGCGTGAAGGTCGGCAAGGTCACCGGGGTCTCCCTCGAAGGCGCCAAGGTCAAGGTGACCTTCAAGGTCAAGGACGCCTGGATCGGCAACGCCAGCACTGTCGGCATCGCCATCAAGACGCTCCTCGGCGACAAGTACCTCGCCGTGGACCCGCTCGGCGAGTCGCCGCAGAACCCGGACGAGCGCATCACGGCCGGCCGCACCACCTCGCCGTACGACGTCACCCAGGCCTTCAACGGGCTGGGCGAGACCATCGAGGAGATCGACACCGCGCAGCTCGCCAAGAGCTTCGAGACGATCTCCGCCACGTTCAAGGACTCGCCGCCGAACGTGAAGAGTGCCGCCAAGGGGCTCTCCGCCCTCTCCAAGACGGTCTCCGAGCGTGACGCACAGCTGGCGACCCTGCTCAAGGGCAGCAAGCAGCTCACCAAGACCCTCGCCAACAAGAAGAGCAGCTTCGAGACGCTCCTGGAGGACGGCAATCTGCTCCTCGGCGAGATCCAGGCCCGCCGCGACTCCATCCACCTGCTGCTCACCGGCACCCGCGACCTGGGCACCCAGCTCACCGGTCTCGTCGCCGACAACAACAAGCAGCTGAAGCCCACGCTCAAGGCGCTCGGCCGGGTCACGGCGGTACTGAACAAGAACCGCAAGAGTCTCGACAAGGTGCTCGCGCTCTCCGGCTCGTACAACAGGCTCGTCGGCAACACGCTGGGCAACGGCCGCTGGTTCGACAACTACGTGTGCGGTGTCGTCCCGAAGAACTACCTGCCCGCCAACACCCCGCCGGCGACCGGATGCATGCCTCCCAAGCAGGAAGGCGGGAGCTGAGATGAGACTCACCCGCATCATCGGCATCGGGGCCGGCCTCGCGGTCGTGGCCGTCGCGGCCACCACCGGTGTGATGGCCATGGAGGAAGAGGGCACGACGACCGTCACCGCGTACTTCGACCAGGCGACCGGCGTCTACGCCGGATCCGACCTGCGGATCCTCGGCGTACAGGTCGGCACCGTCGAGTCGGTCGAACCGCGCGGCAAGGACGTCAAGGTCGTCCTGCGGGTCGACAAGGGCATCCAGGTCCCCAAGGACGTGCACGCCGTCGTCGTCGCCCCCAGCCTCGTCGCCGACCGGTACGTGCAGCTCGCCCCCGCCTACACCGGGGGAGCGGTCCTCGCCGACGGAGCCGAACTGCCCGCCGAGAAGAACGCCACACCGGTCGAGGTGGACCAGCTCTACGAGTCCATCACCGAGATCTCCGCCGCGCTCGGCCCGGACGGGGCGAACGCGGAGGGGGCCTTCGCCGGTCTCCTGGACACGGGCGCGAAGAACCTCAAGGGCAACGGCAAGGACATCGGCGACTCCATCGAGCAGTTCGGCAAGGCGACGAAGACGCTCGACAGGAGCAGCGGGAACCTCTTCGACACGCTGGCCTACCTCCAGACGTTCACCACGATGCTGAAGGACAACGACAGCAACGTACGTACGGCCGAAGACCAGCTGAACTCCGTCACGGGCTTCCTGGCGGACGACAAGAAGAACCTCGGGGCCGCGCTCAAGGAGCTCGGCACCGCCCTCGGCCAGGTCAAGACGTTCATCAAGGACAACCGGGGCGCGCTCAAGGACAACGTCGACGCCCTGGTGCCGATCACGCAGACCCTCGTCGACCAGCGTGCCTCCCTGGCCGAATCGCTCGACACCCTGCCCCTGTCGGCGGGCAACGTCCTGAACGCGTACGACCCGGCGAACCGCACCCTCAACGGCCGGACCGACCTCAACGAGCTCAGCATGGGCGGTCCTCTTCTGGCGCCGTCCATCAGCCTCGAAGGGCTCTCGCCGGTCGACGCGGAACAGCAGCGGGCGCTGCCCTCGCTGCCCCTGCCGGCCGTGGGCACCGTCTACGGCACGACGCAGGACAGCAAGAACGACAAGAAGGGGGCGAACCAGTGAGCCGGACCCTGCGCAGACCCGGCGCCCTCGCGACCACGGGCGCATCCACGCTGATTGCGTTCGGCCTCTGCTGCACGCTCCTCGTCACCGGATGCGGAGCCCCGAGCTTCTCGGGGATCGAGGACGTGCCGCTGCCCGGCGGCGCGGACCTCGGCGACCACCCGTACGAGATCACGGCGGACTTCGGGGACGTACTCAGCCTCGCCCCGCAGTCCTCGGTCAAGGTCAACGACGTCGCCGTGGGCCGCGTCACCAAGATCTCCCTCGCCCCGGACACCTGGCAGGCCCGGGTCACCATGAAGGTCAACGGGAAGATCAAACTGCCCGCCAACGCCTACGCGCACCTGGAGCAGTCGAGCCTGCTGGGCGAGAAGTACATCCAGCTCTCGCCCCCCGCGAGCGGCACCGCCGTGGGCACCCTCGCCCCGGGCGACCGGATACCGCTCACCCGGACCAACCGCAACCCGGAGGTCGAGGAGGTGTTCGGCGCCCTGTCGATGCTCCTCAACGGCGGTGGCATCAACCAGCTGAAGACCATCACCACCGAACTCAACAAGGCGCTGACCGGTCAGGAACCCCAGGTCCGGTCCATGCTCAGGCGCGTCGACACCCTCGTCACCAATCTCGACAACCACCGCGGCGACATCACCGCGGCGCTCGACGGCGTCAACCGGCTCTCCACCACGCTCGCCACCCGCAAACAGGACGTCGGTACGGTCCTCACGAAACTCAGCCCCGGGATGAAGGTCCTGGAGAAGCAGCGCGGCTCGCTCCTGACGATGCTGCGCTCCCTGGACACGCTCTCCACCGTCGCCGTCACCACCATCAACAAGAGCAAGGCGGACACGATCGCCGACCTGAAGGCCATCGCCCCCACCCTCAGGGCCCTGGCCGACTCCGGCAACGACCTGCCCGACTCCCTCCAGGTGCTGCTCACCTACCCGTTCACGGACGAGGTGCTGCGCGGTGTGAAGGGCGACTACCTCAACGTGTACCTGGACATGACGGCAGAACCCGGCACCCAGATCATTCCCGCCTACGAACCCGAGCCGGAGCCCACGGAAGAAGCGAAGGCGGTCGCCGGGGCGGGGCTGCCGCTGCCCCTTCCCGCGACCTCGGCGCCCGCGACTTCGACGGCTTCGGTCCCTGAGGGGAGCAACTGATGATCACCCTCGCCATCCGGCTGAAGAACATCGCGTTCCTGATCATCGCGGTGCTGGTGCTCGGCTATCTGGGCGTGCGCTACGCCGATCTCGGCCACTACGTGGGCATGCGCGACTACTACACCGTGAAGATGCAACTCCCGCGCACCGGTGGCCTTTTCACCCACTCCAACGTCACCTACCGCGGTGTCTCCGTGGGGCGCGTCGGCCCCATCGAGCTCACCGACGACGGCGTGGAGGCCGAACTGCGGATCAAGAAGTCCGCGCCGTCCATACCCGACGACCTGAAGGCCGTCGTGGCCAACCTCTCCGCGGTCGGCGAGCAGTACGTCGACCTGCGGCCGACCCGCACCGATGGCCCGTTCCTCGCCAACGGCTCGGTCATCGACCAGGCCGAGACCACCGTCCCGGCACCGGTGACGAACGTCCTCACCAGCGTCAACGACCTGGCCTCCTCGGTCGACCTGGAGTCTCTGCGCACCGTGGTCGACGAGTTCGGCACCGCGTTCTCCGGACGCGGCGACGACCTCCAGGTCCTCCTGGACACCGGCAGCGAGTTCGTCGAGGCGGCCGACGAAGCACTCCCCGTCAACACCAAGCTGATGGTCGACGGCGAGACCGTCCTGCGCACCCAGGCCGAACAGGGCGAGGCCCTCAAGGGCTTCGCCTCGGGAGCGAAGGAACTGGCCGCCCAGCTGAAGGGCTCGGACACCGACCTGCGCAGGCTCATCGCCGCCGGACCCGACGCGACCGGGCAGATCAGCGGGCTGCTGCGCGACCTCGACCCGAACTTCGGGGTCGTCGTCGCCAACCTCCTCACCACGTCGGACGTCGCCGTCACCCGGCAGCGCGGACTGGAGGAACTCCTGGTGAAGCTCCCCGCCGTCGCGGCGGCCGGTGCCAGCGCGGTCGACGAGGACGGTGCCCGGTTCGGAATGTCGGTCACCTTCTTCGAACCCCTGCCCTGCACCGCCGGCTACGGCGCCACGAAGTACCGCAACGGGCTCGATCTCGCACCCGCGCCCGCGCTCAACACCAAGGCCCGCTGCACCTCCTCGCCCGGCACCGGGATCAACGTCCGCGGCAGCGCGAACGCCCCGAAGGGCGGCGCCCTGCCCACACCGGCGAGGCCCGGCACGCTGCTCCTCGACGACAGCGCCGAGGACCGGCTGCCCGGGGTGCTCGGGGTCCCGGCGGACAGCGCCCCCGCAGCCGGCGGAATGGCCGGACTGCTGGGCCTGGGACAGGGAGGCGGCTCATGACCTCCCGTAACCGCACCCTCAGCGGCTGGGCCGTTCTCCTCGTCGCCGCGCTCGTCTGCGCCCTCGGAGGCTGGTCGTACGCCCAGGCGCGCGGCGACGACGACCTGGCGTACGCCAAGAGCCGGGACGCCGCGCTGGCCGACGGCAGGGTGGACCTCGCCCGGCTCAACAGCCTCGACGGCAAGGACGGCGCGAGCGTCGACGCGGGTCTCGCCGCCTGGCTCGACGCGTCCACCGGCCCGCTGCACGACCAGCTGAAGCGCACCCGCAAGAAGGATGCCGCCGAGCTGAAGAAGTCCGGCGCCACCGCGCGCGGGAAGGTCACCGACGCGGCGCTCACCGAAGTCGACGAACGGACGGGCACCGCGTTGATGATCGCCACCGTCGACGTCGAGGTCACCCCGCGTACCGGAAAGGCCGGCACCGAACGCAAACGCTTCGAGGCCACGCTCGTCCGGACCGGGGACGGCTGGAAGATCAAGGCGCTCACGGCGCTCGGCATAGGGGGCGGCGCATGAAGCCGGGGAGCGGGACCACGACGGACGTCGTGACGGATGAGACGGACCGGGAGGGCGCGGAGGAAAGCGGCGTGCCCGGAACCGCCGAGCGTGCGAGCGACGACGACAACGGGGCCGGTGCCTTCGAGGGTGACGAGACCGGAGCCGGGCCCGCCCGGCGGTGGCCCCGCGTGCTGGCCGGAGTGCTCGTCGTCGTCCTCCTCGCGGCCGGTGGCGCGTTCTACGTCGCGGGCCGGCAGCTCCGAGACACCCCCGCCACCTCGAACAAGGCGCTGACGGACAGCGCGGCCACCACGCAGGTCGCCGGCGATGTGACCAACGCGCTCGGCAAGGTCTTCTCCTACGGTCCCGGCGATACCGCCGCCACCAAGGCCTCCGCGCAACAACTCCTCGCGGGCAAAGCCCTCCAGCAGTACGCGGCGCTCTTCGGACAGGTCGAGAAGCAGGCGGCCGACCAGAAGCTCACCCTCACCACCCATGTCGTACGCGCCGGGGTGACCCGGCTGACCCACGACAGCGCGCACCTCCTGGTCTTCATGGACCAGGTCTACGAACGCCAGGGCAAGGCCGCGAGCACCGCGGCGGCGCAGCTGTCCGTCACGGCACGACTCCAGGAAGGCCGCTGGACGATCGTGGAGATCGACGCCCGATAGCGCGGCACTCCGACCGCACCACGTACGACCGCACCACATGGCACCAGGCACAGCACAGACAGGCCGGCAGGGAGAGGCAGCGATGGCACGGGTACGGATGACGAGGAACCCGCTGGTGGCGGCAGCGATCGTGCTGACCGTCGCGGCGGCCGGTGCCGCGGGCTGGGGCGGAGTGTCCCGGTACCAGGCGGCGCACGACGACTCGGCGGCGTACGCCCAGGTCCGCGATGACGCGCTGGCCGCCGGCGAGCAGGCCGTGCAGAACATGAACACGCTCGATCACGAGCAGCTCGACAAGGGGCTGGACAGCTGGGAGGACTCCACCACCGGGGACCTGCACCAGCAACTCGTCGACGGGCGGGACGGGTTCGTGAAGCAGATCCAGGAGGCGAAGACCGTCAGCACGGCCAAGGTGCTGTCCGGCGCGGTCACCGAGCTCGACGACCGGGCCGGCAAGGCGGGCGTGATGGTGGCGCTGCGGGTGACCGTGACCGCACCCAAGGGCAAGCCCGCGGTCAAGGAGAGCCGGATGCTGGGCCAGCTCACCCGCACCTCCGAAGGGTGGAAGCTCAGCGCCCTCGGCCAGGCGCCCGTCGGCAACACCGCCGGCTGACGCCACCGACTCCCACCCCGCACCGAGAGGACCCCGGACATGTCGACGACCCGTCACCTCGTCAACCGGCAGCGCCGCCTGGCCACCGTCGCCGCCGAACGCACCGCCGCACCCACGCCCGTACGCAAGCCCGTGGAACCCGAAACGGTCGCGGAGGAGGCACTGGACGAGCCGGAGCAGGAGGAGCAGAAGGAACAGAGGGACGAAGAGGAGAAGGAACCGCCCTCCGTCCGGCCGCCCCGCCCCCGTCTCCGGATCACGCTGCCCGCCGTGCTCTGCGCCCTCACGGTCCTCCTCGGCGCCTTCGCCGCCTGGGCGTTCACCTCGGCCGCCACCCTGAACGACGAACCGGGCCGGCAGAACACCGCACTCACCGACATCGCCCGCACCAGCGAGGTGAAGGGGCAGATCACCGAGGCCGTCGGCGCGGTGTTCTCGTACAACTACGCCTCGCCCGCCAAGGCCGACGCCGCGGTGAAGAAGTACCTGACGGGCAAGGCCGTCCAGCAGCACGAGGACATGCTCGCCGAGGTACGGGCGCAGGCGCCGAAGCAGAAGCTCGTCCTCACCACGACCGTCACCGAGAGCGGTGTGGAGCTGCTCGACGGCGACCGCGCCCGGCTGATCATCTTCGCCGACCAGAGCAACACCCGTACGGGCAAGTCCGAGGAGACCACGTACGCCGCGGCCATGTTCGCCGTGGACGCTGTTCGCCGGGGCGGCACCTGGCGGATATCTGCCATCGATACGTTCACCCGGTGACCCGGGGAGAGGAGAGCACGCATGAGGTTCAACGGCACCATGCGCCGCGGAATCGGCGGCACCGCAGCCGCCGTCGCCGCGATGGCGGCCCTCACCGCGTCCCAGGCACCGGGACTCGTCGCGCACGACGAGGCGCAGCAGCGGAACACGGAGACGGACGAGGTCAAGTGGTCGCAGGTACCCAACGACGACTCGTACCACACCGAACTCCCGCCCCTGAAGAGCCCCGAGCCGCCGAAGCCCGGCGTCAAGCAGAGCAAGGCCGCTGTCCAGTCGTGGGCCGAGGCGGGCATCCCGTCCACGGTGCTCGCCGCCTACCGCAAGGCGGAGAGCGCGCTGGGGCGCAGTGACCCGGGCTGCCGGCTGCCGTGGCAGTTACTGGCGGCGATCGGCAAGGTCGAGTCCGGGCACGCGGCCGGCGGCCGGGTGGACACCCACGGCACGACGCTCTCCCCGATCCTGGGGCCGGTGCTCAACGGCGCCGGGTTCGCGAACATCCCCGACACGGACGGCGGCGCGTACGACGGGGACAGGACCTACGACCGGGCGGTCGGCCCGATGCAGTTCATCCCCTCGACCTGGGCGCACTGGGCGAAGGACGGCAACGGCGACGGGCGCAGCGACCCGAGCAACATCTACGACGCGTCCCTGGCCGCCGGGTCCTATCTCTGCGCCGGCACCCGCGATCTGACGGTGCGCGCCGACCTCGACCGGGCGATCCTGAGCTACAACCACTCGGACACCTATCTGCGGACCGTGCTGTTGTGGGTGGCGTTCTACCGCAACGGCATCCACGTGGTGCCCGACGGCCAGGGGACGGTGCCCAGGAGCCCCGGCGCCGGCAGCCCGAACGTGCCGAAGCACCCCGTGGGCGGGCCGGGCACGGGCGGCGACGACGGCGACGGCGGTGGCGGCATCGTGGTCGGCCCGCAGCCCAGCCACTCCACGCGCCCGACCGCACCGGGAACCGTGGACCCGGGCACGAGCCCCTCGCCGGGCGACACGGACTCCCCGGACCCCGGCGGTTCCACGGATCCGGGCGCCACGCCCGACCCCACCGACACCGGCTCCGCCAGTCCCGACCCGACGACGACCCCCGACCCGGGCACCACTCCCGATCCCGGCACCACACCGCCCGACCCGGGAGAGCCCGGCTGCCCGACGGACCCCGCGTCCCCGGACCCGACGGACACGGCGGGCACCACGGAGACGCCCGCGCCCGACCCGACGGACACCGAGGAGCCGTGCTCCACGGCATCGGTGCCGCCGGCCGCCGACTGAGACCCGGCGGGGAGTGGTCTCAGCCGCCCGCCGACAGCACCTCGGCCAGGTCGTACCGCACCACCTCTTCCAGCTGCGCGTACGTGCAGCTGTCGGGGGTGCGGTCCGGCCGCCACCGGCGGAACTGGGTCGTGTGCCGGAAGCGGTCGCCCTCCATGTGGTCGTACGCCACCTCCAGGACCCGCTCCGGACGCAGCGCCACCCAGGACATGTCCTTCTTCCCCGACCAGCGGCTCGGGGCGCCGGGCATCCGGGATCCCTCGTGCGCCTCGGCGTTTCCCCAGGAGCCCCACGGGTGCCCGGCGACATCGGTCACCAGGGGTTCGAGCTCGGTGACCAGTTCGGCGCGGCGCTTCATGGGGAAGGCCGCACAGACGCCCACGTGCTGCAGGGTCCCGTGCTCGTCGTACAGCCCAAGGAGCAGCGAGCCGACGACCGGACCGCTCTTGTGGAAGCGGTAGCCCGCCACCACACAGTCGGCGGTCCGCTCGTGCTTGATCTTGTACATGGCGCGGGTGTCCGGCCGGTACGGCAGATCGAGCGGCTTGGCGACGACCCCGTCCAGGCCCGCCCCCTCGTACCGCTCGAACCACTCCTGCGCCACGGCCGGATCGGTGGTCGACGGAGCGAGATGGACCGGGGCCGAGGCGTCGGCGAGCGCGGCCTCCAGTACCGTCCGCCGGTCCGACTGCGGGGTGTCCAGGAGCGAGTCGTCGCCCAGTGCGAGGAGATCGAACGCGACCAGGCTGGCCGGCGTCTGCCCGGCCAGCAGACGTACCCGTGAGTCAGCCGGGTGGATGCGCTCGCTCAGCCGGTCGAAGTCAAGCCGGCCGTCGTACGCCACCACGATCTCGCCGTCGACGACACAGCGTGGCGGCAGATTCTCCCGGACCGCGGTGACCACCTCGGGGAAGTAGCGGGTCAGAGGCTTGCCGGTACGGCTGCCGATCACGACCTCGTCCCCGTCCCGGTGCACGATCGCCCGGAAGCCGTCCCACTTCGCCTCGTACTGCATGCCCGGCGGGATGCGTTTCACGGACTTCGCGAGCATCGGCTTCACAGGCGGCATCACCGGCAGATCCATGCTCCGATTGTGAACCGTGAGGCGACCGGAGTCTTCCGATATGCGGCATATGTGTGCCCCGCCTACCGTGGCCGACATGGCAGCAGCGGGCAAAGCGGTGGAGCTGGACGCAGCGGGACGGGCCGTACGGCTGTCCAGTCCGGACAAGATCTACTTCCCTGAGAAGGGCTACACGAAGAGGGACGTGGCCGAGTACTTCCTGACCGTGGGCCCCGGGATCCTGCGCGCCCTGCGCAACCGGCCCACCACGCTCCAGCGGTTCGTGGACGGGGTCGAGGGCGAGTTCTTCTACCAGAAGCGCGCCCCGAAGAACCTCCCCGAGTGGATCCCCACCACGGAGATCTCCTTCCCCAGCGGCCGGTCCGCCCGCGAGATGTGCCCCACCGAGGTCGCCGCCGTCATCTGGGCGGCCAACCTCGGGACGCTCACCTTCCATCCCTGGCCCGTCCGCGGCGGCGACACCGACCACCCCGACGAGCTGCGCATCGACCTGGACCCGCAGCCCGGCACCGACTACTCCGACGCCGTCCGGGCCGCCCATGAGCTGCGTGCGGTCCTGGACGAGCACGGGCTTCGCGGCTGGCCCAAGACGTCCGGCGGCCGGGGCATCCACGTCTTCGTGCCCATCGAGGCCCGCTGGACGTTCACCGAGGTCCGGCGGGCGGCCATCGCGGTGGGGCGCGAGCTGGAGAGCCGGATGCCCGACCGGGTGACGACCGCCTGGTGGAAGGAGGAGCGCGGCGAGCGGATCTTCGTCGACTACAACCAGACGGCCAGGGACCGCACGATCGCCTCCGCCTACTCCGTACGCCCCCGCCCGCACGCCCCGGTCTCCGCCCCGCTGCGCTGGGACGAGATCGACGACGCCGAGCCGCGCGACTTCGACATCCGGACCATGCCCGTGCGCTACGCGGAACTGGGCGATGTGCACGAGGACATGGACCAGGAGGTTTTCCGGCTCGACTCGCTGCTGGAGCTCGCCGACCGCCACGAGAGCGACGGCGGTCCCGGCGACCTGCCCTACCCGCCGGAGTACCCGAAGATGCCGGGCGAACCGAAACGTGTACAGCCCAGTCGCGCCCGCCACGACGAGGACGACGACGCATGAGCACATCCGGCCGGGAGCCCGAGGCGCACCACGATTCACCGCACGAGGCACACCACGGGGCGCACAGCAGGCCGCTGACCAGGGGAGAGAAATGGGCGGCGTACAAGGAGTCGCCCTACTTCCCGGCGACGGTCCTGGTGTTCATCCTCGCGGCGGCCGCGGGGCTCTTCGCCGGTTCGTACACGTACGCCATGGCCAATCCGACCCCCCACCGGATTCCGACCGCCGTGGTCAGCCAGCCGGACACCGCACGCGGCAAGGAGTTCGTCGCCGCGATGGACAAGGCCCTCGACGCCTCGCTCGTCATCCACGTCTACCGGACGCCGGCCGCGGCGCGCGAGGCGCTGGAGGAACAGGAGGTCTTCACGATCGTGCGCTCCGGAAGCCGCGGGGTGGGGCTCGACGTGGCCAGTGCCTCCGGCGCCGCCGTCGCCCAACTGCTCGCCGAGTCCGCCGTGAAGGTGGGGGACACACTGGATATCCCCGTTGCCGTCGCGGACGTCAAACCGCTCCAGAAGGGCGATCCCCGCGGACTCGCGCTCTTCTACATCTCGCTCGCCGCCGTGATCGTGGGATTCGTCGGCTCCATCCAGCTGAGCGTGCACGCCAAGGGCCTGATCCCCCTGGAACGGATCGCGTTCACCATCGTCTACTCGCTGCTGGGCGCCTTCGCCATCGCCGCGGTGGTGGACTGGCTGCTGGGCGCCGTCGATCTGCCCTTCGCCGAGTCGTGGCTGATCCTGGCGTTCACGATGTTCACTTCGGGCATGGTCTTCACCATGTTCAACACCCTGATGGGGCGCTGGGCCATGCTTCCCACCTGGGGTGTGATGGTGCTGCTGGGGAACCCGTCCTCCGGCGGGGCCGTGTCCTGGCCGCTGCTGCCCTCACTGCTCGGGCACATCGGACGCTGGCTGCCGCCGGGCGCCTCCGTCAACGCACAGCACACCGCGGTCTACTACCAGGGCCACCAGAAGCTCTTCCCCTTCCTGGTGCTCGCGGTCTGGTGCCTGGTCTCCATCACGGTCTTCTGGGTGTGGCGCCACCGGCACCCGGGAGGCCGCGACCACATGCCGGAGCATGCGGCCGCGGCCACCTGATGCCGAACGGTGCTGTTACAGCTCCTTGATCCGGATGTCCCGGTAGGAGATCACGTCCGAGGTGCTGTGGACCTGGAGCCCGATGTAGCCGGAGGCGTACCGCCGGCCGTCGGTGCCCGGGTCGTCACCCCGCGGCGGTTCGAAGACCTGACCGCCGGTGTTGTCGAACTCGTTGAGCAGGACACCGTTGCGGTAGATCGAGTAGTGCTGGTCCACCACCCGGATCTCGTAGTCGTTCCAGGTGCCCTTGGGGGTGACCCCGGCGCCCGCGAGACCCACCCGGTCGAAACCGTAGACGGAGCCGGTCTTGTACATGTCGCCGTCCGGCCGGTCGTTGACCTGGATCTCATGGCCGTACTTGATGGCGACCCACTCCGGATTCGGCTCCTCCGGATTGTCGTGGACGTTGGGGAAGCGTACGAACACCCCGCCGTTGGCGTTGCCCGTGCCGGGGGCGTCGTCCCGCCACTGGAGCTTCAGCGAGAAGTCCCCGTACTGGCGGCCCGGGAACCACAGCATGCCCATGCCGTCCACCGTGGTGGAGCTGGTGATCGCGCTGTCCGCCTCGTTGAGCGCGAACTGCCCGCCACCGACCTGCTGCCACTTGGCGAGCGAGGCGGCCGTGCCGTCGAAGAGCTTGCTGTAGCCCTCGTCCTGGCCCGGCTTGCCGATGCCGGACTGCTTGGCCGCCCGGTAGATCTTCTTGTGCTCGCGGGCGTCGATCACCCCGGCGGTGAGCAGCTTGTCGAGGACCGTGTCGACGTGCTTGAGGAACAGCGCGTGCGAGGACCAGTCCTTCTCGTCCTCGATCAGCTCGTTGATCGTGCAGCGGTTCCCGGTGATGCGGTTGGGGACCCCGGTGTCGACGGTGCCCACGATGACGGTGAGGCGTTCGTCGAACTCCGGGCAGTTCGGCGCCGGAACGCCGCCGCTCTGCGCGATGGTGAACGACGTCCGCTTCGCCTCGGAGGTGTTCCCGGCCTTGTCCGTGGCTCGGTGGGCGACCGTGTGGTAGCCGGTCCGGTCGACGATGACGGTGGCCGTGTACGCGAGGTACGGGCCGCCGTCCAGGGAGTACTCGACCTTGTCCACCCCGCTGTCGGCGTCGGTCGCGGTGACCGTCACCTTGGCACTGGTGAGGTAGGCGCCGTCCGAGTTCTTGTCGCCCTCGACCTTCGCGGACGTCTCGGGCGCCGTCGTGTCCTGGGTGGGAGGCTCGACGACGGTGAAGTCCACCGCCTTCTCCGCGGCCGCGTTGCCGGCCTTGTCGGTGGCGCGGTAGCGGACCTTCTGCGCCCCCACCTCGTGGACCATCACGGGACCGGCGTACGCCTGCCAGACGCCGTCCGCCCCGAGCGCGTACTCGATGGTGTTGACGCCCGAGCCGGTGTCGGACGCGGTGACGGTGACCGTCGCCATGCCCAGGTACTGCCCCTGGTCGTCCTTCTCCCCGGACACGGTCGCCGAGGTCTCGGGTGCCGTCGTGTCGTCCGTCGGCGGAGCGGCGACCGTGAACTCGGCCGTCTTCTCCGCGGCCGCGTTGCCGGCCTTGTCGGTGGCGCGGTACCGGATGACGTGCGCGCCGACCTCGTTCACGACGACCGGCACGGTGTACGGCTGCCAGGCGCCGTCCGCCCCGACCGCGTACTCGACGGTGTCGACTCCCGAACCCTCGTCGGTGGCGGCGAGGGTGACCGTGGCCTGACCGATGTACGCGCCGTCGGCGTTCTTGTCGCCGTCGACCTTCGCCGAGGTCTCGGGCGCGGTGGTGTCCTCACCGCCGCCCCCGTCGGTCACGGTCAGGATGCCCTGCATCGCCTCATGCCCCGGCATGGTGCAGTGGTAGAAGTACCGGCCGGGCGAGAGGGTGACCTCCGCCGTCTGCTTGCCGCCCTGGTCGTCGCCCGGGTTGGCCAGCAGGTTCAGCGGGACGTCGTTGTTGAACTCCGGGTCCGACACGCTGAACGTCAGGGTGTGCGGCATGCCCGTGGTGTTGCCGGTCGCCTCACTGTTCTCGAAGACGATGGTCGCCTTGCCGGCCACCGCCGTCTTCGGCGCGGAGAGGTAGTGGTCGATGGGGTCGCCCGCCGTCCAGGTCAGCACCTGGTCGGCCGCCGCGTCCGCCGGTGCCGCCGCACGGCCGTACGCCGCCGTCGACGTCAGCCCCAGCACCATCAGGAACGACCCCAGCAGCGCGAGCCACAGGCGCGCGGGCCTCAGCCGCCTTCGGAAGAAGATCGAACGGTGACTCACTGCACTGCCGCCTTCCTGGCCAGATCCTTGACGGCCGGGGTCGCCGCGCCGCCCTTGTACGTCACACGCCACAGCGCGGACTTGGAGTCGGAGGTGAAGAAGCCGCGCCCGTAGTCCAGGACGTACAGCGAACCGTCCGGGGCGAACTTCCAGTCCATCAGGTTGCGGATGCCGTCCGCGCCCACCGGGATGATCTCCTTGAGGGACTCGGCGTGCGTGGGCAGACCGCCCTTGCCGACCGTCTTCGGATCGGTGAGCACGGCGTGCCGCGGCTGGGTGTCGTCGTAGAAGTCGCCGACGAACCACTTGCCGTCCCAGTACGACGGCCACTTGTCGGCGCTGGTGCTCGCCGCGTCGTACCGGTAGACCGGGCCGTTCATCGTCGCCTGGCCGCCGCCCTTGAGCCAGGGCAGGAGCTCCTTCTGGTCCTCGACCTTGTAGCTCGGGATGCCGTTCTCGTCGCGCGGGTAGTCCACGCCACCGCCCTGGGGCGAGTACCAGATGGTGTTGGAGGTGATCGGCGGCAGCTTCACGAGACCGTCGTTGTTCGGCGACTCGTTCTTGGGGTGGTCGCAGTCGTACCAGTCGAGCGGCTTGCTCGGATCCGGCAGATTGCGGTCCCGGTAGGGCTGCTTGTTGCCCATGCAGTACGGCCAGCCGTGGTTGCCCGCCTGGGTGATCGCGGCGAACGTGTCGTACTTGGCCGGACCCCAGGTGGTGCTCGGAGCGCCCGCGTCGGGGCCGACCCAGCCCGCGTACAGCGTGTCGGTCGACTTGTCGATCGAGATCCGGGCCGGGTTGCGCACGCCCATCACATAGATCTCGCCGCGGGTCTTGCCGCCGCCCTCGTCCGGCTCCTTGCCGGTGAAGAGGTTGCCCGCGGGGAGCGTGTAGGTGCCGTCGTCCTCGGGGTGGATCCGCAGGATCTTCCCGTTGAGGTTGTTCGTGTTGCCCGCGGTGCGGCGGGCGTCGGCGAACGAGACGCCCTTGTAGTTGGGCTGCGGGTTGTTGCCCGAGTAACCGTCGCTGAAGCCGGAGGAGTTGTTGTCACCGGTCGCGATGTACAGGTTGCCCTTGGAGTCCCACGCCATGCCGCCGCCGGCGTGGCAGCAGCTGTGGACCTGGACCGGCCACTGCAGCAGCACCTTCTCGGAGGAGAGGTCCAGCTTGTTCGTCGTCAGGTCGAGGGTGAAACGGGAGACCTGACGGACCGCCATCTGCTTGTCGCGGTCGAGCTTGTCGTGGGGTGTGTAGTGCAGGTACACCCAGCCGTTCTTCTCGAAGTCCGGGTCGAGCTCGATGCCGAGCAGACCCTCCTCGACCTTGACCAGTTCGTCTCCGCCGCCCTTGTTGCCGAAGACCGTCAGTTCACCGGCGAGGGTGACCTTCTTGGTCTTCGGGTCGTAGACGTGGATCTGGCCGAGGCCCTTGCCGACGTCGGGGTCGGTCCAGTCGGTGACGACCGGCACGCTGCTGTCCGCGCCGCCGCGGCCGATGTACAGCACCCGTCCGTCGGGGGCCGTCACCAGGCCGTGCGGTTCGCCGATCTGGTCGTTCTTGCCCGGCTGGTTGGGCTGAGTGACCTTCTCCGCCGTGTAGTTGGAGGTGATCGTCGCCTTGCAGTCGGCCTGCGAGATCCGGGTCGTCCAGTCCAGGGCGCCCCGCAGATGGTCACGGAAGTCCGCCTCGGCGAAACTGTCGACCGTGCCGCCCATGGCGGTGTAGAAGGACCGGCCGCCGTCGTAGTCACGGCACCAGGAGACCGGGTGGTCCCAGCCGTTGGCGCTCGTGCCCGGCTTGTACGTGATCTCCCGGACCCTCGCCACGGTGTGGACGTCCCCGGACGGATTGTCCTTCCAGTTCAGCCACTTGTCCGGGCGCTTCCACTCCAGCGGCAGGTTCTTCGTCGCCGGGTGCTGCCGGTCGCCGATCTCCACCGTCGCACGCTGTACGGAGGTGGGGCTGCCGGCCGCCGGACGGGCACCGACCAGTCCGGTGAACCAGTCCGAGTACGGCTCGGTGCGCGCCGCGTCATGGATGCCGAGGAAGCCGCCGCCGGCCTCCATGTACGCCTCGAGACCGGCCTCCTGCTCCGGGTCCAGGACGTCGCCGCCGCCCGTCAGGAAGACGACGGCGTTGTACTTCCCGAGCTGCTTGCCGTTGGTGAACACGGCCGGATCGTCGGACGCCACGGTCCTGAACCGGCCCGCCTCCGGCCCGCTGAGCCCGATCTTCTCGATCGCCGCGATCCCGGCGTCGACCGTCGGGGACTCCTCGGTGGCGGAGGCATGGAAGACGAGCACCTTGACGTTGGCGCCGCCCGGTGGCGACGGCAGGGACAACGTTGTCGCCATGGACTCCGGCGCGCCGGGATCCGTTCTCGCACTGGCGGCGTTGCCGCCGAGCAGGGATGCGGTCAATGCGCCGGCCGCCACGGCCGCCGCAAGTCCGCGTCGTGATCCGGACCTGTGATGTGGTGTGCGCTGCATGTGGTCACCCACCCCTCTTTGGTCGCTGCAACAGCTTCGGTCACTGCAACAGCGCATGAAGCTAGACCTCTTTTCGCGACTCGCCAATAGCTATGGCAGCAATGACACCAACTTTGTCCTTAGTGTGGATAAACGAAGCCGCCCGGGCTACGGTATGGCCCGATCTCCGCAACATCCATCCCACAGTGGGGAGTTCGACATGGACCGAAGGAGCTTCAACCGGCGGGTTCTGATGGGCGGCGGGGTGGCGGCGGCGACCGGAGTGACATCGTTGTCTCTCGGCGCGATCGAGGCCACCTCGGCGGAGAACCCACCCCGGACGGCACCCGCGGGAGGCGTGGTACGCCATCTCAAGCTGTACGCAGAGAAGCTGGCGGACGGCTCGATGGGCTACGGGTTCGAGAAGGGCAAGGCGTCGGTTCCCGGGCCGTTGATCGACATCAACGAAGGCGACACCCTGCACATCGAGTTCGAGAACACGATGGACGTGGCGGCCAGCCTCCACGCGCACGGCGTCGACTACGACATCGCGAGCGACGGCACCCGGATGAACCGGAGCATCGTCGAACCGGGCGAGACCCGTACGTACACCTGGCGCACCCACGCCCCGGGCCGGCGCAAGGACGGCACCTGGCAGCCCGGCAGTGCGGGCTACTGGCACTACCACGACCACGTGGTCGGCACGGACCACGGTACGGGCGGCATCCGCAAGGGGCTGTACGGGCCGGTGGTCGTCCGGCGCAAGGGCGACATCCTGCCCGACAAGACCATCACGATCGTCTTCAACGACATGACGATCAACAACAAGCCCGCCGACAAGAGCCCCGACTTCGAGGCCACGGTGGGGGACCGGCTCGAAGTGGTCATGATCACGCACGGCGAGTACTACCACACGTTCCACATCCACGGTCACCGCTGGGCGGACAACCGTACGGGCCTGCTCACCGGACCCGACGACCCGAGCCGGGTCATCGACACGAAGATCGTCGGACCGGCGGACTCCTTCGGCTTCCAGGTCATCGCGGGTGAACACGTGGGCGCCGGCGCCTGGATGTACCACTGCCATGTGCAGAGCCACTCCGACATGGGCATGGCCGGAATGCTGCTGGTCGCCAAGGCGGACGGGACGGTGCCGGGGCACGACGGGCACACCATGGCGTCGTCCCCGGAGGCGAAGACCCCTGAGGAGGCGTCGGCGCACGAGGGCCACTGAGGCCTGTCGCGGGAGTGCTCGTCACAGCCACTGTGCGAAGTCCTCGATCGGGAGGGCGGCGGCGGTGAGAAGTGCTGCCCAGCGGCGTGAGAGGGAGCGCGGTGTCACGCCGGCGACTTGTCAGCCGTAGTGGCGGAGTTGGGGCCACATCGCGGCCCAGGGGCGGCGCGGTCCGGTACAGAGGTAGATGTGGCCGCCCCACTCCACGTTGTGAACGCCGTACGGGTTGGAGACGTCGGCGGCCACGGTGACGTGGCGGAAGAACCGGCGGAGTTGGGCGGCGTAGCCGGGGGCGTGGCCGGGGCCGGGAGCTACGGCTATGACGGTGGTGGCCGCCGGGTTGCCCGGGCCCCACCACCAGTCGGTGTTGTGGGCGCTCACGGCGGGAGGCAGGCCGGTGCCGCGGCCGAGTTCGTTGATGGCACCGGCCTCGCCGTAGTCGGCCGCGAGGATCACCGCTCCGGCGCGCTGTTGCGGTGGGAGGGCGGTCCATACCTGGTTTACGGTGCCGACGAGTTGGGGCCAGCCCAGAGATTCCCCGGAGTTCGTGCTGATGCCGTAGGTCCAGGCGATCGAGGCCGGCGGCAGGATCGGCAGGACGATCACGGCGAGCAGGGCGGTCGAGGCCGCGGTCGCGGTCATGAGAGCGCGCAGGCGGTCGGGACGGGCGTGCAACCACGCGTCGAGTCCTACCGCTCCGGCCGCCAGCAGACATACGTACAGTCCGCCCAGGTAGTAGATCTGGGCGCCGGTGGTCACGGCGAACAGGAGGAACAGGACGACGTACGCGGTGACCAGGCACTGCCACAGGGGGCGGCCGGAGCGCCAGAGGAAGCGCAGGCCCGCAGGCCAGAGGAGTGCCATGGCCAGACCGGCCGTGGCGAGCTGGCCGACGATCCAGGTGGGGATCTTCTGAGGGCCTCCGTTCTTCTCGTTCAGCGCCCTCGTCATCTCGAACATGGCCCACTCGTGGTGGGCCTGCCACCAGAGGTCGGGCAGGACGAGCAGCACGGCGATTCCGGCGCCCGCGAGCAGATAGCGGTCGGCCACCGTGCGGCGGGCCGGGCCGAGCAGGATGGCGGCCAGCAGGACGATGCCGAAGATGCCCGCGAGGTGGTTGAACTCCGCGCCGATGCCGATGAGCGCTCCCGCGACGAGCCACCAGCGGGTGTCCCCGGTGCGGCCGATCCGTACGACCACGAGCGCGATCGCCGCCCAGGCCAGCACCTCGTACGACGTGGTGTTGGCGATGTGGGCGCCGCCCAGGAGTACGGGCATGGTGGCGGTTGCGATCGCGGCGAGGAGCTGGGTCCGCCGGGCGCCTCCGAGTTCTCGCGCCGTCAGCCCGCCCACGACCACCGTGCCCGCGGCGGCGAGTGCGGGCCACAGCCGCAGGCCGGCCTCCGAGACGCCGAACAGCGACAGCGAGACGCGGGCCAGCAGTGGGGCCAGCAGGGGCTGGTCCACGTAGCTCGCCTGAAGGTGCCGGGCGGAGTCGAGGAAGTACAGCTCGTCGATGTGGAATCCGTAGCGCGTGGACAACGCCATCAGTACGGCGAAGACCAGGCCCGCGACGGCGAGGACCCGTCGGTCCACCGGGGCGATCGGCCCGTTGTCACCGCCGGTCCTGCCTGTCTTGTCCGTCCGGGCTGCGCCCGCCTCGTCCACCATTGCCGTCCCGCCCCCCCGTAGCCCCGTCGGCCCCGTGCACGCCGGGCCGTCCACACCCTAAACCCGTTGCTGCGCAAGCGGATTCGAGGGTCGGGCGGACCCGGACCGTGCGTCCCTCCATGGCGAACGGCGCGCTTGTCGCACCGGGTGGCCGGCCACGGCGCCGCGCCTGCGGGGCGGTTGATCCCGCACGCGACCACGAGGCGCTCACGGCAGTCGGCCGGGCCGGAGTACGGCGGCCGGCCGCCGCCGGAGCTGAGCCGCCGGCGGTGGGTTCCTGGATCCTTCGGCCGGCGGCCTGGGCCGCCCGTCCGGATCAGGCCGGGCTCGCGCCGGATCCGAACGGAAGGCCCCGCGTCCGGCCCGCCGTGTCGGAGCGGGACGGCTCCGGGCTCGCCGCGTCCGCGACCGCGGCCAGGCGCCGCTGTTCCTCCTCGACGATGCGTCGGGCCAGCGAACCGTCCGACACATCCACGGCGTCCGGCGTCGTCTCGGCGACGTCGCTGCGCCGTGCGTACGCGTCGAACAACCGCTCCTTGCGGGCCAGGATGTCCAGCATCCGCTGGTCGACGCTGTCCGTCGCGAGGAGCCGGTGCACCTGGACCGTGCGTATCTGGCCCATCCGGTGCGCGCGGGCCACGGCCTGGTGCTCCATCGTCGGCTTGATCTGGGGCTCGCAGAGGATGACGACCGAGGCGGCCTGCATGTTCAGCCCGATCCCGCCCGCCTGGATCTGGCTGAGCAGCACCGCGTGGCCGTCCGCCGCGGCGAAGCCGTCGATCAGCTCCTGGCGCCGCGCGGCCGGCACGCTTCCGGACAGCGGGCCGAACACGCCGTCCCCCAGGGACTGCCGGACCGTGTCCAGCACCTCGCGGAAGTAGGAGAACACGACGACCTTCAGGGCGTTGTCCTCGGCTTCCGCGACGAGTTCGCGCAGCCGGTTCAGCTTCGCGGACGTAGCGGGGCGCGCGTACGCGGCCCGGCGCATCCGCATGAAGTGCCCGGCGGCCACCGCCTCGTGGTACGCCTGCTGATCGGCCTCGCTGAACTCCTCCCACTCGTCGACCTGCACGAGCGCGGGGAGTTCGGTGAGCACGTCCTGCTGGTTGCGGCGCAGATAGGCGGGGGCGACGGCCCGGCGGAAGGCGTGCGAACCGGCGACGCCGTGCGTGGTGCTGACGGACGGGGCCAGTTCGGGCTGGAGATGGCGGACCAGGCTGCGGAACTCCTCCACCCGGTTCTCCATGGGCGTGCCGGTCAGGAAGAGCACGTGCTCGGTCCCCTCCGACCAGCCGGACACGGCACGGGCGCGACGGGTGGCCGGATTCTTCACGTAGTGTGCCTCGTCGACGACGAGCATGCCGGGCCGCACCCCGCTCTCGCCCGCCGGGGGAAGCGTGTGCAGGGCGTCGAAGGTGGTCAGCGCGACCCCGCCGCTCTCGCGCCACTCGGCGAACGCCTCCTGCCGCTGCGGACCGTGCACCGGCAGCGGCCGCAGTGTGGACCGGGCCCGGACCTCCCGCGTCCAGTTGATCAGCACGCTCGCCGGGCACACCACCAGGAAGTGCGTCTCCCCGCGCGCCGCGAGATGGGCCAGCGCGGCGATGGCCTGCACGGTCTTGCCGAGCCCCATCTCGTCCCCGAGGATCACCCGCTTCTGCGCGAGCGCGAAGCGCGCGCCGAACGACTGGTAGCCGCGCAGCGAGACCCGCAGCCGGGCGTCGTCCAGCCGCAGCCCGCGGACCCGGTCGGCGATACCGGACGGCAGGAACCCCTCCGCCGCGTCCCGGTCGGGACCGGTGCCGGACATCTCCGCCAGCAGGCTGTAGTACTCCGCGGACCGCAGCTCGAAGTCGACCCAGGCCGCGACGTCGGACCCGGGGTCCCGCAGCAGATCCACCGACACCTGGGCGAAGAGCGGAGGAAGTCCGCGCTCCACCGCATCGGCGACGGCCGCCCGCACGGACGCGACGGCTTCCCGTACGCGCGCCCGGGCCTCCCGTCGGGTGAAGACCATCCGCAGCCGCCCCCGGGCCGGGCCGGCAGCGGCCAGCAGCGGCTCCAGGCCGGTGGCCAGCCGCCGGGCCCCGTCCACGGCCCGCCGTACGTCCGGCCCGGCCTCGACCAGCCGGTACAACGCGGTGACCAGGGACGTCGTGGCGTCGTCCGGTGTGTCCACGTCTATCCGCAGGGCGACCGTGTCCCGCACCGCGTGCGCGATCTGGCCCGCGGCGGCCAGGGTCTGGTCGGCCGTCTGCGCACCGACGCCGGGAATCTGGCGGAGCTCGTACCGGCCGGCCCCGTACACCTGCTCCACCGTCGTGAACCCGGCCTGCTCGACCGCGCCGAGGCGCAGCCGGCCCTCGGTGACGTCCTTGAGCCGGGACACCGGGATGGCCGACAGCTCCTTGCGGACGAGGGCGTCGAGCAGCGGATCCAGCGCCGTGCGCACGGCACCGACCGCGCGGGTGTGATCCGCCAGGACGCCGCGCGCCGCTTCCAGCAGCCCGTCGGCCCGCGCCAGCAGTTCCCGGGCCGCCCGCCCGGTCGGCGCCCCGCCCTCCGTGGACCCGGCCTCAGTCATGTCGTACCTTCTGTCCCCGCCGCCTTGCCGCTGCGCCCGGCTTCCGCCCGGAGCGACTCATATCGTCCCATGCGCGACTGACAGCCCGGCCCGGCGCACGGCTCAGGACGCGGGCGGCCGACGCTCCGCCGGCGACAGCAGCAGCACCTCCAGGGCGCGCGCGCAGGAACGCGCCTGCGCCAGGAACCAGTCGCCGCGCTCCTCGGTGATCACGGACGGGGTGGCACGCACCGCCAGGGCGAAACGGGCGTACCCGGCGCCGTCCAGCACGGGCACCGCCAGGGTCCGTACCCCGTGGGCCGACTCGCCGTCGTTGACGGCATAGGTGTCGGAACGCACCCGGGCCAGCTCCGCCTCCAGGGCCGCCGGTTCGACGATCGTCCGGTCGGTGAAGGCGGGCAGCGGCGGCAGCGAGGAAGGGCCGCCCTCACCCGGCCTCGCCCAGGCCAGCAGGACCTTGCCCAGAGCCGTGGAGTGCAGCGGCCGGCGCAGCCCCACCTTGGGGGTCACCGAGCCACCCGCCACGATCACCGCGTGCGGCCCGCTGCGCAGCGCCAGGTCGGCGGTGGCGCCCGTGCGCTCGGCGAGATCGGCCAGCTCGGGGGCGGCCAGATGCAGACCGCGCTGGTGGTAGGAGAGCCGGCCCAGCTCGGTCACGGCGGGTCCCAGCCGGTAACGGGACGTCCGGGCGTCCTGCTCCAGGAACCCGGCACCGAGCAGGGTGCGCGCCAGCCGGTGGGCGGTGGAGACCGACAGCGTGAGACGGCGGGCCAGATCGGAGGCGCTCAGATCGGGCCCGTTGTCGTGGAAACAGTGCAGGACGTCCAGGGCGCGCTGTACCGCCTGCGCCCCACCGGGAGCGCGTACCGTTGCGGCCTCGGTCATGGGGTTCACTCTCCGCTCGTGGGATGCGGGACCCGACCTTGCCACATCGCGGGAGCCGGGCCGGGCCCGAATCGCCTGGTGAAACATGCCGTTCATACCCAATCCCACATCATGGGAAGCGAGTTGTGGGCGGGCGACACCCCGTGGCAGGCTGCAGCCCTCACCACCGACGAGCTGAAGGGAGCAGTGCCATGGCCGGCCGCCGATCCGCGTACCCCGACCGCACCGCTCCGGTCCTGCTCGCTCTCACGCTGCGGCGTCACATCGATCTGGCCCGCGTCTCCAGCGCCGCCTGTCGCTGACCTCCCCACACGTTCTTCTTCACGCCTGACGCGTCGCTCCGACGCGTCACGGGTCGTGCCGTACGTACCTCCCGGCTCCGGGACGTACGGGCCGTGCCCGTGGGCTCCCCCTGCTTCGCCGATCCTCGGGAAGACTCCATGACGTCTGCCGTCCTGCCCCGGACCCTCTGGTTCACCCGCTGTCCCGTCCCCACCGCCACCGGCATCGCCGCCGACCGGCAGTGGCTCACCGACGAGTTCGCCGCCGACGGCATCTCCGTGCGCTCCCTCCAGGACGCCTCCCCGGACGCCGACCGCGCCGCCCACTACACCCACGCCCTGCCCGGCCTCTTCCGGGAGGGCGGCAACGTGCCCGCCCTGTGGGCCCGTTCGCGGGGCGAGCGCACCCGGCTGGTCGGGCTCACCTGGATCGAGGAACGACAGACCGTCCTGGTCGCACCCGGCTCCGGAATCCGGGGCGCCGCCGCACTGCGCGGGCTGCGCCTCGCCGTGCCGAAGCACGACATCGCCATCGACTTCTGGCGGGCCATGGCCCTGCGCGGCTTCGAGGGAGCGCTCGCCTCCGCCGGACTCGCCCTGGACGACGCCTCGTTCGTCGACGTACCCGCCGACGGGCACGAGGGCCAGTGGGCGGCCGAACTCGAGGCGCTGCGGCGCGGCGACGTCGACGCCGTGTACGTGAAGGGGGCGGTGGCCGTCGAGGCGGCCCGCCGGGCCGGCGCCGACGTGGCCGTCGAGCTCGACGAACTGCCCGACCGCCGCTTCCGCGTCAACAACGGAACCCCGCGCCCCATCACCGTCCACCAGCAGCTCCTGGACGAACACCCCGGCCTCGTCGACCGCTTCCTCGCCGTCCTGCTGAGGGCGGCCGACTGGGCCGCCGGACAGCCCGGGGAGGTCCGGCGCATCCTCGGCGCCGAGACCGGGGCGGGTGCCGACGGAGTCGCCGGCGCCTACCGGCCCGGCACCCACCTGACCCTCCACCCCGACCTGTCCGCCGAACGCCTCGCCCTGCTCGCCGCGCAGGAGGCCGGGCTGCGCGCCCACGGCTTCCTGCCCGAACCCGTCGACGTGGCGGCCTGGGCCGACCCCGAACCGCTGCGCCGCGCCGCCGCCCTGGTACGCCGCACCTCCGCACCCCCGATCCCAGAGGAACCCTCGTCATGAATCTCGCCCGACCACTGCGCACCACCGCCGTTCCGGCGCTCCTCACGGTCTCGGCGCTCGTCGCCCTCACCGCCTGCGGCACGTCCGAGGCCGACAGCGCCGCGGGGGGCTCGAAGGCCACGGTGACCGTCCGCATCCCCGACCCCGGAAACTCCGGGGTGCTCGCCCTCGGCAAGAGGGACGGCAGCCTCGACAAGGCCCTGTCCAAGGCGGGCGCCAAGGTGCAGTGGACGGGCAGTGCCGGCCCGTTCGCCCCCGCGGCCCAGGCCATGAACGCCGACCAGCTGGACATCGCCACGGGCTCCATCACCTCCGGAATCACCTCGCTCGCCCAGCGGCCCGGCTTCAAGTTCTTCACCGCCGTCGACCCGGACGCCGCAGGGGAGGGCATCCTCGTCAGGAACGGGTCGGACATCGGCTCGGTGGCCGACCTCGTGGGGAAGAAGGTCGCCGTCAACCAGGGCGGCACCGGCGAGTACCTGCTGCTCAAGGCCCTCGCAAAGGCAGGCATCCCGGCGGACAAGGTCACCCGGGTCTATCTGCGCCCCGACCAGACCGCGGCGGTCTTCAACGCCGGCAAGGTCGACGCCTGGGCCGTCTGGGCCACGTACGCGGTCGCCGAGATCGGCAGCGGCAAGGCGCACTTCGTCGCCGACGGCGCCGCGATCAGCTCCGACAACTACAGCCTCAACGCCGTGCGGACCGAGTTCGCCGAGCAGCACCCGAAGGTCGTACAGGCTCTCTACCAGTACCTCCACGAGGCCAGCGCCAAGGAGAAGCGGAACCCGGGCGCGTACCTCAACGTCTTCACGGACGTCGGCCCGACCGCCGTGACCGGCAAGGCCGAGGATGTCCAGACCGGCTTCACCGCGCAGGGCGGCACCGTCGATCCCATCGGGCCCGAGGACATCGCACGCTTCGAGGACGTCGCCACGTTCTACGCCGACCAGAAGGTCACCAAGGACCGGGTCGATGTCGCCGCGCACCTGCTCGACGTCGGGAAGCTGACATGAGCGACACCGCCGCCGCGCCCACCGGACTCGTCCGGCCGCGCCCCCGCACGGGCAGGAACCGCAGCCGCGGCTACGCGCTGACCGTGCGCACCCTTGGCCCGGTCGCCCTGCTGGTGCTGTGGTGGACGGCCTCCGCCACCGGGGTCCTCACCCCCGACGTCCTGGCATCACCCGCCGAAGTGCTGCGAGCAGTCGGTGAGTTGTGGGGCAACGGCCAGCTCCCCGACGCCCTCACGACCTCCCTCACCCGCTCCGGCCTCGGGCTCCTCATCGGCCTCGCCGCCGGACTGGTCCTCGGCATCACGACCGGATTCACCCGCCTCGGCGACGAACTCCTCGACTCCTCGCTCCAGACCCTGCGCACGATCCCCTTCCTCTCCCTGGTGCCGCTGTTCATGGTCTGGTTCGGGATCAACGAGACGGCGAAGATCCTCCTCATCGCCGTGGCCACGACCTTCCCGATGTACGTGTCCACATCGAGCGGCGTGCGCAACACCGACCCGAAACTCATCGAGGCCATGCGGAGCTTCGGCATGGGACGCCTCGCCCTCGTGCGCGAAGTCGTCCTGCCCGGCGCCCTGCCGTCCCTGCTCGCCGGACTGCGCCTGTCGATGACGCTCAGCGTCATCGCGCTGATCGCCGCCGAGGAGATCAACGCGACCGCCGGCATCGGCTATCTGATGTCCCAGGCACAGAGCTACGCCCGCACCGACATCCTCGCCGTCTGCATCCTCGTCTACGGACTCCTCGGACTGACCGCCGACGTTCTCGTACGGCTGCTGGAACGCGTGCTGATGCCGTGGCGCACTTCCCGGGGAGCCACCCGATGACCACCGATCCGACATCCGTACCGGCCGTCCGGGTACGGGGACTGCGCCGGGCGTTCGGCGACCGTGCCGTCCTCGACGGTCTTCGACTCGACATCGCCCGGGGTGAGTTCGTCGCCCTGCTCGGTGCCAGCGGTAGCGGGAAGACGACGCTGCTGCGCATCCTCGGGGCCCTCGACGGCGACGACGGGGGAGAGGTGCTCGTCCCCGAGGCCCGCACCATCGTCTTCCAGGAACCCCGGCTCGTCCCGTCGAAAAGGGTTCTGGCCAACGTGACGGTGGCCCTGCCCCGGAACCGCTCGGCCGACGGGCTCCGCGCGCTGGCCGAAGTCGGCCTGGAACGGCATGCCGAGGCCTGGCCGGCCACCCTCTCCGGTGGCGAGGCCCAGCGCGTCGCCCTCGCCCGGGCCCTGGTCCGGGAGCCCGAACTCCTGCTGCTCGACGAGCCGTTCGCCGCCCTGGACGCGCTGACCCGGCTGAAGATGCAGGATCTCGTCGGCGAACTGTGCCGCCGGCACCGCCCCGCCGTCCTGCTGGTCACCCATGACGTCGAGGAGGCCGTACGGCTGGCCGACCGGGTCGCCGTCCTGCGCGACGGCCGCCTCGTCACCGACGAGCCCGTCGAGATCGCCCGGCCGCGCGACCCGGGCGACCCCGCGTTCGCCGCTCTGCGCCGACGGCTCCTGGCCGACCTCGGCGTCGACGCCCCCGCACCTTCCCTTCCGTCCCCCGTACCCGCCGAAGCCGGAGTGATCTGAATGACCCTCACCATCGGTGTCCACAGCAGCAACCCGTCCCTCTACCACCTGTACCACCTCTCCCGGCTGGGCTTCGCCCAGGAGGAACTGGCCCCGCTGGGCGAGACCGTCGTCTTCCACCCGTACACCAACGGCCTGCGCACCGGCGAACTCCTGACCCGGGGCGTCATCGACTTCGGCGGCACCGGCTCCACCCCGCCCGTCACCGCCCAGGCCGCCGGGCACGACATCGTCTACACCGCGGTCTCCGCGCCACGCCCCGAACACGGCGCGCTCCTCGTACCCGAGGACAGCCCCGTGCACGGCGTCGCCGACCTCAAGGGCGCGACCGTGCACCTGGCGATCGGATCCTGGCAGACCCATCTCATCGCCAAGGCGCTCGACGACGCCGGGCTGTCCTATGCCGAGGACGTCACGGCCGTCCGCAGCACCGCCGACAGCGAAGAACTGCTGCGCACCGGCGCGATCGCCGCCTGGGTCGCCCAGGGCGCCGAGCTGGCGGCCGCCCGGCGCACCGGCGGACTGCGGACCCTGGTCCGTACCGGCGACGTCATCAGCGACCGTTCCGTGTTCTTCACCCGGCGCGACCTCGCCGAATCCCGGCCCGACGTCGTCGAGGCCCTGACCCGGGCGCTGCGGCGCGCGGACGAGTGGGCCGCAGCCCACCCCCGGCAGGCGGCCGAGATCGCCGCCGCCGACCTCGGTGGCTCGGCCGACGACTGGGAGACCGCCCTCGCCTCGCTGCCCTGGACGATCGAGCCCGTCTCCGACGCGTTCATCGCCGAGCAGCAGGAGGCCGCCGACATCTTCCACCGGACCGGATTCATCGACCGGCCGGTCACCGTCGCCCACGCCCGTGTCCGTGCCACCACCGACAAGGCGGTATGACGACATGGCGACCGAAGTCCTCTGGTACATCATTCCGCGCGAAGGCGCCTACCCCTGGGAGCCCGAGGGCCGGCGCCCCGTGGACCTCGGGTATCTGACCCAACTGGCCGGGACGGTCGAGCGGCTCGGCTACAGCGGTGCGCTGCTCGCCACCGACCTGTACGACGTCTGGCCGCTCGGCAGCGCACTGGCCGCCTCGACCAGCACCCGCTTCAAGCCCCTGCTCGCCGTTCACCCCGGGCTCATCCCGCCGACGCTGCTCGCCAAGATGGCGCTGAGCTTCGACACGCTCTTCGGCGGCCGGCTCCGCTTCAACGTGGTCAACGGTTCGACGCAGTCGCTGCGGGAGTACGGACTGCACGTGGAGCACGACGAACGGTACGAGCTGAGCGCGGAGTACTGGTCGATCGTGAAGCGGCTGACGGCCGGTGAGGTCTTCGACCACAAGGGCCGCTTCTACGACCTGAGGAACGCCGGCGCATCCTTCCGCGAGTTGCGGCCGGTCCAGGACGGGCACATCCCGCTCTGGTTCGGCGGCTCGTCCGACCCCGGCATCGAAATGGCCGCCGAACACGTGGACGTCTTCCTGACCTGGGGAGAGCCGCCGCACCTGCTGAAGGAGAAGCTGGAGAAGGTCCGGGCGAGGGCCGCCGCGTACGGCCGTACCCTCCGGATCGGCCTGCGGCTGCACCTGATCGTCCGGGATACGGAGGAGGAGGCCTGGGCCGCGGCCGACCGGCTCCTCGACGTCACCAGCGACGCCACGTACGCCCGTCAGCTCGGTGACCGGGTGGGCGAGGACGGCGTCGGCTGGCAGCGGCAGTTCCGCCAGCACGGCGGGAAGGTGCCCGCGCGCGCCCGTGAGCTGGAGGTCCACCCCAACATGTGGCCGGGCATGAGCCTGTTCCGGCCGGGGCCGGGCACCGCGGTGGTGGGATCGACGGCTCAGGTCGTCGAGCGGCTCAAGGAGTTCGAGGACCTGGGCGTCGACACCTTCATCCTCTCCGGAAACCCGCTGCTGGAGGAGGCGTACCGGGTCGCGGAGACGGTACTGCCGGCCCTGGGGGTCACCCGCTGACGATCACGCGCAGACCGGCGCCCGCCGACGCATCGCGCAGCCAGGAATGCGTACCCGGACTTGCACAGCCATAATTGCGCAGCCTGGACTGCGCACGTTAGCCTGTGCATATGAATGAGGTGACCAGCACTCCCGACGGCGTGTCCGAATCCGCTGTCCGCGCGGCCCACGACGTCCGTGTGGTCTACAGCCGGCTGAGGCGCCGCATGCGTGAGACCTACGATCCCGGTGACCTCACCCCGTCCCAGACGTCGGTCCTCAGCCGGCTCGACAAGGACGGCGAGGCGTCGGTCACGGACCTCGCGGCCGCCGAACGCGTCCGGCACCAGTCGGTCGCCGCCACCGTCGGCGTCCTGGTGGAACGCGGCCTCGTGGACCGCCGCCCCGACCCCGAGGACGGCCGCCGCCAACTGGTCTTCGTGACCGACAGCGGCCACGTCTTCCTCGAGGACCGACGGCGGGCCGGGGAGGGCTGGCTCACCCGCGCCCTGGAAGACGGGTGCACGGAGGAGGAGCGCCGCCTCCTGATCGAGGCGGCGGCCCTGCTGGAAAGGGTCGTCCGCTCGTGACCGGAAGCCTGGTCTCCGGGCTGCGCCGGCCGCGTCCCGGCGGAGCCGCGGCCGGCTTCGACCGGCGCCTGCTGGCCCCGATGATGCTCGGGGCGGTGCTCAACCCCGTCAACTCCTCCATCATCTCGGTCTCGCTGGTGCCGATCGGCGCGGCCTTCGGCGCCCCGCCGTCCGAAACGGCGTGGCTCATCTCCTCCCTCTACCTGGCCACCTCCATCGGACAGCCGGTCGTGGGACGGCTGATCGACCTCTTCGGGCCTCGCCGGCTGTTCCTGGCCGGGACGGCGCTGACCGGCATAGCCGGAGTCGTCGGCATGCTCGCCCCGAGCCTCGGCGTGCTCGTCGCCGCCCGCGTCCTCCTGGGCTTCGGCACCTGCGCCGGCTATCCGGCGGCGATGTACCTCATCCGCAGCGAGTCGAAGCGCACCGGCCACAAGAGCCCCGCCGGGGTGCTCACCGCCCTCGCCGTCACCACCCAGACCATCGCCGTCATCGGTCCCGGCATCGGCGGTCTGCTGATCGGCGTCGGCGGCTGGCGTGCGACGCTGGCCGTCAACATCCCCCTCGCGGCAGCCGGCCTCTACCTCGGCGCCCGCCGCATCCCGGCGACCCCTGCCCCCCGCCGGGAGGACGGCCGCCACCCCGTGGGCGATCTGGACCTGCCCGGCATGGGCCTGTTCGCCGCGGCGCTCGTCTGTCTCCTGCTGTTCCTCATGAACCCCGGCGGCGGCGACTGGTACCTGCTGGTCCTGACCGCCGCCGCGGCGGCCGGCTTCACCTGGCGCGAGCTGCGCGCACGGCCGCCCTTCATCGACGTACGCGTCCTGGGCGGCAACCTGCCGCTCCTCGCCACGTACACCAGGACACTGCTCTGCTACGTCGTCACCTACGCCTTCCTCTACGGCTACACCCAGTGGACGGAGCAGGGACGCGGACTGTCGCCCTCCCAGGCCGGGCTGGTCCAGCTCCCGCTGTTCGCCACCGCGATCGTCGTCTCCACCCTCACCGGGCGACGCCAGGCGGTCCGCGGCAAGCTCCTGGCCGGCGCCACCGGCCAGATCATCGCCTGCGCCCTGCTGTTCCTCCTGAACGCCCACAGCCCCGTGTGGATGCTCCTGATGGTCGTGATCGTCCTCGGAGTCCCACAGGGACTGAACAACCTCGCCCTGCAGAACGCCGTCTTCCACCAGGCCGACGGCGAACGCATGGGCTCCTCCGCCGGGCTGCTGCGCACCTTCGGCTATCTGGGCGCCATCATCGCCTCCGCCGCCAGTGGCAGCTTCTTCGGAGAACGCGCGGACACCGGTGGCCTGCACCACCTCGCCGCCTTCATGCTCGCCGTGAGCGTGCTGTTCCTCGCGGTGACCGTCGCCGACCGCTCGCTGCGCCGCATCGGTGCCGACGAGACCTCCGCCGACCCCCGAACCGACCCGCCCCTCGATGCCAAGGACGAACGATGACCCACTCCGCCCTGCTCGTGATGGACGTCCAGAACTCCATCACCGGCCGGATCGCCGACCTCGACCCCGACTACACGCCCCGCCTCGCCCGCGCCGTCGCCGCGGCCCGGGCGGCGGGCGTCCCCGTGGTGTTCGTCGTCGTCGGCTTCCGCGCCGGCCACCCGGAGACCAAGTCCAGCCCGCTCTTCGCCGCCCTGCCCGACGGAGCGTTCACCGACAGCGACCCCGGGGCCGCCATCCACCCCGACGTCGCGCCCCTGCCCGGCGAGTGCGTCGTCACCAAGAAGCGCGTGAGCGCCTTCGCCGGAAGCGATCTGGACCTCGTACTGCGCGGCGGTGCCGTGGACCGCCTGGTCCTGACGGGCCTCGCCACCAGCGGTGTCGTCCTGTCCACCCTCCGCCAGGCCGCCGACCTCGACTTCCGGCTCACCGTCCTGGCCGACGGCTGCGCCGACGCCGACCCCGAGGTCCACCGGGTCCTGACGGAGAAGGTCTTCCCGCGCCAGGCCGATGTCACCACCGTCGACGCCTGGATCGCCGGCCTGACCTGAAACCCGCTCGGTCGGCGGGCCCGCGGCAACGCCGGCACTGCGGTTGTCGGTGCCCGGTGCAAGACTCGGACAGTCAGGATTTCCTGCTGTGCGAGAACGGGACCACCGAAGGAGCGCACGATGCTCACCACCCGTTTTGTTGACGGATCCCCGAACTGGATGGATCTCGGTACACCGGATCTCGAGGGGGCCAAGGCCTTCTACACCCCTCTCCTCGGCTGGGACTTCGAAGCCGGAGGCCCCGAGACCGGTGGTTACGGGATGTTCCTGCTGGACGGGAAGACGGTCGGCGGCGCGATGACGGTCACCGAGGAGCAGGCGAAGCCGTCCTGGTCGGTGTACTTCCGGTCGGCGGACGTCGCGGCCACCGCACAGTCCGTGCGCGACGCCGGCGGGGCGGTGCCGTTCGAGCCGATGGACGTCCTGGAGTACGGCCGGATGGGCGGGTTCACCGACCGGGCCGGGGCGTACTTCGGCGTCTGGCAGCCGAAGCAGAACCCGGGCCTCGGCGTCGTGAACGAGCGGGGCAGCCTCTGCTGGGCCGAGCTCTACACCCCGGACGTGCCGGCCGCCGCGGCGTTCTACGACGCCGTCTTCGGCTGGGACACCATCCAGACGCCCTATCCCGGCGGTGGCGGGGCGTACACCGTCATCAGGACGGCGGGTGGCGGTGAGGAGACCTCGTTCGGCGGACTCGTCCCGCTGGACGCCGTGCCCGTCAGGGCAGCCGCCGGGCCGCACTGGCTGCCGTACATCGAGGTCGAGGACTGCGACGCCGCCGCTGCGGCGGTCGAGCAGCTGGGCGGCAAGCTGACGCTGGAACCGACGGATATGGAGGGCGTGGGCACCTTCGCCGACGTCGAGGATCCGTACGGCGCCGCGTTCGCCGTGATCAGGAGCGTCCAGTGACCGGTGCGCCGCGACCGGTTCGCCCCGGCGGCCGATGCGTCGCCGGCGATTGATGGATCGTTGATCAGTCGTTTATCGCGGCAGGGCACTGTGTGCCCATGCTGATCAACACCGCGACCGACCCCGCTCTCGCCTGGCAGGAGACAGCGCTGTGCGCACAGACGGGGCCCGAGTTCTTCTTCCCCGCCCCCGGCAGCTCCACCCGTGAGGCAAAGCAGCTCTGCAACGCCTGCGAGGGACGTCTGGCCTGCCTGGAGTACGCACTCGACAACGACGAGCGCTTCGGCGTGTGGGGCGGTCTCTCCGAGAAGGAGCGCGACCGGCTCCGCAGAGTCGAGCGCGACCAGGCGTGAACGCTTCCTCACCGTGGGGCACTCCGGCCTTCCGCGCATCGGCCCTCCGACGGCCGCCCTCGCGCAGATGGCGTCGGAGCTGATCAGACAGGACGCGCGGGCATAACCGCGCCCGAGGGGAGCCGGACGCCGGATCAGGACGGGATACGGAAGGTCTCGCCGTACATCTTCCAGGTCAGCGGCGGTTCGAGTGCCAGGTTCCCGTCCTCCAGGAACACCCGCTGGGCGGTGTCGAGGCGCGAGGTGTCCTGCTGGTTCTTCTTCGACTTCATCACGGTCCGTGCCGCTTCGAGGAAGGCGTCCAGATAGGCCGTCTCGTCGCCGCCCTCCGCGACCGTGTCCGCCTCTTCCGCGGTTGCCTTCCGGATGCCGTAGAAGGAGTCCGCCTCGGATCCGGGCCCCTGGAGCACCATGGCGTCGAAGTAGATGTACTGACCCAGGGTGCCGAGCCCGTCCAGTTTCGCCAGATGGACGGCCGGTTCGAAGTACTGCTTCAGCCGGACCAGGTCCTGGGCGGTGCGGAAGGCGGGGTCCTCGGCCGACTTCTTCCACGCGGCCGTGAAACCGGGGTCCAGCCCCTCGTGCGAAGCGGTGCCGTCGACCTCGCGCAGCGCCGGGACGAACGGTGCCAGGGGACTGTCCGGGTGGTCCGCGGTGAATGCCTCGACGAACGTGAGCATGTCGTGCGTACTGGAGCAGAAGCCGACGATTCCGGCGTTGTAGCCGGTGCCGTCGCCGGTGTCCTCGATCGTGGCGTACTGGCTGCGCCAGTCCAGGGTCGATCCCTCCGCGCTGGCCAGCAGCTGCCAGGCGATCTCGCGCATCTTCGGCTCGGCCAGCCCCGGGGGCATCGCGGCGACGCGTGCGTTGAGTGCGCGCCGTTCCTCGTCGTCCGCCGCGGCGAACGGGTCGGCCGGTGCGGACGCGGTGACCGACGCCTTCGCGGTGGGCGAGCTCGTGGGCAGCTCCGCGTCGCCGCCGCTGTTGAAGAGCAGGGAGACGACGATGACTATCGGCGCACCGAACAGAACAACACGGGTCACAGGTTTCACCGGCACAGAGTACGGTCCGCGCAGCCCGGGGGAGGGCTCACCCCCGCACGGGGGCGGACCGAGGAGGTCCGCCCCCGTGCGGGGGGACAGCTGGACCGGCCGTCAGGCCTGGGCGCGGGCCGCCATGCGAGCCTTGCGCGCGGCGAGCTTCTCGTCGAACTTCGACGCCTCGCTGTCCAGGCCGTTCATGTACAGACCGAGTTCCTCCTGCGCCTGGAGGCCCTCCGGGCCCAGACCGTCGATGTCCAGCACCTTCAGGTAGCGCAGCACCGGCTGGATCACGTCGTCGTGGTGGATCCGCATGTTGTAGATCTCGCCGATCGCCATCTGCGCGGCGGCCCGCTCGAATCCGGGCATGCCGTGGCCGGGCATCCGGAAGTTCACGACGACATCGCGCACGGACTGCATGGTCAGGTCCGGGGCGAGCTCGAAGGCCGCGCCGAGGAGGTTGCGGTAGAAGACCATGTGCAGGTTCTCGTCGGTCGCGATCCGCGCCAGCATGCGGTCGCAGACGGGGTCGCCCGACTGATGCCCGGTGTTGCGGTGCGAGACCCGGGTCGCCAGCTCCTGGAACGCCACGTAGGCGACGGAGTGCAGCATCGAGTGGCGGTTGTCGGACTCGAAGCCCTCCGCCATGTGCGCCATCCGGAACTGCTCCAGCTTGTCCGGGTCCACGGCGCGCGACGTGAGCAGGTAGTCGCGCATCACGATGCCGTGGCGGCCCTCCTCGGCCGTCCAGCGGTGCACCCAGGTGCCCCAGGCGCCGTCACGGCCGAAGAGCGAGGCGATCTCGTGGTGGTAGCTGGGGAGGTTGTCCTCGGTCAGCAGGTTCACGACCAGGGCGATCTTGCCGATGTCGGTGACCTTGGACTGCTCGGCCTCCCAGGCCTGGCCGTCCTCGAAGATGCCGGGGAAGTTCCGGCCGTCGGAGAACGGTACGTACTCGTGCGGCATCCAGTCCTTGGCGACCTTGAGATGGCGGTTGAGTTCCTTCTCCACCACCTCTTCCAGCGCGTACAGCAGTTGGGCGTCGGTCCACGCCTGCGAACTGCCGAGGTGGGGAGAGGTGATCGTCACGGGGGCTCCTGGGGACGGGAGAATTGCCTACGGCTTCGTAGGTTACGAGACCGTAGGTTAAAGCGGCAGTAAGGCCCCCGCCAAGCCCGTCCGGGCGACAGTCGTTCACTCAGTGTCATAAGTGCAGGTCAAGCGTGTATACGGAGGGTCAGGGAGGTGTGCGGGCAGGGTGTGAGGCCGGGAGGAAATCGAATGATCGGCCGGGCCGTGCCCCCGTGGCGATGAGCTCTGAACAGTCGGCGTACTCGGAGCGCAGCGCGTGAGGGGGCGCGGTCGGGGCGGGCCGGATCAGAGCAGGTGGTCAGCCGCACCCGCCTTCACCGCGAAGATCAGTGCCTGCAGCGCTTCCACGGAGTCGCTCACGTAGCTGGCCTGGTCCGTCGTGGAGCCGATGTAGGCGCGGCCCTGGTCGTCGAGTCCGAATCGGAAGCAGTTCGCGCCCTCGCTGCAGAAGGCTTCGTCCCAGCAGATGTCGTTCATGGTCTCTCTCCTCAGAGGTCCTGGGCTATGCATCGGATGAAGTCACGCGATTCCTCGACCGGCAGCGCGAGCGTACGCAGGCGCTCCAACAGGCCCCGGTACCGGCGCAGTTGCATATCCGCGTCCAGCAGCATCGAACCGTGCGAGGAATCGAGCTGCACGGTATCGAGCTGCGGGACCGCCGCGCCGACATAGGTGAACGACTGTCCGGCCCCAGGGAAACCGCCTGCGGCGAAGGGGATGGCCCGGACGGTGATCCGGCTGCGCTCGGACTGGTCGAGAATGTGTTCCAGTTGTGCCCGGGTGACCTTGGGGCCGCCGAACTGCATCCGCAGCGCGGCCTCGTGGACCACCGCCTCGTACAGCGGCGGCCGGTCCCGTTCGAGCACTTCCTGGCGGCGCAGCCGCAGGGAGAGCCGGGCCATCAGGTCCGGGCCGGGCAGCCGGGGGTCGGCGGTGTCGAAGACCGCGCGCGCGTGTTCCTCGGTCTGCAGCAGGCCGGGGATGTGGGTGGTCGTGGCGGTGTTCAGCTCCACTGCGTGGAACTCGAGTTCGGCGATGTCCAGCAGGCTCGGCAGCAGGAGGCCGCGATGCTCCTCCCACCAGCCCCTGGCCCGCTCCGTCGCCATCTCCGCCAGCAGGTCCACGAGGCCCGTGTCCGGGCAGCCGTAGTTGAAGGCCAGGGTGCGGACCCGCTCGGCGCTGATGCCGAACCGGCCGGACTCGATGTTGGGGATACGGGTGCGGTCGACGCCCAGAAGCGCCGCGGCCTGCTGTGCCGTCATCCCCGACTGCTCGCGCAGCTTGCGCAGTTCGTACCCGAGGCGTTGTTGTCGTGCGGTCGGAGTGGTCCTGGGCGGCACGGTGTGTGTCCTTCCGGGGTGGGCGGCGAAATGACCGGAACCACACAAGTAGTAGCACTGTGCTCCAGGCGTGCGCTACGGTCGGTAGCGCAAGTCTCACACGGGGCGACCGCGCCCCTGTGTGTGATCGTCACCACACGTATCAGAAATGTGAGCAGCACTTGATGAAGGGCGCACTGCGTTGTCTCCCGGCCCTCGCACCCGCCGGACCACAACCACCGGCGGCGAACAACCTCAGCTACTCGTTCGCCCTGCCGGGCGGCGCCTTCTGCGCGGGCCTCGCCCGCCGCGCCGTGGATGAACTGCTCAGCCGGCACGGTCTTGCCGAACTCGCCGAGACGGCGGTCCTCGCCACCTCGGAACTCGTCGCAGCCGCCTATCGCTTCACGCCGGACCGGGAGATGCTCCTGCGGGTCCACTGGCAGTTCGACGCGCTGCGGATCACCCTCTACGACCAGCACCCGGTCCATGCGTCGCCCGAGAAGTCCGAGGAGTGCCGGGAACACCGCAGCGCCAGCATGTGGCTGCTGGCCGCCGCGGTGGACGAACACGGCGGGGACTGGGGGCTGGCCCCCGCGCTGACGGCCTCCGGCGGCTCCAAGACCTGGGCGTTACTCCACCGCTAGCCCTGCCACCCGCGCGAACCTCCCACCCCCGCCCCGCACCTCACAGTCCGGCGCGCACCGCCTCGGCCGTGGTGTCCCGGATCCCGCCGTCGAGCAGCAGCCAGCGCGTGATCCCGAGCGATTCGAGGAACGGCACATCGTGGCTCGCCACGATCAACGCACCCTCGTACGCGTCGAGTGCCACTGTCAGCCGGCGCACACTCGCCATGT
This sequence comes from Streptomyces sp. NBC_00385, assembly GCF_035917155.1. Taxonomy (NCBI): domain Bacteria; kingdom Bacillati; phylum Actinomycetota; class Actinomycetes; order Kitasatosporales; family Streptomycetaceae; genus Streptomyces; species Streptomyces sp. NBC_00385. The sequence goes on along the minus strand of NZ_CP107951.1, from coordinate 529,454 downwards.
CCAGGTTGTTCGTCGGCTCGTCCAGCATCAACAGCTGAGGCGCCGGTTCGGCCAGCAGCAGTGAGGCCAGAGCGGCACGGAACCGCTCGCCGCCCGACAGTGTCCCGGCGGCCCGGTCCGCCCGGGCGCCCCTGAACAGAAAATGGGCCAGTCGCGCCCTGATCCGGTTGTCCGTGGCATCCGGTGCGAACCGCGCCACGTTCTCCACCACGCTCAAGTCGTCGTCCAGCACATCCAGCCGCTGGGGCAGGAAGCGCATCGGCAGGTGCACCGACGCCTCACCGGACACCGGTGCCAGGTCACCGGCCAGTGTCCGCAGCAGCGTGGTCTTGCCCGCTCCGTTACGTCCCACGAGCGCGATGCGCTCCGGGCCGCGTACCTCGAACGAGCCCTGCACCCGTGCCCCGTAGGCGAGCTCCAGATCGCTCAGCAGCAGCACGCCCTGGCCCGGATGGACCTTGGTGTGCGGCAGTTCGACCCTGATCTCGGCATCGTCCCGCACCGCTTCGACAGCGTCGTCGAGGCGCTCCTTCGCCTCGGCCAGCTTCTCCGTGTGCATGATGCGGTGCTTGCCCGCCGACTCCTGGGCCGAGCGCTTGCGCGCACCCATGACGATCTTCGGTTCCCGCTTGCTCTCCTGCATCTTCTGTCCGTAGCGCTTGCGCCGCGCCAGTTTGACCTGGGCCTCGGCGAGTTCGCGCTTCTGCCGGTGCACATCGGCCTCGGCGACCCGCACCATGCGCTCGGCTGCCTCCTGCTCCACGGCGAGCGCCTCCTCGTACGCCGAGAGGTTCCCGCCGTACCAGGTGACCGAGCCCTCCCGCAGATCGGCGATCTGGTCGACGCGCTCCAGAAGCTCCCGGTCGTGGCTGACGACGACGAGGACGCCGTTCCACGCGTCGACCGCCGCGTAGAGGCGGCCGCGTGCGTACAGATCGAGGTTGTTCGTCGGTTCGTCCAGCAGCAGTACGTCCGGCCGGGCCAGCAGCAGCGCCGCCAGGCGCAGCAGCACGCATTCGCCGCCCGACATCTCACCGATCGTGCGGTCGAGCCCGATGTGGCCGAGGCCGAGCTGGTCGAGCGTGGCGAGCGCGCGCTCCTCCACGTCCCAGTCGTCACCGACGGCGGCGAACCGCTCCTCGGTGACATCGCCCGCCTCGATGGCGTGCAGCGCCGCACGGGTCCCGTCGATGCCCAGGGCGGCGTCGACGCGCAGCGCGGTGTCCAGGACCAGGTTCTGCGGCAGGTAACCGACCTCGCCCGCCGCCCTGATGTGGCCTTCGACGGGGGTGAGTTCACCGGCGATCAGCCGCAACAGGGTCGACTTGCCCGAGCCGTTGAGCCCGATGAGCCCGGTACGGCCGGGGCCCACGGTGAGGTGGAAGTCATCGAGCACCGGACTGCCGTCGGGCCAGGCGAAGGAGAGCGACGAGCAGGTGATGTGGGTGAGGGGGGTGGACACAAGGAACTCCCGGTTGCGAGGAAGGACAGGGGCAACGGGGCGAGACACCGGTCACTGGCTTTCCACGGAAGTGATTCCGGAAGACGAGAAAAGGAAAGGCCCTGGTCGCGGAGGACGGCTCGGAGAGCTGAGGTCACACTCGGGCACGCGGACATGTGCGGACATGACACGGCGTGCGACACGGTGTCTCAAGACCTCAGACGAGCAACGTCCTACTCCTATCGGCGACAACAAGGACATCAACGAAGGTACGGCGGTCCCCGGGACGGGGCAAGCGAATTACCGGGCCCGGCCCCGACGCGACGGGGTCAGCAGGAACCGCCGAGCAGGTGCGCCAGACTCCGGTCCAGGTCCAGGAAACGGTGCTCCTCCCCGGCAGGGACGAGTTCCTGGGCGCGCCGCAGGAAACGGCGCAGCTCCGCCGTGCGCACGTGCACCATGGCGATGCCCTCGGCGGCGTGGAACTCCAGCACGGTGCGGTCGTACCCGAAGGGCCTGACGCGTACGTCCCCGACCCCCGCCGACGCTTCCATCCCGGCCGCCAGCAGCTCCCGGGAGAACTCCCAGGACACCTCGGTTCCCTCCAGCGTCGCCGGTGCGGGGAACGCCATGCGTACGGCGAAGGGGTCCGTGCGGTCGTAGCTCAGTACTGCGGGAAGCGTTTCCATCCGGGGTGCGGATGCGACCATGCGGGCCTGTACGGACTGTTCGATTACGGTGGACAAGACCTGCTCCCTCTCGCGACGCTCCTGTACAGACGACGGAACCGGTCGATCCGTGCATCGGAGCACGGGGTGAGTTACGTCACCGCACACCGCCGCATGCACAGGTGCCCGTTTCCCGGCGATGCACCCTGGACGGCGCCCGGTCCGTGGATTAGCTTCCAGCGCCATGAAGCCCATGGGGAAGACGCGACGACTGATGTCACTGGGACTGTGCGGGGCCGCGCTGGCCGCCGCGCTGGCCGCACCCGCGGCCCAGGCGGCACCCGGCGAACGGCACGGTCCGGCCTGGACGCCCACCGATACGGGCACCGACGCCCGCTTCCGAGGCCTCGCCGCCGTCAGCAGCCGTACGGCGTGGCTCGCGGGCTCGCAGGGCACCGTGCTGCGCACCACCGATGGCGGCGCACACTGGCGCGACGTCTCACCGCCCGGTGCGGCCGACGAGGCACTGGAGTTCCGCGACATCGAGGCCTTCGACGCCCGGCGGGCAGTGGCCCTGGCCATCGGCGAGGGAGAGGCTTCCCGGGTGCTGCGTACAAAGGACGGCGGGGTCACCTGGACCGAGTCGTTCCGCAACACCGACGCACGCGCGTTCTACGACTGCCTGACCTTCTTCGACAGCCGCCACGGCCTCGCCATGAGCGACCCCGTGGACGGGCGGTTCCGCATCCTGTCCACCGCCGACGGGGGCCGCAGCTGGAACGTGCTGCCCAGCGCCGGCATGCCGCAGGCGCAGACCGGTGAGGCGGGGTTCGCAGCCAGTGGACAGTGCCTGGTCAGCGCCGGTCCCAAGGACGTCTGGCTGGCGACCGGCGGGGCGGCCACCGCCCGGATCCTGCACTCGGGCGACCGCGGACTGACCTGGACCGCGACAGCGTCGCCGATCCCGGCCGGCGACCCGGCACGCGGCGTCTTCGGCCTCGCGTTCCGGGACCGCACCCATGGCATCGCGGTCGGCGGTGACTACCGCGCCGACCAGGCGTCGCCCCGCGCCTCGGCGGTCACCGCCGACGGCGGCCGCGGCTGGCAGCCGTCCCGTACGCCGCCCGCCGCCTACCGCTCCGGCGTCGCCTGGCTGCCGCACAGCCGCTCGGCCGCACTCGCGGTCGGCCCGGCCGGCACCGACCTCACCACGGACGGCGGCCGCACCTGGCGCCCGGTCGACACCGGGTCGTACGACACGGTCGACTGCACCACGGACGGCAGCTGCTGGGCGGCCGGTGAGAAGGGGCGGGCCGCACGCGCGTTCGTCCGCTGAGAGGCCCCTACACCTGCTGACGGTAGGGAGCGAGCGCGTCCGACGTCTTCGTCGCGATGAACTCCGTGATCCGGTACGCACAGACGCCGTGCACGACGAAGGGGTCGGACGCCACGAGCCGTTCGATCGCGGCCCGGTCGCCGCCGACCGCGAGAATCACCCCGCCCTCGCGGGGGTTCTTGCGGCCGGAGGCGATGAACACCCCGGCCGCGTACTGGACGTCGAGCCAGGCGACGTGATCCTCCATCACCGCATCGACGCGGTCCAGTGGGGCGGTGTACGACAGATCGAGAACGAACATGATCCAGAGGCTACGGGAGCGGCCTGCCTAAACTGTCCGGCACCATGACGACACTTCGGATACCCGCCGACGAGGCCGAGGCGCGCGCCCTCCAGGACACCCTGCGTACCCGGGTGGTGCTCGACGAGCCCGGGCCGCCGCCGGGCAGCGGCACGGTGACGGGCGTGGACGTCGCCTACGACGACGAGCGCGATGTCGTCGTGGCGGCGGCCGTCGTCCTGGACGCGGCCACGCTGGAGGTGGTGGCGGAGGCCACCGCCACCGGGCAGGTCACCTTCCCGTACATCCCGGGACTCCTCGCCTTCCGCGAGATCCCCACCGTGCTGGCCGCGCTCGAGTCCCTGTCCGTCGACCCGGGGCTCGTCGTCTGCGACGGCTACGGACAGGCGCACCCCCGACGCTTCGGCCTCGCCAGCCATCTGGGCGTGCTCACCGGGCTCCCGGTCATCGGCGTCGCGAAGAACCCGTTCACCTTCTCGTACGAACAGCCCGGCCCCCACCGCGGCGACCGGTCGCCGCTGCTGGACGGGGACGAGGTGGTGGGGCAGGCGTTGCGCACCCAGGACGGCACGAAACCGGTGTACGTCTCGGTCGGGCACCGTACCGGCCTGGACAACGCCTGCGCGCACACGCTGCTGTTGGCCCGCGGCTTCCGTCAGCCGGAGACGACCCGCAGGGCCGACGCGCTGTGCCGGCGGGCGCTCCGGGAAGCCACCGGCTGAGGGCCGGCGCGAACAGGGGGTCCGGGCGTCTGAGTATCTGTACGGATAGCGCCCGGCGATCATGGTCGGCAGTCTGGACGCATGAACGCATCTCGCTCAACCGCTCGAACCGCACCCCTTCACCCTGCTCAGCGCCGTGTGGCGGTGGGCATGCTGATCGGGGGTGCGGTCGGCTTCGTCTGGGCCGGGGCGATGCTCTACACCCTGGCCTCCTGGATCCTCTGAGCCCTGTCCGCCCGGTGACGCGTCAGCGCACGGCCGCCACCCGGAAGCGCAGACCCGCCCCGCGCAGCCGCTCCAGCAGGGCGTCTCCCATGGCGACCGCCGTGGTGACCTGGCCCGAGGCCGGCGGGAGCTCGTCCAGCGCCAGGCACAGCGCCGACTCCGCCAGCATCTTCGCCGTCTCGTCGTAACCCGGATCGCCGCCCGACACCTCGGTGAAGACCCGGCGGCCCCCGCCCTCGCCGACGAACCGGACGGTGAACCAGCTCCGGCGGCGGCGCTCCTCGTCCGGGCCCGACCCCGGCTCGTAGCGGTCCATCAGCCAGTTCCGTAGGGCCGGCAGCTGCGCCGCGCCGAGCAGGGCGCCCAGGGCCGCCGTGCCGCCCAGGGCCACCGGCAGATGCTTGACCGAGGCGTAGTGCCGGTAGCGGAAGTCGGGGCCGTAGCGGGGGAGCGCGCGGGCCGAGCGCCTGACGATCTGCGCGTCGAGGGTCGGCAGCGGAAGCGCCCAGGTGCCGGTCTCCGAGCTGAAGCGCGGCCCGCCGAGCGGGGCGGCGGCGCGGCGGGCGACCAGCCGGGGCTCGTGCAGCCGGCGCTCCCTCGCGGCGCTCAGCATCTGCGGGCCGCGGCCCATCGCGGTGAGCGCGGAGGCGAACGTACCGCCCGAGAAGACGGCGTTGGAGCGGACGAACCCGTCGATGCGGAGCGGGACGTCCTCGGGCAGTTGCAGGACCGTGAAGTACGCGCCCAGATCGTGCGGTACGGAGTCGAAACCGCAGGCGTGCACGATCCGGGCCCCGGTCTCGCGGGCCCGGGCGTCGTGCTCCAGATACATCCGGTCGGCGAACTCCGGTTCGCCCGCGAGATCCGTGTAGTCCGTTCCCGCCTCCGCGCAGGCCGCGACCAGCTTCTCCCCGTACCAGACGTACGGGCCGACGGTCGTGGCCACCACATGGGTGGACTCGGCCAGTTCGCGCAGAGCGTCCGCGTCGTCGGCGTCGGCGTGCAGCAGCGGGAGGTCCGCGCAGTGCGGATGCAGTGCGGTGAGCCGGTTGCGCAGCTGCTCGAGTCTGGCGCGGTTGCGGCCGGCCAGGGCCCAGCGGCAGCCGTCCGGGGCGTGGGCCGCCAGATATCCGGCCGTGAGCTCACCCACGAAACCGGTGGCGCCGAAGAGGATCACGTCATAGGGGCGTGATGCCCCGTTCTGCCTGTTCACGAGTGCCTCCGCAGGGGCCGGCGCCGATGTAGCAGGCAGAGGGTAGCGGAGCCGTACGTGGCGCTGTGCGGGAGGGGAGGCTTCGTGCGAGAGGATCCCGGGGAGAGAAACTAAGCGCTTGCTCGCTCCAAGGGGTTGTGCGGAGCGCGGTGCGTTCTTAGCATCATCGATGTTACATCAGTTGTGTCATACCGCTGGGAGCTCGATGGCAACGACAGGGAACGGCTCGCACGGTCCGCGCGGCCCGCTGGCCGGGGTGCGCGTGGTCGAGCTGGCGGGCATCGGGCCAGGCCCGTTCGCCGCGATGCTCCTGGCCGATCTCGGCGCCGACGTGGTGCGTGTCGACCGGCCCGGCGGGGCCGGTCTCGGCATCGACCCGGCCCACGACCTCACCAACCGCAACAAGCGCTCCGTCCTCGTCGACCTCAAGGACCCGGCCGGTCCGGACACCGTCCTGGACCTGGCCGAGCGTGCCGACGTGCTGATCGAGGGGTACCGGCCCGGAGTGGCCGAACGCCTGGGCGTGGGCCCGGACACCTGCCTGGCCCGTAATCCCCAGCTCGTCTACGGACGGATGACCGGCTGGGGCCAGGAGGGCCCGCTCGCCGAACGGGCCGGGCACGACATCGCCTACATCGCGGTCACCGGCGCCCTCTCCATGATCGGCGAGCCGGAGGAGCCGCCCGTCGTCCCCGCCAACCTCCTCGGCGACTACGCGGGCGGTTCGCTCTACCTCGTCGTCGGCGTCCTCGCCGCCCTCCAGCACGCCCGAACGCCCGGCGGCTGTGGACAGGTCGTCGACGCGGCGATCGTCGACGGCACCGCGCACCTCACCATGATGATCCAGGGCATGCTGCAGGCCGGCGGCTGGCAGGACCGGCGCGGCTCCAACCTGCTGGACGGCGGCTGCCCGTTCTACGGCTCGTACGAGACCGCCGACGGCGCGTACATGGCCGTCGGCCCGCTCGAGAAGCGGTTCTACGCCGAGTTCACCGAACTCCTCGGCATCGCGGAGACGGCCCCCGACCGGGGCGACCTCGCCCGCTGGGACGAGCTGCGCCATGTCGTCGCCGCCCGGTTCCGCACCCGGACCCGTGCCGAGTGGACCGAGGTCTTCGAGGGCTCGGACGCCTGCGTGGCCCCGGTCCTCTCCCTGCGTGAAGCACCCCACCACCCGCACCTGGCCGCCCGCTCCACCTTCGTCGAACACGGCGGACTCATCCAGCCCGCGCCCGCCCCCCGGTTCTCGGCCACGCCCTCCTCGGTGCACAGCGGACCGGCGCGGCCCGGCGCGGACACCGAAGCCGTCGCCGCCGACTGGGGCGTACCGGCCCTGCGGAACACCCGGAAGGACACGACCGACTGATGCAGCGGCAGATCTTCACCGAGGAGCACGACGCGTTCCGCGAGACGGTCCGCACCTTCCTGTCGAAGGAGGTGCTTCCGCACTACGAACAGTGGGAGAAGGACGGCATCGTCTCGCGCGAGGCCTGGCGCGCCGCCGGACGGCAGGGGCTGCTCGGCCTCGCCGTACCCGAGGAGTACGGGGGCGGCGGGAACACCGACTTCCGCTACAGCGCCGTCCTCGCCGAGGAGTTCACCCGGGCCGGCACCCCCGGACTCGCGCTCGGGCTGCACAACGACATCATCGGCCCCTACCTCACCGGTCTGGCGACCGAGGAACAGAAGCGGCGCTGGCTGCCCGGCTTCTGCGGCGGCGAGATCATCACCGCCATCGCGATGACCGAACCCGGCGCAGGCTCCGACCTCCAGGGCATCCGCACCACCGCCGAGGACAAGGGCGACCACTGGCTGCTCAACGGCTCCAAGACGTTCATCTCCAACGGCATCCTCGCCGACCTGGTGGTCGTCGTCGCGAAAACCACCCCGGACGGCGGCGCGAAGGGCCTCTCGCTGATCGTCGTCGAGCGCGGCGCCGAGGGCTTCGAGCGCGGCCGCAACCTCGACAAGATCGGCCAGAAGTCCCAGGACACCGCCGAACTGTTCTTCCACGACGTGCGCGTCCCCAAGGAGAACCTCCTCGGCGAACTCGACGGCGCCTTCATCCACCTGATGACCAACCTGGCCCAGGAACGGATGGGCATAGCCGTCGCCGGGATCGCCGCCGCCGAGCACCTCCTGGAGATCACCACCACCTACGTCAAGGAGCGCGAGGCCTTCGGCCGGCCGCTCTCCAAGCTCCAGCACATCCGCTTCGAGATCGCCGAGATGGCCACCGAGTGCGCCGTCACCCGCGCCTTCCTCGACCGGTGCATCGTCGACCACTCGGACGGGAAACTCGACGCCGTACACGCCTCCATGGCGAAGTGGTGGGCGACCGAACTGCAGAAGCGTGTCGCCGACCGGTGCCTCCAACTCCACGGCGGATACGGCTACATGGCGGAGTTCCCGGTAGCCAGGGCCTTCACCGACGGCCGGATCCAGACCATCTACGGCGGCACGACCGAGATCATGAAGGAGATCATCGGCCGCTCGCTGCTCGCCTGACCGGGCCCCCGTCACCCCTGTTGCGCAACCACCTTCGAAAGGCAGCTGTCTTGAGTACCGAAGCATTCGTCTACGACGCGATCCGCACCCCGCGCGGCCGCGGCAAGGCCAACGGGGCCCTGCACGGCACCAAGCCGATCGACCTCGTCGTCGGCCTGATCCACGAACTCCGCGACCGCTTCCCGGGCCTGGACCCGGCGGCGATCGACGACATCGTCCTCGGCGTGGTCAGCCCGCTCGGCGACCAGGGCTCCGACATCGCGCGCATCGCCGCCATCGCGGCCGGCCTGCCCGACACCGTCGCCGGAGTCCAGGAGAACCGCTTCTGCGCCTCGGGCCTGGAGGCCGTCAACCTGGCTGCCGCCAAGGTCCGTTCGGGCTGGGAGGACCTCATCCTCGCGGGCGGCGTCGAGTCGATGTCCCGCGTCCCGATGGGCTCCGACGGCGGTGCCTGGGCGATGGACCCGATGACCAACTACGAGACCGGTTTCGCACCGCAGGGCATCGGCGCCGACCTCATCGCCACCATCGAGGGCTTCTCGCGCCGGGACGTCGACGAGTTCGCCGCCCTGTCGCAGGAGCGCGCCGCCGAGGCGTGGAAGGACAACCGCTTCGCGCGTTCCGTCGTCCCCGTCAAGGACCGCAACGGTCTCGTCGTCCTCGACCACGACGAGCACATGCGCCCCGGCACCACCGCCGACTCCCTCGCCGCGCTCAAGCCGTCGTTCGCGGCGATCGGCGAGATGGGCGGGTTCGACGCGGTGGCGCTGCAGAAGTACCACTGGGTGGAGAAGATCGACCACGTCCACCACGCGGGCAACTCCTCCGGCATCGTCGACGGCGCCGCCCTCGTCGCGATCGGCTCGAAGGAGATCGGTGAGCGCTACGGCCTCACCCCGCGTGCCCGGATCGTCTCCGCCGCCGTCTCCGGCTCCGAGCCCACCATCATGCTCACCGGGCCCGCGCCCGCCACCCGCAAGGCGCTCGCGAAGGCCGGACTGACCATCGACGACATCGACCTCGTCGAGATCAACGAGGCCTTCGCCGGCGTCGTCCTGCGCTTCGCCCGCGACATGGGGCTCCCGCTCGACAAGATCAACGTCAACGGCGGCGCCATCGCACTCGGTCACCCGCTCGGCGCCACCGGCGCGATGATCCTCGGCACCCTGATCGACGAACTGGAGCGGCGCGACAAGCGCTACGGCCTCGCCACCCTGTGCGTGGGCGGCGGTATGGGCATCGCCACCGTCATCGAGCGTCTCTGACCGTCCCCCTTCCTACGGAGAAGACAGACACATGACCGAGAGCACGACCATCCGCTGGGAACAGGACGAGACCGGCGTCGTCACCCTCGTACTCGACGACCCCAACCAGTCCGCCAACACGATGAACCAGGCCTTCCGGGACTCCATCGAGGCCGTCGCCGACCGGGCCGAGGCCGAGAAGGACTCGATCCGGGGCATTATCTACGCCTCCGCCAAGAAGACCTTCTTCGCGGGCGGAGACCTCAAGGACATGATCAGGATCGGCCCCGAGAACGCGCAGGCCGCGTTCGACGCCGGCACCGCGATCAAGAGGTCGCTGCGCCGCATCGAGACCCTCGGCAAGCCCGTCGTCGCCGCCATCAACGGCGCTGCCCTCGGCGGCGGTTACGAGATCGCCCTCGCCTCCCACCACCGCATCGCCCTCGACGCCCCCGGCTCCCGCATCGGCCTGCCCGAGGTCACCCTCGGCCTGCTGCCCGCAGGCGGCGGCGTCACCCGCACCGTACGCCTCATGGGCATTGCCGACGCGCTGCTCAAGGTGCTGCTCCAGGGCACCCAGTACACCCCGCGGCGCGCCCTGGAGAACGGCCTGGTCCACGAGGTTGCCGCCACCCGCGAGGAGATGCTGGAGAAGGCCCGCGCCTTCATCGACGCCAACCCCGAGTCCCAGCAGCCCTGGGACGTCAAGGGCTACCGGATCCCCGGCGGCACCCCGTCGAACCCCAAGTTCGCCGCGAACCTGCCTGCCTTCCCGTCCAACCTGAGGAAGCAGCTCGCCGGTGCGCCCATGCCCGCGCCGCGCAACATCCTGGCCGCGGCCGTCGAGGGCTCGCAGGTCGACTTCGAGACGGCGCTCACCATCGAGGCCCGCTACTTCACCGAGCTGGTCACCGGCCAGGTCTCGAAGAACATGATCCAGGCGTTCTTCTTCGACCTCCAGGCCGTCAACTCCGGCGCCAGCCGCCCCAAGGGCATCGAGGAGCGCCAGGTCCGCAAGGTCGCGGTCCTCGGCGCCGGGATGATGGGTGCGGGCATCGCGTACTCCTGCGCCCGGGCCGGCATCGACGTCGTCCTCAAGGACGTCTCCACGGAGGCCGCCGCCAAGGGCAAGGCGTACAGCGAGAAGCTGCTCGACAAGGCGCTGTCCCGGGGCCGCACGACCGAGGCGAAGCGCGACGAGCTGCTCGCCCGCATCACCCCGACCGGTGACCCGGCCGACCTCGCCGGCTGCGACGCCGTCATCGAGGCCGTGTTCGAGGACACGGGGCTCAAGCACAAGGTCTTCCAGGAGATCCAGGACGTCATCGAGCCGGACGCCCTCCTCTGCTCCAACACCTCCACGCTGCCCATCACGGTGCTGGCCGAAGGGGTCTCGCGCTCCGCCGACTTCATCGGGCTGCACTTCTTCTCGCCCGTCGACAAGATGCCGCTCGTCGAGATCATCAAGGGCGAGAAGACCGGCGACGAGGCACTGGCCCGCGCCTTCGACCTGGTCCGCCGGATCAAGAAGACGCCGATCGTCGTCAACGACTCGCGCGGCTTCTTCACCTCGCGCGTCATCGGGCAGTTCATCAACGAGGGCGTCGCCATGGTCGGCGAGGGTGTCGAGCCGGCCTCCGTCGAGCAGGCGGCCGCCCAGGCGGGCTACCCGGCCAAGGTGCTCTCCCTGATGGACGAGCTGACGCTCACCCTGCCCCGCAAGATCCGCAACGAGACCCGCAAGGCCGTCGAGGAGGCGGGCGGCAGCTGGGCCGGCCACCCCGCGGACGCGGTCATCGACCGGATGGTCGACGAGTTCGGCCGCCCCGGCCGCAGCGGCGGCGCGGGCTTCTACGAGTACGACGAGAGCGGCAAGCGCACCCGCCTCTGGCCCGGGCTGCGCGAGCACTTCGGCACCAAGGCGGACACGGGCATCTCCTTCACCGACATGCAGGAGCGGATGCTCTTCTCCGAGGCCCTGGACAGTGTCCGCTGCCTGGAGGAGAACGTCCTGATCACCGTCGCCGACGCCAACATCGGCTCCATCATGGGCATCGGCTTCCCGGCGTGGACCGGCGGGGTGCTCCAGTACATCAACGGCTACGAGGGTGGCCTGCCCGGCTTCGTGGCCCGCAGCCGCGAACTCGCCGAACGGTACGGTGACCGGTTCCTGCCGCCCGCGCTGCTCGTGGAGAAGGCGGAGAAGGGCGAGACCTTCCGCGACTGACGACGCCACGACTGCCGAAGCCACGACTGCCGAAGCCACGACTGCCGAGGCCACGACTGCCGAGGCCACGACGGGCCGCACCCACCGGTGCGGCCCGTCAGGCCGCTACTCGGCCGCGAAGGCGGCCCGCAGCTCCTCCTTGAGCGAGCGCTGGAACGCGGTCACGAGCGCCTGCAGCACCAGCGGCTGCATGTGCGCGGACAGCGACTTCATCGCTTTGAGGTGCTCCGGATCCGACTCCCGCTCCCGGTACGGACCCCACACCTCGTCCCGGAAGAGCCGGCTGAGCTCGTGCGCGACCGACCGGGTGTGTTCCAGCAGGACCGTACGGGCGGCGAGGATCGTCTCGTGCGCGATCGGCACGTCGAGGAGCTCCACACCGAGCCGCAGCAGCCCCGGGTCCACCCGGTACACACCGTCGTCCGCTCCGGACCGCTCCAGCACTCCCATCGCGGCCAGCCGGTCGATGTCCTCCTGCGTCAGCGGCCGCCCCGAGCGGCGTTCCAGCTCCGCACGGGTCGCGTCCTCCGCCGAGTCGGGCGCCCACGACGCCACCAGGGCCCGGTGGATGGCCAGATCGTGGGCGCTCAGGTCGGGCGGCAACTGCTCCAGATAACGTTCGATCGCGGCGAGCGTCATGCCCTGGTGCTGGAGCTCCTCGATGAGGGCCAGCCGGGAGAGGTGCTCGTGCCCGTAGTGCCCGACCCGGCGCGGCCCGATGACCGGGGGCGGCAGCAGCCCCCGGGTGCTGTAGAAGCGCACCGTGCGCACGGTCACCCCGGCGCGCGCCGCCAGCTCGTCGACGGTGAGCTTCGGCTCCTCGCCCTCGGTCGCCATGTCTGCTCCTCGTGTCCGCCTGCGGATGGGCTGCCGGGTGCGTGCGCCCTCCGGTGCAACAGTATTGCTGTCTCACCAATGATGTGAAAGAGCCTGGATGTCAGTGGGCCCGCCTAGCCTGGTCCCATGCCCGAGATCACTTACGTACGCGGCGACGCGACCTCTCCCCACGGCAAGGGCGTCAAGCTGATCGTCCATGTCTGCAACGACCTCGGCGGATGGGGGAAGGGGTTCGTCCTGGCCCTCTCGCGCCGCTGGCCGGAACCCGAAGCGGCGTACCGCCGATGGCACAGGGAGCGCGCGGGCAACGACTTCGGCCTCGGCGCCGTGCAGTTCGTGCAGGTGAGCCCGTACGTCTGGGTGGCGAACGCCGTGGGCCAGCGAGGGATGCGCACGGGAAGCGGCGGGGTCCCGGTGCGTTACGAGGCGATCGACAGCGCGCTGGGGGCGGTGGCGGACCGGGCGGCCGAGCTGGGGGCCTCGGTGCACATGCCGCGGATCGGCTGCGGGCTGGCGGGCGGGAAATGGTCCCGGATCGAGCCCCTGGTCGAGAAACGGCTGGCCGGACGGGGCATACCGGTGACGGTGTACGACTTCGGCTGAGGCCGTTCATCCGGACCGGACGAGGACGCGGTCTCCCGTCTGTCCGTGTCTCCTTCTCCTCCGGTCCAGGGCCGGCCCCGCCCTCGGTGACGGCGGGTGCGTCGTCGGGCTGGACACCACCGCCGCGCACACGTGGTCACAGGGCTACGGGGCTACGGGAGGATCACTCCGTATCTATGGTGGGGTGGAAGCCGCGGAACGGGGAGGGCCCATGACGGCACGGAGCACCGACGGGACACGGCTGGCCGTGGCGCTCAGCGCGACTCCGCCCTCCGACGCGCTGAACGAGCAGATCCTGGACGCCGCACGCGAGCAGTTCATGACCTTCGGGCTGCGCCGCTCCACCGTCGACGACGTCGCCAAGCGCGCCAAGGTCTCACGGGTCACCGTGTACCGGAGGATCGGCAACAAGGACAGCCTCGTCTCCGCCTGTCTGCTGCGCGAGTACCGCCGCTTCCTGGTGGAGGTGGACGACGCGGTGGCCGCGCTGCCGACCACGGAGGACCGGCTCGTCGAGGGCTTCACCGCGGTGCTGCGCCACATCCGCGAGCATCCGCTCGTCGGCGGTCTGCTGCGGCTGGAGCCCGAGACCATGCTGCCGTTCCTGACCCTGGAGAGCGGCCCGGCCTTCCTCGCCATCCGCGCGTACCTGGCCGACCGGCTGCGTGAGGCCCGGCGGGCGGAGGGCCGGCCGGCGGCCGATCCGACGCCGGTGGCCGAACTGATGGTGCGGATCACCGTCTCCTTCCTCCTCAGCCCCGTCAGCTGTTTCCAGCTCGACGACGACACTCAGGTGCGGGAGTTCGCCCGCCGCTATCTGGTGCCGCTGCTCGCGGCCGGCTAGATCCGTCGGGGGTTTCGCCGGCCTCGTCGGGCAGCGGCTCCAGGGGGCGGTTGCGGGCCCAGTGCGGCCCGAGGTCGTCGAGCCGCCAGCCGAAGGGGTACGAACGGGGCTGCGGGCGCGAGGGCAGGCGGCGCGGCCGGGCCGGCAGCCGGCGTACGCACTGGGCGCGCAGGCGCAGGGCCGCCGACGCCGAGGTCCGTGCCCACCTCGGCTGCGGCCGGAAGCCCAGCGCCCTCAGCAGCGGCTCGTCGAGCAGCGCGAGCGAGAACCTCGCCACCAGGGGCCGTAACGGGCGCGGATACCAGCTCGCCATGACGCGGAAGGTGGCGTTGGCGACCCGCCGGTTCGCCGGGTCGTACGCGAACATCTGCGCCTCGTACGAGTCGAGGAGCGCCTCGAACCCCTCGTACGTGTCGGGCGCTCCCTCGATTCCCATGACGGCCGCCATTTTGCGGCCGGTCTCCACCAGCGCCTGGATCTCCTGCGGGCACAGGGGACGCCAGCCGAACCGGTCGATCCAGCGCTTCGGCCCCACGACGGTGGTCGCGAGGACATAACGGAAGTCCTCGTTCGGGATGCTGTACTTCCCGTGGATCCGGTTCAGATGGCGCGCGGCCGCGCGCCCGCGCTCCGAGTCGAAGCCGTCGGCCGCCATCTCGTACCCGATCAGCACCGTGTCGTCGTACCGCTTCTGCCCGGCCCGTTCGAACTCCTGGGTCCGGTCGAGGAGCACCGAGATCCGGGGGACGCCGTAGTCCCGGAGAAAGGCGACGCTCACCCCCTGCCGGTAGTCCCAGGGGAACTCGTACTGGGAGATCAGCCGAAGGATCTCGGCGTAGTCGCGTGCCGGATCCATCCGGCGTATCTCGTGCAGGCGGCTGTATCGGCCCATGGTGCGCTCTCCTGTCCGGGTACCGACTCCCCGCGGGGACCGCTGCCTTGTGCTGTCGCTGTCGTGAGGGCCAACACCCCTGACTCTTAAAAAATGTGATGGCCCGTCTGGTCGGGGGAGTCAAAGTTACAAATACTATTGACTTGTTTCACCGGCCCCGTCAACACGGCCGACGGCGGGTGTTCCGAGGGGCCGGTGCGCAGGGATCCGGACACGCTCGCATACTGGATCACGCAGGGCGCCGGGCGCCGGACCGCGCGCCCGCCGACCGTCGGGAGCACCACATGAGCAGCGGGAGCGCCAGGGGCGCGGATCCGGTACCGCCCCCGCCCGGGGGCGTGCTGTGGAGCCTGTCCGGTGACATCCGGGCCCTGCTGATGCTGCCGGCGGCCCTCACCCTCCAGGTCGCCCACCCCGCGGTCGGCGCGGGCGTCGACGAGCACTCCGTGTTCCGTACGGACCCGTGGGGTCGCGGGGAGCGTTCGCTGACCTCGCTCCAGCTCTGGGTGTACGGGGGAGAGGAGGCCGCGGAGGAGGGGCGCAGGCTGCGCCGGCTGCACCGCACGATCCAGGGCACCGACACCCGCGGCCGCCCGTACCACGCCCTGTCGCCGGCGAACTACGCATGGGTGCACGCGACCGGGTTCCCCGTGTACCGGCACGGGGCGCGGTACCTCCTGAGGCCGCTCGGCCGGGACCAGGAACGGGCCCTGTACCGGGAGTGGCTCCAGGTGGGCCGCGTGCTCGGCATCCACGACCGGGACATGCCGCGGACGATCGAGGAGTTCTGGCCCTACTACCGCGGCATGCTCGCCGACGAGATCGAGCGGACCGCCGTCGTCGAGGAGCTCGTCGGCACCGGCGCCCCGGTGCCGCCCCCGGACCGGGGACCGTTGGCTCTCCGGCTGCTGTTGAAGGCCCTGTGGCCGGTGCTGCTTCCGCCGCTGGCCCGGTTCCGCGGCTTCCTCACCGTCGGGCTCATGCCGCCGGACGCCCGCGAGGCGATCGGCCTGGAGTGGTCGGAGGTCCAGGAGCGCAGGCTGCGGCGGTTCTGCGCCGTGGTGCGGGTGGTCGTGCCGGTGCTGCCGGAGAGGCTGCGGTATCTGCCGCGGGCGCGGCGGGCACGGGCGGCCCACCGGGACGCGATGCGGCGCGGCGGCTGCTGACCGCCCTCGGCCCGCTCATCGGCCACCGGGCGGCGCAGACATGCGCCGGCGCGGTCACGCGGAGGCGCGGCGGATCAGCTGGGTCGGGATGATCATCGAATCGGCGTCGGTGTGCCCGTCGTTGAGCCGCTCCATGAGAAGCCGGACCATCAACCGGCCCATTCCTTCCACATCCTGACGGACCGTCGTCAGCGGGGGATCGGTGGCCTCGGCCACCGACTCCAGATCGTCGAACCCCACCAGGGCCACGTCCTGCGGCACCCGGCGACCGTGCTCGCGCAGCACTCTCAGTGCGCCGGAGGCCATCAGGTCGTTGGCGGCGAAGACGGCGTCCAGTCCGGGCCGCCGCTCCAGCAGCTGGGCCATCGCCCGCGCTCCGCCCTCGGTGGTGAAGTCGCCGTCCGCGACGAGGGCGGGGTCGCCGCCGGGCAGTACGTCGGCGTAGCCGTCGATCCGGTCGAGCGCCGACGTCTGGTCGCGCGGGCCCGCGATGTGCGCGATGGTCCGGCGGCCGAGCGAGACCAGGTGGCGTACGGCCTCACGGGCACCACCGCGGTTGTCGCAGTCCACATAGGGGACCGCGAGCTCGGATGCCGCGCCCGGCCGTCCCGGGCGGCCGCCGTAGACGGTGGGTACCCGGAACCGGCGGATGACCGAGGGCAGTTCGTCATCGGTGTGCAGCGAGAAGGCGAGCACCCCGTCGACATGGCCGCCGGCCAGGTAACGGGTGACCCGCTCGAAATCGCCGCTGCCCTCCACCAGAAGCAGCACCAACTGGGCATCGTGCACGCCAAGTTCACGGCTGATGCCGCGGATGTGCTGGGAGAAGAAGGGGTCGGAGAAGATCCGGGCCTCGGGTTCGTCGATGATCACGGCGACTGCGCCGTTGCGCCGCGTCACCAGGGTCCGGGCCGCGTGGTTCGGAATGTAGCCGAGCTCCTCCACGGCCTTGCGGACCCGGTCCACCAGCGGCTGCCGCACCCCCGCACCGCCGTTCACCACCCGTGAGGCGGTCGCCCGGGAGACTCCGGCGCGGGCCGCCACCCCCTCCAGCGTGGGGCGCGCGTCGTGAGGGGGACCGGGGGTCGGACCGGGCAAGGGACGCTCCTGGGAGGCGCGGGAAGAGGCAGGGAACGGCGGTGAGCGCGAACCTCGTCACCTTAGACCGGCCGGGGCGTGGCCACCGGGTCGGCGGAAAGGTCGATGGTGAACGCCACCCGGTCGAGTCCGGGGCCGTCGTAGTCCGGCTTCACCGCGGAGACCGTGAAGCCGAGCCGGGTGTGGAACGCCTGCGACGCGGTGTTCTCCGGGCTGGTGATGCACCGCACGCAACGGCGCCCGTGGGACCGGGCGAGCGTGAAGAAGGCCCTGTAGAGGGCGCGGCCCACACCTTGTCCGTGCAGGGCCGGGTCGACGCCGACGAAGTGCACGTAGGCGGTCTCGGGTTCGGTCTGCGACAGGAAGCCGACCAGGAACGCGGCCACCTCGCCACCGTCGCCTTCGACCAGGAAACCGGTGCTCGTGAAGTGCTGGAAGTACAGCCGGGGCAGCAGCAACGCGCGTTCCGCCGACCCCGCTTCCCCCTTGAGCCCGCCCCACCACGAGTCCAGTACGGCGAGTACGCGGAGGTGGTCGTCCTCGGCAAGGTGCCGGGCCACCAGGCCGGCGGGAAGGTCATCGATCATCCGGGCAGTCTGCCATCCCGCGGGAGAGGCGTCGCGTACACGGTCGCGCGACGCCTCCCGTGAACCGGCCGCGGGCCGAACCCCGCGCAGGTCTGTCGCGCGGGGCACCGCAGGGGGTACCTTCCGCGCATGCCGATACGTGTACGGCGCGCGGCCCGGCGAACGGACCGATGACCCGACCCGGGCCGAACCGCCCCCGCAGGCCCTCCGGCCGCGCCCGCGTCCGTGACCTCACCCTGACGGCCGTCGCCGCCGCACTCGCCGTCGCCCTGGTCACCGCGCCCTCCGAGGCGGCGCACACCCCGCCCCGTACCGGCTTCGAGTCGGCCGCCGGTGCCCGGTGGACCAGCTCCGACGAGGAACGCTCGCTGCTCGCCGCCGCCGACCGCCACAGCGACCGGGTGAGCGTGGAGCGGATCGGCACGACCGGGGAGGGACGGCCCCTGCGCCTCGTCCGGATCGGCGGCGGCCGCCGGGCCACCCTCACCGTGCTGCTGGTCTGCAGCCAGCACGGCGACGAACCGGCCGGCCGCGAGGCCTGCCTGACGACGATCCGCGACCTCGCCTACGCCACGGACCCGGTGACCCGCGCCTTCCTCTCCCGTACCGAGATCCTCGTCCTGCCCACCGCCAACCCCGACGGCCTGGCCGCCGGCACCCGTGGCAACGCCGACGGACTGGACGTCAACCGCGACCACATCGCCCTGCGGACCGCCGAGGCCCGCGCCCTGGCCGCCGTCATCAGGGACCGTACCCCCGAAGTCGTCGAGGACCTCCACGAGTACAGCGCCACCCCGCCGTACTACGACAAGGACCTCTACGCCCTCTGGCCCCGCAACCTCAACGCCGACGAACGGGTGCACGACGCATCCGAGCGTCTGGTCGAACGCCATGTGCGTCCGGCCCTGCTGGACGCGGGATTCAGCAGCGGCCGGTACGGGGTCTGGACCGACCCGCTGACCGGCGGTCCGCTCAGACAGACCGCAGGTGACGGACAGGAACGCATCCTGCGCAACACGACGGCCCTCAAGCACGCGGTCGGCCTGCTGGTCGAATCCCGTGCGGACGCGCTCTCCGACGCCGAACGGGCCGATCCCGCCGCGGGGCAGCGCCGTCGTGTCCATTCCCAACGCGTCGCACTCACCGCGCTCTTCGCCTACGCCGACGGAGAACGCGACCGTATCCGCGCCGCCACCGCACGATCGCGCGCGGCAGGGCTCGCCGACCGGGGGCCGGTGTTCCTCGGGGGAGCGGACAACGAGGCGGCGGAGCCCGGTGAGATCCTCGCCGACCCGCCCTGCGGCTACCGGCTGACGGCCGACCGCTACGCCGACGTGCAGGATGAACTGGCCCTGCACGGCGTCACGTCCCGGCCCGACGGCGACGGCAGGTATGTGACCCTGCGGCAGCCCGCCCGGAGGCTGATTCCGCTCCTCCTGGACCGGAGGGCGACATATCACCTCACAAACGGTCAAGCCGATACCGCTTGTTGATACCGGGAGATGTACACCGTGTGTGGTACTGCCTACGGAGAGCGAAATTTCAGCTTCCGTGAAAGGTGCCATTCGTGTCGCAGGACGATCAGAGAACGGGCGGCAGGGGGGACCTGTCGGTGACGGCGGATCTGCCCGGCGATCCGGCCCAGGGCCGGCGCCCCACGACCGACCGGGTGGTGTTCGGAGTCACCGCGGCCCTCACCCTCGCCTTCGTGGTCTGGGGAGCCACCGCCACCGACTCCCTGGAGGACGTGTCCGACACGCTGCTCGACGGCCTCCTCCACAACGGTGGCTGGGCCTTCATGCTGGCGGCCAGCGGATTCGTGGTCTTCGCCCTCTGGCTCGCCATCAGCAGGTACGGCAACATCACCCTCGGCCAGGAGGGCGAGAAGCCGGAGTTCAGGACGGTGTCCTGGGTCGCGATGATGTTCAGCGCCGGCATGGGCATCGGCCTGATGTTCTACGGGGTCAGCGAGCCGCTGGCGCACTTCACCGACCCGCCGCCCGGCACCCACCCCGCCGACGCCGCCGAAGCGATGCAGACGGCGATGGCCACCACCCTCTTCCACTGGACGCTCCATCCCTGGGCGATCTACGCGGTGGTCGGGCTGGCCATCGCGTACAGCACCTTCCGGCGTCGCAGGCGCCAGACGATCAGCGCGGTCTTCGAACCGCTCATCGGTGCCCGCCACGCCCACGGCGGCTTCGGCCGCCTGATCGACATCCTCGCCATCTTCGCCACGCTCTTCGGCTCGGCCGCCTCGCTGGGCCTGGGCGCCCTCCAGATCGGCAGCGGATTCCAGGAGCTGAACTGGCAGGAGAAGACGGGCACCGGCTTGCTGGTCCTGATCATCGCCGTGCTGACCGTCGCCTTCGTCGCCTCCGCGATCTCCGGTGTGGAGAAGGGCATCCAATGGCTGTCCAACATCAACATGGTGCTCGCCCTGATCCTCGCCGTCTTCGTGTTCATCGCGGGTCCGACGATCATCGTGCTGGATCTGCTGCCGACCTCGCTCGGCGCCTACCTCGGTGATCTTCCCCAGCTCATCGGACGCACCGAGGCGACCGGCGAGGGCGAGGTGGCCGAGTGGCTGGGCAGCTGGACGGTCTTCTACTGGGCCTGGTGGATCTCCTGGACGCCCTTCGTCGGCATGTTCATCGCCCGGATCAGCCGGGGCCGGACCATCCGCCAGTTCATCGGAGGCGTCATCCTCGTGCCCAGCACCGTGAGCCTGGTCTGGTTCGCGGTCTTCGGCGGAACCGCGATCAAGCTTCAGGAGGCCGGCAGGCTGAGCGGGGCGGACACCCCGGAGGCTCAGCTCTTCGGCGTACTGGACCAGTTCCCGATCGCCACGGTGATGAGTGTCCTGGTGATGGTTCTGGTCGGCATCTTCTTCGTCTCGGGCGCGGACGCCGCCTCCATCGTGATGGGCACCCTCTCCCAGAAGGGCATCCTCGAACCGGCCAAGTGGGTCGTGATCTTCTGGGGCGTCGTCACCGGCGCCGTGGCGGCGATCATGCTGCTCATCGGCAACGGCAAGGGCAACGCGCTGGAGGGTCTGCAGAACCTGACCATTCTGGTGGCGGCGCCCTTCACCATCGTGATGATCGGCATGTGCGTGGCACTGATGCGGGACCTGCGCGAGGACCCGCTGATCGTGCGCCGCGAGTTCGGCGTGGAAGCCGTCGAGTCCGCGGTCATCGAGGGGCACGCCAAGTACGACGGAGACTTCGAGATCCGGATCGGCCCCGGCGGCAGCCAGATCACCACCGAGCACCACGACAGGCCCGGGGGTTCGACGGCCGCAGGCGACTGAACCGCGTCGGGCACGGTGCACGGCGACGCGATGGAACCGGGTCCTGCCCGGCGCACCGCGACGCGACCGAACCGGGCCGCGCCCGGTAGGCGGCGGCTCAGCCCACCAGTTGGGCCGCCGCCCGCGCGCACCCGAGGGCCACCGTCACACCCGCACCTCCGTGCCCGTAGTTGTGCACCAGGCGCCCGCCGCCGGGCAGCGGCCCGGCCTCGATCCGCACCCCCGCGTCCCGGGCCGGCCGCAGCCCCACCCGGTGCCCGAGGACCCGCGCCCGCGCTATCTCCGGGCGGACCCGGGCGCACCGGGCCACGATCTCCCGCGCCGTACGGGGGTCGGGCACCGTGCTCCAGTCATCGGTGCCCGCCGTGCCACCGAGCACCAGCCGGCCCGGCTGCGGGAAGAAGTACGTCGTCTCGCTCGACGCCGGATCCGCCTCGGTGAACCACTCCTCGATGCCCGGATTCTCCACCAGCACCAACTGACCGCGCACCGGCCGCATCCCGGCGTCCGGGACCAGCTCCCGGGCGCCGATCCCCGTGCAGTTGACCACCGTCGCCGCCTCCGCGGCCGGCTCGTCGAACGACGAGACGCCGCGCCGCTCCACCGAGCCGCCGGCCGCTCTGACCCGCTCCTCCAGCCACGCCAGATGGACCGGCATGTCGATCAGTGGCAGCCGGCACCGCAGCCCTTCGGCGGTCTCCACCGCACCCTTCAGCTGCCCCGCCCACGGCCCGAGCCCGGCGAGCCGCTCGCCCCGGTGCACCCCCTTGACGAGCCGTACGCCGGTCTCCCGCGGACGGGCGGCCAGCTCCTCGTACCACCGGAGCGAGGCCAGCGACCAGTCGCTCACCCGGTCCTGCGGCTCGATCCGGTAGGGCCACCACAGACCGCCCGCGACCGCCGACGTCGTGGCCGCCGCCGGGGCCGCGGACCAGACCCGCACCCGGTCACCGCGTTCCGCGAGCACCATCGCCGTGGTGAGGCCACTGACCCCACCGCCCACCACGATCACATCCGACACTGCCGCCCCGCCGTTCCCGCTCGTTCGGTCTCCGCTCATGGCCGGACGCTAACGGAGTTCCTTCCTCGCGTGCTCCTCGTGGCACGTACGACGGGAAGCGTGCTGACCGCTCCCGTGGTGCACGGCTGAGGGCTCCGCCGGCCGTCCCCGCGAGCCACCGGCGGGCCTGACCGCCCGGGGCGGTCCGGCGGCCGATTAGGATCGGCACCCTGATGACTGCCACTCTCGTCGCCAAGGACCTCGCCGCCGGACACGGCGACCGCACTCTCTTCGCCGAGCTCGACCTCGTGGTCGCTCCCGGTGACGTGATCGGTCTCGTCGGAGTCAACGGCGCCGGTAAATCGTCGCTGCTCCGGCTCCTCGCAGGGCTCGACCAGCCGGAGGAGGGCGAGCTGCGGCTCTCCCCGCCCACCGCCACGGTCGGTCACCTGCCGCAGGAGCCGGAGCGCCGCCCCGACGAGACCGTGCGCGCGTTCCTGGCGCGCCGTACGGGTGTCGCCGACGCCCAGGCGACGATGGACACCGCCACGCAGGCCCTCGTGGACGGGGCACCCGGCGCCGACGACGCGTACTCCGAGTCGCTGGAGCGCTGGCTCGCACTCGGTGGCGCCGACCTGGATGAGCGGGCCGAGGAGGTCGCGGCCGACCTCGGTCTCACCGTGGGGCTCGACCTGCCGATGACGGCGCTCTCCGGCGGCCAGGCCGCCCGCGCCGGACTCGCCTCGCTCCTGCTGTCACGCTACGACGTCTTCCTGCTCGACGAGCCCACCAACGACCTCGACCTGGACGGTCTGGAACGGCTGGAGCGGTACGTCTCCGGGCTGCGCGCCGGCACGGTCGTCATCAGCCACGACCGCGAGTTCCTGATGCGCACGGTCACCAAGGTTCTGGAACTCGACCTCGCTCAGCAGCAGATCAACCTGTACGGCGGTGGCTACGCGGCCTACCTGGAGGAACGCGACCGGGCCCGAAGGCACGCGCGTGAGGAGTTCGAGGAGTACGCGGACAAGCGCTCGGCGCTCGAAGGCCGGGCCCTGATGCAGCGTTCCTGGATGGACAAGGGCGTCAGGAACGCCCGTCGCAAGGCCGGTGACTCGGACAAGATGGCCCGCAAGTTCCGCAGCGAGTCGAGCGAGAAGCAGGCCGCGAAGGCCCGGCAGACCCAGCGCATGATCGAGCGCCTCGATGTCGTGGACGAGCCGCGCAAGGAGTGGGAGCTGCGGATGGAGATCGCCTCCGCGCCCCGCTCCGGCTCCGTCGTCGCCACCCTGCGCGAGGCCCGGGGCGTCCTCGGCGACTTCGCCTTCGGGCCGGCCTCGCTCCAGATCGACTGGGCGGACCGGGTCGCCATCACCGGCGCCAACGGGGCCGGCAAGTCGACGCTGCTCGCCGCCCTGCTCGGGCGCCTCCCGCTGGACTCGGGGCACTCCAGCCTGGGCTCGGGTGTGGTGGTCGGCGAGGTCGACCAGGCACGGAAGCTGTTCCACGGCTCGGAGTCGCTCCTGGAGGCGTTCTGCGCCGCCGTCCCGGACACGGAACCCGCCGAGGTCCGTACGCTGCTCGCCAAGTTCGGCCTGCGCGCCGACCACGTGATGCGCCCGGCGACCACGCTCTCCCCGGGCGAACGCACCCGCGCGGGGCTCGCGCTCCTCCAGGGCCGCGGCGTCAACCTCCTGGTGCTGGACGAGCCCACGAACCACCTGGACCTGCCCGCGATCGAACAGCTGGAGTCGGCTCTCGACTCCTACACGGGGACGCTGCTGCTGGTCACGCACGACCGCCGGATGCTGGAGGCGGTCCGTACGACGCGCCGCGTCGAGGTAGCGGCGGGCCGCCTGACGGAAATCTGACCCGCCCGACCTTTCCGAACCCCCCGTCCCGCCGGCCTCCTCCACCTCTCCGGCCTCCTCCGTCCCGCCGCCCGCCTCCGCCTCTCCGCCCGCCTCCGTCCCTCCGGGGCACTCCCGCCCCCCCCGGCCCCCTCCAGCCCCTCCGGCGTTTGAGGAGCGGGGTCCGGGGCGGAGCCCCGGTTACGGGAAGGGGCGGGGCGGGGAGAAGGCCCGCCGCAGGCGCACCCCCTCCCGACCCCGCCGCACCCCCGCCAGGGCTACCGCTTCTTGCCGCCCTGCTTCGGATCCAACAGCCCCGCCCGCCGCAACGCGTCGGCCATCGCCCCGTTGGCCGGAGCCGAGGCCGGCGCCTGACGAGCGCCGCCACCGTTGCCGCCCCCGCCACCGCGCCGGTCACGCCCCTGGCCGCCCTGACCGCCGCCCTGACTGCCACGCGCACCCGGCGCGCCCTGCCCCTGCCCCTGTCGCTGCCGCGGCGGACGCCCGCCGCGCTCACCGGCGGCGGCGCCGGAGCCCGCACCGGAGCCGGTCCCGGAGCCCGCTCCCGCCTCGTCGTCCAGCCGCAGCGTCAACGAGATCCGCTTCCGTGGGATGTCGACCTCCATGACCTTGACCCGCACGATGTCACCCGGCTTCACGACATCCCGCGGGTCCTTCACGAAGGTCCTCGACATCGCCGACACATGCACCAGACCGTCCTGGTGCACCCCGACGTCGACGAACGCCCCGAACGCCGCGACGTTCGTCACGACGCCCTCCAGCACCATTCCGGAGGCCAGGTCGCCGATCTTCTCGACGCCTTCCTTGAAGGTGGCCGTCTTGAAGGCCGGACGCGGGTCGCGCCCCGGCTTCTCCAGCTCCTTGATGATGTCGGTGACGGTCGGCAGCCCGAACTTCTCGTCCACGTAGTCGTCGGCCCGGATCGACCGCAGCACACCCGTGTTGCCGATCAGCGAGGCGACGTCGCTCCCCGTCCGCTTCACCATCGCCCGGACGACCGGGTACGCCTCCGGGTGCACGCTGGACGCGTCCAGCGGGTCGTCACCGCGGATCCGCAGGAAGCCCGCGCACTGCTCGTACGCCTTCGGCCCCAGCCTGGCCACATCCTTGAGGCCCTTGCGGGACCGGAAGGGGCCATGGGCGTCGCGGTGCGCCACGATGTTCTCGGCGAGCCCCGAACCGATGCCGGAGACCCGCGAAAGCAGCGGCGCCGACGCGGTGTTGACGTCGACCCCGACCCCGTTCACACAGTCCTCGACGACCGCGTCCAGTGATCGCGACAGCTTCACCTCGGACAGGTCGTGCTGGTACTGCCCGACCCCGATGGACTTCGGGTCGATCTTCACCAGTTCGGCGAGCGGGTCCTGCAGCCGGCGCGCGATGGAGACGGCGCCGCGCAACGACACGTCCATGTCCGGGAGTTCCTGCGAGGCGAAGGCCGAGGCCGAGTAGACGGAGGCGCCCGCCTCCGACACCATCACCTTGGTCAGCTTCAACTCCGGGTGCTTGTCACACAGTTCACCGGCGAGCTTGTCCGTCTCGCGGGATGCCGTGCCGTTGCCGATCGCGATCAGATCGACATCGTGCGCCTTCGCCAACTGCTCCAGCTTGGCGAGCGCCTGGTCCCACTTGTTCGCCGGGACGTGCGGGTAGATGACATCGGTCGCGACGACCTTGCCGGTCGCGTCGACGACGGCGACCTTCACCCCGGTACGGAAACCGGGGTCGAGTCCCAGCGTGGACCGCGTGCCGGCCGGCGCGGCCAGCAGCAGGTCGCGCAGGTTGGACGCGAAGACGCGCACCGCCTCGTCCTCCGCCGCGGTGCGCAGCCGCAGCCGCAGGTCGATCCCGAGGTGGACGAGGATCCGGGTCCGCCACGCCCAGCGCACCGTGTCACCGAGCCACTTGTCGCCGGGGCGCCCGCGGTCGTTCACCCCGAAGCGCCGGGCCACCATGTTCTCGTAGCTGGACGGGCCGGGCGTCCCGGACGGCTCCTCCGGCTCCAGGACCAGGTCGAGGACGTCCTCCTTCTCGCCCCGGAGCATCGCCAGCACCCGGTGCGAGGGCAGTGCGGTGAACGGCTCCGCGAAGTCGAAGTAGTCCGCGAACTTGGCGCCCGCCTCCTCCTTGCCGTCCCGCACCCTGGCCATCAGCCGCCCGCGCGACCACATGCGCTCACGCAGGTCGCCGATGAGGTCGGCGTCCTCCGAGAAGCGCTCGGTGAGGATGGCGCGGGCCCCCTCCAAGGCCGCCGCGGCGTCCGCGACCCCCTTGTCCGCGTCGACGAACGCCGCGGCCGCGGCGAGCGGATCCGTCGACGGGTCGTCGAGCAGGCCCGAGGCGAGCGGTTCGAGACCGGCCTCACGGGCGATCTGGGCCTTGGTCCGCCGCTTCGGCTTGAACGGGAGGTAGATGTCCTCCAGCCGCGCCTTCGTGTCGGCGGCCCGGATCTGCGCCTCCAGCGCCTCGTCGAGCTTGCCCTGCTCCCGTACGGATTCGAGGATCGCCGCCCGGCGCTCCTCCAGCTCCCGCAGATACCGCAACCGCTCCTCGAGCGTGCGCAGCTGCGCATCGTCGAGCATCTCGGTGGCTTCCTTGCGGTAGCGCGCGATGAACGGCACGGTCGATCCGCCGTCGAGCAGCTCGACGGCCGCCTTCACCTGTCGCTCGCGTACGCCGAGCTCCTCGGCGATCCTGCCTTCGATGGACGTCGTCACGGTTCTACCGACTCGCCTTCTCCTGCTGGCTGTGCTGGTCGGGCCCGGGGCCGCCCGTTCGGGCGGGCACCGGAGCCACTCGCCTGCATTGTGCCGGGTGGCCGCGTGCCGTGTCGCCCGACCACCCCAGTTACCGGCCGCTGTTTTCCGGCAGGTCAGCCGGTCGCGTCCGCCGGAAACGCACCGGCCGCCAGCGCGATGCCGAGGAATCCGCGCCCCAGCTCCGTCAGCCGGGCCACGCCGGCGCCGCCGAGGTGCTCGTACGGTGCCAGGTCCATCCGGTCGGTGGTCTCCTCCAGGCCTGCCCGCAGCGCGGTGCCCTCTTCCGTCAGTTCACCCTCGGGGGTGAGCAGTCCACGCTCGCGCAGCCGCGCGGACGCGTCCTCCCAGTCGGTGCGCCGCCAGCCGCGGCTGGCCAGGATCCAGCGCGGCGCCATGCCCTTGCCGGTGGCCGTGTGGCTGACCAGGGCTTCCATCGGGTCGAGCGAGGCCGCGAGGAGAGCGGCGAGATGTGCGTCGCCGCGGTGCTCACGCAACAGCGTCGCGGCGTGCCAGTACGCCAGGTGCGGCTGCTGCGGCACCGGGAGGTCGGCGTGCGCCGCGTAGAGCGGCCGGGCGTGCCGAGTGCAGCCCTCGGTGGCGCGCAGGGCCAGCTGGGCCGCCTCGGCCATCTCGGGGGAGGCGATGACCTCCTCGCCGAGCAGCCGGCGCAGCGTCGAGTCGGCGGCCCGCAGCCGCGCCTTCAGGACCGCCTCGGGCGAGGCGATGTCCCAGATGGCGGGCACGTGCCTGGCCACGAGTGCGTGGTTGAAGTTGTAGAAGGTGGCGGTGACCGTTCCCGGGCCGACCGCGCCCATGGCGGCCGCACGCGAGGCGAAGTAGGCGGCGGAGGGATCGTCGATCCCGATCCCGCCGAGCTCCTTGCCGAGGTCGGGGGAGAAGTAGAGCGCGGAGTGCAGCGGGTTGAGGGCGTTGTGGCAGCGGCGTCCGGCACGGGGCGGAAGAGTACTCATACCCGCACGTTACCGACTGGTCGGTACGTGCCGGAACCCCAGGGCCCGGTGAATCACGCCGCATCCCGTGATGGCAGGAAAGGTGGGCAACCCGTCATTGCGGCCTTCCGTCCGGCTGCCCAGGATGGCTGACATGAAGCAGCGATCCGTCCTCGTCGTCCTCTTCGACGGCATCCAGAGCCTCGATGTCACCGGGCCCCTGGAGGTCTTCGCCGGTGCCTCCGGGTTCCCGGAGGTCTCGTACGAGCTGCGCACCGCCTCGCTGGACGGCGCGCCGGTGCGCTCGTCCAGCGGTCTCGTCCTGGTCCCCGACGGCAGCCTCGCCGACGCCGCGACGCCCCACACCCTGCTCGTCCCGGGCGGCGAGGGCACCCGGGACCCCGCCCCTGCTCTCGTCGACTGGCTGCGCGTGCACGGCCCGCGCCCGGAACGCCTCGTCTCCGTCTGCAGCGGCGCCCTGCTCCTCGCCGCGGCCGGACAGCTGGACGGGCACCGGGTGACCACCCACTGGAACGTCTGCGACCACCTGGCGCGTACCTACCCGGCCGTCGAGGTGGACCCCGAGCCGATCTTCGTACGCGACGGCCGGCTCGCCACCTCCGCCGGGGTCACCGCGGGCATCGATCTCGCCCTCGCGCTCGTCGAGGAGGACCACGGCCGGGAGGTGGCCCTCACGGTGGCGCGTCACCTGGTGGTCTTTCTGCGCAGACCCGGGAACCAGTCCCAGTTCAGCGCCCAGCTCACCGCTCAGACGGCCCGTCGCGAACCGCTGCGCGAGGTCCAGCACTGGATCGCCGAACACCCCGGCGAGGACCTCTCCGTCGAATCCCTCGCCGCCCGTGCCCGGCTCTCGGCGCGCCACTTCGCCCGCGCGTTCCAGGCGGAGACCGGCATGACCCCCGGCCGCTACGTCGACCGCGTGCGCCTCGAACAGGCCCGCCGGCTCCTGGAGGACACCACCGACGGAGTCATCGGGATCGCGCGCACCTGCGGCTACGGAACCCCGGAGGCGATGCGGCGGGCGTTCCTGAAGGCGCTGGGCACGGGACCCGCCGAATACCGGCGGCGGTTCAGCTCCCGCCCGGCGGGCGCGCCCGCCACCACGAAGCAGCTCACCCACTGACCGGAAGGCAGGCATTCACCATGCAGATCGCCATCGTCCTCTTCGACCGCTTCACGGCGCTGGACGCCGTAGGACCGTACGAGATCCTGAGCCGGGCGCCCGGCGCCGAGACCGTGTTCGTCGCAGAGTCGGCCGGCGCGGTGCGCAACGACAGCGGCGGCAGCCTGGCGCTGGTCGCCGACCGGACGCTGGCCGACGTCCCGGCACCCGACCTGGTGATCGTCCCCGGCGGCCCGGGACAGAGCGCCCAGATGGACAACGAGGCCCTCCTCGGCTGGTTGCGCCGGGCGGACGCCACCAGTACCTGGACGACCTCCGTCTGCACCGGATCGCTGCTGCTCGGGGCCGCGGGACTACTGAGGGGACGACGCGCCACCTCGCACTGGCTCGCGCGGGACACGCTGAAGGAGTACGGCGCCGAGCCGACCGGCGAACGCGTGGTCACCGACGGCAAGTACGTCACCGCCGCGGGCGTCTCCTCGGGCATCGACATGGGCCTCACCCTGCTCGGCCGGATCGCCGGTGACGAGCACGCCCAGGCCGTTCAACTGCTCACGGAGTACGACCCGCAGCCGCCGTACGACGCGGGATCACCCGAGAAGGCCCCGGCCGCCATGGTCGAGCGGTGGCGGGCCGGGAGCCGCTTCCTTCTCGAATAGGAGCCCCTACGCCCCGGCCGGCCACGTGAAGAGGGGGGAGCGGCGCTCCAGAAAGGCGGCGACCCCTTCCGCGGTGTCGCCACTGCGGCGCGCCTGCTCCGCCCAGTGCGCGTCCCGGTCCTCGCGCCCGGCGGCGAACTCCTTGGCCGCCGCCTGGGTCAGCTGCGAACGGGACACCAAGGTCCGTACGTACGCCTCGACGCGCTTGTCCAGCTCACCGACGGGCAGCACCTCGTCCACCAGACCGGTCCGCAGCGCCCGGTCCGTCCCGATCAGCTCACCGGAGAACAGCAGGTGCTTGGCGGTCGCCGGCCCCGTGAGCGCGACCAGCCGCCGCGTCGAAGAGGCGGGGTAGACGATGCCCAGCTTCGCCGGGGTGACGCCGAACGACGCGCCCTCCTGCGCGAACCGCAGATCGCAGGCGGCCGCCAGCTGGCTGCCCCCGCCCACGCAGTAGCCGCGCACCGCGGCGAGCGTCGGCCGGGGGAAGGCGGCCAGCGCCTCCTCCGCCTCCACGGCGAGACCCTGCGGGGCGCCCGAGGGGTCGCGGAGCGAGGAGATGTCCGCACCCGCGCAGAAGGTGTCCCCGGCGCCGGTCAGCACCAGGGCGCGCACCGACGGGTCGGCGGCCAGCTCGTCGAGCAGCACTGGCAGTGCCCGCCACATCGCGGCCGTCATCGGGTTGCGCTTGGCGGGGTTGCTGATGACGACGGTGGCGACGCCGTCCGCGACGGTGTGCTCCAGCCGGGGTTCCGTACGGTCCATACGCCGGATGCTATCCATGCCGTTCGAACCTATGATCAAGAAGGGGTCGCGAAGCAGGCACGCACCCTGAGGAGTGTCCGGTGGCCGATCCCGTGAAAGAGGGCAGGAAGCTCCACCGCAGTTTCAGCGGTCTGGCCCTGCTCGGCATCCTGCTCGTCGTCGCCGGCCTGGTCGGCCTCGTCTACACCGGCGTCGCGACGCTCACCTCGATGATCCTCTTCGGCTGGCTGCTGCTCATCGGCGGCCTGGTCGGGCTCCTCCACGCGATCCAGTCGCGCGGCACCAGCTACTTCTGGCTGGGTGTCGTCGTCGCGGCGCTGAACATCGCCGCCGGAGTCGTCGTCATCCGCCACCCCCACGGCACCGCCGAGGCACTGACCATGTTCGCCGCGCTGCTGTTCCTCACGGGCGGAGTGTTCCGCCTCGTCGGCAGCGTCGTGGTGCGCGGCCCCCAGTTCGGCTGGACGCTGCTGCAGGGCGCGTTCGGACTGCTGCTCGGGCTGCTGGTGCTCTTCGACTGGCCGCACAGCAGCCTCTACGTGCTCGGCTGCTTCTTCTCGCTCGCGCTGCTCTTCGACGGGCTGGGGCTCATCGCGATCGGTGTCGGCGGCCGGCGGATCGTGTCGATGGTCTCGGAACAGATGGCACCCGGCACCGAGGCGGACGGCCCCTCGGAGGAAGAGCAGAAGCAGTCCGAAAGCTGACGGACCCGCACCGAATCGGTCAAGTTCCGTCGATTGGAGTCGACTTCTGTTCAGTGGTACGGACCGAGCCGACTACGCCCCGCACCCTGTACTCGACGTGCAGTCACCACCGAGTGGAGAGCGGGTACCGGACAATGGAGAGCCGCGGGAGTGTCCCCGCCCGGCCCGTGTCGTACGAAGGGGTCTGGCGGTTCACCGCCCCGGCCACGGACGTCTCCGTACCCCAGGCCCGGCACGCCGTACGCGATCTGCTGGAGCGCCAGGGCGTCCCCGTGGACGACGACATCGCCCAGGGGCTGCTGCTCATCGTCTCCGAACTGGCGACCAACGCGGTGAAGCACGCCGCACTGCTCTCGCCGGAGCTCGCGGTCGAGGTCGCCGTGGGCGCCGAGTGGATCAGGGTGTCCGTCGAGGACAACCACCCCTACCGGCCGACGGCCCTGGAGACGGACTACGCGCAGACCGGCGGGCGCGGGCTCCTGCTCGTCCGTGAGATCACCCGGGAAGCGGGCGGCACCTGCGACGTGGAGCACACCGCGGGCGGCGGAAAGGTCATCTGGGCGGCCCTGCCGCTCAGCTCACGGCTGTGACCCCTCCGCGCCGGCGGGTCGCGCCTACCAGCCCGCAGCGGGTCCGGTCAGTTCCCGGACCGCGGGACGGGCGGCGTCCAGCACCGTCATGAACCAGGCGGAGAAGGGCGCCCGGGCATGCCGCTCGGTCAGCTCCCCGGCCGTCACGAAGGCCGTCTCGCCCACCTCCTCGGGATCCGGCCGCAGCTGCTCCTGGGCCATGCCCACGAAGAGGTGGTTGAACTCCTGCTCGACCAGACCCGACGCGGGATCCGGGTGGTTGTAGCGCACCGTGCCCGCCTCGGCCAGCAGCGAGGGCGAGACACCCAGCTCCTCGTACGTCCGCCGGGCGGCGGCGGCGAAGGGCGCCTCACCCGGATAGGGGTGGCCGCAGCAGGTGTTGGACCAGACACCGGGGGAGTGGTACTTGCCGAGCGCGCGGCGCTGGAGCAACAGGCGGCCCTGCTCGTCGAAGAGGAACACGGAGAACGCCCGGTGGAGTTGACCCGGTGCCTGGTGGGCGGCGAGCTTCTCCGCCGTGCCGATGGTGGTGCCGTTCTCGTCGACCAGTTCGAGCATGATCGCTTCTGCTGCGCCGTTCGACGAGTTGTTCGCCGCGGTGGCTGGTGTGGTCGGCATACCCATCCTTCGCTATGGACTCGGCCCCGAGCGCCGGTCCCGTCGAGTCTGCTCAAGTCTGCCGTACAAAAGCGGCTTGTCCGCACTTCGGGTGCTGGCATGTCCGGCCCCGCCGCACCGCCCGGGCGCGCCGGGGCCCGGACGGCGCGTCAGACCCCGAACGCCGCCGGATACTCGATCGTGCCCTGCGCGACGGCCGCGGAACCATCGAGGACCAGGGCCATCATCGCCTCGTCGGGCACCTCGAAACCTGGCCGGATTCCGTACCGCGAGGCGGGCACGAAACCGAACTTCGGGTAGTACTCGGGATGACCGAGCACCAGGACCAGCGACTCCCCGCGCAAGCGTGCGGCATCGAGCAGGGCCCGCACGACGGCCTGCCCCGCGCCACGGCGCTGGTACGCGGGGGCGGTGGCCACCGGGGCCAGGGCGAGAGCCGGTACGCCCCCGACCAGGCAGCGGGTCAGCAGGGCGCAGGCGGCGAGGGTCCCGTCGGGCGCCTCGGCGACGTACGAGAGCCCGGGCAGCCAGGCCGACGGGTCCTCGCGCAGGGCGTCGACCAGGCCGGCTTCGGCCTCCGTCGGGAACGCGGCGGCGTTGACCGCGTGCACGGCCGCGATGTCCGCAGCGGTCTCGGGGCGGGTGGTCCAGCGGGCTTCGGCGGACGGACGCCCCGGATCGCGATCATGCGGGAAAGAAAGAGGCGAGCCGTTCAGAGAGTGGTCGTCGTCGGTCAACGTGGGCAGCCCTTGAGTGATTCGTACATCGCTGCGAAAACCCTACACCGCGGGTTCGCCCGGGCCCGTGTCAGTGGCAGAGCTTCGCCTCGTGCTCGGCGTGGCCGCTCGGCTCCAGCTGGAAGGTGCAGTGCTCGACGTCGAAGTGGTCGCCGAGGCAGCCCTGCAGTTCGTGGAGGAGCTTCTCGTGCCCGATCGAGTCGAGGAACTCCTGATGCACCACCACATGCGCGGAGAGGACCGGCATGCCCGAGGTGATCGTCCAGGCATGCAGGTCATGGACGTCCAGCACCCCGGGCAGCGCCGTGATGTGATCGCGCACCTCGCCCATGTCGACCCCCGGCGGCGCCGACTCGAGGAGGACGTTCAGCGTCTCGCGGAGCAGCTTCACCGTGCGCGGGACGATCATGAGCCCGATGACCAGCGAGGCGACCGGGTCCGCGGCCTGCCAGCCCGTCGCCAGGATGATGCCCGCCGAGACCAGCACGGTCACCGAGCCCAGGGCGTCCGCCAGCACCTCCAGATAGGCGCCGCGCACGTTGAGGCTGTCCTTCTGCCCACGCATCAGCAGGGACAGGGACACCATGTTCGCGACCAGGCCGACCAGGGCGAAGGCGATCGTCAGCCCGCCCCGCGTCTCGGCCGGGGTGGTGAAACGCTCCACCGCCTCGAAGAGCAGATAGCCGCCCACACCGAGCAGCAGGACACAGTTGGCCAGCGCGGCGAGGATCTCCGCGCGGGCGTAGCCGAAGGTCCGGTTCGGCCCGGCCGGTTTGTTCGCGAAGTGGATCGCCAGCAGTGCCATGCCAAGACCGAGGGCGTCGGTCGCCATGTGCGCGGCGTCGGCGATCAGCGCGAGGGAGCCCGACAGCACACCTCCGACGACCTCCATGACCGCCACGGCGAGCGTGATGCCCAGCGCGATCCTCAGCCGCCCCTTGTACGCGGCGGCCGCCGTGCCGGTGGGCGCGGGCCCTCCGTGCGCATGTCCGTGATCGTGCCCTGCCCCCATGGGGACGCCTCCCGGTCGTCTGCGGGCCCGGACGCGAACGGCCCGGGCACTGTCAGTGAACTACGGGTGGGGGGTATCGGGCAACCCGGCACTGAACACCGTTGTCAACTGCTCTGACCTGCGGAAATGCTTGCAGGTCAGAGCGGCGCGCCGGACCGTTCGACCGCCTACCGGGCCACTGTGCCGGGATGGTGCAGCAGCCAGCCCTGCCAGGCCGACTCGACCATCTCGCGCACCCCGCGCCCGGCCGTCCAGCCCAGCTCCCCGGACATCCGCTCGCACGAGGCGACCGCCTTCGCGGCGTCCCCGGCGCGGCGCGGCTCGATCTCCGGCTTCAGCTCGTGGCCGGTGACCTCCGCCACCAGATCGGCGAGCTCGCGCACCGAGACGCCCTCGCCGCGGCCGATGTTCACGGTCAGGTCCCCGGGTCCGTCCTGTGCGGCCAGCTGCCGGGCCACGGCCAGATGCGCGTCGGCCAGATCGGCCACGTGGATGTAGTCGCGGATGCAGGTGCCGTCCGGTGTGGCGTAGTCGTCCCCGAAGATCCTCGGGGCCTCACCGCGGGTCAGCCGGTCGAAGAACATCGGAATCACGTTGAAGACGCCCGTGTCCGACAGCTGCGGCTCGGCGGCGCCCGCCACGTTGAAGTAGCGCAGGCAGCCGGTGGACAGCCCGTGGGCCCGCCCGGCCGCCCGGACCAGCCACTCGCCGGCGAGCTTGGTCTCGCCGTACGGGCTGATCGGGACGCAGGGGGCCGCCTCGGTGATCATCTCCGCCTCCGGTACGCCGTAGACCGCGGCCGACGACGAGAACAGGAAGCGTCGTACCCCGGCGGCCGCCACGGCCTCCAGGAGGATGTTCAGCCCGGTGACGTTCTCCCGGTAGTACAGAAGCGGCTTCTCGACGGATTCGCCGACCTGCTTCTTCGCTGCGAGATGCACCACACCGGTCACCTCGTGCTCCGCGAGCACCCGGTCCAGCAGCGCACGGTCGGCCGCCGAGCCCCGGATCAGCGGGACGTCGTCCGCCAGCCGGTCCGGATTGCCCGTCGAGAGGTCGTCGAGCACGACCACCCGCTCTCCGGCTCCCCTCATCGCCCGCACCACGTGGGCCCCGATGTATCCGGCTCCGCCGGTGATCAGCCATGTCATGGCGGCCAGGTTAGAGGGTCCGGCGACGGGGGCACGGCGTCGCGTGCCCGTCGCCTGTGACGCAGGACCCGTGTTTTGTCAGGCGGGGCGGCCATCGACGATGATGATCGCGGACGGGGCCGGATGATGCCGGTCCCCCCGGAACGGAGCACAAACGGGCAGTGAACTCCCGCTTCCGTTCATCCGATAGCCTCTGCCGACATGCCGCCGGCCGTATTCAGGGCCGCACTGTCGCGCGCCGACCCGTGTTCAGCACCAAGGAGTGAGTTCGTCTGTCGACCGCCATTCTCACAGGTGCTCCGGTACCCGGATCCTCGCTCCAGGACGATCTGAGGTCACTGGGCTTCGACGTACAGACCGCCGCCGACGTCACCGAGGCGGCCCGGTTGCTGTCGGCGGTGCCGGCCGAGAGCCGCGTCGCCCTCGTCGACCCCCGCTTCGTCGGTCATGTTCACGCCCTACGGCTCGGACTGACCGACCCCCGCTTCCCCGCCGCCACCGTTCCCGGAGCGCTCACCGCGCAGCCCGAGGCGCGCCCCGCCCTGGTCCGCGCCCTGCGCACCACCACCGAGGCGGTCGGTGCCGGAGTTCCCGCGGTGCCGCCCGGCAGCACCGTCACGGTCAGCGACCGCACGGTGCCCGGCCGGCTCGCCGCCACGATGGACGCCGAGGGCACCGCGGTCCAGCGCCCGGAGCTCGGCTCGCTCGTCGCCACCGTGCCGGCGGATGAGGCCGCACGCGCCACCGCGCGGTCCGGTGTCGCCGCCGTCGATGACGAGGCGGTCCGGCTGCGCGGCGCCGTGAAGGCCCGCGACGGCTTCTTCACCACGTACTGCATCAGCCCGTACTCGCGCTACATCGCCCGCTGGTGCGCGCGCCGCGGCTTCACACCGAACCAGGTCACCACCGCGTCCCTGCTGACCGCGCTGGTCGCGGCCGGCTGCGCCGCCACCGGCACCCGCGGCGGATACGTCGCCGCCGGGCTGCTCCTCCTCTTCTCCTTCGTGCTGGACTGCACCGACGGGCAGCTCGCCCGCTACTCGCTGCAGTACTCGACGATGGGCGCCTGGCTCGACGCCACCTTCGACCGGGCCAAGGAGTACGCCTACTACGCGGGTCTCGCCCTCGGCGCGGCACGCGGCGGTGACGACGTCTGGGCGCTGGCGCTCGGCGCGATGGTGCTCCAGTCCTGCCGCCATGTGATCGACTTCTCGTTCAACGAGGCCAACCACGACGCGGTCGCGAACTCCAGCCCCACAGCCGCCCTCTCCGACAAGCTCGACAGCGTCGGCTGGACGGTTTGGGTGCGCCGCATGATCGTGCTCCCGATCGGTGAGCGCTGGGCGATGATCGCCGTACTGACCGCGGTGACCACCCCGCGGATCGTCTTCTACGCGCTCCTCGTCGGCTGCGCCTTCGCCGCCTGCTACACCACCGCCGGGCGGCTGCTGCGGTCCCTGACCCGCAAGGCCCGCCGCACCGACCGTGCCGCCAAGGCCCTCGCCGACCTCGCCGACTCCGGCCCGATCGCCGAACTCGTGGCGGCCCGCGGCCCCCGGATCCCCGGCGCCTGGAGCGCCCCGGTGGTGGCGGTCGTCGGTACCGGCGCACTGATCGCCGCCGCGCTGCAGCAGCCCTTCGGCAGCCGGCAGATGATCGCAGCCGCCGTCTTCTACGCGATCTGCTCCGGCATAGCCGTCGCCCGGCCCCTCAAGGGTGCGCTCGACTGGCTCGTGCCTCCCGTCTTCCGGGCGGCGGAGTACTGCACGTTCCTCATCCTGGCCGCGCGCAGCGACATCGACGGTGCGCTTCCCGCGGCCTTCGGGCTGGTTTCGGCGGTCGCCTACCATCACTACGACACGGTGTACCGCATCCGAGGCGGCACCGGCGCCCCGCCGAAGTGGCTGGTGCGCACGATCGGCGGTCACGAGGGCCGGACCCTGGTGGTGGCCGTACTCGCCGCCGTACTGACGGGGGCCTCCGACTTCACCGTGGCCCTCACCGCCCTCGCGGTTGCCGTGGCACTGGTCGTGCTCGTGGAATCCATCCGTTTCTGGGTGTCCTCCGGGGCGCCCGCCGTTCACGACGAAGGAGAGCCCGCATGATCGGCCTCGTACTGGCAGCCGGCGCAGGACGGCGCCTGCGCCCCTACACGGACACGCTCCCCAAGGCCCTCGTGCCGGTGGACGGCGAGAAGACGGTCCTCGACCTCACGCTGGCCAACTTCGCCGAGATCGGGCTCACCGAGGTCGCGATCGTCGTCGGCTACCGCAAGGAAGCGGTCTACGACCGCAAGGAGGAGCTGGAGGCGAAGTACGGCCTGAAGCTCACCCTCGTCGACAACGACAAGGCCGAGGAGTGGAACAACGCCTACTCGCTGTGGTGCGCCCGTGAGGTCCTCAAGCGCGGAGTGATCCTCGCCAACGGCGACACCGTGCACCCCGTCTCCGTCGAGCGGACCCTGCTGGACGCGCGTGGCAAGGGCCAGAAGATCATTCTTGCCCTCGACACGGTGAAGAACCTCGCCGACGAGGAGATGAAGGTCATCACCGACGGTGACAAGGGTGTGCGGCGGATCACGAAGCTGATGGACCCCGCCACCGCCACCGGCGAGTACATCGGCGTCACCCTCATCGAGGCCGAGGCCGCCGAGGAGCTGGCCGACGCGCTGAAGGCCACCTTCGAGCGGGACCCGGACCTCTACTACGAGGACGGCTACCAGGAGCTCGTCAACCGCGGCTTCACCGTCGACGTGGCCCCGATCGGCGAGGTCACCTGGGTCGAGATCGACAACCACGACGACCTCGCGAAGGGCAGGGAGATCGCGTGCCGGTACTGACCCGACTCATTCCCTCCCCGGTCTTC
This sequence comes from Streptomyces sp. NBC_00385, assembly GCF_035917155.1. Classification (NCBI taxonomy): domain Bacteria; kingdom Bacillati; phylum Actinomycetota; class Actinomycetes; order Kitasatosporales; family Streptomycetaceae; genus Streptomyces; species Streptomyces sp. NBC_00385. The sequence continues at coordinate 491,404 of NZ_CP107951.1, read as the reverse complement.
GTCGACATCAGCCGGGGCGCCATGGACGACCTGGCCGGTCTTCTCGTCGACCAGCGGATCTCCGCATCCGGCAAGCTCGCGATCGCCATCAGCGGTGGCTCCGGGCAGGCCCTGCGCGAGACGCTCGCCCCGGCCCTGCCGGGCGCCGACTGGTACTGCGTCGCCGGCGGCAACATCGACGCCGCCGTGAAGCTGGCCGACGACATCAAGGGCAAGCGCTACGACGCCGTGGTCGGCCTCGGTGGCGGCAAGATCATCGACGTGGCGAAGTACGCCGCGGCCCGGGTCGGCCTGCCGCTCGTCTCGGTCGCCACGAACCTCGCCCACGACGGTCTCTGCTCGCCCGTCGCCACCCTGGACAACGACAACGGCCGGGGCTCCTACGGGGTCCCGATGCCGATCGCCATGGTCATCGACCTCTCGGTGATCCGCCAGGCACCGGACCGCTTCGTGCGCTCCGGCGTCGGCGACGCGATCTCCAACATCTCCGCGATCGCCGACTGGGAGCTCTCGCACCAGGTCAACAACGAGCAGATCGACGGACTGGCCGCCGCCATGGCCCGTACGGCAGGCGAAGCCGTCCTGCGGCACCCCGGCACCGTCGCCGACGACGAGTTCCTCACGGTCCTGGCCGAGTCGCTGGTGCTCTCCGGCATCGCCATCTCGATCAGCGGTGACACCCGTCCGTCTTCCGGCGCCTGCCACGAGATCAGCCACGCCTTCGACCTGCTCTTCCCCAAGCGGGCCGCCAGCCACGGCGAGCAGGTCGGCCTCGGCGCCGCCTTCGCCATGCACCTGCGCGGCGCCCGCGAGGAGTCCGGCCTCTTCGCCGAGGTCCTGCGCCGGCACGGTCTGCCGGTCGTGCCCGAGGAGATCGGCTTCACCGTCGACGAGTTCGTCCAGGCCGTCGACTACGCCCCGCAGACCCGCCCGGGACGCTTCACGGTCCTGGAGCACCTCAACCTGTCCACCGACCAGATCAGGGACGCGTACGCCGACTATGCCAAGACCATCAGTAGCTGAACTCCGCCCTGTCGTTCACCCCCCGGGCGTCAAGGACCGGCGCAGCGGCGAACACTGGGCGGGCCGGATATACATGCGCGAGGTCTCGCTGCGTGTGGACCGGTACCTGGTGAACACCAAGGTGACGCCCAACCAGCTGACCTACCTGATGACCGTGGCCGGTGTGCTCGCCGCTCCGGCCCTGCTCGTCCCGGGCATCCCCGGTGCGCTGCTCGGCGTCCTCATGGTCCAGCTCTACCTGCTGCTGGACTGTGTCGACGGCGAGCTCGCCCGCTGGAAGAAGCAGTTCTCCCTGGGCGGGGTCTACCTGGACCGGGTCGGCGCCTATCTCTGCGACGCCGCCGTGCTCGTCGGCTTCGGCCTGCGTGCCGCGGACCTGTGGGGCACCGGGCGGATCGACTGGCTGTGGGCCTTCCTGGGCACGCTCGCCGCGCTGGGCGCCATCCTGATCAAGGCCGAGACCGACCTGGTCGGGGTCGCACGCCACCAGGGCGGGCTGCCGCCGGTCAAGGAGTCCGCCTCCGAGCCGCGCTCCTCCGGCATGGCGTTCGCCCGCCGGGCAGCCGGTGCGCTCAAGTTCCACCGGCTGATCCTGTGCGTCGAGGCGTCGCTCGTCATTCTGGTCGCGGCCGTCCTGGACGCGGTCCGCGACGACCTCTTCTTCAGCCGCCTCGCGGTCGCGGTGCTGGCCGGCATCGCCCTGCTGCAGACCCTCCTCCACCTCGTGTCGGTCCTGGCATCGAGCAGGCTGAAGTGAGCTCCCCCATGAAACTCGGCGCGGTCATCATCACGATGGGCAACCGCCCGGCCGAGCTGCGCGCCCTGCTCGATTCGGTCGCCGAGCAGGACGGCGACCGTATCGAGGTGGTCGTCGTCGGCAACGGTTCCGCCGTCCCTGAGGTCCCCGCAGGCGTGCGGACCGTCGAGCTGCCCGAGAACCTGGGCATCCCCGGCGGCCGCAACGTGGGCATCGAGGCCTTCGGCCCGTCCGGTGCCGACGTCGACGCCCTGCTCTTCCTCGACGACGACGGGCATCTGCCGCTCACCGACACCGCCGAGCTGTGCCGGCAGGCGTTCGAGGCCGATCCGAAGCTCGGCATCATCAGCTTCCGGATCGCCGACCCGGACACCGGCGAGACCCAGCGCCGCCATGTGCCGCGGCTGCGCGCCGCCGACCCGATGCGTTCGTCGCGGGTGACGACCTTCCTCGGCGGCGCCAACGCCGTACGCACCCGGGTCATCGCCGAGGTCGGCCCGCTGCCGGGCGACTTCTTCTACGCGCACGAGGAGACCGATCTCGCCTGGCGGGCGCTGGACGCCGGCTGGCTGATCGACTACCGCGCGGACATGGTCCTGAACCACCCCACGACCGCTCCGTCCCGCCATGCCGTCTACCACCGGATGGTCGCCCGGAACCGGGTCTGGCTGGCGCGGCGCAATCTTCCCGCGCCGCTGGTCCCGGTGTATCTCGGGGTGTGGCTGCTGCTGACCCTGCTCCGCAAGCCCTCGGGCCCGGCGCTGAAGGCATGGTTCGGCGGCTTCCGGGAAGGGTGGTCGACACCCTGCGGACCGCGTCGCCCGATGAAGTGGCGTACGGTATGGCGGCTGACCAGACTCGGCCGGCCTCCGGTGATCTGAGAGGGTTCGCCTCTGGGAGCATGAGGCGTAAATTTTCTTGTCGGGACCTGTCCGCCCTGAGCCGCGCCCGCGACTGGCTGCGCGTTTTGAATACGAGAGTTTCATCTGGTGAGTGACACAACCCATGACGGTGCTGTTGCGTTGAGCACCCCGCCCTCGGCCGATGACGGCCTGAGCCCAGCCGGTCTGGCCACGAAGTACGGCCTCACGGTCAGCGGCGCCCGGCCCGGGCTCTTCGAGTACGTGCGCCAGCTCCGCGGGCGACGCCACTTCATCATGGCGTTCTCCCGGGCCAAGCTGACCGCCCAGTACAGCCAGGCCAAGCTGGGGCAGCTGTGGCAGGTGGCCACCCCGCTCCTGAACGCCGCGGTGTACTTCGTCATCTTCGGCCTGATCCTCGGCACGAAGAAGGGGATGGAACCCGAGGTCTTCATCCCCTTCCTGGTGACCGGGGTCTTCGTCTTCACCTTCACCCAGAGCTCGGTGATGGCCGGGGTCCGAGCGATCTCCGGCAACCTCGGCCTGGTGCGGGCGCTGCACTTCCCGCGTGCCTCGCTGCCCATCTCGTTCTCGCTCCAGCAGCTCCAGCAGCTGCTGTACTCGATGATCGTGCTGGTTGCGGTGACCGTCGGATTCGGCAGTTACCCGCGGCTGTCCTGGCTGCTGGTGATTCCCGCGCTGGTCCTGCAGTTCTTCTTCAACACCGGGTTGGCGCTGATCATGGCGAGGCTCGGGGCCAAGACGCCCGACCTGGCCCAGCTCATGCCGTTCGTCATGCGGACGTGGATGTACGCCTCCGGCGTGATGTTCTCCATCCCGGTGATGCTCGCCGACAAGCCGGCCTGGATCGCCGATGTGCTGCAGTACAACCCGGCGGCCATCTACATGGACCTGATCCGTTTCGCGATGATCGACGGCTACGGCTCCGAGAACTTGCCGGCGCATGTCTGGGTCGTGGGTCTCGCCTGGGCGCTCCTGGTGGGCGTGGCGGGCTTTGTGTACTTCTGGAAGGCAGAGGAGCGGTACGGCCGTGGCTGAGGACAACACCGCGGGGCGCATCCCCACCGTGATCGCCGACGACGTGCACATCGTGTACCGCGTCAACGGCGGCGGCGGTGGCAAGGGTGGCGCCACCGCGGCACTGAGCCGGATACTGCGCCGCGGCAAGGGCGAGGAGCGGGGTGTCCGCAAGGTGCACGCCGTGCGCGGCGTCTCCTTCACCTCCTACCGCGGCGAGGCCATCGGGCTCATCGGTACGAACGGCTCCGGCAAGTCCACCCTGCTGCGGGCCATCGCCGGACTGCTGCCGACCGAGAGCGGCAAGGTGTACACGGACGGGCAGCCCTCGCTGCTCGGCGTGAACGCGGCGCTGATGAGCGACCTGACGGGCGAGCGCAACGTCGTGCTCGGCGGGCTCGCCATGGGAATGAGCCGCGAGGAGATCCGCGAGCGGTACCAGAGCATCGTCGACTTCTCCGGCATCAACGAGAAGGGCGACTTCATCACCCTGCCGATGCGGACGTACTCCTCCGGCATGGCGGCCCGGCTGCGCTTCTCCATCGCCGCCGCCAAGAACCACGACGTCCTCATGATCGACGAGGCGCTGGCGACCGGCGACCGCAAGTTCCAGATCCGCTCCGAGGAACGCATCCGGGAGCTCCGCAAGGAAGCCGGCACCGTCTTCCTCGTCAGCCACAGCAACAAGTCGATCAGGGACACCTGCGACCGCGTGCTGTGGCTGGAAAAGGGCGAACTGCTGATGGACGGTCCGACCGACGAGGTCCTGAAGGCGTACGAGCGCGAGACGGGCAAGTAGGGCGTCACCGAAGCCGCGTACCGCAGCGGCCTCTGCCGGAGCCTTCCGGCAGAGGCCGCTGTGCTGCTTACGGATCGTCGGCCGCGTCCCGGACGTCCACGGCTCGTCGTACGGCACCCGGCAAGATCTCCTCCCGCCGGATGACGTCAATTTCCTTGCACGAGGGGAAAGTTGACAGGGCGAAGCGCACAGGTGTTGTGCGCCCCGCACCCCGGCGTATGGATGAGCGTTGTACAACGTAAGCTGTACCGGTGCTGATTCGTGGCAAGTGGGGCGATACCGCCTGGGGGGACGGCTCATCGTCGTCCTCCGCACTCGGGAGAGCGGGCGGCGTGTCCGGAATGGGATGTTTTGGGTCGGCAGTGTAGAACGGGAGATGTGACGGCTATGACGGAAGATCTCCAGCTCCGAGGTGCTCACGCCGTCCTCGCGCAGGGCGGTCCGCAGTGACCCGTACCCCGCAGACGCGGCTTGATTCCGCCGTACCCGGAACCCTTGACAAGGCCGCGGACGAGAACTTCCCGGTGGCCCCCTTCTTCCTGCCGCGCGCCTGGCGCGACGACCTGATGGCCGTCTACGGCTTCGCCCGGCTCGTCGACGACATCGGTGACGGCGACCTCGCCCCCGGCGGCGCCGACGCCCGGCACCTCGGTCTCGACCCGGCCGAGGGTGAGGACCGGCTCGCGATGCTCGACGCGCTGGAGACGGACCTGCGACGGATCTTCACCGCCACCGGCGAGACGCCGCACCACCCCCTCCTGCAGGCACTGCGCCCCACCGTGCGTCGCCGCGCACTCACCCCCGAACCCTTTCTCGGCCTCATCGAGGCCAACCGGCAGGACCAGAAGATCCGCCGCTACGGGACGTACGAGGAACTCCTCGCCTACTGCGAGCTCTCCGCGAACCCCGTCGGCCGCCTGGTCCTCCAGCTGACCGGCACCGCCAGTCCCGAGCGTGTCCGCCGCTCCGACGCCGTCTGTACCGCGCTGCAGATCGTCGAGCACCTGCAGGACGTCACCGAGGACCTCGGCCGTGACCGGATCTATCTCCCGGCCGACGACATGGCCAGGTTCCATGTCACCGAATCCGACCTGGCGGCACCGTCCGGGGGCGCGGCGGTGCGGGCGCTGGTCGCGTACGAAGCCGAACGCGCCGGAGATCTGCTGAATGAAGGCACCCCTCTGGTGGGTAGCGTCCACGGCAGGCTCAAGCTGCTTCTCGCCGGATTCGTGGGAGGGGGGCGTGCCGCCCTCACCGCGATCGCGGCCGCCGGGTTCGACGTACTGCCCGGACCCCCCAAACCCACCAAGCCCAGCCTGCTGCGCGAGGTGGGAGTTGTTTTGCGAAGAGCGCGTAGAGAGGGGTGAGCCGGACCGTGGAGGGACAGACGACGTACATGTCGGCACCGGTACAGGCCGCATACAGTTACTGCGAGGCGGTCACCGGACAGCAGGCGCGTAACTTCGCGTACGGCATCAGGCTGCTGCCCGTCGAGAAGAGGCAGGCCATGTCGGCCCTGTACGCCTTCTCCCGGCGGGTCGACGACATCGGTGACGGCGAGCTGGAGCCGGAGACCAAGCGCGTCCGCCTGGAGGGCACCCGCGCGGTGCTGGACCGGATCCGTGACGGAGCGGTCGACGAGGACGACACCGACCCGGTGGCCGTCGCGCTCGCCGACGCCGCCCGCCGCTTCCCGCTGCCGCTCGAAGGGCTCGACGAGCTCATCGACGGCGTGCTGATGGACGTGCGCGGCGCGACCTACGAGACGTGGGACGACCTCAAGATCTACTGCCGGTGCGTCGCCGGCGCCATCGGCCGCCTCAGCCTGGGCGTCTTCGGTACGGAACCCGGCGCCCCCGGCGCCGAGCGCGCCGCCGAGTACGCCGACACACTCGGCCTCGCGCTCCAGCTGACGAACATCCTGCGCGACGTGCGCGAGGACGCGGGCAACGGGCGTACCTACCTGCCCGCCGACGACCTCGCCAAGTTCGGCTGCTCCGCCGGCTTCCACCGGGCCACCCCGCCGCCCGGCTCCGACTTCGCCGGGCTCGTCCACTTCGAGGTCCGGCGCGCCCGCGCCCTCTTCGCCGAGGGCTACCGCCTGCTGCCGATGCTCGACCGGCGCAGCGGCGCCTGCGTCGCGGCCATGGCCGGCATCTACCGACGGCTCCTCGACCGGATCGAGCGCGACCCCGAGGCGGTGCTGCGCGGCAGGGTCTCGCTCCCGGGCCATGAGAAGGCGTACGTGGCGGTGCGTGGCCTGTCGGGCCTCGACGCGCGCCACATCTCGCGCCGCACGATCAGGGGGCGTGTCTGAATGCCTCACACGGACATCTCGCGCACCATGTGCATCATGGATGATCACTCCGTGCGGCGGGCAACCCTCTGCCGTACGCATGCGTCCCTGACTGAAAAGACCTGGCGAGAGGGGGACGCATGACGGACGACGCCCTGCGTTCCTCGCGCGCGGTAGTGATCGGGGGCGGGCTCGCCGGTGTGACGTCGGCCCTGCGGCTGGCCGACGCCGGGCTTGACGTGACCCTGCTCGAAGGGCGCCCCCGGCTCGGCGGCCTCGCCTTCTCCTTCCGACGCGGCGAGCTGACGGTCGACAACGGACAGCATGTCTATCTGCGCTGCTGCACCGCCTACCGCTGGTTCCTCGACCGGGTCGACGGGGCAGCGCTGGCACCGCTGCAGAACCGTTTGGACGTGCCCGTTCTCGACGTGGGACGGCTTGCGGGCCCCCGCCTCGGACGGCTGCGCCGCAACGGCCTCCCGGTCCCGCTCCACCTCGCCGCCGGACTCGCCGCCTATCCGCACCTCTCGCTCGCCGAGCGTGCGAGCGTCGGGCGGGCCGCGCTGGCCCTCGGCCGGCTGGACCCGGACGACCCCGCACTCGACGACGTCGACTTCGGCAGCTGGCTCGCCCGGCACGGCCAGTCGCCCCGCACCGTCGAGGCACTCTGGGATCTCGTCGGCGTGGCCACGCTCAACGCCACCGCACCGAACTCCTCGCTCGCGCTCGCCGCGAAGGTCTTCAAGACCGGCCTCCTCTCCGAGCCCGGGGCAGCCGACATCGGCTGGGCCTCCGTGCCGCTCGGGGACGTCCACGACACCCTCAGCCGCAAGGCCCTGGACTCCGCCGGCGTCCGCACCGAACTGCGGACGAAGGCCGGCGCGCTCACCCGCACCGACGACGGACGCTGGGTGGTCGACACCGGCGCCGAACGGATCGAGGCGGACACCGTCGTGCTGGCCGTACCGCAGCGCGAGGCCCATGACCTGCTGCCCGAGGGCGCGCTCGACGCACCGGAGCGGCTGCTGGAGATCGGCACCTCGCCGATCCTGAACGTGCACGTGGTCTACGACCGCAAGGTGCTCAGGCAGCCGTTCTTCGCCGCACTCGGCTCGCCGGTGCAGTGGGTCTTCGACCGGACCGAGGCATCCGGCCTCACCGGCCCCGGCCAGTACCTCGCGGTCTCCCAGTCCGCTGCCCACGAGGAGATCGAGCTGCCCGTCGCCGAGCTCCGCGCGCGCTACCTGCCCGAGCTGGAGCGGCTGTTGCCCGCCGCCCGCGGGGCCGGGATCAGGGACTTCTTCGTCACCCGGGAGCGGACGGCGACGTTCGCACCCGCGCCCGGCGTCGGTCGGCTGCGACCGGGGACGCGTACCCGCGCCCCCGGCCTCTTCCTGGCCGGCGCCTGGACCGCCACCGGCTGGCCCGCCACCATGGAGGGCGCCGTCCGTAGCGGTGCCGGCGCCGCGGACGCCGCACTCCTGGCGCTCGGCCGCCCCCACGAACATCCGCTGCAGGAGGCGGCATGAGCAGTACCACCGGAACAAGAGGAGAGTCAGTGACCCCGGCGAATCCGGCTTCCGACACCGTGGCGGACACCACGGACGTCACCGCGCTTCTGGAGCGCGGACGGGCCCTTTCCGCGCCGGTGCTCCGGGCCGCCGTTGACCGGCTCGCACCGCCCATGGACACCGTGGCCGCGTATCACTTCGGCTGGATCGATGCCCAGGGCAGGCCCTCCGACGGCGACGGCGGCAAGGCCGTCCGCCCGGCGCTGGCCCTGCTGTCCGCGGAGGCGGCCGGCGCCGCCGCCGAGGCCGGCGTCCCCGGCGCGGTGGCCGTCGAACTCGTGCACAACTTCTCGCTGCTGCACGACGACCTGATGGACGGCGACGAGCAGCGACGCCACCGCGACACGGTGTGGAAGGTGCACGGCCCCGCCCAGGCGATCCTCGTCGGCGACGCGTTGTTCGCGCTGGCCAACGAGATCCTGCTGGAGCTCGGCACCGTCGAGGCGGGCCGCGCGGCCCGCCGGCTGACCTCGGCCACCCGCAAGCTCATCGACGGTCAGGCCCAGGACATCTCCTACGAGCACCGCGAGCGGGTCACCGTCGAGGAGTGCCTGGAGATGGAGGGCAACAAGACGGGCGCCCTGCTCGCCTGCGCGTGCTCCATCGGCGCGGTGCTCGGCGGCGCCGACGACCGCACCGCCGACGTCCTGGAGGCGTACGGCTACCACCTCGGCCTCGCCTTCCAGGCGGTCGACGACCTGCTCGGGATCTGGGGCGACCCGGAGTCCACCGGCAAGCAGACCTGGAGCGATCTGCGCCAGCGCAAGAAGTCCCTGCCGGTCGTCGCCGCGCTCGCCGCGGGCGGACCGGCCTCGGAGCGTCTGGGCGAGCTGCTCGCCGCCGACGCGAAGAGCAACGACTTCGACAGCTTCTCCGAAGAGGAGTTCGCCGCCCGTGCGGCGCTCATCGAGGAGGCGGGCGGCCGCGAGTGGACCGCCCAGGAGGCCCGTCGTCAGCATGCGGTCGCCATCGAGGCGCTGCATGGTGTGGACATGCCGGAAACCGTGCGGGCGCAGCTCACGGCGCTCGCGGACTTCGTCGTCGTACGAAAGAGATGATGACCATCTGCTCCATATGACTCGCAGTCGCCGGCCGGTGCCCGTCACGGGCGCCGGCCGACGGAGACCCCAGCACAGCAGAGGACCAACTGCACGAAGGGGAAGCCATGACAGCGACGACCGACGGAAGCTCCGGGGCTGTGGACCCCCGAGCAGCCTCGGCCAGTAGTCCGACAACCGAATCAACCATCGCCGCGGACGACGTACTCGCCGCCGCGCGGCGGGCCGCGGAACGCTCGGTGGAGCACCTCCTCGGCAGACAGGACGAGCAGGGCTGGTGGAAGGGCGACCTCGCCACCAACGTCACCATGGACGCCGAGGATCTCCTGCTCCGGCAGTTCCTCGGAATTCAGGATCCCGCCACGGTCCAGGCGGCCGGCCGCTTCATCCGCGGCGAACAGCTCGGCGACGGCACCTGGGCCACCTTCCACGGCGGCCCCGGAGATCTCTCCGCCACCATCGAGGCGTACGTCGCACTGCGTCTGGCAGGGGACCGCCCGGACGAACCGCACATGGCCCGCGCCGCGGGATGGGTCAGGGAACAGGGCGGGATCGCGGCGAGCCGCGTCTTCACCCGGATCTGGCTGGCCCTGTTCGGCTGGTGGAAATGGGACGACCTGCCGGAGCTCCCGCCCGAGCTGATGTTCTTTCCCAAATGGGTCCCGCTCAACATCTACGACTTCGGCTGCTGGGCCCGCCAGACCATCGTGCCGCTCACCGTCGTCTCCGCGAAGCGGCCGGTACGGCCGGCGCCCTTCGCCCTGGACGAGCTGCACACCGACCCCGACGAACCGAACCCCTCCCGCCGCCCCGCCCCGGCCGCCAGCTGGGACGGCGTCTTCCAGCGCCTCGACAAGGCGCTGCACGTGTACCACCGGTTCGCCCCGCGCCGACTGCGCCGGGTCGCCATGAACGCGGCCGCCCGCTGGATCATCGAGCGCCAGGAGAACGACGGCTGCTGGGGCGGCATCCAGCCACCCGCCGTGTACTCCGTCATCGCCCTGCATCTGCTCGGATACGACCTCGACCACCCGGTGATGCGGGCCGGACTCGAGTCCCTCGACCGGTTCGCGGTCTGGCGCGAGGACGGCGCCCGCATGATCGAGGCCTGTCAGTCCCCGGTCTGGGACACCTGCCTCGCCACCATCGCACTCGCCGACGCCGGGGTCGGCGCCGACCACCCCGCGCTGGTGAAGGCGGCCGACTGGATGCTGGGCGAGGAGATCGCCCGGCCCGGCGACTGGTCGGTGCGCAGGCCTCAACTGGCCCCGGGAGGCTGGGCGTTCGAGTTCCATAACGACAACTACCCCGATATCGACGACACTGCGGAAGTGGTTCTCGCGCTGCGCCGGGTCCGCCACCCGGACCAGGCGCGGATCGAGGCCGCCATCGAGCGCGGCGTGCGCTGGAACGTCGGAATGCAGTCCCGCAACGGTGCCTGGGGTGCCTTCGACGCCGACAACACCAGCGCGTTCCCCAACCGGCTGCCGTTCTGCGACTTCGGCGAGGTCATCGACCCGCCGTCCGCCGACGTCACCGGGCACGTGGTGGAGATGCTCGCCATCGAGGGCCATTCCGGTCACCCCGCGACCCGGCGGGGCATCGAGTGGCTCCTCGCCGAACAGGACGCGGCCGGCGGCTGGTTCGGCCGCTGGGGCGTCAACTACGTCTACGGAACCGGGTCGGTGGTGCCGGCCCTGGTCGCCGCCGGACTGTCCGCCTCGCACCCCTCCATCCGGCGCGCGGTCGGCTGGCTGGAATCCGTCCAGAACGACGACGGCGGGTGGGGCGAGGACCTGCGCTCCTACCACGAGGACAAGTGGATCGGCCACGGAGCCTCGACGGCGTCCCAGACCGCCTGGGCGCTGCTGGCACTCCTCGCGGCCGGCCGGCGCGACACCGTGGCCGTCTCACGGGGCATCGCCTGGCTGGCCGAGACCCAGCAGGCCGACGGCTCCTGGGACGAGCCGTACTTCACCGGGACCGGCTTCCCCTGGGACTTCTCCATCAACTACCACCTCTACCGGCAGGTCTTCCCCCTCACCGCACTCGGACGGTACGTGCACGGCGACCCGTTCGCCGGCCGCACGGCGGTCCGCGAGGGGGCCTGATGGGCGATACCCCGGGGCCGGCCGGCCCCACCGCCCCGCTGCTCATCGCCTGCGCGCTGGGCATCGAGCACCTGGCCCTGCGCACCGGCAGGGCCAGGGCGGGCACCGCCCCCGGCCCCGTGACCGTACTGCGTACGGGCATGGGACCGAAGGCGGCCGAAACGGCCGTGGCGAGGGCGCTCGGCGAGAGCCGGGCCGCCGGCGCCGCCGTCATCGCGTCGGGGTTCTGCGCCGGGCTCGCACCCGGTATGCACCCCGGCGACCTGGTGGTGGCCGACGAGACCCGGACCGCCGGGACGTCGGACGCCTGCACCGGCACGGAACTCCTCGCCGACGCACTCGCCAGGGCCGTACCGGGACGCACCGTCCACACCGGTCCGCTGACCGGCTCCGACCATGTCGTGCGAGGGCATGAGCGGGCCGATCTGCGGGCCACCGGAGCGATCGCGGTGGACATGGAGTCCGCCGCGACCCTGCGCATCGCCCTGCGGTCCGGGCCACGCCCGGTTGCGGCCGTACGGGTGGTCGTGGACGCTCCGGAGCATGAGCTCGTCCGCATCGGCACGGTCCGCGGTGGAATATCGGCTTTCCGTGTTCTCCGTGCCGTCCTGCCGGCTTTCTATGAATGGCACCGATCTTTGCTGCTCCCCAGGAGGTGAGCTAGATGGCCATGCCGCTCCGTCAGTCCATCAAGGTTGCGACGTACCTCATTGAACAGAAGCTCCGAAAGCGGGAGAAGTTCCCGCTGATCGTCGAGCTGGAGCCCTTGTTCGCCTGCAACCTCGCCTGCGAGGGCTGCGGGAAGATCCAGCACCCGGCCGGAGTCCTCAAGCAGCGCATGCCGGTGGCCCAGGCCGTCGGCGCCGTGCTCGAATCGGGCGCCCCGATGGTCTCCATCGCCGGCGGCGAGCCGCTGATGCATCCGCAGATCGACGAGATCGTCCGGCAGCTGGTGGCGAAGAAGAAGTACGTCTTCCTCTGCACCAACGCGATGCTGATGCGCAAGAAGCTCGAGAAGTTCACCCCTTCGCCCTACTTCGCGTTCGCCGTCCACATCGACGGCCTGCGCGAGCGTCACGACGAATCGGTTGCCAAGGAAGGGGTGTTCGACGAGGCGGTCGCGGCCATGAAGGAGGCCAAGCGGCGCGGCTTCCGCGTCACGACCAACTCCACGTTCTTCAACACCGACACACCCCAGACCATCATCGAGGTCCTCAACTTCCTCAACGACGACCTGAAGGTCGACGAGATGATGATCTCGCCCGCCTACGCCTACGAGAAGGCACCCGACCAGGAGCACTTCCTGGGCGTCGAACAGACCCGCGAGCTGTTCAAGAAGTCCTTCGCGGGCGGCAACCGGGCCAGGTGGCGCCTGAACCACTCGCCGCTCTTCCTGGACTTCCTGGAGGGCAAGGCGGACTTCCCGTGCACGGCCTGGGCCATTCCGAACTACTCCCTGTTCGGCTGGCAGCGGCCGTGCTACCTCATGAGCGACGGGTACGTGCCGACGTACCGGGAGCTCATCGAGGAGACGGACTGGGACAAGTACGGCCGCGGCAAGGACCCGCGCTGCGCCAACTGCATGGCGCACTGCGGCTACGAGCCCACCGCCGTCCTCGCCACCATGGGGTCGCTGAAGGAGTCCTTGCGCGCGGCGCGGGAGACCATCGGCGGGAACCGGTGACGTGATGACCGCGGGAGAGCCGGCCGCACCGGCTCTCCCCGTTCCGCGGGCCCGGCCCGGACGCCGCCCCCTGCGGCGCGTCCGGGCCGGGCCGGCGGCAGTCGGTGGGAACGCGCACCGGGGGTCCCAGCCGTCATCGTGAGCCGACAACAGGACCAGAGAGGGGGCCCGGGCATGACGCTGCTGCAGTCCATCCGGGGGCCACACGATCTCAAGGCACTGAACGAACCGCAGCTCGGCGAACTCGCCGAGGACATCAGGAAGTTCCTCGTCCAGGCAGTGGCCAGGACCGGTGGGCATCTCGGCCCCAACCTCGGGGTGGTGGAGCTCTCCATCGCCCTGCACCGGGTGTTCGACTCCCCGGTGGACCGGATTCTGTGGGACACCGGCCACCAGAGCTACGTGCACAAGCTCCTCACCGGGCGACAGGACTTCTCCAAGCTGCGGAGCAAGGGCGGCCTCTCCGGCTACCCCTCGCGTGCCGAGTCCGAGCACGACGTCATCGAGAACTCGCACGCCTCCACCGTGCTCGGCTGGGCCGACGGTCTGGCCAAGGCGAACGAACTCCTCGGCCGCCCCGACCACGTCGTCGCGGTCATCGGCGACGGGGCGCTCACCGGCGGGATGGCCTGGGAAGCGCTGAACAACATCGCCGCCGCCGGGGACCGCCCGCTGATCATCGTCGTCAACGACAACGAGCGCTCCTACGCCCCGACGATCGGCGGCCTCGCCAACCACCTCTCCACCCTGCGTACCACCGACGGATACGAGCGCTTCCTCTCGTGGGGCAAGGGCGTCCTGCAGCAGACACCCGTCATCGGGCAGCCGCTGTACGAGTCGCTGCACGGCGCCAAGAAGGGGTTCAAGGACACCTTCGCGCCGCAGGGCCTGTTCGAGGACCTCGGCCTGAAGTACGTGGGACCGATCGACGGCCACGACACCGCTGCCGTCGAGTCCGCACTCCACCGCGCCAAACGCTTCCACGGCCCCGTGCTCGTGCACTGCATCACCGAGAAGGGCCGCGGCTACCTCCCCGCCCTCCGGGACGAGGCCGACCGCTTCCACACCGTCGGCGCGATGGACCCGCTGACCTGCGCCCCGCTCGCACCCGCGGCCGGCCCCACCTGGACCTCCGTGTTCGGGGACGAGATCGCGTCGATCGGCGCGGAGCGTCCGGACGTCGTGGCCCTCACGGCGGCCATGCTGCATCCCGTCGGTCTGACGAAGTTCGCCGAGGCGTTCCCCGGCCGGGTCTGGGACGTCGGGATCGCCGAGCAGCACGCGACGGTCTCGGCCGCCGGACTGGCGACCGGGGGACTGCACCCGGTCGTCGCCGTGTACGCCACCTTCCTCAACCGGGCCTTCGACCAGCTATTGATGGATGTCGCCCTGCACCGGTGCGGCGTCACGTTCGTGCTCGACCGGGCCGGGGTCACCGGGCCCGACGGGGCCTCCCACAACGGCATGTGGGACATGTCCGTCCTCCAGGTCGTGCCCGGCCTGCGGATCGCCGCGCCGCGTGACGCCGACCGGCTGCGCACCGCACTGCGCGAGGCCGTCGACGTCGACGACGCACCGACCCTGATCCGGTTCCCCAAGGAGTCGGTGGGGCAGCCGGTCCCCGCGATCGGCACCATCGGCGGCATGGACGTCCTGCACCGCGCCGACGAGGCCGACGTGCTGCTGGTCGCGGTCGGCGTGATGGCGCCTGTCTGCCTCCAGGCCGCCGATCTGCTGACGGGTGCCCGCATCCGCTGCACGGTGGTCGACCCCCGCTGGGTCAAACCGGTCGACGAACAGCTCGCGCCGCTCGCCGCACAGCACCGGCTCGTCGCCGTCGTCGAGGACAACAGCCGGGCCGGAGGCGTCGGCTGGGCCGTGGGGCAGGCACTGCGGGACGCCGGGGTCGACGTACCGCTGCGGACGTTCGGCATTCCCGACCAGTTCCTCGCCCATGGGAAACGGTCCGAGATCCTGGCCGACATCGGACTCACACCGGTCGAGATCGCGGGCCGGATCAGCGCCGCGCTGGCCACCGAGGACGCGGCAACCGGCAGGGCACACCACGCCCGGGGCAACGGGCACAAGGAGAGCGGGGCATGAAGGACGACGGGCCCAAGGGCTTCGATGTGGCGCGGCTCCTCGCGGAGCGCGGCGCCGAACGCTACGAGCTGCACACCAAGTACCTCAACCACCAGCTCCCGCGCATGCTGCACACCATCGGCTTCGACAAGGTCTACGAACGGGCCGAGGGCGCGCACTTCTGGGACGCGGACGGCAACGACTACCTGGACATGCTCGCCGGTTTCGGGGTGATGGGGCTCGGCCGGCACCACCCCGTCGTACGCAAGGCGCTGCACGACGTCCTGGACGCCTCGCTGGCCGATCTCACCCGCTTCGACTGCCAGCCGCTGCCGGGACTGCTGGCCGAGAAGCTGCTCACGCACAGTCCGCACCTGGACCGGGTCTTCTTCGGCAACAGCGGCACCGAGGCGGTGGAGACGGCCCTCAAATTCGCCAGGTACGCCACCGGGAAGCCGAGGATCCTGTACTGCGCGCACGCCTTCCACGGGCTCACCACCGGCTCGCTGTCGGTCAACGGCGAGGCCGGCTTCCGGGACGGGTTCGCCCCGCTGCTGCCCGACACCGCCATCGCGCTCGGTGACCTCGACGCGCTGCGCCGCGAGCTGAAGCGGGGCGATGTGGCGGGCCTCGTCGTCGAACCGGTCCAGGGCAAGGGCGTGCACGCCACGCCACCCGGTTTCCTGCGTCAGGCCCAGGAACTGCTGCACAAGCACAAGGCCCTGCTCATCGCCGACGAGGTGCAGACGGGCCTCGGCAGGACCGGGGACTTCTACGCGTACCAGCACGAGGAAGGCGTGGAACCCGACCTGGTGTGCGTCGCCAAGGCGCTCTCCGGCGGCTACGTGCCCGTCGGGGCGACCCTCGGCAAGGACTGGATCTTCAAACGCGTCTACTCCTCGATGGACCGGGTCCTGGTCCACTCCGCGAGCTTCGGCTCCAACGCCCAGGCGATGGCGGCCGGACTCGCCGTCCTCTCGGTCATGGAGGACGAGGAGACGGTGGCCAACGCGCGCCGCACCGGTGACCTGCTCCGCGAACGGCTGGCCGCGCTCGTCGGGCAGTACGAGCTGCTGCACGAGGTGCGGGGGCGCGGGCTGATGATCGGCATCGAGTTCGGCCGGCCGTCCTCGCTGAAGCTGCGCAGCCGCTGGACCATGCTGCAGGCGGCCCGCAAGGGACTGTTCGCGCAGATGGTGGTGGTGCCGCTCCTCCAGAAGCACCGGATCCTGACCCAGGTCTCCGGCGACCACCTCGAAGTGATCAAGCTGATCCCGCCGCTGGTGATCGACGAGGCGGACGTGGACCGCTTTGTGGCCGCGTTCACGGCGGTGATGGACGACGCGCACAGCGGCGGCGGGCTGATGTGGGACTTCGGGCGGACCCTGGTGAAGCAGGCCGTCGCCAACCGCTGACCTGCCCGTTTCGGGAATTGCCTCGGAGGCAAGAAACTTGCCTCCGAGGAAAGGTCCTGGCCCAATGGAGGCATGAATCCTCCCGAAGGAGGGGCGGCCGACGAGCTGCCCGGGGTCGCGCCACGCCTGCGCGAGCTGCGCCGCAGCCGTGGTCTCACCCTGGAGACCGCCGCTCAGCGGGCCGGACTCTCGCCCGCTCACCTGTCCCGGCTCGAAACGGGCCGGCGCCAGCCCTCGCTGCCGATGCTGCTCGGACTCGCCAGGATCTACGGTACGACGGTCTCCGAACTGCTCGGCGAGATCCCCCCGGAACGTGACGCGATCGTACGGGGCCGCAGGTTCGAGGGTGCCGAGGCCGACGGCTGGATGTACCAGCAGGCCGGCGGTCCGGGCCGGGCGATGCAGGCCCTGCGCGTCCGGGTCCCGTACGGCGCACAGGGGGACCTGGTGCGCGTGCACCCCGGCGAGGAGTGGCTGTACGTCCTGGCCGGGCACCTCAGGGTGACCCTCGGGGAAACGGTCCATGACCTCGCCCCCGGCGACAGCGCGCACTTCGACTCGCTCACTCCGCACCGGATCGCGGCCCTGGACCGTGACGGTGTCGAGCTGCTCTTCGTCCACACCCTGCTGCAGAGCCCCGCCGCCGAGCTGTGTCTCGGCAGCGGGATCCACCGTCGCTGAGGCGCTGTCCCCGCGACCGGCCCGCCGGTCGCCAGAGAGGACCTGTCATGTCCGATTCCGAGAACTACGACCCGCTCGGCCCGGGCCGGCCCAAGAACTACGACCCGCAGGAGAAGAAGATGCCCCGCGGGCTCGTCATCAGGCTCTTCGCCTACCTGGTGGCCGGGCACGTGATCGCGGGCTTCCTCTATCTGCTGTTCGCCGTGGGGATGCACAACCAGTAGACAGGCGGGCGGACGACCCGTAGCCGCCGGGCGGACGGCCGTGGCCGCGGGCCCCTCCGGGTGCTCAGCCCGCGTCGAGCAGGCGCTCGCGCAGCCGCTCCCGCGTCTCCGGGCTGATCCTGAGGCCTTCGGCGAGATAGCGGTCGGTGCCGCCCCAGGTCTCGTCGATGGTGGTGAAGGCGGCGGCGAGATAGTCGGGGTGGGCGCCGAAGAGGGGATTGAGCAGCTCCATCACCTCGGGAGACATTCCGGCGGCGGAGGTGTCGCTGCGGCGGACCTTGTAGCGGCGGTGCGCGTCGTTGGACTTGAGGTAGTCGGCCTCGATGGCCTCGCGCTCGACGCCGACGGCGAGCAGGGACACCGCGATGGAGAGACCCGCGCGGTCCTTGCCCGCGGCGCAGTGCATCAGGGCGGGCACGCTGTCCTCGGCGAGCGCGTGCAGTACCCGGCTGTGCTCGGCCGTGCGGTCCAGGATGATCCGGCGGTAGGAAGCGACCATGCGGCGCGTCCCCTTCCCGTCGGCCAGGATCGACCGCAGCTCGGTCATGTTGCCGTCGCGCACCATCCGCCAGAACTCCGCGCCGTCCGCCGGGTCGCTGAGCGGGATGCTCACGTTGCGCACGCCCGGGAGTTCCACGTCCAAGCCGTCGAGCTTGTGGTCGGCGCCGTTGCGGAAGTCGAAGACGGTGTGCAGGCCGAGACCGGTGAGGAACGCGGCGTCCTCGGCCGTGGCGTGCGCCAGGTGGCCACTGCGGAAGAGCCGCCCGTACCGCACCCGGCGGCCGTCGGAGGCGGGCAGGCCGCCCACGTCACGGAAATTGCGGACACCCACCAGCTCCGGCTCCGTCGACGGGGTCTGCGGCAGCTGCTGCGTCACGGTCACTCCTGGGGGCTCTGCCGCCGGCGCGTGTCGCCCGCGGGTCCACTCTCGTGACGATACGACATTGATTCCTCAGGCAATCATCTTGGTCGTGCCCGCACTTCGGGCCTGTGTGGCGGTCCGCCCGACGGGTCTCTCCACCCTGCCGCGCGGGCCTGGATCCATGCAGACGGTCCGACGGCGCGGAGACGATGGGCATGACATGTCCGTATTGGGGCTTTTAGTCGAACATGCCCTGCTTCTACGGTAGATGATCGCCCTCTCGTGAGCGGGATCATATCCGTGACGGTGTGTGGCGGCGGGGCGGCTGGGTATTCCATGCGCGGCGCGGAAATCCAAGATCCGTAATCCACGGAGTGTGACCGGAATTCCTCTCCGAATTTCCGGCACGGAATCCCGCACGGAACCCGTGGCTTGTTTCCTCCGTCCCGGCTCGCTTACGTTCGCTGCAATCCGGACGGACCGCCTAATCCTGCCGCCGCCCGGAATTCGCACCCACTCACCGCGTGGCAGGAGCGGGGGAACCAGGTAAGCCGCCGACCGGGAAACCGGACGGCTCGGGGTGAAGTCGCGCCAGTCGCGACCGGACATCTCCAGTCCGAACCCGACAGCTCACCTCGCAGGCGCCGGAGAGGAAATCCTTCATGCCCATATCGGGTAAGCACCGTCGTCCCAAGTCCAGCACCATCGCCCGTGGCGTCGTCGCCGCGAGTGCCGGCGGAGCCGTCATCGCGCTTCCGCTGCTCGGCGCCACCGGTGCCCACGCCGCGGAGCAGTCCGCTCCGGTCACCTCGAAGTCGGCCGCCGCTCACGCCACCCCGGCCAAGCCGGTCGCGAAGAAGCAGGCCGGCACCACGTCCTACTCCGTGGTCTCCGGCGACTACCTGTCCAAGATCGCTGCCGAGCACAAGCTCAAGGGCGGCTGGGAGAAGCTGTACCAGGACAACCGCAAGGTCGTCGGCGACGACCCGAGCCTGATCTTCCCGGGCATGAAGCTGACCCTCGGCGGCAAGGCCTGGGGCCACGCCTCGACCACCTCCACGGGCTCCACCACCCCGTCGAAGGCCCCGGCCAAGACCGAGACGAAGGCCTCCACGACCTCGGACTCGTCTTCCTCCTCCGACGACTCGTCGTCCAAGAAGTCCTCGGCCCCGGCCACCCAGAGCAACGACTCGGGTTACGTCCACCCGGTCCCGGGCAACCACACCACCGCCTACCGCGCCTCCGGTGCCAACTGGTCCAGCGGCAGCCACACCGGCATCGACTTCCCCGTGTCCACCGGCACGAGCGTGAAGGCGATCACCTCCGGCACCGTCGTCACCGCCGGCTGGGGCGGCGCGTACGGCAACGAGGTCGTCATCAAGCACGCCGACGGCCACTACTCGCAGTACGGCCACATGTCCTCGCTCTCCGTCTCGGCCGGCCAGACCGTGACCGCGGGCCAGCAGGTCGGCCTGTCCGGCTCCACCGGCAACGCCACCGGCCCGCACCTCCACTTCGAGGTCCGCACGGGTCCGGCGTACGGCTCGGACATCGACCCGATCGCCTACCTGGCGTCGCACGGCATCAACGTCTGATCCGGGCAACACCGGTCCGGTGAACCGGGCCTGAGCAATGCATAGAGGGACGGTGCGCGGCGGCGCACCGTCCCTCTGCCTTTGGCCGCCGCGTTCGGAGCCGGTGCTCCGGGGCGGTGGCGGCAGTCGGCCGGTGGCCGCTCTTATTCCCCCTTTACCAAAAACTGACCGGGTGGTCTATCTCACCACCCGTCAACCCCTTATTACGGTCGCGTAGGTCACATTCGGCGGTGCAGGATATGCCCTTGTGGCAGACGATTCGAACAACATCCAGCAGGGCGTCATCAACCGACAGGGCGCCATCGGGTCGTACGCGGCGATTGGCGACAGCTTCACCGAGGGAGTCGGTGACCCCGGCCCGGACGGAACCTTCGTCGGCTGGGCGGACCGGTTCGCGGTCCTTCTCGCGGACCAGCTCCCGGACCCCGCTCACGGAAACTTCGGATACGCCAATCTCGCCGTACGAGGACGCCTCCTCGACCAGATCGTCGAGGAGCAGGTGCCGCGCGCCAGGGAACTCGCCCCCGATCTGGTGAGCTTCTGCGCCGGCGGCAACGACATCATCCGGCCGGGCACCGATCCCGACGACGTGGCCGAGCGCTTCGAGCGCGCGGTCGCCGACCTGACCCGGTCGGTCGGCACCGTCATGGTCACCACCGGCTTCGACACCCGCAACGTGCCCGTGCTGCGCCATCTGCGCGGCAAGATCGCCACTTACACCGCCCATGTCCGGTCCATCGCCGACCGCTACGACTGCCCGGTCCTCGACCTGTGGTCCCTGCGCTCGGTCCAGGACCGGCGCGCCTGGGACAACGACCGGCTGCATCTGTCGCCCGAGGGCCACACCCGGGTCGCGCTGCGCGCCGCCCAGGTACTCGGCCTCGAAGTGCCCGCCGACCCGGACCAGGAATGGCCGCCGCAGGCCCAGCGAGGAACGCTCGAAGTGCGGCGCGACGACATCCACTGGGCCCGTGAGTACCTGGTCCCGTGGATCGGCCGGCGGCTGCGCGGCGAGTCATCGGGCGACCATGTGGAGGCCAAGCGGCCCGACCTGCTGCCGCTCTGAGAGAGACCCGCAGTCCTCAGTCGCCCCGGGCGAACGGGGCGACCGAGGACAGCGGCCGTGCCGGAACGCGCTCCAGCACCCCACCGGCGAAGACGTCGTAGAGCGGCAGCGTCTCCAGATGCACATAGCCGATGTGGCAGTCGCAGACGGCGAGCGGACAGGCCCGGGGACCCAGCGCCGCGCGGTAGCTGCCGTCGTAGAGATTGCCGAGTTCCGCGCGGACGAAGTGGCAGCGGCGCACCGTGCCGTCGCCGTCCACCGAGATCACCGACTCACCGGTCCGGCAGGGCAGCCCCGCCGAACGGTGCGGATGCCGGCTGTAGGGGAACAGCGGGTCGATCGCCGTCCACCGGTCCGCCTCCTCGTCCGTGTAGGTGTGGCCCTCGGCGGCGTTGACCCAGAGGTAGACCTCCTCGGGCAGGGCCGCCCGCAGCCGCCGCGCCTCGTCGAGGTGACCGTCGAGCCCGACGACCCCCACGCTGTGGCGGATCCCCAGGGCCACCAGCTCCTCGCACCGCCCGAGGAAGCGCTCGTACGGTGTCTGGCCCGGGTGGTACGTGCACCAGAGCGCGATCTTGTCGCGTCCGGCGGCACCGGCCGAGGCCAGCCACTGGGTCCGGCCGCCCAGGTTCGTCTGGACCGCCACCCGGTGGACGTGCGGCATCCGCGACAGCTCGATCATCGCCCGCCGGTACCAGGAACGGACCAGCCCCTCGCCCCACGGGGTGAACAGCACGGAGATCCGGTCGCCGGTCTGCGCCGCCGCCCACGCCGTGAAGCGCTCCAGTGCGGCCCGGTCGGCGCGCAGCTGTTCCCGGCTGTCGCGGCGCTTGGCGAACGGACAGTAGGGGCAGTCGTAATCGCACGACGCGAGCGGACCGCGGTAGAGAATCGTCAGGTCCATGCGGGGCTCACTTCAGCTCGTACGCGGCCATCGCGGCCCGTACGGCAGGGGAGAAGAGGTCGGGACCCAGCGCGTCGGAGTGGGCGAGCCCTTCGGGCGTCAGGCGAAGCAGGCCCGTGGCCGACGCGTCGCGGTCGAGCCAGCCCCGGGCGTCGAACCGGGCGAGCTCCTCGGTGAAGTCCTCGCCCGGGTCCGTACCGAACCGCTCGCGGTACTCGGACACGCGCATCCCCTCCGCCTGCAGGACGGACTGCAGGAGATGGCGGCGGCGCGCCTCGTCGCCGTCGGTGAACCGGCCCACCTCGGCGTGCGAGAAGTCCTCGGTGGCCGTGTAGCCGTCGATGATGGCCCGCACCTCACGCATCTCCACCGCGTAGTCGAAGGAGTAGTGCAGCCGCGACGTGTACGAGCGGGCGCCGCAGCCCAGGCCGATCATGCCGTCCGTCTGACAGGCGTGGTCGTCGGGGCCCTCGGCCCGCGGGGCGTCGGCGCGGCGGAACATCCGCATGGACACCTGCGCGTAGCCGTGGGCGAGGAGATGATCGCGGCCGGCCCGGTACAGCCGCAGCCGCTGCTCGTCCCAGGCCGCGTCCGCCGCGGCCTCGCCAGCGGCCCCGAGCCGGCCCAGCCCGGTCAGCGGACGGACGTAGAGCGGGTAGAGGTACAGCTCCTCCGGCCGCCACCGGAGCGCAGCGTCCAGCGAGGTGCGCCAGCTCCGCTCGGTCTGGCCGTCGATGCCGTAGATCAGGTCGATGTTCAGGACCGGGATGCGGCTGTCCCTGATCAGGCCCAGTGCGCTCTCCACATCGGCGCGCCGCTGCGGGCGGACCGCGGCGCGGGCCTCGGCCTCGACGAAGCTCTGCACACCGATGCTGATCCTGGTCGTCCCCCGGTCCGCCAGGACCACCAGCCGGTCGGCGGTGGCGGTCGACGGCGAGGTCTCCACGGACAGCGGCACGGACCGCAGGTCGGCCCCCATGCGCTTCTCCGCGATGTCGCACAGCCGCTCCAGCTCACCGGCGGTCAGGAACGTCGGCGTGCCCCCGCCGAACGCGGCTGCCGCGAAGCGCACCGGTTCCCCGTCGCCCAGCGCGTCCCGTACGGCGGTCGCCTGCCGGTCCAGCGCGTCGAGATAGCGGGTGGTCAGCTCGTCGGGTGCGCCGATGCGCGTGAACAGGTTGCAGAAGCCGCAGCGGACCTCGCAGAAGGGTATGTGGAGGTAGAGCGAGAGCGCGTCCTTGCTCTCGCCCGCCCACAGGTCACTCAGCGCGGGCCGCCCGCCCGGGTGTCCGGAGAGCCTGCCGTACGCCGTCTTGTGCGGATAGGCGTAGACGTAGCTCTGGTACGGGCGCGTGGTGTGCGGACTGGTCATCGTGCGGTGGCTCCCGGTTCCAGGAAGAAGTGCGCGTACGGAACGGTCCAGACCGACTCGTGACCGAGCCGGTGACCGGTGTAGCCGTCGTCGCCGTACGCCGTGCCGTGGTCGGAGCAGACGATGGCGAAGGCGCGGCGGCGGCTGCTCGCGGCGGCGAAGAGGCGCCCGATGTGGGCGTCCACGTACTCCAGCGCGGCCGCGTGGGTGGCGCGGCTGTCGCCCGCGTCGCGGGTCGCGCCGGGCCGGTGGAACCAGTTCGGCTGGTGCAGCGCCGACACGTTGACGAAGAGGAACAGCCGCCGACCGGCCGGGAGCTCCCGGACGACCTGCTCGGCACGGGCCACCTGTGCCTCGAACGACGTGGGCGAGGCCACGCCGAACTCCGGTTCCCAGTGCGCCTCCTGGAACAGCCCGGGCAGCACCGAGCCGAGCGGTGCCTGCTGGTTGAAGAACCCGACGCCGCCGATGCACACCGTGCGGTATCCCGCCCCGGCGAGCGCCGACACCAGGTCGGGCGCATCGAAGACGAACGTGCGCTCCGCCGTGGTCTCACTGCCCGCGAAGCGTGCGGCGAACAGCCGGGGATGCGGCCCGGGAGCGGCCGGCGTGGGCAGAAAGCCCGCGAAGATCGCCTGGTGGGAGGCGTAGGTGAAGCTGCCCGGGGCATGCCGCTCCTCCCAGACGCCTCCCGGCAGATGCCGGGCCAGACGCGGGATGCGCCCTGCGGCGGCGAGCTCCACCGCGACGTCGTACCGCAGCGTGTCCAGAGTGACGAGCAGCAGATCGTGGCTGCCCACGACCTCGCTCATGTCGGGGTCGACGGCGTCGCCCGCGACGGCGGGAGAGGATTCAGGGTGTTGCGCTGCCACGGTGGTTCCTTGCTCGGTTCAGTACGGCGGCGACCTGCGCCGCGTAGGTGTCCAGGCCCTCGGCGCCGCTGCCCGGCAGACCGGTCAGTCCCGGCAGCAGATCACCGAAGGCGTTGACCTCGCCGACGGCGAAGCGCCGCCAGCCGGTGGCCGGCAGCAGATCGACGCCCACGCACAGCGTGTCCGGGAAGGCGGCGGCCGCCCGCTCGCACACGGTCAGCGCATCGGCCCAGCTGCCGCCCGCCGTTTCGACGGCGGCCCGCACCTCGTCGAGATCACCGCGCGCACCGCCGAGGTGCAGGTTGGTCATGGGGGAGCGGCTGGTGCGCACGACGGCGTGCGTCGCACGGCCGTCGACCACCACGACCCGCAGATCCGCGGCCCGGCCCCGCTGCGAGGCCTTCGGCAGCCAGCGTTCGATGTGCAGACCGTCCGGCGCGAGTGCGTCGACGATCGCCGCCACCTCGCGCTCGGTCGTGAGGCGGCGGACCCGGAGGGAGTTGTAGAGACGGCCGGCCGGGTCCCGCTCGACCGATGTGGCCGCCCGGATCCGGCCGGCGCCGGCCGTCTCCACGGCCATCACCCCGGAGGCGGAGGACCCGTGCGCCAGCTTCACGAACACACGCGGCAAACGGTGGTCCGCCATGAGCGCACGGACATCGGCCCAGCCCCGCACCGGAGGCGCGCCGGGCCCCGACGTCGGCGAAGCGGGCACGGGGACGCCCGCGGCGTCCAGGACACCGTGGCACCTGCGCTTGTCGAACAGCACCGCGATGTCACCGGGGGTGTCCAGCAGGACCGCGCCGGCCGCGGTCGCAGCCCGCGACACGTCCCGTACGGCGGAGGTGAACCGGGCGTACCAGAGGGCCGAGCCCTCCACCCGCGCCGGGTCGTCGACCCCGCGCAGCAGGCGGTCGACCTCGGGGTCCTCGCCGGGAGACTCGATGCGCACGGTCTCCCCGGGCAGGAAGTCCGCCTTCCCCTCCAGCGCGTCGAGCCACGGCACAGTCCGGGCCCGCGGCAGTCCGGCGGCGCGCACGGCGTCCTGGAAGAGGCCGATCCGGCGGTTGGCGGGGTTGCCGACGACCGCCAGACGCGGCGAGCTACTCGCTGACCGCGACATAACGGGGCTCGTCGTCCTCGGGATCCCAGTAGTCCCCTTCGTCGAGATCGACGTGAACACCCTCGCGGGCGCACATCTCCCGGATGCGGGACATCACCGGATCGGTCAGGTAGTGGTGGTGCAGATCCAGCGAGGTCAGATGGGTGAGCGGCTGACCGTCGAGAAGAGCCAGGGCGCCCGTGTCGCTGAGCGTTCCCATGGCGAGCGAGAGCGACTCCAGCTGCGCGACGACCGGGGCGGACGCGACGGCCGCCGCGATCTCGTCCTGGATCTCGCTGTTCTGCAGTCCGAGATGGCGCAGCCGGGGAAAGCCCGCGCCGGAGAGGACGGGCCTCATGTCCTCCACCGTGGCGTCGCCGCCGTACCACGTGGCACCGAACCAGAGCTCCAGCCGTTCCAGAGCGGGCAGTTCACAGGCGCCGACGGCCCGGACCACATGGCCGGGCAGGCCGCCGGACTCGAACCTCAGCGCCTTCAGTGCCTGATGGTGCAAGGGACGCAGGCTCAGCTTTCCCAGCGTGTGGTCGGCTTCCCCGCCGCCGCGCACCACCAGCTCCTCAAGGCGGGGAAACGCCTCGATGAGGCCGGTGACGTCCGACATCGCCAGCCACGACACCTCGCACTCCTCGCCCGTGACATCGGCGAGGAACAGCGCACGCAGCGCTTGGAAGCGGCCCGCGTCCGCGGCGATCAGCTCCGCGACGGGGGCGAAAGAGGTGTAGTCGTGCTCCCACCATGGGCCGATCAGCAGGGCACGGACCCCGGCCGTGTCGACCGTGTCGAGGAAGTGCTTCCAGAGCCCGGGGAACCCTGGCCCTTCCCATGCGTGGTCCAGCCGCCAGGCCACGGAGTCCGCCCGGGGCAGCGTCGCCGGGTCCGGGCCGCCCTCGCCCGGCGCCGGCAGGGTGAAGACGGGGAGACCGTGGAACGTCCCGGGGTGTTCGATGTCCGTCATCGCGTCCTCACTCCGACGCCGTGACGTACCGGCCCGCCGGGCCGCGGTCGTCCCACGGTTCGCAGCGCTCCGACAGGTCCACCCGCACACCGTGCGGCTCCAGGGCCTCCGCGACCCGGCGCTCCATCGGCTCGGTGAGGAAGTGGTGGTGCAGATCGAGCGCGTCGAGGTGGGTGAGCGGCTGGCCCTCGAGCAGTGCTGCCGCGCCCTCGTCGCCGAGGGTGCCGCAGGACAGATCGAGCGTCCGCAGCCGGGCCACCAGCGGGGCCGAGGCGACAGCGGCCGCGATCTCGTTCTCCACCTCGCTGTTGCGCAGACCGAGATGGTGCAGAGCCGGGAAGCGCGCCCCCGACAGGAGCGGCGCCAGATCCGCCACATCGGCGTCGCCCCCGTACTCGTCGACACCCAGCCACAGGTCGAGCCGCTCCAGCGACGGCAGTTCACTGTCCAGCACCCCGCGCACCACCTCCACCGGCAGGCCGCCGGCCTCGATGGTCAGTGAACGCAGCCCCTCGTGCTTCGTGGCCGGGAAGGCGAGCTTCGATCCGCCGCGCACCCCCAACTCCACCAGCGCGGGGAACGCGGTGAGCAGCGCGGTGACATCACTCTGCTCGATCCACGAGATCTCCGCCTCCTCCGCCGTCAGATCGCCGACGAACACCGCTTCCAGCGACGTCAGCAGCTCGGCAGCGGCGATCACGAGACCGATCGGATACGACGACCTCTCCTCGTACGACTCACCCCACTGCCCGATGATCAGCGCGCGGACACCGGCCGGGTCCACCTCGTCCAGGAACGCGGCGAACTCCTGCTCCCAGGTGCGGTCCTCGTCCTCGTACGGCTCGACCGAGACACGCCAGGCCGCCGCGTCGGCGGCCGGCCGGGGGCTGTCGTTCGTCCCGGACTGGAAATCGACGGCCGGAAGGCCGAGCAGCTCGTGCAGGTGGTCCGCGTCGGACATGGCTCCGGGCTCCTGATGACGGCGACGGGTTGATGTCCGCAAGGTCTATCAAGACCCACTGACAACGGGACGACCGGGCCCCGACGACCGTGCTCACCGGCCGGTTGTCAGACCCCCGTCGTAGCGTTTTCCACGTGGCCGGCACAGCGGGTGCCGCCGCGGAGGGGAGACGTCTGTGTACCGACAGGGCGACGTACTGATCATGGCGCTGGAGGAGTCCGCGGTACCCGCGAACCTCCTGGAGGCTCCGGGCGAACTGCGTGACGGGCGCGGCCGGCTGGTGCTCGCGCTCGGCGAGGTCACCGGACACGCGCACGCGGTGCCGGGGCCGGGGCGGCTGATCAGGGAGGGCGGAATGTTCGGCCCGATGCTGCTGCACCTCCCCGACGGCGGACGCGTGGTGCATGAGGAACACGCGGTGATATCGCTGCCGAAGGGCTGGTTCCGGGTGGTGCGCCAGCGCGAGTACGCGCCGGGGGCGGTCCGCATCGTCGCCGACTGAGGGGTCGTAGGCCTCCGGCAGCTCAAGACCATCAGGCTCACGTGATCAGGCGATCGCGGAACACAGGGAACAGGGGACGGGGAAACCGATGGAGTACGTGGACTCATGGCGGGCCGTGGCGGCGGCGACCGGCGCGGCGGACCGGGCGGCGGCCGAGGACGGGGTACGGCTCGCCTACCGCGGCGCGGGGCTGGCCGAGCCGGTCGAGTTCGTCTGGGCCGATTCGCCCAGGGCCGCCGTCGAGGCGGTGGAGAAGCTGACGGACCCCGGACGGTCGGTCCGTGACGAGGTACGGACCCGGCCCTGGGCGGACGAACGGCGCAGGATGTACGACGAGTTGGGCCCGGCCGGCTGGTCCGCGCTGTGGTCCGCCACCGGTGCCCAGCTCTGGGAGACGACGTCGGCGCTCGCCGACCGCATACGGGCGGGGGTCGTGGCGGACCTCACCGTGAAGCCCGAGGACGCGTCGGATGTCCGGCTGGTGCTCCTGGACGCCGTGCTGGGCCAGCACGACGCGGCCTGGCTCGCCGCCTTCGACGGCAGGGGTGAGCGGCTCGACGGACTCGCGGCCGTCGCGAGGAACGCGGGCTGGTGGTGGCCCTACGAGCGCGCCGTGGTGATGAGCGAGCGCCCGGAGACGCTGCACCGTGACGAGGCGGGCCGACTGGACAGCGGCGCGGGCCCCGCACTCGCCTACCGCGACGGCTTCGCCCTGTACGCCTGGCGCGGCATGCCCGTGCCCGCCGAGTTCCTCGCGGAGCTGGGCGCACTGACGCCCGAGCGGATCCGTGCCGAGGAGAACGCGGAACTGCGCCGCGTGATGCTGGAGTTCTACGGGTACGACCGCTATCTGACCGAGTCGGGGGCCGAGCCGGTGCACCGGGACGAGACGGGGGTTCTCTGGCGGATTCCCCTCGACGGCGACGAGGACGTGGCCATGGTGGAGGTCGTCAACTCCACCCCGGAGCCGGACGGGACGCATCGCACGTACTGGCTGCGGGTGCCGCCGCGCACCAGGACCGCGAAGGAGGGCGTCGCGTGGACGTTCGGGCTGCGGGGCGACACCTACGCGCCGGTGCGCCAGACCTGACGTACGTGAGCCGCCGTCGAGCGGCCGTCATCCCGCCAGGGTCGCGTGGTCGATACCCAGTTCGCGGGCGAGCGCCTCTTCGGTCCACTCCAGCATCGTGGCCCGGGACAGTGGACCCGCGTACGAGGTCATCTGCACCGCCAGGCCGTCCAGCAGCGCGGTCAGCCGCCAGGCCACGGACATCGGGTCGTCGCACTGGAACTCGCCCGCGGCCGCGCCCTCTTCGATGACCTCGGCCAGCTCCGCCTTCCACTGCTGGTCGAGATCGCCCGCGACATTGCGCAGCGCCGGGTCGCGGAGGGAGGCGGCCCAGCCCTCGATCCACAGCCGCCAGCCCTTGGCCTGGCCCGTCGGCGCGTACCAGCGTACGGCGGCGCGCAGTCTGCGGACCGCGGTGGTGCGCCGGCTCAGGAGCTTGCGCAGATGGGCGAGATCGGCTTCGGCGGCGTGCGCGAAGGCGGCGGCGACCAGCTTCTCCTTGGTGGAGAAGTGGTAGAGCACAAGGGCGTTGCTCACCCCGAGTACGGACGCCACATCGGCGATCCGTACGGCCGCGACACCCCGTACCTCGATCTGCTCGACGGCAGCGCGCAGCAACTCCTCGCGCCGCTCCGCCACACCCAACCGCACTCTTGCCACGGCGTCACCCTAACCAATGCCCGTTCCGGGTAGGCCGGGGCGGGGCGGGAGACGGGGTCCAGCCGTCCGCCACCACCGCCCCGGGGTCAGCGGAACCAGCCGAAACGGTCGGCCATCACCGGCAGCCGGTCGGCGACGACGGCGTGCGCCGCCGCACGCGGAGTGCAGCCGTCCGCCGCGGCGCGGGCCAGCACGAGTTCGATGAGGGCGCGCATGGAGTGCCGGATGTGGGCGAAGGCCTCGTCCGCGTCGGCGCCGATGTCACCGAACAGGGTCCACCACCACCAGGCGTTGGTACCGGAGTTGACGACCACATCGGGAAGCACCGTGATCCCGCGCGCGGTGAGCAGCGCCTCCGCTTCCGGTAGGACCGGCATATTGGCCGCTTCGACGACCCAGCGGGCCGAGATCCGGGCCTGGTTCGTCAGGTCCACGGCATAGGAGACTGCGGCGGGTACGAGCACGTCCACGTCCTGGTCCAGCCAGGCGTCGGCGGGCAGTTCCAGGTCGGTACCGCGCAGCGCGCCGCGGTCCACGGTGCCGTGGGCGTCCCGGGCGGCCAGGAGTGCCTCGACGTCGAGACCCGCCGGATTCGCGATCGTCCCCTTGACGTCAGCGACAGCGACCACCCGCAGGCCGGCCCGGGACAGGAACCGGGCGGTCGCGCCGCCCATGGTGCCGAGTCCCTGGATGGAGACCCGGGCTTCGCTGTGCGCGACCCCCGCCCCGTCCAGTGCGGCGAGCGCGGACTCGGCGACTCCGCAGCCTCCGGCCAGCTCGTCCAGGCCGATGCCGTCCACCTCGACGGCGAAGGCGTCCGCCAGCCGCCGGCGCGCCCCGGCCTCGTCGTCGAGCAGCGGATAGACCGCCTGGACGGTGGAGACGAGCCCGGCCTCCGTGGCGGCCCGGTCGACCAGGTCCTGGGTGAGCCCGAGGTCCTCGCCGGTCGTCCAGACGCTCTCCACGTACGGACGCACCGCCCGCAGGTATCGCACCAGGATGCCGTACGCCGCCGGATCGCGGGGGTCGCAGTCGATGCCGCCCTTCGCGCCGCCGAGCGGTATGTAGCGGGCCCCGGTCCGGTCCGCGTCGAAGTGGAGCGCTTCCTTCATGGTCATGCCGCGGGCCAGCCCGGCCACCTCGTCCAGGGTGCAGCCCGCCCGCATGCGCAGCCCGCCGCTCGACACCCCGCGCACCAGCCGGTCGACCACGAGGTGACCTCGGCGGCCCGTGACGTGGTCCGTCCAGGTCAGTGAGATCAACGGGGCGGGCGGGGACACCGGTGGTGTCGTCATCGGGGGCTCTCCTCGGTCACGGCGGTCGGGACGGGGCCGGGTGGGGCCCGGGATTCCGGGGGAGCCGACCCGCCGCCCCGAGGCCGGCCGACGTTCTTTTACTGAATCGCCAGTCAGTATTGGGAGCCGGGAGCGCACTGTCAATGCGGCCTGCGCCGGACGGCGGGCCGGTGGCCGGAGTCCGCCGGCGGGGCAGGCGCCGAGCGCGGTTCCGGCGCGGGTGCGGGCCACGCCCGGCGGTGGCTGGATCCGGACGTATGCGGAACGAGCCACCACCGGATGCGGAATCCTGCGGGCGGACCGGACGTTGGATTCGGCATGACGGGATTCGATGCACGGCAGCAGGAACTGCTACGACTGGTCGCCGAGGAGGACGGCGGTGTGCTGGTGACGCTCAGGCGGGACGGCAGACCGCAGCTTTCCAATGTCAGCCACTTCTACTACCCCGACGAGCGCATCGTCCGCGTCTCGGTCACCGAGGGCCGGGCGAAGACCCGGAACCTGGCACGGGACCCGCGGGCCAGCTACCACGTGACCAGCCGGGACCGCTGGGCCTGGACGGTCGTGGACGGCACGGCCGAGCTGAGCCCGGTGGCCGCCGATCCCGACGACGCCACCGTGGAGGAACTGATCACGCTCTACCGCGACGTCCAGGGCGAGCACCCTGACTGGGACGACTACCGCAAGGCCATGGTCAGGGACCGGCGGATCGTCCTGAGGCTCCGCGTCGAGCATGTGTACGGGCAGCAGCGTGGCTGAACGGGTACATCCGGAGCGCCATCCCGTTGGGTGCTCCGCTCTCGCACAGTCGTCCCCCCTGTCCATAATGAGACGATACCGACTCCCTCAGGAGACCTTGTGACCGGCGCTGACTCCAAGCTTCCGCTCCGCACCAGACTGCGTGCGCTGCGCCCCGCAGCCTTCGGGGCCGACCCGGACGGCGCACGCATGGAGCGCATCCGTCGTTCCCCCAACTTCGCCGACGGGACCTTCCAGAACCCGGTGGGGGCGAGGATCAGGCCCTCCGGGTCGGCCCTGGAGTTCGCGAAGGTCTACTTCCGCAAGGAGGAGCGGGTCCTGCGGGCGCCGACCGGGACCGTCCCCGTGCACGCCACGACCCTCGCCGACCTCGCCGAGCCGCCCGCCTCCGGTCTGCGGCTCACCTGGATGGGGCATTCCAGTGTGCTCGCCGAGATCGACGGACGGCGCGTGCTCTTCGACCCGGTCTGGGGCGACCGCTGCTCACCCTTCGACTTCGCCGGGCCCAAGCGGGTGCACCCCGCGCCGGTGCCGCTCGGCACCCTCGGCCCGGTCGACGTGGTGGTCATCTCGCACGACCACTACGACCACCTCGACCTGCCGACGATCCGCTCCCTCGCGGACACCGCCACCACGGTCTTCGCGGTACCGCTCGGTGTCGGTGCGCACCTGGAGCGCTGGGGCGTGCCCCCGGACCGGATCCACGAGCTCGACTGGAACGAGTCCACGACCGTCGCCGGAATCAGCCTCACCGCGACACCCGCCCGGCACTTCTGTGGCCGGGGCCTGCGCAACCAGCAGCACACCCTCTGGGCGTCCTGGGTCGTAGCGGGGCCCGAACACCGGATCTACCACAGTGGTGACACGGGCTATTTCCCCGGGTTCAGGGAGATCGGCGCCGAGCACGGCCCCTTCGACGCGACCATGATCCAGATCGGTGCGTACAGCCAGTACTGGCCGAAGGACCGGACGGACAGCAGGCCCGAACCCGGCGCCTGGCCGGACATCCACATGAGCCCCGACGAGGGGGTCCGGGCCCACCTCGACCTGCAGGGCGACGACCCGTCGGCGGGCGTCATGCTGCCGATCCACTGGGGTACGTTCAACCTCGCCCTTCACCCCTGGGCCGAACCCGCCGAATGGTCCATGCGCGCCACGCAGTTCGCCGGAGTGACGATGGCGGGCCCGCGACCGGGCCAGCCCTTCGAACCCGCCGATACGCCGGCCGTCGAGCCTTGGTGGCGCGGTGTGGCCGCCGAACCGGCACCGGGATGGGGCAACTGGCCCCCGGTGCACGTGCAGCTTCCCGGCGGAGCCAAGGCCGCAGCCACCCCCGACCTCGACCGGGCCCCCCAGGCGTGAGCCGGGCGGCACCGGCCGCCCCGCTGACCACGTCCCTTCCGGGGGCGACGCAACGGGGCGGCCGGTGCCCTGATGCCCGTACAGGGTGGACGGTGGCCGAACGGCGGTACGCTGCGCGCGGAGGAGCTCACATCCCGGGGGAGCGGCCATGCTGCGGGTGCACTTCACGTCCGAGGATCTGGCGAGGGTCAGAGTCGCCCCCGGCCCGGACTTCCTCTGGGAGATCAGCAACAGCGTCCAGACCCTTCAACGGCGCGACGGCGAAAGGGTGTTCGGTGCCTGGCGCCGTTGGATGCGGCCACGGCTCTCCGACACCCCACGGCTGCTCTCCTCGCTCCTGCCCCCACGCGGCTACTCACCCGATTTCCTCACCCCCACGACCGGCGACCGAGCCACGCTGCAGGCAGCCCTCGACACCTTGATGAGCACCCCGCGGCCACGGCTGCGGACCGACCTGACCCATCTGGCAGCCTCCTTCCAACTGCCGAGCTGGGTGGGGTCGTTGGCCGGAGGGGACAGCGACACGCTCCGGCGGCTCGGCGGAGCGCTGGGCACGTACCAGCGTGAGGCCCTCGCCCCGTACTGGCAGCGCGTCCACGCCCACATCGACGCCGACCGCGCCGTCCGGCTGCACAGCCTGCTCGACGGAGGGACCGAGGGCCTGCTGAACGGGCTCGGGCCGCAGTTCCGCTGGCGCCCGCCCGTCCTGGAGGTGGCGTATCCCGTCGATCAGCAACTGCGCCTGTGCGGACGGGGTCTCGTACTCCAGCCGTCGTTCTTCTGCTGGCCGACGCCGATCACGCTGGCCGACGGGGATCTGCCGCCCGTTCTCGTCTACCCCATTCACCACGCCGCGGACTGGGCCGTACCCGCCGCCCCCGCCTCCGGGTCCCGTTCCGATGGCGCCGGGCCCCTGGGACCGCTCCTCGGGCACACCCGTGCGGGCATCCTGCGCGCCACGCGCACCGGCTGCTCCACCGTCGAGGCCGCTCGCCTCCTGGCCGTGACGCACCCCGCAGTGAGCCAGCACCTGAACGTACTGCGGGCGGCGGGGCTGGTCGCCACCGTACGCAAGGCCGGCCGCTCCTTCCATATCGCGACGGCGGAGGGCAGGGCCCTGCTGGCCGCCGAGGACCGGGCCGGCGACACGCCGGAGCGCGGAGCGTGACGTCCGGAGCCTGAGTGCCTGAGGGGGACTGTCATGACGGGCAATCAAGTACCGGCGTAAGCCAGGACTTTCACCGCTTGCGCCGTTCGCGCGGCTACGGCGACGCTGATTCCCGCTGTCCCGCACAGCTGGGCGCTTCCCGAATGCGTTTCTGCCCGCAAGGCGACCCCCACCCCCCTCAGGAGCCTTCATGCGCAAGAGACTTGTGTCCACAGCGATCGCCGCCGCCGCCGCCGGAGCCCTCCTCCAGCCCGCACTGGCCCAGGCATCCCCCGTACCGCACCCCGCGTCCGTGTCCGTGCTCGCCCACGGCTCGAAGGCCGGAACGGCCGTCGTCAGCGGGCAGAACAAGCCCGGCACCCGGCTGGAGGTCGCCGCAGGCCGTACGCAGAGCGCCCACTGGCTGCAGATCGACTACCAGGTCCAGGAGACCGGCTACTGGTGCGGTCCGGCGGCCACCCGGATCGCGCTCTCCGCCCGGATGGCACCGCCCAGCCAGGGAGACCTGGCCTGGCAGCTCGGCACCACCCAGAACGGCACCGATCACATCGGCCAGGTCACGAACGTGCTCAACTCGAACCTCGGCGGAGGCTGGTACGAGACCAAGGAGATGCCGAACGACCCGCCCACCCAGGCCCAGCGGGACCTCCTCTGGTACGACATCGTCTTCGACATCGACCGCAACTACCCCCTGGTGGCCAACATCGTGGCCCCGCCCGGCAATCAGCCGCCCGGCTACCCGTCGGACCAGACGATCTACCACTACTTCACCGTATTCGGCTACGACGAGGTGGACCGCACCGTTCTCATCGCCGACCCCGCGTCCTTCAGCGGCAACCAGATCTACTGGATCTCCTTCGATCAGCTCGCGACGCTGATCCCGCCGAAGGGCTACTCGGCATGAGCGCGCACGAGCACCGTCCCACGCGCCGAAGTCTCATCAGGGCCGCCGGCGGCCTCTCCGCGGCCATGGCGCTGGGCGCCGGGAGCGTCCTCGCCACGGCAACGGCCGCCAGTGCCGCGGGCGACGGCTTCGGGCTGCGCATCGTGGACCGCAACGAGGGCGATCCCCGTATGCGGTACTACCGCTTCGCGACCGACGCGATCGGCTGGGACCCGGCGGTCAACGTCCTGCTCCCCGACGGCTACCACACCGACGGCCGCCGCTACCCGGTGCTCTACCTGCTGCACGGGGGTGGCACGGACCAGGACTTCATCACGTTCGACCGCGCGGGCATCCGGGCGTGGACCGCGGGCAGGCCGGTCATCGTCGTGATGCCCGACGGCGGACACGCGGGCTGGTACTCCAACCCGGTCGGCTCCAACGCCGGGCCCCGGAACTGGGAGACCTTCCACATCGCCCAGCTGCTGCCCTGGATCGACGCCAACTTCCGTACGTACGCCGAGTACGACGGCCGCGCCGTGGCCGGGTTCTCGATGGGCGGGTTCGGTGCGCTGAAGTACGCGGCCAAGTACTACGGCCACTTCGCCTCGGTGAGCGCCCACTCCGGCCCCGCCAGTCTGCGCCGTGACGCGGGCCTGGTCGGTCACTGGGCCAACGCCTCCTCGGCAGCGGTGGAACTGGCCGGCGGCACGGTCTACGGCGTTCCGCTGTGGGACGAGGCACGGGTCAGCGCCGACAATCCGGTCGAGCGGATCGAGAGCTACCGGAACAAGCGGGTCTTCCTGGTCGCGGGCACCAGCCCCGACCCGGTCAACTGGTTCGACCAGGTCAACGAGAACCAGGTGCTGGCCGGCCAGCGGGAGTTCCGCGCCCTCCTCGGCGCCGCGGGCATCCCGCACGAGTGGCACGAGGAGCCCGGCGGGCACGTCTTCCGCGACTACATGTTCCAGCGCGACCTCGACGGCATCATCGCCAGACTCCGGAAGGCGTAGCGACCCGCGTATTCCACCTGGCGTAGCGCCCTCCCGTACTCCGTACGGCACAGCGCCCTCGCACGACCGGCAAGCCCCCTCGGCACGATCGAGGGGGCTTGCCGCGTCCGTGAGCGGCACCGCGTTCCTGGGCCGCGCTACCGCCGATCGGGTGCCGGTCCACCGGGAATCCGCCTGCCGAAATCGGTCGCTCGTGCGAGAGGTCATACCAGAGCGGGACGGATGGCGGGCAAGTTCCACAACTGCCCGTCGCACCCTCGTACCGGGCGACTACCGTGTGTGCCCGGTGATCAACGGTGGGCTCATATTCTCCTGAGCCTGCCCGGCCGATGACCCGAGAATGACCGACCACCGTAGGTGCCACCACATGAACGCCGATGCCTGGGGCCCCACGTACCGAGGACGCTGATGTCTCAACTTCGCGCACCCGACGCGCGACCGGAACGACGAGAGGGCGGGCGGCACGGCCGACCGGGTCCCCGTTCCCACTCGGCCGCGGCCAGGCCGCGCGCTGCCCGGCCGTCTCCCGAGGCGCGTATACGCCCCCAACTCCTGCGCACCGCAGTGCTGCCGGCCGTCGCCGTCGCACTGGCGGGCACCGCGGCCGTGATCTTCACCGCCCGCTCCGGTGGCGTCCGCCCGTCCAGGGAGCTCTGGATGGCGCTCGGCGCCGCGGGCGCGCTGGCGGCCGCCGCGATGGTGGCCGCCTTCCTGGCCGCCAACCGGGTCGCCACCACGGTCCTCGGCCGCTGCCTGGCCCTGCGCCGGGCCAGCGTCCAGGGCCAGGCCGATCTGCAACGGGCGGTGGAACAGCTCCGCAACGGCGAACCCGTGCCCGCGCGGCGCACCCCCCAGCCCGTCGCCCCCGGCAGCGACCCCTTCGAACTGCTCGCGCAGGAGCTCGGACGCCAGCAGGACGGAGCCGTGGCCGCCGTCGTCCAGGCCTCCCGGCTGTCCCGGCTGTCCGAACACACCGGTGAGGACCAGAAGGTCGAGGTCTTCGTCAATCTCGCCCGCCGTCTGCAGTCGCTCGTGCACCGCGAGATCCAGCTGCTGGACGAGCTGGAGCACCAGGTCGAGGACCCCGATCTGCTCAAGGGGCTCTTCCACGTCGACCACCTGGCCACGCGCATCCGCCGGCACGCCGAGAACCTCGCCGTCCTCGGGGGCGCGGTCTCCCGGCGGCAGTGGAGCAACCCGGTCACCATGACGGAGGTGCTGCGCTCGGCGATCGCCGAGGTCGAGCAGTACCCGCGCGTCAAACTCGTCCCCCCGATCGACGGCACGCTCCGCGGGCACGCCGTGGCCGACGTGATCCACCTGCTGGCCGAACTCGTGGAGAACGCCACGGTGTTCTCCGCCCCGCAGACCCAGGTCCTGCTCCGCGCCCAGCGCGTCACCGCAGGCCTCGCCCTGGAGGTGGAGGACCGGGGCCTCGGCATGCCGGGCGACGAGCAGAAGCGGATGAACGCCCTTCTGGCCGACCCCGACCAGGTCAACGTGGCCCGCCTGCTCCAGGACGGCCGGATCGGCCTGTTCGTGGTGGCGTCGCTGGCCCGCAGACACGGCATCGCCGTACGGCTCCAGAGCAATATCTACGGTGGCACCCAGGCCGTGCTGGTCCTCCCGCAGAACCTGCTCGGCGCCGACGAGGACGCGCAGGCCGACGCTTCCGGCGCACCCGTTCCGCCCCTCGGACCCGTGCACCGCCCCCCGCCCACGGACGACTCCACGGGACGCCTCGGCCCCGCCCCCGAACGGGCCACCGTCCCCGAGCCGGAGCGGCGGCCCTACGTCCCGCAGCAGCAGAAACTGCGCATGCACCAGGCACCGCAGCAGACGCCGCGTCAGGGCGAGGGCCCCCCACTGCCGCTGCGGGCCGAGCGCCTCGACCGGCCCGCCCCGGCCGACGCGCCCTCCGGTATCCGCGCCTCGGACGAGGCGGTCCCCGCCCTGCCGCAGGAGACCGGAGTCGTGCGCGGCACGATGGGCCGGCCCCAACTCCCCAGGCGGGCCAACCAGGAACACCTGGTGCCGCAGCTCAGGGAGGCCCCCGCACCGCCGCGTGCCGAGGAGGAGCCCATCCTGCACGACCCGGGACTGGTGGCGGCCTTCCGACGCGGGATCGACCTCGCCGAGGCGCGGCAGGAGTCCGAGGCGGATCCCGCACCGGGCACCGACGCAGGGCCGGGGGCGTCCGCCGGCACCGGAGCGGACGCCGGCGGGCCCGGGGACCCGAGGACCGGCCGGGAAGCCCCCGCACCGGTCAGGGCCCCGCTGGAGCCGCTCCCGGTCCGTGGCGCCGTCCCGGTGGAGCTGCTCGGGGCCGGCTCGTACCCCAGCGATCAAGACCCACTCGAAGCGCACGTGAACACCATCAAGGAGTAGATGCACCATGGCGACCGATATGCCGTCCGGTCAGGTCTCGGACCTCGACTGGCTGCTGAGCGGGCTGGTACAGCGCGTGCCGTACACGCGCAGCGCGGTCCTGCTGTCCGCCGACGGGCTGGTGAAATCCCTCCACGGCATGGACGCCGACAGCGCCGACCACATGGCCGCGCTGGCCGCCGGCCTGTACTCGCTCGGCCGCAGTGCCGGGGCCCGTTTCGGGGACAACGGAGAGGTCCGTCAGGTGGTGGTGGAGCTCGACTCGACGCTCCTCTTCGTCGCCACCGCCGGCTCCGGCACCTGTCTGGCCGTGCTCGCCGGGCGGAACGCCGACGCCGCCGTGCTCGGTTACGAGATGACGATGCTGGTCAAGAGCGTCCGGCCCTATCTGATGACGCCGACGAGACAAGCGGCCGGGGTGCCGGGCGCCTCGGGACTATGACCATGCCGGCCACGCAGGACGGGCCGTTGCTCGACGATGCGGCAGGCCGCCTCATCCGCCCCTACACCGTGAGCAACGGCCGCACCCGTCCCACGACCGTGCTCGACCTGCTCTCCCTGGTGATGGCCACCGGGACCGTTCCGCAGACGCACCTGGGTCCCGAGCACTCCGTGGCGCTCGGGCTGTGCGGCGGTCCCACCTCGGTGGCCGAGATCGCCGCGCATCTGCGGCTGCCCGCCGTCGTCACCAAGGTCCTGCTCTCGGACCTGGTCGACTGCGGCGCGGTCACCGCGCACCCGCCCGCCTTCCATGACATGCCCACCGACCGATCCCTGCTGGAGGCAGTGCTCGATGGCTTACGACGACAGCTCTGACGGCTTCGACGGCTCCGCCCCGCACGCGGGGACCGCGAGCCCCGGACACGTCGGCTACGCGGATGCCCCGGGCGGCCGGTACGCGGCCCCGCCCGGCCACACCGGGTACGGGAACGGAACCGGCCCATCCCGGTACGACAACGGATCCGGCCCAGCCGGGTACGAGGACGGCACCCGCACGTCCGGCTACGAGGACGCCCCAGGCAGCCCGGAGAACTTCCCCGTCGCGCTCAAGGTGCTGGTGGCCGGAGGTTTCGGCGTCGGCAAGACGACGTTCGTCGGCGCGGTCAGCGAGATCGCGCCCCTGAGCACGGAGGAGCTGCTGACCCAGGTCAGCGCGGCGACGGACAGCCTCGAAGGCATCGAGTCCAAGACCTCCACCACCGTGGCGATGGACTTCGGCCGCATCACGCTGGACGAGCAGCATGTGCTCTATCTGTTCGGCACACCGGGTCAGGAGCGCTTCTGGTTCATGTGGGACGAGCTCTCCCAGGGGGCGCTCGGAGCGGTCGTGATCGCCGACACCCGCCGACTGGAGGAGTGCTTCGCCGCCGTCGACTTCTTCGAACGGCGCGGGATCGGCTTCATCGTCGCGGTCAACGAGTTCGACGGCGCGTTCCGTTACGGCCCCGACGAGGTGCGGGCGGCCCTCGACCTCGCGCCCGCCGTCCCGGTCGTCCTCTGCGACGCCCGCATCGCGAGTTCGGGCACCGGCGCGCTGGTCACCCTGGTCCAGCACCTCATCAACGCCACCGCCGAACCCGCCCCGCTGACCGGCCACGGAAGCTACGGAGTCCATCCGTGACGACCCCGCACGGCCTCGGACGGCTGCTGCTGACGCCCGTCGACAGCGACACCGACGTCCGGACCCGGCGGCTGCGGAGCCTCGGCCTGGGGGAGCGGCCCGACGCCTCGTTCGACAACTTCGACGCCTTCGCCGACCGGGTGGCCGAAGTGACCGAGGTGCCCTACTCGATGGTCAACTTCATCGACGGCAACCGCCAGTTCTTCGCCGGACTGCACACCCCGGCGGGTACCTGGAAGGGCTCCGACCTGGGGGCCGCGGCGGCGGGCAGCGGCCGCCGGGCGCGCTATGTGGCCCTCGATCACGGCTTCTGCCCGCATGTCGTCGTCCGGCGCAAGGCACTGGTCCTGGAGGATGTGTGCGACTACCCGCGGTTCGCCGGGAATCCGGTCGTCGACGACATAGGCATCCGCTCCTATCTGGGGGCGCCGCTCATCGACCGCACCGGCATCGCCCTGGGCGCCGTCTGCGCCGTCGACATCGTGCCCCGCCCGTGGGGACGGGCGGGGCTCGACACGATCAAGTCCCTGGCGCAGGAGCTCGTCGGGCACATCCACCAGCGGGAGGAGAACATCCTCGGCACCTGAGCCCGCACCGGACCTGCCGTCAGGCCTCCACCGTGCGGCCGTCCAGGAAGGTGAGCACCACCGAGTCACCGTCCACCCGCACCCGCACGGCCGTGCGCAACGCCTCGGGATGGATGCTGTCGCGGGACAGCACGACGAGCGAGACATGCACGCTGCGGCCGCCCGCATGCGGTGCGCTGCGCAGATACGGCACCGCCGAGTGCGGGCCGTACGCGTTGGACTCGACGTCACGGGCCACGGCGGCGCCGTCCACACCCCCGTCCCATCCGTACAGCGCGACCAGCGCGCTGCTCAGCCCGTCGGCCGTGCGCGCGAGCGCCCAGT
This sequence comes from Streptomyces sp. NBC_00385, assembly GCF_035917155.1. Lineage (NCBI taxonomy): Bacteria > Bacillati > Actinomycetota > Actinomycetes > Kitasatosporales > Streptomycetaceae > Streptomyces > Streptomyces sp. NBC_00385. The sequence goes on along the minus strand of NZ_CP107951.1, from coordinate 450,464 downwards.
CCGGCGCCGACGAGGCGAACGGACTCTGCGTGTGCGCGACCGCGTGGCCGCCCTCGCGGACCACCGCGCCCTCGGGAGCCTCGACCCTGTGCACGCGGATCTCCCAGGGGCCGTGCAGCACACTCGTCGTCTCGATCCGGTAGGCGCGCTCGTCACCGGGCAGCCGCGCCGCCGACCAGGAGGAGGCGACGCGGTCCTCGCAGCGCAGCGGATGGATCCGGCGGCGCCGGGACGGAGTGCCGTCCGGGGCGAGGAGCGCCAGATGGCCGTCGACATCGCGGACCAGGGCGTGCGGCGCGGACTCGGGGGCCGTCGCTGTGGAGTAGGCGAACTTCGCGTAGTGCGGATCGTCCTCACCCGCCCCCAGGTCCGGGTCCGCGCCGGCTTCGATGTCCGCGGAGTGCGGTGCGGGCGGGTTGTGGTCGCTGCCGTGGTTGACGAGGCGGACGATGCCGTCGTGCCGGGTGCCGTGCAGCAGCCAGCCGGGGGCGGGCAGCGCGGTGTACGTGTCGGACTCCTCGACGGGCAAAGGGAGTTCCCGCGCGGTCCACACCTCGTGGTCGGGGGGCAGCAGCAGGCCCAGGAATCCCTTGCTCGCCCAGTAGGGGGAAGCGGGCCCGGAGTAGGGCTGGGTGGACGGCAGGAAGGTGTCGTACCAGCCGAGCGTCAGCAGGCCCCGTTCGTCCGGCACCCCGCGCTCGGCGAAATGCCGCAGGGTGCCGGAGGCGAGGCGGCGGGTCAGGCCTGGGGCGAGCGGTGTGCAGTCGGCCAGCGCGCCCATCCACACGGGTCCGAGCGCGGCGAACCGGTAGGAGAGGGAGCGGCCCTGGTGGACCGGGGCGCCGTCGGCCCCGAAGAAGTGCGGGTAGTCCTCCAGGAACCGGTGCAGGCGCTGCCGGTGGACGGCGCTCCGGCCGCCGTCGCCGCCGGGGCCGGCGATCCGGGCCCACAGCAGCGGATACAGATGCATCGCCCAGCCGATGTAGTAGTCGAAGTTGCGGCCGTCCCCGTCCGTGTACCAGCCGTCACCCACGTACCAGTCCTCGATCCTGTCCAGCCCCTCCTCGATGTCCGAGGCGCTGTACGGGGCTCCCACCGATGCGAGGAACTGCTCGGACACCACCTGGAAGAGCCGCCAGTTGTTGTCCCAGGTGCGGCCGCCGACGAACCCGGAGAACCAGTCGACGACCCGCTCCTGGACCCTCGCGTCCAGCCGGTCCCAGATCCACGGCCGCGTCTCGTGCAGCGCGACCGCGATCGAGGCCGCCTCCACCATCTGCTGCGAACAGTCCGTCAGCCGCGGCCACGCCTCCCCGCTCGCGGCGTCCGTGCCCGCCGCGAGACCGGCCGCGTACCGCTCGGTCAGGGCGGGGTCGACCGCCCCGCCCGCGCCCGCGCCCGCGATCCGGCAGGCGGCGAGCAGGAACGACCGGGCGAACCCCTCCAGTCCGTCGGACACGACCCCGGACCAGCTGCCGCGGCCCGGAAGCCGGTACTGGGCGAACCCCGGGGTCGCGTACGGCGTCAGCGCGTCCAGCATCCGGTCGGCGGTCGCCTCCCAGTGCGCCCGGGTCCAGCCGGTACGTGACGACAGGACCCGGTCGGTAGGCGGCAGATGCAGGTGCGGGGCGACGGACATGGTGGTGCAGCTCCCAGGAATCGGTGAGGTGGTTACCGGACGAGTTCGGCGCGGTGGGTGTGGCCCCGGGAAGCGCCGACGGCGACGGTGAGGACCGTCCGGGCCCCCGGGGTGACGGTCACGGTGTCGTCGGACGAGGCCACCGACCGGACACGGAACGGGAGTTCGACCGAGACCACGGTCCCGGTCCGGCCCGGGTCGGCTACCGCGACGGACACCTGCGCACCCCGTCGCCGGACGAGGAGCGTCAGCGGACCGGACGCGGTGATCCCGGCCGCCGAACCGGCGCCCCAGAAGTGCACCGCAGTCAGCCCGGACCTGCGGTCCTCCACGGCCTGCGCGGTGGTGTCGTTCGCCACGATCCGCACCGGTCGCGAGCGTGACCACACCGCGGTGGCCGCCGCCGAGGCGCCGGGCAGCAGCACATAGGCGTAGCCCGCGTCGGTGGGGGAGACCCCGTGGTCCAGCCACAGCGTGGCGTAGCGGCGCGTCACGGAGTCGGTACTTCCCCCGGTGTCCGCACCGGTGTTGATCGCCCGCCAGGTGCCGGTGCGCACTTCGCGCAGGACGTTGAGAGCGGTCGCGCCCGGGAAGACGTAGCCGCCGGTGCCGTCGAGATGCGCCCAGCCCGCCCGGGAGACAGCGGCGCTCGCGCCCGGTTCCACCCCGTCCACCAGCAGCCTGCCGCGGCCACCCGCGCCGAGGTTGCGGTTCTCCACGACCGTCTCCACCGTCCGGCCGTCGCTCGCCGTGATGCCGGCTCCGAGAGCGACCACCGCGTTGTCGATGAGGAACCACGACTTCCTGGCTCGCAGGGTGCTGCCCTCGGCGCCCACCACCTCCATCGCGGCGGCCGTGTGCCGGCCGTCCAGCACCGCACCGCCCGCGACGGCGTTCGCCGGCCGGTAGGTGGAGGTCCCGCCGCCCGTGCCGAGATCGGCGCGCTCGCGGGTGTCGACCGTGGTGCCGGGGAGACGGTACGGGTCGACGGTCGGCCAGAAGCCGTCGTTGAACTGCCCGAGGCCGTCACCGTCGTACAGGTACGTCATGCCGTCGCCGGTGTACCAGCCGTGGAGGTTCTCGCCGTTGCCCGCCTCGTACGCGGAGATCCGCCTGGAGGAGAGCGACAGGGTGAACGCCCAGCCGGGGCGGCGGTGCACCACCCGGTCCATGTCGGCGAAGACGAAGCTGCCCGTCGTACGCGCCCCGGCCAGGACCGCCGGATCGTCCAGTACGGCTTTGGCCAGGGCGAGTTGGGGGAGTGTCGCCAGGGTGGCGAAGGGGGTGGTCCGGTTGCGGGTCAGCCAGCCCTTGGCCAGCGCCCGCCACCGGTCCGCCCGGTCCGCCGGGGCACCCGATGCCAGGAGCAGGATCGCCGCGACGGCGGTCGCACCGTCCCGGTGGTCGCCGGCACGCTCCCGGGAGACGGCGCGTCCGCGCACCGCGTCCATCATCAGCCCGTCGAAGATCACCGGTGCGAAGCTGCGCTCCACGGCGTCGTACATCACCGAGACCTTCGGGTCGGTGACCGCCCACGGAGAGCCGGCGAGGAGGGACAGCAGATAGGCGGCCCCGCCGAGCAGTACGGTGCCGTACGAGCCGGTGTAGGCGACCACGTCGTGCTGGACGAAGGAGCCGTCCTCGTAGAACCCGTCGCCCGAACTCGTGTATCGGAAAAGGCTGTTGCGTCCGGCGTCACGTACGTCGGAGAGCGCGTCGCGGGCGGATGCCACCTTGTCGGTGTTCTTGCCGAGCAGCCCGCGCAGCGCGACGATCACGGCCTTGTCGGTGCGGTTGGCGCCCGTCTCGGACAGGGTGGGGGAGTTGGTGCGGCGGTCGGCGTCAGGGCAGAAGCGGTCGACCACCGCCAGATAGTCCGCGAGGTCGGCGTCCGGCAGCCGCCCGCGCAACAGGACGCAGGTGTCCATCAGCGCGCGCGGCGCGCCGATCTCCCAGAACCACCAGTTGCCGCTCTCCCGGGCGGCCGGATGGTAGGCGGTGTCGTAGGTGAACCGCAGCGCGGACAGCAGAGCGTCCGCCGTCTCCGCGCTGCCGGTCAGCGAGGTGCCGGGAGTGGCCCACGCGGTCGCGAGCGTGCGCAGCCGGGTGTAGCTCTGCCCGAAGTTCCCCGGCTCTGTGACGGGTGCGAGATCGCTCCACAGCGCGGTGCGGGCCGCGGTGCGGTCCAGGGTGCCCCAGAGCCCCTTCGCCGTGCTGTCCAGGGCCGCGACCGCGGCGGCGAAGCCGGGATCCGACGGATCGAACCCGCCTCCGGTCAACAGGGTTTCGGCGCGGTCCAGCAGACCGTCGACATCCTCGTCGGCGCTCCGCGTCGCGCGTTCCGGCGCCGCGGCCCGTGCCGGGCCCGCGGCCAGGACTCCGGACACGGTGGCGCCGCCCGCCGCCAGAAGGGTCCTTCTGCTCCACTGCATGGTCACTCCTTCGCCGTGCCTGGTCAGTCGGTGAGGGTGCTCGGGTCGACGGGCGGCTGCGGCAGGCCGAGTGCAGCCAGTTCGGCCTTGCCGACGGCGTCGATGGGGAACGCCCAGGTGTTCACGAAGAAGTCGGTGAGGTCGTATCCCGCGACGCGGCTGGAGTACGTGGCCAGCGCGCGGTACCGCTTGTCGTTCTCCGTGTAGTCCGACTGCGGGTTCTCCTCGCGCACCAGCTTGTGCAGCCGGGGCCAGAAGCCGTCCCCGAACGCGAGCTCCAGCTGGCGCAGCGGCACGAGCTTCTCGTACGCGCCGAAGGACTTCTCGTACGTCAGCCCGTCCGTGCCGAACTTCGCCCGGGAGGTCTGGAAGGCGGTGAGGCCGGTCGCCGGGTCGACGGTGAGCAGGTTGGACGGTTGGCCGAGTGTGCGCTGGGCGGCCAGCGAGTAGATGTTCACCGTGACCTCGGTGAGGCCGCCCGGCTTGTATGCCATCTGCTGGTGCAGGTGGCCGAGTTCGTGGTAGAGCCCCCAGCCGCGCGTGCGCAGCCCCTCCACCGTGGTTGCCCGGTCGAGATAGGCCCTCGGGAAGCCGTTGTAGCCGTGCGTGGCGTAGGCCCCGACGCCCGTGGGCACCTTGCTGACCTCGGTGAAGTGGTACGGGCCCGCCTTGCGCCGGTGCACCGTCTTCGAGCCGTCCAGCCCGCTGATCCGGGCGTGCGAGTCGATGATGGTCTCGACCAGCAGGAGCAGCGCGGCATGGTCCTCGCCGCGGTACAGCAGTGCGCCCTCGCGGGTCAGCGTCATGATGGTGTTCGGCCCGTGGAGCTCCACCCAGGGCGAGGCGGTCAGGGTGTCGAGCTGGTGCTGGTAGGCGGCCTCCGTGGTGCTGCCCAGGGTGAAGACCGGCATGGGGACGGTGCCGGAGCGGAACAGCACGCCGGCCCGTTCGCCCTGTCCGGTGAGCGTCAGATAGACCGGGCCGCCGTGGGGGTCGGTCACGGTGTTGGCGCCCGGGGTGAGCGGGTAGCTTCGCGGCTCGGTGACGTCGCCGTAGTAGTCCCAGGCGCCGATCCGGAGCGTGGGCACCAGGTCGTCGTACGGCTGGACCGTGAGCGAGAGCGGGGCACCGGCGGGGGCGTACAGCCCGGTGGCCTGGAACTCGGAGCCGCGCAGGGCCTGTGCCAGGCGCAGCCGCTCGGCCTCGGCGGCCGGACGGGCGGTCACCGTCAGCGAGACCGGGCGGACGGCGGGGCGAAGGGGCGCGGCCTGCGCGGAGACGGCACCGGCGCCTAGTGCGGCGACCGCCCCCGCACCTGCGGCCAGAACGGCGCGGCGGCCGACCGAGGGGGAAACCGGGCTGGAGGAGCTGAACTTACGCATGCGGAACTCTCCCTGCAGAAACGAATGAGGGGCGGAAGCGTGCGGACCGGGGGTGGGGCGTGTCGTCAGCATGTAAGCGGTTGCTGTGGAGCCGCAAGGGGAGTCGCGAAGTTACTGTGATTTTCTATGGCCGACTGCGGACAGGCGGGTAGTAACCGGTCACATACGGCCGGACCTGCCGGCCCGGGGCGCGACGGAATCGCGTACCACGATGTGCGTGCCGAGCCGCAGGGCACCCGTGGTGGGCTCCCGCCAGTCGTCCTCGTCGCCGCCCGAGACGGCGAGCCGCACGGCCTGACGGCCCATCTCCTCCAGCGGTACGTGGACGGTGGTCAGCCGGGGGCGCAGTTCCTGGGCGACGGGGATGTCGTCGTACCCCACCAGGGAGATGTCCTTGGGCACTCGCAGGCCCGCCTCCTCCAGCGCCTGGGCGGCACCTGCGGCGACCACGTCGTTGGCTGCGAAGACCGCGGTGAAGTCCGGGCCGTCCCGCAGCAGTTCGGCCATCCGCCGATAGCCGAAGTTGCGGCTGAAGGCGCCGGGCTGGGCCAGCTCGGGATCGATGGCGATGCCGCGGAGTTCCAGGGCGCGCCGGTGGCCGGCCAGCCGGTCACGGGTGGTGGAGAGCTTGGGCGGTCCGCCGAGGTAGAGGATCCGCTCGTGGCCCTGCATCAGCAGATGGTCGGTGATGGCGAAGGCGCCGCCCTCGTTGTCGTACTCGACCGCCGCGGTGGGTGCGCTCTCGCCCAGGGGAGGCCGTCCGCACAGCACCAGTTTGGAGCCGCCCGCGTCCAGCTCACGGGCCCGGCGGGCCAGTTCGGAGGTGTAGCCGCGGTCGGCGATCGACCCGCCGACCACCACCACCGCGTCCGCCCTGCGCTCGTGCATGAGGTCGATGAAGGCCAGCTCGCGCTGGGGGTCGCCCTGGGTGCAGCAGACCAGGCAGAGCCGCCCGCCGAGCGCCGCCTCGCGCTCCACGCCGCGGGCGATGTAGGCGTAGAAGGGGTCGATGACCTCGTTGACGATGATGCCGACGGTGCGGTTGGAGACGCCTGCCAGGGCGCGGGCGTGCGCGTTGACCACGTAGCCGAGCTCGCGCATGGCCGACTCGACCCGTTCCCGGGTGGCTTCCGCGACGGGGTAGTTGCGGTTCAGGACGCGCGAGACGGTGGCCGTCGAGACGCCTGCGCGCCGTGCGACGTCGGTGACCGTGGCCCGCCGCTGTCCGTCCGCGGCCGTGCTCTGCCGGCGCATCCGGCTCACCCCCTGGTGGCTGTTGTGTGACGCCGAGCCTAGAGCCTGGCGGGGAACGGTGTTCATGCGATCCTCCCCAGGTCGGCCCGGTGCACCGGATGGGCGAAGGGCTCACCCCGCGCGTACCGGGTCAGCTCGTCGACGGCGAGTGCCCCCAGCCGGCCGACCTCGTTGCCCTGGGCGCCCGCGAGATGCGGGGTCAGGAAGACGTTGGGCAGGTCCCACAGGGGATGACCGGCGGGCAGGGGCTCGGGTGCGGTGACGTCCAGGACCGCGTCGAGCCGCCCGCTGACCAGATGGCCGGTCAGCGCCTCGGTGTCCACCAGGGAGCCGCGTGCGGTGTTGACGAGCAGGGTGCCCGGCCGCATCAGGCCGATCCGGCGCGCGTCGATGAGGCCCCGCGTCTCGGGGGTGTCCGGGGCGTGGACACTCACCACGTCGCTGGTGGCCACCAGGGTGTCCAGGTCCGTGCGGGTCACGCCGAGGTGCTCGGCCTCGGCCGCGCCCACGTACGGGTCGTACAGCAGTACCTCCGCGTCCAGGACCACCCGCAGCAGCTCGATCACCCGGCGCCCGATCCGGGACGCGCCCACGATCCCGACGGTCAGGCCGTGCGTTCCGAGCCAGTGCTGCCGGTCCAGGTCGGCGCCGGTGCGGTGGGTGCGGCGGGCGCGGTAGAGCCCGGCCAGCGGGAACACCCGCTTCGCGCCCATGATGATCGCCGCCAGGGTGTACTCCGCCACCGGGACCGCGTTGGCCGCCGCGGCCGAGGAGACGGTGATCCCGCGGTCGAAGGCGGCCGGTGACAGAAACGTTTTCACCGTGCCGGCCGCATGGATCACCGCCCGCAGCCGTGGTGTCCGCTCCAGCAGGCCGGCGTCCACCGGCGGGCATCCCCAGCCGGTGAGCAGCACTTCCGCGGAGGCCAGTGCCCGCACGGCGTCGGGAGAGTCGAACTCGCTGATCAGGGACGGGTCGAGGAGGTCCGCCGTCTCCTCCAGACGAGCCCGGACAGGGGGTGGGAAGACGTCGTCCAGCAGCCCGGGGCTCATGACCAGGACCGTGCGCGGGCGCCTCTCGGGCGGGGCCGCAGCCTCGGTGCCGGAACGAGCCGGCGCCTCTTCGGTGGTTCGCACCCTGCCTCCGGACAGTAATCGCGTTCTATGGAATGACCGGCACGCTAAGGAGCGTGATGGGTGACCGTCAAGCTCATCAGCCACCGAACTGCCCTGTTTGTGAGGGTATTCAGGCCTTCGGGGGGCGGATTTCCTTGCGGAGAGCATCGTGAAACAAAGACGTTTGCCTGGATCTCTTGACGCTTGGGTTAACCGCTTACTAACTTGCGGCCGCAGAAGGCTCACCACGCGCCACCCAGCCGAACAGGACGCACCATGGCTGACACAGCACCCCCGCTGCCGCGGGAAAAGCGGCGAAAGTGGCGGAAGCAGGTCGAAGAACCCGCCCCGCCGGCCGACCGGGCTCACGCCGCCCCACGCCGGCTGACGCTCGGGCAGCGGATCAAGCGCGACCGGGTGATGCTGCTGCTCACCCTGCCCGGCCTGCTCTACTTTGTCGTCTTCCACTACGTCCCGCTCCTCGGGTACGTGGTGGCGTTCCAGGACTACCAGCCGTACCTCGGATACATGCACAGCGTCTGGGTGGGCTTCGCCAACTTCTCCGCGGCGTTCGCCGAACCGGCCTTCTGGAGCGCGACGTTCAACACGCTGGAGATCGCCCTCGTCCAGCTGGTGTTCTTCTTCCCGGTGCCCATCGCGCTGGCCCTGCTGCTCAACAGCATCGCCAGCGACCGCATCAGGCGCTTCGTGCAGAGCGTCGTCTATCTCCCGCACTTCATCGGCTGGGTCATCATCGTCTCGATCTTCCAGCAGATCCTGGGCGGCGCCGGCGTGCTGCCGGACGTTCTCGGCGGCATGGGCCTGCCGCGCTACGACATGATGAGCGACCCCGACGCCTTCCCCTGGCTGCTGACCCTCCAGGTGGCCTGGAAGGACGCCGGCTGGGGCACCATCATCATCCTCGCCGCACTGCTCAACATCGACCGTCAGCAGTACGAGGCCGCCGCCATCGACGGCGCCGGACCCCGGCGCCGCCTGTGGCACGTGACGCTGCCCGGCATCGCCCCCGTACTCATCCTGCTGCTGATCCTCAACCTCGGGCAGATCCTCTCCGTCGGCTTCGAGCAGATCCTGCTCCAGCGGGACGCGGTCGGCCCGGACGCCGGGGAAGTCCTCGACACGTACGTCTACTACCACGGCATCAAGGACAACGACTGGGGCGTCGCCGCCGCCGTCGGACTCGTCAAGGCGGTCATCGGTACCGCACTCGTGCTGGGCGCGAACAAGTTCGCCCACCGGCTCGGCCACGAAGGGGTGTACCGCGGTGCTGACCGCTGAGAAGACGCGCGACAGGACCCGGAGCACCACACCGGCACCCCGCCCCGCCCCCGTACGCAAGTCCGACGGCCGGCCGCCGTGGATGGAGCGCCCGACCCGGATGGGCACGACCGCCAAGGCGGTCGCCGTCGTGGTGGTCGTCCTGGCCGTCGCCTACCCGCTGATCGGCGTCATCGGCACGAGCTTCGCCTCACAGACCGACATCATCAAGAGCTCCGGCCTCGTCCTGTGGCCGGACCACCCCACCCTGGACGCCTACCGCACGATCTTCACCGGCGGCGTCGTCACCCGGGCGCTGTTCGTCTCCGTGGGCATCACCGTGTTCGGCACCCTCGCCAGTCTGCTCGTCACCGTCGGCATGGCGTACGGGCTCTCCCGCCGCGAGGTCACCGGGTCCCGCTTCATCCTGATGACCGCCCTGTTCACCATGCTGTTCAACGCCGGCATCATCCCCAACTTCCTGCTGGTCAAGGGACTCGGCCTGTACGACACCTACGCGGCGCTCGTCATGCCCACCCTGGTCAGCGCCTTCAACCTGGTCGTCCTGCGGTCCTTCTTCATGAACCTGCCGGAGGAGCTGTACGACGCGGCGAAGGTCGACGGCGCCGGTGACTTCCGCATCCTGGTACGGATCGTCCTGCCGCTGTCCAAGGCCGTCCTCGCCGTGATCAGCCTCTTCTACGCGGTGACGTACTGGAACGCCTTCTTCAACTCGCTCCTGTACCTCAACGACACCGACAAATGGCCGCTGCCGATGGTCCTGCGCACCTACGTCCTCCAGGGCCAGAGCCTGAACGCCGCGTCGGCCGGCGAGGTGCTCGCCCCGCAGCAGGCCGTCCAGATGGCGGTCCTCGTGATCGCCGTCGTCCCGATCCTCTGTGTCTACCCGTTCCTCCAGCGCTACTTCACCAAGGGCGTGCTCACAGGCGCCGTCAAGGGCTGAGCGCAGCCACCTCCCCGCACTTCTTCCTTCCGCTCTCCCCCTTCCAAGGAGATTCAGGTGTCGAGCTCTTCCCCCATCAATCGCAGAGCACTGTTCCGCATGGGTGCGGGCGTCGGTCTGGGACTGGCCGCCGCCCCGCTGCTCGCCGCCTGCGGCGACGGCGGCACGACCGCCAAGGCGGAGGCCAAGAGCGCCTCGCTGCTTCCGGACACCGCGGTCCGCAACATCGGTCTGAAGCCCGACCTGGCCGGCACCGCCGCCGGTGTCCCGCAGGGCTACTTCAGCTACCCCGCCCAGCCGCTGAGGGCCACGAAGGGCACGCCCCTCAAGGGCGCGAAGCCGATCAGCGCGACCATGGAGACGTTCTCCCCGCCGCCGCCCTCGCGGGGCAGGAACGCCGCCTGGCAGGAGATCGAGAAGCTGCTGGGCGGCGAGGTGAACATCACCGCCGTGCCCGCCGACGACTACGGCACCAAGTTCTCCACCATGGTCGCCAGCGACAGCCTCCCCGACCTCTTCATGTACCCCGAGGTCGGCGGCGTCGACAACAAGTCCGGCTTTCTCCGGGCGACGTGCGCCGACCTGACCCCGTACCTCGCCGGCGACAAGGTCAAGGACTATCCGAACCTGGCCGCGATCCCGAAGGGCGCCTGGCAGGCCGCCATCTTCGGCGGGAAGCTCTACGGCATCCCGATCGCGCGTACCGGCACCGGTGGCGCCGGTGTCTACCGTCACGACCTCTTCGAAGAGGTCGGTGTGACGAGCCTCGACCAGATCACCGGCCTCGACCGCTTCGTCGAGGTCTGCAAGGAACTGACCCGGCCCAAGAAGGACCAGTACGCGATCATCGCCGGTGCCACGACCATGCTCGCGATGTCCGCGGGAGCGCCCTACTCCTGGCGGCTGGACGGGACGACCGGAAAATTCACCTGCGACCTGGAGACGCCGGAGTTCCGCAAGGCTGTGGAGACCGCCCGGCTGCTGTACGAGGCGGGCTGCTTCTACCCGGGCACCCTCCAGATGTCCGGGGCGCAGAAGGCCCAGTACACGGACATGTTCAAGAACGGCAAGGGTGCCTACGTCTACGACGGGATGCCCACGTACCTGGCGCCGGGCGTCGGCTACATCGCGGCCATGGGGGCCATCAACAAGAAGTTCGACCCGCGGCCCTTCATCCCGGTCGGCAAGGACGCCGTCGCCTGGATGGACAACGTCAAGCTGGAGAACACGCACATCAAGAAGGCATCCGGAGACCGCGTGAAGCAGGTCCTCGCGCTGGCCGACTTCGCCGCGTCGCCGTTCGGAAGCCAGGAGTACACCCTCATCAACTACGGGGTCGAGGGCAAGGACTTCACCCGTGACGCCAAGGGCAACCCCGCGCTCACCAAGCAGGGCACGCAGGACGTCACCGTGCCCTGGAAGTTCATGGCCTCCGCCGTTCCTGCGGTCTTCAGCGCCGACTCGGAGGAGGGCGTCCGTCACGTCCACGACGCCTTCACCAAGATGATCCCGATGATGGAGCCGGACCCCACGCTCCAGTACTCCTCGCCCACCTGGGACTCGAAGGGATCCGGCAGCCTCTACACGTTCAAGTCGGACGCGCTCAAGGACATCATCTCCGGCCGCAAGCCGATGTCGGCCTACGACCAGCTGGTCAAGGACTACCTGGCCAAGGGCGGCGAGCAGGCCCGAGGCGAGTTCGAGGAAGCCTTCCAGAAGGGCAAGAAGTGACCGCACGACGCTCGGTCCTCGCACTCGGCGGGGCCGCGGTCGCCGCGGCCGTCGCCGTCCCGGCCCTGGGTTCTCCCGCCTCCGCCCGGCCGCACGGGTTCGCCCCGAAGCCCGGCTCCGACGGCGTGGGCGACCCGCTCTTCCCCACGCTCGGCAACGGCGGCTACCAGGTACTCCACTACGACCTGGCCTTCGACTTCACCCCGGTGACGTACGACTTCACCGCCACCGTGAAGATCAGCGCCAGGGCCACCCAGGACCTGTCCGCCTTCAACCTCGACACCGACGGCCACACGATCGACTCCGTCACCGTCGCCGGCCGCCCCGCGACCTGGTCGCTCACGCCCGGACAGAGCGGTCAGGAGCTGACCCTCACGCCCGCCCGCCCGCTCCACCACGGGCAGGCGTTCACCACCGAGATCCGCTACCGGGGCAACGGCAAGGCGCCCCGGCTGGGCCTCACCGGATGGAAGTTCGGCACCGACGGCGGCTTCGCCTCGGCCGCCCAGTCCTCGCGCGCCGACACCTTCCTGCCGTGCAACGACACCCCGTCCGACAAGGCGACGTGGACCTTCCACATCAGCGCCCCCGAGGGCTTCGTCGCCACCGCCAACGGCGAGCTGACCCACAGGACCCCGCGCGCCGACGGCTCCGCCGTCTGGCACTTCGCCCTCCGCGAGCGCATGGCGACCGAACTGATCGGGATCGCCGTCGTCAAGGGCACCTATCTGTACGGCAGCAGCCACCGGGGCCTGCCCCTGCGGCACATCGTCCCGCAGGGCCAGGAGGACACGTACGCCCCGATCGTGGCCCGTACCGCCGACCATCTCGCCTGGCTGGAGGCGAAGTTCGGCCGCTACCCGTTCTCCGTCTACGGGCTCCACATCTACGACGGCTACACCGACGCACTGGAGAACCAGACCCTCTCCCTCTTCTCCACCAACTGGTTCAAACCCAACGCCAACGGTCAGCCCGGCTATGAGACCACCATGGTCCATGAGCTCGTCCATCAGTGGTTCGGCGACTCCGTCACCCCGAACGACTGGCAGCAGGCCTGGCTCAACGAGGGCCCCGCCGTGTACTACGCGGGCCTGTACGGCGAGGAGCGCGGCTGGTCCGTCTTCGCCGACAAGATGAAGTCGACGTACGAGAAGCTCGACGCGGTCCGCGCCGCCGACGGGCCGCCCGGACTGCCCAAGGCGCTCGGCGGCACGAACATCTACGACGGCGGCGCGCTCGTCCTGTACGCCCTGAACCAGCGGATCGGCGGGCGGGCGTTCGACCAGGTCATGCGTGAGTGGGTGAAGCGCTTCAAGGACTCCACCTACACCAGCGAGGCCTTCATCCGGCACACCGTCGACATCACCGGTGACCGGTCCGTGGACCCGTTCCTGCGCGACTGGCTCTTCGGAGCCGTCAATCCGCCCATGCCCGGCCACCCCGACTGGAAGGCCTCTGCGTGAACCGCCCCATGAACGTCGTACGAGGAACCGCCGCTGCCGCCACCGCCGCCGTCCTGACCGCGCTCCTCGCGGCCCCGGCCGCCCAGGCCGCACCCGGCACCCGCACCCTGTACGCGGCCCCGGACGGCCGCGGCACCTCCTGCACCGTCGCCCGTCCCTGCACCCCGGAAGCGGCCCGCGACCTGGCCCGCACGGTGACCGGACACGACGTACGCGTACTGCTCAAGGACGGTACGTACCGGCTCGACGAACCCCTGAAGCTCGGCGCCGCCGACTCCGGCGTCACCTGGGCAGCGGCACCCGGCGCCCGCCCCGTCCTCTCCGGCGGACAGGACATCACCGGCTGGCGGCAGCACGCGGACGGCACCTGGAGCGCCCGCGTCCCCGAAGGCGTCACCCCTCGTCAGCTCTTCGTCGACGGCAGGCGCGCGACCCGTGCCCGCGGCGAGGCCTGCGCCGCCGCCACGTGCGACGCGACCCCGACCGGCATGACGGGCGCCACCGCCACCGGAATCGACCAGTGGCAGCGCCCCACCGACGCCGAGGCCGTCATCCGTGTCCGCTGGCGCAACTACCACTGCCGGATAGCCGCCGTCAGCGGCGACACCATGACGTTCGCCCAGCCCTGCTGGACCAACTCGGCGAGCGGCACGGACCGGACCGGGCCCGCCTGGGACTCCACCACGGTCGACTCCACCCGCTACAGCGGCGTCGCCTTCTTCGAGAACGCCCCCGAACTTCTGGACCGGCCGGGCGAGTTCGTATGGAACTCGACGGACCGCACGGTCACCTACCTGCCGCGCAAGGGCGAGAACATGCGCCACGCGCAGGCCGTCACTCCGCACACCGAACAGCTGCTCGTCGCCGACGGCGCCCACGACGTCACCGTCGACGGGATCGGCTTCGCGTATGCGGCGTACCGACAGCCCGGCACCGACGAGGGCTATGCGGGCATGCAGGCCGGTCTCACCCTGACCGGCGCCACCGGCCCCGTCGACCACGCGGGCCGCTTCTACACCAAGCCGGCTGCCGCGGTCACCGTCCGCGGCGGCCGGGGGGTGAGCATCGAGAACACCCGGTTCACCCATCTCGGCGGGGCCGGCGCGATCCTGGAGGCCGGCACGAAGGACAGCTCCGTGACCCGCTCGTCCTTCACCGACCTGTCCTCGGGCGCGGTGTACGTCGGCGACACCGAGCCGATGCCGGGGGCCGAACTCGCCGGGGAGCGCAACACCGTCGCGTACAACACCATCAGCCGCACCGGCGTGGAGTACACCGACGCGGTGGGCATCTGGGCCGGTTACGAGGCCGAACTGACCGTCGACCACAACAGCCTGGACCACCTCCCGTACTCCGGGATCTCCGTCGGCTGGGGCTGGAACCAGCCCGAGGCGCAGACGTCCGTGCTACGCGACAACAAGGTGACGAACAACCGCATCACGGACGTCATGGAGGTGGCGCGGCAGCAGCACGACGGCGGTGCCATCTACACCCAGGGCGCGCAGCCGGGCACCGTCCTGAGCGGCAACTACATCAACCGTTCCGCGTACGGCAACACCGAGCGCGACGGCAACGGCATCTACCTCGACGAGCAGTCCTCGCACATCACCGTCGAGAAGAACGTCATCACCCGCATCGGCTACAAGTGGGTATCCAACTGGGCGGATTACGGGATCGAGAACACCGCGCGCCGCAACTGGACCGACACCGCCGCACCCGCGCTCGGCGGACGCGGATCCGTCATGACGGACAACCTCACCGGTCTGGACCGGCTGCCCGCCGAAGCGCTCGCCGTCGCCGCTCGCGCGGGTTCCCGCGGCGGCCCGGTCGAGCAGCTGCGCACCGACCTCGCGCGCACCGGCACGGCCACGCAGTCCTCCACGGAGGGCACGGCGGCGGCGGAACTCGCCCTGGACGCCGACACCAACACGGACACCCGCACGCTCTCCGAGGAGGGTGCCTGGTGGCAGGTGGACCTCGGCGGCGTCCGGCACGTCCGGCAGGTGGAGGTGTGGAACAACTCCGCCTCCGCCACGGGTGACTTCGACATCGTGACGGACGACGGCACCGTCCACGTCAGCGGCAAGGCGCTCCGCCCCACCGTGATCGACCTGGACAGCCGGACCCGGACGCTGAAGATCGTGACCACCGGAACGGGCCGGGTGGCCCTCTCACAGGTGCTCATCCACTCCTGACGCCCGCACCGCACGAGGACGCCGGACCGGCCATCGAGGCCGGTCCGGCGTCCGGCGTTTGCCCGGGGGCGCCCCGGAGGAGCTCACGCCAGCGCGAACGCGTCCGCCAGCATGTCGGTCTGCGCGGCCAGCAGGCTGCTTCCGTCGTGTGCCATCCCCGTGAACTGGCCCGCCGTCTCCAGACCGACCGAGCCGTGCAACTGCGCCCACGCGAGCACCGCGCCGGCCAGCGCGCGAGCCGATGCCGCCGGGTCCCCGGCGGCATCCACCGCGTACGCGGCGACCCAGTCGCCCACGGCGGTGTCCGCCGTCAGCCAGGCCTCCATCTGCGCCACCACCGGAGCCACCCCCGCCCCCGGCACCCCGCCCGTGAACACCGCAAGGAACGGCCCGAGCGCGGCACGGGCGCGCTCCAGCGTGTCGGCGGGAGCCACGTACCCCGGCACCGGCGAGCCCTGGATCAGCAGATAGCGGTGAGGCTGGCCCACCGCCCAGGCCCGGTAGGCGGTCGCCAGAGCGCGCAGCCGCTCGCGCGGGCCGTGAGCGGCGGCCTCCGACCGGGCCGCGGCCGCGCCCATCGCCGTCGCGGCGTCGTCGTACGCGTCCCTGATCAGGGCGTTCAGCAGGTCGTCGCGGCTGGCGAAGTAGCGGTAGAGCGCCGGGCCCGAAAGGCCCATGTCCTTCGCGATCCGGGTGAGCGCGAGCGCCGCCACGCCACCGTCGGCGAGCTGCCGCAGCGCCGCCTCCTTGATCTCCGCCCGGGTCTGCTCCCGGTACCGGGCCCGTGGCCCCTGCTGCGCCTCGGGCATCCCGGGCCCCTTTCGCTAGGCAAGCTCACTTCAGTTACGGAGTCTAACAGTCAGGCTTGCGATGGCTCATAGTGAGAGTTACGGTGTCTAACGGAAGTGAGGGGCAATAGCGCCGCTCGGAGACCGCAGCTCAAGGAGCACCCATGACCGCAACGCATGACCTCCACGTCGTTCTCGGCGCCGGCCCCGCCGGAACGGCGCTCGCTGCCGAACTGGCCCGCCGCGGCCACCGCGTGCGGCTCGTCGACCGGTCGGGCCACGGGTCCGCAACGGCTGGCGTCGACCGGTTCGCCGCCGACGTGGCGACCGCCGAGGGCGCCCGCGCGGCCGTCGAGGGGGCGGCCGTCGTCCATCACTGCGTGAACGTCGGCTACCACCTCCAGGTCGAGGTCATGCCGCGCATCCAGCAGGCCGTAATGGCTGCCGCCGAAGCGGTGGGGGCCCGCCTCGTCGTCCTCGACACGCTCTATCCGTACGGCGAGACGGGCGGTGCGGTGATGACCGAGGACACTCCGTGGAACGCCACCACGCGCAAGGGCAGGATGCGGGCGGAGCTGGACGCCCGCTATCTCGCCGCCCATGCCGACGGCCGGCTCCGCGTCGTGCTGGGCCGGTCGGCCGACTTCGTCGGACCGGGGGTCCTCAACTCCACGCTGGGCGGTGCGGTGTTCCCGGCCGCGCTGACCGGGGGAGAGGTCCCGGCGTTCGGCGACATCGACCTGCCGCACAGCTACACGTACATCGGTGATGTCGCCGCGGGGCTCGCGACCCTGGGCGAGAACCCGGACGCGGACGGCCGGGTCTGGCACCTGCCCACGGCCCCGGCGCTCACCACCCGGCAGATTCTGGCGATGGTGGAGGAGCGGGTGGGGCGCGCCCTGAATCTGACCGTCGTGGCGCGGCCGCGCCCGTTCGGGCCGTTCGACGAAGTGTTCATGGCGGAGTACGCCGAAATGTTCTATCAGCACACGGAGGCACAGATAGTCGACTCCTCGGCGATCGAGAAGGCGTACGGGCTCACGCCCAATCCCCTTACGGCCACGGTCGACGAGACACTCGCGTGGTACGGGGAACTCCTGGCCGCACGGTGATCCGCGTGCGCGCCCCTATCCGCCGCCGGCCGCCGGGCCGTCGAAGCGGAACCAGTCGACGGCGAAGAGGTCGGCCGCACCCGCCCTCCATGCCGGATTGGCGAACACGGCGAACAGCTGTACCCCGCCGACAGCCCCCGTCAGCCGGGCCGTCGGCGACGCGGGGCGGTCCCAGCCGCCCGTGAACGGCACGGTGAGGCTCCCCAGCAGCGGCCCGGCCGGCGACCCGGCCCGGAACTCGACCGTGCCGCCGATGCCGCCCGAGGCGGCCCGGACCGTCACCGAGTCGACGCTCCCCGGCGACACCACGCCGAGGTCGATCCAGTCACCGTCCTCGATCTCGGCGATCCGCCGCCCGCCGGAGTCTCCGGCTTGGTGCGCGGTGACCGCTCCGCCGTGTGTCCCGCCGGTCGTCGTGAACCACTCCGCCTCGCAGAAGGCCGGTTGCGGCCAGGTGACCGGAACGACGGCCGGCGTCCGGGAAG
The DNA here is from genome assembly GCF_035917155.1 of Streptomyces sp. NBC_00385. Classification (NCBI taxonomy): domain Bacteria; kingdom Bacillati; phylum Actinomycetota; class Actinomycetes; order Kitasatosporales; family Streptomycetaceae; genus Streptomyces; species Streptomyces sp. NBC_00385. The sequence continues at coordinate 432,626 of NZ_CP107951.1, read as the reverse complement.
AGGCGGCGTGCGCCGGGGGCGGAGAGGTCGCCAGAAAGCGGCACGTGAGCACCGGGCAGAGGGCGAGCGCGGCGAGCGGAAGCAGGTCGCGCGGGGGCAACAGGCTCCCTAAGACGCCGCGGATCGAAGGGCGACGGTTCACGGGCGCTCCCTGTGGGGGTGGGTGCCGAGAGGTCTAGAAAGCGCTTTCCGGACGCGTTGTTCAGGGTAGGGTCACGCCTTCCGCGCGGTCAATGGGCCGGTACCGCCCCGCCTCCGCCGGCTCACCCGCCCAGAAAGCCGCTGATCCGGTCCCGGAGGCCGTGCGGGTCCAGGCCGTGCGCCGCCAGGTGCTCGTCCATCTGCCCGTACCGCCGCAGTTCCTCGCGGGCCACGCCGAGCCCCAGGATCCGGTGGGGGAGTGCGACGAGCGCGTCGTTGGCGGCGCCCGTCGAGGTGCCCGCCAGATACGGCTCGACGATCACCACATCGGCGGTGGCCCGGGCGCCGGCCGCCCGGCGCAGCCCGGGGCCGTCGAACGGCCGCACGGTGGTCGCGTACAGCACGGTCACGTCGAGTCCCTCCGTCGCGGCGAGGACGTTGTCGAGCATCGGGCCGACGGCGACCACGACCCCGCCCGCTCCCTGGCGCACGGTGGTGAACCCGCCCGCCCCGCCGACCGGACGCCCCCGGTCGTTGGACTGCAGCGACAGCCGCACGTACACCCGCCCGTCCCCGGCCGCCGCCTCGCGCAACAGCGTCTCCGCCTCGTCGGGATGGCCCGGCACGTGCACGGTCCAGCCCTCCAGCGTGTCCATGAGTGCCACGTCCCCGGGCGCCATGTGGGTGAACCCGCCGGCCGGCCAGTCGTAGGAGGCCCCCGCGCTCACCAGCACCCCGCCGACCCCCTGGTGGCCGAAGTCCAGCTTCACCTGCTCGAACGGCCGCTCCACCAGGAAGCTCGCGAACGTGTGCAGGACCGGCCGCATCCCGGTGAGCGCCATCCCGGCGCCGGCCCCGACGAGCAGCTGTTCACGGATGCCGACGTTCACGACCCGGTCGGGATGGTCCCGCTCGGCCCGGCCGAATCCGTCGCGGCTGATCTCGGCGAGCACGAGCGCGAGGCGGGGATCCTCGTCGAGCAGCTGTGTGGTGGTGGCGATGAAACGGTCACGCATCGTGTCCATGGGGGTGTTCCTCTGCTTCCGTTGAGATTCCGTCGCGGGTTCCCGGCAGGCGTGCGCGGGGTGTGACTTACTGCTTCGGGCCGACTCGGGCGACCACGGCCCGGGGCTGTTCGGGGTGCGGCGCGGTGAAAGCCGCGTACAGCGCCTCGTGGTCCCGCCCGTCCACGGACGCGACCGACCAGCCCGCGGTCGCGAACCGCTCCGCGATCCCGCCGGGGCGTCCGTACGTCGCCGAGGCGTTGTCGATCACCACGGTGTGCAGCTGCTCCAGGCCGGCCGGACCCGCGTAGGCGATCGCCTCGTGATTGCTGCCCTCGTCCAGCTCGGCGTCGCCGGTCAGCACCCAGACCCGCGGCCCGGTCAGACCCTGGGCCCGCAGCCCCAGCGCACTCCCCACGGCGAGCGGCAGCCCGTGCCCGAGCGAGCCGCTGCCGATCTCGGCGCCCGGCACCAGGAGCCGGTCGGGATGGTGACCGAGCGGCGATCCGTACGAGCCGAAACCCGCCAGCAGCTCCTCGTCGAAGAATCCGTGGGCGGCGAGGACCGCGTAGTACGCCATCGGTCCGTGCCCCTTCGACAGGAGGAAGCGGTCCCGGTCGGGCGCGTCGACGGTCTCCGGTGTCACCCGCAGGACCCGGTCGTACAGCACCCACAGCGCGTCGAGGGTCGAGGTCGCGGCAGGGCCGTGCTTCTCGTCGCCGGTCATCAGGCTCATCAGCCGGGACAGGTCGCGGTAGGCGGACGTCCTCGTGGCGGTCGTGTTCGTCATGCCGCCCAGCGTTCAACGTCAAGCGCGGTTGAGGTCAAGCGGCGAAAGGTGTTCGTGACCACCGGTCGAAGTGCGGTATTGTTCTCATGCGCGTTCGGACCAGGGGAAACCCCAGGTCAGGCGGGCAGCGGGACGTGGCGCAGCTTGGTAGCGCACTTGACTGGGGGTCAAGGGGTCGCAGGTTCAAATCCTGTCGTCCCGACCATGCGGAGACGCAGGTCGGAGGTCGTTCTCTCATCCGTGAGAGGGCGGCCTTTCGTGCGTTCCGGGGCGTGGTGGTCGCAGTGTGGTCGCACGCCTGGGCCGGGGCTGGTTCGCCTGGGTGCTGGTAGTGGGTGGTGCGGGGGAGCGGAGGTTGTGGAGGGCTGCGCGGAGGCGGTGGAGGTGGTCGCGAGGGGGTCGCAGCCACCCCGGGCTTGGCAGGCGGTCAGCGGCTCGTGCGGCCGTGGTGAGGTTTGGTCGACGGTTTCGACGACCTGGTGTGCGGCCTGTCGGGTGGGGTCGCTGTAGAGGTCCGCGGTGATCGACAGGCTGGAGCGCCGCACCTTCAGTGAGGACCAGGAGAGCCGCAGCCGGGCGTCCGCCCGCGAGCAGTGAGCCGCGCGTCCGGCCGCCCGTGTCGGCCCCACGGCGCAGCATTCACGGTGGTCCAGGCGAGGACCACCGGGCCTGAAGGAACGTCCTCGGCATTCCGCCAGGGGCCGTACCCCTGGCGGGCGCGGTGCCGGGTGGGCGGCCTACCCACGCGTCGAGATCGGCGGCGAGCGCTGAACGGATCGAGAGGGAGTCGTCATCCGGATTTCGTCTGGCGAGGCTTCGAACATCGTTACGCTGCACCGAAGTTACCGAAATCACGGAGGGCAGCGGTGGGGGAGCCGGCATTCGGAGTTCTGGGGCCGCTCCAGGTGAGGGCGCACGGTGTCCCGGTACGGATCGGCGGGGCCAAGCCCCGGGCCGTACTGGCGACTCTGCTGCTCCAGCCGAACGGCTTCGTCTCACTGGACCTGCTGACGGAGGTCCTGTGGCCAGGTGGCGCACCTCGGTCCGCGGTCGCCAACGTGCGCACGTACGTACGGACGCTGCGCCTGCGGCTGCCCCCGACGGCGGTCGACGGACTGCGTACCGAGCCCTCCGGCTACTCGCTGGGCGTCGAGCCCGGGGAGGTGGACATGCTGCTCTTCGAGCAGCATCTCGCCTCGGCCCGCGCCGCCCGCGACCGCGGTGAGGACGCCGCGGCACTGCGTGCCTACGAAATGGCCTTGGGGCTGTGGCGCGGCGGGGTGCTCCAGGACGTGCCCTCCAGCGTGGTGTGGGACCCGGCCATCACGCGCATGGAGGGGTTGCGGTCCATCGCTGTCGACGAATGCCTCGAGTTGCGGCTCCGGCTCGGGGACTACGCCCACCTGGTCTCCGGCCTGCGGTCCCGGCTGACCGAGAGCCCTCTGCGGGAGGACCTGTGGCGGATGCTCGTGCACGCGCTGAACGGCGCGGGGCGCAGCGCCGAGGCGCGGTCCGCGTACGCCGAGGCCGAGCGGGTGATCGCCGCCGAGCTGGGGATAGAGCCGAGCGAGCCGCTGCGGGCCATCGGCGCCGAGGTCAACGGATACCCCGGCCGCCGTCGCGCGGCAACGCCCGTGTCCGTCTGCCAACTCCCGATGGACATAATCGACTTCACCGGACGCGCCGTCGAGGTCGCCGACCTGGAGGAGTTACTGTCCACCGCCGGCCGGCAGCCCGTGGTCGCGGCGGTGTCGGGCCCGCCGGGTGTCGGGAAGTCCACGCTGGCCGTGCATGTCGCCCACCGGGTGCGTGACGTGTTCCCGGACGGGCAGCTCTTCGTCGACCTGGCCGGAACGAGCGAGTGCCCCCGTGAGCCGGCGGACGTCCTGGCCGAGATGCTGCGCGGCCTGGGCGTCATCGACAGTGCGATACCCGGTGAACCGGGCGAACGCGCCGCGATGTTCCGTTCCCGCCTGGCCCAGCGGCGCTTCCTCATCGTGCTCGACGACGCCCTGGACAGCGCACAGGTGAGCCCACTGCTTCCGGGCACCGGTGGTTCGGCGGTGCTGGTCAGCTCGCGGCGCCGGATGCCCGGCCTGCCGGCGCGTGCCTGCCCGCTCGGGCTGATGCGGCACGATGACGCCCGCGCCCTGTTCGGGGCCATCGTCGGCGCGGACCGGCTGCGCCGGGAGGGGGCCGACGCCGACCGTGTCCTCGCCGAGTGCGGATCACTTCCGCTGGCGGTACGGATCGCGGCCGCCCGGCTCGTGAACCGGCCCGGCTGGAGCGTCGGCACGCTGGCCGACTCGCTGCGCGACGAGCGCGGTCGCCTCGGGGCGGTCCGCTTCGGCGAGCTGGAGGTGCGGGCCGGCGCCGAACTCAGCTACCGCCATCTGCCCGAGCCCGCCGCCACCGCCTTCCGCACGTTCGGAGACCTGCCCGACGACGCCGTCCCGGGCTGGCTCGTCGCCGTTGCGACGGGGTGCGACAGTGAGACGGCGGGGGGTCTGGACACCCTGCTCGACGAACACCTCGTCGAAGTCGTCGGCAGGGACCGTCTCGGCCTGAACCGTTACCGCATGCACGACCTACTGCGGTGCTACGCCCGGGAACTCGTCCTGACGGACAATCAGGAGATCCGGCTGCGGCGGCGCCTGCGGGTCATAGACGCGCTCACCGCCCTCGCCCGCTCCGCCAACGCTGCCATGCCCACCCGCTTCCTCGGTGTGCTGGGCGAGCCCGACGAGCGGGGGTTGCCGGACGGACCGGCGCACGATGTCGTCCTCACGGTGCGCGCCCGGCCCGTGGACTGGTTCGAGAGCGAGCACCGCAACCTCGTCGCCGCCGTCGGCGCGGCAGTCCGGCTCGGGCGGACTGACAGGGCCGCCGACCTGGCGATCGAACTGGCGGGCTTTTTCGACATGCGCGGCTACTACGGGGACTGGCTGCGGACCCACCGGCTCGTGCTCGACGCCATGCCGCACCACGACGACGTCAGGGCTGCTTCCCTGCTGCGCAACCTCGGCCAGCTTCATCTCTACCAGGACAGGTATCCGGACGCGCTCGCCTCCTTCGACCGGGCCAGGGCGCTCTTCGCTGAGCTCGGACACCCCACGGGGGAAGCGATCGCCGCGGTGGGCTCCGGCTCGGTCCACCGGATCGTGGGTGATCTCGGCGCCGCGCTCGGGACGTTCACCGCCGCGCTCAAGGACTTCGCCGCGTACGGCGACCGGCACGGCGAGGCGGTGGCACGCAACGCGATCGCCTCCGTCTGGCTGGAGCGCAAGGACCCGGAGGCCGCGGACGGCTGGCTGCGAGGGGCCCTGGAACTGTCCCGTGCCGACGGGGACCGGCACCGCGAGGCACAGGTGCGCCGCAGGGTCGCCATGCTGCACGAGCTGCGTGGCGAACCGCAGGCGGCGCGTGGCGAGCTGGAGCGAGCCCTCGGCATCTTCGACGAGTTGGCCGACCTGCACTGCGCCGCGTACGTGCAGCAGAGCATCGCGGAACTGTGCTTGCGACAGGGTGACGCCGGTGAGGCGTCGGCTCTGTTGATCGGCGCACTCGCTGTGCAGCAGCAGCTCGGGGACCGCCGTGCCGAGGCCCGGGTGGCGGGCCTGCTGGGCGAGTTGCACGACGCGACCGGCCGCAAGCAGACCGCGCGGCACTACTTCCACCGATCCCTCGCGACCTGGCGCCGCCTGGGCCTGCCCGATGAGGCCGGACTGGTGGACGCCAAACTCCGCTCCATGCGCTGAGAGGCTGTCGGGTGGCCTCCGGCCGGGTGGCCGGCACGCACGCTTCCCGTGTTGTCGTCAGTCGGCGCCGCGCCGCACCGCCTCCCTCTCCGCCCTGGAATCGCACGCACCGGACCGCGTTCGCATTCGGATAGGAGGCCACCCGACAGCCTCTGGGCGGCACCGGTGGAAACAGGTGTGGGTGCGACCGCCGTCGCACCCACACCTGGCACAGGGGGTCATCGGGTGCCGGTCGGTCCTCCCGCCGAGACCCGGCGGTGTGTCAGCATCTGTTGTTGCTGACCTGGTTGCGCCTGAGGTAGTCGCTCCACGTGACACCCTGGACGACCGCGACGACGACCGCTCCGTCGTGCTTCTGCTCGTAGTGGAGGTGCGGGGAGATGTCGTAGAGGGCCGAGGTGTTGCCGACCTCGCCGATCAGCTGGCCCACGTTCACCGTGGCGCCCGCGGCCACCGAACGAGTCCTCAGATGGGCGTACCGGGTCTGCCAGCCGCCCCCGTGACCGATGACTATCGTGTTCCCGTATCCGGCGCCCGTCGAGTAGTACGACTCGAGGACCGTGCCACCGGCACTGGCGAACACCCGGCGGCCCAGGTCGTCCGGGGTGCCGTTCGCGTCGTAGTGGTTCCAGTCGATCGAGTGCGCGGGGCTGTGCCCCGACCAGTTGTTGCCGAGCCATGTCTGGTTGCACTCGAAGGGCATCTTGAAGGCGGGCCGTGCGGCAAGGGCGGCTTCCGACGAGTTCGCGACCGGCGCCGCGACAGCGGTGGGAACGGTGAACACGGTGGCCGCGACCGCGCTCATGGTGATCAGCGACCGGCGGAAATTCCTGTGCATGGTTCTCCCCTTGTCGTCTTGCGTCGGGTGACACGGCGATTCAAGGAGGCGGGCATACACAGCGGATACATTCCGCCCGTCGACCCCGCACACCTGCTCCCCCGTCGTTCGTTCACGCCGGAGTTCAAGGCCGAGATCGTCGGACTGTGCAGACGGGCGAGCGCTCGGTCGGGCAGGTTGCCGGAGTCATGGCGTCGGTGGTGGAGGCCAGACGTCCGGCAGGGGCGTAGGTGTTGGCAGCGTGGTCAGGTCGTGCACGTCCTGGACCCCCACGGGCTGAACCCACCAGCACCCTCACCTACGACGGTGACGACCGCGTCCTGCTGTCCGGGGACCCGTTGGGGACCACACGGCGGGCGCGACAGCGCACGGCGGACGCTCGGATACACCACCCGCACCCGGCTGGGAGTCAAGGCGTCGCAGGTTCAAATCCTGTCGTCCCGCCGGGAGACAGGCGTAGGCCAAGGGCCGGTTTCGGAGAAATCCGAAACCGGCCCTTGGCCTTTTTCAGGAACCGGCGCCCGACGGTCAGAGCTTCTCCGTCAGCAACTCGTGAACCGTCGCGACGAACGGGTCCGTCCTGTGCACCCGCCGCGTACACATCGCCGCCAGCGCCGTACCGGTGTCCGGGCGGAAGCCGAGGAACATCTGCTGGCCGAGCGTGGCTCCCGCGTGGAAGCAGACCGGACCGCGCGCTGACGGATGGCGGAACCAGGTGAGCGTGTGCGTATGGGCGTGCCCCAGCCCGCGCCGCAGCAGCGGGCGCCGTACGTCCGAGAACGCGGCGGCCGGCGGACGCGTGGGCGACGCCGTTGCCGGGAGGTGCGCTTCCAGGAACGTGAGCAGATCCGAGGGCGTCGCCCGGACGGCTCCGGCGGCGTCGAAGCCGCCGGTGTCCAGCGCGGGCAGCGGCCGTCCGTCGCGCCGGTGCCCCACGGCGTCGCCCGCCCCGGGGCTCGGGCGCAGCCGCGTGTCGTGCAGGCCGAGCGGGTCCAGCACCTCCGTGCGGAGCAGCGACTCCCAGGGCGTACCGGTGGCGGCGGCCAGGGTGTGGCCGAGTACGGAGACCGCGAAGTTCGAGTAGTGCCAGCGGGTGCCCGGCCGGTGGCGCGGGCGGGCACGGAGGAAGGCCCGGACGACGCGGTCGGCCGGGTAGCGACTGTACGGCGCGGTGGACCACCGGGGCAGTGCCTGCGGGTAGAAGTCGGCCGGCAGCGCGGGAAGCCCCGAGGTGTGGGTGATCAGATGGCGCAGGGTGATGGCGCGTACGGAGGGATGCACGGGGTGGCCGGGGGCCAGCAGTTCGGCCGCCGGGTCCTCGTACCGCAGCCGGCCCGCCGCGACGAGGGCGGCCAGGAGAAGCCCGGTGAAGGGCTTGGAAGCGGAACCGAGCTCGTAGCGCGGCGCCTCGTCCGGTCGGATGCCTGCGCCGAGCCGGTAGGTGCGCCGGCCCCGGTGGCTGAGCGCGATCACGAGGTCGGGCGCGTCGATGGTCCGGGCGGCATCGGCCAGCAGCCGCGCCCTCTCGCCGTCGCCCCGGTGGACGGGGCCGGTGCTCGCGGGACGGATTTCGTGCGGGGCAGTCACGCGGGGGCCGGGGCGGCGAGGTCCGAGAGGGCGCGGGACAGGGCCAGCGCCGAAGCGAACGCGGCCACCAGCGTGGGGTGGTAGACGAGGTCGAAGACGGACTCCTCGTCACCTTCCGGCATGCCGCCCATCACCGGCATCGCTCCGTCCGGCTGCTGGGCCGCGGCGAACCCCGCCCAGGCCGCCGGGTCGAGGGTCGGCTCCGGGAGACAGGCGTCGACGACGAGCAGTTCGCCCAGCAGGTCCCAGCGCCCGAGGTCGAGCCAGTCGTCGAGCCACACCGGAAGCCAGAGGGCGAGGTAGTCCGCCACGTCGGCGGGCAGCCCGGCCGGATCGGCGCCCCAGTCGGTCAGATGGAAGACGGTGTGGGTGATGTCGTAACCGATATTGCCCTCGACGGTCCAGGGCTCGGGCCGCCGCGACAGCCAGGTGCGCCGGTACGCCTCGTCGGCCGGCATGCTCGGCTCCAGGCCGAACCGGCGTTCCATGGCGCTGAGTCCGAGCCGGCGCACCGGGACGACCTCCAGCGCACCCCAGCTCTTCAGCCGGTGGTTGAGGCGGACAGCCGCTTCCAGGGACGGCTCCCGGAACCCCAGCTCGCGGAACGGTACGTAGACCTCCATCGGCACGGGACACAGCGGTTCGCGCCGCTGACCGTCGAGCAGCCGGCTGCCCGAGCCCAGGAGTTCGTGCCAGGCGTGGTCCAGGAGCTTGCGCGCCAGCGCCGCCTGCTGGGAGCCGGCGACCCCTTCCCGGAAGATGACCTTGCTGATGAGCGCCAGTTCGCCGAGCGGCTTGAACCGGTCCAGGACCCCCACCTCGGGAGGCGGGTCGTCGTCCAGCCGGAACCCTGCCCGGTGCTCGTACAGCCATCCCAGGGCCCGCGCGCCCACGTCATGGATCTGCTGGATGCCGCTCATGCGGCAACTCCCTTCGTACGGCTGGTGCGGAGGCAGGTGCGGCTCATACGGCGGCCCCGGCGTCCGTTGCGGCGGCATCCGCCCGGTGCGCGGTGAGCCGCTTGAGGGACAGCGCGGCGGCGAACGCGGTCACCAGGGTGGAGTGGTAGCAGGCGAGGAAGGGGTACGGATCCGGGTCCGCACCGCCCGATGAGGCGGCCTGTGCCGTCTCGGCCGGGGAGGCGGTGGGCCCCGTCTCCGGTACGGCACCGCTCGGGGCCTGTGCGGTGGCGAGTGCGGGCCAGGCCGCGTCCAGCAGGTCCGTGGGCGGCGGCCCCGGCAGGGCCGCGGCGACCGCGAGCAGTTCGCCGGTCAGGTCCCACTGCCGGCTCTCCAGACAGCCGTCGATCCAGGGCGGCAGCCAGGCCCGCAGATAGGCGTCGATGTCGGCGGGCATCCGCTCGGGCACACAGCACCAGTCCGTGATGTGGAAAACGGTGTGGGTCAGCGCGTAGCCGGAAGGCCCTTCGAACATCCACGGCTCCGACAGCCCGCCCAGCCACGTGCGCGCGAGCACGTCGTCGGCGTCGGTGTGCGGGGCGGCGCCGACGCGCCGCTCCGAGTTGATGAGTCCCAGCTCCCGGTTGGCGTGCTGCTCGGTGTGCGCCCAGCCCCTGGTCGCACAGAGCGTCCCGGCCAGCCGCTCGAAGCCCTCGTTGCGCAGTCCGTATCCGGCGAAGGCCGCGTAGATCTCGTACGGGTACGCGGCGAAGGGTTCGCCGCGCAGCAGTTCCAGCAGCAGGTCGCCGGCGCGCACCTGGTCCCACGCGAACGTGATGAGGTCTCCGGCCGTCCCGTGTTCCGGAGTGTGCGGGGCGGTGCTGCGGCTGATCGTGGTGCAGAGCTGGGCCAGCTCGCCGAGGGGTTTGAGCGTGCGGTTGACCTCCGTGTGCGGCTCCAGTACATCCGCGGGAAGCACGAAGCCGGCCCGGTGGGCGTCGGCCCAGCCGAGCGACCGCCGCAGCACGCCGGGCAGGACGGACAGCGCCGCGCCCGCCGTACCGCCGGGGGCGGTGGCCACCGGTGCCGTCACCGCGCCCGCCCCTCGGCCATCAGGCGGGCGGCCCGTACGTGCAGTGCGACCCGGGGATCCGTGCCGCCCATGAGCTCGACGAAGTCGAGTCCGCGGTCCAGGCCCAGGCTGTCGGGCCGGCCGTCCAGCGCGGCCAGCCAGCGTCCGGCGCCCGCCGCCTGGAGCCAGTTGCGCCGTCGCACCGCGCGGACGAACCCGCGGGACAGGTCCACGACCCGGTGGGCGGCGGCCCGGTGCACGGCCGACGAGGCGGCGGGCACGGCGAGCGGGGCCAGTACGGAGAGCTGATGGGTGAAGGCCTGCCAGGGGGCCCCTTCGAGCCAGGCCGCATTCGGTTCGTCGGCGCCCGGTGCGGTCGGCGACGCGGTCCGGTGCAGGGCGGACATCATGCCCCAATGACTCCAGACCGCGGCGTCGGAGGCATCGGGCCGGGGCGGGAACTCCCGCACGGCACGGTGGAGTACGGCGAGGTCCCCGGGATGCGGATGATGCCCGTGCAGCACACTGGGCAGTAGCAGATCGGCTCCGATGACGCGTACCGCGGCGATTCCCGTCCGGTTGTCCTCGTCGATTCCTGCCGCGCCGCAAACCGTGGCGAGGTGGTCCCCGCTCCGAAGAGCGAGGACCACCTCTGTTGCCAGGTCATGCACGGCACCCGCGAGGGGGGACGGAGCATGTGACTGGTCCATGTGCTACCGACTAGCCCTTCTTCGGGCGGGGGGTCGGCGGCGAGAGCAGCAGCGCGGAGCCGCCTCCGAGGAGGGCGAGATACGCGCACTCGCGGGAGTCGCGGTAGAAGCCTTCGGCCTCGCCCGGGTTGAGCGCCTCGTCGAGGTCGAGCTCGATGTCGGTGGCAGTGGATTCTGTCGTGTACATGGGTGTTGCCCCGTCCTGTGGGAAATGGGGTTGCCGTACGTTCCGAGTGGAATGCACGGAATGCGAACCCGCAAATCAGATGGGGCGGCCAGGGAATTTCCGCATTTAATTGAATGATGAATTCGCGGGGGTCGCATGAGGGCCCTGACCTGGTGTTATGCGTATTGCGTTCACCGGACGGGGGGTGGTGCGCGGGGCGCATTCAGCGTGTCAGGACGTGCACCCGGGCGTTCGGCCGCCGTGCTGTCGGAGTGACGGCGTTGGAAACTTCGACGCTCACGCGGGCGACCGTGCGGGGCCCCGACGCCGTGTCAGAGGGCGGAAGGGCCACGCGCGAGCCCGGACAACCGGGTTCGCGCGCGGCGCCTCCTGTGGAGCCGTCAGCCGGTGGCCGGGTGCCCCGGCCCCGTGAAGTCGACCTCGGCTTCGTTGGAGCAGTGCGGGCTGCCGGCATCGCAGAGCCGGTACGTGTACGTCGGGCGGCCCCGGACGGCCATCCGGTCGGTGTACCGGCCGGTGTTCGGCACGGTGGCGACCACCTTGCCGTCGCGGACGACCTCGACCTTGTCCGTGGTCGCACCGTCCCAGGTCAGGGCCGCCGAGCGCACGCCCCAGGCCAGGCTGCCGGAGGCCTTCATCTCGTACCGCGCACCGGTCCGGACCTTGACCACCTGTCCCGGGAGGGACATCGTGCCGAAGTAGGAGTAGTCGCCTCGGGGGTCGATGACACCCGAGATCAGGGCGTCGTCGCCGGTGTTCAGGGTGGTGTATCCATCGCCCTCGAACCGCTCCAGGTCGATGTTGACCACCCGGCCCGGCAGGGACAGGGTGCCGAAGGACGCGTACCGCCCGGCCGGGTCGAGCACGGCGGAGAAGAACGGTCCGCCGCCCGGCGGACTGATCGTCCCCGCGTGCTCGAAGGACGCGAGGTCGACCCGGGCCACCTTGCCGCCGCCGCTTCCCTCACCGGTGCCGAAGTAGGCGTATCCGTCGGCCGGGTCGATCACTGCCGAGCGCAGATAGGCCTGCCCCTGCGGCAGGGCGATCGATCCCGTCTCCTTCATGGCACCGAGGTCGATCCGCACCACACGGCCCTGCGGATAGGTCAGCGTCCCGAAGTAGGCGAACGCGCCCCGGGAGTCGATGACACCGCTGCTGAGGAAGTCCTCGCCGGCGGGGAGCGTGACCGCGTCGACGCGGGTGAAGCTCTCCAGGTCGACCTTCACCACCCGGCCCGGGTTGGTGCCGGTGCCGAAGTAGGCGTACCTGCCGGTCGGGTCGATCACCGCCGAGCGCAGGTTGTCCTCGCCCGGGCCGAGCGCGAGGATCCTGTCCATGGTGAACGTCGCGAGATCGACCCGCACCACGCGCCCGGGAGTGGCCGCCACGGCGAAATAGGCGTACTTCCCCGCCGGGTCCATGACCGCGGCCTGCATGAGCTTCTGACCGATGCCCACCGAGAGGGTGCCGACGCGCTTGAAGGTCTTCAGATCGACCTTGGCGATGTAGCCGGGCAGCGGATCCTGCGCGTTGGAGGTGCCGAAGTAGGCGTACCGCCCCTCCGGGTCGATGACCGCGGTGTCCATGTTGCGCTCCACGCCGCGCATGCGCAGCGCGTCTGTTCGCGCGGGAATGACGGCTCCGTTGCCGCTCACCGTCACCTTGCGGCGTTCGTACGTCGCGCTGTCGAGCAGCGAGACGGTGCCCTGCTGGTCCCCCTTCGCGGTCGGCCGGAAGGAGATCTCGACGGTGCAGTGCTCCTTCCTGTCCAGTGTGAACGGCGCGAAGCCGCAGGAGCCGGCCTCGTGGACGAAGGCGCCGTCGTGGTCGGTGACCGACCACACGGTGACGGGACGGCTGCCGTTGCTGGTCAGGGTGACGGTGATGGGGCCGCCGGTCGTGCCGATCGGGACCGTCCCGAACGACGTCCGGTCGACGGCCATGTCCAGGACCCTGCCCTTACGGGCCGGGAGCGCGAGGTCGGCCGTCGCCGTGTTCCCCTCGACGACGTCGACAGCCGTCGTCCTCGTGTCGTACGCGGGGGCCGAGGCCGACACGGTGTAGCCGCCCACCGACGCAGGCATGCTGTAGCGGCCCTCCGCGTCGGTCGTGCGTGCCAGCCCCACCGGGCCGCCCTCGCCGTCCCGGAGGCCGACGGTGACGTCCGCGAGCGGCTCGCCGTTCGCCGCGTCGGTGACCACACCGTTGACGGTGCCGGTCGCGCCCCGAGGAGCCTTCGCCACAGCGGCGTAGGCGTCCAGGCGCCCCTGGCCGTACACGTTGTTGTCGCCGGCCGTGCCGCCGCAGGAGACGTCGGCGGCATCGACGGCGGTCCCGTCGAGCAGCCGACGGGTCTCGTCGATGTCGCGCGCGACCGACGGAGCGGCGGACCACAGGAGTGCGATGGCGCCGGCCACGTGCGGTGCGGCCATCGAGGTGCCGCTCCCCACGGCGTACTTGCCGCCGGGGTACGTGGAGCGGACGGCCACACCGGGCGCCGAGACGTCCGGCTTGACCAGGTCGTCGTCGAACGCCGACGGGCCGCGGCTGGAGAACGAGGCGGCGTTCCCGTCCGGGTCGAAGGCGCCCACACCGTAACTCTCCGGCATGTTCGCCGGGTTGGCGTCCGTTCCGCAGGTCGGCCCCTCGTTGCCGTTGGAGAAGACCGGGAAGATGCCGGCGGCGACCCACGCCTTGACCGTTTGCTGGAACCAGGGGTCGTTGCCCACGTCCGCGCTGCCCCAGGAGTTGTTGATGACGTGCGGGCGCAGTTCGGGGCGCGGGTTCTTGCCGTACACGTCGGTCGGAGCCAGCATGAACTGGCCACTGGCCAGCAGCGATTTCTGCGTACAGCTGCTGAATTCACAGCCCTTGGCGGAGATCCACCGGGCCTTCGGGGCGACGCCGACATGGTCGCCGGGGCCGCCGTCGCCGACCATCGTGCCGATCGTGTGGGTGCCGTGTCCCACGTTGTCGCAGGGCACGCGCTCGATCACACCGCACACCCGGGCGGCGTCGAACCAGTTGTAGTCGTGGGTGAACGTGCCGTCGCCGTTGTTGCCGCGGTACTGCTTCACCAGCGCCGGGTGGTCGAACTGCGCCCCCGAGTCGATGCTGCCGACGACGATCCCCTCGCCCGCGGCGCCGAATTCCTGCCACACCTTCGGGGCGCCGATCCGGTCCACACCCCATTCCACGTCGTCGACCGTCGGTTCGGCGGCGGTGACGGACATCTCCGGCAGGGCGTAGGTGCGGTCGGCTGCGACACGGTCGACACCCGGAAGATTCGTGATCCGCTGGAGCAGGGCGGAATCCCCGGTCACCTCAACGGTGTTGGCGAGCCAGAAGGAGGTGTACGTGTAGGCGTGCCCGGCGCCGGACCGGTTCGCGTTCGCGTCCCTGAGCACGTCGACCAGTCCGGCCTGGCTCGTGCGCGCGGTCTCCCGCAGTCTGTCGCGTACCTCGCGCCCCTGACGGGCCCGGTCCTTGATTCTCGCGGCGCCGTCCAGGTCGGCCCGGTCCTTGAAGTAGACCCAGAACGTCGACGTGCCCTCGTCGGCCAGGTCCTGGGTGACCTTGCGCTCGACGGAGGGACCGGGTCCCCGGGAGGGCGGGGCCGGTGCGGCCGAAGCCAGGGCCGGGAGGCCGGCTGCCGCCAGCCCGGCGGCCAGGAGGAGCGCCCAGGCCCGCGGCACAGTGGTGCGCCGGGCGCCGGTTCTCTTGCTTGACGGGGATTTCACAGCGGTTCGAACCCTTCCTCGTACGATTCGTGGTCGCGGTCCTGGCCCTCGTGCTCATCGGTGGAGGGCAACAACGGGGCATCCAACGAAGGCTGTTGGCCATCGGTGGCGGGGTCGACGGGGTGCGGACTGTTCATGACCGCTCAGCCTCATGGCGCCGTGTGCGGCGCGCGAGTGTGCAGATGACCCAATCAATGGGCGGAGGCGCGGCCCGGCAGTGCGGCGCTCAGTGCGCCGTTCCGTCGGAGTCGCTCTCCGCGGCGAGGAGACCGGCCTCCACCGCGGTCATGGCCGCGGCGGTCCGCGTCGTGACGCGCAACTTCCGCATGGCCGACTCCAGATGGCGGCCCACCGTCCGGGGCGACAGGAACAGTGCCTCGGCGGCTTCACGGTTGGTCAGGCCCCGTGCCACCAGGGCCAGCACCTCGCGCTCCCGCGGTGACAGCGCGTCGCCGTAGCCGCGCCGGCCGCGCCGCCAGGGGCGGACGACGTCCTCGCCCTGTTTGCGCAGGACGCGGGCGATCCGGTCACCGTCGCGAGCCGCACCCAGCACCGTCAGCCTCGTCCGGACATCGCGCAGAACGCCGAGCCCGTCACCGCGCCGCCCGTCCGCGAGGAGGCAGCGGCCGACGCCTTCGAGGGCGAGCAGTTCGTCGTACGGGCGGGGGATGCCGGCCCAGACCGCCGCCGCCGCACGGTACAGCTCAGCCGCCCCGGCGAGGTCCCGGTCGTGCTCGGCCAGAACCGCCCCGCAGAGGTGGACCGCACCGGCGGCCACGGGTGCGAGCGACGGCTCGACGGCCCGGGTGAAGACCGCGACGAGCGCCTCGGCGTCCGCGCGGCGGCCCGAGCGCGCCAACGCCTCGACGTGCACCGGCGCGAGGTCGGCGAACCAGAGCCACACCCCTTTGGCCGCAACCGCCTCCGCGGCGGGTGCGGTGACGTCGAGCGCCCGCTGCGCATCGCCGTCCTGGAGCGCCCGACGGCCGAGGAAGGCGCCCGGCAGCAGTGCCACCGGTTCGGCGATTCCGAGGGCGTTCAGCCGCCGGGCCACCGTGCGCAGTTCCGTCTCGTCGTCCGGACCCGGTTCGGTCGCCCCGCGGACCAGGCCGGCGAGGAGCCGGGCCACCAGTGCGTCGTGCACCTCGGTCGTCTCCGCGTCCGCCAGCCGGCGCATCGCCGGGGCGAGGCCGTCCCAGGCGCCGGTGTGCCAGTCGAGGGTGGCCTCGATGAGCCGTGACCCCTCGGCGACCCGGTGGTGCTCGGCGTCGGGGATCAGGGCGGCCGCCGCACGCAGCAGGTCCCGGGTCTCCTCGTACCGGCCCCACGGCAGCGCGGCGGCCGCCACGTTGAGCAGGCCTGTGGCGTGCACGCTCATGTCGCGCGGGCCCGTATGTTCGGGACGGTGCAGCGCGCCAGTCGAGGCCCACGCCGACGCGTCGCCGAGCAGCAGGAGCGTCGCGGCCCGGGCCGTACCGACGGCGACGCGCAGGTGCGTCGAGTCGGCACGGGCCGCATGCTCCTCGGCGCGCCGCAGCCAACCGAGGTGACGGGCCGCCGGCCAGCCGGGCACCACGGGCATGGCGAGGCTGCACATGGTGATCCCGGCGAGGTCAGGGCGGTGGCCGAGGTCGGGGACGGTCGCCTCGAGTTCGGTGAAGGCGGCCCGTCGTCGCCCCGCACGCCACAGCACCCGGCCGAGCAGGAGCCGTAGTTCGCCCCCGTCGGCCCGGCCGACGCGCGGGTCGGCGATGACCCGGTGGATCTCCTCGACCGCCTTGTCGACGATGTCGCCGAGCGCGGCACCGCCGTAGAACACGGCCTCACCGAGCTTCGCGGCGAGCCGCCGGCGCCGCTCGGCGGCCTCATGAACGGCATCGGCGCCGGTAGCGGTGTCCCTGTCGGTGTCGAGGAGCTGGAGCAGCACTCCCACCGCGTTGCGGTCGTCGCCGGACTCCAGGGCGACGTCCGCGCCGGCCTCCGCGTACCGGCACCAGGCGTCCAGGTCGCCGGCCTCACGGCTGTGGTGGGCGAGGCGTTCGAGCGCGTCCGGGGCCCGGCGCGTCCAGGCGTCCGCCGCGCGGGCGTGCAGGAGCCGACGGCGCGAGACGGGCATCGACTCGCCGACCGCCTGGGCGTCGAGGCCGTGCCGGAAGGCGAACCGCCCGGCCCCGCTCTCCTGAAGCAGACCGGCCGACAGCGCCACCGCGAGCCCCTCGCCGGCCTCGGCGCGCGAGATCCCGGCGACCTCGGCGAGCATCGCCGCGTCGGCCGGTACGCCGAGCACGGCAGCCGTCTCCAGCAGACGACGGCCCACGCCCGGGATCCTGGTCAGCCGTTCGAGGACCGAGTCGCGTACGGTGGCCGGCACTTCGAGGTCGCCCAGGACCCGGCGGATCCATCGCCCCCCGCGGCGGACCACGTCGCGCCGGTCCGCCAGCAGCCGGACACATTCCTCCACCGCGAGCGGGACCCCGTCCGTACGCTCCCGGAGGAACGCGGCAAAGTCCGCCGAGACCTCCTCGCCGTCGAACATCGATCCAACGAGCTGACCGGTCTCCCGCACGGAGAGCGGGCCCAGGGAGATCCGTACAAGGCGCATCCCCACCGGGGACCGCGAGGTGAGCCGCAGCAGGGGTGGTGCCTCGGCGACCTCGGCCGGACGGTAGGTGACGACGAGCGACCGGCTGCCTCCACCGGACGCCACGAGGGTGAGGAGCAGCTCCAGGGTGGAGGTGTCCGCCCAGTGGGCGTCCTCGAGGACCAGGACGTCCACGGCGAGCCGGTCCAGCAGCTCGCCGATTGCGCGGAACAGACGGTGCCGGGTCGCCCCCGCGGTCTCCAGCGGATCGAGCGACGGCGGGAGCAGCCGGGCCCACTCGGGGAACAGCGGCCTCAGTGCACCGGCCATGGGACTGAGCCCGTCGGGAACCCGGTCCGGGCTCAGCCGGCGGATGCCGTCGACGACCGGACCGAGCGGAAACGGCTCGGACAGCGCCGGTGCGGTGCACCAGAGCACGGTCAGGCCGGCGGCTTCTTCGAGGACGTGACGCACCAGACGGCTCTTCCCGATGCCGGGTTCGCCCTCCACGACGACGAGGGCCGGGCCGGCTCCGACCGCATCGCCGAGGGCGGCCGTCTCCGCCTCGCGGCCGACGAACTCAGGACCGACACCGACCGTCACGCAGCTTCCCCCTCACCGCCTCGCCCCGAGCCCGACGACCACAGCGGCGATCATGGCAGAGGTTCCGGACGGCGGGACAGTGCCCCGGACGGCCGGGGGGCCCGGGCGTACCGCCCGGGACGGACGATCCGGACCATGTCCGCCGGCGGTGGCCGGATACGGGGAGCTCAGTGGCCTTCGCGGCCGCCCGCCAGCTCCCCGAGGAGCTCCCACGTCCGGTGCCGGTCCGCCTCCCCGGCCAGATCCGTCCCCGCGAACACCACCTCGGTCGCCCCGGCGTCCCGGTAGCGTCGCACCTCGGCGGCCACCGTCTTCTCGTCGCCGATCACGGCCACGTCACCGGCCCGTCGGACGCCCGAGAGCTCGACGGCCCGCGCGTACGAGGGGAACTGTTCGTAGAACGCGAGCTGTTCGGTGGCCGTCCGGCGTGCGGCGTCGGGGGAGGCGGTGACGACGCCGTGGACCAGGGCCACGATCCGGGGCGCGGGGCGGCCCGCCGCCTCGGCGGCGGCGGTGACCGCCGGGACGATGTGCTCGGCGAGGGCCCGGGGCCCCGCGAGGTACGGGAGGATGCCGTCCGCGAGCTCGCCGCTGACCCGGAGCGCCTGCGGGCCCATCGCGGCCACGAGGAGGGGGACGCCGCCCTCCGCCCCGGGCACGCGCGCCGGGAGCGGGGTGCTCGCGGTGAGCAGCTCGCCGTGGAAGTCGGCGTTGCCGGTCTCGGTGAGCTGTCGCAGTGCGGTGAGGAACTCGCGCAGACGGGCGATGGGGCGCTCGTAGGGGATGCCGAAGGCCGCCTCGGTCAGCGGTTTCGTACCGAGTGCGAGCCCGAGGTGGTAGCGGCCGTGTGTGGCGGCCTGTGCGGTCTGGGCCTGGCCGGAGACGAGCAGCGGGTGGCGTCCGAAGACCGGGATCGCCGACGTGCCCACCTGCAGCTCCGGTACCTCGCGCCCCACGATCGCCGCGAGCTGCGGGGAGTCGGCACCGAAGGTCTGCCCGAACCAGGCTGACCGCAGCCCCGCGGCCGCGGCCTCCCGGGCGAGACGCACGGTGGCATCGATCTGGTTGTCGGATCCGGACGCGCTGAGTGCTACTCCCACTGTCATATGAGGGAGAACCAGGGGCAGTTGGACGCACATTCCGATTCCCGTATGACGACTTCGTGTCCCCTGCGTGAACGCGTTCGAGCCCCGGCCGGCGCCTCGTACCGGGTGGTTCCACGTCGCTCCACGGCGCCGGGCGGCACCGTTTGGAAGATCAAAAGAGCGACGGGTTACCATATGAGCGCCGCCTAGCTCGAAAGATAAACCTGTGACTGTCAATGACGACTCGTTCACCAACTGGATGCACCGCGAGGAGATCGCGGAGTCGATGATCCCGATCATCGGGAAGCTGCACCGCGAGAGGGACGTCACCGTCCTTCTGCACAGCCGCTCCCTGGTGAACAAGTCGGTGGTGAGCATCCTCAAGACCCACCGATTCGCCCGGCAGATCGACGGCGAGGAGCTCTCGGTCACCGAGACCCTGCCGTTCCTCCAGGCCCTCACCACACTCGATCTCGGCCCCTCCCAGATCGACATCGGCATGCTCGCCGCGACGTACAAGGCCGATGACCGGGGCCTTTCCGAGGCCGAGTTCACCGCCGGTGCCGTCGCCGGCGCCACGGGGGCCAACAAGATCGAGCGCCGCGAGTCGCGCGATGTCGTGCTGTACGGCTTCGGCCGCATCGGCCGGCTGCTGGCCCGGCTGCTCATCGAGAAGGCCGGCTCCGGCAACGGTCTGCGGCTGCGCGCCATCGTCGTCCGCAAGGGTGCGGGCCAGGACATCGTGAAGCGTGCCTCCCTGCTGCGCCGCGACTCGATCCACGGCCAGTTCCAGGGCACGATCACCGTCGACGAGGCGAACAGCAAGATCATCGCCAATGGCAACGAGATCCAGGTCATCTACTCCGACGACCCGACGTCGGTGGACTACACGGCGTACGGCATCAACGACGCCATCCTGATCGACAACACCGGCAAGTGGCGCGACCGCGAGGGCCTGTCGAACCACCTGCGCCCGGGCATCGACAAGGTCGTCCTGACCGCGCCGGGCAAGGGCGACGTCCTCAACATCGTGCACGGCGTCAACCACGACATGATCAAGCCGGACGAGCAGATCATCTCCTGCGCCTCGTGCACCACCAACGCGATCGTCCCGCCGCTCAAGGCGATGGCGGACGAGTACGGGGTCCTGCGCGGGCACGTGGAGACCATCCACTCGTTCACCAACGATCAGAACCTGCTGGACAATTACCACAACTCCGACCGCCGCGGCCGCTCCGCGCCGCTCAACATGGTGATCACCGAGACCGGCGCCGCCTCCGCCGTCGCCAAGGCGCTCCCCGACCTCGAAGCGACGATCACGGGCAGCTCCATCCGGGTGCCGGTGCCGGACGTCTCCATCGCCATCCTCAGCCTGAAGCTCGGCCGCGAGACCACCCGCGAGGAGGTCCTCGACCACCTCCGTGACGTGTCGCTGACCTCGCCGCTGAAGCGCCAGATCGACTTCACGACCGCTCCCGACGCGGTGTCGAGCGACTTCATCGGCTCACGTCACGCCTCCATCGTCGACGCAGGACCCACCCAGGTCGACGGCGACAACGCGATCCTCTACCTCTGGTACGACAACGAGTTCGGCTACTCCTGCCAGGTCATCCGGGTCGTGCAGCACGTCTCCGGGGTGGAGTACCCGACGTACCCCGTACCGGTTCACTGATCCCGGTGCTTCCCTGACGGCACGACGGCCGGTCCCACCCGCGTCGACGGGTGGGACCGGCCTCGTGCGCGTCAGCCGGAGACCGGTGCCGGCGCGTAGCCGGTGGCCCGGGTGGTGAACGTGCCCCGGCCCTGCGTCCGGCTGCGCAGCCGCGTCGCGTAGCCGAACAGCTCGGCCAGCGGCACGGTCGCCGTGATCACCGCCGCACCGGCCCGTGCGGTGGAGCCGGACACCCGGCCGCGCCGCGAGGCCAGATCACCGAGCACGCCGCCGACGGCCTCGTCGGGCACCGTCGCCGTGAGCTCGACCACCGGCTCCAGCAGCACCATCGCGCTGGAACGCAGCGCCTCGCGCAACGCGAACCGTCCTGCGGTACGGAATGCCATCTCCGAGGAGTCCTTCGGGTGGGTCGCCCCATCGGTCAGCGTCACCCGCAACCCCGTCACCGGATGCCCGCCGACGGGCCCCTCCAGCAGGGCGTCACGGCAGCCGGCCTCGACCGCCCGCACGTACTCCTGCGGAACCCGTCCGCCGACGACCGCCGAACGGAACACGAACTCCACCGCGCCCGCGCTGCCGCCGGTCTCGTCCTCCCACGGCTCGACGTCGATGACCACATGGGCGAACTGCCCGGCTCCGCCGTCCTGTTTGACGTGCCGGTAGACCAGCCCGGACACCCCACGGATGACCGTCTCCCGGTACGCGACCTGCGGCCGGCCGACCCGGACCTCCAGCCCGTGGGCGCGGCGGATCTTCTCCGCTGCCACCTCCAGATGCAGTTCGCCCATGCCCGAGAGCACCGTCTGACCCGTCTCGGAGTCCGTCCGTACCGCGAGCGAAGGATCCTCCTCGACCAGCCGTACGAGCGCCGCCATCAGCCGTTCCGTATCGGTGCTCCGACTCGCCTCAACGGCCACCGACACGACCGGATCGGCCACCGTCGGCGGCTCCAGGACGAGCGGGGCGTCCGGTGCGCACAGGGTGGCACCGGCCCGGGCGGCCTTGGGGCCTATGACCGCGACGATGTCCCCGGCCACCGCCGTGCCGACGTCGACATGGCGGTCCGCCTGGACCCGCAGGATCCGGCCGACGCGTTCGCTGCGCCGCGCACCGGCGTCCAGCACCGTCTCCCCCTTCCTGATCGTTCCCGAGTACACCCGCAGATAGGTCAGCCGGCCTGTCGCTGTCGCGTTGACCTTGAACGCGAGCGCGGCGAACGGTGCGTCCGGATCGGCCGCCCGCTCCTGCACCGCCTCGCCGAGCGTGCCCCGTACGGGCGGCACGTCCAACGGGGAGGGCAGATACGCCACGACGGCCTCCAGCAGCGGTTCGACCCCGCGGTTGCGGTAGGCGGAACCG
Source organism: Streptomyces sp. NBC_00385 (assembly GCF_035917155.1). Classification (NCBI taxonomy): domain Bacteria; kingdom Bacillati; phylum Actinomycetota; class Actinomycetes; order Kitasatosporales; family Streptomycetaceae; genus Streptomyces; species Streptomyces sp. NBC_00385. The sequence continues at coordinate 410,600 of NZ_CP107951.1, read as the reverse complement.
CACAGCACCACGACTCCCTCGCCGGTACGGGTCAGCTCGCGCAGCGCAGCGGCCAGTGTCCGCCCGGAGAGCTCCGAGCGGGCGCAGAACTCCTCCAGCGCGCCCGGGTGGAGCTCCGCCACCGTCTCCTCGAGGATTCGCCGGCGGCGCTGCGCCTCGTCCCGGAGCTCATCGGGCACGTCCCCTTCCTCGTACGTGCCACTGCCGTCCGCCCAGACGAGCGCCCGCATGCGGAGCAGATCCACCACTCCGGTGAACCCGTCCTCTTGCCCGATCGGCAGCTGGACCACCAGCGGAATCACGTGCAGCCGCTCGCGGATCGAGGCGACCGCCGTGTCGAGGTCCGCGCCGGCCCGGTCGAGCTTGTTGACGAACGCGATACGCGGCACGGCGTGCCGGTCGGCCTGGCGCCACACGGACTCGCTCTGCGGTTCCACGCCCGCGACCGCGTCGAACACGGCGATCGCACCGTCCAGTACCCGCAGCGAACGCTCGACCTCGTCGGCGAAGTCGACGTGCCCCGGGGTGTCGATCAGGTTGATCCGGTGGCCCGCCCAGGCGCAGCTCACGGCGGCGGCGAAGATGGTGATGCCGCGGTCGCGTTCCTGGGAGTCGAAGTCGGTGATGGTCGTGCCGTCGTGAACCTCACCGCGCTTGTGGGTGGTTCCGGTCGCGTAGAGGATCCGCTCGGTGACGGTGGTCTTGCCGGCGTCGACGTGGGCGAGGATGCCCAGATTGCGAACGGTGGCGAGTGCGCTGGTGTGTTGACGGTGCAGTTCGGTACGCACGGTCCGTGGCCTTTCGGGTGATCCGGAAGAAGACGGCGCGATGCCCGGACGAAGCGGCCCGCACAGGGGTGCCGCGGAACCCTTCCCGTCCACGTCACGACGCGCAGGGACGGTCCGTCAAGAAGAGGACAGGGCTCAGGTGTTCGTCAGGGTGTCCGGGGCCGGCCGCGCAGCCGGCGCCGGGCGGAGGTAGACACCAGGATCACCTCGTACCGCGACAGGGGAACGACGACAGCGGTGCGGTAGCGCACGGCAGGTCTCCCCTCGATGGTCACGGCGCGCGCCGCGACGGAGTGCCGCGCGCGATTGCGTGGTGAGTCTAGGGAACGGGGCGTGGGTGGGGGAACCGGTTTTCGCGCCCCCGACGACGCAGCCGCCGACCGCGCCTTCGGGCTACCGGCCGGGCTGAGCGAGACCGCGGACCGCGCCCGCCGCTCGGTGCACACCGCGCCGGGCCCGGGGAGTCAGCGTCCCGCACCGGCGCAGCGCGCTCCTGCCGCAGCCGCGCCACTCGGCGGGGGAGACGCCCGGGCCGTGGCCGGTGCGGGTGATCAGCGCGTTCACGGGGCTCATGGGGTCCAGCGCCATGGTGCGGGCCAGCAGGACGCCGATCACCAGCGGGGCGAAGGTGACGGCCAGTGCGGTGCCGGTGCTGGTCACCTGCTGGATGCGGGGGCGCGGTGCGTCGGGAGCCATGACCCCATTCCAGCAACGGCCGGGTGGTGCGGGATCGGGTGACGTACTCAGAGCACACGGCCCGGGTACTCACCCGGGCCGTGCGGGGGCGGCCGGCGCAGCGCGCGCCCCTATGCGTTGGTGCCCGGGCCGGAACCCGTGCCCGAGGCGGCCTTGATGCCCTTGGTGATGGTGTCCAGCACGGAGAGGCCGGGGGCCTTGGGATTGATGTCGAAGCCGGAGCGGACGACGATCAGCAGGTCCGGGGACTGGGGGGACGGGAACGCCAGGGATTCGACGTAGCCGTCGTCGCCGGTCTTCGTGACCACCTTCCAGCGCACCCGGTAACCCTGCTGACCGGCCACCGTGACCGCCTCGGACTTCAGCTGCTCGTGCGAGGTGATGCCGCCGTAGATCTTCTCGCCGTACGATCCCTCGGCGTTGGCCGCGATGTCCTTCTCGGCCGTGGCCTTCGCGGTCTTGGTGGTCAGCTTCAGCGCGGCGGCCGGTACGGAGAACACTCCGCCGCGCACGCACTTCTCCCCGGTGTCGCCGGGGCAGGCGTACGTACCGGTGGTCACTCCGGCCCCCATGCCCGACTCGCCCGTCCAGCCGTCGGGGACCGGGATGCTGATGCCGCTGGCCATGTCCGTCGCGTAGCCGTCCTCGGTCTGAGGCTGCTGCTGCTCGGGGGACTGCTCGCCGCCGCCGTTGCCGCCGCTGCCGCCCGGTGCGCCGGGCTGACGGCTGGGGGCCGGGGACGGGGAGGCGGACGGGGCCGTCGCGGAGTTGCCGGCCGTACCGGAATCGTCGTTCAGCAGGTACACGCCGCCGCCGATGGCCGCGAGGACCACCACGGCCGCGGTGATGCCGGCGCCGATGCGTATGCGCCGGCTGCGGAGGGCGGCCGGCGGGACCCGGAGCTGATCGGTCCACTGAGTGCCGTCCCACCAGCGTTCCTGGATGGGGCCAAATCCTGTGTACCCGGGGTCTGGATGCCAGCCGGGCGGGCTCGTCTGCGTCACGGCAGCCACCGTAGTCGGACTGCGTGAGAATCCTATGAACCGGATGGAGCCATGCCGTCCGACATGTGGGGCATGGGCGGGCTTGGGGCGCTTCCTGTGATCGATATCTTCAGCATTTTGCTCGTTCACATTGCTAGCAATGCATGGTCATGAGCATGCTTGTACGTGGTCACCACGCGTGTGCGCACATCGCTCAGCGTGGCCGGTGGCCCCGAAGCGCCGATCCGCCGATCCGCCCGCCCCGCGTGCTGCCCGCGCTACGCGGTCGAGGACATCGACCTCTGTGACGTCGTGATCAAGAAGGGCGACGCGATCCTCCTCGCCTTCGGCGCCGCGGGCCGCGACCCCGCCGTCCACGGGGACAGCGCCTGTGAGTTCGACGCCGGCCGGGAGTCCACGGACCACCTGGCCTTCGGGCACGGCGTCCACTTCTGCCTGGGCGCGCCGCTGGGCCGGATGGAGGCCGACATCGCGCTCCGGGCGCTCTTCGGCGCCTTCCCGGACCTGGCCCTCGCCGTGCCCGAGAGCGCACTCGTACCGCAGGCCTCCTTCATCGCCCACGGCTACCAGCAGCTGCCGGTGATCCTGCGGCCCGCAGAGGTCGCGGCCGCGGTCTGACCCATGCCCGGCGCGGACCGTGCCCTGGAGGGGCGCGGGTGCGACCGGCGCCTGCTGTGCCCCTTCCCGTACGGTTCGCGGGAGCGGGGCACGGCGGGGGTGCGGTCCTCCGCCGGACCCGACCGGAACCCGTGGGAAGGCGAACGATGAGCGAGAGTCCCGCCGTACGGATCGAGCGCGACGGCCCCGTGTTCACGGTGGTCCTGTCCCGGCCCGGCGTCCGCAACGCGGTCGACGGCCCGGCCGCACGCCAACTCGCCGATGCCTTCCGCACGTTCGACGCCGAGCCCGATGCTGCCGTCGCGGTGCTGTGGGGTGAGGGCGGCACGTTCTGCGCGGGCGCCGATCTCAAGTCGGTCGGTACCGGACGCGGCAACACCGTCGCCGCCGACGGGGACGGCCCGATGGGCCCCACCCGGATGCGGCTCGGCAAACCCGTCATCGCGGCGGTCGCCGGGCATGCCGTGGCCGGCGGCCTGGAGCTGGCCGCCTGGTGCGACCTGCGGGTCGCCGAACAGGACGCGGTCTTCGGGGTCTTCTGCCGCCGATGGGGTGTGCCGCTGGTGGACGGCGGCACGGTGAGGCTGCCGCGCCTCATCGGGGAGAGCCGGGCCATGGACATGATCCTGACCGGCCGGCCCGTCCCGGCCGAGGAGGCGTACGCGATGGGGCTCGTCAACCGGCTCGTCCCGACGGGCGAGTCCCGGCGGGCCGCCGAGCAACTCGCCCGCGAGATCGCCGCGTTCCCGCAGCTCTGTCTGCGCCACGACCGGCTCTCAGCGCGCGGACAGCACGGCCTGAACGAGCCCGACGCACTGGCCGTGGAGTACCGCCACGGTCTGGTGCCGCTGACGGCGGGGGAGACTCAGGCGGGCGCCGACCGGTTCAGCGGCGGAGCAGGCCGGCACGGCACCTTCGGCGACTGACACCGCACGACGGCGCGTGAAAGGTCCCGCCGGTCCCGCGCTCGTGCGCCGGGGTGCGGGGTCCGTGCACGGCCGACGGTCTTGGCCTAAGGGCTGTCCCGCAATTCCTGGCGGGCGCGCGACGACAGCTACGGCACCTCTCCCCCGTAGCCTCAACGGCACGGGGGGACCCCCTCCGTTGTCGAAACGCCCGAATACATCCAGTATGCGGGCGCCTCTCCGCCTTGCGATGCACCGCATCTGACGCCGCGCGCTGATCCACCAGGAATTGCGGGACAGCCCTTAGGGTCCACGCATGAACGCAAGCGATGAGGAGGAACGGTCCGTGCGGGCCGCCGTCGAGGGCGAACTGAGGCTGCTCGATCCGGACGTGCGCGCCTCGCCCGACGAGGTCACCGCACTCCTCGACCCCGAGTTCACCGAGTTCGGCGCCTCGGGGCGGCGCTACGACAGGACGTCGATCCTGGCCGTCACCTCCGCCGTCGACGAGAGCGCCTCCGAGCCGAGTGCCGTCACCGGGATGTCCGGTGTGCTGCTGGCGCCGGGCCTGGTCCATCTGACGTACACCTCGGAGAGGAACGGCGGGCGATTCAGGCGCAGTTCCCTCTGGCGCCGGTCGGATTCCGGCTGGCGGATGTACTTCCATCAGGGCACTCCGGCCGGCCCGTCGCAGCCCAGCGGCGAATATCCGGCGGACACCCCGAGGGCGGCTGACTAGGCTCAACGGATGACGGAATCCCGCTACCCCTCCAAGCCCCGGCCCGGCGACCGCGTCGCCGTGCTGTCCCCCTCGTCCGGTCTCCCCGGCATCCTCCCGCTGCCGTACGAGCTGGGGCTGAGCAGGCTCCGCGACGACTTCGGGCTGGAGCCCGTGGAGTATCCGGCGACCCGGAAGATGGGCTCCACCGCGCAGGAGCGTGCCGCCGACATCCACGCGGCCTTCGCCGACCCGACGATCAAGGCCGTCATCGCCAGCATCGGCGGGGACGACCAGATCACCGTGCTGCCGCATCTGGACCGTGAACTGCTGCGTGCCCACCCCAAGCCGTTCTTCGGCTACAGCGACAACACCAACCTGCTGGCGTTCCTCGACCGCCTCGGCATCGTCGGCTACCACGGCGGATCCGTGATGGTCGAGCTCGGACGCCCGGGCGCCATGCACCCCCTGACGGCCGCGTCGCTGCGGGCGGCGCTCTTCACCCATGGCGACCACGAACTGACGCCCGCGAAGGAGACCGGGAGCGTCAACGGCCGGTGGGAGGACCCGCACACCTTCGACCACGAGCCCGGCCTGCTGCCCGCCGAGGACTGGATCTGGCACCACGCCGACAGGGTGGTCGAGGGCGCGGGCTGGGGCGGCAACCTGGAGATCCTCTCCTGGCTGCTCATGGCCGACCGGGAGATCCGCCCGGCGGCCGAGTACGAGGGCCGGGTGCTGTTCCTCGAAACCTCCGAGGAGATGATCAGTGCCGACGAGGTGTACCGGATCCTGCGGAACATGGGGGAGCGCGGACTCCTGCGCCGGTTCCCCGCGCTGCTGATGGCCCGGGCCAAGAACTGGTCCTTCGAGCAGCCCCTCGACGACGCCGCCGGGAAGCGGTACCGCGAACAGCAGCGCGAGGCCGTGCTGCGGGCCCTGAAGGAGTACGCCCCCGACACGATGGCCGTCCTCGACGTCGACTGCGGCCACACGGACCCGCAGCTGATCATCCCGTACGGCGGACGGATACGGGTGGACGGCGTCGCCCGCCGGATCGTGGTGACGTACTAGAACCCTCCGCCCTTTTTCTGGTCCGACCACATACCATGTGTGACATAGTGGGAGATTCGGAAGAGGACGAGGCCGGCAACGGAACGGCTCCGGCCGGGGCAGGGGGTGGCGGATGCCCGTCGAATGGCAGCCCGTACGGCAGTCGCGGACGCATGAACTGGTGCTCCAGAGCATCGAGGAGCAGGTCTTCGCCGGAAAGCTCAGGGCCGGCGACCGGCTGCCGCCCGAGCGCGAACTCGCCCCGGTCTTCGGGGTCAGCCGCTCCGCCCTGCGCGAGGCGCTCCGCGTCCTGGAGACCATCGGCGTACTGGTCGCGCAGCCCGGCCGGGGACCCGACTCGGGAGCCCGGATCGTGCGCAAACCGGACGACGCGCTCGGGCGGCTGCTGCGCCTGCACTTCGCCCTCGGCAGCTACAGCCTGCACGACGTGATGGAGGCCCGGGTCGCCTTGGAGCGCGCCAGTTTCGCCGCCGCCGCGACGCACGCTTTCGAGGAGGATCTGGACGAGGCGGGCGCGTTGGTCCACCGGATGTCGCAGCCGGGCATCCTGCCGGAGGAGTTCAACGAACTCGACACCCGGTTCCACGTCAAGGTGGCCAGCAGCTCCGGCAACGCGCTCACCTCGACGCTGACCGCGGCGGTCCGGGAATCGGTACGTCCCCTCATCCTGCGGGCTCTCGAAGAGGTCGACGACTGGCCGGCCACCCAGGCGCACCTCAACCGTCAGCATGCCGAGATGCTGAGGCTGGTGCGGCTCGACCAGGGTGACGAGGCGGCCGACCTCGCGGAGCTCCACATCCGCGGCTTCCACGGCACGCTGGTCGACGAGGACCGGACCGGCGGCGACGACGCGGACGGCGCCACCGCGTAGGAGAGGCCATGGCCGGCATCGGTCGGCTCCAAGGCCGTCCGGGCCGATACGACAGGACCGCCGAGTCCTGTAAAGCGGCGGTCACCCTCGCATCACTCCGCTGCGGGCGTGACATCCGACGGCCGAACCTCAGGTGCCGATGGCCGAACCTCAGGCGCTTTGTCGGGTCCGCCGTCGCCTGACCAGTTCCCAGAGCGTGGCGCGGCATTCTGCCAGGCGCCGGTCGCCGATCCGGTCGGCCCACTCGCGGTCTACCGGCGCGAGGCGAACGTGCTGGGCGCTGCCGGATTCGGTGCCGTCTACTTCGTGATCGGAATCGCGATCCTCGGGCGATGGCCCGGCGCGCTCCGCCTCGCGGTCGTGCTCCCCGCGATCGGCGGTCTGCTCGGCGCCCACCGCTTCTTCTGCCTCCACACGAACCCCTTCGGCGTGTGGCGCGTCGCCCTCGACCTGATCATCCTGCCGCCGGCCGTGACCCTCCTGGCCCGCCGGCGCGCAGAGCCCGCCGGAGCCCCTTCCGGCTCACCCGCCAGTCTCTGAAGCGCCTCCCGGGAGCCCACGGAGCGGCGGGCCGCCGGACGAGTGGCGCCGGTCGTCGAACCTGCCACTGGCGACCGTGAGTTCGTGGAGCGGAGGGCCGCCACGACGATCGGCATTGCGGACTGCCGGAAGGGCCTTTGGGCGCGCGCCTCTCCCTTAATCGGACCGAGGGTAGTATGGTCGGACCACAATTGCCGATCGGGGAGGCCCCATGCGCATCGGACTCTTCGCCACCTGTCTGGGAGACACGCTCTTTCCGGAGGCGGTGAAATCCACGGCGGTGCTGCTGGCGCGCCTGGGGCACGACGTGGTGTTCCCGCCGGGCCAGACGTGCTGCGGACAGATGCACGTCAACACCGGCTATCAGCGTGAACCCGTCCCGCTGGTGCGCAACTTCGCCGAGCAGTTCGGCGACGCCTCGATCGACGCGGTCGTCATGCCGTCCGGATCGTGCGCCGGTTCCGTCCGCCACCAGCACGAGATCATCGCCGAGCGCTACGGCGACGCGGCGCTGCGCTCGGGCGTCGCCACGGTGAAGGCCAAGACATACGAGCTCTCCGAGTTCCTGGTCGACGTGCTGGACGCCACCGACGTCGGCGCGTACTTCCCGCACCGCGTCACGTACCACCCCACCTGTCATTCCCTGCGGATGCTGCGCGTCGGTGACAAGCCGCTGCGGCTGCTGCGGGCCGTCGACTCGATCGACCTGACCGAGCTGCCCGAGGCCGACGCCTGCTGCGGATTCGGCGGCACGTTCGCCGTGAAGAACGCCGACACGTCGACGGCGATGCTCCAGGACAAGATGCGCAACATCGCCACCACCGGCGCCGCGGTGTGCACCGCCGGCGACTCGTCCTGTCTGATGCACATCGGCGGCGGGCTCTCCCGGATCAGGTCCGGCACCCGCACCCTGCACCTGGCCCAGATCCTCTCCTCCACCCGCACCGCGCCGCACGTCCTGACGGAGGCCGCCCGATGAGCAGCACCTTTCTCGGCATGCCCGCGACCCCGCCCCGCTCCCCGTACGGAACGGGCCATCTGCGCGGCGACCGGAAGTTCCCCGCGGCGGCGCACGACGACCTGGGCAACGAACAGCTGCGCCGCAACCTGGGCAAGGCCACCCACACCATCCGCGCCAAACGCCTCCACGTCACCGGCGAGCTGCCCGACTGGGAGGAGCTGCGCGACGCGGGATCGGCCATCAAGACCGACACCATGAACCGGCTCCCCGAGCTCCTGGAGGAGCTGGAGCGCAAGGTCACCGAACGCGGCGGCACCGTCCACTGGGCGCGGGACGGCGGCGAGGCCAACGAGATCGTCGCGCGGCTGATCAAGGAGACCGGCAGCAAGGAGGTCATCAAGGTCAAGTCGATGGCCACACAGGAGATCGGCCTCAACGAGCACCTCGAATCGATCGGCATCACCCCGTACGAGACGGACCTCGCCGAGCTCATCGTGCAGCTCGCCCACGACAAGCCCTCGCACATCCTGGTGCCCGCCATCCACCGCAACCGCGACGAGATCCGGGAGATCTTCCTCAAGGAGATCCCGGGCGTGGACCCGTCCCTGGACAACGTCCCCGCGCACCTGGCCGCCGCGGCACGCGCCTATCTGCGCGAGAAGTTCATGACGACGAAGGTCGCCGTGTCCGGAGCCAACTTCGGCATCGCCGAGACCGGCACCCTGTCCGTCGTCGAGTCGGAGGGCAACGGACGCATGTGCCTGACCCTGCCCGACACCCTGATCACCGTCATGGGCATCGAGAAGGTGCTGCCGCGCTATCAGGACCTGGAGGTCTTCCTCCAACTCCTGCCCCGTTCCTCCACGGGGGAGCGGATGAACCCGTACACGTCGATGTGGACCGGAGTCACCCCCGGCGACGGCCCGCAGACCTTCCATCTGGTGCTGCTCGACAACGGACGCACCGCCGCCCTCGCCGACCGGATCGGCCGTGAGGCACTCAACTGCATCCGCTGCTCGGCCTGTCTCAACGTCTGCCCGGTGTACGAACGCGCGGGCGGCCACGCCTACGGATCGACGTACCCCGGACCGATCGGCGCCGTGCTCACCCCGCAGCTCGCCGGCATGCACGCGGCCAAGGACGACCCGAACAGCTCGCTGCCCTTCGCCTCCAGCCTGTGCGGCGCCTGCTTCGACGCCTGCCCGGTCAAGATCGACATTCCGTCGCTGCTGGTCGAGCTGCGCCACCAGCACACCGAGCAGTCCGGCACCACGGCCGAGAAGCTCGCCATGAAGGCGGCGGCCGGGGTGATGAAGAGCCCGAAGCTGTTCACGGCCGCGCAGAAGGCGTCCGGGCTGGGCCGCGTCATCGCCGGAAGGGACGGGAAGATCTCGCATCTGCCCCCGCCCTTCAACGGCTGGAGCGACAGCCGCGACACGCCTGCCCCGCCCAAGGAGACCTTCCGCTCCTGGCTGGCATCGGCCGAGGGAGCCGCGACCATGCGGGCCGCCGCCGACGCGTACACACAGAACCGGCAGCAGGAGGAGGAGAAGTGACGACCGCTCGCGAAACGGTGCTCGGCCGCGTCCGGGACGCCCTGGCCCTGGCACCCGCCGCCGACACCACGGTCCCGCGCGCCTACCGCACCGGGCGCACCCTCCCCGGCGAGGAATGCCTGGCGCTGTTCACCGACCGGCTCCTCGACTACAAGGCCCAGGTCCACCCCTGCACCGCCGACCGCACGGCCGAGGTCGTCGCCGAGGTGCTGAGGGAGCGCGGAGCCCGCCGGATCGGCGTGCCCGCAGGCCTCGACCCGCAGTGGCTCACCGCCTACGACGGTGAGGTCCAGCAGGACTCCGTCGACATCCCCGCACCGCGCCTCGACTCGCTGGACGGCGTCGTCACGGCCTCGGCGGTGAGCTGCGCCGAGACCGGCACGATCTTCCTGGACGGTTCGCCCGACCAGGGGCGGCGGGCCTTGTCCCTGGTGCCCGACCTGCATGTCTGCGTCGTCGACCTGTCCACCGTGGAGGTGGGCGTACCCGAGGCGGTGGCCCGGCTGGTGCCGGAGCGGCCGACGACGCTGATCAGCGGACCCTCGGCCACGTCCGACATCGAACTCGAGCGGGTCGAGGGCGTGCACGGACCGCGCACCCTCGCGGTCGTGATCCGCACGGACGTGTGACGGGACGGGGGTGCGCCGCAGGAACGCGCGCACCCCCGTCCCGCCACCGGCTCACCCGTGCGTGACCGTCAGCGCGCCGAAGGCGATCCGGGTCGTCGCCGAGTCCTCGGCCCAGCACACCTCGACGCTGTCCCCGTCGACGTTCACCCCGCTCACCACCCCGTCCAGCGCCTCCGCTCCCGGCTCCGCGCTGAGCGAGGCGAGCGCCACCAGGACCACCGTGCCCTCGGCGTCCGCTCCCAGCCGGGGCAGCACCGCCCACGGTGTGTACGCCGTGCCCTGCGGGGCGCGCACCTCGTCCCGCGACTCCCAGCCGTGCAGACCGTGCAGCGCGGACGTCACCGGCGATTCGGCTCCCGTCGCCCAGCCCGTCTGCTCGACCCGGGCCCCGTGCGGGGCACCGAGCACCCGGTGGACCCGGAGCTCGTACCGGCCGCGGACCACCGTCACGCTCTCCACCCGGAGACCCGGCACCATCGGTGCCCCGCCCGCGAACACCGGACGGTGCCAGGACGCCGCCCAGCCCCAGCCCTCGCCGCCCCCGGCGCCCAGCGGGCGGATGGCGCGGCGGCCGCTGCGGGTTCCGGCGACGACCAGGGACAGGTGGTTGTCGGCCGTGTTCGCACGCGCGGTCGGACCGGTGACCGTCGAGTACGCCTGACGGCTGTACAGCGGGTCGTCGGCCACCGCCGACTCGCCCTCGTGCGGCCGGACATGGTCGCTGCCGTGGTTGTGCAGCCGCACGATCCCGTCCGCCCGCGTTGACTGGACGAGCAGCCCGGGGGCGGGCAGCGCGAGCACCCGGTCCGGCCCCTCGCTCGGCGCCGGCTCCTCGGTCGCCGTCCACAGAGGGTGATCCGCGGGGGCCAGGAGCGAGACGAAGGCCTTGGACGCCCAGTAGGGGGAGGCGGGGCCCGAGTAGGGCTGGAGCGTGGCGTCGTGCGGACCGTGCCAGCCCAGGTTCAGCAGGCCGTCCGTGCCGGTCGCGCCGCGGTCCAGGAAGTAGCGCAGCGACCCGCTGATCACCCGTCGGGACGCGCCCGGCGTGAGGGGGGTGTCTCCGGTGAGCGCGCCCAGCCCGACCGCCGCACCCGCCGCGAACCGGTAGGTCAGCGACCGCCCGAAGTGGATCGGCGCCCCGTCCCCGCCGAACAGCAGGGCGAAGCTCTCCAGGTGCTCGCGCAGCCGTGCCCCGTAGTGCGCGGAGAGTTCGGTGTCACCGGAGAGGTGGGCGTCGAGCACGGGGTACAGGTGCAGGGCCCAGCCGTTGTAGTGGTCGAAGGCGCGGCCGTCGCCGTCCGCGTACCAGCCGTGACCGCGGTACCAGCTCTCCATGAGGTCCTGCGCCCGCTCGCGTGCCCGCGCGGTCTCGGCGTCCGCGCGGCCCACCGATTCGAGGAACCCGGCCACCGAGTAGGGGAACAGGTACCAGTTGTTCGGTGCGGGGGTGTGGCGAAGGGCGCCGCGCAGCCATTCCTCCGCGCGGTCCTGCACGGCCGGGTCCAGCCGGTCCCAGAGCCACGGCCGGGTGAGCCGCAGCCCGATGGCGACCGAGGCGGACTCCACCATGGGCTGGCCGAAGACGGTGTGGTCGAGGATCAGCGGCCAGGACTCGGCGTCGTCCCGGCCCGGCGTACGCGTACCGGCAGCGAGCCCGTCCGCGTACCGGTCGAGCCAGCCGTGCGGGTCCTTGCCGTCCGCGCCGGCGACCCGGAACGCCGCGGCGAGGAACGTGCGCGCGTAGCCCTCCAGACCGTCGGACCGGACCCCGGACGCGGACGGGCGTCCGGGCAGGTCGAGGAGCGCGCTGCCGGGGGTGGCCCACTGCCAGGCGGCCCGCAGCAGACCGTCGGCCGCCGCCTCCCAGTGCGCGCGGGTGTAGCCGGTGTACGGGCTCGCGGCCCGGTCGTCGGCGGGAAGCTCCAGCGGGGAGTTCGGGTGCGGACGGTTCATGCGAGGAAGGCCAGCCTTTCGCGTCGTACGGGATGGGCGAATCCGTCGCCCGCGGCCCAGCGTTCGGCCTCGCCCACCGCCAGGTCGACGAGCCGCTGCCACTCGTTGCCCTGCGAGCCCGCCAGATGCGGGGTGATCAGGGCGTTCTCGCACTCCCACAGCGGGTGACCGGGCGGCAGCCGGTCGGGGTCGGTGACGTCGAGGACCGCCCGGATGCGGCCGAGCCTCAGGACGTCGACGAGCGCGTCCTGGTCGACGACGGCGCCCCGCGCGGTGTTGAGGAGCACGCCGTCCGGGCGCATCGACATCAGCAGCTCCCGGCTGACGAGCCCGCGCGTCGCGGGCAGCAGCGGGGTGTGGACGCTCACCACATCACTCCGCGCGAACAGTTCGCCGAGTCCGACGGGCCGGACGCCGAGCTCGGCCGCCTCCGCGTCGGAGACGTACGGATCGTGCAGCAGCACCCGCAGGTCGTACGGTCGCAGGAGCTCGATGACCCGGCGGCCGATGAGTGAGGCGGACAGGATGCCCACGGTCCGGCCGTAGTTGCCCAGGGCGGGCGAGGTGGTCAGCGAGTCGTCGCGGCCGCGCTCGGAGCGGTAGGAGTGCGCCCGCTCCAGGACCCGCTTGCCGGAGAGCAGGATCATCGCGACGGTGTACTCCGCGACCGGGAGCGCGTTGGCGGCCGCGGCCGACGACACCTCGATGCCGCGCTCCCAGCAGGCGTCGGTGATGTGCCCGCGGACGCTGCCCGCGGTGTGCACCACCGCCCGCAGCCGGGGCGCGGAGGCGAGCGCCGCCGCGTCGAGCGGCGGACAGCCCCAGCCGGTGACCAGGAGTTCCGTGTCCGCGAGCACGGCACGGGCCCGGTCGGTGGTGAAGTCGTCGAGTACGGGTGGTGGCGCGAGGTCGCACACCTGTGAGAGTGCGGCCAGCGACCGGGTGTTCAGCAGCGCGGCCGCGGTGCCCGGCTGCATCGCGACGGCGGCGCGCGGCCGTCGTCGTCCGGTGGGTGCGAGGGGGATGGTGCCGGTCATTCTTCTCCTGATTCCGGAGGGGTGCGCGGTCCCGCTACTTCACGGCGCCCGCGGTGAGCCCCGACTTCCAGAAGCGCTGGAGCAACGCGAAGGCGAGGATCAACGGCAGGACCGCGAGCAGCGAACCCATGATCACCACGGGGTAGTACTCGGGCGATACGGTGGCGGCGCTGTTCCACGTGTACAGGCCGAGACTGACGGGATAGAGGTCCTGGTCGGAGAGCATGACCATGGGCAGGAAGAAGTTGTTCCAGATCGCGGTGAGCTGGAAGAGGAACACGGTGACGAGACCGGGGCCCAGCATCCGCATGGCGACCCGGAAGTACGTCGTGAGCTCGCCGGCCCCGTCGACCCTGGCCGCTTCCAGCACCTCGTTCGGTACGTAACCCTGGCTGAAGATCCGGCCGAGGTACACGCCGAACGGATTGAAGAGCACCGGTATGAAGACCGACCAGAAGGTGTTCACCAGTCCGGTGCCCGACGCCATCAGATACAGCGGCAGCGCCAGAACGGTCTGCGGCACCATCACCGCCGCGAGCACGAGGCCGAACAGCTTCTCCTTGTGCGCGAAGCGGTACTTGTCGAAGGCGTACCCGCAGGCGATGCTGATCAGCGCCCCGAGCCCGGCGCCGAGTACCGCGTACAGCAGACTGTTGCCGTACCACCGGGTGTACAGACCGCCGTCCGTCGCGAACAGGTCCTTGAGGTTCTGCGCGAAGGAGAAGTGGTCGAGCGACAGCACGTCGCTGCCGAACAGGGCGTCCCGGTCCTTCGACGCGGCGAGCACCAGCCACAGCACCGGCAGCAGCGTGTACAGCACCGAGATGCCGACGACCAGGTTGACGACGGAGCGGCCGAGAAGCCGGGGCCGCAGGACTGCGGCGGTGCGGGTGGGAGCGGTCGCGCTCATCGGGCGTCCTCCTCGGCGGCGTCGGAGCGGTTGGTCCAGCGGGTCACGCCGTACGAGAGCGCGATGGTGCACACCAGCAGCACGACCGAGGCCGCCGCCGCGAGACCGTAGTTGTTACGGGTGAACGCGGCGTCGTAGATGTACATGCTGGGTGAGAAGCGCGAGCTGATCATCGGGGTCGACTGGCTCAGCAGCATCGGCTCCGTGAAGAGCTGGAGCGCGAAGATCAGGGTGAACATCGCGACCATCACGACGGAGGAACGCACCAGGGGCGTCTTGATCTGCAGTGCGGTGCGGACGGGTCCGGCGCCGTCGACGACCGACGCCTCGATGACCTCGCGCGGCACCGCCTGCAGGGCGGCGTAGAAGACCACCATGTTGTAGCCGAGGTTGCTCCACAGGGCGATGTTCACGATCGAGGGCACCACCGTGTGCACCCCGAGGAAGTCGATCGTGATGTCGGCCTTGCCGAGCAGGTCGATCACCGGGCTCAGCCCCGGTGTGTAGAGGTAGAGCCAGATGACGGCGGCGATGATGCCGGGCACGGCGTGCGGCAGGAAGAGTCCGAGCTGCGCCCAGGAGCGCAGCCGTACCACGCCGGAGTCCAGCAGCAGCGCCAGTGCCAGCGCGCCGATGACCATCAGCGGGATGTAGATCACGCAGTACATGACGACGGTGCCGAGACCGCTGAGGAACGTCGGGTCCGTCAGTACGGCGGTGTAGCTGCGCAGGCCGACGAAGACCGTGCGCTCCGGGCCGAAGCCGAGCCCCGGCTGGTCGTCGCTGAAGAAGCTGAGCCAGACGGCGGTGCCGACCGGGATCAGGAAGACCGTCACCAGAAGGATGAAGAAGGGGGTCATCAGGGCGCCGGCCGCGCCGAGTTCACGGCGGCGGGCCGACTTTCGGGCGGTGCGCGGGGACGTGGTGGGGGCCGGTGCCGCCGCGGAGACGTTCACGGGGGCGGAAGCCGGTGTGGTGACGGGGGTGGTCATCGAAGGTCACCTGCCTCTCTGCTGCTGGGAAGGGGGACGGATCACGGTCAGCTGCTGTGCTCTGTGGTGGACAGACCCAGCGCCCTGAGGTCGGGCATGGTGCCCCGCTGGGCCGCGCGCACGGATTCGAGCACCGAGCCCTGGCCGCCGCCCACCCGGGCGAAGCCGTCCTGCATGACCTTCTGCGTGGCGGTCATCCGCGGTCCCCAGGTCCAGCCGTCCCGGATCTTGTCCGCCTCCTGCTCGAACAGGGTGTAGATGTCCTGGCCGTTGTAGTAGGCGCGGTCGAAGGCCTTGCGGCCGACGGCGACGAGACCGGGGGCGGCCGGGTACTGGCTGCTGGCGCCGCTGGAGAGCCGGGCCCTCAGCGCGTCGGGATGCGAGACCTGCCACTCGATGAACTCAAGTGCGGCCTCGGGGTGTTCGCTGTCCTTCGTGACCGCGAAGGTCGAGCCGCCGTGGGTGCCGACCGAGGCGTCCCCCGCGTTCCACTGGGGGAGCGGTGCGACGGCCCACTGCCCCTTCTGGCCGGGGCGGGCCTTCATCTGCGCGCCGGCGTCCCAGGCGCCGCTGAGCCGGACAAGGATCTTGCCGGCGCTGAGCAGGGCGTCGTACCCCCTGCTGTCCACGGGGGTCATGGAGACCAGGTCCTGGTCGATCATCCGTTGCCAGTACGCCGCGACGCGCCGGCTCGGTTCGTCGGCCAGCGACACGTTCCAGGCGCCGCCGCGGGTGTCGAACCACTGGGCACCGGCCTGCCAGGCGAACGCGGCGAACTGGAACGCGCCGTCCGTGGCGAAGGCCGACAGCCGGCGGCCGGGCGCCTTGCGGCGCACGGTGCGGGACGCCTCCTCGAACTCGTCCCAGGTCCTCGGGACTTCGATCCCGTACTGCTCGAAGAGGTCGGCGCGGTAGTGCATCACCATCGGCTCGACGTCCAGCGGAAGGCTGAAGACGCGCTTGTCGAAGGTGGTCAGGTCCAGTGCCTGCGGCAGCAGCTTGGACCGCAGCGAGTCGCTCACCAGGTCCGTGAGGTCCCGGGCGACGCCGTCGATGGCGAACCCGGGGAGCTGGGGGTACTCGATCGTCGCGATGTCCGGGCCGTTGCCGGCCCGGGAGGCGTTGCTGAGTTTCGCGTAACCGCCCTGGGGCCCTGAGGGGATCTGCTGGAAGTCGACCTGGACCGTGTCGTGCGTTTGGTTGAACGCGTCGACGACTTCCTGGCTGCCGCGCAGGGCGGACCAGAAGGTGATGCGTGTGGCGTTGCGGCCGGCTGTGGTGCCGGTGGTGGTGGTCCTGCTCGTGCTGTCCGCCCCCGATGTGCCACCGCTGCAAGCGCTCAGTGCGCCCGCCAGCGGTAGTGCGGTCATCGTGGCGAGCACGGATCGACGGCTGTGTCGACCGGGCATGGGCGCCTCCCGCGGCTCCTGAATGAAGACACGGGGAATACTGATCGGCTGATCGGTAGCGGTCAATAGATCGATCAGAAGAAAAATGAAGCGGTCAAACGATCAGTTCGTGGCGGGGGTGGCGGGAGTGATCGCCTGTGCCGATCCCCGTACCTTCAACTCGGGCAGCACCTGCGTCCGGCGCACCGGGCCGAGTGCCCCCGGCTCTCCGGAGAGCCGGTGGAGCAGGAGTTCGGCGGCCGCCCTGCCGATCTCCGCCCTGGGCGGCGCCACCGCGGTCAGCGGGGTACTGCCCAGCGCCGCGACCACATCGTCGTACGCCACCACCGAGCAGTCCCGGGGCACCTGCACCCCGCTCTCGGCCAGGCGTTGCACCAGCATCAGGGCGTCCACGTCGCCGTGGAGCACCGCGGCCGTGGCCCCGCGCCCGCGCAGCAGCTCCGCCAGATCGAGATCGGGCGCGTCCGCCCTGCTCCCGGACGGGGTACCGGGCACCGGACTTGCTCCGGACGGGCCGGGCCCGGGCACCGCGTCCGGCGAACTCAGCACCACCGTCCAGTCGTCGACGCCGGGGTGGGCGGCCGCGATCTGGGCGAACGCGGCGCGTACGGTGCGTGCCGTCGGGCTGTCGTCACGGGCGGCCAGCACGATCCGGCGGTGGCCCAGCGACACCAGGTGCTCCACGGCGAGATGCGTTCCGTACCAGTGGTCGGAACAGACGGAGTCCAGGGCGTGCAAGGTGCTGCCCGGCCGGGGCCGCCGCTCCATCAGCACGGTCGGCACGCCCGTGTCCGCCAGCCAGCCGTAGTCCAGCTCCTCGGAGAGCACGTTGCGCCACCGGGGGGCGATCAGCAGCCCGCGGGCCCCGTCCGCCAGCGCCCGCTCCACCAGCGGCCGTTCGGCGTCGGCCGACTGCGGCGCGAGGTACAGCGCGATGCGGATGCCGGCCTCCTCCAGCACGGTCCGGGCGCCGTGCAGCGTCTCGTACAGGTACGAATGCCGCTCCGGTACGACCAGAGCGACCGCACCCCCTTCGCCGGCGGGATCGACGCCGCGCGGCGCGGGCACCGCCGGCGGCCCCGCCGGATCGCGCACCGGCCGGGCCACGCCGTGTCCGCGCCGCAGCCGTCCCGCCCGCGCCAGCTCCTCCACGTCCCGCCGCACCGTGACCACGGAGACGGCCAGTTCGTCCGCGAGCGCGCTGACCTTGACCGCACCGCGCGACTCCACCACCGCCAGGATTCGCTGACGCCTGAGTTCAACCGGCTCCCGCATGCTGTCGCCCCCTGTGCGTTGTGCGTTTGAGCGCTTTTCGTGAGCGCTTGGAGCGCAGCATAGCCATGCGGCGGTGAGGGCTCGTTCAAGATCGAACATCAGGGGGATTACGATCTGTCCCTGGCATGGACACCCTCACGCTCTGGCAACTGGCGGCACTGGCCGCGGCAACCGCGCTCGTCGGCTTCTCCAAGACGGCCGTCAGCGGTGCCAACACGATCAGTCTCGCGGTCTTCGCGGCGGTCCTGCCCGCCCGTGAGTCGACCGGAGTGCTGCTCCCGATCCTCATCGCCGGTGATGTGCTCGCCGTGCTCACGTACCGGCGCCACGCGCACTGGCCGACCCTGCTCCGGCTCTTCCCCGCCGTCGCCGTGGGCGTGGTGGCGGGCACGCTGTTCATGATGTGGGCCGGCGACGCCGCCGTACGGACCTCCATCGGCGCGATCCTGATCTTCATGGCGGGCGTGACGGTGTGGCGGCGCCGCACCGCGGACGCGGCCGGGGGACCGGCCGCCGAGGCAGGTGCTCCCACGCCCGCCGAGCGGCTCAAGGCGCGTTCGTACGGGGTGCTCGGCGGCTTCACCACCATGGTCGCCAACGCGGGCGGCCCTGTCATGTCGCTCTACCTGCTCTCCGCGGGGTTCCGCAAGCTCGGCTTCCTCGGCACGTCCGCGTGGTTCTTCCTCATCGTCAACACGTCCAAGGTGCCGTTCAGCGTGGGCCTCGGACTGATCGACGCGAAGTCCCTGCTGCTGGACGCCTGCCTGCTGCTGTTCGTCCTCCCGGGCGCCTGGATCGGCCGCACGTGCGTGGACCGCATCAACCAGCGGCTCTTCGAACGCCTGGTCATCGCCGCCACCGTGCTGGGCGGTCTCCAGCTCCTGCTGAACCCGTAGCGAGGCCCTCCCGGATCGCGGTGATCCGGAAGGGCCGGCGGACGAGCGGGGCGCCGTCCGTCAGACGATGCCCTCCTCGATCTCCGCCTGCTCGCGCGCGTTTCCGTACGCCGACGGCGTGCCGTACGAACCACGGGCGACGAACCACCACACGGTGGCCAGGACCAGCACGGCGACCAGGGCGACCGAGGCGTAGTTCATCGAGTCGATCGTCACCGGAGACCTCTGCGGCAGCAGGAACAGCACGGTCACGATGACGACCCACACCACGGCGATCCAGCCGACCGGCTTCGACCAGCGGCCCAGATGCCACGGCCCGCGCTCGAAGCGGTCGCCCGCACGCAGCTTCAGGTAGATCGGGATGGCGTAGGCGGGCGTGATGCCGATGACGTTGATCGCGGTCACCGCCCCGTACGCGGTCGCCGAGTACAGCGACGGAAGGGCGAGCACTCCGGCGACGACGACCGACAGCCACACCGCGTTGACCGGCGTCTGCGTGCGTGCGCTCACCTTGCGCCACACCGAGGACCCCGGCAGCGCGTTGTCCCGGCTGAAGGCGAACACCATCCGGCTGGTGGCGGCGACCTCGGCGTTGCCGCAGAACAGCTGCGCGGCGATCACGATCAGCAGCATCGCCGTGGCGCCCGAGGTCCCCAGTGCGTCGATCAGGATCTGGGCCGGCGGCACTCCGGTCGAGCTCTCCTGGGTGCCCACGTAGTCCTGGATCGCGAAGGTCAGCCCCGCGAGCAGCACGAAACCGGCCAGCCACGAGACCCAGATCGAACGGACGATGCCACGCGGCGCAGAGACCGAGGCGTCCGAGGTCTCCTCCGACAGGTGGGCGGAGGCGTCGTAGCCGCAGAACGTGTACTGCGCCAGCAGCAGACCGATCGCCGCCACGTAGAGCGGGTTCTCCCAGCCGGTGTCGTTGACGAACTCGGTGAAGACGAACGACGGCGACTGGTGGTGGTCGGGCACGATCGCCAGCACGGAGACGATCACCGCGACACCGGCCAGATGCCACCACACACTGATCGAGTTGAGCACGCTGACGAGGCGGACACCGAACAGGTTCAGGACGGCGTGCAGCAGCAGGATGCAGACGAATATGATCATTGTCTTGCCGGGCGTGGGGGTGAACCCCCACTGCAGGTTCATCAGCGCACCGGTGAACAGCGCGGCGCCGTAGTCGATGCCGGCGATCGCACCGAGCAGCCCGAGCAGGTTCAGCCAGCCGGTGTACCAGCCCCACTTGCGGCCGCCGAGCCGGTCCGCCATGTAGTACAGGGCCCCGGATGTCGGGTAGGCGCTGGTGACCTCGGCGAGCGCCATGCCGACACAGAGCACGAACAGACCGACCCCGGCCCAGCCCCACAGCATCACGGACGGACCGCCGGTGGACATGCCGAAGCCGTACAGGGTCATGCAGCCGGACAGGATCGAGATGACGGAGAAACTGATGGCGAAGTTGCCGAAGCCGCCCATACGGCGGGCCAGCACCGGCTGGTAGCCGAGTTCGCGCAGCCGCTGCTCCTCGTCCTTGGGCGGGGCGGCGCCGGCGCCCTTCCGGTTCGAGGTGGATAGGGACATGGGGAGACCTCCGTGAGCGGAATAAAGGGGTAAACGGGACACAGGGCGGAGAGAGGGGCGGCTCACGCTCAGCCGTGCGGCCCCCGGCCGGGATCACGGGCGGCGGCGAGGGCGCGGCTGCGGGCCCGCAGGAAGACCTCCTCGGCGCCGCCGGGGTCCTTGGGCGTGCGGGTGCGGTACGCCCACGGCAGCGAGGTGAAGTACGGGCCGAGCTCCTGGAACACGGGAGCCGCGTCGGCGAACTGGAGCGCCCCCCACAGTGCGTGGGCCAGATGGTTGAGATCGAGCAGGGTGTGCGCGGTCGGCGGAGTGCGGTGGAACCAGATCTCCAGGGCGCGCAGGGCCTCGCGCTCCGCGTCCTCGGTGACCCAGTGCAGGTCGAGCGCCTTCTCGTGGCCGTGTTCGCGGCGGTAGCGCTCCACCCTCACGTACAGCGGCAGTACATGGAGCGCCGATCCGTCGGGCGCCGAGGACGCCGCCCACTGGACGAAGTTGACCGCCTCGGACAGAGAGCCGCCGGCCCGGCGCGCATAGACGAACTGCAGCATGCGGTGGTAGGCCTCGCGGTTGTACGGATCGCGTTTGTCCGCCTCCGCCAGCAGACCCCACGGGCCGGGGAAGAGCATGGGTCCGGGAGGGTGCAGCCGGTGCTCCTCCAGCCGCTGGCGCTCGTCCAGTTGGGAGAGGGCCAGCAGGCACACCCAGGGCACCGGGTCGGCGGGTGAGGCGTGGGCGGCCGAGCGGCACGCCTCCCAGGCCTCCTGCCAGAGCTCCTGTCCGCTGGGATGGTCCGAACGGCGGGCGCGGACAGCCCGCTCCACGGCGACCCGGGCGTGCATCACGGCGGCCGCGACACTCCGGGGCTCCTCGGTCAGCCAGGCCTGTACCGCGTCCGATCCCGCGGCGACCGCGCCGAGCACCTGGGTCCGCTGGGTCCACAGGGTCCAGTCAGGGGTGCTCTCCAGCAGGTCGCGCATGGAGAGCCAGCGCCCGGTGCGCAAGTCCTGTAACGCGCTGCGCAGTTCGTTGTCGTGGCCGGCCGGATGGTAGACCGGCCGGAAATCACTGTTGGCCATGGACGTGCTCGGCGCATGGTGTCGGTCTCATCGATCCTCGGGACGTGGGGGGTGAAGCAGCAGTTGAAAAATGAACTGCTGTAAAGCGTCCGGTTGTTGCTCGGCGGTGAGTGTAGAGCCCTCCACGCCTATCTCCCGAACGAATCGTGGATCTTCCTCAAGTCACGTGTGCAAACAGGAGGTTGAGCTCCGGGGCCGGGATCCGGGCGCACTCCTTGCGGGCGCTTGACGTAGCCGCCGGGCTGCACCACCCTGAGGTTCCGCGACCGAAGATCACGATTCCGTTCAAGCCCCGTGCTTGCGTCCCGCTGGAGACTCGATGACAGGCCCGGTACTCGCCGTGGACCAGGGCACCTCCGGGACGAAGGCCTTGGTGATCTGTCCCGAGCGGGGCGTGATCGGTTCCGGTTCGGCTCCGGTGCGTCCGCGCTACGGAACCGGGGGAGCGGTCGAGGCGGACCCCGCCGAGCTCCTCGGCTCGGTCCTCGACGCCGGGGCGCAGGCCCTGGCCGCCGCCGCCGAACCCGTGGTCGCCGTCGGCCTCGCCAACCAGGGCGAGACCGTGCTCGCCTGGGACCCGGACACCGGGGAGCCGCTCACCGACGCGATCGTCTGGCAGGACCGCCGGGCCGAACGGATCTGCGGCGAACTCGCGGCACGTGAAGATGAGTTGAAGCAACTCACCGGGCTGCCGCTCGACCCGTACTTCGCCGCGCCCAAGATGGCCTGGATCCGCCGCGAACTGACCAGGGAGGGCGTCGTCACGACCAGCGACTCCTGGCTGGTCCACCGGCTCACCGGTGCGTTCGTGACGGACGCGGCCACCGCCGGCCGCACCCAGCTGCTCGACCTCGACGACGTCGGCTGGTCACCCGCCGCCCTGGACCTCTTCGGGCTGGGCGGTGAACGCCTGCCGGCCGTGGTCGACGCCGCCGGTGCGTTCGACACGACCACCGCGTTCGGCGGCGAACTCCCGCTGACCGGGCTCCTCGTCGACCAGCAGGCCGCACTTCTGGCCCAGGGCGCCCTGGAGCCGGGGACCGCCAAGTGCACCTACGGCACCGGTGCGTTCCTCCTCGCCCAGACCGGCCCCGTACCGCGCCGGGGCTCCTCCGGCCTCGTCAGCTGTGTGGCCTGGCGGCTCGGTGGGCGTACCAGCTACTGCCTGGACGGACAGGTCTACACAGCCGCCTCCGCGGTCCGCTGGCTGACCGACCTCAACGTGATCTCCGGCGCCGCCGACCTGGACCCCGTCGGCGGCGGCGTCCCCGACTCCGGTGGCGTCACCTTCGTACCGGCGCTCGCCGGACTCGCCGCCCCCTGGTGGCGCGGCGACCTGCGCGGCTCGGTGACCGGCCTGAGCCTGGACACGACCGCCGGCCATCTGGTGCGGGCGCTCTGCGAGGGCATCGCCGCACAGGTCGTCGAGCTCGCCGACGCGGTGGCGGCCGACCTCGGCTCGCCGCTGACCGCCCTACGCGTCGACGGCGGCCTCACCCGCTCCGCGCTGCTCATGCAGACCCAGGCCGACCTGCTGCAACGGCCCGTCGAGGTCTCCGCGCTGCCCGACGTGACCGCACTCGGCGTCGGTGCCGTGGCCCGGCTGGGCATCGACCCCGGGCTCTCCCTCGCCGAGGCCGTCCCCGCCTGGCGGCCGGCCGCGGTGTACGAACCACGGATCGGAGCCGCGGAGGCGGCCGAGCGCCTCGCCGGATTCCGCGCGGCCGTCGGGACCCTCCTGGAACGGTCATGAGCCCTGCCGGAGCGGCCCGATGACGCACACCGTCACGACCGCCGGTGATCCGCTGCCCACGCAGCCCGGCGGAGCCCCGTACGACGTCACCGTCATCGGAGCGGGCGTGGTCGGCACCGCCATCGCCCGCGAACTGGCCCGCTACCCCCTGCGCACCGCCCTCGTCGAGGCCTCGGAGGACATCGCCGACGGCACGTCCAAGGCCAACACCGCGATCCTGCACACCGGTTTCGACGCCGTACCCGGCTCGCTGGAGGCCCGTCTCGTACGCGAAGGCCGGCGCAGGCTCTCCGCGTACGCCGCACGGACCGGCATCCCCGTCGAACGCGTCGGCGCCCTCCTCGTCGCCTGGGACGCGGAACAACTCGCGGCGCTGCCCGCCCTGCTGGCCAAGGCCGAAGCCAACGGTTACCACGCGGCCCGGCTGCTGAACGCCGACGAGGTCGCCGAACGGGAACCCCACCTCGGCCCGGGAGCGCTCGGCGGGCTGGAGGTCCCCGACGAGTCCGTCATCTGCCCCTGGACCACCCCCCTCGCCTTCGCCACCGAGGCGGTCCGCGCGGGCGTCCACCTGCACCTGGACTGCCCCGTCCTCGACATCGAGACCGGGGACGCGGTCCACACCCTGACCACCGGCCGCGGGCCGCTGCGCACCCGCTTCCTGATCAACGCCGCCGGACTGCACGCCGACGAGATCGACCGCCTGCTCGGCCACGACGTGTTCACCGTCACCCCGCGCCGCGGCCAGCTGATCGTGTTCGACAAACTCGCCCGCGACCTCGTCCGCCACATCCTGCTCCCCGTCCCCACCGCCGCGGGCAAGGGCGTCCTGGTCGCACCGACGGTCTTCGGCAACGTCCTCCTCGGCCCCACCGCCGAGGAACTCGACGACAAGACCGCCACCGGGTCGACACGGGAGGGCATCGACCGGCTGAGGGAGAAGGGCCGCAGGATCCTGCCCCGGCTCCTCGACGAGGAGGTCACCGCCGTCTACGCGGGACTGCGGGCGGCCACCGGCCAGGAGGACTACCGGATCCAGGAGTACCCCGGCCTCCGCTACATCGCCGTCGGCGGCATCCGCTCCACCGGGCTGACGGCGTCCATGGCCATCGCCGACCACGTCACCACCCTGCTCGCCCGCACCGGACTCGACCCGGGCGAGCCCGCCGAACCGGCCCCCCTCACCATGCCCGGCCTCGGCGAGACGGGCCGGCGCCCGTACCTGGACGCGGAACTCATCGGCCGGGACCCGGCGTACGGCACCCTGGTCTGCCACTGCGAACGCGTCACCGCGGGCGAGCTCCGCGACGCACTGGCCTCCACGCTCCCGCCGCGATCCGTGGCGGGTCTGGCCCGCAGAACCAGGGCCGGCAACGGACGCTGCCAGGGCTTCCACTGCGGAGCCGGTCTCCGCGCACTGATCGAGGGGACCCGGCCATGACCCGACGCGAACGGACCGTCGACGTGCTGGTCGTCGGAGCGGGCCCCGCCGGACTGGGCGCCGCCGCCGAACTCGCCGCGTCCGGCGTACGACGCGTCGAGGTCCTGGAACGCGAGCGGACCGCCGGCGGCATCCCGCGCCACTGCCACCACGCCGGATTCGGCGGCAACCGTTCGAAGGGCGGGACGGACGGCCCCGCGTACGCCCGCCGCTGCACGGCCGCGGCCACCCGGGCCGGCGCCACCCTGCGCACCGGCATCACCGTCACCGGCTGGGCCGGCCCCCTCACCCTCGACGCCACCGGACCCGGCGGGCTCGAACGGATCACCGCACACGCCGTCGTCCTCGCCACCGGAGCCCGCGAACGCCCGCGCAGCGCCCGGCTCGTCCCCGGCACCCGCCCGGCGGGCGTCTACACCACCGGAGAACTCCAGCAGGCCGTCCACCTCCACCACCAGCACATCGGCACGCGCGCCGTGATCATCGGCGACGAACCGGTCAGCATCGCCGCGGCCGCCACCCTGCGCACCGCCGGGGTCGAGGTCGTCGCCCGGGTCACCGACCGCCCGCCGGCCCTCCCCGCCGCCCTGGGACCGCGCCACGGAGCCCCGCTGCTCACCCGCACCACCGTCACCGCACTGACGGGCCGGGGCCGGCTCACCGGGGTCACGGTGCGCCACCAGGACGGCCGTACGACGACCCTGCCGTGCGACACCGTGGTGTTCACCGGCGACTGGATCCCCGACCACGAACTGGCGCGGCGCGGCGACGTGCCCCTGGACCCCGGTACCCGCGGCCCCGCGTACGACGCCGCGTACCGCACCCGCGCCGCCGGGGTCTTCGCCGCCGGTAATCTGCTCCACGCGGTGGAGAGCGCCGGCACCGCCGCGGCGGAGGGCCGGGCCCTCGCCGCCCCCGTACGGCGCCACCTGACCGCCGGCGGCTGGCCGGCCGGGCGGCCCGCGCTCGCCGTCGCGGCGCCACTGGAGTGGATCGCACCCAACCTGCTCTGCCCGGACGGCGACCGGCCGCTGGACAACCGCTTCACCCTGCGCACCGTCCGGCCGCTGACGGCCCCGCTGCTCGTGGCCCGTCAAAACGGGCGGGAACTGTTCCGCCGGCGACTGCTGCGCCCCGCCCGGCCCGGACACCCGTTCCACCTGCCCGCCGACTGGCTCGACCGGGCCGATCCGCACGGAGACACCGTGCGGATCTCGGTCGGCTGACCGGTGCGCCCGGCAGCACCGGTGCTCAGGTGATCGCACGGGGATCACCGGGTTCTCAGGGGATCAGCAGCCAGTCCGAACCGATCGCCGCCACCAGGCCGAGCCCCAGCAGCCAGCTGCCGAGCCGGGTCCGGCCGTTCCTGCTGAGCTCGATCACGATCCCGCACAGGATCAGGGCGAGCCCGTACACCCCCACCACCAGGACCGAGGACCGGCTCGCGATCCGCAGCCCGAGTACGACGGCCATCGCCGCCATCCCGGCCGAGGAGAGGACGATCCGCAGCTGTCTCGCCTGCCGCGGCGTCAGTCTCCGGTCCTCGGCGCCGCCGGTGTCCCCGGGTTCGGCTATCGGCGCGTCCACGGCCTGGTCCTGGTCCTGGTCAGAAGTGCTCATGACGCCGGATGGTAATGGTTTCGCACGGCACTGTTCACCGCTCTCGGTCAAGGGGAGGGAAAGTAAGGGGAGTTCGGAGCCGCGAGGCTCGCGTGGCAGGCTGCGCCGGTCAGCCGTCGGCTCGCAGCCGCGGTGCCTCCGCGGCCGCATCGACAGCAAGCGCGCCCGCCTCCTCCACCCGCCCCGCGAGGTCTGTGGCCCAGCCGGTGAGACCTCCGATGCCGATTCCGTACACCGCGCCGACCGGGTCGCCGGCGACCCCCCGCACGGGCCTGCCGGCCTCGCCGGACGCGGCGAACTCCGTCAGTGCCGCCGCCCCGCGCCGCAGCAGCCGCGCCCCGCCCGTCGTGTTCCCCCGGGCCGCGTGCGTCAGCCCGACGGCCAACTGGGCCAGCCCGCGCCACAACTCCCGCTCCGCGTCGGGGCCCGACTTCCACGCGTCCTCGAAGACCTCGTGCGCGTGGAACGGCATACCCGCGTCCAACAGCCTCTGCGCCTCCCGTACGGTCTCCTCCGGGGTGCGGACCACCCCCTCGGGCTGCCGCTCGACCCCCACCGTGCCGTACGGCAGAGGGCGCCCCAGCCCGTCCCGGGGGCGCGCATTGTGCGCCCGGCCCTCGATGTCACGGTCCCTGCGAGTCTCGTCCACTCCTCGATTGTGCCTCGCACCTGCGACGAACTGTCCGAACCACTGTCGGTGGGCCCCCGCGCACGACTAGTCTCGACTGTCACCGAAACGACTTTGGGGGAGGGTAGGCATGAAGCCGTCCCGGCCGCTGTACGAGCGCGAACCGGAACTTGCCGCTGCCGCAGACGCCGTTGACGCACTGTGCGGCGCGCAGGCGACCGGCGGGCTGCTGGTCTTCAGCGGCGAAGCAGGCATTGGGAAGACCGCGCTGCTGGCCGAGATCCGGGCCATGGCGGCCGACCGGTGCACGGTCTGGTCCGCCCGCGGCGGCGAGACGGTCACCTCGGTGCCGTTCCACGTCGTACGCCAACTGCTCCAGCCCGCACTGGACCAGTTCCCCGCCGACGACGTGAAGGCGCTGTTCGGGGCCTGGTACGAGATCGCCGCACCCGCCCTCGGCCTCTCCGAACCGACCGGTCCGCAGCCCGACCCGCAGGGTGTGCGCGACGGCCTCGACTGGGTCGTCTCCCGGCTCGCGACCCGGCTGAGCCACCGCCCGCTGCTGCTCATCATCGACGACGCGCACTGGGCGGACGGCGAATCCCTCGCCTGGCTCGCCTCGTTCACCGCCCGGCTCGGCGAAGTGAAGGTCCTCGTCGTGCAGGCGCACCGCCCCGAGGAGCTCGCGGCCCGCGAGGCCGAGCGCACCCCCGCCGGCAGTCACCCGGCGCAGGTCCGGGTCGCCCTGCGCGCGCTCACCCCCGACGCCACCGCAGAACTGGTCCGGGCCACTCTCGGGGACCACGCGGACGACCCGTTCTGCCGCGAGGTATGGGCCGTCACGGGCGGCAACCCCTACGAGGCGGTCGAACTCGTCGCCAAGGTCCAGGACCGCGAGCTGCCGCCGCTGGAGGAATCCGCCGGACTGCTGCGCGAACTCGGCGCCTCCGCCCGGGGCAGCGGCCTCGTCGCCCGGCTCGAACGGCTCGGCACCAACGCCAACCGGTTCGCCTGGGCCGCCGCCGTCCTCGGTACGGACATCTCCCAGGACCTCGCCGCCACCCTGGCCGGAATGAGTCCCGCCGAAGCGGCGGACTGCACGGCCCGGCTCCGCGAGGCCCGGATCGTCAGCGGCTTCGACCCCCTGGAGTTCGTGCACCCCCTGATCGCCACCGCCGTGTACCGCTCCATCCCGCCGGCCACCCGCACCGCCATGCACGGCAGGGCCGCCTGGGCGATCACCCGCGCCGGACTCGGCCCGGCCGCCGCCTCACGCCATCTGCTCGAAGTCCACCCCGACGACGACCAGGAACTCGTCGAACAACTGCGAGCGGCGGCCAACCAGCACCTCGCGGTCGGCGCCCCCGAGGCCGCCAGGCGCTGTCTGGAGCGGGCCCTCCAGGAACCTCCGCGCCACGATGTGCGCGCCACCCTGCTCTACGAACTGGGCTGTGCCACGCTCCTCAGCTCGCCGCCCACCACGGTGCAGCATCTGCGGGCCGCCCTCGACATGCCGGGCCTCGCCGACGACCTGAGGGTCGACGCCACGTTCCGGCTCGCGGCCGCCCTCTCGCACAACAACCAGCTCAAGGAGGCGGCGCTCGCCCTGGCCGCCGAGGCCGAACGCACGGCGCCCGGACCGGGCCTGATGCGTCTGCAGGCCGCCCACTTCCTCTGGGAGGGCATGCAGGCCACCGAGCAGGACGGCCACGGCCGCTCCCGCCGGCTCGCCGCCAACGCCGACCACCTCACCGGCCGGGACAACGCCGAACGGGCGCTGCTCACGCTGCGCGCCTTCGACGCGATGCTGCGCGGCGAGAACGCCCAGCTGATCGTCGACCTGTGCGAACGCGCCCTGGTCAACGGCCACCCCGCCCGCGGCCTCGGTTGGACCGACACCGAATGGGGCTTCGAACTCCCGACCCTGCTCGGCATCACCTACGCCTTCACCGACCAGCTCGACCGGGCCGAGGAACTCTTCGGCGAGGCCGTGCGCGCCTTCGAGATCTCCGGCTGGAGCGGCGCCCACCTGGCCTTCGCCCACACCCTGCTGGGCCTGGTCCACCGCCGTCGCGGCCGTCTGGCCGAGGCCGAGGGCTTCCTGCGCGAGGGGCTCCGGCTCGCCGACCGTGTGGGCAGCGGGCTGCCCGTCCACTGGGACGCCGCCTGTCTGCTCATCGACACGCTGCTGGCCCGTGGCCGGATCACCGAGGCCCGCAAGGTCGCCGACCAGTACGACTTCGGGCTGCCCTACCCCAGTGCCATGGTGCTGCCCGACGCCCCGTGCGTCCGTGGCCGCCTGCTGCTCGCCGAAGGCCGCACGAAGGAAGCCGTCACGGAGCTGGAGGCCGCCGGCCACTCCCTCGAACCGCGCGGCCGGTTCAACGGCATCTGGGGCCCATGGGCCGGCGACCTGGCCCGGGCCCTGGCCGACGACGACCCGGGCCGCGCCGCCCAGCTCGCCAACTCCGCCCGGGTGCACGCCGAACGGTTCGGCACGGACACGGCGATCGGCGAGGCCCTGCGCTGTGTCGCCCTCTTCGCCCGCCCGGACGAGGCCGCCCACCTCCTGGGCGAGGCGGTCCGCCACCTGGAGGCGTCGCCGTCCGGCTACGAACTGGCGCTCGCCCTGTTCGACCACGGCGTCGCCACCCGCTCGCCGCGCGAGCTCGCCCGGGCGCACAAGCTGGCCACGGCCTGCGGCGCCGAGGGACTGGCCGCCCGCGCCCAGCAGGCACGGGCGTCGATCCGGTCCACGGAGTGAGGTAATGTTTGTCCTGCGCAGCCGCCCGGCAGGACCGGGGGACTGACAGCGGGACGTGGCGCAGCTTGGTAGCGCACTTGACTGGGGGTCAAGGGGTCGCAGGTTCAAATCCTGTCGTCCCGACCATGCGGAGACGCAGGTCGGAGGTCGTTCTCTCATTAATGAGGGGGCGGCCTTTCGTGCGTTTCGGGGTGTGGTGGTCGCAGTGTGGTCGCACGTCTGGGCCGGGGGCTGGTTCGCCTGGGTGCTGGTGGTGGGTGGTGCGGGGGAGCGGAGCCGACCGAGGGCTGCGCGGAGGCGGTGGCGGTGGTCGCGTGGTGGTCGCAGCCGCACGGGCTGGTCTGTACGGACGACCGGCTGCTGGGCGGCCCTCAGGACGTGGTCGATGGTGTCGACGGCTTGTTGTGCGGCTTGTTGGGTGAGGTGGCTGTAGAGGTTCGCCGTGGTCGAGAGGGTGGAGTGCCGCAGCGTCTTGGAGACCACGGTGAGGGGGACGCCAACGTGCTCACGCATCACGGCCACGTGTCACTGGCCGTATTCTGCTGCCCTGAGACCACGAAGGAGACGTATGAGGCCCTCTCCCGGCGTGGGAGTTCACCCCAACTCACGGGCCCGGGGGTGTGAATCAGTCAGGTGACGGGGAGGGACGGTCGCTCGTTCGTGAGCGCCTTGACCCGGCGCAGGGTGAGCACGGTCTCAGCCGTGTGTACGTCGCCGGGGGCGCCGGTCTTCTCGGTGAGGAAGCCGTAGAGGTCGTCGGTCGTGCGGCAGAGCACGGAGACGACGAGGTTGGTCCGCCCGCTCACGGCCGCGGCGAAGCGCACCTCGGGGTGGTCCGCGACGGCCCGGCCGGTGCGCTCCAGCGCGTGGGGAGCGACGTTCAGCCAGCACAGGGCCTCGACGCCCTGCCCGAGCGGCTCGTGGTCGTACTCGACGGCCAGATACAGCACACCGGACGCGCGCAGACGTTCCAGGCGGCGTTTGGCCGCGGTCTCGGACAGGCCGCCGGCGGCCTGCAGCCGGGCGAGGGATGCCCGGCCGTCGCGTTGCAGCACGTTCAGCATGGCCAGATCGGCGGGGTCCGGGGCGGCGGGTGCCGGGAGGGGCGCCGCGGCCGGGACGCGCAGGGCGTTCTCCTCGTCGGGATCGAGCGCGCTGATCTTGCGCAGTCATCTGAGGGAGTTGCCGTAGTAGGTGCGCAGGATGCAGTGCGCGCCGACCGTGGTGACGTGCGGAGTGCGCTGGAGCCGTTCCAGGAGGATCTCGTCGCGGTCCGGCCTGCTCTGCGGAGTGATCGCGCACACGACCTCGGTGCCGCCCGCGGCCAGGTCGACGTAGTGGGTGTCCGGCCGCCCGGCGAGCGTGGCGGCGAGCCGGGCCGCGGTGTGGTGGGCGCAGCCGAGACGCACGATCCAGCTGGTGCGGCCCAGGCGGCTGTCGTCGGTCATCCCCGTCACACGCAGCCCGGCGGTCTCGCGCAGCCGGCGGAACCGGCGTGCGACGGTCTGGTCGGAGACGCCCAGCACCTGGGCGATCCGGCTGAAGGAGGCGCGTCCGTCGAGTTCCAGCGCCTGGAGCAGCTTCAGGTCGAGCGCGTCGAGCAGGGGGAACGCCACTGGATTCTCCTGGGTGTTCGGATGCCGCACACGGCGAGTCATTCTTGCTCCTCATGACCGGTCGGCGTCCACTGGTGGAAGGAAATTCGACATCGGTGTCCTGCATATCGGGGATTTCCGTCGAGCACTCCATGCCGTCAGGTGCGCTAAGTGTTGAATTGCCAGCTCAAAGCGCATGACGGGAGTGAGGGAATTCGGCTTCGCGTTACTTCCCGGAGAGAGCATTCTCCGTACTGGTGCAAGGGCATGGGGATGCAAGTTAAGTATGCGTTCCTGCCTGGTTCCCGTTCTGTCAAAGGGTCATTAAGTTCGCCTCGCATCCGGCCTCCGTGCTTTTCCGTACGGCGGCAAGGGGACGAATCTAGGTGGTTGCAATGAGCCGTAACAGTGTTCTCGTCGTCGGTGGCGGGATCGGTGGGCTGTCCGCGTCGATCGCGTTGCGGAACGCCGGGTACGACGTCCATGTCGTGGAGATCCAGCAGGACCTCCACTCGTCGGTGTACGGCGTGGGGATCATCCAGCCGGTGAACGCCCTGCGGGCTCTGGACGCGATCGGCTGCGCCGAGGCGTGCATGGCCGTCGGATACGCGACCACGGCCTGGGGCCACATGCTCGATGTGGACGGCAACCTCGTCCGGGAGATGCCCGGGGCCCGGATCCCCGGGTCCGATCTGCCGCCGATGAACGGTCTCACCAGGCCGCAGCTCCATCGGATCCTGACCGACAAGGCGCTCGAAGCCGGCGTCGTGATCGCGTACGACAAGACGTTCACGACGCTCACCGACGGGCCCGACGGCGTCCAGGTCAGCTACACCGACGGCTCCGAGAGCGTGGTGGACCTCGTCGTCGGCGCCGACGGTGTCTACTCCAAGGTCCGCCCCTACGTTCTGGCCGAGGACATCGAGCCCGTCTATCTCGGGCAGTCGGCCTTCCGGCTCAACATCCCCCGGGATCCGGAGATCGACCGGATCATCCTGCAGCACGGCCCGGACGGCCTGGCGGG
The DNA here is from genome assembly GCF_035917155.1 of Streptomyces sp. NBC_00385. Classification (NCBI taxonomy): domain Bacteria; kingdom Bacillati; phylum Actinomycetota; class Actinomycetes; order Kitasatosporales; family Streptomycetaceae; genus Streptomyces; species Streptomyces sp. NBC_00385. Next base: position 378,277 of record NZ_CP107951.1, on the reverse strand, counting down.
TTTCGTGCCGATCGGACCCGACCTCGCCTACCTCTTCTACAACACCACGTGGGAAGAGGGGCGTTGGCTGGACCAGGACAAGATGGCGGACGAACTGCGCGAACGCCTCGCACCGTTCGGCGGACTCGCCGGCCGGGTCCGTGACGCGTACGTCAACGACTCGTCGAAGATCGTATTCCGGCCCGAGGAATGGCTGATCGCACCGGCACCGTGGCACAAGGGCCGCATCGTGCTGATGGGGGACGCGGTTCACGCCGTGACGCCGCACCTCGGGCAGGGTGCGGCGCAGGCGATCGAGGACGGTGTCGTCCTCGCCCGGTGTCTGGCGGCCCACAGCAGCCATGAGGAGGCGTTCGCGGAGTACACCGAGCGCCGCTACGAGCGGTGCCGGCTCGTCGTGGAGTCGTCGGTGCAGATCGGCGAGTACGAGATGGTCTCCTCCAGGCACCCGGACTTCGACCACGCCGGCCTGACCCAGCACGTCCTGGAAACGATGGTCCAGCCCATGTGAGCCCGGTCGTCCGGCGCCGGCCTCCCGCGTCGGCGCCACCCCACCCGAGAACAAAGGCGGTTCACCATGCCCTTCCCTGCCCGTCTCCGACCGGGCCCGGCCGCTGCGGTGGCCCTGGGCGCCACGATCGTGCTGAGCGGATGCGGTGCCGGAGCCGACGGCGCGAGCGACGGCTCCGTCACGCTCGGCTTCGTCAACGGAGACACCAGCGAGTTCGCCATGTGCCTGCAGAAAGCCGTCGAGACGACGGCGAAGGCCGCCGGCGCGAAGGTCTACCTCGCCAACTCCAAGATGGACCCCGGCAAGGAACTGTCCAACATCGAGGACATGATCTCCCGCGACGTCGACGCGCTGATCGTGCAGACGGTCAACGTCGATGCGCTCGAAGGGGACATAGCGAAGGCCGGCTCCGCGAACGTACCCATCTTCCTCACGTCGGTCGCCACCGGTGAGGCCGACGGCATCCTCGGCGCGGCTGTGGTCGACCTCAAGAAGCTGGGCGCCCTGGACGCCGGCTGGATCAGGAAGGACGCCGGCGGGAAGCCGGTCGATGTGGGAATCGTGGCAGGGGCGCCCGGCGCCGCGTCCGATCTGATGGTGTCGGGCTTCACCGGAGCCCTGCCCGCGAACGTGAAGGTCGTGGCGAACCAGCCGGGGATGTTCAATCCCGTCGAGGCCCGGTCCGTCGCGGAGAACATGATCCAGGCCCACCCGGGTCTCGACTACGCCTTCGTCGCCAATGAGGAGATGGCCTTCGCGGTACGCAAGGCGTTCGACGAGGCCGGTGCGAAGGACGTCAGGATCGTGACCGAGAACGGTACGGACAAGGGCCTGGCAGCCGTCAAGGACGGCCGGTTCTCCGCCACCGTGGCCAACTCGCCGCAGGTGATCGGTGAGACGGCGGTGCGTAACGCCGTCGCCCGGCTCGACGACGAGAAGAAGGCCGACAAGATCGCCCGGATCCCTCTCGCCCTGATCACGAAGGAGAATCTGGACGAGGCGCCGCAGTACTGCGCCCCGTAGCGTCCGCCCCTGAGGGCCGGGTCTCCGCAGGTGCGCGGAGACCCGGCACCCTCAGGGCTGCCGCTACACCGTCACCGGCGCGGTGGCGGTGGCCTCGGCAGGAGGCTCGGCGGGGGAGCGGTGGGGCTTGACGCCGATCATGCCGACAGCGGTCAGGACCGCTGCCACGGCGGCGGCTATGCCGCAGATGAGGAAGGCGTTGCCGAAGCCGCTGCCCAGTGCGCCGAGGGCCAGATCGTGCGCCGCCGATCCCGGGGTGCCGGGCGGCAGGCTGTTCACCGCGATCGGTCCGCCCTCCGCGGCGATCCCGCGCGCGGCTCCGAGGTTTTCCGCGGACAGGTCAGCCCCGCCCAGCTCCGACGAGAACGCCGAGGCCGCCTTGGACAGGGCGACGGCCCCGACGACGACCGGGCCGAGCGCGAATCCGAGGTCGCGGAGCATGTTGGTCGTCGCACTCGCCATGCCGGCCAGATGCGGCGGCACACTGTCCAGCGCCACGGCCGTCACCGAGCTCACGCACAGCGCGAAGCCGACGCCGATGAGCAGGTCGGGCACGACGAAGGCGCTCAGGTCGAGGTCGGTGACGTCGAGCCGGGTGCAGAGGAGGCAGCCGACGGCCATCAGGAGGAAGCCCGAGGTCAGCAGCCAGGTCGGGGCGACCCGGTGCAGCAGCCGGGAGACGACCGGGATCAGGACGAACGCGGGCCCCTGGAGCAGCAGGAACGGGACGGCGACCCGCAGCGGGTCCTGGTGCTGGATCGGTCCGAGCCACATGCTCGTCGCGAAGCATGCGCCGAGGAAGGCGAGCATGCCGATCACCGCGACGGCGGACGACACCGCGAAGGCCCGGTTCCTGAACAGGGTCAGGTCGAAGATCGGGGACGCGGCGCCCACTTCGACCAGGACGAAACCGGCGAGGAAGACCAGGCCGAGCATGCCGGAGAGCATGACGGGGAGGGCCGTCCACCCCGACTCGGGTCCCTCCACGGCGGCGTACAGCACCAGAATGAGACCGAGGGCGAAGGTGATCTGGCCCGGGACGTCGAGTTCGCGGTGCTTGGACGCCTTGGACTCGGAGGTCAGCGAGAGCGTGAGCACGATGCTCAGCGCGGCGAGCGCGACCAGCACCCAGAAGGAGCCGCGCCAGGAGCCGACCTTGGCGAAGGCCCCGCCGATCAGGGGGGATACGGCAGCGCCGGCGGACAGGAACCCGCTCCACAGCGCGACGGCCTGGGCCCGTTCCCGGGGGTTGCCGGTGACCGACGCGAGCATGGTGAGCGAGCCGGGGAACAGGGCGCCGGCACCGAGACCGTTGATCGCGGCACCGATCCAGAGGACCTGCACACTGGGCGCGACCGCGGCCACGGTGCTGCCGACGGCGATGAGGGCCGCGCCGGCGGTGATCAGCTTCTTGCGGCCGAACCGGTCACCGAGCACACCGAAGGTGAACTCGAAGCAGACCACCGCGATCATGAAGGCCGAGGTGATCCAGGTCAGTTGGGAGCCGTGGGTGTTGAGGTCCTCCTGGAACAGTCCGTTGAGGGAGGCCGGCAGTGCGTTGGCGACCTGCGCCACGAACACCGCACAGCTGGTGGCAGCCAGCGTTCCCGCGTAGCCCGGCTTCCGGGCAGCCCCCGCGGTTGGGCCGTGGGACGTCGTTGTCCCTTTGTTCAGCGTCATTGCTTTCTCCCTGGCTGGGAAGGTGAGTGCCCCGCCGTCTCGGGCGGGACGGGCTCCGGCCGACGGCCGTAGCGAGGGGGAGGGGGGAGGGGTCCGTCGCTCACCGGTCGCGCAGGACCCCGGGCCCGGGCAGACCGACGGGGTTGTCGTCGGATGCCGCGGGCCCGTTCCGTGCGGACAGGTGGGTGCCGGACGCTGCCGTGCTCACGGTTGAGGGGGAAGGAGACACGGCTCGATTCCGGCGCGGTGTCGTGGAGAATGACACTTGGCCATACGCTGTGTCAATGAAATGTTCGTAGACTCAAGTGAATTGTCTCGACGTAGGTCGAGGCTGTGTGGGAGCTGTCCGGACGGCCGGATCAGTACGCCGCGACCAGATCCGATTCCACCGCGCGCGCCGCGGCGTTGAGGGTGGCGACCAGTGAAGGAAGCTCGTGGGAGTCGTAGCGCACGCTGGGCATCGACACCGACAGACCCGCCTGTGCCGTCCCGTCCCGGTCGTGCACCGGGACACCCACCGCGACGAGCCCGCGCTCGGAGCGTTCCTGGTTCACGGCGAAACCGTTGCGGGCGATGCGCGTCAGCTCGTTCCGCAGCTGTGCGAGGTCCGGACGGTCCGCGGGGCGGTCGCGGTAGCGCGCGGCGGAGTAGATCTCCGCCAGTTCGGCGTCGTCGAGGCCCGAGAGAAGCAGCAGCCCGGCGGTGGTGCGGTGGGCCGCGAACACCATCCCCTCCCGGGATCCGACCCGCAGCGCCTGCCGGCTCTCGATACTGGCGATGAACCTGGCCGTGTCCCCCGTGCGGATGGTGAGGTTCGCGGTCTCGTCCAGGATGCCGACCAGCCGGTGCAGGTGGGGGAGGGCGGCGGCCCGCAGCCGGGAGACCTGGGACTGCGAGTGTGCCGCGAGTTCGAGGACGGGGCCCGCCCGGTAGACGCGGTTCTCGTCCTGCACGGCGAAGTCCCGGTAGACGAGCATCGCCAGGAGCCGGTGAGCGGTGGACCGGGCGACCCCCAGCCGTTCGGCGATCTGCGAGACGGTCGCCGCGCCCTCCAGCTGCAGCAGAGCCGCCGCCCGCAGGGCGTGGTCGACGCTCGCGATCGGATACGGCGGCGGCGTCTTGAGCGGCTTGTCCACGGGGGCCTCCGGGTGCGGCCCGGCCGGGCCTCGGTTGCGCTGCCACGCTCGGATAGTTCTGCTCTCCAGAATCTACATGTCTTGTCTGCGAACACGACGCACGCTGAGCCCGTGACTCAGTCCTCTCCCGCCCCAGACATCGCGACGGGCTCCCCCGTCCGGCTGCAGGCCGTTTCCGCAGCGGACCAGCCCAAGGTCACCCCGGAGCTCGAAGAGCTGTACCGGGGCTTCGAACAGGAACTCCTCGTCCCGCTGTGGACCGAGATCGGCGATCTGATGCCGGCCCATCCACGCTCGCGTGCGGTCCCGCACGTGTGGCGCTGGGAACAGCTGCGGGCGCTCGCGGCACAGGCCGGCGAGATCGTCCCGGTCGGACGCGGCGGCGAGCGCCGGGCCATCGCGCTGGCCAACCCCTCCCTCGGCGGCCGGCCGTTCGCGACCCCCACTCTCTGGGCCGCCATCCAGTACCTCATGCCGGGGGAGGACGCCCCCGAGCACCGCCACAGCCAGCACGCGTTCCGCTTCGTCGTCGAGGGCGAGGGCGTGTGGACGGTCGTGGGCGGCGATCCGGTGGCCATGCGGCGCGGCGACTTCCTGCCGCAGGCCGGATGGAACATGCACGCCCACCACAACGCCACCACCGAGCCGATGGCCTGGATCGACGGCCTCGACATCCCGTTCCAGTACGCGAACGAGACCCAGTTCTTCGAGTTCGGCCGCGACGCGATCAGCGAGGCCGAGCACACGACCCCCGACCGCTCGCGCGCCGAACGCCTGTGGGGACACCCCGGTCTGCGCCCGGTCTCCGCCACCGCACCGGCCCCCGGCTCGCCCCTGCTGGCGTACCGCTGGGAGCACACCGACCGCGCACTCGGCGACCAGCTCGCCCTGGAGGCGGAGGGCTTCACCGGCACCGTCGAGGCCGGCCACGCCGCCGTACGGTTCGCCGACCCGGCGACCGGCGCCGATGTGCTGCCCACCATCCGCGCCGAGATGCACCGCGTCGTGCGCGGTGCGGAAACCGCCCCGGTCCGCGAGACCGGCTCGTCGGTCTACCAGGTCTTCGACGGCTCCGGCACCGTCACCGTCGGGGAGGAGTCCTGGACGGTGACGCGCGGTGACCTGTTCGTCGTCCCCTCCTGGCAGCCCCTGTCCGTGCGGTCCGAGGCCGGCGCCACGGACTCGGACTCCGGCGCCCTGGACCTGTTCCGCTTCAGCGACTCCCCGATCTTCGAAGCCCTCCGGCTCGACCGCACCCATGTGGAAGGAACCACCCGATGAAGCTCGCCACCCTCCGTACCGGCGGAACCACGAAGGCCGTCCGGCTCGACGGCGACATCCTGATCGACCTCGGCGTCCCGGACGTGGGCACCCTCCTCGGCCGGGACGACTGGGCCGGGCACGCCGCCGCGGCCACCGCCGGGAACTCCGGGACGTACCCCGCGGAAGGCGCCGAGTACGCCCCCGTCGTCCCGCAGCCCTCGAAGGTGATCTGCGTCGGGCTGAACTACCGCACCCACATCACGGAGATGGGCCGGGACCTGCCCGAGCACCCCACTCTGTTCGCGAAGTTCGCCGACTCCCTCATCGGCGCCGGTGACGACATCCTCCGGCCGGACGAGACCGAGCAGTTCGACTGGGAGGTGGAGCTCGCCGTGGTCATCGGCAAGCGCGTGCGCCGCGCCCGGGGCGAGGAGGCCGAGCAGGCGATCGCCGGGTTCACGGTCCTGAACGACATCACCTGCCGGGACTGGCAGTTCCGTACCCGTGAGTGGCTGCAGGGCAAGATGTGGGACTCCAGCACCCCGGTCGGCCCCTTCCTGGTCACCCCCGACGAACTGGCGGGCGGCGTACGCCCCGCTCTCGACGTCCGGCTGACCGTGGACGGCGAGGTCATGCAGTCCGACACCACCGCCGACCTGCTCTTCGACCCGGTCGCGCTGGTGGAGTACGTCTCGACGATCACACGCCTCAACCCCGGCGACATCATCGCCACCGGCACCCCGGGCGGTGTCGGGCACGCCCGCAAGCCGGGGCGTTACCTGCTGGGTGGCGAGAGCGTCGTCGCCGAGATCGACGGCCTCGGCCGGCTGGAGAACCGCGTCGTCAAGGAGAAGTCCGCCTGATGTCCCGTACGTTCGAAGAAGCCCGTAGCTGGGCGCGGCTCGGCACCACCCTGTTCGTCCGGGCGGCGGACCTCGGTGCCGACGCCCTGGACGAGCCGAGCACCCTGCCGGTCTGGACCCGCAAGCACCTGGTCGCGCACGTCGCCGCCAACGCCGATGCCCTGGGCCACCTCGTCCACTGGGCCGCCACCGGCGAACGCACGCCGATGTACGCCTCCCCCGAGGAGCGTGCCGCCGGCATCGAGCGGGGCGCCGGGATGCCGGCCGCCGAACTGACCGCGTGGCTGCGCCGCTCCGCGGAGGAGCTGGCCCGGTCGACGGCCGCTCTCGGCGACGAGCAGTGGCGGTCCCCGGTCGTGACCGCGCAGGGCCGCACCGTGCCCGCCACCGAACTGCCCTGGATGCGCGCCCGCGAGGTGTGCGTCCACGCGGTCGACCTGGGCACCGGACCGTCCTTCGCCGACCTGCCGGCCGGCTTCCTCGCCGCACTCTGCGACGACGTCGTCGCCAAGCGCGCCAAGGACGGCGGGCCGGCGCTGGTGCTGGAGGCCACCGGCACCGGCGCCTTCTGGACCCTCCCCGGGGAGGGTGAGCCGACCGTCGCCGTCGGCGACCTCCACGAGATCACGGCCTACCTCACCGGGCGGGCGCACGCACTGACCGCACCGGACGGCGGGCCCGTGCCCGCCCTGGCCCGCTGGCTCTGAGCCGCCGGACCGGTAGCGCACCGCCCCCTTCTGCAGCCCGCACGCGATACGAGGAAGAGACGATGAACCACCCTGCGACGCCCCCCACCGGCGACCACCCCGACGCGATCATCGTCGGCGGAGGCATCGGCGGCCTCAGCTCCGCCTTCGCCCTCGCCCGGCAGGGACTGCGCGTGCGCGTCCTCGAACGCGCCCACGAGTTCGGCGAGGTCGGGGCCGGCCTCCAGATCGCGCCCAACTGCACCCGCATCCTCGACGAGTACGGCCTGCTCGACGAAGCCAGGGAGCTGGGCGTGCTCCCGGAGAACATGGTGATGCGCGACGCCCTCGACGCGCGCGAGCTGACCCGGCTCGACCTGCGGGACCTGGAGCGGCGCTACGGCTTCCCGTACATGGTGATCCACCGCAGCGACCTGCACGCCATCTTCCTGCGCGCCTGCCGCCGGGCCGGTGTGGAGCTGCTGACCGACCGGACGGTGACCGACTACGAGCACATCGACGGCGGCGCCCGCATCCACCTGGCGGACGGCAGCACCCAGGAGGCGCCGGTGGTCGTCGCCGCCGACGGACTGCGTTCGGTGGCGCGGCGCAAACTGGTCGGCGACGACGTGGTCAGTTCCGACTACGTCGCCTACCGCGCGGCCGTCCCGATCGACGAGGTGCGTGACAACGGCATCGCCGAGAAGGACGTCACCGTGCACGTCGGCCCGCGCTGCCACTTCGTGCAGTACGCGCTGCGCGGCGGCGACATGTTCAACCAGGTCGCCGTGTTCGAGTCGCCGAAGGCCCTGGCGGGGCAGGACGACTGGGGTACCCCGGACGAGCTGGACGCGGCCTTCGCCGCCACCTGCGACACCGTGCGCAAGGGCATCCCCCTGATGTGGCGCGACCGCTGGTGGCAGATGATGGACCGCGATCCGGTCGAGACCTGGGTGCACGGCAGGATCGCCCTGCTCGGCGACGCCGCCCACCCGCCGCTCCAGTACATGGCGCAGGGCGCGGTCATGGCGATCGAGGACGGCTGGGTCTTCGCCCGGCACGTCGCCCGCCAGACCGCCGCGCCGCACACGCGGGTACCGGACTGGGACGCCGTACTCGCCTCGTACGAGGCCGTCCGCGTCGAGCACTGCCGCCGGGTGCAGACCACCGCCCGCGCCTGGGGCGAGCTGTGGCACCTGGACGGGGAGAAGCGGCTGCGGCGCAACGCGATCATGCGCGGCCGGGACGCCCACGACTACGCCTTCACCGACTGGGTGTACGGCCCCACCGCACTGGACCCCGACGAGGAACCCGCGATGTTCACCCCGATCCCGCTCTCTTCGGCCCGGCTCGGGGACGACGCCGCTCACCAGGTGGCCCCGGCGTGATCACGACCATCGCCGCGACGGCCGACGAGGCCGTCGCGGGTGTCGCCAACTGGCACACCGGCGATCCGGACGCCATTCCCGCCGTCGGCGGTGCGATGGACCTGGCCGCCGGCGCCCGGGAGGTCCTGGTGATGATGACGCTGTTCACCCGGGACGGCGCCGGGATCACGGTCGAGGAGCTGCGGGAACTGCTGGCCGCCGCCCTGATCCGATGAGCCGCCGCGGCAGCCGTTCGGTATACGGTGCGTCAGGACTCGGTGCGGTCTGTGTGGTACCCATCCGCCTCGTGCGGTCACCGCACCGCATCGCGTTAGGATCCGGTCATGGCGAACCTTCGTGAGGCACAGAAGCAGATGACCCGGCGTCTGCTGCTGGAGTCGGGAATCGAGCAGTTCAAGGCGAAGGGGTACGCCGTCACCACGGTCGACGACATCGCGACCGCGGCGGGTACGACGCGGGCGACCTTCTACGCGTACTTCTCCTCCCGCAGCGAGCTGATGCAGGCCCTCATCGACGAGCAGCTCAACGAGGTGTTGCAGCGCGTCGGATCGCCCGAGCACGGTTCCACCGCGCAGGGCCTCGTGGCCACCGTCGCCGACGGATCGCCGGAGGCGATCACGGACTGGCTGCGCCGTACCGCCGACAGCTGGCCGGCGATCTGGCCCCTCATCCGGATCGGCCGGGACGCCGCGGTGGTCGATCCGGAACTCACCGACCTGGTCGAGCGATGGATGGAGGAGGCCATCGGCGACATCGAGGACGGGCTGGCGGCCGCCGGGCGCCTGGAGCCGTATCAGCGCCACTTCCGGGGTGTGCTGGCGATGGCCGAGCTCGACTTCGTCGCCCAGAACTGGCACCGCGCCGAGTGGAAGCTCACCCGCGACCAGATGCTCGACGAGCTCGGGACCAGCTGGGTACGCCTGCTGCACTGACCGAGGCCTCGGTCACCGGCACGGCGGCGGGCGTTGCAGGCCGGCGCCCGCCGCCGAGTTCACAGACGCGCCGCAGCGTCGAACAGCAGCGCCCGCAGCCACTCAGTGAAGTACTGATCGGTCAGGCGGGGGTTCCAGACGATGTCGATCCCGAGCCCCGGAAGAGGGAACGGGAACTCCTCGATCCGCAGCTCGGTGAGCGCCCGCATGGCGGTGGCCACCTGGAACCGCAGGAGTGCGACGCCACCCCCGGCACGGGCGACCAGGAACGGCACCAGCAGGAAGTCGGAGATCAGCTGACCGACCCGGTAGGTGATCCCGTGCTCCTCCAGCAACGCGTAGGGAAAGACGCGCCGTTCGGTGTCGACGACGATGTGCCGCTGTGTGCTGAGGAGTTCGAGAGCGCTCGCCTCCGGCGGGGTGTCCGGTGAGGCCACCACCACACAGCGGTCGTTGTACAGCCGTTCGCGCGGGTACGGCGAGAAGTGGCCCTCGGAGAGCAGCACGACATCGACGCCCTGGTCGGTGAAGGTGGCCTCGGTCGGTACCGTGATCGTGCGCACGCGCAAGGTGGCGTGCGGGGCGCGCTCGGCGACGAGCCGGGTCAGGTGGGGGCCGACGACGAACGCCGTGCTGTTCGTCATGGCGACCGTGATGACGCGCCGGTCCGTGGCCGGGTCGAAGCTCGGGAAGTCCACGATGCGTGCCGTCTGCTCCAGGGCGCTGCGCAGCGGTGCGATCAGCTCCAGTGCGCGCGGGGTGAGCGTGACGCCGGTGCCCTGCCGGACGACGAGGTCGTCACCCAGCAGCCGCCGCATGCGCGTGAGGGCGTGGCTCATCGCCGGCTGCGACAGCCCGACCCGCTTCGCCGCCCTGGTCACCGAGCCCTCCTCCAGCAGCGCGAGAAGCGGCACCAGCAGGTTGAGGTTGACCGATGCCAGCCGGTCCAACCCCGCACCCGCGGTGCCCTCTTCGCCGTCGTTCATGGAGCAAACCTTACGAGTCCGCCCGGGTCATCCGACGCAGCCGGGGGATCGGGATCCGGTAGTTGAGCGCCACGGCCGCGCCGCTGCCGTCGGCGTGGGACCAGCGCATCAGCGCCGGTTCGCCACCGGGGCCGCCGTCGACGTACGCGGGTTCCCCCTCCAGCGGCAGAAAGCCCACCGCTTTGAGGCGCAGTCCGAACTGCTCGGTCCAGAAGTACGGCTGGAGCCGGAGCGGCGGCGCGTCCTCGCCGTGGAGGAGCGCCCGTGCGGCGGTCTTCGCCTGCTCGATCGCGCTGCTCCACAGGGGGAGGCGGCGCAGTCCGTACGGGGTGGGGAGGGCCGCGAGGTCGCCGACGGCCGCGACATCGGGGCGCACGAGCCCCCACGCGTCGACCGGGATGACGCCGCCCCGGGAGACGAGTCCCGTGTTCGCGAGCCACTCCGTGTTGGGGATATCGCCGACGGCGGACACGAGAAGGTCCGCTTCGAGGACCGTGCCGCCCTCGAGCACGGCCCGGGCGCTGTTCCCGGCCCCTTCGACGCACGCCGATCCGGTCTCCACGAGGGTGAGCCCCAGGTCCAGCGCGGCCCTGACGAAGACACCGGCGAGGTACGGCCCGAGCTGGACCGACAGAGGCACCCCCTGGGAGACGAGGGTGACCCGGCAGCCGGCGGCCAGGCACCCGGAGGCGATCTCCATTCCGAGCGGTCCCCCACCGACCACGACGACCGAGGGCCCGGCCGCCAGCCGGCCCCGCAGACGGAGGGCGTCGTCGAGACCCCGCAGGGTGAGCTCGCCGGGCAGGGCGGACAGCCGTCGCGCCCGGGAGCCGGTGGCGAGGACGACGCGGTCGTACGGCAGGGCGGTTCCGTCGTCGAGCGTGACGAGCCGGCGGCCGAGGTTCAGCCCGGTCGCACGTACGCCCAGGATCTCCGTCGCCCCGTGCCCGGACGGGGGGAGCTCGTGCGACGTCAGGTCGTCGTCGAGCAGGAGCGCCTTGGACAGCGCCGGGCGGCTGTACGCCGGGTGCGGTTCGTCGCCGACGATCGTCAGCTCGCCGTCGAAGCCGGCCTCGCGGAGTGTGTCAGCGGCGGTGAGCCCGGCGATCCCGTTGCCGACGACCACGACACGGGCCGGCCCGGCGCCGCTCACGCGATCCTCAGCGCGGCGACCGGGCACACGCGGACGGCCGCGTTCGCCGGGGCCGTGTCGGCACTGCCGATCTCCTCCCGGTCCAGGACGAGCTCTCCGCCGTCGTCGAGGTGCATGAGCTGCGGCGCTGCTTCCTCGCACAGGCCGTGGCCCTCGCAGCGGGGGCGGTCGAGAACGATCCTCATGCGGGAATCACCTCCAGGACGGGGAGCTCCTCGATGCTCCGGGTGATGTTGCCGGGGACCCGGACCTCGGGTCCGACCACGAGGCACTTCACACGCCGGGCCAGCGCGTCGATCACCGCATGGGCCTCCAGCCGGGCGAGCCCCTGGCCCGCGCAGCCGTGCGGGCCGTAGCCGAACGAGAGGTGGTCGACGGGATTGCGCTCGACCAGGAAGGTGTCCGGGTCCTCGAAGTGCCGGGGGTCGCGGTTGCCGGCGCCGAACAGGACGGCGACCTGTGCACCCGCCGGGATGAGGGTCCCGTCGATCTCGACGTCCTCGGTGGCGCGGCGCCCCCAGGCGTGCACGGGGGCCCAGAAGCGAAGCACCTCGTTGAACGCCGCCGGCACCAGCGAGGGGTCCTTGCGGATCAGGTCGAGCTGGCCGGGGTGCGAGCCGAAGAGGGCGATGATGTTGCCGATGGCCGCCACCGTGGTGTCGACTCCCGCACCGAGGTACTGGTGGATGATGGCGCCGGCCGAGCCGGGTGCGATGGCGCCGCGTGCTTCGGCGTCGAAGATGCCGCGGCCCACGGACCCCTCGGCCAGATCGGTGGCACGGACCTGGGAGCACCAGGCGTAGAGCTCGCCGGCGATCGGGAAGTTCTCCGTCGTGCGCCGGTTCATCGGACCGATGACCTGCATGGCGGCCTGTCCCCAGCGCAGCATGTTGTCGCGTGCCCGGCCGGTGAAGCCGATCAGGTCGGCGACGACCTCCAGGGGGAACGCCCGGGCGAGGGCGTCGATCGCCTCGAAGCTGCCCTGTTCGACGAGTTCGGCGACCAGTGCGTCGGCCTTGGCCTCGATGCGCCCCTTCAGCCCGCGCAGCGCGCGTGGTGAGAGGTTCTCGGTGAGCGTGGCCCGCAACTGCGTGTGCTCCGGCGGATCGGACGCGAGCGAGGTGCTGCTGAGGGCCTCGTTGACCATCGGGTTGAACCCGATGGAGTCCGAGGAGAACGACTGCCAGTCGGCGAGGGCGCCGCGGATGGCTTCGTACCGCGTCAACACATGGACGTCGTTCTTCGGGAGATGGACGACTGAGCCCTGTTCCCGCAGCTCGGCGTAGACGGGATAGGGGTCGAGTACGACCTCGTCCGAGAAGAGGTCGATATCGGAGGCGCATGGGGTGGTCATGCGTCCAGTGAAGTGGCCACGCTCACATCCAACAAGTGAATGATTGGCATGCCGAGACATGCAGGAAATGGATGTATCCCCTGCCCAGCAGGCCCTCAACGCACCCTCAGATGATTATTTTTTCTAGGTGTCTGATTCATTGACGCGATGTAAAGCGAATGGCTACGGTGAGGCCAGCCACAAGGTGCAATGCACCCCACCCGTACATGTGAGGGCAGGCATGAGCGTCAAGACCAACACCGCGAACACCGTTCTGGGGCCGGTGCCTACCGAGGATCTGGGCGTCGTCTCGGTCCATGAGGCCCTGCTGTCGGTGGTTCCGGGCGCGGAGTACGCCTTCGACATCACCATCGACCGCGCGGAGGTCTTCGAGACCCTCGCCGCGAAGCTGACGGACTTCCGGACCCATGGCGGCGGCACGATCGTCGACAGCACCGGGATGTTCCACGGCCGCGACGTCCGGCTCTACGAGGCCCTCTCCCGCGCGACCGGTGTGCACATCGTCGCCTCGACGGGACAGGGGCCGGAGGAACTGCTGGGCGGCTACTTCCTCACGCCGCAGACCAACCCGCCGACGCCCTGGCCGGCCGAGAAGTTCGCCGACCTCTTCACCCGGGAGGTCACCGAAGGCATGGTCGTCCCGCGCGTGGAGCGACGCGGCGCCGCCGGTCTGGTCGCCACCGTCGCGACCCCTGCGGGCATGACGGCCACCGACGAGAGCCTGCTGCGCGGTGCGGCCCGGACCGCCCTCGGCACAGGCGTCGCGCTCTCCGTCCGTTACGGCGGCGACGCCCTGCACGACCTCGGCGTCGCCCTGGACGAGAAGCTGCCGGCCGACCGCGTCGTCGTCGCCGGACTCGACCGCAAGGACGCCGTCGCCGCAGGCGCTCCCCAGGAGGTCGCCCGCCGTGGCGCCTACGTGGCGATCGACCACGTCGGCGTCCGGGACGAGGACCACATCAGCGACGCCGAGCGCGCCGCACTGGTCGCCGGACTCGTCCGGGACGGCCACGGCAACCGGGTGCTGCTGTCGAGCGGCGCGACCGGGGTGGCGAAGGGCCACGACGGCAACGACCTGCCGTACAGCTACATCCTGACCACTTTCGTCCCGCTCCTGAAGGCACGGGGTCTCAGCGACGAGGACGCGCAGCGGATTCTCGTGGACAACCCGCGCGACCTGCTGTCGGTGCGCTGAGCGCACCGACGCGCACGACCATCAAGTCTCTTCATTCAAAGGTGAGTGTTGTGTCGAGAGTGAACACCGTCCTCGGGACGATCCCGGCCGAGGAACTGGGCCTCGTGGCCATCCATGAGCACATTGGCTACGGCATGCCCGGCTCCGAGCTGGACACGAAGTGGTGGAAGTCCCCCGAGCAGCGGTACCAGGAGACCGTCCCGAAGCTGCGCGCGTTCCACGAGTACGGCGGCGGGACCTTCGTCGACGCGACCGGGATCTGCAACGGCCGCGACGTGGACTACTACAAGTCGCTCTCGGCGAAGACCGGCGTGCACATCGTCGCCTGCACCGGCTTCGTCGGCGGCGACACCGCCCTGCCGCACTTCGCCAGGGCCGATGTGGACTACCTGACCCGGCAGTTCGTCCACGAGATCACCGTCGGCATCGGCAACACCGGCAGTCTCGCGGGCGTCATCAAGGTCGGCGTGAGCCGCGGCGGCCGCATGACGGACCTGGACAAGCGCATCTACCGCGCCGCGGCCCGCGCCTCGCTCGCCACCGGCGTGCCGATCCTGACCCACCTCGCGATCGACGCCGAGAACGCCATCGCGATCTTCGCCGAAGAGGGACTCCCGCTGGACCGCGTCCTGTTCGGGCACGTCGACGACGGCGTGAACGCCGACAAGACGCGCGACGTCTGGATCGCGGAGCAGGGCGGACGCATCGGCTTCGACACCTTCGGCTACGAGACCGAGCTGCCGGACCCGCCGTTCTGGGCCCGCCCCCGCAAGGAACGCCTGGACCACTTCCTCCGGTTCATCGGCGACGGGCGCCTGACCCAGGTCCTCGCCTCCGCCGACGCCAACTGCAGCGCGCTGGGCTGGCCGGGCGTCAAGGGCCACACCGTCAACTACATCTTCGAGGACCTCATCCCGGACCTCCGTGACGCGGGTCTCGACGAGGCCGCGATCAAGACGGTCTTCGTGGACAACCCGGCCGCCTTCCTCACCATCCAGAAGTAGAGAGAACCACCATGCAGCTCTCAGACCTCAAGAACCTCAAGATCGCCATCGTCGGAGCCGGGTACGGCGGTGCGTCGGCGGCCAAGGCCCTGAGCCTGCTCGGGGCGGACGTCAACGTCTACGAGCAGGCCAACCAGATCCGGGAGGCCGGCGCGGGCATCGGTCTGCGTCCCTCCACGATGAACCGGTTCCGCGAGTGGGGGATCTTCGACGCGATCGCGAAGGTGAGCTCGCCGAGCGAGATCTTCGAGATCCTCACGCCCACCGGCGATCCGATCATGAAAGAGGAGTGGCCGGTCGCCGGCGAGCAGACCCACACCCACCTCATCCACCGCGGTGACTTCATCGACGCTCTGCTGAGCGTGCTCCCCGAGGGCATGGTGCACCTCGGCCACAAGCTGGAGAGTGTCCAGGACAAGGGCGACGGCGCCGTCCTCACCTTCGCCAACGGTACGAGCGTCGAGGCCGACCTGGTCATCGGCGCCGACGGCATCAAGTCGGTCGTCCGCCGGGAACTGTTCAGCGACAAGGAGCCGGTCTTCTCCGGCGAGCACGCCTACCGCGCCGTCATCTCCGCCGACGACGCCTACGGGATGGTCGTCGACGACAACCTCCGCATGTACATCGGCCGGGGCACGAAGATCTATCTGCTGCCGCTGCGCCACCGCAACCAGGTGTCGTTCGACATCACCGCCCTGTGCCCGGACGGCACCTGGGTCCCCGAGGTCACCAAGGACGACCTCCTGGCGACGGTGGAGGGCTTCGACGAGCGCCTCGTGAACATCACGCGCGATCTGGACATGGACGCCGTGAACATCCGTGCCGTGTACGACATCGACTCGATCGACGCATGGCACTCGGACTCGGTCGTCCTGATGGGGGACGCCGCGCACTCGATGCTGCACCACCAGGGCCAGGGCGCGAACTCCGCAGTCGAGGACGCCGGCGCACTCGCCGACGCCCTGCGGGACGCGGACTCCGTGAAGGAGGCGCTGGCCCTGTTCCAGGCCACCCGGAAACCGGTGACCGACAAGCTGCAGGCCGTCTCGCGCCAGGGCTGGAGCGAGGGCGAGATCGACGAGGTCTTCCCCGGGCAGAAGCCCGCGTCCATCGGCGCGAAGGGCTGACGTCATGACGCTGCATCCCGAGATAGCCAAGTTCATCTCCGGCCTGCCGGCCCACGCCCCGGGCCCGCTCGACCCCGTCGCCATGCGCGCCGGGGACGAGGCACACGTCCCGCCCCTCGACGAGCGCCTGCCGCTCCACGCGGTCGACGACGTGACGGCGCGCACCGCGGCGGGCGACGTACCGGTGCGGATCTACACGCCCGCCGAGGCCGACCGCTACGGCGTGCTCGTGTACTTCCACGGCGGCGCGTTCTTCCTCGGCAGCCTGGACACGCACGACCACGTCGCGCGTTCACTGGCGAAGGAGACCGGGCTCAAGGTCATCTCCGTCGGCTACCGGCTGGCACCCGAAGCCGCGTTCCCCGCCGGTCTCGACGACTGCTACGCGGTCGTGCGCTGGGCCGCCGAGGAGGGCGAGAGCCTGGCCTGGGACGGCACGACGCTCGCCGTCGCCGGCGACAGCTCCGGCGGCACCTTCGCCGCCGCCGTCGCGGCCCGCGCCCACGACGACGGCTTCCACCGGATCACCCACCAGATCCTCTACTACCCGTCCCTCGACCTGGACTTCGACACCGACCGCTACGCCTCGCTGCGCGAGAACGCCGTGGGCTACGGCATGGAGACGGCCGGTCTGAAGCCCTTCAACGCCTTCTACCTCGACAGCGGCGCCGACCCCGCGGACCCGCTCGTCTCCCCGGTCAGACGGACGGACCTCACCGGGCTGCCGCCGGCGCTCGTCGTCACCGCGGAGCACGACCCGCTGCGCGACGAGGGCGAGCTCTACGGACGGCTGCTGCGGGAGGCCGGCGTGGACGCGACGGTGAGCCGGTACGAGGGAGCGGGCCACGGATTCGTCCAGCACTTCTCCTGGATCCCGGAGTACCACCGGGTGTTCGACGAGACGGCCGCCTTCCTCGGCCGGCACTGACCCGGCCGCTCCGCCCCACGTACGAGTCCGGAAAGAGAAGACCATGTCGCACGCAGTCAACGTCCATCCCCTGTTCTCGCCGTGGGGCCGGTTCGGCCTCTACAGCTTCTACGTCGACGCACCCGAGCCGGCCATCGTCGACACGGGGATCGCCTCATCCCCGGCCGAGGGGATGGCTCCCGCCCTGGAGGCGATCGGCCGGCGCATCGAGGACGTGCGCTGGATCCTGCTGACCCACGGTCACATCGACCACATCGGCGGGGCGCACGCCCTGTGGGAGCTCACCGGCCGCCGGGCCCAGGTGGTCATCCACGAGGCCGACGCCCCGATGCTCCGTTCGCGGCGGGCCCACGTCGACGAGTACCTCGCCGGGCGGGGCCGGTACCTCGGGGATCCCGAGGGCGAGGGGAAGGTCGCGGCGGCCACCCGGGCCGTCATATCCGGCGAGATGGAACCCACGCTGCTCGTCAACGGCGGGGAGACCCTGTCCCTCGGCGGCGATGTCACCGTCTCGGTGCACGCGATCCCGGGCCACACCCCCGGATCGGTCGCCTACTCCCTCGACGGACAGCGCTCCGTGTTCGTCGGCGACGCCGTCCAGGTCCACGGGGCCGCCAACGGCTTCCCCGGCTACACCCACCCGGCGGCCTACCGCGCCGGACTGGAGTACGTGCGGGACGAGCTGCGTCCGGAACGCCTGTACCTCGGGCACCCGTACCGCCGCGCCGACGGCACCCCGTACGGCGTCGAACTCGACGCCGCCCAGGCGCGGGAGGCCCTCGGCCAGAGCCTCGAAGCCGAGGGCCGGGTCGGCGCAGCCGCCTGCGGCTGCCTGGAGGCCGGCCTGCGGGAGACCGCATCGCCGTACTCCCCGTTCGCCCCCGCCGCCGAGGAGCTCGGCTACACCGGCGACCCCGCGCTCGAACCGTCGCCGTTCTTCACCTCGATGCACGGATACCGCACGCAGCACCAGAACTCGTAGCACAGGAGCTTCGCACCATGACCGACTACCAGACGATTCAGGCGGGCGGGCAGAAGATCGCCGTCGCCAAGGATCTCCGCGTGCCGATGCGCGACGGTGTCGTGCTCGCCGCCGACACCTACAGCGGCGTCGACGACAAGCCGCGGCCGGCGCTCGTGGCGCTCAGCCCGTACGGCAAGGGGCTCCAGGCGCTCGCGCTCACCACTCCGCCGCAGCGGCGCCCGAGCCCGATGTGGGACGGCTGCATCGAGGCCGGTGACATCGCGCGCGTCGTCCAGGAGGACTACGTCCACGTCATCGGCGACCTGCGCGGTTCCGGAGCCTCCGAGGGCGAGCACATCGGCAACTACAACGCCGGCGGCGTCCCGCTGGGCCAGGACGCCTACGACTTCATCGAGTGGGTCGCGGCGCAGCCGTGGTGCGACGGGAACGTCGGCATGATCGGCATCTCCTACTTCGGCTCGATGCAGGTCCTGGCGGCGGCTGAGCGGCCCCCGAGCCTCAAGGCGATCTTCGTCAGCGGCGGGCACTACGACTTCTACGAGACGACCTACCACGGCGGCATCATGTGGTTCATGCCGCGCGCCGCCCGCGAGGGCCGCGGCGGCGACTCCGGCTGGGCCTTCACCGACGGCGTCAAGTCCCGCATGCTGGAGACGTTCTCGCCCGAGGAGATCAAGGAGCGCGTCGCCAGGCGGCTCCAGGACCCGGACGTGGCCGCCTGGCCGAACCTCTTCCACGTGCTGAACTACCCGAAGAACCACGAGGCATGGTTCGACATCGTCATGAACGAGGTCGACGGCGAGTGGTACGAGGAGCGCAACCCCCTCACGCTCGCGCCGAACATCGACATCCCGGTCTGGCTCCAGATCGACCAGGGCCGCGGCTGGACGATGGACGGCACCATCGAGACCTACCACGCGTTGAAGGGCCCGAAGAAGCTCGACATCGGCCCCTACCCGCCGATGCAGTCGCGCCCCTTCATCGAGGAGCACGACAAGATGTTCCGCTGGTACGCGTACTGGCTCAAGGGCATCGACAACGGGATCATGGACGAGCCGGCCGTCACCGTGCACGTCGAGGGCTCGCGCGAGACCGTCACCGGCGGGAAGTGGCCGCCGAAGGACGTGACGTACGAGTCGCTCTACCTGCGTCCACGCCGCAAGCTCTCCTTCGAGCCGGAGCTCATGGGCGCCGAGCACGCCGCGCCCGACGGCTTCTACCAGGCACCGCTGACGGTGACGGACAGGGTGGAGATCCTCGACTGGAGCACCGAGCCCTTCACCGAGCCCACCGAGATGATCGGTCAGGGCGCGGCGCACATCTTCGCGGAGATCGACCAGCCGGACACCAACTTCATCCTGCGCATGTGGGACGAGGCCCCGGGCGGCCGGCGTCAGCTCATCACGACCGCCTACCTCAAGGCCTCGCACCGCGAACTCGACGAGGAGCGCACGACGGAGGGCGACCCCTACCACCCGCACACCCGCGCGGTGCCGGTCGAGCCGGGGAGGATCGAGGAGTACGTCCTGCGCGTCTATCCGTTCGCGGCGACGTTCCTGCCCGGGCACAAGCTGGTCGTGGAGCTGTCCAACGACGAGCCACTGGCCGACGCGCACAACGCCCTGCTGCCGCCGGACGCCTTCCACCTGCCGGTGGGCCGTCCCGTCACGCACAAGATCTACCGCGACGCCGCGCACCCGTCGCGGCTGGTGCTTCCCTTCACGAAAGGCCCTGGGCCGTCCCGGAGGTGACCGCACAGCGGAAGTCCCCGTGTCCGGTCCCCAGCGGTACGTGCCGGGGGGCGCGGGTACGCGGAACACGGCGCCCCGCTACGCGGCCGGTCACCGCACGGCGCGCCGCGCGGTGACCGGCCCGCACATCGTGCCGCGCCCGCCCTGTCGAGCGTCGGGGCGGGCACAGTCGTGCCCGCCCCGCTCAGCCGAGGAGCTTCGCGACGTACGCCGAGAGATTCGCCTTCGTACGGTCGATCTGCTCCTCCACGGTCAGCGACTCCTTGAAACGGGCGCCCGAGGCCACGGCCTTCTTCCCGCGCACGTAGAGCGAGCAGGCCAGGTCGGTGCACATGTACAGACCGACCGAGTTGCCCTCACGCCCCGCCGGGCCCGCCTTGCGGGCGGTCTGCAGCGACACGCCGCTGCCCGGGTGCGTGGTCAGACACAGCGAGCACATGCTGCGGTGGAGGAACCCGCGCTGCTGGGAGGGGAAGCGGAGCGAGATGCCGGTCAGCCGGCCCTCGTGCTCGGTGACGATGTAGCTGCGCCCGGGGGCGGAGAGATCACGCCACCCCAGGAAGTCGAGATCGTCCCACGGCAGCTCGTCGAGATCGCGGGGCAGCGGCAGACGCCCTGCTTCTCCCTTGGAGCAATTGACGAACGATGTGCGGATGTCCTGCTCGGTCACGGCCTTCATACCGACGACGCTAGCTCCGCCTATGAGCCCTAGGCAAATGATTAATGGATATAGGGCTATGCCTGAGTGCTTTCGGGGCTCCCGGTGCTGCCGGGGCTCCCGGTCGCGATGTCCAGCCGGTGCACGGGCGGGTGCGCGATCCCGAGGTCGGGGCGCCAGGCCGCGATGATCTGCGCCGAGGGATCGAAGAGCGGTGCGGGCAGGTCCTCGGGCCGGATCCACTGCCAGGTGCTGATCAGATGGGGTTCGGTCACCCGCGCGGTGCCGTCCCCGACGGTCACCAGCGCGGCCATCGTCACCCGGTTGATGCCGTGGACCGCGTCGTGCAGCATCGCGAAGACGCGCACCTCGCGTTCGGCGGCCTCCAGGCCCGTTTCCTCCCGCAGCTCCCGCACGGCCGCCGCCGCGATCGACTCATGCGTCGGATCGACCTTGCCGCCCGGCAGCTCCCAGGTGCCGCTGTGGTGCCGCCCGAGCAGGATCTGCCCCTGCCCGTCCTGCACCAGCACCCCGACACCCAGTGCCGCCTGTGCCAGCGGCGGGCGGGAGTTGCGGGCGGGGACCGTGTCCATGGTTCTCCTCAGGGGGTTCGCTGACCGGTGCGAGGCATCGAGCGTACGGGTGCGGCCGGTGCGCGAGGCCCCGGCCGCGCTCACACCGTCAGCCGCAGCGAGGTGGCCGAGATGCCGAGCCGTACGGTCTGGCCCCAGGTCAGCTCCAGCGCGTCGGTCTCCATGCCGTCGCCGAAGACCACCAGCCGGTCGGACTCGACGGTCAGCCGCAGTCCCTGACCGCTGCCCAGCTCACCCGAGACGAGTGAGGTGCCCGTCGCCGGCGACGGCCAGGCCTCCCGGACGAACCAGAGCAGCCGGGGGTCGGTCGGCGCGGGCAGGGCGAGCGGGCTGCGGCGTTCCTGCCACAGGGAGCGCAGCCACCCGGTGGCGCCGGTGCCCGTGCCGACCAGGACACCGGACGAGGCCTGCGACTCGGCAGGGGAGTCCGCCGGTCCGGCACCGAGCCGGTAGCGCGCCGTCTGGTGCCCGGACGGGCCGAGGTAGATCTCGTTGAGGGCCAGCAGCCGCTGGGTGTCGTCGGCCACCGCCTCCACCATGGTGAGCTCGTCCGCCGGGCCGCCCGGCGCCACGGCCGCCCGCAGGAGGGCCGCCGCGTCGCCCGGCCGGTGGCGAACCAGGACGCCGGGGTTGCGGCCGGGGTCGGTGTCGATGCCCACGACCGGCTGGCCGGAGAGGTACTTGGCGGCGTTGGCAACCAGCCCGTCCTGGCCGACGACGACCACCACGTCCTCGGGTGCGAACAGGAACCGGTCCAGATCCGCCCGCTCCACCCGCGAGTGGCGCCACTGGAGCGGAACGGCCGCCGCCACATCGGCCAGCGCCTGCTGGGTCCGTCGATGCCGCCCGGCCACCTCGTCGATGGACCGGCCCCGGCTGGAGAGGAAGAACGCCGCCTGGCCGTGCGTGCCGTGCCGGGCCAGCAACTCCTCGTACTCGGTGGTGCGGTGGACCAGGACCGCCCTCGGGGCCAGGCTCACGCCCGGGTCTCCGGCGCGGTCCGGCCGAGCTTGGTGAGCAGGCCGGTGAGGACGTCGGGGGAGAGGGTGAGGCTCTCGACGCGCGGGAGGTTCTCGGCGAGCCGGGTCGCGGCCAGCGCGTGCAGGGTCGCCGGGGCCACCTCTCCGTGCACCCGGAGCCAGGCCGCCTGCGACTCGGCACGGGCCGCGCCGACCTCACGGGCCGCCTCCGCCTCGGCACGGGCGAGGCGGACCGTGCGCGCGGCTTCGGCCTCGGCGCGCACTCCGTCGGCCGCCGCGTGCTCCTCGGCCTCCCGGCGGGTGTTGGTGCCCCGCTGCTCGACGAGCTGCTCCTCGCGCCGGGCGAGCTCGATCTGGCTGGCCAGTTCGTTCTCGGCGATCGTCCGCTCGCGCTCGACGGCCACGGCCCGGCGTTCGTAGGTGGCCCGGTCGGCCTCCTGCTGGATCTGCTCGCGCGCGGGGGTGCGCAGCGCGCGTTCGACCTCGGCCTCGGGGCGGATGGCGACGACACGCACCGCCACCACGTCGATGCCGGTGGCGGGGAGCCTGGGCTCATCGGCGAGGCCTGCCGCCACTCGTTCGCGTACCGAGGCGACGCCGTCCACCAGCGCGGAGGCCAGCGGGGTACGGGCCAGGACGTCCAGCGTGTGCTGCTGGGCCGTCTCGGTCAGCAGCGTCGCGATCTGCTCCAGCGGGGCGCCGCGCCAGGCGCCGGTGTCGGGGTCGACGGAGAAGTCGAGGCGTGCGGCCGCCTCGGCCGGATCGCTGATCCGGTACGTGACGGTGGCCTGCACGGTGACGTCCTGGAAGTCGGCGGTACGGGCGTGGAACGCCATGGCCAGCTCGCGGTCGTTCACCGGGACCTCGGAGAGCGCGGCGCTCAGTGACCGGTACCAGAAGCTCAGCCCCGCCCCGTCGTGGGCGAGCCGGCCGCGCTTGTGGTGGCGGATGTGGGCGGTGGGAGCTGAGCGCAGATGGCGCCAGCCGAAGCGCCGGGTGATGTCGGCCATGGTGGACCCCCTCATTCTCGTCATGGAGACGATATGGGTCCACGCCTCATATCGTCAAGAGGACGAGAAGGGCTGGAGCGAGAACTCGGCGGCCGAACGCGGGCGGCCGGTGACTTCCGTGGAAGTCACCGGCCGCCCGGGTGGTGCGCCGCCCCCGTCCCCACGGTGCGGCGCGGGCGGACCGTCGTCATCCGCTGGGACGACGGCCCACGTCTGTCAGGACCCGGACGCCCGCGCGTCCAGGCCGAGTGCGGGAAAGACCGCGCCCTCCACGAAGCGGACGAGGAACGTCTCGTCCGCGTAGGCGCAGTCCAGCAGCGGCCGGGCGCGCATCACGCCCAGCAGCTGGGCGGAGACGAACTCCGCGGCCGGGTTGTCCGCGGCCACCTCGCCACGCTCCACGCCGCGCGCGACCATGGCGTCGATCGCCGCCAGCTCGGGCAGGATCAGCGACTCGCGCAGCGCGCACAGCAGCTCGGGGCTCTGGAGTGCGGCATGGCTGAGGGCCAGCATGAGAGGTGTGTCACGCCCGGAGCCCTCTCCGATGGCGCGCGCCGCCTCACGCAGGTCCCCGGCCAGTGTGCCCGTGTCGATCCGGCCGAGCAGTCCGCGCCGGGTCCCGTGCAGTGCCGCGACGACCAGCTCGGGTTTCGAGCCCCACTGGCGGTAGAGCGTGGACTTGCCGCAGCGGGACCGGGAGGCGACCCCTTCCATGGTGAGCGACTCGTAGCCGCTCTCCCTCAGCATGTCGAGCACGGCCGTGTAGAGCTCCTGGGCCCGCTCCGGTGTGATCTTCGACCGGCGCGACGCGGTGGCCTGCTCCGGCTCCGTTTCCAGCGACGACATGCGCTTTCCCTCTCTGCGACTCTGCGACGAGGTCCATCGATACGTCAGTGTACCGATACGCGAGTGTTCCGATACGCCTCCGTATCGGTACACTGGCGTATCGATACGGCGCGGATCCGTCCCTGCCACCGAAACACCGCTTCGTCAGCAAAGGGGCACCGGATGATGTTCGCCGGTAGCAGGCCCGCCGATCGGGAGCCGGACACCACTGCCCGACCACCCCTCGTCCGCGAGCTTCTTCTCGTCGTAGGACTCTTCGTGATCTACAAGTTCGGCCGCCAGGCCGCCAACGGTCACGTCGACGAGGCGTTCCACAACGCCGGACGCGTATGGGATCTCGAACGTGCCGTGCACCTGCCCGGCGAGGGTGTCGTGCAGGGGCTGCTGCTCCACGACGAGACGATGATCCACCTCGCGAACACCTACTACGCGACCGTGCACTTCCCGGCCACCCTGCTCTTCCTCGGCTGGCTGTACTGGCGCCGGCCGCGCCACTACGTCTGGTCCCGCCGCATCCTCGCCGTGCTCACCGGCGCCGCACTGGCCCTGCACCTGCTGTTCCCGCTCGCCCCGCCGCGGCTGCTGGCCGCCACCGGCCTGATCGACACCGGCCAGGTCTACGGACCGACGGTGTACGGGTCCACGCCCGCCACCGACTCGATGGCCAACCAGTTCGCCGCGATGCCCTCGCTGCACTTCGGCTGGGCGGTGATGGTCGGCGTCGGTCTCGTCGTCGCCACCCGCTCGCGGTGGCGCTGGCTGTGGCTCCTGCACCCGGCGATCACGCTGCTCGTCATAGTCGGCACCGCCAACCACTACTGGCTGGACTCGATCGTGGTGGCCGCGCTGCTGTCGGTGGCCTTCGCGGCGCTGCGGCTGCCGCGCGCGGAGCCGGTCCGCCAGCATCTGCCGTGGCCGTCCACGGCCGGCGAGCCGGCGTACGCCGTCGCCGCCCCCGACGTGTCAGGCCGTTCCTACGCCTCCTCCGGGGCCGGCCGGTGAACGCCACCCTGCTCGCCGTCGCGCTGTCGCTCGTCTCCGCCGCCGCCTACGCCTCCGCCGCGGTGGCCCAGGCACGGCTGGCGGGACGTACCGCTCCGGGCACGGGGACGCTCCGGCTGCTCGGCAGCGGCGCGTGGTGGTCGGCCGTCGGGCTGAACGCCGGCGGCGCCCTGCTGCACGTCGCCGCACTGAAGTACGGTCCGCTCACCCTCGTCCAGCCCCTCGGCGCGCTCACCCTGGTCGCGGCCGTGCCGCTGGGTGCCCGGGCCGCCGGCCGCAGGGTCTCGACGACCGAGTGGCGCGGCACCCTCCTGACGCTCCTGGGCCTGGGCGCCCTGCTGATGACCGCGGGCGGCTCCGCCCCGCACGAGACGCTGAGCATGGTCGAGGCGCTGGCTGTCGGAGCGGGAACCGTGGCCGTCGTCGCCGGGCTCAGCCGCCCCGGCGCCCGCCCCGGCCTGCGGCACGCCGCGGCCTCGGGCATCACCTCGGGCGTCGCCTCCGCACTGACGCAGACGCTGACCGTCGCCGTCACCGACCACACCACGGGCCCGCTGCTCAGCTGGCGCCTGGTGGTCGTCGCGGTACTCGTGTCGGCCTTCGCGATGGGCGGGCTGCTCCTCTCCCAGACCGCCTACCGGGGCGGCCTCGGCGCGCCGCTCGCCGTGGTCACCCTCGCCAATCCGGTCGCCGCGGCGGCCATCGGGCTGGCCCTGCTGGGGGAGCGGCTCCAGGGCGGGACGATCAGCCTGGTCCCGGCGCTGCTGGGCTCGGCGGCGGCGGTGCGGGGCGTGATCCTGCTCAGCCGCGCCCAGGCGCAGACCGCGCCGGCCGCGGAGGCGGTCGCGGCCGGACCGCCTGCGGCTACCCCGTCGAGGGTGGTCATCAAGAGCCCGCGGGCCGCACTCCACCAGGAACACGGCCACCTGCGGCGGATCCGGGCCGGCCGCCCGTAGGTCCGGCTGCCCGGCGACCGTCAACCGAGGTCGGCCGCGGCGGCGCCGGCGTCCTCGTCCAGTGCCCGGGTCAGCCAGCCGATCCAGAAGTTCTCCAGATCGATGCCGCCGCGCAGTACCAGGTGGCGCAGCCGGTCCTGAGCGGCGTCCCGCCCGGGCGGGAAGTCCCGCTCCTCGATCTCCAGATACTCCGCGAGCCGGAGCCGGTGCAGCGCGAGGTGGCGGCGCAGTTCCGCGTCGAGGCCGGGTGCTCCGACGACCGCCGCCGCCCGCATCCGCAGCAGCAGCGGATCGCGGATCTGCTTCGGGTCCTCCGGACGGGCCGCCCAGGCGGACAGTGCCTCGCGGCCCGCGGGCAGCACCTCGTACTCCTTCTTCTGCCCCCGGGCCGGCTGGGCGGGCGCCAGTGCCCTGATCTGTCCGGCCTGTTCCAGCTTTCCCAGCTCGCGGTAGATCTGCTGATGCGTGGCCGACCAGAAGTAGCCGATCGACCGGTCGAACCTGCGGGTCAGCTCCAGCCCCGACGACGGCTTTTCGAGCAGGGCGGTGAGGATCGCGTGCGGGAGTGACATGGGGTGCATCCTAAGGAGCCCCGGAGGGCAGGACGGGAGGTCCTGCCCCCGGAGGCTGTGATCAGAGCGAGGCGGCGAGTTCCGTGCCCTGGCGGATCGCCCGCTTGGCGTCCAGCTCGGCCGCCACATCGGCGCCGCCGATCAGATGCGCCGGACGGCCGGCGGCGAGCAGCTCCTCGTACAGGTCCCGGCGGGGCTCCTGGCCCGCGCAGAGCACGATCGTGTCGACCGGCAGCAGATGCTGTTCGCCGTCGACCGTGACGTGCAGTCCGTCGTCGTCGATCCGGTCGTAGCCGACTCCCGCGATCATGGTGACGCCGCGGTGGCGGAGCTCGGTGCGGTGGATCCACCCCGTCGTCTTGCCGAGACCCGCGCCGACCTTGCTCGCCTTGCGCTGGAGCAGATGTACGGTGCGCGCGGACTTCGGACGCTCGGCGGTGCCGAGTCCGCCCCGCTCGCGGTACTCGGTGTCGACGCCCCACTGCCGGAAGAACGCCTCCGGGTCCAGGCTCGCCGCGTCCCCGCCGTCGGTCAGGAACTCGGCCACGTCGAAGCCGATCCCGCCCGCGCCGACGAGCGCCACCCGGTCGCCGACCGGCGCCCCGTGCCGCAGCACGTCGAGGTAGCTGACCACGCTCGGGTGGTCCACACCCGGGATCGCCGGCGTACGGGGAGTGACCCCCGTCGCCAGGACGACCTCGTCGAAGTCGTCGAGCTCCCCGGCGCCGACCGCGGCGCCCAGCCGCAGCTCGACCTTCTCCTCCGCCAGCCGGGTACGGAAGTAGCGCAGCGTCTCGTTGAACTCCTCCTTGCCCGGCACCCGGCGTGCCACGTTGAGCTGCCCGCCGACCTCCTCGGCCGCGTCGAAGAGCGTCACCTCGTGCCCGCGCTCGGCGGCGGTCACGGCGCAGGCGAGCCCGGCCGGACCGGCACCGACGACCGCGACGCGCTTACGGGTGCGGGTCGGCGACAGGGTGAGTTCCGTCTCGTGGCAGGCACGCGGATTGACCAGGCAGGAGGTGACCTTGCCGCTGAAGATGTGGTCCAGGCAGGCCTGGTTGCAGCCGATGCACGTGTTGATCGCGTCCGCGCGGCCCTCGCTCGCCTTCGCGACGAAGTCCGGGTCCGCGAGGAAGGGACGGGCCATCGACACCATGTCGGCCCGGCCCGCCGCCAGGATGTCCTCGGCGACCTCGGGGGTGTTGATGCGGTTGCTCGTCACCAGCGGTACGGAGACGGCGCCGCGCACCTTCTCGGTGACCCAGGTGAAGGCACCGCGCGGCACCGATGTCGCGATCGTGGGGATACGGGCCTCGTGCCAGCCGATGCCGGTGTTGATGATGGTCGCGCCGGCCGCCTCGATCTCCCGGGCGAGCCGCACGACCTCCTCCAGCGACGATCCGCCGGGCACCAGGTCCAGCATCGAGAGCCGGTAGATCAGGATGAAGTCGCTGCCGACCCGCTCGCGGACCCGGCGCACGATCTCGACGGGGAATCGGATGCGGTTCTCGTACGAGCCGCCCCAGCGGTCCTCGCGGTGGTTGGTCGCCGAGGCGATGAACTCGTTGATCAGATAGCCCTCGGAGCCCATGATCTCCACGCCGTCGTACCCGGCGCTCCGGGCCAGCGCCGCAGCCGTGACGAAGTCCTCGATCGTCGACTCGACCTCGTCGTCGGTCAGGGCGTGCGGGACGAACCCGCTGATCGGTGCCTGGATCGCGCTCGGCGCCACCAGACCGGGGTGGTGCGCGTAGCGCCCGAAGTGCAGGATCTGCATGGCGATCCGGCCGCCCGCCTCGTGTACCGCCGACGTGACCACGGCATGCTGCGCCGCCTCCGCCTCGGTCGTCATCTTGGCGCCGCCCGGCAGCGAACAGGCCCGCTCGTTCGGCGCGATGCCACCGGTGACCATGAGGCCCACACCGCCGCGGGCGCGGGCCGCGTAGAAGGCGGCCATGCGCGCGAAG
The DNA here is from genome assembly GCF_035917155.1 of Streptomyces sp. NBC_00385. NCBI lineage: Bacteria > Bacillati > Actinomycetota > Actinomycetes > Kitasatosporales > Streptomycetaceae > Streptomyces > Streptomyces sp. NBC_00385. Next base: position 349,728 of record NZ_CP107951.1, on the reverse strand, counting down.
CCGTTCTCGACCTCTTCCAGGCCGATGTGCATCGACCCCATCAGCACCCGGTTGGGGAGGGTGGTGAACCCAAGGTCGAGCGGGCTCAGCAGATGCGGGTACGGGCTCATGCGGGGACTCCTCGCGCGGTGTGGTTACGCCAGTTCTAGACCACCGGATCGCTGTTGTGCAACAAGTTGCACAATGAGGTACGTCGCACTGTGCCACGGGTCACGCGCTGCTCCCGGGGCGCCCGGACGGCGTAACAACGTGACCCGTCGGGAGTCCGGTGCGCGGAGAGTGGAGTGCGTACCGCACCCGGGCCCCCTCCTTCCGGCCGGGCCCCCGACCCTTCCGGAGACCCTCATGGGCAGCGTCAACCGTCGTGACCTCGGCCTGCTTGTCCTTCGTGTCGGCACCGGCGCGGTGCTGGCCGCGCACGGCAGCCAGAAACTCGCCGGCTGGTTCGGCGGCGGCGGCATCGAGGGCACCACGGCCGCGATGGAGGCCATGGGCTTCCATCCGCCGAAGCACAGTGCGATCGCCGCCGGCCTCGGCGAGGCCGGCGGCGGCGTCCTGCTCGCCCTGGGCCTGGCCACCCCGGCCGCCGGTGCGGCCGCGGCGGGCGCCATGGCGGGAGCGGTGGCCGTCCACGCCCCCGCCGGGTTCTTCGCGCAGGGCGGCGGCTACGAATACCCCGCCTTCCTCGGCTTCACCGCGGCCGCGATCGGCCTGACCGGCCCCGGCCGCTACTCCGTGGACCACGCCACCCGGCACGCGTTCAACCAGCCCTGGATGGTGGCCCTGGCCTTCGTGGGCAGCGCCGCGGCCGCGGTCGCCGTCGTCGGCAAGCGGGCCAAGGGGCAGGTCGCGGAGCCGGAGGAGTTCTGAGCCCTGTTGCCCGGGTGCGATCCGGCGCCCGGCTCAGCGCACCGGCCTCCAGCGGCTTCCCTTCGACGCGGCGATCAGCGCGGGGACCGTCTCGAACTTGACCCGTGGGCGGCCCTGGTCGCGGCCGCGGGCCTGCTCGGCGCGGTCGATGGCGGCCAGGCCCCGGGCGTCGACCACCTGGCGGCCACGGTTGCGGGCCAGCCGCCCGAACGCCTTCGCCGGGTACGTGGGTGAGGGCAGCGCGCCCGCGACGGCGTCGGCCAGGAGCGTGCCGACGGTCTCGGCGGCGCAGGTGCGGTTGGCCCCGATGCCGCCCGAGGGGCCGCGCTTGATCCAGCCGACGACATAGCTGCCGGGCATGCCCGCCACCCGGCCGCCCTCGTGCGGCACGGTGCCGGTCGCCTCGTCGAAGGGCAGACCGGGAACCGGCAGGCCCCGGTAACCGATCGCCCGCAGGAACAGGCCGGCGGGAATCTCCTCATCACCGTCGGCGGCCGTCACCCGCACCGCCTCGACGCCAGCGGCGCCGAGCACCTCCACCGGCGAGGAGTGGAAGCGGAAGACGATACGACGCCCGGGCGGAGGGGGCTGCGACCAGTCGACCGCCTCCCGGGCCAACTCCCGCAGCAGCGAGGCCTTCTCGCCCGTCGCCGCATGGTCGATGGCCGCCCCGGTCCGCGGGTCGCCGTCGTCGACCACCAGCTCCACGCCCGGCAGGTGCCCGAGGGCGAGCAGTTCGGACGCGGTGCAGGCGGTGTCGTCGGGGCCGCGCCTGCCGAGCAGAACGACCTCGCGGACCTTGGACTCCCGCAGGGCAGCCAGCGCGTGCCCGGCGATATCGGTGTCCGCCAGCGCGCCGGGGTCGGTGACGAGGATGCGCGCCACATCCAGCGCGACGTTGCCGTTGCCGGCGACGATCACCCGCTCCGCGGACAGGTCGAAGGCCTCCGGCGGGACTTCCGGGTGGGCGTTGTACCAGGACACGAACGAGGTGGCCGGGATGCTGGACGGAAGATCCTCGCCCGGGATGCCGAGCCGGCGGGAGTCGGACGCGCCGACCGCGTAGATCACCGCGTCGTGATGGGCGGAGAGCTCCTCGACGGTGAGGTCCTTGCCGACCTCTACCCCCAGGTGCATCCGGACCCGGGGGTGGGAGTGGAACCGTGCGAAGGTCTCGCCGACCCCCTTTGTCGCCGGGTGGTCGGGCGCGACGCCGTACCGGACGAGGCCGCCCGCCACCGGCAGCCGGTCGATCAGCGTCACCTCGGCGTTGGTGTGCAGCAGCAGGTCCTCGGCGGCGTACATCCCGGCCGGGCCGGTGCCGACTACGGCCACCCGGATCGGGGCGAAGTCGGACGGCAGGCTGCGGGGGAACGACGGCTCGCCCCAGGCGTGGAAGTTCGGGCCGGCGGCCGGCTCCGGCTCCCGGTCCGCGTAGTACGCCGCGTTGATGCCGGCGTACTCCTGCCGCGCTCCGAAGAGGCTGTCCACCGGGAAGATCGCGTCGACCGGGCAGGCGTCCGCGCAGGCGCCGCAGTCGATGCAGGTCTCCGGGTCGACGTAGAGCATCTCCGTGCTGCCGAAGGCCTGCTCCTCGGGCGTGGGATGGATGCAGTTGACGGGGCACACGGCGACACAGGTGGCGTCGCTGCAGCAGGTCTGGGTGATGGCGTAGGTCATCGCGTCAGCTCGGGCTCTCGGCTCGGATCAGATCGGGGCGGCGCGCTTGCGGGGGACGGCTCGGTTGAGAGGGGCGCGCTCGCGGGGGACTCGGGTCAGATCAGGTGGGCGCGCTTGTAGAAGAACAGGGCCGGCCTGGTGAGGAGGCGGGCCGAGGCGAGGAACTCCATCAGACCCGAACAGCTGGAACGCATCAGGGACTTGTGGTGCTCGTTGGCCTTCGCTTCGGCGCGGGCGCGCGGGCCGTCCAGTCCCGCGTTCGCGTAGACGTCCCGGTTCACCATGCTGGTGACGATGTAGTACGAGGCGATGGCGACCACGAGCGAGTTGATCTGCCGGCGCAGCGGTCCCGCCGTGCGCAGACGCCTGCGGGTCTCGTCGCGGGCGAACTTCATGTGCCGCGACTCCTCCACCACATGGATGTTGTTGATCGTCCGGACGAACGGTGCGACCCGTTCGTCCCGCATCCAGTCCCGCTGCATCACGTCGAGCACCTCCTCCGCCACGAGGATCGCCGCGTACGCCGCCTCGCCGAAGGCAAGTGTCTTGAAGGCGCGGCCCAGTTCGACCACCGGGCGGCGCGGCCGGTACGCGGGTGCGCCCAGCTTCGCGGCGCCGCGCGCGAACATGATGGAGTGCCGGCACTCGTCGGCGACCTCGGTGAGCGCCCACTGGAAACGCGGGTCCGTGGGGTCCTTGGCGTACATGTCGCGCAGCACCATCTGCTGGAGGATCATCTCGAACCAGATGCCGGTGCTGGCGACGGAGGCCGCCTCCTGGCGCGTCAGTGCCTTGCGCTGCTCATCGGCCAACTCCTGCCAGTACGCGGTGCCGTAGAGGGTGCTCCACTCCGGGCTCGCGCCGTGGTGCGCGGTGTCCAGGGGCGTGTTCCAGTCCACCTCGGTGGCCGGGTCGTACGAGAGCTTCGCGGCCGAGTCGAGCAGGCGCCGGGCGACGTCCTCCCCGGCGAGCCGGTCCTGGTCCTCCGGCCGGACGGTGCTGCTTGCCATGGTGCGGCTCCTTGAATCGAGACAGATCGACCCGACGGTGCCCGGACTCTTCTCTCATCCCGTGTCTGCCCGATGAGAGCGACGGCCGCCGGGCGCCGCCTCAGGCTTGTTAGACGCTACGTCTAGCAAGCTGTTAGACGGAAGGTATAGCAAGAGGGCCGTGCGGGCCTACCCCCGCGTAGGGAATCCGTACGATCTCTCCACGACGAGGCGTACTTCGGGGCCGCGCGCGGCCGGTCCTGGCCCTTGTCGGCCGTATCCGCACCGGGGACCATGGTGAGCGCGCCGCGGCGCCCGGCCGTCGCAGGGGCGGGTGCCGGACCGGAATCGTCCCTGGAGAGTCATGGCTGTCGCTGTTGTCTACTTCTTCGTCGCCCTGGGCGCCGCGCTGTTCTTCGGCAGGAGCCTGGACCAGCAGCTCCAGGGCCCGCGACTGCGGAGCGCCTGGGACGGCCTCACGGCCGAGGCGCGGTGCACGGGGGTGCGTACGGAGGAGATCCAGGACCCCGAGGGTGTTCCGCAGACCCAGCACCATCACACGCTGGAATTTCGTACGACCGGCGGCTGGACCGTCTCCTTCGAGGAACGCCAGGCCCGACTCGACGTGAAGAGGGGCGAGTTCGTGACGGTGTACTACGCCGAGGACGCGCCCGATTCCGCGACCGCCCGCACGCCGTCCTTCGTGCCGCGCCACATCAGGGTGCTCGTCCCCGCGGTGGGAGGCGTATTCGCCCTGGTGACGGCCGTCGTGCTGGCAGCAGCGCTCTGAGACAGCCGGCCCGTACCCCGGGCGCTTCGGCTGCGGCTCCGGGACTCAGGCCATGAGCAGGCGCAGGCCCAGATCTGCCGCGTCGAGGCCGACGAGGCCGCTGTTGCGCTCGGCCCACCGCCCGGATTCGAGGTCGTCGCCGAGGCTGCGTACCGCCCGCTGCTCGGCCTCGGGCCCCACCCTCGTCCACACCGACATCGCACGCCGCACATGGTCCTCCAGATACGCCCCCGGCCGGCGCCAGTACGCCTCGAACAGCCCGTCGGCGCAGTCCCACGGGACGGGCACGGGCTCGACACGGGCGCCGATCGCGCCGGTCATCCCGGCCAGCGAGGGGAACTCCGAGAGAACGGTGGCGAACTCGGGGAGGTAGTCACGTGTGAGCCAGAACCGGTCCTGCCATCCGGGCTCGTCGGTGTCGAACGTGAGCACCACCACGCGGCGGGCCACGCGCCGCATCTCGCGCAGCCCCGCTATCGGGTCGCCCCAGTGGTGGACGGTGGAGACGGCCATCGCGACGTCGAAGGAGCCGTCCTCGAACGGCAGGCTCTCCGCGGCGGCGGCCACGCACGGCGCCGATCCGGACGGCCGCTGGTCCCGCATGACCGCCGAGGGTTCCACCGCGGTCACGTCACGGTCGGCCGGCTCGTAGGAGCCGGTGCCGGCCCCGACGTTCAGCACCGTCCGCGCGTCCCCGAGCGCGTCCCAGATCTGTGCGGCGATCCGCGGATCGGTACGCCGTGTCGCGGTGTAGGCGCCGCCGATCGCGTCGTACAGCCGTGCACCGAGCATCTCCAACTGTGCCTCCGGTGTCACCTTCAGTCCCTTCGCCCGGGCTTCGAGTTCGCTGTCGATGGCCGCCACCATGGCGTCGGCGCGATCACGCCGCTCCAGCAGCAGACCGCGCAGCCGGCGCAGGTGCGCGACGGCGTCGGTGGCCGGATCGCCGACCAGTTCCGCGATCTCCCGCAGCCCGAAGCCCAGCCGCCGGTAGGTCAGTACCTCGCGCAGCCGTTCCACGTCGGCCGCCGCATAGGCCCGGTAGCCGGCCGGGGTCCGTGCCGACGGCCGGACGAGCCCGATCGCGTCGTAGTGATGCAGCGTGCGGACACTCACGCCGGCCAGTTCGGCCACGCGTCCCACGGTCCAGTGATCCTCCACGGCACCGACTATGCGGCCTGACGCCACGTGAGGGTCAAGTGCGATGTGCTTCGGACGCCGCTTCCGCCGCGGGAGCCGGCACAGCCCCGGCGGAGGTGCGCGCCACCCGCCAGGGCAGGAGCAGCGCACTCGCCAGGCACAGCAGTCCGGCGATGAGCAGGGCGCCGCGGACGCCCGCCGCACCGGCGAGGATGCCACCGGCGATCATGAAGGCGGCCTGGGAGGTCTTCGCGCCGACCGACCAGGAGGTGCCGACGCGGGACATGAACGCGTCCGGCGTGGCCGCCATCCGATAGGTGGCGTACGACGGATTGAAGATGCCGGCGGCGAAGAGCAGGCCGAAGTCGGCGGCCACGATGGTGAACACGCCGAGGGCGCCGGACGGTGTCAGCGGCAGCAGGACCAGCCAGAGCGTGCGCAGGACTCCGGAAAGCAACAGAACGCGGCGCTGTCCGAACCGCCGGGTGAGCAGCGGCGTCAGCCGTGAACCGAGCACACCGCCCAGACACGGCAGGCCCAGGGCCAGTCCGTACTGCCACGCCTCCAGACCGAGGTCACGCAGCATGAGGACGGCCATCAGCGGAGACGCCATCATGACGGAGCCGCCGAAGAGCAGGGCGTTGAAGAACAGCGGCCGTAGCCCTGGATGCCACAGGAGGTACTGCCAGCCGGCCGCGATGTCGCGGCCCGGGTGCGAGGTGGCCGCGCGCACCGGTGGCGCGGGTTCGGGTTGTCGGATGCGACGGATTCCGAGGGCCGAGCCGAGGAACGACAGCGCATCGGCCACCATCGTGGCGGCGGCGCCCAGCACCCCGATCAGCAGCCCGCCGACGGGCGGACCGGCGCTGGCACTGATCCAGTTGGTGGTCTCCAGCAGGCTGTTGGCGCGGAGCCGGTGCGAGGGAGGGACGAGTGCCTTGAGGTGCGCGCCGCTTGCCGCGTCGAACGCGACGGACGCGGCCGTCTGGAGAATTCCGACGGCACACAGCTGGGTGAACGTGAGCCCGTCGAAGGCCATGGCGACCGGAATGCTCACCAGCGCCGCGCAGCGGACCAGATCGGCGGTGATCATGACCGGCCGCTTGTACCGGTGCTCGATACGGACACCGAGCGGCAGGGCGATGACGGCGCTGGCCACGGCGGACATCGCGGCGAGCAGGGAGACCTGGAACGCCGAGCAGTGCAGCACCAGGAGGGCGACCAGCGGCAGCGCCCCCATGCCTACTGCGCTGCCCGCCGCACTGACCGCGTACGCACCCCACAGCCGCCGGAAGTCCTGCCCGAGCGCCTTCCCCCGTGCCAACCGGACCCTCCCAGGTGTGAAGGCGCTCAGCGTAGTGGTTGTCAGCCGCGCGTACGCCGACGCAGTAGCTGGATCACCACCACCGCGCACGGCACGGCCGCCGCGGCCTTCCTGAGCGGGACGGGCAGGGCGGCCGCGCCGAGGTCGATGGCCTCAGGCTCGGGTGCGGTCCCGCCACGGAGGGCATGCGCGGCGCCCGCCGCGGACGTCGGCGACGGGACGGGACCCGCAGCCCGCAACACCTCCTCGTCGGCGAGTCGGGCACCGATGCTCCCACCTGGTTCGCGGCGCGCCCCAACAGCCGGCGCACGCTGCTGACACAGCGGGGGCAAGGCTCGGCTCGCATATACCCGGAGTCCCGCACAGCCCGCACCCGCGATCAGCGCTTTTACAGCGGACGGACGGGCAGGCCCGCCCGCGCTTCTGCACCTGGAGAGTGCTGCCTTCCTGGCAGCCGACAGGAAGGCAGACAAGCCCGCCGGCGTCGGCGCCTTGGCCGCGCCTTGGCGTGGGCGCACGCCATCCGTGTGTGCAGAGGGACCTCCCGCATCTCTGATGACCCATCAGGGAAGTCGGCAACCGGTCAGCATGAGTCCCCGCACGTTCCGGGGCGATCGTTCCAACAGGCCCCGGTGCGAAGGGAGAGCCCTGGCGGCAAGCCGTCTCGCCCGACCGGAGCGATGTTCCTCACAAACATCGAACGGGGGTGTCGGTGTAAACTCAAGGCCGCCCTTGACCTGCAAAAAGCAGGCAGGGAGCCGTCTTAGAGGAGTCCAAAGTGCTGCGCACTCTGTTCAAGTCCAAGATCCACCGCGCCACCGTGACCCAGGCCGATCTGCACTACGTCGGGTCCGTCACGGTCGACGCCGCGCTGATGGAAGCCGCCGACCTGCTGCCCGGCGAGCTCGTGCACATCGTCGACATCGACAACGGTGCCCGGCTGGAGACGTATGTCATCGAGGGCGAGCGCGGCTCCGGTGTGATCGGGATCAACGGAGCCGCCGCCCATCTCGTGCACCCCGGCGACCTGGTCATTCTCATCAGCTACGCACAGGTCGACGACGCCGAGGCGCGCGGGCTGATTCCGCGTATCGTCCATGTCGACGCGGGCAACCGGATCGTCGAGCTCGGTGCCGACGCCTCCGCGCCCGTGCCGGGTTCCGACACCGAGCGCAGTCCGCACGCCGTCCCCGCGGCGCGCTGAAGCGCCTCACGCAGCGAGGGAGCATCCGCCATGGCAGAGCAGTCCGGACAGGCCGGGCCCGACATCCGTGACGACCGGGCAGCGGGCAAGCTGCTCGCGTACGTGGACGGCGAGGCCGCCGGGGTCATCGTGTACTTCGTGCTGGACGGGGCGCCCGCGGCGCTCGTCGCCGTGCACACCGTCGTCGAGGAGGGGCACGAGGGCAAGGGCATCGGCGGCGCCCTGGTCAAGGAGTTCTACTCCATGGCCGCCCGCGAGGGCGTCCCCGTGGTCCCGCTCTGTCCGTACGCCGCCAAGTGGGCGTCGCGCCACCCGGACGAGGCCCCCGAGGCGCCGGCGGAGCTGGTGGAGCGGGCCAAGAAGGAGCTCGCCGCCCGTCCGGAGCTCTACTGATCCGCTGTTCCGCCTGGTGGGCGCCTCAAGGGTGCGGGCGGGTCTGCCGGTAGCGTGACGCGGATGAGCCTCGCACTCCTGCATACCTCCCCGGTCCACGTCCCGGTCTTCGACGCCCTGCGTGACGCCCACCACCCCGGCCTCGCCGTGCGCCACCTCGTGTACGAGGACCTGCTCGACCGGGCGGGCGTGCTGGGTCCGGCGGCGGTGGCGGGGGATGTCGAGGCACTGGTGAACAGTGCGGTCGCCGACGGGGCCACCGCGGTGCTCTGCACCTGTTCGACGATCGGCGGGGTCGCCGAGACCATCGGGGCGCGGATCGGTGTCCCGGTCCTGCGCATCGACCGGCCGATGGCGGCTGCCGCCGTCCGCGCGCGGAGGGTCACCGTCCTGGCGGCGCACCACGCCACCCTGGAACCGACCCGCGCGCTGATCGCCGAGGAGGCGGAGCGGGCGGGGCAGCGGGAGCTGGAGGTGCGCACCGTTCTGGTCGACGGCGCTTGGGAGCGCTTCGAGGCCGGTGATCACGACGGCTACCTGGATCTCGTGGCGGCGGCGGCCGACGCCGTGACGGACGCCGATGTGATCGTGCTGGCCCAGGTCTCGATGGCCGGCGCGGTCACCCGTTCGGTCACCCGGATCCCGGTCCTGTCCAGCCCCCGCGCCGGGCTGGACGCCGCGGCGGTCGCGGCCGTGCGCTGACGATCGCGTGTGCGGACGGCCGGACGGGGGACCGTGAGCCGGCCGGTGCATCCGCAGCCCGTACGTGTGGACTCGCCGGGCGCGGGCAGCCGCTCCGGGAGACGGTGGAGGAGATCCACCCCGACCGTTCGGAGGCCCGAGATGACCCACCCGTACCCCGATCCGGTTCCGCCGGCGCCCACCCCCGGACCGATTCCGGGGCCGCCCCAGCCGCTGCCGGAGCCGACACCGGTTCCGCCCGGCCCGGGACCTACGCCGCCCGTGCCCACGCCGCCGGGCCCGGCTCCGGACCCGATCCCGCAGCCGCCCGCGCCGAACCCGGAGCCGGTGCCGGCGCCCGAGCCGGAGCCTTCACCGGTCGGCTGACGGCCACCGGTATCGGCACCGGCAGCGGTACCGGCAATGGCGCCCCGTCCGGGCCCGGCACCGATGGGCCCGCCGCTGCCGCCCTTCGGCTCAGCGCCCGGCCAGCACCGCGTTGGCCCGTGCCGTGACCTCGGTCAGGACCCGGCCCGCCGTCGCCAGGTCCTCGTCCGGCAGGTCCGCGTACAGCCGGGCGGTTACCTCGGAGAGGGCGGCCCGGTGTGCTCGGTGCAACTCGCTGCCCGCGGCCGTCATGGACAGCCGTGCCGGGTCTCCCGGCTCCTCCGCCAGCAGCCCCTGCGCGATCAGGCCGGTCAGGACGGTCTCCGCGGCCGTGGCGTCGATCTTCAGCGTGGACGTCATGCGGTCGACGAGCCCTGGGCGCTCGATGCTCCCGCCGCCGTCCGCCGTGGCGTTCAGGGCGACGGACTGGTGGAAGGTGGTGCCCGTGGGGGCCAGCAGGCCTTCGAGAACGGCGCGCGTGGCGTAGTGGGCCTGGCCGATGACCTGGCCGTTGACGGTCGGTGCGGTGGTCATGATGACTCCTCGGTGGAAGGTCCGGTGACTACGGGAACCGGCACGTCGAGCAGTGCCGTCAGCGTCCGGGTGAACGCCTCGGTGTCCGGGCCGTCCAGGCCGCCCAGCGGAGCGAGCAGGCCGTCGACGAGCCGCCGCACCACCTCGATTGCGCGACCGGTGACCGCGAGGCCCTCGGCGGTGAGCGACAGGCGGACCGCCCTGGTGTCGGCCGGGTCGGCGGCCCGTTCGACGAACCCGGCGGCCTCCAGACCGCGGGCCAGTTTCGAGACGTAGAGCGCTTCGAGGCCGGTGTGGTCCGCGAGTGCCCGCTGGCTCGGCCGCAGCCCCGCATGCTGCATCCCCGACAGGGACCCGAGCAGGGAGTACTGCGCGTGGGTCAGCCCGAGCGGCGCCAGCCCCCGGTCGATGGCCACCCGCCATTTCATCGAAAGTCGCCAGACCAGGAAGCCGGGGGTCGGACCCGCAGGTGCGTTGCTCATGGCAATACCGTACATGGCTACTATCTACATGGCTACTAAATAAGGGGAAGGGGAGTACGGGGCTCAGGCGTCCGGCTCCAGCAGGGAGTCGGCGTGCGCGAGCCCGCTCTCCGCGGCGATCGAGTCCAGCGACTGGGCGTCACGCACCGGAGCGAAGCGGACGGCGAGGCCGTCCTGTCCCGCGTCGGCCGCCGTGCCGAATCCGTACACCGCGGGCCGCGGCAGGCTGTTGTAGGCCCATGGCGTGGAGAAGTAGTACGCGCCGGTGTCGTACAGCACCACGTAGTCGCCGGCCCGAAGTTCGGGCAGCTCCCGGGACGGTGCGACGACGTCCCCGGCGAAGCAGCACGGACCCGCGATGTCCTGGACGAGCGCCGGACCGGCCTTCGGGAGCCCGTCGGAGTCGAACGCGCCCACCCGCAGCGGCCAGGCGTCCGGCATGAAGACGGTACGGGTGGCGGTCTGCGCGCCCGCGTGGGTGAGCGCGATCCGCCGGCCCCCGGCGTCCTTCGTGTACTCCACGAGCGCGCAGATGAAGCCGTTCTTGGCCATCAGCGACCGGCCGAACTCGGTGACGAGTCCGTACCGCCCGTCGAACAGCCCCGGCACCGCGCCGCGCAGCGCGTTCGCGTACGCGGCGAAGGTGGGGCGGACCGTGTCGTCGGCGAAGTTGACGGGAAGACCGCCGCCGATGTCGAGGCAGGTGATCTGCGGGCGCCCGAGCCGGTCGTTGATGTCCTCGGCCAGCCGGTACGTCTCGCCGATGCCTGCCACGATCAGCTCCAGGGAACAGCCCTGCGAGCCGACATGGGCGTGCAGCCGGCTCAGCCAGGGGCGGGCCGCGAACGCCTCCATGACGCGTTCGCGCGCGCCGGGATCGCGCAGAGCCACTCCGAACTTGGAGGTGGCCGTGGCCGTGCTCATCGCACCGATGGACCCGCCGCCGACCTGGGGATTGACCCGGAGTCCGATGGCGGACACCGCGTCCGAAGGCCGCAGCGCAGCGATCCGGTCCACCTCGTCGAGGTTGTCGGCGTTGAGCGCCACGCCGAGCGCCAGTGCCCGCCGGATCTCGTCACGCGTCTTGACGGGGGAGTCGATGACGATCTTCGACGGTGCGAAGCCGGCGTCGAGCGCGATGCGCAGTTCACCCGGGCTCGCGACCTCGCAGCCCATGCCGCACTTCGCGAGCAGCCGCAGCACCGGCACGAGCGACGCGGCCTTCGCGGCGAAGGTGTGCAGCACACCGGGCGCTCCCGCGAACGCCTCCTGGAGCGCGGCCACCGACTCCCGTACGCCGTCCGTGTCGACGAATCCGGCGACCGGGCTCGACTCGCCGAGCAGGCCGGCCGCGACGGCGTGGCGGACCGCGGCCGCGACACGCGCGGAGGAGGGCGGGGCGGACGGCGACGGGGGAGGGCTCATGGAATCAGGTGCGGTCATTGGGGGCCCCACAGTCTCCGTCCAACCGGACGACATCGGTGCAGGCCGTGGTCACAGCGGCCGGTGAACCGTACGGACCACCTCCGGCCCGGACGGGGAGGCGGACGGTGCCCGGCGAGGAACAGCCGGGCGTGCCGGGGCCGTCCGGATCCGTACGCGTCCGCCGGTCAGGCGATGATCGGGACCACGGCCTCCGGTGTCAGCATCCGGAAGGTGAACGACTGCTGGAAGTACAGCCGGATGTCCGTCGCGTCATGGTCCTGGTAGCCGATGGACAGGTCCTCTCCCAGGCACAGCTCGAAGTCGCCGCCCCGGGTGGACAGCAGCACCCCGCCCGCGACGGCCGGCGCCCAGAGGATCTGGTCGTCCAGCAGCCGGGCCAGGTGCGTGGAGACGGGATAGCCGTGGTCGGACGTCTCGGTGGCCTCCGTGAACGCGTCCGCGCCCAGCAGGAGCCGGTACGGTCCGTCCACACCGGCCAGACGCAGCCGGGTCAGTGCCTGGCTGACCGTGGCGGGATAGTCGCGCGCATCGGCGGGCAACGGCAGCGCGGTGTGCGAGGAGCCGTCGCGCAGACCGGCGATCCCGGCCGCGGCGTAGCCGTCGATGATGGCCATGTCCTCGGCGAACGCACAGGTCCGGGCCGCGTCCTTGACGGGCTGCCAGTCACTGTCGTCCGAGCCGCGCTCGACATCGTCGACGGCTGCCCGTGTCACCGTGAACGGCACCCGCCACTCGATGACCGGCATCGACGTACGGGCACGGGCGATGACGTCGGGGGTGGGCGGATCGATGTCGCGCAGATGGCCGTCGCCGACCGCTGCCAGCCGCGGGCCCTCCGGCCCGCTGACGTCGACGACGCGGCGGCCGGCCAGATGGCGGCTGAAGGTGCGCCGGGCCTCCTCTTCGATCTGGTCCCAGGCGGCCTGGGTGACAGGGGCGAGTTCGCGATGGAGGTTGTTCATCTCTGGGCGCTTTCTTGCAGGCTGCCGATGCGCAGCGAACCGTCCCGGTCCATCGGTGTGACCACGGCCCTCGCCACCGGCGCGGACGCCGGTTCGGGCTGGGGCGCGGCCTCGGCGGAGGCGGGCGACGGCGGAGGGGCGTCGAGGAAGTCGGCGCCGGGGGCGTGGAACAGCGTGCCGGTGACCGCGGTCGAGAAGTCGAGGATGCGGTCGTGGGCGCCTGGCGGGTCACCGAGGAACATGTTGCGCAGCATCCGCTCGGTGACGTCCGGGTCGGCGGCGAACCCGATGAAGTACGTACCGAACTCGCCCTGTCCGAAGCTGCCGAACGGCATGTTGGCGCGCAGGATGTCGCGCTCCGTGCCGTCCGGGTCGGTGATGGTGTTCAGCGCGACATGGGAGTCGGCGGGTTTGACGTCGTCGGCGAGTTCGATGTCGGTGAACTTGGTCCGTCCGATCACCCGCTCCTGCTCCTCGGTCGACAGGGCGTTCCACGAGGCCAGGTCGTGCAGGTACTTCTGGACGATGACGTAGCTGCCGCCGGCGAAATCCGGGTCCTCGTCCCCCACCAGCGCCGCCGACCGTGCGTCGTCGCCCACCGGGTTCTCGGTGCCGTCGACGAACCCGAGCAGGTCCCGGTGGTCGAGGTAGCGGAATCCCTGCGTCTCGTCGACGACCTTCACGGCCCCGCCCAGCCGGTCCAGCAGCTGCGTGGCCCACTCCCAGCACACGTCCATCCGCTCGGCCCGGATGTGGAACAGCAGGTCGCCCGGGGTGGCCGGGGCGTGATGGCGGGCGCCGTGCAACTCCTGGAAGGGGTGCAGCGAGGCGGGCCGCGGACCCGAGAACAACCGGTCCCAGGCGTCGGAGCCGAACCCGGTCACACAGACCAGCCCCGCATCCGGGTAGCGGAACCCGATGGAGCGGGCGAACGCCGCCAGATCCGGCAGCGCCTCCCGGACGGCGGGCTCACCACCGGGCTCGATCGTGGCGACCAGGATCAGGGCCGCACTGGTCAGCGGCGCGACGACCGGCTGCGCCGGGGCCGGTTGCTCGGTGATCTCGGGCATACGGCGGCTCCATGGGCTGGCTCGGCGGTACGACGCGGCGCTGCACGGTCCCGGTCCCGGGTGCGGCGGGACAGGGCCCCGCTGTCACTTACCCACATCCCGGGCCCCGCCGCACCCCGGGGCACCCGACCGGGCGACCCCGTGCGCCCGCGGCACCGGACGGTGCCCGGGGCCGGTGACGTACTGCCGGAACGGCCGGAAGAGCGACTTGAGTCTCCCCCCGGGGGAGACGGGAGAGTGGGCGCATGAACGGCGAAGGCGACACGCATCTCACGATCGGCGAGCTGGCACGGCGGACCGGGCTCACGGTCAAGGCCGTGCGCGCGTACTCGGACCGCGGGATCGTGCCGCCCGCCGGCCGCACCCCGGCCGGCTACCGCCACTACGGCCCCGAAGCCGTGGCACGTCTGCGTCTGGTGCGGACACTGCGCGCGCTCGGGCTCGGACTGCCCACCATTCGCGAGGCCCTGGACCGGGACACCCCGCCGGCCGAGCTCGCCGCAGCACACGCGGAGGCGCTCGCGGTACAGATCCGGGTGCTGACCGCGCGGCGTGCGGTGCTCATGGCCGCCGTCCGCCGCGATGCGACCCCTGAGGAGATGGAACTCATGCACCGACTGGCCGCACTCACCGAGGACGAACGACGGGCCCTCACACAAGAGTTCCTGGACGAGGTGCTCAACAGCCCGGCGACCGGGACGGGACTGGCGGGCGTCGCGACATCGATGACGCCGCATCTGTCCGACAACCCCGCCGAGGAGGAGACGGAGGCGTGGCTCGAACTCGCCGAACTGTGCCAGGACCCCGGATTCCGTGACGCCATGCGCCGTACGACAGCGCATCACGCGGAAGACCGGCCCGCGCACGCCGCCGGAGTCCCCCGGCCCGACCCGGAGGCGGTGATCCGCGACCACACCGCCCCGGCGCGCGCCGCGGGCATCGACCCGGGATCCCCACAGGCCGGCCCCGTCGTCGACGCGGTCACGGCCGTCTACGCGCAACGGTGCGGCCGGCCGGACGACGCCGCTCTCCGGCAGCGGCTGCTCGCCCGCCTCGACACCGTCAACGATCCACGAAGGGAGCGCTACCTCCATCTGCTCGCCGTGGTCAACCGCTGGCCGGCACCGGAACCGCTGTCGCCCGAACTGGACTGGTTCTGCGCGGCGTTGCGTGCCCGGATCGCCTCCTGATCCGGTGTACGGGGCAGCTGGGCGCCGGCCCGGCGGCAGCCGTCTGCGCCATTCCCGTCATCCCATGTGATTCCCCGTCGCTCCCGCCCGCGATTCTGCGGGAGCCAGGTGGGTAGGCGGCCGTACCGTCGGACACATCGGCGCGACGGCGGTCCCGGATCCGGGACCGCCGGGCCGCACACCCTCCCGGGAGCAGGGCTCCCGGCCCACCGAAGGACGTGACATGGCAAAGATCCTTTTCGTCGTGACCGGATCCGACCACTGGACCCTCGCCGACGGAACCGTGCACCCGACCGGTTTCTGGGCGGAGGAGGTCATCGCCCCGTACGAGAGGTTCCGGGCCGCCGGACACGAGATCACCGTCGCCACGCCCGGTGGAGTGGTGCCGACCGTGGACCGCGGCAGCCTGGCCCCCGAGTTCAACGACGGCCAGGAGAACGCCGACAAAATGGCGGCCGCCGTCGCCGGCATGGCCGAACTCGGGCACCCGCTGAAGGTCGAGGACGTGGACCCCGCGGACTACGCGGCGGTCTTCTACCCGGGCGGACACGGCCCGATGGAGGACCTGGCGGTCAATGCCGACTCCGGCCGCCTGCTGACCCGGGCACTGGACTCGGGGATGCCGCTCGGCATCGTCTGCCACGCCCCGGCCGCCGTACTCGCAGCCAAGAAGGACGACGGCACCAACGCCTTCTCCGGCTACCGGCTCACCGGCTTCACCAACACCGAGGAGAGCCAGGCCGGCTTCGCTGACAAGGCCAAGTGGCTGCTCCAGGACCGTCTTGTGGAGATCGGCACCGACTTCCAGGAAGGCGAGCCGTGGGCCCCGCACGTGGTCGTCGACCGTAACCTCGTCACCGGTCAGAACCCGGCCTCGTCCGGCCCGCTCGCCGACGAACTGCTCAAGCGGATCGGCTGACGGCGAGATCGGGGATGCCGCACCCTGTGGCGTAAGGGGGTTACGCGTCAGGGTGCGCCGGCAGCGCGAGCCAGTCCGGCCAGGAGGTCTCGCGCCCGAGGAATCGCGGCTGCTCGAACGGCCAGTCGGCGGCGATCCACTGCGGCACCAGGGCGTCCAGCGCCTGTTCGACCTCGCTGCCCACCAGTTCGTCCACCACCCACCAGCAGATCTCGCCGTCGGCGCCGGACTTCTCCGGCGGGTCGATGTAGACACAGCCGAGCAGGGCCGTCTCCGCCGCGTCGAACAGCGCGTAGTTGAAGGACTGGTGGGCGGCGATCTCCTTCTCGTGCCGCAGCAGGTCCGCCTGGTCGGCCTCGTAGGTCATCGTGGCTGCGGGCCAGCCCCAGGCCGGACCGAACATGGCCCACAACCGCTCGCGAGAGCCCATCACGGCCGGATAGTCGAGTGCCGTGTCCGCCTCCCGGATCGGCCTCAGGTGGTGGTCGCCGCCCGGCAGCGGTACCAGGACGGGGTGGACGAAATCTTCGGGAAGCCAGCGCATGGGGCCCGACCGTAGCACCGAGCGGATGTCTGTTCCTCCGGGTTTTCCGCGTCCCGGCGTCAGACCGCCGTCCGGGCGGGCGCATCGGACCCCAGCCGCGCGAGGGCGTGTACCTGCACCAACAGTGCGGACACCCACACACCAGCCGTTACCCACTGGCAAGGACGGTCGCGCCCCTTCCCGTTCGGCATTCTGCAGCCCACCACGCCGATCCGCGCCTCTGCCGGGTGCAGCGACCCGAGGAGGGCACCGTCGCATGATCGCCCCGGACAGTCCTGAAATCGTCCGGGGCGACTTCCGCGCTGGGGGCTTCACCGGCTATTGATGTGGAGCGGAGGTTGTCCACGCCGAGTCGGCACCATTCCGCTTGCAGCCCCCGGCGCGGCTTCTGCGCTCATCCGCGATCGTGGAGGCCGGTCGGGAAGTCACGTCGAGACTCTCGATGTGGACAGGTGATCGAACCCCATGACGCCGGATTTCGGTTGCTCAGCCGTGGTATGTGATGTAGCCGTTGCCGTCGCGGTCGTTGGCCTTCTTGCTGTACGCGTGAACATCGGCGCGGGAACCGGTCGGCTTGTACAGGTAGATGGTGTCCTTGTCGTTGTTCCAGATGAAGTTGCAGTTCTGGCGGTAGACGACGTTCTTGGCGTCGGAGTCGGTTCCGTGTGCGCCGCGCAGGCTGACGTAGTCGCCGGGCTGCAGGTAGTGGGACGACTTGAAGGTGAACTTGTTGCCGACCGCGTCCCTGACGACGTAGCCCTTCAGGTTGACGGTCGCCGTGCGCGAGTAGTTCTTGATCGTCAGGTACTCGTTCTTGGTGTTGCCGCCCGAGCACTTGTTGGAGTCGCTGCCCGGGGCGTCGTACTGCACGCCCCGGATCTTCAGGGCTGAGGAGTACTCGGCGGCCTGTGCGGGAGCGGCAGCCGTGAGCCCGAGCGAGATGGCCGAAGCGGCAGCTGCGGCGGTGGCTATGGCGTGACGGGCGTTCATGAGGATTCCCCCCTCAAAGGTGCGGATGGAGCGGCTGAAGCATACCGAAATCTGTGAGCATCACGTGAAGAAAATCTGACGAAAGTGTGTGCACCGCGCCGAGAGTGCTCCTGGGTTCCCGTGGCGTGGCCAGTGACCGAAGCTTGTGGAGCAGCTGCCAACCCACAGGAATCCGTGACCGCTTGAGACTCAGGATCTTCGCGGTGAGCCTGATGCTCTGCTTGTCGTCGCCTGCCGGGCCGCACTCCACGTCGCGTCGCTCTGATCTGGGTCCGGTGCTGAGCAGGTAGTGGGCCCCTGACCTTCGGATCATCCGTTGATGTGCACCGTGGCGAGCAGGAGACCCATGGTGAAGTGACCGGTGCCCGCGGGGATGAACTGAGGCAGGACGGCGACGTGGAAGGCGCCCGTCTTCGGGTTCAGGGGGTTGGTGAGCGGCCCCCGACGCCAGCCGCCACCGCCTCGGACGAGAAGCCCTGCAACCAGGGCGAAGGACCACAGGGACGCCGGCGCGTTGGGCGACGACAGGTCAGCGCGGTGCCGGGGCTTCGCAGGGGCGGGCGTGGGCGTCGTGCGGCCGAGAAGGCCTTCTGGAGGAGCCGTCGCTGGAGTTGCCGGGAAG
This sequence comes from Streptomyces sp. NBC_00385, assembly GCF_035917155.1. Classification (NCBI taxonomy): domain Bacteria; kingdom Bacillati; phylum Actinomycetota; class Actinomycetes; order Kitasatosporales; family Streptomycetaceae; genus Streptomyces; species Streptomyces sp. NBC_00385. The sequence continues at coordinate 331,511 of NZ_CP107951.1, read as the reverse complement.
GCCGCGGCAGGCCCCCGGTGGCGCGTCGGCTGACGCTGTGAAGGGGCCATGACCGGAAGGCCGCCCGCCCGGGCGCGGCGGCGAGTTGTGGCCTGCATGCCATCAGCCGGCCGGAGCGAAACGGCCCACCAGGTGTTCGGTCAGCTCTCGACTTCGCTCTTGTCGTCGCCCCAGAGGGTGTGGAAGGTGCCTTCGCGGTCGGTGCGGTGGTAGGTGTGTGCGCCGAAGTAGTCGCGCTGGCCCTGGGTGAGGGCGGCGGGAAGGCGCGTGGCGCGCAGGGAGTCGTAGTAGGCGAGGGTGGCGGCGAAGGCGGGGGTGGGGACGCCCTCGGTGACGGCGGTGGTGATCACGGTGCGCCAGTCGTCCTGTGCGGCGGCGATCTCTTCGGCGAAGCTCTTGTCGGAGAGGAGGCTCGGCATGTCGGGCTGTGCCTCGTAGGCGCTGGTGATGCGGTCGAGGAAGGCGGCCCGGATGATGCATCCGCCGCGCCAGATGGAGGCGACCTTGCCGAGGTCGATGTTCCAGTCGTACTGCTCGCTGCCGGCCGCCATCTCGTGGAAGCCCTGGGTGTAGGCGACGATCTTCGAGGCGTAGAGGGCCTGCTCGACCCGGTCGGCGAAGGCCGCCGCCTCGTCCTCGGCGAGCTTGCGGGCGGTCGGTCCGGCGAGGTGGTGTGAGGCGTCTCGGAGGTCGGCGTGGCCGGAGACCGAGCGGGCGAAGACGGCCTCGGCGATGCCGGAGACGGGAACGCCCAGGTCGAGGGCGATCTGCACGGTCCAGCGGCCGGTGCCCTTCTGCTCGGCCCGGTCGAGCACGATGTCCACGAAGGGCTTGCCGGTCGCCGCGTCGACGTGCGACAGCACGTCCGCGGTGATCTCGATGAGGTAGGAGTCCAGACGCCCGGTGTTCCACGTGCGGAAGATGTCAGCGATCTGCGCGGGGGAGTATCCGGCCACGTCGCGCAGCAGTTGGTACGCCTCGCCGATGAGCTGCATGTCCGCGTACTCGATGCCGTTGTGCACCATCTTCACGAAGTGGCCGGCGCCGTCGGGCCCGATGTGCGTGGTGCAGGGCGTACCGTCCTTCGCCTTCGCCGCGATCTTCTCCAGCATCGGCCCCAGCGACGCGTACGACTCGGCCGAACCGCCCGGCATGATGCTGGGGCCGTTCAGCGCGCCCTCCTCGCCGCCCGAGATGCCGGCGCCGACGAAGTGGATCCCGCGTCCGCGCAGCTCCTTCTCGCGGTGCCGGGTGTCCTCGAAGTGCGCGTTGCCGCCGTCGATGATGACGTCGCCCTCGTCCAGCAGCGGGGCGAACTCCTGGATGACCGCGTCCGTCGGCTCGCCCGCCTTCACCATGACGACCAGGCGGCGCGGCCGTTCCAGTGCCGCGACGAACTCCTCGGGCGTGCGCGCGGCCACGAAGGCCCCCTCGTCGCCGAACTCCTCGACCAGGGCGTCCGTCTTCGCTGTCGTGCGGTTGTGCACGGCGACCGTGTAGCCGTTGCGGGCGAAGTTGCGGGCCAGGTTGCGGCCCATCACCGCGAGTCCGGTGACGCCGATCTGGGCAGTGCCGCTCATCTGTCTGCTCCTGCAATCTGTCGGGAAGGCCGGGGACCGGCCCGCAGGCCGGGAAGCCGGGCGGGGCGGGGCGCCGGGAGGCTGCGATGTCCAGTATGGATACGGGACGGGAGGACGGCCTGTTCAACGGCCGGATGGCACCCGGGGCACCCGGCCCGTTACGCACCGGACCGGATCCGCCCGTGCGGGCGGGCAGAGGGCCGCTGTGCTTCCGCGACCCGCCGACCGTCCTGGCTCCGCACGCTTGGAGGGAGGCCGGGAACTGCTGCCGGCCCACGACATCGATTTCGCTCCGGCGCGCCTCGCCGGCACCCACGCGGACCGGACGCATCCTGCGGTGGGCGTCGAGGACCTGTTGGTCAGTGCGGCCGACAAGATCTGGAAGAACACACGCGTCCCCGGCCCGGAGGAGTTCGGCGTCGCTCATCCGGTGCAGGTGGGTGGGAGGGGGCCGTGGGAGGAGTTCCCGGCGCTCGACGACGTCCTCGGCCGGATCGCTGAGGTCGCGGACGCCCGCCTCGCCCATCAGGCGTCCGTCCCCGTGTACGGCTGACATCGGGTCGGGGTGCGGTAGCTGTCCCGTCCTCGCCATCGCCCTGGCCGTCAGCCGCGAATCCGCAGGCCCGTCGGCTGCCGGCTGTCTTCCGCGTCCGAACGCAACGGAGGTCTCTGCTGCCGTAGTTCACCAACTCTTGACACTTCTTGAGCGGCAGCGCAACACTGACCATGCGTTGGAGAGCGCTCTCCCACCTTCTTCCGGCCACCGCCACGAGGGGTCTCTCCGCGGTGCACCATCCAACTCCTTCTCCCCACGCCGCACATCCGATGTGTGCGGACGCAGAGCGGCATGGAGGTCCGCATGACGACAAGACCACGCTCGGAGAGACCCCGTCCGGCAGTGCTCCGCAAGACAAGGCTGGTGTCCCTGCCGGCCTTCGCCGCCTCCCTGGCCCTCGTGGGCACGGGGTTCAACGCGATCGCGGACGCGGGCCCGGCCGGCGCCGCTCCCCGCGCCGCCGAACGGCCCGCGCCGTGACGCATGCGATGCAGGGGCATGTGATGGCGGCCGCCGCCCCGGTTCCCTTCGGTGGCGACCCGGACGGCGACGGCTGCATCATGGCGAACCTGCCGGTCACCGGCGTGCGGCCCTTCCCGAAGGGGCTTCGGTTCGTCGTCGGCAGTCCGATGCGGACGGCCGAGCAGTTCGCCAGCGGGACCGGCCACAGCTTCCACTGCGACTTCTTCAGCGCCTGGGACGACGCCACGCTCGATGCCCTGGTCGACCACTGCGTCATCGGTGGCCTCCAGTGCGACGCCCGCGGGTACGACCAGGCGAACACGGACCGCGGCGCCGCACTCGACGCGAACTACGAACTCCCCTGACCCGGAGCGCTCTTCTCGATGGCCGCACCCTGCCTGCCGAGGAGAGCGCTCTCCTTCGGAATTGCCCGCGTCGTCCCACTCCCCGCTGTCGGCGCGGCGCAATAGCCCGCGGTGCCCACGGCAATCCGTGGCCACCGCGGGCCGCCGACTTTCCCGACCGGGCGCCCACCTGTGTATATTCCGGAGAAAGCCAAGGGGTCCAGGCAGTACGGCGATGGGGTGGGGATGGTACGCGCGGGGCTCACGACGGACCGCGTCGTCGCGGCGGCCGCCGACCTGGCGGACTCGATCGGCTTCGACAAGGTCACCATTTCCGCGCTGGCCCGAGGCTTCGGCGTCAAGGACGCCAGCCTGTACTCACACGTCAAGAACCTCCAGGACCTGCGTACCCGGGTCGCGCTGCTGGCCGCGGGGGAGTTCATCGACCGGATCGAGGCCGCCGTGGCCGGCCGGGCCGGCCGGGACGCCCTCATCGCCTTCGCCGACGCCTACCGGTCCTTCGCGCTGGAGTGCCCGGGCCGGTACGAGGCGACGCGGATGCGAGTCGATCCCGCCGTCGTCGCCGCTGCGCCCGCGTACCACCGGACCATCGCGACCACTTCGTCGATGCTGCGCGCCTACGGCCTGACCGAACCCGATCTCACGGACGCGGTACGGCTGCTGCGCAGCACGTTCCACGGGTTCACCGCACTTGAGGCGGACGGCGGATTCGGTGCGCCGCGTCCGGTGCAGGCGTCGTGGGAGCGTGCCGTCGAGGCGTTGCACTTCCTGCTGGCCAACTGGCCGTCGGCGACCGGCGGGACCGCTCGCGCAGAGTGAGCGCCGTGGACACGAGCCCGCGGCCGCGGCGCAGGGCGGTCGGGTTCTCCCTGATGCCGGCTCACTCACCGAGAAGCCTGAGCACGCGGGGCCAGCCGTCGGCCTGCGCGTGGGCGTTCCCGGCCGATGTCCCGCCGAGATCCATGTACCTGTTCGACATCCGGTTCATCGCGTAACGCGCCGAGGGGCTGTACGGGTACCAGCCGATGGCGTGGCCCGCCTTCTTGTAGACCAGGGCCTCGCGCCGGCTGCCCGGGCCCGACTGATCGTCTCCGATGCTGCGGGCGGCATCGGCCGACTGCCAGAGCCGGTCGTCATCACCCGCGATCGCCAGAACGCTGCCCTTCACGTCGTCGAGCGGGATCGGGGTGAGGTCGACCGGCTTGTCGTTCCGGGTCCATGCGATGCCGTGGGGGAAGCCCGGCGTGGTGTTCCGGGACGGGGCGTAGAGGACGACATCGCCGACGAGCCCGGGGTAGGCGTGGGCGAGAAGTTGGGCTGCCTCCGTCCCGCGGGAGACTCCGATCACGGCAGGCTTGGCACTCTTCGTTCCGTACTGCCGGTCCAGGAACCGGGCGGCCGTGGCGAAGTACTCCAGCTTGATGTTCTCCAGGCTCTCCGGACGCCCCGGGCAGCCGAAGTAGCAGAGAGCGAGGACGGGGTGCCCGTGGGAGGCGAGCAACGCGGCGGCAAGCCGGTTGCTGGTGCCGCCCTCCGAGCCGCCGATGGTCAGCACCGGTGCACGTCGTGGCGAGTGCGGCGCCGGGAGGTACAGGGCCCCGTACAGGCCGTTCCTGTCCCCCCTCAGGGCCTGGTAGGTCGTGCCCTCGCTCATCCACGTGCGCGTCAGCGAACGTGTCGCGATCCGCTTGCCGCCGGCCTTCACGGCGAGCGTCACTTTGAAGGACGCCTGCTGTTCCGGTGGCTTGGAGGCGAACGTCTCCTTCCCCGCGCCCTTCTGCTGGGGCGTCATGGACCAGAACAGGCCCATGCCGTCCACGCCGCGGTAGGTTCCCGAACGCGATCGTGCACGGTTCAGGTCCACGGTTCCGGCATCGTCCGCGGTGACGACGGCCTGGCTCGCCCATGGGGCGCCCCGATAGTCCGCCGCGCCTGCGGTGAGGGTGACCTCCTCGTTTGGACGCAGGCCCGAGACCCGGACACGTACCGCGCCGTCCGCCAGGGATTCCGCCCGGTCCACCTGGATGCTCGCCCGGGTGCTGTGCTGGGGCCCCGACGAACACGCGCCCGCACCTGACAAGGTCAGACAGCACGCCACCGCGACTGCGCGGTACCGCCAGCCTGTCGCACGGCCGTTCACGTCCTTCGTCCTCACGATGCGCCCCCTCAACTCGGCGTTGCCGCAGTAGCTGTACAGGGCAATCAATCACGTGGAGGAGGTTCCGCGCCGAGGATCGGGCAACCGCAATCGAACTTTTCGAATCCTTGGCCGAACGCGGCGCGGACCGAGAGGCGCGGACCGAGAGGTGCGGACCGGGAAGCGCGGATCGGGAAGCGCGAGACGCGAAACCTCCGGCGGCGACGGTCGTCCGTCGCGGCCGGAGGCTGCTGGGGTGGCCCCTGCGCCCTCGTGGTGAGGTCAGGCGGCCTTGCGTGAGCGGCCCGCCGCCGCTTCGCGGGCCAGTTCGGCGTACCGCCGGCCGCTGCTCTTGACGGTGCGGCGCTGCGTCGCGTAGTCGACGTGGACGAGGCCGAACCGCTTGTCGTAGCCGTACGCCCACTCGAAGTTGTCCAGCAGGGACCAGGCGAAGTAGCCGGCGAGCGGCGCGCCCTTGCGGACGGCGCGGGCGCAGGCGGCGAGGTGCTCCTCCAGGTACTGGGTCCGCTCCGGGTCGTGCACCGAACCGTCGGCGAGGACGACGTCCTGGTACGCGGCGCCGTTCTCGGTGACGTAGAGGCGCTGGACGCCGTACTCCTCGGTCAGGCGCAGGAGGAGCTGCTCCAGGCCCTGTGCGTGGACCTCCCAGTCCATGTGGGTGTGGCGGGAGCCGGGCAGGTAGACCTGCTTGGCGTGCGGGACGGGGCCGGTCGCGTCGGCGGTGACGACCTGGCGGAAGTAGTAGTTCACGCCCATCCAGTCGAGCGGCGCCGAGATGATCTCCATGTCGCCGTCCTGGACCGGGAGTTCGACTCCGTACAGGTCGACCATGTCCTGCGGGTAGCCGCGCCCCAGGATCGGGTCGAGCCACCAGCGGTTGATGTGGCCGTCCCCGCGCACCGCGGCGGCACGGTCCGCCTCGCGGTCGGTGGCCGCCTCGACCGGGCTGAGGTTGTTGACGATGCCGACGCGGGCGTCCGGGGACGCGGCCCGGATCGCCCGCACCGCGAGGCCGTGGCCCAGGTGCAGGTGGTACGAGGCGCGGACGGCGGCGGTCAGGTCGGTGAGACCCGGAGCCATCGTGCCTTCGAGGTGTCCGATCCACGCCGAGCAGAGCGGCTCGTTGAGCGTCGCCCAGTCCTTGACCCGGTCCCCGAGGCGGTCCACGACGACCGAGGTGTACGCGGCGAAGTGCTCCGCGGTCTCGCGGACCGTCCAGCCGCCCCGGTCCTGGAGCGCCTGCGGAAGGTCCCAGTGGTAGAGCGTGGCGAACGGCGTGATCCCGGCGTCCAGCAGCCCGTCCACCAGCCGGTCGTAGAAGTCGAGACCGGCTTCGTTGACCGGGCCGTCGCCGCCGGGGACGATCCGCGGCCAGGCGAGCGAGAAGCGGTACGCGCCCGCCCCCACCTCCTTGATCAGGGCGATGTCCTCGGGGACGCGGTGGTAGTGGTCGCAGGCCACGTCCCCGGTGTCGCCACCGGCCACCTTGCCCGGGATGTGGGAGAAGGTGTCCCAGATCGAGGGGGCGCGGCCGTCCTCGGCCACGGCTCCCTCGATCTGGTACGCGGCGGTGGCGACGCCCCAGGTGAAGTCGGCCGGGAGGGCGCTGAGGTCGTTCACGGACTTCCTTTCCGAAGTGGTCACTTGACGGCTCCCGCCGTGAGGCCGGCGACGAGGTAGCGCTGGAGGAGCAGGAACCCGCCGACGATCGGCACGCTGACGACGAGCGAGGCGGCCATGACCTGGTTCCAGTAGACGTCGTTCTGAGTCGCGTAGCCCTGGAGGCCGACGGCGAGCGTGCGGGTGGTGTCGTTCGTCATGACGGAGGCGAAGAGGACCTCGCCCCAGGCCGTCATGAACGCGTACACGGCGACGGCGACGATGCCGGGCACCGCGGCCGGCACGACGACCCGGAACAGGGCGCCGAGCGGTCCGCAGCCGTCGACGAGGGCGGCCTCGTCCAGGTCCCTGGGTATCGAGTCGAAGTACCCGATGAGCATCCAGATGGAGAACGGCAGCGAGAACGTCAGATACGTGAGGATCAGTCCGCCGCGCGAGCCGTACAGCGCGATCCCGGTGCTGTTCCCGATGTTGACGAAGATGAGGAACAGAGGGAGCAGGAAGAGGATGCCGGGGAACATCTGGGTGGAGAGCACCGTGACGGTGAAGACCCGCTTGCCGCGGAACTTGTAGCGGCTGACGGCGTACGCGGAGAACACCGCGATGATCACCGAGAGGACCGTCGCCGAGCCCGCCACCACCAGCGAGTTGACGAAGTACCGGGCGAGGGGGACGGTGTCCCAGATGTCGAGGTACGGCTTGACGGTCAGCCCGGACGGGATCCAGTGGAACTTCCCCGAGACGTCCTGGAGCGGCTTGAGGGAGCTGCTGATCATCACGTACACGGGCAGCAGGACGAAGGCGGTCAGGAGGGCCAGGATGATGCGGCGGGTCCAGAGGAAGGACTGCGGCGCGGCCATCGGCGACCGGGACCGTGATCTTGATCTGGCCGCTCTCGACAGTGCGGCCGGCTGGGCATGGCTAGGCATCTGCACCCTTCCTTCCGCGCGAGGTGATGAGCAGGTAGACGGCCGTCACGACCAGCAGGAACAGCAGCAGGAGCACGGACATCGCCGATCCGGTGCCGAAGTTCCAGGTGACGAACGACGACTGGTAGATGTGGATCGAGATGAGGTCCGCGTTCTCCGGTGCCGCTTTGCCGAACAGCACGTACGGGGTGTTGAAGTCGTTGAACGTCCAGAGGAACAGGACGAGCACCAGGACCTGGTTGACCGGGCGCAGCGACGGCAGCGTGATCTTGCGGATCTGCTGCCAGATGCCGGCGCCGTCGATCGCGGAGGCTTCGTACAGCTCGCGCGGGATGTTCTGCAGCCCCGCCATCACGATGAGGAAGGCGAACGGCCAGCCCTTCCAGACCGAGACGACGATCAGCGCGTAGATGCTGTTGTCGCCGATCAGCCAGAAGGACGGCTGGTCGGTCAGCCCGAGCTGGTCGTGGAGCACGTGGTTGACCAGCCCGTTGTCCCGCTGGAACATGAACGCCCAGGTGATGACGGCCGCGTAGACCGGAAGGGCGTACGGGACGAGGAAGATCGCCCGCAGGAACCCGCGGCCGCGGAAGTTCTCCTGGAGCATGATCGCCGCCGTGACACCGAACAGCCACGCCAGGCCGACGGCGAAGAACGTGAAGACGCAGGTGACGAAGAACGAGTGGAGCAGAGCCTCGCCGATCGGGGCGTTGAAATCGACGGCGATCTTGTAGTTGTCGAGGCCGGTCCAGGGCGCTGCGCCCCAGTTGCCGATGAAGAACTGAGTGAGCTGGCGGAAGCTCATCACGATCCCGATGATCATCGGGATCACATGGATGAGAAGTTCGAGCAGGACGGCCGGCAGGAGCAGGAGGTAGGGCAGTCCGCCCTGGCGGATCCGGTCGGGGATGCGCGGCAGTCTCCTGCGCGCACCCCCGGTGCCCCGGCTCGTCACCCTGTCCGACTTTTCGGCTCGGCTGTCGGTGGTCACGGTGGCGGTCATGGAAGGTGCCTTACTGCTGCATCGTCTGCTGGGCCTTTTCGAGGCGCGCCTTGACGGATTCGGTGGTCACGGGGCGTCCGGCTGCGGCGTCGGCCCACAGCTCCTTGACCGCGGTGCCGACGGCCGTCTCGAACTGCGACTCGTTGGGCACCTGCGGCAGCGGGGCCGCGCTCTTGGCCAGCGTGTCGCGCAGGACCGCGAGGTCGGGCGCCGAGAACGCGGCGTCGGCCTGGGCGGTCTTGACCGGCGGGATGGACCCGTAGGTCTTGTTGAGCAGCTTCTGCTCGGCGTCGCTCGTCATGAACTTCACGAACTTCTTGGCGCCGTCGATGTTCTTGGTGTTCTTGAACACCGCCATGTTGATGCCGGCGACCATGGAGTTGATGTTCTTGCCCTGGCCGGGGGTGCCGGACGCGACGGGCACGGGGGCCGCGCCCCAGTCCTCGGGCTTCATGCCCTGGGAAGCGAACGTCGAGGCGGCGGCCTGCCACAGCACCATCGCCGTCTTGCCCTTGGCGAAGTCCGTCAGGGACTGGTTCTGCGCGTACTCGGCGTTGCCCGGCGCGACGATCTTGTCCTTGGCCATGAAGTCGATGTACTGCTTCACGGCTGCGACGGCACCGTCGGAGGTGAACGTCGGCTTTCCGGCGGCGTCGAAGAAGTCGGCGCCGTGCTGCTGTGCCAGGACGAAGGTCTGGTGGATGTTGTTGGAGAGGTTGGAGCCCTCCGCGCCCAGGCCCCACTTGCCGTTCTTGGAGAGCTTCTTGCCGTCCTCGACCAGCTCGTCCCAGGTGGCCGGGGGCTTGTCGATGCCCGCCTCGGCGAAGCTCTTCTTGTTGTAGTAGAGGGCGTACGCGAGCGAGTACAGCGGGACCGCGGAGGGGTCCTTGCCCTCCGCGCCGGCCGAGGCGACTGCCGAGTCGACGAAGCGGTCCCGGCCGCCGATCGCGTCGAAGTTCGCCTTGTCCCAGGGCAGCAGGGCTCCCGTCGCCTGGAGCGAGGCCGACCAGGTGTTGCCGATGTTCAGCACGTCCGGGCCCTGACCGGACGTGGTGGCCGCGAGGATCCGGTTCAGCAGGTCGGCCCAGGGGACGACCTCCAGCTTGACCTTGATGCCGGTCTGCTCCTCGAACTTCTTCAGCTCGGGGGTCAGGATCTTCTTGTCGGCCTCGATGCTGGGGCCCTGGTTGGAGGCCCAGTACGTGAGGGTCTTGGGTGAATCGTTGCTGCCGCCGCTCGAAGACGTACCGCCTCCGCAGCCGGTGACTCCGGCGGCGATGGAGATCGCGAGGGTGGCGGCTGCTGCGGCTCTGATGGTGCGCATGCGGGATGGCCCCTTTCCGGGGAGGAAGTCCGCGTTCGAGAACCGAACGACCTTCAGGACTTAATTTATGACGTGATTTAAGAGGTGAGAGAATGTCGCGTCAAGTCCTGCGGTCGCGGTATGTTGCCGGAAGGGAAGGAGCCACATGGCTGAGCGCAACAGACGGACCGTGCGTGACCTGCGACGGGGCAACCGGGCGAGGGTATTGCAACGGTTGTATTTCGACGGCCCGCTGAGCCGCCAGGAGCTCGGCCCCGCGACGGGGCTGAGTTCAGGTTCCATCAGCAACGTCGTCGCGGAACTCTCCGCCGAGGGCCTCCTGGAGGAGGCCGGCGTCGTCGACTCCGACGGCGGCCGCCCCCGCACCCTGCTGCGCGTCGCCCCCGGCGGCGGCCTCCTCATCGGCATCGACATCGGAGAGACGCGGATCAGGGTCGAGCTCTTCGACCTCGCCCTCACCGAGCTCGCCCGCACCGAACGGCTACTGGCCCAGCACGGCTACGACGTCGACCGCATCGTCGGACACGTCCGCAGCGGGGTCGCCGACGTACTGCGCGACGCGGGCGCCGATCCGGGCCGGCTTCTCGGCATCGGCATCGGCGTCCCCGGCATCATCGAGCGCCACGCCCCGGAGGGTGCGATCGGCGACGTGGGGTCCGTCGTCCACGGTCAGACCATCGACTGGAGCGCCGTCCCCTTCGAGCGGCTGCTCCGCGACGCCGTCCGGATCCCGTCCGAGGTGCCGTTCTTCATCGACAACGGAGCCAAGACCCTCGGTCAGGCCGAGATGTGGTTCGGCGGCGGACGCGGAGCCGGGGTCTCGGCCGTCGCCCTCATCGGCTCCGGAGTCGGCGCCTGCGTCAACCACGGCGACCTGCTCGGCGAGGCCCGCAGCAGCATGGCCCTCGAATGGGGCCACACCACGGTGCAGTTGCGCGGCCGCCGCTGCCGGTGCGGCTCGATCGGCTGCCTGGAGGCGTACGCGGGCGCCGAGGCCATGCGCGAGCGCTGGCACGAGGCGGGCGGCCCCCTGCCTGCCGACGCCGACGACGAGACGGCGCTCGCCGCGCTGCTCGCCGCCGCCTACCCCGGTCCGGGCGGCGAACCCGACCCCCTGGCCGTCTCCCTGCTCGACGAGACCGCCGAATGCCTGGGGGCGGCCCTGGGTGACCTCATCAACCTCTTCCTGCCCGAGCGCATCCTGCTCGGCGGGTGGGCGGGCCTGCTGATCGGGCCGCATCTGCTGCCCGACATCCGCCGATACGCGCAGGAGTACGCGCTCCGCCACGCCGCGGCCCGCACCACGATCGAGCTGGGCCGCCTCGGCCCCGACGCGGTGACGGTGGGCGCCGCGACACTCCCGCTGTCCGACTTCCTGGCCCGGGGCGGCAGCCGCCCGGCCCCCGAGGCGCAGTCCGGCCCCTCGGCGCCGGGGTTCCGCACGGCGGCGGACGCGGTACGGGGGAGGGGGCGCGCACGGACGGTGTCGGACGCGACGGGGTGAGGCGGGGTACGCGGACGCGGCGCCGGGTGCTGAGGCGTCGGCACCGGGCCGCCGGACGCCGGGGCCGAAGCGTGGGGTCGACCCTCACGGCGAGGGCGAGGGCGAGGGCGATGACGATGACCGGGACGTGGGGCGCCACGCGGCCGGCCAGGTCACGTCCCGGGCGACGGCTCCCGGCACGCCGAGACTCGCCCGGGCGCTTTCCACGTAGCGGCTGCGCGCACTCCGGAACTCCTGGAACGCCTGGTCCCAGTTCTGCTCGACTTCCGTGGGGACGCCCCGGGCCAGGGTCTCCAGCCGCCACAGGCAGTGGTCCAGCGTCTTGGACGCCGTGTTCGCCTCGGTGTCGCCGAGGAGCCCGAGCGTCTCGGAGAGGGCGGAACGGCGGGACTCCAGCTCGCCGAGCTCGGTGAGTACATCGGGAGTCGGCTCCAGCTCCGTGGGCCCCGACACCAGGCCCCGGGCCGCGGCGATCATGTGGTACCGGGCCGCCAGCTCCTTCACGGCATGGGCATACTCGGCATAGGCGGTCAGGCGGTGCTCGTCCCAGCGCACCGACTGCTGCCTGCGCCACCTCGCCCGCTCGTTCAGACTGCTGACGAGGAAGGACATGAGCGCTCCGAGAGCGACGCCCACCAGGGGCAGTATCCGGTCGGTCAGACTCACCATGGACCCCGATCAAGTAGCAGCATCCACCTGATCATTTCCGCTGCGGCCGGGCAGCACAACACCCCCCGGGGCAGCGGGGGATGGCGGCCTGAGCCCCGTGCGGGTGCGGGCCGGTGCCGGGCCTACGCCGAGTCGCGTACCACCAGCGCCGGTTCGAAGATCACCGATGTCGTCGCTCCGTCCGGCTTCGAGAGCCCGTCGATCAGCAGTCGGGCCATCTCGGCGGCCATGGCCTCGACCGGCTGGCGGACCGTGGTCAGCGGCGGCCGGCAGGCGGACGCCGCGCTGCTGTCGTCGAAGCCGATCACCGCGACGTCCTCGGGCACCCGCCGTCCCTGTTCGCGCAGCACATGGCAGGCGCCCGTCGCCATCAGGTCGTTGGCCGCGAACACCCCGTCCAGATCCGGGTGTTCGGTCAGCAGCCGCTCCATCGCGGCCTCGCCGCTCTCCTGGGTGAACTGCCCTTCCGCGATCGGGATGTACGGATGTCCGTGCTGCGCCATCGTGTCGCGGAATCCGGCCAGCCGGTCCTGCCCGGCCGGCACGTCGAGCGGCCCGGTGATGGTCGCGAGGCGACGGCAGCCGCGTGCCAGCAGGTGTTCGGCGGCCAGCCGCGCACCGTCCTGGTGGGCGAGGTCGACATAGCTGATCCGGACCGGCCGCGCGGGCCGCGCGTACAGCACAGCGGGCAGTCCGGCGTCCGTGAGCATGCCGGGCAGCGGGTCCTCCGCGTGCGTCGAGACGACCAGCGCGCCGTCGGCGCTGCCCTGGCGCAGGAACGACACCACGTCCTCGCGGGCCCGTGACGTCTCGGCGAACATCAGGACCGGGTGCATTCCGCGCGGCCGGAGGTAGTTGACCACCCCGGTCACCACCCGGCCGAAGAACGGGTCGGCGAAGACCTGCGCGGTGAAGGACGACCCGCTCTCCGGATCGGCCGTGTCCGAGGCCGAACCGCCGTCGGACGGTTCGGTGTCGACCCCGGCGCCCGACACCACCAGGGCGATGGCGTCGGTGCGCCGGGTCACCAGGGAGCGTGCCGCGCGGTTGGGTGCGTAGCCGGTGAGGGAGACCGCTCGGCGCACAGCCTCCTGGATCACCGGGTCGACATTGCGTACGCCGTTGATCACCCGGGAGACGGTGGCGCGGGAGACACCGGCCGCCCTCGCCACGTCCTCAAGGGTGGGTGTACCGGCCGATCGTGGAGCATCCGTCATGAGCGCATTTATAGCATCAGTGGAGAGCGCTCTCCAGTGCGCTCCGGGCCTCCGTCGGCGTCCGTTCCGGCCGGACGCGGTGCCGCGACCGCCGTCAGCGTCGTGCTGAGCGGCAGATCGCCCGCCGAACGGCCGCCCAGCAGGGAGAAGTCACCGGACTCCGTCTCCCATCCGTGCCGCATGGCCGACCAGTGTGCCAGGGCCCGCCCCGAGACCCGGATGACCGCGACCGCGCTCTCCCCGGGCTCCGCGCCGACCGCCGCGTACCCGATCAGGCGCCGGGCGGGCCGCTCGACCGCGGAGCCGTTCCTGGCCACATACAGCTGGACCACCTCGCGGCCGCGCCGCCGCCCCGAGTTGCGTACCCGGACGCGTACGTCGAAGGCATCCCCGGCCCGGACCGTCGCCGGGGCCGTCAGATCCTCGTACTCCCAGCTCGTGTACCCCAGCCCGTGGCCGAACCAGTAGGCCGGAACGGCCCCCGACCGCAGCCAGGCCGCATAGCCGATGTGCAGACCTTCCTCGTAGCGCAGCCGTCCGTCGGGCGCGGGGGCGGTGCCGAGCACCGGTACGTCGTCCTGGATGGCGCCCCAGGTGGTCGGGAGCCGGCCACCCGGCTCGGCCCGGCCGAACAGGACGTCGGAGAGTCCGCCGCCGGCCTCCTGCCCGGGGAACCAGGTGAGCAGCAGGGCGGGCACCCGGGCGTGCCACGGCAGGGCGACCGGACCGCCGGAGTTCACCACGACCACCGTGCGCGGATTGGCCCGCGCCACGGCCCGCACGAGAGCGTCCTGGCCGTCGGGCAGGTCAAGGCTCTCGCGGTCGTGACCCTCCGACTCGCTCTCCTCGGTCGTGCCCACGACCACCACGGCGACGTCCGCGGCGCGCGCGGCGGCCACCGCCTCGGCGAGGGCGGAGGCGGCGTCGCCGGCGGGAGGGGCGGCGGCGAGGACCGTCGCCACACCCGAACCGGGGGCCAGCGAGCGCCGCGCCACGACCTCCACCTCCTCGCCCGCGACCAGTTCGGCCTGTGCGCGGTGCAGGGGCGGGGCGACGTGGACCCGGGTCGGATCGTCGCTGTCCACCGGGAACGTGCCGGACAGCACCACCTCGCCGCCGACGGACAGGGAGATCACCCCCCAGCCTCCCACCGCCCAGGTCCACACACCGCCCACGTCGGGGCGGACCAGAGCCCGGATCTCCACGGCCGCGGCACCGTCGACCACGACCGAGGGCTCCACGATCCGGCCGGACAGCCGGTGCTCGGCATGGAGTTCGCCGCCGTCCGCGTCCAGCAGCCTGACGAGTACGCCCGGTGCTCCGGTGCGGGGATCGCGCGACCTGTCCAGGGTGAGAGGGAGGGGACGGCCGGACGGTGGCAGGCCCCGGTGGTGGGTCACGTTCGCCGAGCCGTCGAGTGCCGCCTCGATCCCGGCCAGCGGAGTCACCACCGCCTCGGGGAACACCTCCGCGCTGCCCCCGCCCTGAATGCGCACCGCCGCGGCATGCGGACCGATGACCGCGACCGAGCGCAGTCGGGCACGGTCCAGCGGCAGCAGGTCCCCGTCGTTGCGGAGCAGCACCGCGCCCGCGGCGGCGGCACGGCGCAACAGTGCCCGCTGCGCGCCCGGGGCGATGACGGGCCGCCGCACGGGCCGGGGCGATCCCAGCGCACCCACCTGCCCGGCGAGCCGGAGCAGCCGCCTCACCTTGTCGTCGACGGCCGCGGGGGAGACCAGCCCCTGTTCCAGCGCGGTGAGCAGGCCCGCCGCCCAGGGGCCGTCCGGCCCCGGCATCGCCAGGTCCTGCGCGGAGCGTGCGGTGTCCAGGAGCGTGCGCACACCGCCCCAGTCCGAGACCACGGGCCCCTCGAATCCCCAGCCTTCCTTCAATGGGCGCTCCAGCAGCGGAGAGGCGGACATGGTGACGCCGTCGACCTTGTTGTACGCGGACATGACCGCCTGGACGCCGGCCTCCACCGCCGCCTCGAAGGGGGCGAGATAGACCTCGTGGAGCGTCTGTTCTTCCATGCGGACGTCGACGATCAGCCGGTCCGTCTCGGCGTCGTTGGCGACGAAGTGCTTGGCGGTGGCGGCGACCCCGCCGGACTGGATGCCCTTGATGAGAGCCGCGCCGGTCCGGCCGGTGAGGAGCGGGTCCTCGGAGAAGCACTCGAAGTGCCGGCCGCCCAGTGGGGACCGGTGCAGATTCAGTGTGGGGGCGAGGAGTACGTCCACGCCTTTGCGCCGCGCCTCCGAGGCGAGCAGCGCGCCGAGATCCGTCAGCAGGTGCTCGTCCCAGGAGGCGGCCAGCGCGGTCGGGGAGGGCAGGCAGAGCGATGTCTCGCGCTCGTCCCAGGTCTCGCCCCGTACCCCGGCAGGCCCGTCGGAGAGGGTGAGGGCGCGCAGTCCCACGGCTGGTTCGGCGTGCGTACGCCAGGTGCTCGCACCGGTCAGCAGGCGCACCTTCTGGGCCAGGTCGAGCTTCTCCAGCAGCGGATCGATCTCTTCGTCCCTCATGACGGTCATGCCCTTTCAGTCCGCGCGCCCGATGGCTGGGAGAGCGCTCTCCCGCGTCAAGCGTCGCTGGCCGACAGTGACCGTGTCAATGGGGAACGGTTCCGCGCGGGCCGTGTGCCGCCCGGCCTCCGCCGGTGGCCGGAACTCGCTGTGCTCTTGTCATCACGCGTTGTCTGCACATAAGTTGACCGCTTGCGACGTGTCCTACTGCCTGTGGGGGAGCCACATCATGGCCGCGAACGGACGGCACCGCAGATACCAGCCGAGCCGCATCAACCGTGTCTCGCTCACGGTCACGGCGGGCGGTGCGGGCATTGCCCTTCCGCTCATCACCGCGGCGTCGGCGGGCGCCGCGTCAGGTGAGGTGTGGGACAAGGTCGCCGCGTGCGAATCCACCAGCAACTGGGACATCAACACCGGCAACGGGTACTTCGGCGGGCTGCAGTTCACCCGGTCGACCTGGGCGGCCTACGGCGGTACGGAGTACGCGCCGCGCGCGGATCTGGCCACCAGGGACCAGCAGATCGCCATCGCGGAGAAGGTCCTGGAGGGGCAGGGCCCGGGCGCGTGGCCGGTCTGTTCGGGGAAGGCGGGCCTGACGCGGGGCGGTGACGGCCCCGACATCAGCCCGCAGTCCGAGCGAACGGCCAAGGTCGCGGCGCCGAATAAGGCCGGTCCCCGTGCCTCCGCTTCGCAGAGCGCCGGGACGAAGAAGGCCACGCCGACCACGGTGCCGGGCAAGCGCGACTCGTACACCGTGGCGCGCGGGGACTCGCTCTCCGCGATCGCGGCCGAACGGCGCCTGGACGGTGGCTGGCAGCGCCTCTACTCGGCCAACCGCAAGGTCGTCGGCGACGACCCGGACCTGATCTTTCCGGGCCAGCGTCTGAGCCTCGACCTGGCAGGGACCCCGAGGACGGTCAGGAGCGCCGCTCCGAAGACGGATGCCACGCCGCAGCCACGGGCCAAGGACGTCGGGGAAGCCAGGGACGCCAAGGAGAAGGCGGCGCCCGCACCGAAGAGGACGGCACAGCCGGAGCGCAAGCAGACGGTCCGGCCCGCGCAGCAGGCTCAGCCGAAGCCGACGGCCCAACCGAAGCAGACACAGCAGCCGAAGCAGACGCAGCAGGCGAAGCCGAAACCCAAGAAGACCGAGACCCACAAGACGGAGACCCGCAGGACGGAGCGGGCGGAGAAGCACTCCGGGCTCACCGCTCCGGTGGCGGCCCGCACGGGCACCCCGTACCACCAGTCAGGCTCCTGGTCCAGCGGCTACCACACGGGCGTCGACTTCCCCGTGCCCACCGGCACTTCGGTGAAGGCGGTGGGCCCCGGCACGGTCGTCTCGGCGGGCTGGGGCGGGGCGTACGGCTACCAGATCGTCATCCGGCACAGCGACGGCAAGTACAGCCAGTACGCGCACCTGTCGTCGCTCCTGGTGCGTTCCGGCCAGCACGTGGGCGGGGGGCAGCGCATCGCCCGCTCCGGCTCCACCGGCAACGTCACGGGGCCGCACCTGCACTTCGAGATCCGGACGGGCCCCGACTACGGCTCCGACGTCGACCCGCTCGCCTACCTCAGGGCGGGCGGCGTCAAGGTCTGAGTGCCGGGCCGGTCACCGGCCGCGGCGGCAGATGCGGTGGACCCCGTGGAGGACGCGCCCCTGCGCGCGCCGCCGCCGAGCGGCCGCGGGTCCGGTCCGAACTCCGCCTGACCCACCCGGCGCTCCAGCGGCTTCCGCACCGTCATCGGCAGAGGCGCGGGAAACGTTTCCGCGGCCGCCGGCGGCGTCGGTGCCACGGGTTCGGGAAACGCCACCACGGCCGGGGTCGTCGGCCGGACCGGCCGGGGCACCGTGCCCGCCGGGCCGTTCGGTGCGCCCGCCGGGTCCGGCGAGCCGGCGGGCCCGGCGAAATCCGCCGCGTCGTCGCCGGAGGCGCCGACGGGCAGGGTCCCCGGCGGACGTGCGGCGAGGGTCGCGCCACCGGACTCCCGGCCCGCGCCCCGCGGACGCTCACCGGCGGCGGTCCGCCGGCCCTCGCGGCGCTCCGCGCTCATCCGCTCCGTGGTGAGCATGATCAGCCCGCCGGCCGCCACGGCTCCGCAGGCGAGGGCGAGCAACGTGCCGGCGGTGCCGTGCCGGAACTGCTCACCGAACAGCGTGATGCCGACCGCGGCGGCCACCACCGGGTTCACCACCGTCACCGTGGCGAGCGGTGCCGTCAGACCCGCGCCGCGGTACGCGGCCTGGGACAGCAGCAGCCCGGCCCCCGCGAGCGCCGCGATCACGAGCAGCGTCGGCAGACCCGCGCCCACCTCGCCCGAGGTCCACTGCATGGCCACGGTCTTCGTGAACACGGACGCGATGCCGAAGGCGACACCCGCCGCTCCGGCCAGGACCACGCTGCGTATCACCGGCCGGCGCATGGCCTTCGCGACCAGCATCAGTGCGGCCACCGCGCCGAACGTCACGATCGCGAGCATCAGTTGCTCGGGCCCGCCGAGGGACTGCGCGTCGGACCCCCCGGTCAGGGCCAGAAGTCCCGCAAGCCCCACCGTCGCCATGAGCGCGCCGCGCCAGGCGGTCGCCCCGGCCTTGCGGCGTACGAAGAGAGCGGCCATAGGCAGGGCGAAGACGATGGTCAGGGCGCCCAGCGGCTGCACGAGGCTGAGCGGGCCGTAGGCCAGGGCCACCACGTGCAGGACCGCGCCCACGCCGTTCAGGGCCACCGCGGCCCACCAGACCCGGTTGCGCAGAGGTGCGAGTGAGCGGCCGTCGGAGGCCGTGGCCACGCGCTCCTGGACGATCGCCCCGGCCGCGTAGGCGACCGCGGAGACCAGTGACAGCAGCACGGACAGCGCGAGGGAACTCATGTACACCACGATCTCCCTTCAAAGCCGCCGCGTCGTCGTCCCTGAGACGGCGATTCGGCCTACTGCTTTGGTAGTACGGGAGTGGTCCCGGTGTCCTCCTCCCGACGGTAGTCCTCCTCGCGGCCGACGTCAGAACGATCATCCCGCACGGATACGGTGGACCGCGAGCCGCGGCACTGCCGGTGCCCGTGGCATCACACCGGGTGGCCGGCGGATGGGGAGGCGGAGCGCGATGGACGGGAACGAAGAGGCCGGTCCGGGCGGGTTCTTCGTGCTGCGGACGTCCCCCGCGCCCGAGGGCGGGTATCTCACGCTGGCACGGTTGTACGCGGGAGAGGACGCACCGCTCAGGGGCCGCGTCGACACCGTCGCGGCGCGGCTCGGAACGACCGAACGGCGCGTCGCCGCCTCCGTCGCGCATCTGGGGCTGGCCGCGCGGCTGTGGTCCTCGGCGCTCGGGCCCGCGGTCCTCTCGGGCGGCGTCCCCGCCCTGCGGGCCGAGGACCTCCACTGGGACCCCCGGCTGCCCGCCCCGGACGATCTGTGGCTCGGCGGACGAACCGTGCTTCCCGGCTCGGCCGCCCGGATCAGGGACGTCGTCCAGTACGGCCATCTCGTCCCGCTCGGTGAGGCGGTGCGCCGGGACACCCCCGTGCCGCTCGGGCTGCTGTGGGACAACGCCGGATCCGCGCTGGCGGGAGCCGTGCGCCAACTGATGGTGTGGGCGCGCGCCCATGGCAGGCCCGACGTCGCCGCGCGCACCCGCGCCCTGGCCGCCGAACTCTTCGACCACCCGGATCTGCGCGGCACGGGCGCACCGCACGGACCCGCTTTCCGCAGGAGCACCTGCTGCCTCTACTACCGTGTGCCGGGCGGCGGGCTGTGCGGCGACTGCGTCTTCGACGAGGCGCCCCGCCGCTCGCCCGGACGTGCCGGCCGAGCGGGCGGACGCTGAGCGCGACAGAGCCTTTCGGGTCTCTCTCGTGAGCGGTTCGGCACGTACGGCGGCGGGGGAGCGGCCAACGGGCTACGAAGTCGACGGAGGACGGATCCATCTCTGCGACGAGGAGCCCGGGCATGCGGCACGGCACTGGGAAGACGACGGGGGCCGGGCCCGGTGTCCGCACCACGAGGGCGCTCGGTGGGGGGCCGGGTGCCCGCGCCGCGAGGGCGTTCGGTGCGGGGGCGGGTGTCCGCGCCGCGAGGGCGTTCGACGCGGGGCCGGGTGCCCACACCGCGAGGGCGATCGGCGCCACGCATGGTGCTTGATCTCGTCATCATCGGGCTGGCCATCAACGCGGGGCCCCTGCACAACAGCGCGTTCATCCTCCTGCTCTCCACGCTCCGTGGCGTGCGCAAGGGGCTCGCGTTCGTCCTCGCCTGGCTCGGCTGCCTGGTCCTCGTGCTGGCGGCGGTGATCCTGCTGACCGGCGGCGAGCCGCCCGCTCCCCGTAGCGCCCCCTCCACGGCGGCCCTGGCGCTCAAACTGGCGCTGGGCATCGGGATGGTGGTCTACGCGGAGAGGAAGCGGCGGCGGGGCGGCCGGCCGCGCCGGTCGCCGAAGTGGCTGTCGCGGCTGGACAACGCCTCGCCGTGGACCGCGGCCGGTCTGGGCGTGGTCCTGCAGCCGTGGGGCCTCGTCGCCGCGGGAGCCGCCACAGTCGTTCAGGCGCACCTGGCCTCCATCGGCTCGTACGTGGCGCTCTTCGCCTTCTGCCTGCTGGCGACCTCCGGCCTGTTGGTGATGCTGCTGTACGCGACGTTCCGGCCCACGGAGGCCCGGTCGAGGCTGGGCGCGCTGCGCGAGTGGACGGAAAGCCATCAGGACCAGGCGATCGTGACGCTCTCCCTGCTGGCGGGCCTGTGGCTGGTCGCCAAGAGCCTCTACCAACTCGTCTGATCCACACCGCGGTCACAGGTGTTCCGGGCATGCCGAAAGGCGGCGTGGTGATCCGGTCCGCGCCGTCGTTCAAAGGGCTCTGACGTGGGCTCTTCCGGAATTCCTCCGCTCCGCACCCGGGCTTGTCATGGACCTGGACAGCGCCGCATCCGGCGTGCTGTCATGCCAACTGCCTTTCCTTCCAACGTTGTACATCGTGTTGCAACGAGCCGCCACCCTTCCTCACCAAGGAGGATCCGTGCGCATCGACAAGAGACTGATTCTGTTCCTGGCAGCTGTCGTGGGAGCCGCCGGTCTGTCCGCCGTACCCGCCGCTTCGGCGGCCGGCCAGGACCCCGCAGCCGCCTCCGAAGTACAGGGGCTGAAGGGGGAGTACTACACCCAGTCCACCCCGGGGGCCTTCGACTTCGGGACGCTCAAGGCCACCGGCTTCGACCCCTCCATCGACTTCCCGACCCTGGAGTCACGGCTGAGCTCGGCCACCGGGCAGGCCGACGACGCCAGCATCCGGTGGACCGGGAAGATCGTCCCGGAGAAGTCCGGCGCCCATACGTTCTCCATGATCGGGGACAACGGCTTCCGCCTCTGGATCGACGGGAAGCCGGTCATCGACCACTGGGTCGACGACTGGGAGAAGGAACAGACGTCCCAGCCGGTCGAGTTGACCGCGGGGACCGCCTACGACTTCAAGGTCGAGTACTTCGAGCACGAGGGCGGTTCCAACCTCCACCTCAAGTGGACCCAGCCGGGCGGCACCAAGGTGCCCGTGCCGCAGTCCGCCTTCCGGCTGCCGGACGACTTCGCGTACGACGGCGCCATCGGCGCCACCGTGCTCGCCGACGGCCGCACCCTCAAACTCGACTTCGCCCAGAAGCTCGGTGCCCTTCCGGCCGGTCTGGTGAACCATCTCGACGCCGTGATCGGCGGGGCCGAGTGGCCGCTCGGGGTGGTCCGGGCGGACCCGGCCGACCCGCGCAGCCTGACCGTCGCCCTCAAGGAACCGGTCGTCGGGAACAAGGCCGGAGACGCCAAGGGCCTGGCCGACATCCGCTACGACGGGGACGGCGCACTGGCCGGTGAGGACGGCACGCGGGTCGGCGCCTTCTGGTCCAGCGGGCCCAACCACTCCACGTACCAGCTCCGCACCGCATGGGCCGATGAGGTCGGACCGAAGAACGCTCTGCCGGAGTATCCGCGCCCGCAGCTCACCCGCGACAACTGGCAAAACCTCAACGGTTCGTGGGAGTTCGCCGCGGCGAAGGCGGGGGAGCAGCCGCCGGTCGGCAAGAAGCTCGGCGAGAGGATCCTCGTCCCGTACCCGGTCGAGTCGCAGCTCTCCGGCGTCGAACGCCATGAGGACCGCATGTGGTACCGCCGGACCTTCACCGTCCCGAAGAACTGGAAGGTCGGACCGGCGCAGCGGCTCCAGTTGAACTTCGGCGCCGTGGACTGGCAGTCCGAGGTGTACGTCAACGGCCACAAGGTCACCGAACACAAGGGCGGCTACGACAAGTTCAGCGCCGACGTCACTGACGCACTGAAGCCCGGCCGCACCCAGGAGCTGATCGTCGGTGTCTACGACCCGACCGATGCCGAGGACGGCGAGAACCCGCCGATGGGCAAGCAGCGCCTGGACCCGAGCGGTATCTGGTACACCCCGTCCTCCGGTATCTGGCAGACCGTCTGGATGGAGCCGGTCGCGGCCGACCACGCGGACTCGCTGAAGCTCACCCCGGATGTCGCGGGCGAGAGCGTCGCCGTCGAGGTGCGCGGAGTGCGGGACGGTGTGCCGGTCACGGCGACCGCGTACGACGGCAGGCGCAAGGTGGGTACGGTCACCGGGCGGACCGGATCGGCCCTGAAGGTGCCCGTGCCCGACCCGCACCTGTGGTCCGCGGACGATCCGCACCTCTACCAGCTCAAGGTCACGGTCGGATCCGACCGGGTCGGCAGCTACTTCGGCATGCGGTCCGTCGCCGTCGAGAAGGTGAACGGCACTCCGCGCACCATGCTCAACGGCAAGCCGGTCTTCATGATGGCCACCCTCGACCAGGGGTTCTGGCCGGACGGGCTGCACACCGCTCCCACCGACGAGGCTCTCGCGTACGACCTGAAGATGCACAAGGCGATGGGCTTCAACTCGGTCCGCAAGCACATCAAGGTCGAGCCCGACCGCTGGTTCTACTGGGCGGACAAGCTGGGTCTGATGGTCTGGCAGGACATGCCGGCGATGAACACCGTCAACCCGTCCACCGCCGCCCGCGCCGAGTACGAGCACGAGATGAAGGAGATGATCGACGAACACTCCAGCCACCCGTCCATCGTCATGTGGGTGACCTTCAACGAGGGCTGGGGCCAGTACGACGAGGCCCGGATCGCCGACCAGGCCAAGGCCTGGGACCCGACGCGCCTGATCAACAGCATGTCCGGGATCAACCTGGGTGTCGACGGCGGCACCGGGGACATCATCGACGAACACGGCTACCCGAGCCCCGCGCTGCCGAAGCCGGACGGCCGACGGGCCCTGATGAGCGGTGAGTACGGCGGACTCGGACTCGCGGTGCCCGGCCACGCCTGGGCGGTGCAGCAGTCGTACATCGCGGTCGACCCGGCCACCTACACCGACGACTACCTGGCCAAGCTCGACGAGGTGCACGCGCTGGCCTGCAAGGGCGGCAACGGCGCGGTGTACACGCAGATCTCCGATGTGGAGGGTGAGCTGAACGGTCTGCTCACCTACGACCGCAAGGTCGTCAAGCCCGATGTGAAGCGGGTCCACGACGCCCAGCAGGCACTGATCCGTGATGCGTCGAAGGACGTCGTCGCGGGCTGTGTCTAGGTCCGACCTTTCGGGGCCGCTGTGGTCCGTCCCTCACGAGGACGGACCACAGCGGCCTGTCCCACCCCTTGACGCGGATCAACGGGGAACCAAGAATGATCGCGCTCTGACAACGTTGTCCGAAGGAGTATCCCCATGCACCGGATCCCACGGCCGCGCCTGCGCGGCCCGGCGGCCGCACTCGCCGCCGCCGCGCTCCTGGGCGGTGTCCTCACCACCGGGGCCACGGCTCAGGCCGCGCCCCGGACCGACGGCCGGCTGACCGACCTGGTCAACCCGTTCATCGGCACCCAGAACGAGGGCAACACCTACCCCGGCGCCTCCGTGCCGTTCGGCATGGTGCAGCTCTCCCCGGACACCGGCCACAACACCGGGTACGACTACGGCGAGAACCACATCCGCGGCTTCTCCTCGGTCCATCTCTCCGGCGTCGGCTGCGGGTTGGGCGGCGACCTGCCGACCCTGCCCACCACCGGTGACGTCACCGAGACCGACTACGCGAAGTACGCGGCCGAGTTCAGCCACGACGACGAGAAGGCGAGCCCCGGCTACTACAAGGTCGGACTCAAGACCGGGATCGACGCCGAACTGACCGCGACACAGCGCACCGGCGTGCAGCGCTACACCTTCCCGGCCACCGACAAGGCCAACGTCCTGCTCAACGCGGGCCAGTCGCTGCACAGGACGCTGTCGTCCGAGGTCGAGATCCTGGACAACCGCACGGTACGGACCGCGATCACGGGCAGTGGCTTCTGCCAGGACACCAAGCCGTACACGGTCTACACCGTCACCCACTTCGACCGGCCGTTCACCACGTCCGGCACCTGGAACGGTGACACCGTCACCGAGGGTACGAAGAAGTCCTCGGCCACCGACGCCCGCAACGGAGCCTGGCTGCGGTTCGACACCACCAAGGACCGCACCGTCGAGGCCACCACGGCCCTGAGCTACGTCGACGCCAAGGGCGCCGCGCTCAACCTCCGCGCCGAGGGCGGCCACAGCTTCGACCGCGTCGAGCGCGCCGCACAGCGCAGCTGGGAGGAGCGCCTCGAAGGCGTGAAGGCGCAGGGCGGCAGCGACGAACTGCGCCGCACGTTCTACTCCTCGCTCTACCGGTCCTTCCTCGCGCCCAACGTCGGCAGCGACGTCGACGGCCGCTACACCGGCTGGGACCAGAAGACCCACCGCGCCGTCGACGCGCATGGGACGTTCACCTACTACCAGAACTGGTCGCTCTGGGACACCTATCGCACCCAGGCCCAGCTCCTCGCGCTGCTCGCACCGCGCGAGTCGCGCGACATGGCGATATCCGTCCTGCGGATCGACGCCGAGAGCGGCTGGCTGCCCAAGTGGGGCTACGGCACGGTCGAGACGAACATCATGACCGGTGACCCGGTCACCCCCTTCCTCACCAACGCCTATCAGCAGGGACTGCTGAAGGGGTACGAGGACGAGGCGTACCGCGCGCTGAAGAAGAACGCCGACGGGGTGCCGGCCACCGACTCCGCGCCGGTGGGCCGCGAAGCCAACGTCGAGTACCTGAAGGACGGCTACGCCCCGTACATCAAGGACCGTCCGCACGCCAAGCCCGGCGACTCCGACTACGACCACGGCGCCTCCGCCACCCTGGAGTACGCCCTGTCCGACGGCATGCTCGCCGAGATGGCCCGCGACCTCGGCCACGACGCCGACGCCGCCCGCTACGACGCGCGCGCCCAGAACTACCGGAAGATCTTCGACGCCTCGACCGGCTTCTTCCGTGCCCGTGACGCCTCCGGCGCCTTCACCGGACCGGCCGACCCCGCGCAGAGCGAGGGGTTCCACGAGGGCACGTCCTGGCAGTACCAGTGGATGGTCCCGCAGGACATCCCCGGCATGGTCGACCTGATCGGCGGCAAGGACGCCGCCAACCAGCGGCTCGACTCCTTCTTCGCGTACGACAAGCTCCTCGCCGACCCGGCGAAGACCGCGCGCGAGGTGTGGGTCAACGGACCGTACGCGTACTACAACGCCGACAAGTACAACCCGCAGAACGAGCCCGACCTCATCGCCCCGTACACCTACCTGTCCACCGGTCAGCCGTGGAAGACGACCGATGTGGTCCACGCCGCCCTGACGCTCTTCACCAACGGTCCGACCGGTATGACGGGCAACGACGACCTGGGCACCATGTCCGCCTGGATGGTGCTCTCCTCGATCGGTGTCTTCCCGGTCCAGCCGGGCACCGACACCTGGGGTCTGTCCACACCGGCCTTCGAGCGCGTCGACATCAAGCTCGACCGCCGGTACTACCCGCGCGGATCGCTCACGGTGAGCGCTCCCGGCGCCTCGGACACCGACCGCTACGTCCAGTCGGCGCGGCTCGACGGTGCGCAGCAGTCGCGCACCTACCTCACGACCGACGACATCCGCTCGGCCCGCTCGCTCACCTTCACGGTGGGCAGCGAGCCGTCGGCGTGGGGCACCTCGCCCGAGGACGCCCCGCCCGCGCTGGGCTGACCGGCGACCCGGTACGGCCCATGCGAGCGCCCTTCCCCCCGTCCGACGGAGGGAAGGGCGCTCGGCGTCGTGCGTTCAGCCGGACAGCGGCGGGTCGATCGCCTCGGGGACGGTCGGGAAGACCGGAAGCACGCTGTCGAGGCCCAGCATCCCGATGAGCCGCTCCATGAAGGGGGAGGGTGCGGCGAGCCTCAGCCGGGGTCCCAGCAGGACCTGGCCCTGGAGGAGTACGTTCACCGTCGTGGAGTCCGCGAAACTCACGTCCGAGAGGTCGACGACCACCGGTCCTTCCCCGTCCGGGGCCGCACGCTCCAGCGCGGCGCCGAGCGGGGCGACGTTGTCGATGTCGAGGTCGCCGGTCACGGCGAGCACCAGCGCTCCCCGGTCCTGGCGTGGGACGATTCTCATGGCTCTGCCGGCGCTGGGGGATGGAAGCACGGTCACCTCGTGATGCACTGGGTGGTGGGGGAGCGGGTCGGTGTGATGGACGGCCCGGTGCGAGTCCGTCCCTGCTCGTAGCGGGTGCAGGCCAACGATAGAAGTAATAGTTGCCATTTGACAACATTCTTCGTGGGGCAACAATCTGTACCCCCAACGATCAACGGAAGCACCCTCGCGGAGGAGTGCTCCAGCAACGCGGAAGCAGGGGCTGGATGAAGCTAGGCGCTGTCCGCGATGTCCTCGCGGAGCCGGTCGGCCGGACTCCGTCCGGCGGTGAGCCGCTGGGACGCGGCCGAGCGGAAGGCGGCGAGCCCTTCGGCGAGCGCCGCCACATCCGCGGGCTGCATCCGCTCCAGCACGGCGGCGAGTTCCCGCGTGCGGATCGCCCGGTACTCCTCCAGCAGGGCGCGGCCGCGACCGGTCAGCCGCAGCTCGACCTCCCGGCGGCTGACCGGACTCGGATCCCGCTGGACCAGGCCCATGGCCTCCATCCGGTCGCAGAGCCGGCTCACCGACGGAGCGCGCGAGCCCAGCGCCTCACCGAGCGAGCGGAGGTTGCTGCCCTCCTGCTTCTCGATCACCAGCAGGGCACGCAGCTGCGAGGGAGAGACCGTGCCGGGAGGCGCCGCCTCCTGACCGCGGCCCCACAGCACCTCCAGCAGCTCGGCTGCGGCACAGACGTCCCAGGACACCCGCTCAAGGTGGTGGGGGGGTCCGTGGCGGTGGGGCATCCGTCCACTCTGTCACCCGGAACCTCCTTCTGTCAGCCCGGCCCCGTCCCTGTCACCCGACGAAGAATGAGCGGAAGACCGTGAACGCCCGTACCGAAATCGAGAGAGCCGTACGCGCCGCCGCACCGCACGCCCTGGTGGAGGCGGTGCGGGACGTCCTCTCCACCGCGTTCGACGCCCGGTCCGTGCAGCTGCTGCTGGCGGACTACGGAATGACCGTGCTCAAGCCGGTCGGCCCCGTACCGGGGCACACGCACACGCTGTCGATGCACAACAGCCCACAGGGCCGTGCCTTCGGCAGCCAGCGCCCGCACGAGGAGCCGGCCGCCAACGGCGACGGGAGCGACCACCACTTCCCCGTGACGGTACGGGGCGAGCGCCTCGGCATCCTCAGCGTCCGACTCCCGGCCGGACGCTCCACCCCGCAGACCATGGACGAGCTGGCGCACGTCGCCGACCTGCTCGGCCACGAGATCATCGTCGCCGAGCGGGACACCGACCACTACCAGCGGGCCCGCCGCGTCACCCGGCTCACCCTCGCCGCCGAGATGCAGTGGCAACTGCTCCCCGCCCGAGCGTTCACCGCCGCCGAGTACGCCATCGGCGCGCAGCTGGAACCGGCCTACGCCATCCACGGCGACAACTTCGACTGGGCCGCCGACGCCGACCAGCTGACCGTCTCCGTGACCAACGGAATGGGGGAGGGCATACAGGCCTCCCTGCTCACCAACCTCGCGGTGAACGCACTGCGCAACGCCAGACGGGCCGGGATCGGCATCGCGGACCAGGCGGCACTGGCCGACCAGGCGCTCTACGACCAGCACCGCGGGGGCGCCCATGTGTCGACCCTGCTGCTGCGCTTCGACCTCGCCACGGGAACGCTCGGTGTGGTGGACGCGGGCTCCCCGCAGCTGTGGCGGCTGCGCGGCAGAACGGTCGCACGCGTCGAGCTGGACGCTCAGCTGCCGCTCGGCATGTTCGAGGAGTCGCAGTACGTGGTCCAGAACGTTCAGGTGCTTCCCGGTGACCGGCTTCTGCTCGTCAGCGACGGGGTGTACGACACCGTGTCACCTCTCGGCGAGGCGTACCTGGAGCGGGGCCTGGCCAGGGTGATCCTCGGGACGCGGCTGCTGCCCGCGGCCTCGGTGCCGGGAGCCGTCCTGCGGGAACTGGCGGACTACCGCGACAGCGACCTGCTCGACGACGCGCTGGTCGTCTGCGTCGACTGGTTCGGCAGAGACGAGGGCGACGGCTGATCCCGCGGCCCGGGCGCCACCGGGGCGGATCAGCCGGTCAGCATGAACTCGGCCCGGATGCGCTTGCCGACCGGCACCCGCTCGGCCGTCAGGCGGTCGCACAGGGCCACGACGATCTCCATGCCGTGGCCGCCCAGCCGGCTCGGGTCGGGGGAGTAGAAGACGGGGAGCGCGCTGCTGCTGTCGTACACCGTGACGCTGATGCGCTCGGCGGTGCCCTCCAGTTCCAGCAGGTAGGGACCGTGGCTGTAGCGGTCGGCGTTGGTGACCAGCTCGCTCACCGCCAGCATCAGATCGTTGCGGGTGTGCGTGCCGAGCACGGCCGTCCACTCGGAGACGAGCCGCGCGAGGAACCGGTCGGCCAGGGCGCGCGCCTGGGAGATGCACCCCGGTTCGCCGTCGAAGACCTCGGCGCAGTGGAGTGCCTCCGTGGGCGGACAGCTCCTCGGGGAGTCGTCCGGCCGGGAGATGGCCTGTTCTTTCATGTGCTCCAGCCAGGGCGCAGCGGGGAGGCCGTGACCTCTCTTCCAGCTGTTCGTGTACCCGCGTCGGGAGATCCCACTCCCGAGCAATGTCAGCAGATGTTACGCGCGTCCGGGAAGCCGCACCACGGTCACGAAGAACTCGTCGATCTGGCGGACCGCCGCGATGAACTGGTCGAGGTCGACCGGCTTCGTGACATAGGCGTTGGCGTGCAGTTTGTAGCTGCGCAGGATGTCCTCCTCGGCGGAGGACGTCGTCAGCACGACCACGGGAATGAGCGAGAGCTCAGGGTCCTGCTTGATCTGCTCCAGTACCTGGCGCCCGTCGTACTTGGGCAGGTTCAGGTCGAGCAGGATCAGGTCGGGGCGTGGCGCGTCGCCGTACGCGCCGCGGCG
The DNA here is from genome assembly GCF_035917155.1 of Streptomyces sp. NBC_00385. NCBI lineage: Bacteria > Bacillati > Actinomycetota > Actinomycetes > Kitasatosporales > Streptomycetaceae > Streptomyces > Streptomyces sp. NBC_00385. Next base: position 302,187 of record NZ_CP107951.1, on the reverse strand, counting down.
GTAGAGGAAGTCGAGCGCCTCCTGTCCGTCGCGGACCACATGGAGGGTGTTGCGGATCTTGTTGTCCTCGAACGCCTCGCGCGTCATGAGTTCGTCGCCGGGGTCGTCCTCGACGAGAAGGACCTCGATGGGCTGTACGGGGTTGGTCACGTGGTGTCTCCGGAGATCTCGGCGGGGTCGGCCGCCTCCCCGGCCGCGGCCGGGGAAGCGTCGGCGTCGGCGGGCAGGCAGAAGTGGATGCGGGTGCCCGGGCGGGGTTCGGGATCCAGCCAGATCCGGCCGCCGTGGAACTCGATGATCTTGCGGCAGAGGGCGAGCCCGATCCCCGTGCCGTCGTACTCGTCGCGGGCGTGCAGACGCTGGAAGATGACGAAGACCTTCTCGGCGAACTCGGGGGCGATTCCGATGCCGTTGTCCGTCACGGTGAAGTGCCAGGTGTCCTCCTCGCGGACACAGCCGATCGTGATCACGCAGGGCTCGTCGGGACGGCGGAACTTCACCGCGTTGCCGATCAGGTTCTGCCAGATCATCGCCAGCGTCGTCGCGTCGCCGTTCACCCCGGGAAGCGGGTCCTCACGCACGATCGTGGTTTCCGACTCCTCGATGACCAGTGCCAGATTGGCGAGGCCCCGGTTCAGCGAGTCCTCGAGGTCGACGACGTTCCAGCTGTCGTGGACCCGCCCCACCCGGGAGAAGGTGAGCAGGTCGTTGATGAGCACCTGCATGCGCTTGGCGCCGTCGACCGCGAAGTCGATGTACTGCTTGCCTCGCGCGTCGAGCTCGGTCCCGTACCGCTTGTCCAGCAGCTGGCAGAACGACGCCACCTTCCGTAGCGGCTCCTGGAGGTCGTGCGAGGCGACGTAGGCGAACTGCTCCAGCTCCGAGTTGGAGCGGCGGAGCTCCTCCGTCTGCTGTGCCAGCAGGTCTTCGCGTTCCTGGGAGGCGTCGAGCTCCTCGACCAGCCGGCAGCGCATGTCCTCGACGGCGGCGGCCACCGCCCGTACGTCGGAGGGCCCGCGGACCTCGATCCGCCGGCGGAAGGTGCCCGCCCGCACCTGACGGGAGGCCTCGGCCAGGGCGCCGAGCGGCCGTCCCACCACGCGGTGCAGCAGCAGGCTGAGGGCGGTCACGCACAGGACGAAGCAGGCCACCAGGGCGATCAGCGTCCTGTCGCGCGTGGCGCGCGCGTCGTTGAGCTGGGTACGCGCGTGGTCCCGGGCGGTGTCGAGATGGGCCTGTTGCGTGGTGTAGAGCCGCCGCAGTGTGTCGAAGGCAGCCTTGCTCCCGGCGGTCCTGGCGGACGACCGCCCCTCCGGGCCGTCGCGCCGGACGGAGGCGATCAGCGGTTCGGCATGCTCCTTGCGCCACTGCGCCGAGGCCGCGGCGATCCGGTCCAGATCGCGGTCGTACGGATCACCGGCACCCATGGCGTCACGGACCCGCGCCAGGCGCCGCTGCTCGTCGCGCTTGCCGCTCGCGTACGGCTGCAGGAAGGAGGGGTCGCCGGTGAGGGCGTAGCCGCGGACCCCGGTCTCCTGGTCGAGCAGCGCGTTCTGCAACTGGAAGGAGGCAGAGCGGGCCGGCTGGATACGGTCGACGAGTTCGGTGGTCCGGTCGGATATTCGGGCCAGGACGAGTCCGCCGACCACCAGGCAGCCGCACACGACCAGGACGAAGCAGCCCAGGATCAGATGGACCCAGTTCTGGACCGACAGCCGCGCCAGCCGTCCCGGCCGCAGCGGGGTGTCGTCCGGTGAGTCACTGCTCATGAGGTGTCCTTTTCCAGGCGAGATGCAGCACCGCGACGTCGTCGGCGAGGCCGCCGTAGGGAGCCGCGCCCTCGGCGGCGCCGGCGACCAGCGCGTCGACGAACGGCCGGGCCGGCAGCGCGGACCGGTCCCGGGCCATGTCCAGCAGGCCTTCCTCGCCCAGCCGGGTGTCCTGTCCGGTGCGGCCCTCGAACAGACCGTCGGTGAAGAGTACGAGACCGGCGCCGGGCGCCAGCGCGTGCTCGGTCGAGACCCACTGGCCGTGGCCGGGCAGCAGGCCGAGCGCGATACCGCCCTCGGGCTCCACCCACTCGATGTCCGTCCCGTCGCGCAGCAGGAGCCCCGGGTGTCCCGCCCTGACGATGACGACGTGGTCCCCGCCGGGGGGAAGGACGAGCGAGGTGACGGTCGCGAAGACATGGGGGTCGGAACGCTCCGCGACGAGGATCTCCTCGAGCAGCGCGAGCTGTTCCAGTTGGTCGGTGCCGCACAGGACCGCGGTCCGCCAGGCCACCCGCAGGCAGACCCCGAGCGCGGCCTCCGCGGCGCCATGTCCGGACACATCGCCGATCACGGCGTGGACGGTGCCGTCGGGTCTCTGGACCACGTCGTAGAAGTCGCCGCTGAGCAGTCCGTGGGCGCGGCCCGGCTCGTAACGGGCGACGGCCTCGAAACTGTCGTCGTGCAACAGCGGGACGGGCAGCAGCCCTCGTTCGAGGCGCGCGTTCTCCTGGGCCATCAGCTGTGTGGCGCGCAGGGCGGCCGCGGCCCGCTCGACCTGCTTGCGCTGGAGTGCGTAGCGGACCGCGCGCGACAGGGCCTGCGGGTCGATCCGTCCCTTGACGAGATAGTCCTGCGCACCGGCCGCCACCGCGTCGAGCCCCGCCTCGGCCTCCGCCAGGCCGGTCAGCACCACGATGGCGGCGTCCGGGGTGGTCTCCAGGATCCGGTTCACGGCACTCAGCCCATGTACATCCGGGAGGTGCAGGTCAAGCAGGACACAGACGGGGGTCCGATGACGGCGCAGGAAGGTCAGCGCCTCGGTCAGGGTCTTGCACCAGGTGAGCGCGGAGTCGAGCTCGCCGTCGGCGAGCATCTCCTCGACGAGCAGGGCGTCGCCTGCGTCGTCCTCGACCAGGAGGATGGCGGCGTTGAGGTCCCAGACGGAGGGCCGTTCGGCCGGTCCCGGGCCGGCCTGTACCGGAAACGCCGCCGCGACCGGGTGGCGGGAGTGGGAGCTGGTGCGCATCTCAGCCACGGTTCACCCTCTCGTTGCGCCCGAGCGGGCTGCCGGTCGTCGCCCCGCAGCATATGTGAACGACGCCCGCCGCTGTGCGGTCGGGCGTCGTCCGGCTGCCGAGTGGGGTTCGCGCCCCGGTGGTTCAGCTCGGGGGGATGTCGCCGGTGAGCTTCTCCAGCCTGAGCAGATCGTGCGGGGTGATGCCGGCGAGCCCGGACACCGCGTCGATGTCAGCGCCCGCGCGGACTGCGAGCACCGCTTCGAGTTCGACGTCCGCGCGGGAGGCATCGGCCGCCGTCTCGGCGTCCCGAAGCCGGTGTACGGCCAGTTCCAGTGGGGAGAGATCCATGGGACGGCATGCTCTCACGCGCCGGGTTCACGCCTCGACGGACATTCCTGCCCGCAACTGCTTGACGATGCGCGCGAGCAGCCGGGAGACGTGCATCTGGGACACCCCGAGCTCGGCACCGATCTGGGACTGCGTCATCTCCTGGCCGAAGCGCATCTGCACGATCCTGCGCTCCCGGTCGTCGAGCTGTTCCAGGAGCGGCGCCAGCGTGTGGAGGTTCTCGACGGTCTCCATCCCGGGGTCGTCCTCGCCGATCACGTCGGCGCACGACCGCTGGTCGCTGCCGGAGTCGGTTTCCGCCGAGGGCGTGTCCAGGGACCCCGCCGAGTAGCCGTTGGCCGCGACGAGCCCTTCGATGATCTCTTCCTCGGGCAGGTCGAGGAAGGCGGACAGCTCCTTGACCGTCGGGTCGCGGTCCAGCTTCGCGGAGAGCTGCTCCTTCGCCTTGGCGAGGTCCACCCGCAGCTCCTGGAGCCGTCGCGGCACGTGGACCGCCCAGGTCGTGTCCCGGAAGAAGCGCTTGATCTCCCCGACGATATAGGGGACGGCGAACGTGGCGAACTCGACGTCGCGCGAGAGGTCGAACCGGTCGATGGCCTTGATCAGGCCGATGGTGCCCACCTGGATGATGTCCTCGGTGTCGTCACCGCCGCGGTTGCGGAACCGTGAGGCGGCGTAGCGCACCAGCGAGAGATTCATCTCGATGAGGGTGTTGCGCGCGTACTGGTACTCGTGGGTCCCCTCTTCGAGGACCTGGAGACGGTCGAGGAACACCTTCGACAGAGCACGCGCGTCCTTCGGGGCCACCTTGCCGGTGTCCTCGATCCACGGCAGTTCCGTAGCTCCCGCGCCGTCCCGTCCGGACAGCCTGTCAGCAGGGCTGCCAAGGATGGTGCCGGTCTGCTCCGTCGTGCTCGTCGTCATGTCGCCCCTCCGTGTTGCCAAGTGCGTCGGAGGGCGTGTGCCCCGCAACGGCGAGGTCATGCCAACCAGGTGCGATTCTTTTTCCTCGGTCGTGGCCGCGCTGGGCCGGGCGCCGGTGAACCCGCCCGTGGTACTCGAATGGAGCAGCGCCCGGAGCATGGCAAACTTGACGAGGGCGTTCGGCCCGCAGTGCGGCGGCTTTGCGCAGAAGCCCGCGGCCGGATCTCAGCCCGTGGATGTCAGTCCTCGTGAGCCCGGCTCGGTGGCGCGCCACGGCCCGCCGAGAGAATCCGGCGGCACAAGCAACAGAGGAACGGCAATGACGGTGACAGAGGACAGCCCGGAGATCGCGCCCGGGATCGAGGAGTTCGGTCCCGGTATCGACCCGGAGCGGCTGGCCGTCTGCCTGGGTGTGCTCGACGAGCTCGACTCGATCGAGGTCGACCACCCGGACGCCATCGCGGTGCGCCGTGCCACCGCCGGTGTCTACCGCACCGTGAAGCAGCGCCGCCGCCAGGAGCGCCGCGCCGCGAAGACCGCACACGACAAGGCCGTGACCGAGGCGACCGCGACCGGTTCGGCCGAGCGCATCGACGACGAGACCCAGGGCGTACTGCCCTCGTCCTCCGCCGCCTCCGAGATCGCGGGTGTCCTTCAGCGGCCGAGGTCCTGCTACATCTGCAAGACGCGGTACGTCGAGGTCGACGCCTTCTACCACCAGCTCTGCCAGGACTGCGCCCGCGAGAACCGCGCCCGGCGCGACGCGCGCACCGACCTCACCGGCCGCCGCGCCCTGCTCACCGGCGGGCGCGCCAAGATCGGCATGTACATCGCACTGCGGCTGCTCCGCGACGGTGCGCACACCACGATCACCACCCGCTTCCCCAATGACGCGATCCGCCGCTTCAAGGCGATGCCGGACAGCGACGACTGGATCCACCGCCTGAAGATCGTCGGCATCGACCTGCGCGACCCGGCCCAGGTCGTCGCGCTCGCCGACTCGGTGGCCGCCGAGGGCCCGCTGGACATCCTGATCAACAACGCGGCGCAGACGGTCCGCCGCTCCCCGCAGGCGTACAGCGAACTGCTCGGTGCCGAGTCCGCCCCGCTGCCCGCGGGCGAGCTGCCGGCCGCCGAGGTGATCGGCACCTTCGGCAGTGGCACCGTCGACCGCGTAGCCGCGCTGCCCGCCGCCCGCAAGGAGGGGCTGAGCGCGCAGGACGTCACCGGGCTCGCCCTGGTCACCGGGTCGGCGTCGCCGGCGCGCATCGCCGCGGGCACCGCGATCGACGCGGGCGGGCTCGTCCCGGACCTGCACCACACCAACAGCTGGATCCAGACAGTCGACGAGGTCGAACCGATCGAGCTGCTGGAAGTCCAGCTCTGCAACTCCACCGCGCCGTTCATCCTGATCAGCAGGCTCCGCCCGGCGATGGCCGCGACCGCCGCCAAGCACTCCTACGTGGTCAACGTCTCCGCGATGGAAGGCGTGTTCGGCCGCGGCTACAAGGGTGCGGGCCACCCGCACACCAACATGGCGAAGGCCGCGCTGAACATGCTGACCCGCACCAGCGCCCAGGAGATGTTCGAGAAGGACGGCATCCTCATGACCGCCGTCGACACCGGGTGGATCACCGACGAGCGCCCGCACCCCGACAAGATGCGCCTCGCCGAGGAGGGCTTCCACGCCCCGCTCGACCTGGTCGACGGCGCCGCGCGCGTCTACGACCCGATCGTCCGCGGCGAGGCCGGCGAGGCGATGTACGGCTGCTTCCTCAAGGACTACGCGCCCGCCAACTGGTAGCACTCCGCAGCGCGGGCGCTGCGTTCGGTCGCTGACCCGGCCCGGGAAGTCCTCCGGGCCGGGTCTTTTCGCTGCATCGTGGCTGAAAGTGACCCAGGGCACACGTTCCATCGAGCATGGTCGCGCTCATTTGGTTACTCTGAGGGGAACGGGCGCCACCAAGGGATCCACAAAGGTTCCTCGGCCGTCCTGGGACAGGCTCGTCAACCGGGCCGCCGTCCCGCCCCGTACCCGGCGCCACCGCGACCGAATAGATCCTGCCCTGCCCCGCACCATGGGCGGTCGACCACCGGCTGATGACGCCGGAACGTCGCACGCGCCGGGGGCTACGCGACACAAAGGAGTGCGCGGTGACGACACCAGAACTGACGAAGCACGACCAGCGGCCGGCCGAACGATACGGAGAGCGGGCCCGCAGGCCCGAGAAGCTCCGGAACATCGAGGTCTGGGCCAGGTCCGCACCGATCCGGCTGGCCGGCTACGAGGACGACCTCGCCGAGCCGCACATCCTGCCCGGCGTCGACTGAGTGCTTCCCACCCGAGCTCCGGTCCGTACCCCGAACAGGGGCGGGGCCGGAGCTCGGTCGTGCCGTGGCGCGCCCGACGGTCAGAAGACCGCGTTCGCCACAGCGGCCCCGGCGAAGGAGAGTCCCACGCCCGCGCAGACGGTGAGGAGCAGGTATCCCGCCGCCAGGCCCACCCGGCGGGCGGACGTCAGGGTGAGCAGCTCGTAGGAGAACGTCGACCACGTCGACAGGGCTCCGCAGAAGCCCGTGGCGAGGAGCAGGTTCAGCCGGGTTCCCAGCTCGCCGTCGGTCGCCGCCTCCGCGACGAAGCCCAGGATCAGGGCGGCACCGGCGTTGGCCGCGAAGGTGCCCCACGGGAAAGCGGTGTGGAGGCGGAACTTCGCGTCCACACCGAGCAGATAGCGCAGCGGTGCGCCCACCAGCCCGCCGGCGAGTACGAGCAGCCAGTCGGTCATCGGGCGTCGCTCCCCGTGGGGTAGGAGCGCCCGAAGGCGGCATGGGTGGCGAACGCGCCCGCGGTCACCGCGGCCAGCGCGGCCACCACGGTCAGCAGCAGGCAGCCGACCGCGTAGCCCGGCTGATGGTTCTCGAACAACTCCCGCACGTTGTCCGTGTAGTGCGAGAACGAGGTGAACCCACCCAGCACACCGGTACCCAGCAGCGGACTGATCAGCCGGGGCGCATCGGGGAAGCGCAGCTTCAGGGTGACCATCAGGACACCCATCAAGAAGCACCCCACCGTGTTGACCAGAAGGATCGTCCACGGGAAGGCCGAGGTGCCGGTCGGCCAGAGGCGCTCGGCGCCGTACCGGGCGGCGGCTCCCGCCGCTCCGCCGACCGCGACGGCCGCCACGACCGACAGCTGCACCCCGGGGTGATGGTCGGGGTGGCTGTGGCGGTGCAACTCCATCTTGATCGACATCCCGTGAACCTACGGACCTTGCGCCCGTCGGCCGGCCGGAGCGCGCGGGCGGCGCCGGCACGCGTACCTGACTGGGCCAATCCGGCGGACACACAGCGCGACACCCTGGTGACCCTGTGTCTTGATTGGGGAGATTCGGTTCTTCCTGTCCGCGGGACGGAAGAACCCCCCGCCGCCGAGTCGCTGGAGCCAGCCTTGTCCCTCGCCGAGCCGGAAATCGTCCGGCGGCTGGAGAAACGTCAGCCGTCCGCGTACGTCCTTGCCTCCCTGCGGGGTGTCGGACAGGTGGACCTCCAGCCCGGTCTGCTGACCGGCGCCGCGATCCTCATCGCGCTGTGGGTCTCGGGCTGGGAGACCGGCCTCTTCGCCACCCTCGGCACGCTGATCGCCAACGCGACCGCCTACGCCCTCGCTGTCGACCGGTCGGGCATCGCGCTCGGACTCCAGGGATACGCAGGCTGCCTCACGGGCATCGCCCTCGTCTCCTCGCTGGGCAACCATCCGGCCACCTACGTCCTGACCGTCGTCGGCGCCATCATGTGCACGATTCTGATGGCCGCGCTGGGCACCTTCCTCACCCCCTTCGGGCTCACGCCCCTGACCGCGCCGTTCTGCCTGGTCTCCGGGGTGATGGTGCTGGGAGCCCCCTCGTTCGAGCGGGTCTGGCACGGCGCCCCGGCCGCCGTGTCCAGCACGACCAGCGGTGACACCGGACTGTCGTGGAACGATCTCTGGCACGCGTTCTTCAACAACGTCTCGCAGATCTTCCTGGTCGAGAGCTGGTACGTCGGGCTGATCATGCTGGTCGGGCTTGCCCTGGCCGGCCTGCGCGTCGTTCTCTACGCGGCGGCAGGAAGCGTGATGGGGATCATCGCCGCCTGGGCGCTGGGCGCACCCACGGCGCTGATCGCCGGCGGCATCTACGGATACAACGCGGTACTCGTGGCCATCGCCATCGGCGCCGTGTTCATGGCCAACAACGTCTGGACGGGGGTCTACGCCCTGTTCGGCGCGGCGGCGACCACCGGCCTCACCGCGTCGCTGACGTCCTTCTTCAAATCGTTCGGCGGCCACACCTTCACCTGGCCGTTCATCCTCACCACCTGGGTGTTGATGGCGGCCGTACCCCTGCTGCCGCGCCTGCGCCGGAGCGAGTGACCGCTCCCGGCCGGCACCGGACCTCCTGCCCTCAGCCCGCACATCACCGAGGAAGGTACTGACGATGAACCTCGCACCTCGCGAGATCGACAAACTGCTGGTCTACGTGGTGGCCGACCTGGCCCGCAAGCGCCAGGGCCGCGGCCTCAAGCTCAACTACAGCGAGTCGGTCGCGCTGATCACCGAGGCGATCCTCGAAGCGGCCCGTGATGGCAAGAGCGTCGCGGACTGCATGGAGCTGGGCCGCCATGTCGTGGGCGAGGCCGACACCATGGACGGTGTACGGGAGATGCTCGGCCTGCTGCAGGTCGAGGCGTCCTTCGTGGACGGGACCAAGCTCGTGTCCTGCCACGACCCCATCGGCGGCTGAGCCGTGGCCGAGCACGTGGCCGTCATCGCCGTGTGCGGTCACGAAGCCGCCTACGGACGCGCGCTGGACGGCGTCGTGGACGCCGGGGTCAGCATCGTGTCGAGCGGGCGCGAACTGTTCCGGAGCATCGCCGCGCACGGGCGCCGGAACGCGGAGACCGTCGTCGTTCCCATGACGCTCGGCCGCGACCCCGAACTCGTCGCGGACACCGCCCGGACGCTGCGCGCCGTACCCGCCGGTGAGCGCGGCACCACCGTGCTCGCCGAGCCGTTCGGCACCTCTCAGCACCTGGTCGCGTGGCTACGGGCGGCGGCGGGCCGGGTGCCCGAGACCTCCGCGCTGCTGGTCACCGCACCGTCCGGCGACCCGTTCGAGGACGCCGAGCTCTACCGGATCGCCGCGCTCGTACGGCGCCACGGCCGGGGCGGCCTCGTCGAGGTGGCGTTCACGGGGGGAGATCCGGACCCGGCCGAGGGCATCCGGCGGTGCCGGCTGCTCGGCGCGCAGCGGGTGGCGCTGGTCCCGGCCGCGTTCGCGCTGCCGGAGGTGCCCGAGGCGGGAACGGTGCCCGTCGACCGGACGGGGCCGCTCATCCCGGCGTCGGCACTGCGACGCGTCCTCGGCGAGCGGGTCGCCGACGCCCGACGGCGTCGGCGCGAGCACGGGGACGACGGCATCGCGGCCGGCCTGACCGCGGCGGAGAACCACGGCCACTCCCACACCCACCCGCCCGGTGAGGGACACGACCACGGGCACCCCCACGGCCCGGGCCACGCGCACGGCCACGACCACGACCACGATCCGGGCCACCCGCACGAGCGCGGTCCCGGACCCCTGCACACGCATCACCACCCGTCCGCCCCTGGCGCGGACCGAGTCATCAGGAGCATCGCATGACGTTCCGTCAGAAGTATCTGTACGGCAAGGGCCCCATCGAGCTCAACGCGGGCCGCCGCACGGTGAAGCTCACCGTGAGCAACACCGGTGACCGCGCCGTCCAGGTCGGTTCCCACTACCACTTCTTCGAGGTCAACTCGGCCTTGTCGTTCGACCGCCAGAAGGCGCTCGGTATGCACCTCAACATCGCCGCCGGCACCTCCGTGCGGATCGAGCCCGGCGGCTCGCGCGAGGTGGAGCTGTGCGCGTACGGCGGCACCGGGCGTCTCGTCGGCTTCAGCGGACTGCTCAACGGCAGCCTCGCCTCCCACCCCGCCCGGGTCGAGGCCGTCCGCAGGGCCATCGAGCAGGGATTCGAGGGAGCGCAGAGCGCCCCTGACGCCAAGCCCAAGCGCGCCACCAAGGAATCCAAGGGCTCCAAGGCCACCAACGAGAAGAAGAAGGGTTCGCGCTGATGCCCATCCTGCCCCGCAAGCAGTACACCGACATGTTCGGGCCGACGGTCGGCGACCGGTTCCACCTCGCCGACACCAACCTCATCGTCGAGGTCGAGAAGGACTACAGCGAGGGTCAGTACGGGGATGAGGTCCTCTACGGCGGCGGCAAGACCATGCGCGACGGCATGGCCTCCGACCCGCAGGCCACCGCTGCCCAGGGCGCACTCGACACCGTCATCACCAACGTGGTCGTCATCGACCCGATGCTCGGCGTCGTCAAGTGCGACATCGGCATCAAAGACGGCTTCATCGTCGGCATCGGCAAGTCCGGCAACCCGCAGACGCAGAACAGCGTCGACCCGGACCTGGTCATCGGGCCGGGCACGGAAGCCATCGCGGGCGAGCACCTCATCGCCACCGCGGGCGCCATCGACACCCACGTCCACCTGATCGCCCCGCAACAGGCCGAGCAGGCGCTGACCAACGGCATCACCACCCTGATCGGCGGTGGCACCGGCCCTTCGGACGGTTCCAACGGCACCACCTGCACCCCCGGCCCGTACAACATCGGCAAGCTGCTCCAGGCCGCCGAGACCATGCCGGTCAACCTCGGCATCATGGGCAAGGGCAACGGCAGCCTGCCGGAGGCGCTCAACGAGCAGGTCGTCGCCGGTGCCTGCGGGCTCAAGGTGCACGAGGACTGGGGCGCGACCCCGGCCGTCATCGACAACGCGCTGAATGTCGCCGACCGGTACGACGTCCAGGTCTCCATCCACACGGACAGCCTGAACGAGGGCGGCTTCTTCGAGGACACCCGCTCCGCGATCGACGGCCGGGCCATCCACACCTTCCACAGCGAGGGCGCGGGCGGTGGCCACGCACCCGACATCCTGCGCATCGCCGGCGAGCCGAACGTCCTGCCGTCCTCCACCAACCCGACGCTGCCGTACACCGTGAACTCGGTGGACGAGCTCCTCGACATGGTGATGGTCTGTCACCACCTCAGCCATGACATCCCCGAGGACGTGTCCTTCGCCGACAGCCGGGTCCGGGCCGAGACGATCGCCGCCGAGTCGGTGCTGCACGACCTCGGTGTGATCAGCATCTTCTCCTCCGACTCCCAGGCCATGGGCCGCATCGGTGAGTCGGTCACCCGCGCCTTCCAGACCGCGCACCACTGCAAGGACAAGCTGGGCACGCTGGAGGGCGACTCGGCCCGCAACGACAACCAGCGGGTGCTGCGCTACCTCGCCAAGGTCACCATCAACCCGGCCATCGCCTCCGGCATCTCCGACCACGTGGGATCGCTCGAGAAGGGCAAGCTCGCCGACATCGTGCTCTGGCCCATCCACTCCTTCGGCGCCAAGCCGAAGATGGTGATCAAGGGCGGCATCATCTCCTGGGCGCAGATGGGCGACCCCAACGCCTCGCTGCCGACCCCGCAGCCCGTCATCTACCGGCCGATGTTCGGCCAGTACGGCAAGGCGATGCAGGCGACCCACGCCACCTTCATGTCCCAGGCGGGCATCGCCGCCGGGGTCCCGGCCGAACTCGGCCTGGAGCGCACGGTCCTGCCGGTGCGCCGCACCCGCACCATCGGCAAGCACAACATGGTCCGCAACGACGCCCTGCCCGAGATCAAGGTCGACCCGGAGACGTTCAAGGTCACGCTCAACGGCAAGGTCGCCACCATCGACCCGGCCGAGAAGCTGCCCCTCAACCATCTCTACTTCCTGGTCTAGGGCCGATGTACCGCGATGAGGGCGACACCGTCAAGGACACCGTGGCCGCGGTGAACGGGATCGGTACGGGTACGGGTCTGGGACCGCTGATGGTCAGCCTCCAGCTGACCGACTCCGCGTTCCCCAGCGGCTTCTACACGCTGTCGCACAGCCTGGAGGGCTTCGCGCAGGCCGGGGCCGTCGACTCCGGCAGCCTGCCGCTCCTGCTGGAGGACCTGCTGCTGCACGGTGTCGGTCCCGCCGATGCCACCGCGCTCGCCCTCGCCCACCGCGCGACGGCGGCCGGTGACCCGGCGGCCGTCGTCCGGGTCGACGAGCATCTCCTGGCCACCAAACTGGGCAGGGAGATGCGCCAGGCCGCCACCCGGACCGGACGCCAGCTTCTGGACCTGGGCCAGGAGGTCTTCGGCCGGCCGGAGATCGGAGACTACTTCGACCGGGTCGTACGGCGTGAGGCCCCCGGAACGCAGGCGGTGGCCGCAGGAGTCATCTACGCGGCGACGCGCGTTCCGGTCCGGCAGGCCGTCGCCGCGGACCTGTTCGCCTTCTGCGTCAGCTTCGCGGGCGCCGCCCTGCGGCTGCGGCTCACCGACCACCGTACGACGCAGACCCTGATCCGGGGCGCCGCACCCGTCATCGAGCAGGCGGTCGAGGCCGCGCTGCGGCGCGAGCTCGACGACGTCGGCGCCACCGTCTTCGCCTCGGACATCATGTCGGGCCGTCATGAACGCGCCGAGGCACGGCTCTTCGCCAGCTGAATTCCACCCCGAACCACACAGGGAGCAGCACCATGGACGACAACGTACTGCGGGTCGGCATCGGCGGACCGGTCGGATCCGGCAAGACCGCGCTCATCGAGGCGCTGGTTCCGATGCTGATCGAACGCGGTCACCGCCCCGCCGTCATCACCAACGACATCTACACGCAGGAGGACGCCCAGCACGTCCGCCGCACGCTGGCCGGGGTCCTGGAACCCGAGCGGGTCGTCGGTGTCGAGACGGGGGCCTGTCCGCACACCGCCGTGCGCGACGACCCCACGATGAACCTGGCGGCCGGCGCGGAGATGCTGGAGCGCTTCCCGGACACCGACACGTTGCTCTACGAGTCCGGCGGCGACAACCTGACGCTGACCTTCAGCCCGGCGCTCGTGGACCTCTTCATCTTCGTCCTGGACACGGCGGAGGGCGAGAAGATGCCCCGCAAGCGCGGACCCGGCATCACCGACTCCGACCTCCTCGTCATCAACAAGATCGACATCGCGCAGTACGTGCGCACGGACATCAACGTGATGGAGTCCGACGCACACCGGGTACGCGACAACCGCCCCGTCGTCCTCACCGACTGCCTCACCGGCCAGGGCATCGACGACATCGCGGTGTACCTCGAATCGCGCCGCAAGGTGCTGATCTGACATGCAGCTCGCCCCGTACCGGCCCCGTGCCGACCGGCTCGCCGAGAAGTACTACACCGCGGTCCGCGTCCCCCCGGACGTGGCGGCCCTGGCCTCCGTGCCGGACACGCTCGCCCCGGGCTCCCCGGCCAAGGTCGGCATCCTCGACCTGGCCTTCGCGGTACGGGGCGAGCGCACCGAACTCGTCGAGCGCTACCAGAAGACCCCCCTGCAGATCATGCGGCCGCTGTGGATCGACCCCGAACTGCCCGGCATGAGCTACGTCTACATGATGGCGACCGGCGGCGGAATCGCCCAGGCCGACCGCTACCGGATGGACTTCCGCTGCGGCCCGGACACCCAGGTCCACCTGACCACCCAGGCCGCCACCAAGGTCTTCCGGATGGAACACGACTACGCGAGCCAGCGGGTGCATCTGACGGCGGAGGCCGGGAGCTATGTCGAGTACCTGCCGGACCCGCTGATCCCGTTCAAGGACGCCCGCTTCTACCAGCGGACCGAGGTCGTCGTCGCCCCGGGCGCCACGGTCGTCGTCGGTGACACGTTCACCGCGGGACGGCTCGCCCGCGGCGAACGGCACGCCTACCGGGTGCTCGCCACCGACCTGCACATCAGCCGGCCCGACGGCACGCTGCTCGCCGTGGACACCCTGCGTCTTGCTCCCGGACGAAGCGGGGAGGGAGTCCTGGGGCCGGGTGTGTTCGCCGGTCACGACCATGTCGCCTCACTGTTCGCCGTGACCGACCGCGTTCCCGCCACCGAACTCGCCGACGCCCTGTACGACGCGCTCGCGGAGCTCGGTGTGCTGTACGGGGTGAGCGTCCTGCCCCGGGACTGCGGAGCGTGGGTGAGGGTGCTGGACGACAGCCCGATCCGGACCGCCGCCGCACACGAGGCCGTCCGCCAGGCCGTCCGCCGCCTGCTCACCGGCCACCCGGCCCCCGACCTGCGCAAGCCCTGACCCCCACCGACCCACACGAGGATCCGCCGATGAACACCGCTCCCGCGCCGATGCCGGCCGCGTACGACTCCGGGGACACCGCCTGGCTCCTCGCCGCCACCGCCATGGTGCTGTTGATGACGCCGGGCCTCGCCTTCTTCTACGGCGGCATGGTGCGCACCCGCCATGTGCTCATGATGATCAAGATGAGCTTCGCCGCGCTGGCGTTCGGCACCCTCGTCTGGTGGGTCATCGGATACACGCTGGCGTTCGGACCCGATGTCGGTGGCGCCGGAATCATCGGGAACCTCGACCACGTGTTCATGCACGACATCGAGCTGAACACGCTGACCGGGGCGATCCCCACCTACGTCTACAGCACCTTCCAGATGGGCTTCGCCATCATCACGGTGGCGCTGGTCAGCGGATCGATCGCGGACCGGGCCACGATGAAGGGGTGGCTCGTGTTCGTCGTGCTGTGGCTGCTCATCGTCTACATCCCCATCGCGCACTGGGTGTTCGACACGGACGGCTGGATCGTGAAGCATCTCGGCGCCCTGGACTTCGCCGGTGGTCTGCCGGTGGAACTCAACTCCGGCGTCGCCGGTCTGGCCGTCGCCCTCGTCCTGCGCGCACCGCGCGACTTCGCCCGCCGCGAGGAGCGCCCCAACAACATTCCGCTCGTGGTCATCGGCGTGGGCCTCCTCTGGTTCGGCTGGTTCGGCTTCAACTCCGGTTCCGCGCTGACCGACCAGGGCACCGCCGCGGCGGCCTTCATCAACACCCAGCTCGGGGCCGCCGGAGCCATGGTCACCTGGCCGCTGGTGGAGAAGTGGCGCACCGGCAAGGTCACCACCATGGGCGTCGTCTCGTCCGCCGTCGCGGGCATGGTCGCGATCACCCCGGCCTGCGGTGAGATCGACACGCTCGGCGCCGTCATCACCGGCCTCGTCGTCGGCGCGGTCTGCGCCTTCGCGATCACGCTCAAGTTCCGCTTCAACGTGGACGACACGCTCGACGTGGTGGGCGTGCACGGCGTCGGCGGGCTGATCGGCCTGATCATGGTCGGACTCTTCGCCACCGCGCGGATCAGCGGCCAGGAGGGGCTCTTCTACGGAGGAGGCTGGGGGCTGCTCGGCAAGCAGCTCGTCGCCATCGTCTCCGTGATCGCCTTCTCGTTCATTCTCACCTGGCTCATCGCCAAGGCCGTGGACCTCACCGTCGGATTCCGCGCCAAGGAGGAGTACGCCTACGTCCCCGGCGAGGAGGAGGAGCGCGCGTACGACTTCCAGACGGCCGAGCGCCTCGGCGCCCTGGTCTCCGGCAAGCCGGCGTCCGAGGACGACGAACTCGTCCAGCGGATCAGCTCGTTGCTGCGCTCCCGCGAGGGCGGCCGCTAGCCGGGCCCGGCGGGGTCGGGCGCAGGAACTCCCGCACGTAGGTGCGGTGCCACCAGCACCCGGTGGCCCTCAGCTCGCGCCAGGTCGTGTACCTGTAGCGGTACACCCTGGCGCGGACGTGCGCCGGCGGCTCACCCGGGAACGGGTTGTACCGCAGCAGCCGCAGTGTGTCCCGGTCGTTCTCCAGCAGCCGCTCCACGAACGGACCGAACCACGGGCGGGCGTACGCGGGCGAGAGCGCCGCGAACCACATCATCCAGTCGAGCCGCAGATGGTAGGGGGCGAACTGGCGCGGCAGCCGGCGCGGATCGCCCGGCTTGCCCCGGAAGCCGTACTCCCGCCAGACCGTGCCCGGGTGGATCACCGGCTCGTCGGTGCCCTCGACCACCACCTCCATCCGGACGCGGCTGATGCTGCCGAAGGCGCCGTACGTGTTGACCAGGTGCAGCGGGTCGAAGGACCGGTTCATGATCTGCCGACGCGACAGGAGGTTGCGGGCCGGGCGATAGCTGAGGGCCACGACCAGGGCCGTGACGGCGATGACCACCACCTCGTACCAGAGCGGCGCACCGGCCTGCGCGGGCGGCTCGGCGACCGGGGACCAGTCCACGGCCGACAGGGCGAGGGTGATCGTCAGCCAGTTGAGCCAGGCGAAGTTGCCCGACAGCACCAGCCACAGCTGCGTGAGGATCATCAGCCCCGCCGCCGCGCTCGCCACCGGCTGGGGGGTGAAGAGCAGCACCGGCACGAGGAGCTGGGTCACGTGGTTGGCCGCCACCTCTGCCCGGTGCAGGGGGCGGGGGAGGTGGTGGAAGAACCAGCTCAACGGGCCCGGCATCGGCTGGGTCTCGTGGTGGAAGTACAGACACGTCAGCTTGCGCCAGCACGCGTCGCCGCGGATCTTGATCAGCCCGGCGCCGAACTCCACCCGGAACAGCACCCAGCGCAGCAGCCACAGCACGAGCACCGGCGGCGCCGTGTGCGCGTTGCCGAGGAAGACGGCGAGGAACCCCGTCTCCAGGAGCAGCGACTCCCAGCCGAAGCCGTACCACGTACCGCCGACCTGCACGATCGACAGATACAGCGCCCAGGGCAGGGCCCACAGGATCATGGCCCCCCACAGGGGTACGAAACGGTCCGCGCCCGCCAGCAGCGCGACGGCGAGCACGCAGCCGGACCAGGCGACCACGGCGAAGAACCGGTCGGAGTAGTGCAGGCGGAACAGGCCCGGGGCGGTGCGCCAGTCCGTTCGGCGCAGGAGCTCGGGCACGGGCAGCATGCCGCGCTCGCCGATCAGCGCCCGGAACTGGAGCGCGGCGGTGAGGAAGGCGGTCAGATAGATGACGGCCAGGGCCTTCTGGAAGAGGAGCCGGCCGAGCCAGTACCCGTCTGCGGTGAACCAGTCCATCGCTTCCAGTATCGGCCCGTCGCCGCCCGGCGTCTCACTCCTGTGCTGCGTGTCCCGCCCGGACGATCCGGCGCAGTGTCCGGCCGAGCCGGCGCGCGTACCAGCGCTGGGCCATGGGCACGAGCGGTCCGGCGAGGCGGGTGTACCAGCGGACGGGCCGGCTGAACGCCATCACGGTGAAGGAGACCATGCCGTCCTCCGCGAGCTCGGCGACGAAGGACTCCTCGCCGCACTCGGGGTGGCGGGGCAGCGTTCCGTACGCGAACCCGATGCGCTCGGGACCGTACTCGGCCCAGACGACCCGGCACGGCGCGGTGAACCGCAACGGTCCGGCACCTGCCGACACCCGAACGGACGCACCGGCCTCGGCGCGCGGTGCGGAGGCCTCGACCCGTGCCCCGGAGAGGCGGTGCACGCGGAACTCGGTGATCGCGGCGCCGGCGGTCTCGAAGTCGGCGCGGCCGCGTCCGATCCGGATGCGGTGATGGAGGTGGTGGTAGCCGTCGGGGAGCGGGCCGAGCCGGGTGGCTCCCGCCTCGGGATACGTGAGGGTGTTCATGCGTTCCTTCCTTCATGGGTGGCGCGGTGGTTCAGGCGCTGCCAGGCAAGAACCGAGCAGAGTGCGAAGCCCAGAGCGTTGCCCACGCCGTGGGTGGCGGCCATCCAGGTCAGGGTGGGGTGGGGGAGGCCCGTGGCCTCGCCCAGCGCCCAGCTCAGTGCCAGCACCATGGTCACCGCGAGGACGACGGCCGAGGCGGCGAGCAGCAGCCGGGTGGTCCGGTCACCGGACGTGGGCCGGACCGTGCGCCAGGTCAGGAGGGCGACGCTCCACATTCCCGCCGTCAGGACCACTGCCCCCGCCAGTTCGGCCCAGTCGCCGATGAAGTAGCCGGTCAGGACGAGCAAGGTGCCCAGGGGCACGCTCAGTGCCGCGAACCGGCCCGCGGCGCTGTCGGCTACGCGGCTGACCAGCCCCGAGACCAGAGCGGCGGCGAATCCGGCGAAGTGGAAGTGCGGCACGGTCAGCGCCAGGATCCCGAGGCCGAAGCCGAACAGCGGACGCCCCGAGCGCTCGGCGACCAGCGCGACGGCGGCGATGGCCGGGGTCGACAGGGCGGTGAGCAGCGCGATCTCGGCGGGTGCCGTCCGCCGGGCCAGCAGTGGACGGGGGCGCCGGACGAGGCGGGCCGGGGCGTGCAGGGCCAGGAGTACGGCGCCGAGCCCGTAGCCGAGGGCCAGGACGGTGGCGCCGGGTCCGCGCGGCAACCAGAGGGCGACGGCCCCCGGTACGGCGAAGACCGGCCACAGCCGCCGTATCCGGTCCAGGTCCGGGGCGTTGGTCAGCCGCAGCCCGACGGGCACGATCACCAGCATGCCCAGCATCACGATGAGATTGACCAGGACCGGCATCGTGCCACCCTCCCCTGACTTGAACGCGTTCAAGTGCTGACGGTGGTGACTCTAGAGCCTTTCTTGAACGCGTTCAAGGTGATACTCGCGGCTCTCCCGGAATCCTGCGCAATCCGGGAACCCCCGGCTTGCGGGGGAGGGGGAACTGCGGCAGACATGAGGGGACCGTCCCGGGACCGGTGACCAGGCAGGAGACTCCTTCGTGCACGCACCGATACGCATGCGCCGCGCCGTGCTCGCCGTACTGTCCGCCGGCATCCTCGTCACCGCCGGCTGCTCCCGGGAGGCCGGTGACCGCGGCGGACAGGGCACCGAAGGAACGGCCGAAGCCGATGAGGCCCTCCTCCAGCCGGCCGCCGCGCAGGGCCCCGACCCCTTCACCCGGTCCACGGTGGAACCGGCCGGCGCCGCGCCGGCCGCACCCCGCACCGCCCCACCGCGCACATCCGCGCCCGGCGACGAGGGCCCGCGCACTCTTCCCGGTTCGACCCCCGGCCTCTACGGCGGCACCCGCTCCGTCGCCGCCTGCGATGTCGGACAGCAGATCCGCTTCCTCGCCGCGGACCCGGCCAGGGAGAAGGCCTTCGCACAGGCCGCCGGAGTGGACCGGGCCGGCGTCCCCGCATTCCTGAACGGCCTGACGCCCGTGGTCCTGCGCGCCGACACCCGGGTGGGCGGCCACGGCTTCCGCGCGGGCTCCGCCACCGCCTTCCAGTCCGTGCTGCAGGCGGGCACCGCCGTGCTGGTGGACGGCCGCGGCCTCCCGCGCGTCCGCTGCGCCTGCGGCAACCCGCTGAGCAGGCCCGCCGGTGGGGGAGAGGCGCACGGCGGCCGGGGCGAGCCGTGGGCGGGCTACGACCCGGCGCGGACCGTCGTCGTCGCGCCCGCCGCGAAGGCCGTCACGGACCTGGTCATCGTCGACGCGGACCACAACAGCTGGATGGAGCGTCCGGTCGGGGACGAGGGCGCCCGTGACCGCACCCCCGAGGTGCCGCCGCCCTACGCCCCCGGCACCGACATCACCGGCCCGCTGCCCGACGCGCCTCCGGCGAGGACGAAGGAACCGAAGGCGCCGAAGAAGCTGTCGACGCCCACGCCGTCGCGCTCCACCCCTGGGCGCGGCGACTGCCCGACGCCCGGCGGGCCGACACCGCCCGGCGAGGCGGTCGCGGCGACGGAGGAGCCGACCGGTGCGCCGGCGAACTGCCCGACGCCGACCGGTGAGCCCTCGGACGGTGCCACCGACGCATATCCCGAACCGTTCCCCGGGTTGCCTACGGACGAGCCCACCGGTACCCCTGCGGACCCGGACGAGCCGCCGGGCCTGGTGCCGCCGATGACGGACGAACCGCGGACAGCCATCGAGCTGCCCTGGCAGGAGGGCGACTTCGTGGGCATCGCCGAGCCCGTCGAAGGGTAGCGGTCGAGGGGTGGCGGCCACCGGCGGAAGCCCGGTGGGGCCCGCACCTCACTCCTGAGTCGGCAGCCAGTTGCCGTGCAGCCCCAACGGGACCCGCACCGGGATCCGCACCCGGGCGACCGGGCCGGAGGCGGGGTCCTCGGCGGGGATCACGAGCAGCCAGCTGCTGTCGTCGGTACGGTCGGTGGCGTACGTCATCCAGTGGCCGCCCTCGCCCGGCGCGGTGCCCGGTGAGGGTGCGAAGACCGGTTCGCCGACGGACAGATCCCCGGCCTGCCACACCGCACTCGTACCCGACGCGTCCCGTCCGTCGTACCAGCGCAGCGCGTCGAACTCGCCCGGGAGCAGATCCGGGTTCCCGGAGTCCGCGGCCACGGCCAGCTGTCGGTGCCGCCGGCCGATCAGCCGGTCGTCCGTGCGGGGGAGCTCCATCCTGGCGTCGTCCAGCACCGTCCGGCGCATCGTCCCGGCCACGGGATCGATGACCGCGCGGACCAGACCGGCGGTGTTCGGCGCCTGTGCGGGGTCCGGCGCGCCCATGGAGAGGCGGGACCACTGCACGTAGTCCAGCACCACCTCACCGCCCTCGGGCCCGGTGTCGTACGCGTTGACGGTGTGCCACAGCCAGAAGGCCTCGTCCGAAGCCCACCGCACCGGGCCGCCGTCGCGGGGAACCAGTGCCACGCGGGTGCCGCGTTCCGGCCGCCAGTCGATCATGGATCCACCACTCATCGCGGCGGCGATGTCGAAGAACACCGGCGCCAGCACGATCACCAGGAACCTGGCGGTGAGTGCCATGTCGTGGATCATCATCGGCTCGTCGAGCCCGTCGACCGTCGTGGGACCGCGGGCGACGGAGCCATCGGGGGCGATGGCCGACCAGGTGAGGTAAGGGGGTTCCAGGCCGTAGCAGAAGACCAGCATCTCGCCGGTGAGCGGGTCGATCTTCGGGTGTGCGGTGATGCCGGCCGGCAGTGCGCCGCCGAACGTCTCCTTGCCGGCCGTCTCCAGATCCGGCGTGATCAGGAAGGGGCAGTCCGACTCGGCGAGCGCCAGCAGCCGTCCGGCGTGACGGACCACGTTGATGTCCGGCAGGTCGCGGAAGGTCCCGGCCAACTCCGGTTCCACATCCGGGACCTGAGGCATGATCATCGATTCGATACCGCCCCACAGCGCCCGCCCCGCACGTTCCTCGGCCAGCACGGCGGGTGTGCGGACGAAACGGTTGCGGTACCGGGCCTGCCCGCCGGAGATCCACACTCCGTGCAGCATTCCGTCCCCGTCGATCGGGTAGAGGAACGAACCGATAGGGCTGAAGCGGGGGTTGGGGCCGTTGCGCAGGAAGAGTCCGTCGAGTTCGTCCGGCAGTTCGCCCGTGACCTGGAGCCGGGCCTCGTCGACCTCCTCGGTCACCGGGGCGAAACGGCCGGACAGATGGACGACGCGGGCCGGGTCGAACGCCTGCTGGGCATGTGCGGCCATGGTGGCCTCCCCTGGGGTCTGTGCGCACCCGAATGCGTGCCGTGCCGATCCTTCATTGAATCTCCGGCCCGCAGCCGCTGCAACGCGGGCCGGAGGGTGCGCAGATGCGGCCGCGAGATGCGGAGGAAGGGTCCCGGCTCCACCATGGAGGAAGCGGCAGAGCGCCGCGTGACACGCCCCGGAGGTGTCCGGTGGTCCAAGCCAATTCCGGGCGGCGGACCGGGAATCTCTTCTTCGCGTTCGCCCCGTGGATCATCTTCGCTGTCATCGCGTCGCCCAGCACCTGGGAGTACGCGGCGCTGGCCGGTCTCGTCGCAGCCGTCGTCCTCAACCTCCCTGACCTGCGCCGGGGTTCGTTCAAGGTGCTGGAGGTCACCGGCATCGTCTTCTTCGCCGTGCTCAGCGTCCTCGCGCTCTTCCTGGACCGCCAGGACCTCTCCTGGGTGGAGCGGTACGCGCAGGTGCTGTCCAGCTCGGTGGTCGCGGTGGTGGCGCTCGGCTCGCTGGCGTTCGTCCCGTTCACGGAGCAGTACGCGCGCGAGACCACGCCCCGTGAGGTGTGGGGCACGCCCGTGTTCCGGCAGGTGAACCGGGTGCTGACCCTGGTCTGGGGCGGGGTCTTCGCCGCCACCGCGGTGCTGGGGCTGGTCGCGGTGCACACGTCGTCCGGTGCCGACTGGTTCAACTGGATCATCCCCGTCGTCCTGCTGGTCCTGGCGGTCCGGTTCACCGAGCGCTATCCGGACCGGGTGCGCGAACGCTCCCGGGGGGTACCCGTCGGCCGGTGACCGGGCAGCCGACGCCTTTGGTCCAGACCTATTGACGGAAGGTCTGGACCACTTTACGTTGAGCGCAAGCGCGGTCCCGTTATGAATTGTCAGGGACATGCTAATCAGGGAAGGGAGTCCGTCATGTTCGGTCGCACCTCACGGCTGCTGGGAGCCGGCCTCGCGGCGGCGTGCATCGTACAGATGCTGGTCGCGGCCACACCGAGTTCCGCGCAGGAGGACACCTGCGCGGTCAAGTCGAAGCCGTCGGGCAAGGTGCTCCAGGGGTACTGGGAGAACTGGGACGGCGCGTCCAACGGTGTGCACCCGCCCCTGGGCTGGATCCCGGTCACCGACAGCCGTATCCCGCAGCACGGCTACAACGTGATCAACGCGGCCTTCCCGGTGATCCTTTCGGACGGCACCGTCCTGTGGGAGGACGGGATGGACTCGACCGTGAAGGTCCCGACGCCCGCCGAGATGTGTCAGGCGAAGGCCTCCGGACTCACCACCCTGATGTCCATCGGTGGCGCCGCCGCGGGGATCGACCTCAGCTCCAGCGCCGTCGCCGACCGCTTCGTCGAGACGGTGGTGCCGATCCTGAAGGAGTACAACTTCGACGGCATCGACATCGACATCGAGACCGGCCTGACGGGCAGCGGCAACATCAACCAGCTGTCCGCCTCGCAGGCCAACCTGATCCGCATCATCGACGGCGTGCTCGCGCAGATGCCGTCGAACTTCGGTCTGACCATGGCTCCGGAGACCGCCTACGTCACCGGCGGCAGCGTCACCTACGGATCGATCTGGGGCGCCTACCTGCCCATCGTGAAGAAGTACGCGGACAACGGCCGGCTCTGGTGGCTGAACATGCAGTATTACAACGGCAGTATGTACGGCTGCGCGGGCGACTCGTACTCCGCCGGCACCGTCCAGGGCTTCACGGCGCAGACGGACTGCCTCGACAAGGGACTCGTCATCCAGGGCACCACCATCAAGGTGCCCTACGACAAGCAGGTGCCGGGTCTGCCCGCCCAGCCGGGCGCCGGCGGCGGCCACATGGCGCCGAACCTCGTCGCGCAGGCCTGGAACCACTACAACGGCGACCTCAAGGGCCTGATGACCTGGTCGCTGAACTGGGACGGCTCCAAGGGCTGGGCGTTCGGCGACAACGTCAAGGCGCTGCAGGGCCGCTGACGCCGACGTAATGGCGAAGGCCCCGGAACACCCTGGACGGGTGTTCCGGGGCCTTCGCCGTGGTGTCAGTTGCCGGGCTCCGAGGCGTCCAGCATGGCGTCGCGCTCCACGACCTTGACTCGCTCGCGGCCCTGGGGCTCGCCCAGGGCGCGCTCGTGCGCGTCCAGGCGGTACCAGCCCTCACGGGTGGTGTAGCGGACGCCGCGCGACTCCAGGAAACCGGTCACGGCCGCCGGCTCGGGCTGCGTCGGGGCGGGCAGCCGGCCGGCGGTGTGGTCCTCCAGCAGGCAGGCGACCGTCTCGTTGGCGTCGCCCTTGGTGTGGCCGATCAGGCCGATCGGGCCGCGCTTGATCCAGCCGGTGACGTACACCGACTCCATCGGCTCGCCGCCGGCGAGAACCCGCCCGGCGGCGTGCGGAACCGTGCCGGACGCGACGTCGAAGGGGAGCTTGGGCAGCTCCTGCGAGTAGTAGCCGACCGCGCGGTAGACGCTCTGCACGTCCCAGTCCTTGAACTGGCCGGTGCCCTTCACGTTGCCGGTGCCGTCCAGCTCGGTGCGCTCGGTCCGCAGGCCGACGACGCTGCCGTCCTCGCCGAGGATCTCCACGGGGGACTCGAAGAAGTGCAGGAAGAGCTTGTGCTGCCGGTCGCCGACGTCGCGGATCGCCCAGTTCTCCAGCGTGGAGGCGACCATGTTGGCCTGCTTGTTGCCTCGCCGGGTCTCGATCGAGCCCGCGTCGTAGTCGATGTCCTCGGGGTTGACGATGACCTCGATGTTCGGCGAGTGGTCCAGCTCCCGCAGCTCCATCGGGCTGAACTTGGCCTGGGCGGGGCCGCGCCGCCCGAAGACGTGCACCTCCAGCGCCTTGTTGGCCTTCAGGCCGTCGTAGACGTTGGCGGGGATCTCGGTGGGCAGCAGCTCGTCGGCGGTCTTGGCGAGGATCCGGGCGACGTCCAGGGCCACGTTTCCGACGCCCAGGACCGCGACCTTCTCGGCCTCCAGCGGCCAGGTGCGGGCCACGTCCGGGTGACCGTCGTACCAGGAGACGAACTCGGCGGCACCGTGCGAGCCGTCCAGGTCGCTCCCCGGTATGTCGAGGGCGCGGTCGGCGTCGGCGCCGGTGGAGAAGATCACCGCGTCGTAGAAGGTCCGCAGCTCGTCCAGGCCGATGTCGTTCGGGTAGTCGACGTTCCCGAAGAGGCGGATCTGGGGCTTGTCCAGGACCTGGTGCAGCGCCTGCACGATGCCCTTGATCCGCGGGTGGTCCGGAGCCACGCCGTAACGGATCAGGCCGAAGGGGGCGGGCATCCGCTCGAACAGGTCGATGGAGACGCCCGGGTCGGTGGCGGCATCGGATTTGAGCAGCGCGTCCGCTGCGTAGATTCCGGCGGGGCCGGCTCCGACGATGGCTACGCGGACGGGGCGTGTCATGGCGAGCTGTTCCTTAGGACGAACGA
The DNA here is from genome assembly GCF_035917155.1 of Streptomyces sp. NBC_00385. NCBI lineage: Bacteria > Bacillati > Actinomycetota > Actinomycetes > Kitasatosporales > Streptomycetaceae > Streptomyces > Streptomyces sp. NBC_00385. The sequence goes on along the minus strand of NZ_CP107951.1, from coordinate 277,154 downwards.
GCAGGAGCGGGGCGGGCCGTGGTAAGGCTTGGCTTACTCCACCCCGACGCACACGTTAGCCGCTGCCTCTGCCCGCTTTCGGGGCGGGTCGGCGTTCTGCGTCGATATCCGGCACCCCGCACCTTTGCCGGACGGGGGAATCCCGCGGAATCTCCGGGAAATCGGCCCGTTCGAACAGCTCGGAAATGTGTCCCATCGCACGTTCACCTGGTGGACGGCTCGCTCGAAGAATCGGACAAATGATGGCAGAGTGACCCACATGGATGATCGGGTAGCGGGTGCCCTGTCACTCCCGGACGACTGGCCCGCCCACCCGGACCTCAGTCTCGCCCTGAACCGTATGGGCAGCTTCGACTGGGACCTCGACAGCGGCCTCATGCACATGGAACAGGCGGCCCTCGACGTCTTCGACCTGAGGGCCGACGAGTACGACAACAAGCCGACGACGCTCGGGACGCGGGTGCCGCCGGACGAGGGCGTACGTCTCGACGCCATGGTCACCCAGGCGCTCAAGTCGGGCCGGAAGAACTACGGGGCGTACTTCCGCATCCTGCGGCGCGACGGCACCCTCCAATGGACGCACACCCAGGGCTTCGTCCAGCGCGACGCCACCGGGCGGCCGCGCCGCATCATCGGGATCGTCCGCGACGCCACGCAGGAGCTGGCCGATGCCACCGCCCGCCACGAGCTGGACGAGGAGCGGCGGCGGCGGACCAGCCTGGTGGAGGCCACCACGGCAGCGCTGGCCCACGCCCGTACCGTCAAGGACGTCATCGACGTCCTTAAGAACTCCCAGGGACTGGCTCACCTGGGGGCGACCAGCCTGGTCATGGGGCTGATCGAGGCCGGACGCATCCACCTGGTGGCCGACGGGCCCGAAGGGGCCTTCGTGCCGGGCACCCGGTACACGCGGACGGACGAGCAGTACCCGATGAGCGAGGTCGTGCGCACGCTCGGTCCCCGCTTCATCGAGTCCGCGGAGGACTTCGCTGACTCGTATCCGGTCCTGTGGCCCCACATCAGCCATCTGGGCATCACCTCGGCCGCCTATCTGCCGCTGATCGCCCAGGCCCGCCCCATCGGCGCCCTGGGCCTCCTGTACAGCGACAAGAACGGATTCACCGGCGACGAACGCAACCTGCTGGTCGCACTCGGCAGCTCCATCGCCCAGAGCCTCCAGCGCGCCATGCTGTACGAACAGGAGCACGACCTCGCCGAGGGGCTCCAGCAGGCGATGCTGCCGCGCCGCATCCCCGATGTCCCCGGAGCGCAGATCGCCGTGCGCTACCGCTCGGCCCGGCTGGGCCGGGACATCGGCGGCGACTGGTACGACGTCATCCCGCTGCCCGGCGGCCGGGTCGGCGCCGTCATCGGGGACGTCCAGGGCCACGACACCCACGCCGCCGCGGTCATGGGCCAGCTGCGCATCGTGCTGCGCGCGTACGCGGCCGAGGGGCACAGTCCCGCAACGGTCATGGCGCGGGCCTCCGTCTTCCTGCACGAGCTGGACACCGACCGCTTCGCGACGTGCACCTACGCCGAGGCCGACCTGACCACCGGGGTGGTGCAGGTGGTCCGGGCCGGCCATGTCGACCCGCTGGTGCGCGACGCCGACGGGAGCTGCCGCAAGGTGCTGGTCGACGGCGGGCTGCCGCTGGGGCTCTCCGCCGAGTTCGGTCGGCTGGAGTACCCGGTCAGCACGGTCGAGCTGGATCCCGGGCAGACCATGGTGCTGTTCACCGACGGCCTGGTCGAGCTGCCGGGTGCCGACCTCGACGAGGGCACGCAGCTGCTCACCGCCATGATCAGGAACGGTCCCGAGGACCTTCAGCGACTGGCCGACCGGCTCTGTGAATCGGTCGACGAACGCGGCGGCGAGGACGATGTGGCGGTGCTGCTGCTGCGCCGCAAGGCCGCCCACGCCCCGCAGCCGGGCGGCCGGCTCCAGCAGCACGTGGGACAGAACGACCCGGAGGCGCTGAGCTCGGCGCGGCACATGATCCGTGCGGCGGTGCGGGCATGGGGCGCGAAGGAGCGGGCCGACGAGGTGGAGCTGGCCGCCGACGAGCTGACGACCAACGCCCTGATGCATACCGACGGCGGAGCGATCGTGACCATCCGGGTCCTCACCGGGCCCGAACGGCGCCTGCGCGTCGATGTCGAGGACCGGTCCAGCGCGCTGCCGCGCCGCCGGGACGCGGGTGATGCGGGAGTCTCGGGCCGCGGGCTGATGCTCGTCGACCGGCTGGCGGACGCCTGGGGCGTCGAATCCCGGGGCACCGGCAAATGCGTCTGGTGCGAATTCGTCATCCCACCACGCGGCTGATCCGCCGAGGCCCTCCCGCCGGTCCACGGAATTGCACACTACTGAAAAGTAACAGAACGTAACATGTCTGTACTTGACCGTAACCGACCGCGCGGGATTGACTGCGGTTTTGTCAGTCTTCGTCTTCCATGACATGAGGACCCGTTGGGCACTGAGCTACTGGCACCTCTCGACCTGGCCTTCTGGCACCTCGAGTCCGATGCGCACCCCATGCACCTCGGCGCGCTCGCCGTCTTCGCACCGGACGGCGACCGCATCCCTGGCCCCGACGCCCTCCTCGAACTGCTCGGCACCCGCGCCGCCGCCATTCCCCGGCTGCGGATGCGGGTGCGCGACGTGCTGCTGCCCGTCGGCGGAGCGGCCTGGTCGGTGGACAAGGACTTCGACGTCCACCGGCACGTCAAGCGGGTGCGGCTGCCCGAGGCGGCGACCGCCGGTGAGGGCGAGGCCGGGTTCATGGCGGCGGCCACCCTGCTCGCGGGTGAACTGATGGAGCAGCCGCTGCGCCGAGGACTGCCGCCCTGGCAGATGTACCTCATCCAAGGCGCCCCGGACGGCCCCTTCGCCGTGCTCGTCAAGCTGCACCACGCGCTCGCCGACGGAATGCGCGCGGTCGCCATCGGGGCCGGGATCTTCGACGAGATCGCCTCGGTCGCGGGCCGGGGCGGGCCGGGACCCGCGGCCGGCCGGGTCCGCCCCGTGCCGCCGCGCTCCTGGATGCCCGGCCCCCGTCAGGTCGCCGGGCTCGCCCTCGGACGGATCGAGGACCTCGGCCGCGCCTTCGGCGTCGGGGCCTCGCTCGTACGGGCCAGCCGCCTCGATCTGCGCGGCGCGCCGGCCCTCAGCGCAAGCTCCTCGGGCACCCGGCGCCTCGCCACCGCCGATCTCGACCTCGAAGCGGTGCGGCGGATCCGCCGGGCAGCGGGCGGCACCGGCAACGACGTGCTGCTCGCGGTCGTGGCGGGTGCGCTGCGCCGCTGGATGCTGGAGCGCGGCGAACCGCTGCCCGGTTCCGACCCGCGCGCCCTGGTCCCCGTCTCCCGTCGCCGCCCGGGCGGCACGGCCGCGGCCCACGGCAACCGGCTCTCCGCGTACCTGCTGGGCCTTCCGGTCTCCGAGCCCGATCCCTGGGAGCGGCTGCGGGCCGTCCGCGGCGCCATGGACCGCAACAAGTCCGCCGGGCCGCTGCGCGGGGCCGGAGCGGTCGCGGTCCTCGCCGACCAACTGCCTTCGCTGGCCCACCGCTTCGGCGCGCCGCTGGCCGGGAACGCTGCCCGGATGCTCTTCGACGTGCTTGTGACCAGTGTCCCGCTGCCGCGCTCGGCCCTTTCGCTGGGCGGCTGCCCGCTGCGCGCGCTCTACCCGATGGCGCCGCTGGCCCGCGGTCAGTCGCTGGCCGTCGCGCTGACCACGTACGGCGGCACGGTGCAGATCGGCCTGGTCGCCGACGGCAAGGCGCTGCCCGACCTGGAGCGGCTGGGGCGCTGCGCCGAGGAGGAGGTGGCCGAACTGCTGACGCTGCTGCCCGTCAGTACCGCTCCATAGATCGGACAGATCGGCGAGCAATTGCCGCCACGGATGTCCTCCGGGGTGTTGACGTGCCCAAGTGATCCGATGAATATTCGCTGTGTGCAGGAAGCGATCTTCGGGGAGGGCGGCGGAAACATGCGGCGCAACAGGCTGGGAAACAGCGCGGTCGAGATCACCGAGCTGTCCTTCGGAGCGGCCGCCATCGGCAATCTCTTCAGCGCCGTGGAGCCCGCGCAGGCCGCGGCGGCCGTCGACGCGGCCTGGGACGAGGGCGTGCGCCACTTCGACACCGCGCCGCACTACGGGCTCGGACTTTCGGAGCGACGGCTCGGCGAGGCGCTGCGCGCCCGGCCCCGCGACGCGTACGTGCTGTCCACCAAAGTGGGGCGGGTGCTCGACCCGCTGCCCGACGGCGGGGCCGCCGCGGCCGAAGGGCTCTCCGAGGGCTTCGCCGTCCGTGCGACGCACCGCAGGCGCTGGGACTTCAGCGCCGCCGGTGTCCGCCGGAGCATCGAGGACAGCCTGGAACGCCTCGGCCTCGACCGCATCGACATCGCCTACCTCCACGACCCCGACGACCACGCGGCGGCCGCCTTCGGCGAGGCATACCCGGAACTGGAGAAGCTGCGGGCCGAAGGGCTGGTCGGCGCCATCGGGGCCGGAATGAACCAGACCGCGATGCTCACCCGCTTCGTCGTCGAGACCGACGTCGACGTGGTGCTCTGCGCCGGCCGCTACACCCTCCTCGACCAGTCGGCCCTGAGCGACCTGCTGCCCGCGGCCGCCGCCCGGGGCCGTAGTGTCGTCGTCGGCGGCGTCTTCAACTCCGGCCTCCTCGCCGACCCACGCCCCGGCGCGACGTACGACTACGCCGCCGCACCGCTGAACCTCCTGGACCGGGCCCTGCGCCTGAAGGCCGTCACCGAGGGCCACGGCGTGCCGCTGCGCGCCGCCGCCCTGCACTACCCGCTCAGCCACCCGGCGGTCGCCGGTGTGCTCGTCGGCACCCGGTCACCCGACGAGGTGCGCGACGCCGCCGCCCTCCTCCGCCACGAGATACCCGACGCCCTCTGGGACGACCTGCGCGCCGAGGGCCTGCTGACCGGGAACGGACACTGACATGCGGATCGCCCTGCACACCAAGGTCCGTGCGGACCGCATAGCCGCGTACGAGGCCGCGCACCGTGAGGTCCCGGCCGAACTGACCCGGGCGATCCGGGCGGCGGGAGCCACCTCCTGGACGATCTGGCGCAGCGGCACCGACCTGTTCCACGTCATCGAGTGCGACGACTACGCCCGGCTCCTCGCCGAACTGGAACAGCTTCCCGTCAACGTCGCGTGGCAGGCCAGGATGGCCGAACTCCTCGACGTCGCGCACGACTACTCGTCGGACGGGGCCGAAGCGGGCCTCCCGGTCGCCTGGGAGCTGTGAGATGACCGGACGCCCCCGCATCGTCGATGCCCACCACCACGTGTGGGACCTCTCGGTACGCGACCAGGACTGGATCACCGGCGAGGAACTGGCCCCCCTGCGCCGCGACTTCACCCTCGCCGACCTGGAGCCGGAAGCCCGGGCCAACGGCGTGTCCGCGACCGTGCTCGTCCAGACCGTCACCCTCCCGGAGGAGACCCCCGAGTTCCTCGCGCTCGCCCACGGCAGCGACCTGGTCGCCGGCGTCGTCGGCTGGAGCGATCTCACCGCCCCGGACATCGCCGGGACCCTCGCCGCCCTGCGCGAGCTCCCCGGCGGCGACCGCCTCGTCTCGCTCCGCCACCAGGTGCAGGGCGAAGCCGACCCCCGATGGCTGCTGCGCCCGGACGTACTGCGCGGACTGGCCGCCGTCGCCGACGCCGGACTCGTCTACGACCTGGTGGTCCAGCCCCACCAGCTGCCCGCCGCCGTCCGCGCCGCCGAACTGCTGCCCGGGCTCACCTTCGTACTCGACCACGCGGGCAAGCCGCAGATCGCCGCCGGGCTGCAGCAGCCCTGGGCCGACGATCTGCGGGCGCTCGCCGCCCTCCCCAACACCGTGTGCAAACTCTCCGGCCTGGTCACCGAGGCGGACCCGCACGACTGGACCGTCAAGGACCTGCGCCCGTACGTCGGCACGGTCCTCGACGCCTTCGGGCCCGGCCGGCTGATGTTCGGCTCGGACTGGCCGGTGTGCCGGCTGGCGGCCACGTACACCGAGGTCGTCGAGACCGCGCTCGCGCTCCTCGACGGCCTCGCGGACGACGAGCGGGACGCCGTCCTCGCCACCACGGCCGAGCGCGTGTACGGCCTCCGGTAGGCGCCGGGGCGCGGGCTGCGGCAGGCTGGGAACCATGCCCGAACTGCCGGAAGTCGAAGCCCTGCGGGTCTTCCTCGACGACCACCTGGTCGGCGGGGAGATCGACCGTGTCCTGCCGCTCGCCATCAGCGTCCTCAAGACGTACGACCCACCGCTCACCGCCCTGCACGGCGAAACGGTCACCGGCGTCCGGCGGCACGGCAAGTTCCTCGACATCGCCGTGGGCCCGCTGCACCTGGTCACCCACCTCGCCCGGGCCGGCTGGCTGCACTGGAAGGACAGCTTTCCCGCCACCCCGCCGCGCCCCGGGAAAGGCCCCCTGGCGCTGCGGACCGTGCTCACCGGCGGCGACGGCTTCGACCTGACCGAAGCGGGGACCACCAAACGCCTCGCCGTGTACCTGGTGAACGATCCGGCCGCGATCCCCGGCGTGGCCCGGCTGGGGCCCGACCCGCTCGACGCGGCCTTCGACCGGGACGCGTTCGCCGCGCTGCTCGAAGGCGAACGCCGCCAGATCAAGGGCGCCCTGCGCGACCAGTCCCTCATCGCCGGTATCGGCAACGCCTACAGCGACGAGATCCTGCACGTCGCGAAGATGTCACCGTTCAAACTCACCGCGCACCTCACGGACGACGAGATCACCCGGCTCCACACGGCTCTGCGCACCACACTGAACGACGCCGTCGCCCGCTCCAGCGGACTGGCGGCGGGACGCCTCAAGGCCGAGAAGAAGAGCGGCATGCGCGTCCACGGTCGCACCGGTCAGGCCTGCCCGGTCTGCGGGGACACCATCCGTGAGGTGTCCTTCAGCGACTCCTCGCTCCAGTACTGCCCGACCTGCCAGACCGGTGGCAAGCCGCTGGCCGACCGGCGGCTCTCCAAGCTGCTCAAGTAGCGCGCCTCAACGGGTGAGCCGCAGCAGCGGCCGCCCCGCCGCCGTACGCACCTCGAAGCGGGCGATGTCCCCGGGGCGCAGGGCCGCGCCTCCGCCGAGCCGGAGCGGCGCCTCGTCCGGACCGGCCGACGACCAGGTGGCGACGGTCTCCTCGTCCCCGTCCCGCCCCACCGCGACCAGCGAGCAGACCCCGGACTCAGGGACCCCCGACACCTCCAGCCCGACATCGGCACCCCACTCGCGCGCCCCCGCCGTCACGACGGCCGTCATCCCGGAACCCCGGTCCACGGCCGCCCACCGCCCGCTGCCGGACCCCCCGCCGGGCACCACGAACGGCGCCCCGGCCGCCAGCACCACGGCCGCCGCCCCCAGGACCAGACGCCGCCGCCGCGTCCTGCGCCGCCCCGCCACCACCACCTCCGTGGCCCGCCGCACCAGACCGGGACCGGCGCGCGCCACAGGGTCGACGCCCGGGGGCGTCAGCCGGGCGTACCGCCGGAGCACGGCCGTCACCCCGCCGAACTCCACCACGGCGCCCGCACACAGGGGACAGTCCTCCAGATGCTCCTCGAAACGGAAGGCGTCGGCGGCGCCGAGCACACCCAGGACATAGGCGCCGACATCGCGACGGTGTTGCGGGCTGCACATGCCGTCCCGTACGGAAACAGCCCGTGAATCACTCAGCACCGCAGCTCCGTAACCCCCGTACAGCCCCTAAACTCCGGCCTCATGCTCCGCGTACTCGCCGTCGACGACGAAGAACCCGCCCTGGAGGAACTCCTGTACCTCCTGCGGGCCGATCCCCGGATCCGCAGCGCCGAGGGAGCCACCGGCGCCACCGAGGCGCTGCGGCGCATCGGCGGTGCCGTCGAGGCCGGTCCGGACGACCCCGCCGCCATCGACGTCGTCTTCCTCGACATCCACATGGCGGGCCTCACCGGACTCGACGTCGCCCAGCTGCTGGCCGGCTTCGCCGCGCCCCCGCTCATCGTCTTCGTCACCGCCCACGAGGGCTTCGCCGTGCACGCCTTCGACCTCAAGGCCGTCGACTACGTCCTCAAGCCGGTGCGCCGCGAACGCCTCGCCGAGGCGGTGCGCCGCGTCGCCGAACAGGTCGGCGGCCGCTCCGCACCCGCGCACGACACCGCGCACGACCAGATCCCCGTCGAGCTCGGCGGTGTCATCCGTTTCATCCCGATCGACGACATCGCGTACGCCGAGGCCCAGGGCGACTACGCCCGGCTGCACACCGCCACCGGCAGCCACCTCGTCCGGGTCCCGCTGACCACCCTGGAGGAGCGCTGGCGCACCCGCGGATTCGTCCGCATCCACCGCCGCCACCTGGTGGCGCTCGGCCGGATCGACGAACTGCGCCTGGACGCGGGCGCCATGAGCGTGCGCATCGGTACGGCGGAACTCGCCGTCAGCCGCCGCCACACCCGTGCGCTGCGCGATCTGCTGATGCGGCAGACCGGCCGCTGACCAGCGGCTACCCGCGCCCGGACCCCTTCCCAGCGGGGTCGGGTGCTGCGTACACTCCGGCCCCATGTCCGCAGAGCCAACGCCCCGGCGTGAAGTGGTGACGGGGGAGCCCCGCCGGGTGCGTCCGCTGCCGCGCTACCGCACCCAGTCGGAGATCGACGAGCAGACCGCGCTCGGCGGCGCCTACGTCCGCTCGCTGATGCGCAGCCAGCTGCGCGCCGGACTCACCGCGTTCACCGGCCTCGCCGTCGTCGTCGGCACCCTGCCCCTCGTCTTCGAGGCCCTGCACAGCTCGGCCGTCGTCTGGGGCGTCCTCGGCTTCGCCGCCTACCCGCCGCTGACGCTGCTCGCCTGGTGGTACGTGCGCCGCGCCGAGCGCAACGAGCGCGACTTCGCCCGGCTCGTGGAAGGCCGCCCCGCACCATGAGCCGCACGTACGCGGTGGCGGCCGTCGCCACCGTCGTCCTCGCCACCGTCCTCGTCGGCGGGTTCGGGCTGCGCATCTCGCGCACCACCTCCGACTTCTACGTGGCCTCGCGCACCGTACGGCCCCGGCTGAACGCGGCCGCGATCAGCGGCGAGTACCTCTCCGCCGCCTCGTTCCTCGGCATCGCGGGCCTGGTACTCGTCCACGGACCCGACATGCTCTGGTACCCGGTCGGCTACACCGCCGGGTATCTGGTGCTGCTCGTCTTCGTGGCAGCCCCGCTGCGCCGCTCGGGGGCGTACACCCTGCCGGACTTCGCCGAGGGGCGGCTGGAATCCCGGCAGGTACGCAGACTCGTCAGCGTCCTCGTCGTCGGTGCCGGCTGGCTCTATCTCGTCCCGCAGCTCCAGGGCGCCGGGCTCACCCTCAAGATCCTGACGGGGGCGCCGGGCTGGCTCGGTGACGTCCTCGTCGCCTCCGTCGTCGTCCTTGCCGTCGCCGCGGGCGGGATGCGCTCCATCACCTTCGTCCAGGTCTTCCAGTACTGGCTGAAGCTGACCGCGCTCCTCGTCCCCGCCATCTTCCTGGTGCTCGCCTGGCAGGGCGACGGACGGCCCCGCGTCACCTTCGACGAGCAGCTCTCCGTCTTCCGCGCCGACCATCCGCTGTACGCCACCTACGGGCTCATCGTCGCCACGTTCCTCGGCACCATGGGCCTGCCGCACGTGGTCGTCCGCTTCTACACCAGCCCCAACGGCCGAGACGCCCGCCGCACCACCGTCGCCGTCCTCGCCCTGATCGGTGTCTTCTACCTGCTGCCGCCCGTCTACGGAGCCCTCGGCCGGCTCTACGCACCCGAACTCATCCACGGCGGAGACGCGGACGCCGCCGTGCTGCTGCTGCCCGGCCGGGTCATCGGCGGGCTCGGCGGCGACCTGCTCGGCGCGCTCATCGCCGGCGGCGCCTTCGCCGCGTTCCTGTCGACGGCCTCCGGACTGACCATGGCCGTGGCCGGCGTCATCACCCAGGACGTCCTTCCCTCGCGCGGCGTACGGCACTTCCGGCTGGCCACCGTCCTCGCCATCTCCGTCCCGCTGGCCGGGTCGCTGATCGTCAGCCGGGTACCGGTCGCCGACTCGGTCGGGATGGCGTTCGCCGTGTCCGCGTCCTCCTTCTGCCCGCTGCTGGTCCTCGGCATCTGGTGGCGCCGGCTCACCCCGCCCGGAGCGGTTGCGGGACTCGTCCTGGGCGGCGGCTCCGCGCTGCTTTCCGTCGCCATCACCGTCAGCGGCGCGGTGCGGCCCCCCGGCTGGCCGCACGCCCTGCTCGCCTGGCCCGCCGTCTGGTCCGTCCCCGTCGGCTTCCTCGCCATGATCCTGGTCTCGCTCGCCACCCCGGGCCGGATACCCGCCGGCACCAACGCCGCCATGACCCGATTCCACCTGCCCGAGGCACTCACCACCGGGAGGCACCGGTGACCGGGGCCGGATACGCCGTCATCGTGCTCCTCGTGCTCCTGCTGTTCGGCGGCGGCCTGCTGACGGGCCGGCGCACCGCACGCCCCGTCCGCACCAGCGACGTCGGCACACCCGTCGAACACGCCACGTTCGAGACCCTGCACACCGCCTCGCTCGCCGCACCCCCGCTGCGCGCCGGGCTGACCGAGGAGAGCGCCCGCAGATCGTCCCGCCGCCTGCGTTCGCTGCTGGGCACCGACGCCCTGTGCCTCACCGACCGGGACCGGATCCTGGTCTGGGACGGCGAGGGCGACCACCACGGCCGGCACATCATGGACCAGGTCCGGGACGTCCTCGCCACCGGCCGCGACACCGCGTTCCGCAGCGAGTGCGACGACCTGGACTGCCCGCTGCGCTGGGCCGTCGCCGTGCCGCTCACCGTCGACCACCGGGTCCTGGGCACCCTGATCGCCTACGCCCCGCGCGAGTCCGCCGTCCTGGCGAGGGCCGCGGGCGAGGTCGCGCGCTGGGTCTGCGTACAACTGGAACTCGCCGAGCTCGACCGTTCGCGCACCCAGCTCATCGAGGCCGAGATCAGGGCCCTGCGCGCGCAGATCTCCCCGCACTTCATCTTCAACTCACTGGCCGCCATCGCCTCGTTCGTCCGCACCGACCCCGAGCAGGCCCGCGAACTCCTCCTGGAGTTCGCCGACTTCACCCGCTACTCGTTCCGCAGCCACGGCGACTTCACCACCCTCGCCGACGAACTGCACTCCATCGACCAGTACCTGGCCCTCGTCCGGGCCCGGTTCGGCGAACGCCTCTCGGTCACGCTCCAGGTCGCCCCGGAGGTGCTGCCCGTCGCCCTGCCGTTCCTCTGCCTCCAGCCCCTGGTCGAGAACGCCGTCAAACACGGGCTCGAAGGGGCCGTCACCTCCAGCCGTATCACCATCAGCGCCCTGGACGCCGGCTCCGAGGCCGAGGTCGTCATCGAGGACGACGGCACCGGCATGGACCCGGAACGCCTGCGCCACATCCTGCGCGGCGAAGGCGGGAACTCCACCGGCATCGGCCTGCTCAACGTCGACGAACGGCTCCGCCAGGTGTACGGGGACGACTACGGGCTCGTCATCGAGACGGGCATCGGCGCCGGCATGCGCATCACCGTACGGCTGCCGAAGTACCGCGCCGGGGTGCACGGTTCCTGAAGCGGTGGCGGGCGACCCCTCAGTACAGGTGGATGGAGAGGTGCCCCAGCGGCAGTCCCAGCTGCCATGCAGGCGTCCAGACCTGCGCGGCCGCCCGCTCCTCCTCCGCCTCCCCGGAACCGTCGGCCGGCTCCCACGCCGGCGGACCGAGCGCCTCCAGGTCCGCCGCCAGGAGTTCGGTGTCCTCCAGCCACCGCCAGGCCGCACGGGCCAGAGCCAGGTCCGGCCCGGTGTCGCCCGCCTCCGCCAGCGCGTCGAGCCGCGAGCAGACCCAGCCGCGCCACGGGGCTCCGTACGCCGTCAGCAGCCGCAGCTCGTCCACCCGGGCGGACGGCAGGGACCCGGCCACCGCACCGTCGGAGAGGAACACGGTCAGGGCGAGCGCATCGCGCCCCGCCCGGTACTCCAGCGTCGCCGGCTCCATCAGTTCGCCGGTCCGCAGCAGTTCGTCGGCGATGTACTCCGCGTACATCCAGGCCATCGGGATCATCAGCCCGCCGTCACTGGATCCGTCTTGACGTTCCGGACGCATCCGGTCTCGCCCCATTCCGTTCTCGGTACGGCCCTACACGCAGCATTGAACCGGGGGAGCGCGCCCCGCGTGGCCAGAAGGACAGGATCCGTCGGACCCGATCCGTCACAGATACGAGGTTGCGATGACCGGCCACCCGGAGGAGGGACCCCACATGCGGCAGCTGCTCGGCGCCTACGTCCTGGACGCGCTACCGGCCGCGGAGGCGCGCACCGTCGCCCGGCATCTCCAGAGCTGCGAGCACTGCGCCGCCGACTACGCGGCGGTCGCGGAGGCGGCGGCCCTGCTGCCGCTGCTCACCGAGGAGGACCTGCTCGAATAGCCGGGGAGGTTACGGGAGAGCAGGCGCAGGGCGTAGTAGGAACGGGACTTCACCGTGCCGGCGGGTATCCCGAGCACCTCGGCGGTCTCGCCCACGCTCAGCCCCCGGAAGTAGATCTGGACGAGTACGGCCCGGTGCTCGGGGCTGAGGGTGCGGACCGCCTCGCGCACATCGAGCGCGGACGCCGTGGACTCCGCGGTGTCCTCCCGGCCCGGAGCGCTCTCCAGCACGGCGTCGCTGACCTCGGCCGGCCGGGCCAGCCGCGACCTGCGGGCGTCGATCGCCAGCCGGCGGCCCACGGTGAACAGCCACGGCCGCATCGACTCGTAGGGTCCGTCGAAGGCCTCCGGGTGCTGCCAGGCCCGCACCAGCGTCTCCTGGAGGAGATCCTCCGCCCGCTGCCGGTCGCCGAACGTCAGACCGAGCAGGAAGTGGAACAGGGCGGGTCCGTGCTCACGCTGCAGATCCGCGAGTGCCCGGTCATCGGTCGTCGTCGTGGTCATGGTGCACGCCCTTCCCCGCGGAGGTCCCTGCCGCCTCGCTGCTGACTGGCGTATACGAACGCATTCACGCCCCGGGGAACAGGACAAACGCGGCCCCGTGCGACGAGCGGTCGCACGGAGCGGCGAATGGTGCGGTGAACGGTCGGGCGGCGGCGCGGGAGAGGGGCGTTACGGGACGACGGTGACAGGCCAGCGCCCGGCCTTCACCAGACGTACGGCCACCGAGCCGATGAACCGGTGCCCCGCCGACTCGGACGCGCCCACCACGACGGCGTCCGCCTTGAGCTCGTCCGCCGCCGTCACCAGCCCGTTGTACGGATCACCGCGGAAGGTGTGGAACTCCCAGCGCACATCCCATATGTCCTTCATCCGCTCGGTCGACTCCCGGATCTCGTTCACCAGGCTCTCCGCCACATCCCCCGTCGCATCGCCGACCGGCGCACCGAGCGCGGCCCCCGCGGTCAGCACGGGCTGGACGTAGACGAGGGCGAGCATGGCCCGCTGCCGGCGGGCGAGACCTGCGGCATACGCGGCGGCGCGCATGGAGGAATCGGAACCGTCGAGGCCCGCGACGATCACTTTCGGGCCGTCTGTGCCACGTTCGAACTGGTGGGGCTGCTGGTCTGTCACGGCAGTGAGGCTATCGGCTCCTTCGGACGACCCTGTCCCGGGCTCCCGAGTGCCCCGGCGCGCTGCTGCCGGATGCGCGGACGCGCTCCCTCCATTGGGTGCAAAACCCTCCGTGACCGGTGTCGTTGAGAGGGGTGACAGAGCGGATGTGCGAGCAGTTGGTCATGAAGAATGATCAGATGCCGCCGATGCGCAGAACGCTGCTGAGGCTGGCGGCCGGGCTGGGCGCCGCCACTGTCGTGCGCCTGGTCGCGGCGGACTCCGCGGGCACCCCGTTCCGGCGTCCCGCGCCGCCGTCGGCCGTCGCGGCCGGTCCGCAGGTAGCCGCCCTGCGGACCCGGCCGCTGGCCTACCGGCTGCGGCCCATGACCGCGGACAACCCGCCCCACTACCGACCGGCGACGCCACCGGTCCGCACCCGGCCCTTCGAGGAACTGCCGGACATCGGCCGGGCCATGGTGCTGAGCTTCGACGACGGACCCGACCCGCTCTACACCCCGCACATCCTGGACACGCTGCGCAAGCACGACGTACGGGCCATGTTCTTCCTCTGCGGGGAGATGGCCCACGACAACGAGGACCTGGTCCGCAGGATCGCCGACGAGGGGCACACCGTCGGCAACCACTCCTGGACCCACCCGCTCGTCACCAAGCTCTCCCGGTCCGGCGTCACCGACGAGCTGGGCCGCACCAGCGAGGTGATCGAGAAGATCACCGGCGCTCCGCCGCTCTGGTACCGGGCTCCTTACGGGGCCTGGAACCGGAACTCGTTCGAGATCGGGGCGGCGATGGGGATGGAGCCGATGGCCTGGACGGTGGACACCCTGGACTGGACCGTGCCGGGCACCGACAGCATCGTCCGCCGGGTCAGGGAGGGAGCGGGCCCCGGGGTGGTGGTGCTCTCGCACGACGCGGGCGGCAACCGTTCGCAGAGCGTGGCGGCGCTGCGCCACTACCTGCCGGAACTGCTGGACGACGGGTACCGGATCACGGTGCCCCAGCGCCGCTGAAGCGGGGGACGGCCGCTGCCGGGGACGGTGTCCGTCCCCGGCAGCAGGCGTGAGCAGGCCTCATCGACCTCTGCGGGCCCCGTGGGCGTCAGTGGCCTCAGCGGGTTTCGACCAGGCGGGCGAAGGCCACCACGTTGCCGTCGTAGCCGTTGGCCTTCGTGTATCCACCGCCGCAGGTGATGACCCGCAGTTCCGCCTGTCCCGTGTCGCCGTACACCCGGGCGCCGGGGAAGTCGTTCTTGGAGAACACCTCGACCCCGTACACCTCGAACACGGCGATCCGGTCGTCACTGCGGGTGACCTCGACGCGGTTGCCCTTCTTCAGCGAGCCGAGTCCGTAGAAGACGGCGGGTCCCGCCTGGTTGTCGACGTGACCGACGATGACGGAGGTGCCGAGCTGACCCGGCGCGATGCCGTTCTGGTACCAGCCGGCCAGGTTGGGGTCCTGCGGGGGCGGTGTCTCGATCCAGCCGTTCGCGTCGAGGTTCACGTCGACCACCGGTGCGTCGACCCCGATCGAGGGGATGGCAACGCGGGCGACGGGCGCGTACGCCAGCGGCTTCACGGTCGGTCCGGCCACCGGCGCCCCCGGGGCGACCTTCTGGTGCCCCACCGACGTGGCGGCGACCGGCTGCGGCGGCCCGGGTGAGAGGTCCGCGCCGTTCCGCATCAACGCGAGACCGGTGAGCATCGCCAGCGCGAGTGCGCCCCACGGTGAGTGCCTGATCCGTTCTGGGCGCCAGTTGTCCCGGCCCATGGTTCTCCCTTCGTCGCGACGAGGGGAACGCTAGGCGCGGGTCGGCCGGGCGGCATTCAGGGAAGCGCGAACGGGTGGCGGCGATCCGGCGGGGTGCTTATCGGAGTAGCGGCCGGATAAAAGTTCTGACGGTCTGTGACCTGCGGGTCCATCAGGTTCACGGGTGTTCGCCCGGTGTGTCGGATCACCGGGGTGGAGCAGTCCCGAAATGCGGTGGATCAAGGATCTGGTGAGGGTTCGTCATGGGAGGCGTTCTCGTCGATCCATCCCGGTGCACAGGGCTCCGGGGCGCTTCCCACTGGAGGTTCGAACGATGCGTGCTACACGCGCTCTCGTTGTCGCCGCGACCGCCGTCGCCGCTCTCGGGCTCGGTGCCCCGATGGCCGCAGCAGGTGGAGACGTCGGGAACGGCCAGAACAACGGCAACAGCCAGAACGACTGGAACGACCCGGGCGACTGGGACAACGGCAACGGCAACGGCAACGACAACGGCGGAAACGGAGGGAACGGAGGGAACGGCGGAAACGGCGGGAACGGCGGGAACGGCGGAAACGGCGGGAACGGCGGGAACGGCGGAAACGGCGGGAACGGCGGGAACGGCGGAAACGGCCGCAACAACGGTCCGAACAACGTGACCGTCGACCCCGAGCGCGTCCACCAGGGCGCGGCCATGCAGGTCAGTGCCGAAGGGTGCGGCCGGGGCGGCAGCGTCTCGTCCAACGCGTTCCGCACCACGAGGCTTTCGGCGGGCCGGGTCGGCCACGCCCGGGTTCGGATCTTCAACGACGCGACTCCCGGCTCCTACAACCTGACGGTGCGCTGCGACGGCACCGACCGGACGGCCGGACACCGCTTCACCGTGCTCAACAGCCGCGGCGCGCAGGGCGGCTTCGGCGGCTCGATGGCCGCGAGCCCGGCGGAGATGGGCGTCGGCGCGGGTCTGGTCGCCTCGGCGGCCCTCGGCGGAGGCATGTACGTCATGCGCCGCCGGAGGATGAGCCATGGGGCGATCTGACCGTAAAGACGCACCCACCGGCCCGATAACCGAAGTCGCCCCGAGTCCTCCAAGAGGACCCGGGGCGACTTTCGTTCCGCCGGCGGTGCCGGTCAGTGCGAGCGGTTCTCCTTGCGCCGCCGCACCACGAAGACGGTGCCGGTGGCGGCTGCCACGGCCAGCGCGGTGCCGGCCACGATCTCGCCGGAGTCCATGCTGTCGATACTGCCGCCGAGACCGCCCTGCACACCGGCCGGGGAGGCGGTGGACACCGCGGAGCTCGTCGAGCTCGTGGTGGGTGTGCTGGTGGCGGCGCTGATCGTGAGGTTCACCTTGGCCGTGGAGACCGGCGAGGTGTTGCAGGTGAACGTCACCTCATAGGCGGCGCCGGGCTTGGCGTCCAAATCGACCGTCGCCCGGCCGGTGCCGCCCTGGGGGATGCTGACGGTGTCGAACACCCCCGAGGACGCCGTGGCCGTGGTGGAGCAGGCCCTGGCCGCCAGGGTGACCTGGCCGCCGGGCGCGATCACCGAAGGCGTGACGGTGTATCCGCTCCCGTTGTTGGACGGTCCGCCCGTGGTAGCGGCATACGCGGTCACGGCCGGGGCGGTCAGGGCGAGTGCTGCGGCGCCGAGCAGAGCGACGGGTGTGACACGTATTGCGCGCATGGTGAATCCTCCGGGTCCCCGAGGAGCAGCTGCGGAACGGATTTCCACAAAGCGTCAGAAATGCACCTCGATGCGGGCAACGCTAGAAGTGGTGCAATTCGCCCGCGATCGGGGTGCGCCGCTCGGGGCACCGCTGTCCCCCGAGCGGCGCACCGCCCGGGGGAGAGGCCCGCTATCCGCCGGCCGCGCCGGGGAACAGATCCAGGAACGGCGCGGCGGTCGCCGAGATGCCCCGGCCGAAGGGGGAGTCGAAGTCCCAGATGAGGAAGAGGAGGAAGGCGATGAGCACGCTGAAGAGTCCGGCCAGCAGGAGCTCGCGGAACGTCCGGCGGATCTGCAGGGTGAAGATCAGCCCCACCGTCACCAGCGCCCCGGTGATCAGCCCGAACCAGACGACGCCCGGCATCGTGGCCCCTGCGCTCTGGCCTCGTGCGTTGCGGGCGTCGTCCGCCGCCGCGACCTGGTCGACCAGCGGCTGGTAGGCCTGCCCCTCGTGGTCCGTCTTCGGCCGGTAGTCCGTGACGTCGGCGCGTACCCGGTCCAGGAGCGCTCCGCCCCGGTCGCTGAGGGTGCCGTGCTCGCTCATGGTCCGCCATTCCTCGTGCACGACGTAGCTGACGTAGGCGTCGACGTCCGCGCGGATCCGGGTACGGACCTCGACCGGATAGACGGACGAGCGCGCGCTGACCTCGTGCAGCGCCTGAGCCTCCTGGCGTACGTACTCCTGGGCGGCGCCGCGGCCCTCCCAGACGCCCGCGATGGCGAGGCCCAGCACGATCGCGTAGACCACCCCGATCATCATCGTCATGTACTCGATGACGTCAGGTGTCTCGGACGGGTCGTCGTCCTCGGGAAGGCGGCGGTTGTTGAGTACGGCGATGGTCAGCACGACGGTGCTGGCCGCGGCCATGGCGAGGGTGAGAACCAGCCATTCCGACATGGGTGCCTCCGGAGGTCATCGGGAACGGGGCCGCAGTACGGCGACGGCGAACACTGCGGGGGCTGTGATCATCAAAGTGAGCGTGACCAGGGAGGTTTGGCGTTCGAGGGTCTTCCGTACGGGTCTGCGGTACGAGGGAAGCGCCACGGGCGCGGGTGGCGCCGGGCGTGCGGACGGGGTGGGGGACGGCGACGGAGTGGGCGCCGGGGGCGGCTCGGGAGGTGGAGCGGGAGCGGGCGGAGGTGGAGGGGGAGCGGGAGCGGGCGGAGGTGGAGGCGGCGGCGGAGGGGGCGGTGGTGGAGGTGGCGGAGGTGGCGGGGGCGGGGGCTTCGGTTTCGGAGCCGGCGGGGGAGTGGGCTCCGGCACCGGCCCCGCAAAACAGCTGCCGTTGCCGCTGTCGGCCACCGCCGTACCCCCGTCACCGTCACCGATCGAGGCGTACGCGCAGCTGTCGGCCAGCGCGGGCGTCGGGGCGGTAAGCAGCCAGGTGAGTGCGACGGCCGCGGTGAGCCGGCCGATGAGTGATCCGTACACGACGGGGAGCATGTTCCGGGCCGTGGCGGGGCACGCCGGACAGCCCTGGGATTCGCCTGATGGAGGGGACCTGAGGCACTCGGTGTTTGAGGCTTCGGAAGAATCTGCGTACGCATTGAACAAAGAACGGCCCGGCGCCCGTATCCACTGCCATGAACGGCGCGAACCCGCGTCGCAACTGGCGGAAGTACCACGGGAGTTGACATGAACACCTGGCGAAACGCCTCGCTCGCGGTCGCCGCGGCGGCCCTGTTGGCGCTGACGACGGCGTGCGGTCAGGACAAGGGCGGCGAGTCCCCCGAAGGGCAGAACGTGGGCAACGCGAGTCCGGCCGGGCAGGCCGCCGACAGCTACGGATCGGACAGCGGCTACGGCGCGACGACGGAGACCGCGTCGGCGAAGCAGGCCGGTCAGCTCGCGGTGTGGGACAGCAAGAAGCTCGGCAAAGTCGTGACGGACAGCGAGGGATTCACGCTCTACCGATTCGACAAGGACACCGCCGGCCCGCCCAAGTCGAATTGCGATGGCGACTGTGCGAAAGCCTGGCCGCCGGTGCCCGCAGGCAATGTCACGGCCGCCGCCGGAACGGATGCCGCTACGGTCGGGAAGGTCACCCGGGCCGACGGTACGCAGCAACTCACACTGGCCGGCTGGCCGATGTACCGGTATGCCAAGGACGCCGGCCCGGGCGACGCCCTGGGGCAGGGAGTGGGCGGAACCTGGTTCGCCGCGGCGCCGGACGGCAAGAAGGCGGCGGTGAACGCGGACGGTCCCTCGGGTACGGAACCGGCCGACCTCGCGGGACTCTCGGTGCGCAAGGATCCGAAACTCGGCGATATCGTCGTGGACAAGCGCGGCATGACGGTCTACCGGTTCAAGAAGGACGTCGCATGGCCGATGAAGTCGGCCTGCACCGGCGCCTGTCTCTCGAAGTGGCCGGTTGTCGCACCGGTCGGGAAGAATGATGTGAAGGGCGTCACCACGAAGGGTTTCGTCACCTTCGACCGGCCCGACGGACTCAAGCAGCAGGCCATCGACTGCTGGCCCCTCTACACGTTCTCCGGGGACGTCAAACCCGGTGACACCAACGGTCAGGGGGTCGGGGGCACCTGGTACGCGGTCTCTCCCCAGGCCAAGTTGGTCGGTGCGCCGAAGTAGTTCCCACGCGGTCTTCCGGTGCCGTCCCGTCGCCGAATGTCACAGGCAGCGACGGGGCGGTTGCACATGCCACGGGTGTGTGACCAATAACGGACCGCTAATTTCCGTTTCCGCTCGCTCTCCTGGCGGTGGGTCAGTAGCCTCTGGTCAATACTGACCATGAACATGGCCGGATCCCCGAGGCGACTTGTTGGAGACATCGATGGAGCGTCCCGCCTGGGCACCGCAAGGCATTGACATTTCGGTGCCGAGCGTGTCCCGAATGTACGACTTCTATCTGGGCGGCTCGCACAATTTCGAGGTGGACCGGGAAGCGGCTCGCAAGGCCATGGAGTTCATGCCGGGACTTCCCAAGATCATGCAGGCGAACCGCGCCTTTATGCGGCGCGCCGTACGCTTCGCGCTCGACGAGGGCGTCACGCAGTTCCTGGACATCGGCTCCGGGATACCGACCTTCGGAAACGTGCACGAGGTCGCGCAGGCGCTCGACCCGCAGGCGAAAGTGGCCTACGTCGATCATGATCCCGTCGCTGTCGCACACAGTCAGGCCGTACTCGAAGGCAACGACCGCGCGGTGATCGCCGCGGCCGACCTGCGCCGGCCGGAGGAGATCCGCGACCACCCCGAGGTCTCCAAGCTCCTCGACCTGGACCGTCCTGTGGCGCTGCTGCTCGTCGCCGTCCTCCACTTCATCGAGGACGCCGACGACCCGCAGGCGGCCGTCGCCGCGCTGCGCGACATCCTTGCTCCGGGAAGCCTGCTGGTCGTCACCCACGCCTCGTACGAGGGGGTTCCCGTGACGCGGGAGGAGGCCGGCGGTGCGGTGGGCGTGTACAAGGACATCCGCAACCCGCTGGTCATGCGCTCCGGCGATCAGGTCGGCCGGTTCTTCGACGGCTACGACCTGGTCGAGCCCGGACTGGTGCCGATGCCGCTCTGGCGTCCCGAGGCTTCCGGCGCGCAGGAGAACGAGGACCCGTACGCCTTCGCGGGCTTCGCCGGAGTGGGACGCAAGGCGTGAGCATTCCCGCCCAGGCGTCCGGAGCCCCGGACGCGGAGCCCGACGGCCCCGAGGACCGGCTCCGGAGATTCGCCACGATCTGGAGCCGGGCGATCTTCCCGTCGACGGCCACCTCCATGACCCGGCCGGAGTTCGAGCAGCATCTGCTGCCGCTGGCCCGCGCGCTGAGCGACACGCTGCACGCCCGCCCGTTCGACCCGGCAGCCGCAGGCGCGGTGGGCACGGCACTCGTCGCGGCGCACTGCACGGATCCGGACGCGCTCAGCTCCACGCTCGGCGTCGTCGACTCGTACCTGGTGCTCTACTGCGGCAGCAACGGACCGGTCGCGCTCTCGACCGAGGACAGCCGGTCCCGCAGCGCACGGATCCAGCACGCGGTCGCCGGCGGCTTCTCCCAGGCACTGCGCGAGCGGACCCTCGCCGAGCAGGAGGCCATCGCCCGCTCGGCGCTCTCCGCACGCTCCCACGCCGAACAGGCGCTGCACGCGACGGAGGCGCGCTTCAGGGCCGTCTTCAAGGACGCGGCCATCGGCATCGGTATCGCCGACCTGGACGGCAACCTGCTGGAGATCAACGACACCCTCACCCGGATGTTCGGCGGTCTGGAGAACCACGTCCTGAGCCACCGCCTCAACGAGTGGGTCCACCCGGAGGACACCCCGCAGGTCTGGAAGTACTACAACGAGTTGGTCCGCGGCGAACGCGAGCACTACCGGGTCGAGAAGCCGTACTACCGCAACGACGGCACCGTCCTGTGGACCAATCTGACGGTGTCGCTGCTCCGTGACTCCGAGGGCCGGCCCGAGTACCAGCTGGCCCTGATGGAGGACACCACCGAGCGCCGGCTCCTCAATCTGCGGCTGCGGTACGAGGCCACACACGACGCGCTCACCGGCCTGCCGAACCGGACGCTCTTCCTGGAGCGGCTGGAGAAGGCGCTCTCGGCGGGCGACGGGAGCCGGTTCGGCCTCTGCTACCTGGACCTGGACGGCTTCAAGGCGATCAACGACAGTCTGGGCCACGCGTCGGGCGACCGGCTGCTGGTCGAGGTCGCGGACCGGCTGCAGAGCTGCGCGACCGCACCCGGTGAGATGGTGGCGCGGCTGGGCGGCGACGAGTTCGTGGCGCTGACCACCGGACCGGACACCGCGGCGGAGGTCGACGAGCTGGCGTGCCGGCTCCTGGGCGTACTCGCCGCGCCGGTCCGCCTCGACGGGCGCGAGCTGACCGTCCGCGGTTCCATCGGGGTCGTCGAGGGGCCCGCCGGTGAGCGCAGTGCCGCGGAGGTGCTGCGCAGCGCCGACATCACGATGTACCGGGCCAAGTCCGCGGGCGGCAACCGCTTCGAGCTCGCCGACGCGGAGGCGGACGCCCGCGCGATCACCCGGCACGGCCTGACCACGGCGCTGCCGGCCGCACTGGAGCGCGGTGAGTTCTTCATCGAGTACCAGCCGCTGGTGCACCTGGACGACGGTTCGGTGCACGGCGCGGAGGCCCTGGTGCGCTGGTGCCACCCGCAGCACGGGGTGCTGGGGCCCGACCGGTTCATCGCACTCGCCGAGCACACCGGGCTGATCGTGCCGCTCGGCCGCTGGGTGCTGGAGGAGTCGGTGCGCCAGGCAAACTTCTGGCAGGAGCGGCACACCGACGGCGGCCCGCTGCGGATCAACGTCAACCTCTCACCCGCCCAGCTGCACCACCCGCGGCTGGTCGCGGAGACCGTCGACGTCCTGGAGCGTTCCGGGCTCGAAGCGGGAGCACTGTGCCTGGAGGTCACCGAGTCGGCCCTCATCGGGGCGGACGAGGACCTGCTGAAGCCGCTGCGGCAACTGGCGGAGATGGGCGTCGACATAGCGCTCGACGACTTCGGTACCGGGTACTCCAACCTGGCGAACCTGCGGCGGCTGCCGGTGAGCGTGCTGAAGCTGGACCGGTCCTTCACCCAGGGGATGCAGCACCATCCGGCCGACCCCGTCGACCTGAAGATCGTCGAGGGCATCGTGTCGCTCGCGCACAGCCTGGACCTGGCCGTGACCGTGGAGGGCGTGGAGACGAGGGCGCAGGCGGAGCAGCTGCGGCAGCTGGGCTGCGACACCGCCCAGGGCTGGTACTACGCGCGCCCCGGCGCGCCGGACCGGATCCACTCCCTGCTGCTGGCCGACGCGGTGTGAGTCCGGCGGACGCCGCGCCCCCAGGTCCGTCCTCAAGCGCCGGACGGCCCTGAGGGCACGGCGTCCGCCCGGCTGGCCAGGAGCACCCGCTGCAGCTCCCGTGCCGCCCGTGGCGGAGCCACGTCGCTGCGGTGCGCCAGCGCGATCGTGCGGCGCAGTCCCGGCCGCGCGAGGGGTGTCGTCCGCAGATCGTGTCCGGCCCGGGTGGCCACCATGCTGGGGACCACCGCCACCCCCAGGCCGGCCCGGACGAAGCCGAGCACGGCGTCCATCTCGCCGCCCTCCACCGTGAACGACGGCTCGAAGCCCTCGGCGCGGCAGGCGGCGACCGTCAGCTCCCGCAGGTCGTAGCCGTGCCGGAACATCACCAGCGGCTCGCCCTGAAGATCCGCGATCCGGACCGTGCGGCCCCGGCCGGGCCGCGGGCCGTCCGCCGAGGAGACCACCACCAGATCCTCCTGGAGCAGTTCGACGGTGGTCAGCGCCGGTGAGGCCGCGGGCAGCGGCAGCACCACGAGGGCCAGGTCGAGTGCGCCGCGCGCCAGTTCACGTACCAGGTCGTGCGAACCGCCCTCCTCCAGCAGCAGCTGGATCCCCGGGTGCAGGTCGTGGAAGTCGCGCAGCACATCGGGCAGCAGCCCCGTGCAGACGCTGGGCGTCGCACCCAGTCTGACCCGGCCGCGGCGCAGCTGGGCCAGCTCCTGGACCTCGTGACGTGCGGTGTCGGCGTCGGCCAGGATGCGCCGGGCGAGCGGCAACAGGGCCTCGCCCGCGTCCGTCAGCGTGATGTTCCCCCGGGCCCGGCTGAACAGTTCGGCGCCCAGCTCGGTCTCCAGGGCCCTGATCTGCTGGGAGAGCGAGGGCTGCGAGACGTGCACCTCCTCCGCGGCGCGGGTGAAGTGCCGGGCCTCGGCGACCGCCACGAAGTAGAGGAGCTGCTGGAACTGCATGCGCCCAGCCTACCGCCCTCGATAGAGCATGCCTATGGACATCAGGTACTCCATGTCTTGGACTGATCGGGTCCTTTGGCCCTAGCGTCGTGTTCATGGCATTGGCAACACGGACGGACCGGCGGCCGTCCATGACGCGCACGCTCTGGGACTCATCCGTCGGCAAGAAGACGATCATGGCCGTGAGCGGTCTGATCATGCTCCTCTACTTGGTCGTCCACATGGTCGGCAACCTGAAGATCTTCTTCGGTTCCGACGAGTTCAACGGCTACGCGCACTGGCTGCGCGTGATGGGCGAGCCGTTCCTGCACCACGAGTGGGCGCTGTGGATCGTCCGTGTCGTCCTGGTCGCCGCGGTGGTCCTGCACGCGGTGTCCGCGTACCAGCTCAGCCGGCGCGACCTCAGGGCGCGACCCACCAAGTACGTGCACAGGAAGCCGCGCGCGAGCTACGCCACGAACACGATGCGCTACGGCGGCATCATCATGGCGCTGTTCATCGTCTGGCACATCCTGGACCTGACGACCGGGACCGTGCACTCGGGCGGATTCCAGTCCGGGCATCCGTACCAGAACGTCATCGACACCTTCTCCACCTGGTACGGCAACGTCATCTACATCGTGGCCATGCTCGCCATGGGGCTGCATGTCCAGCACGGGTTCTGGAGCGCGGCGCAGACCCTCGGTGCGGGCCGCGCGACCCGCGACCGCGTCCTGAAGACCACCGCCAACGTCCTCGCGCTGGTGCTGACCGTGGGCTTCGTCTCGGTACCCGTCGCCGTCATGACCGGAGTGGTGAGCTGACATGAACGACTACACGGACTACGCGACCGGCGCACCGGTCACCGACACCAAGGCGCCCGCCGGCCCCGTCGCCGAGCGCTGGGACACCCGCCGCTTCGAGGCGAAGCTGGTCAACCCCGCCAACCGCCGCAAGCACACGGTCATCGTCGTCGGCACCGGCCTGGCCGGCGGTTCGGCCGGTGCGACGCTGGCCGAACAGGGCTACCACGTCGTCCAGTTCTGCTTCCAGGACTCGCCCCGGCGGGCCCACTCGGTCGCTGCCCAGGGCGGCATCAACGCGGCGAAGAACTACCGCAACGACGGCGACTCGGTCCACCGGCTCTTCTACGACACCGTCAAGGGAGGCGACTTCCGCGCCCGCGAGTCCAACGTCCACCGCCTGGCCCAGATCTCCGTCGAGATCATCGACCAGTGCGTGGCGCAGGGCGTCCCCTTCGCCCGCGAGTACGGCGGCCTCCTCGACAACCGCTCCTTCGGCGGCGTCCAGGTCTCCCGCACCTTCTACGCACGCGGCCAGACCGGACAGCAACTGCTCCTCGGCGCCTACCAGGCGCTCTCCCGGCAGATCGCGGCGGGCAATGTCGAACTGCACCCCCGTACCGAGATGCTCGACCTGGTCGTCGTCGACGGCAAGGCCCGCGGCATCGTCGCCCGCGACCTGGTCACGGGGAAGATCGACACGTACTTCGCCGACGCGGTCGTGCTGGCCAGCGGTGGATACGGCAACGTCTTCTACCTGTCGACCAACGCGATGAACTCCAACGCCACCGCCATCTGGCGCGCCCACCGGCGGGGCGCGTACTTCGCCAACCCGTGCTTCACCCAGATCCACCCCACCTGCATCCCGCGCACCGGCGAGCACCAGTCCAAGCTGACGCTGATGAGCGAGTCGCTCCGCAACGACGGCCGGATCTGGGTGCCGAAGGCCAAGGGCGACGACCGTCCCGCGAACGAGATCCCCGAGGACGAGCGCGACTACTACCTGGAGCGCGTCTACCCCGCCTTCGGCAACCTCGTGCCCCGCGACATCGCCTCCCGCGCCGCGAAGAACGTCT
The DNA here is from genome assembly GCF_035917155.1 of Streptomyces sp. NBC_00385. NCBI lineage: Bacteria > Bacillati > Actinomycetota > Actinomycetes > Kitasatosporales > Streptomycetaceae > Streptomyces > Streptomyces sp. NBC_00385. Next base: position 251,490 of record NZ_CP107951.1, on the reverse strand, counting down.
GCGACGAGGGCCGCGGCGTCGGCCCCGGTGGGCAGGGCGTCTACCTGGACTTCGCCGAGGCCATCGAGCGGATGGGCCGCGCCGAGGTCGAGGAGAAGTACGGCAACCTCTTCGACATGTACGCGCAGATCACCGCGGAGAACCCGTACGAGACCCCGATGCGGATCTACCCCGCCGTGCACTACACGATGGGCGGACTCTGGGTCGACTACGACCTCCAGACCACCGTTCCGGGCCTGTTCGCCGTCGGCGAGGCCAACTTCTCCGACCACGGCGCCAACCGGCTCGGCGCCTCCGCGCTGATGCAGGGCCTCGCCGACGGCTACTTCGTCCTGCCGTCGACCATCAACGACTACCTGGCCCGCAACCCGCACCACGACGAGGTCGACGCCTCCCACCCCGCCGTGGAGGAGGTGGTCGCCGAGACCGAGGACCGGCTCAACCTATTGCTGGCCGTCGACGGCGACCGCACCCCCGACTCCTTCCACCGGGAGATCGGTGAACTCATGTGGGAGTACTGCGGAATGGCCCGCACCGCCCAGGGCCTGCGCAAGGCCCTCGACCGGATCCCGCAGATCCGCGACGAGTTCTGGCGCCGCATCAAGGTCCCCGGAACGGGCGACGAGTTCAACCAGTCGCTGGAGAAGGCCAACCGCATCGTCGACTACCTGGAGCTCGCCGAGCTCATGTGCCTCGACGCCCTGCACCGCGCGGAGTCCTGCGGAGGCCACTTCCGCGAGGAGTCGCAGACCGCGGACGGTGAAGCCGCCCGCCGGGACGAGGAGTTCTCGTACGCGGCGGCCTGGGAGTTCGCCGCCACCGGCGAGGCCCCCGTCCTGCACAAGGAAGACCTCGTCTTCGAGTACGTCCACCCCACTCAGCGGAGCTACGCATGAAGCTCACCCTGCGCGTCTGGCGTCAGAAGAACGCCGGAGCCCCCGGCGCCATGTCCACCTACGAGGTGGAGGGAATCTCGCAGGACATGTCGTTCCTGGAGATGCTCGACACCCTCAACGAGGAGCTCATCCTCGAAGGCGACGACCCCGTCGCCTTCGACCACGACTGCCGCGAGGGCATCTGCGGCGCGTGCAGCCTCGTCATCAACGGCGACGCCCACGGGCCGGAACGCACCACCACGTGCCAGCTCCACATGCGGTCCTTCGAGGACGGCGACACGATCGACATCGAGCCCTGGCGCGCCTCGGCCTTCCCGGTCGTCAAGGACCTGGTCGTGGACCGTTCGGCGTTCGACCGGATCATCCAGGCCGGCGGCTACATCTCCGCCCCGACCGGTACGGCACCCGACGCGCACGCGACTCCCGTGCCCAAGCCGGACGCGGACTTCGCCTTCGAGCACGCCGAGTGCATCGGCTGCGGCGCCTGCGTCGCCGCCTGCCCCAACGGCTCGGCGATGCTGTTCACCTCGGCGAAGGTCAACCACCTGGGCGTCCTGCCGCAGGGCGCCCCGGAGCGCGAGACCCGGGTCCTGGACATGGTGGGGCAGATGGACAGCGAGGGATTCGGCGGCTGCACGCTCACCGGTGAGTGCGCCACGGCCTGCCCGAAGGGCATTCCGCTGCCGTCGATCTCCGCGATGAACAAGGAGTGGCTGCGGGCGACCCGCAAGGTCCACCGCTGAGCGCTCGTGCCGGTTCCCGGTCCCGGAGGCCGCCCGCCCCCGGGACCGGGAAGTCCATACGTCTCCGGCAGGGTCAGGAGGTCACGGAGAGATCGTCCCCGTAGACCGTGCCCTGTCCGTACCAGCCGTGCAGATAGACGGTCACCGTGCCGCTCGCGCCGGTGGTGAAGGCCACCGACTGCTTGGCGTAGCCGCTCGACGAACCCCAGGTGCTCGCCGACGCGCCGCCCCGGACACCGAGGTAGCCGTAGTTCCCCTGTACCCAGCCCTGAAGCGTGTACTTGGTGTTGGGGGTCAGGGTGAGCGTCTGCGTGCACTCGCCGGTCTGCGAGGAGGTGGCCGCGGCGGCGAGGGCGTGCGTACCGCCGTGCACCGGGGTGGAGACGACATCGCCGCCGGACTCACAGGTCCAGGGACCGAGCGAGCCGGTCTCGAAGCCGCCGTTGACCAGCGATCCGGTGCCGCCGCCCGGACCGGAGACGGTCAGGGTGTACGGGGCCGAGTGGCTCAGCGTTCCCGATGCGCCGGTCACGTTGAATCTGTACGTGCCGGGTGCGGCCGACGCGGAGGCGCTGACCGTCAGCGTCGACGTGCCCCCCGCGGTGACCGACGCCGGGCTGAGGGCCGCCGTGACTCCGGCGGGCGCTCCGCTCGCCGTCAGCGCGACGGTCTTCGCGCTGCCCGAGGTGACCGCGGTCTTCACGGTGGCCGTGGCCGAACCGCCCGGTGCGACCGTCGCCGACGCGGGGGTGACGGCCACCGAGTAGTCGTCCGTCACCGGGCCGCTGCCGCCGCTCGTGAACGGGGCGAACGTGTGGCTGAAGTACCAGGTGTCCTGCGCGATGCCGGAGCAGATGTCGCTGCCGCCGGTGCCGGGGCAGCCGCCGTTGTCGCGCTGGAGTGCCCAGAACGACAGCGTGCTGACGCCCTTGGATACGGCCCAGTTGTAGACCTGGGTGGCATCGGCCGTGGTGAACGTCTCGGCCGGACCGTAGTCGTCGATGCCCGGCATCTCGATGATGCCGGTCATGCCCCACAGCTGGGCGTCGGTCTTCGACGGGTAGAGCTTGGCCAGCTGGCCCTTCAGGCCGGTGATGGCCGTCTGGGTGTCCTGCGCCATGTTGTGCGCGGCACCGTCGTAGTAGTCGAACGTCATGAGGTTCACGACATCGACCTGGGCGCCGTTGGAGACCGCGTTCTTGAGCACGGCGAGGCCACTGGCCGCGAGTCCGCCGGTCGTGGTGGGCAGGGTGTACGAGATCTGCACCGAACGGCCGTTGGCGGCCGCCCAGTCCTGGACCTTCTTGATCGCCTTGTTGCGGCGGTCGATGCCGGCGCTGTTCTCCAGCGAGTTGTCCTCGATGTCCATGTCGAGGCGGGACACGTCGTAGGTCGTGATGACCTTCTCGTACGCCGCCGCGATGGAGTCGACGCTCGTACAGCTGTCGGCGATCTCGGTTCCGCCGTTGTCGGCCGCGTAGCCGCCGAACGACGGGATCACATCACCGCCGCGCGAGCGGATGGTGGTGAAGTCGGCGCCGTACTCGGACGAGGCGATGGGGGTGCCGGCATCGCCGTTCCAGTAGGGGGTGCAGGAACCGCGGGCCTCCGTCTGGATGAAGGCCATGGTCAGGTACTTGGCGCCGGACGCCTGGGAGAGCGCGGCCGGGCTGTCGCCGTTCCACGCCTCGAAGTACGGGGCGAAGACGTGCGCGGGCAGGGGAGTGGCGGCGGTCGCGGCGGCCTGTGCGCCGGCGCCTGATCCGAGGACCAGGCCCGCGGACGCGACGACGGTGGCCAAGGCGCCGAGGACGGCGCCGACTGTTCTTGGACGTCTCATGGGGGAGCTCCCAGCGGGGTGGGACAACGGGCGGATTGCCGTGAGGCATGCCCATGATTGGTCTGGACCAGATAACTGTCAACGTTCTTTACTGTTTCATGTCCAGTCGCTGCCCTGACGCTTAACTCGTGTGATGCAGAGGGAAGTTGGGCGATGCCCGGGCAGTCAGTCCCCGGGGAGCGCGGCTCGGAGGTACGCAGCCGTACGGCTGCCCTCGGCCAGGGCCACTCCCGCCGGCGGACCGGCCGCCACGATCCGGCCGCCGCGGTCGCCGCCGCCCGGGCCGAGGTCGATCACCCAGTCGGCCCCCGCCACCACGGCCATGTCGTGCTCCACCACCACGACGGTGCTGCCCGCGTCGACCAGCCCGTGCAACTGCCGCATCAGCACCTCGACATCGGCCGGATGCAGCCCCGTCGTCGGCTCGTCGAGCAGATACAGGGTGTGGCCCCGCCGGGCGCGCTGCAGTTCCGCGGCCAGCTTGATCCGCTGCGCCTCGCCACCGGACAGCTCCGTCGCCGGCTGCCCGAGGCGCAGATAGCCGAGCCCCACGTCGAGCAGCGTCCGCAGACTGCGTCCGGCGGCGGGCGTGTCCGCGAAGAAGCCGGCCGCCGACTCCACGGTGAGGTCCAGCACCTGAGCGATGTTCAGCCCCCGCAACGTGACGTCGAGCGTCTCCGTGTTGTACCGCGCTCCGTGGCAGTCCGGGCAGGGTGCGTACGTACTGGGCAGGAACAGCAGCTCCACCGAGACGAACCCCTCGCCCTGGCAGGTCTCGCACCGCCCGCCCGCCACGTTGAAAGAGAACCGCCCGGCCCGGTAGCCCCGCTCGCGCGCCACGTCGGTCGCGGCGAACAGCTTGCGCACGACGTCGAACAGCCCCGTGTACGTGGCCAGGTTGGAGCGCGGGGTACGGCCGATGGGCCGCTGGTCGACCTGGACCAGGCGGTCCACCGCGGCCAGCCCCTCCGCCGAGGCGCAGCCGGGTGCGGGCCGCTCCCTCCGCTCCTCGGAGACGTCCGGGGTCTGCCGGTCCGCCAGCGCACCCGCCAGCACCTGCCCCACCAGCGTCGACTTCCCCGAGCCCGAGACCCCGGTGACGGCGGTGAACACCCCGATCGGGAAGGCGGCGTCCACGCCGCGGACGTTGTGCCGGTTCACCCCGTGCAGCCGCAGCCATGCCGAGGGCGTGCGCACCTCGCGTACGGGAGCGGGGGCGTCGTCGAAGAGGAAGCGCCGCGTCGCCGACTCCGCCACGTCGGCGAGAGCGGCCGGCGGCCCGCTGTGCAGCACCCGGCCGCCGTGCTCACCGGCCAGCGGCCCCACGTCGACGAGCCAGTCCGCCTGCCGCACCACATCCATCTGGTGCTCCACGACGAAGACCGTGTTCCCGGCCTCCTTGAGCCGGCCGAGCACCGCGAGCAGCGACTCCGTGTCCGCCGGGTGCAGTCCGGCCGACGGCTCGTCCAGGACGTAGACGACGCCGAAGAGCCCCGACCGGAGCTGGGTGGCCAGGCGCAGCCGCTGGAGCTCGCCGGACGAGAGCGTCGGAGCCGTACGGTCGAGGCTGAGATAGCCCAGCCCCAGCTCGGTGACCGTCCCGATCCGGGCCAGCAGATCCCCCGTCAGCACCCGGGCGGTGTCGTCCCCGCCCGCCGCCGACAGCACCTCGGCGAGCTCCGTGAGCGCGAGGCCCGCCAGCTCCGCGATCGTACGGCCCGAGAAGGTCACCGCCAGGGCCTCCGGCCGCAGCCGGCTGCCGTCGCAGACCGGGCAGGGCGCACTCGTCAGGAAGCGTTCGGCCCTGGCCCGCAGCGTGCGGCTCCGGGAGTCGGCGAACGTGTGCATCACATAGCGCCGCGCGCTCATGTACGTTCCCTGGTACGGGCGTTGGATCCGGTCCGCGTCGCGCACGGGATGCACGGTGACCACCGGCTGCTCGTCCGTGAACAGGATCCACTCACGGTCGGCCGGATCGAGTTCGCGCCACGGCCGGTCGATGTCGTAGCCCAGCGCGTCCAGCACATCGCGCAGGTTCTTGCCCTGCCACGCCCCCGGCCAGGCCGCGATCGCCCCGGCCCTGATCGACAGCCCCGGGTCGGGGACGAGGAGCTCCTCGGTGGTGCGGTGGATCCGGCCGAGGCCGTGGCATTCGGGGCAGGCCCCGGCGGCGGTGTTCGGTGAGAAGGCGTCCGAGTCCAGTCGCTCCGCCCCCGGCGGATAGTCCCCGGCCCGCGAGAACAGCATCCGCAGGGAGTTGGACAGGGTCGTCACCGTACCCACGGACGAACGCGCCCCCGGCGCGGACCGGCGCTGCTCCAGCGAGACCGCCGGCGGCAGCCCGGTGATCTCGCCGACCTTCGGTGCGCCCACCTGGTGGATGAGCCGCCGGGCGTACGGCGCCACGGACTCGAAGTAGCGGCGCTGGGCCTCCGCGTAGATCGTCCCGAAGGCCAGTGAGGACTTCCCGGACCCGGAGACGCCCGTGAACACGGTGAGGGTGTCGCGCGGGATGTCGACCCGGACGTCCTGCAGATTGTGCTCGCGTGCGCCGCGGACCCTGACGTACGGATCGTGGGGGGTGGGCATGGGGTGGGGCTCCGTACGGGTTCGGGCAGGCTGACCGGACAAACGGTTCCATTCTAGGTTCCGGGCCGCGCGTCCCGGAACGCCGTGTGGTGGACCGGCGCCATCCCTTGGTTTGCTGAGCCCATGAGAGACGACGACAGGCCGCTGGCCGTGTTCGACCTGGACGGGACCCTCGCGGACACCGCCCACCGCCAGCACTTCCTGGAGGGCCCCCGGCGCGACTGGGCCGGATTCTTCGCGGCCGCCCCCGCCGATCAGCCGCTGCCCGAAGGTGTGCGGCTCGCAGTGAGCAGCGCCGGGGACTGCGAGGTCGTCTACCTCACGGGGAGGCCGGAGCGCTGCCGGAAGGACACCGTGGCCTGGCTGGCCCGGCAGGGGCTGCCCGAGGGGCCGCTCCACATGCGGCGCAACGACGACCGGCGGCCGGCCCGCAGGACCAAACTGGAGACCCTGCGACGGCTTGGCCGGGACCGCGCGGTGCGGATGCTGGTGGACGACGACGAGCTGGTCTGCGACGCCGCCGAACTGGCCGGTTTCACGGTGGTACGCGCCCGCTGGGCGATCGCCTCGCCCACCCTGAGGGACGCGCAGGAGCGCGAGGGGCGTACCTGACCGGGGCCGGAGCCGTCACTCCGGGTCGTCGAGCCGGAAGCCCACTTTCAGGCCGACCTGGTAGTGCTCGATCCGGCCATCTTTGATCTGTCCGCGCACCTGGGTGATCTCGAACCAGTCGAGATTGTGCAACGTTTCGGAAGCCCTTGCGACGCCGTTGCGGATTGCCGCGTCGACGCCGTCATGGGAGGTTCCTACGATCTCCGTGACGCGATACGTGTGGTTTGGCATGGTGTGTCTCCTCTCGCCTCTACCAAGGTGCCCCACCTCGGTGAGGTTCGCGAGAGATCGCGGGGCGCCGGTCTGTCCGGAACCGCCCTTGACCAAAGGATTGGTCCATACCAAAATCCAGCCACGCCCGTGCGAGCGCAGCCCGCAGTCCCCCACACCGGGTCCGCAAGTCTGTCCTGCCGTTTCGCAGAAGGTGACCCCCGTGAAGAACCGCATGCTCGTCGGAGCCATTGCCCTGATATCCACTGTCGCGCTGGGCGGGTGCGGAATGATCCCGGGCTCGAGTGGTCCGGGCGGCAAGAAGGTCACCATCTGGCTGATGAAGGACAGCGTCACCAGCGACTTCCTGGACCGCTTCAAGGAGTCGTACGAGGACGAGCACTCCTCGATCGAACTGGAGTTCAAGATTCAGAGCTGGAGCGGAATCGGGCCGAAGGTTCTCGAAGCGCTGGGCGGCAAGGACACCCCGGACGTCATCGAGGTCGGCAACACCCAGGTCGCCCAGTACGCGGAGAGCGGCAACCTGCGAGACCTCACCCTGGAGTCCATGCGGGACCTGGGCAGCGAGGACTGGCTCCCCGGCCTCGCAGAGCCGGGCAGCATCGCCGGCGTCCAGTACGGAATCCCCTGGTACGCGGCCAACCGGGTGGTGATCTACAACAAGGACCTGTTCGAGGAGGCGGGGATCAAGAGCCCGCCGAAGACGCGCGACCAGTGGATCGAGGACAGCGAAAAGCTGAACCGGAACGGCAACCAGGGCATGTATCTGCCGGGCCAGAACTGGTACGTGCTCGCCGGATTCATCTGGGACGAGGGCGGGGAACTCGCCGATGACAAGGGCGGGGACTGGCAGGGCCAACTCGGCACTCCGGCGGCGCTGAAGGGCATGGACTTCTATTCCGAACTCCAGGCGCTGGGCAACGGCCCCAAGGACGCGGACGAGGAAAAGCCCCCGCAGAGCGATGTGTTCGCCAAGGGTGATGTCGCGCAGATCATCTCCACCCCCAGCACCGCGACCCTGATCGAGAAGGCGAACCCGGAACTCAAGGGAAAGCTGGGCTACTTCCCGATCCCCGGCAAGACCGCGAAGGCACCCGGTTCCGTATTCACCGGCGGCTCCGACCTGATCATTCCGCAGAAGGCGGACCAGCGCAGTGCCGGATTCGAGGTCATCAAGGCCCTGGCCGGGGCGAAATGGCAGGAGGAACTCGCCAAGGCCATGAGCTACGTGCCCAACAAGACCACCCTGGCCCACGTCATCGAGGGCGAGGAGAGCACCGCCGCGATGGCCGCGGGCGCCGCACGGGGCCACGCGACCCCCAACTCGTCGCAGTGGGCCGCCGTCGAGGCCGCCAACCCGATCAAGCCGTACATGACGGCGGTCCTCCAGGGCGGGGACCCGGCGACCGAGGCGAAGACCGCGTCCGAGAAGATCACCGCGCTGCTCGCGGGCAGCTGATCGAGAGGCCGTCGCACGGCCTCGCGGGGGAGCGCGGGGGAGCGGGGGAGACGCCGGGGCCGTCGCGCAGCGCGGGGCCGTCGCGCAGCACGGGATTCAGCCGTCGCACATCCCCGCTCCCCATGGCGGACACGTCGAATCCAGCCGGTCACGGAAGAAGTAGGAGTGTCCGGGTCCTCGCGGCCGCGCGAAGGCCCGGCAGCCGCCCCTGCCGACCCGTCCCCGGAGTCCGTCATGCATGTGCTGCCCACCGCATCCCCCCTCGCCCCGTCCGCCCCGGTACAGCGGCCCGACCCCGCCGCCCCGCCGCGCTACCGGGTCTCCCTCGCCGTGGACCAGGCGGAGATACGCTCCGCCCAGCGCCTGCGCCACCAGGTCTTCTCCGCCGAGTTCGGCGCCCGGCTGGACGGACCCGAACCGGGTCTGGACAGCGATGCCTTCGACGCGTACTGCGACCACCTCCTGGTCCGCGAGACGACGACCGGCGAGATCGTCGCCACGTACCGGCTGCTGCCGCCCGAACGCGCCCGCATCGCCGGACGCCTCTACGCCGAGAGCGAGTTCGACCTCACCCAGCTCGAACCGGTCCGGGACGACCTGGTCGAGGTCGGCCGTTCCTGCGTCCACCCGGCCCACCGCGACGGCGCCGTCATCGCCCTCATCTGGGCCGGCCTCGCCCGCTACATGGAGCGCAGCGGGCACAACTGGCTGGCCGGCTGCTGCTCGATCCCGCTCTCCGACGGCGGGACGGCGGCGGCCCGGGCCTGGGCGACCGTACGGACGAAGCACCTGGCGCCCGAGGACTACTGGGTCGCGCCGCACCGCCTGTGGCAGCCCCCGGCCGGGCTCCCGGACGGCCCCGGCGGGCTCTCCTCGCTCCCGCCCCTGCTGCGCGGCTACCTGCGCCTCGGCGCCCGGGTCTGCGGGGCACCCGCCCACGACCCCGAGTTCAACGTCGCCGACCTGTACGTCCTGCTCTCGCTCCGCGCCACCGACCCCCGCTACCTGCGCCACTTCCTCTCGCTCGCCCCTCAGCAGTGAGCGCCTGGCTGCCCGTCTCGCCCTGCACCCCGCCCCGCTGCGCCACCCACGACGGCCCCGCCCGGCACCCGCTCACGGCGACGGTCCTGCTGCTCACCGGCTGCGCGCTCACCCTGACCGGCGCGCTGTGCACCCCGCTCGCGCTGCTCCTGGGCCGGGCCGCCCGGGAGCGGCTGACCCGGGGCTGGGCGTACGGGGTGGTGCGTGCCTTCGGGATCCGGGTGCGCGTCGTCGGCCGGCCGGACGCCCTCCGGGGCGGGCCGGGGGTCCTGGTCGTCGCCAACCACGTCTCCTGGCTGGACATCCCCCTGGTCGCGGCCGTGTGCCCGGGCCGGATGCTGGCCAAGAGCGACATCAGGCACTGGCCGCTGCTCGGGCCGCTGGCCGCGCTCGGCGGCACCCTCTTCGTCGAGCGCGAACGGCTGCGGGCCCTGCCCACCACCGTGCACGCCCTGGCATCGGCGCTGCGGACCGGGGCGCGCGTCGTGGTCTTCCCGGAAGGCAGCACCTGGTGCGGCCGCGGGACCGGCGGCCCGTTCCGGCCGGCCGCCTTCCAGTCGGCGCTCGATGCGGGAGCCGCCGTCCAGCCGGTGCGCATCCGCTACTTCGACACCCCCGCGGGGCGCCGGGCCCGGGCGGGAGCCGCCGCGTTCGTGGGGGACGATCCGCTGGCCGCCTCCCTGTGGCGGGTGGTGCGGGCGGCCGGGCTGACCGCCGAGATCCACGTCCTGCCGCCGATCCCGGCGGGCAGCGTCCGGGGCCGCCGCGCACTGGCCGTGCTGGCTCAGTCCACGGTGGCCAGCGACAGTGCGAACCTGCCTGCCGAGTCGGTCCACCACTGACTCAGCCGAAGGTCCGCAGCGGCGAGTTCCTCGCGCACACCGTCCTTGCGGAACTTCGCCGACACCTCCGTCCGCATCTCCTCACCGTCCTCGAACGGCACCAGCAGATCCAGTTCCGGGATCTTCACCGTGAGCGCCCGGCGGGCCCGCAACCGCATCTCGATCCACTCCTGTCGCGGGTTCCACCGGGCCACATGGTCGAAGTCCTCCGGCGCGAAATCCGCACCCAGCTCCCGGTCGACGACCGACAGGACGTTCCGGTTGAACGCGGCCGTCACTCCGGCCGCGTCGTCGTACGCCGCGACCAGCACCTTCTCGTCCTTCACCAGATCCGTCCCCAGCAGCAACGTGTCACCGGGGGACAGCATCGACCGCACCGACGACAGGAACGCGGCCCGCTCGGCGGGCAGCAGATTGCCGATGGTGCCGCCGAGGAAGGCCACCAGCCGGGGGCCCGGTGTGTCCGGCAGTGACAGCTCCGCGGTGAAGTCGGCGATCAGCGCGTGCACCGACAGCTCAGGACGCTCCTTGAGGAGGACGTCCGCCGCACCGCGCAGCGCGCTCTCGCTCACGTCGACCGGAACGTAACTGTGCAGGTCCGCGAGCGCGTCCAGCAGGTGCCGGGTCTTCTCCGAGGAACCCGACCCCAGCTCCACGAGCGTCCGGGCACCGGCCGCGGCCGCGATCTCGGCCGCCCGGTCGATCAGGATCTCCCGCTCCGCGCGCGTCGGGTAGTACTCGGGCAGCCGGGTGATCTCCTCGAACAGCTCACTGCCGCGGGCGTCGTAGAACCACTTGGGCGGCAGCGTCTTCGGTTGCCGGGTCAGACCGTGCAGCACATCGGCGCGCAGCGCCGCGTCCGTCGCGTCCACCGGCAGGGTACGGGTCAGCAGAAAGGGACTCACTGGGTGGGCTCCTTGAGCGTGGTCAGCAGAACTTCGGCGCGGGTCGCGGTCAGCAGTGTGCGGTCGGGGGCTTCCTGCCAGCGCGGATCGTCGTCGTACGGCTCCGAGGCGACGACCGCGTGCCTGCCGGGCTCGGCCAGGTACCAGAGGGTGTCGCCCCACGCCGTCGCCACGATGGTGCGGCCGTCGGTGAGCAGCAGGTTGAGCCGGGACCCGGGCGCCGCCCCGGCCACCTCCTGCACCGCGCCGGCAACCGCGTCCGGGAGCGCGTCGCCCGCCGTCAGCCGGTGCTGGACCAGGGCCCACACCAGCGCGGAGTCACAGCGGGCGGTGAGGCGGAGCAACTCGGCCGCAGGCAACGCCGCGGCCAGCGGTGCCACGGATCCCGGCCAGCCCTTCACCGCGCCGTTGTGGCTGAAGAGCACATCACCGCTGCGGAACGGCGCGGCCGCGGCCTCGCTGTCCGGGTCCGCCTCGGTGGCGTCCCGGACCGCGGCGAGCAGCGCGCCGCTGCGCACCACCCGGGCCAGATCGGCGAACGTCTGGTCGCCCCAGACGGGCCCCTGGCGGCGGTACCGTCCCGGCACCGGGTCCCCGTCCGCGTACCAGCCGACACCGAAACCGTCCGCGTTGACGGTCCCGTACCGCTGCCGGCGCGGCTCCCAGGACTGCCGCACCAGCGAGTGGACCGGCTGGGCCAGCACGACACCCAGAGGTATCGGCGGTCCTACATACGCAATATGACGGCACATCACATATCCCTGGCGGTACGGAAGCCGGAGAAGATCTGCCGCCGCACCGGAAGGTCCCAGTTGCGGAACGTCCCCCGGCACGCCACCGCGTCCACCGCGAAGGAGCCGCCGCGCAGCACCTTGTGCTCCGGGCCGAAGAACACCTCCGAGTACTCGCGGTACGGGAACGGCGCGAAGCCCGGATACGGCAGGAAGTCGCTGGACGTCCACTCCCACACGTCGCCGATCAACTGCCCGGCGCCCGAGGGAGCGCGCCCGGCCGCGTACGCCCCCGCCGGTGCGGGACGCAGATGACGCTGTCCGAGATTGGCGCGCTCCGGTGTCGGGTCCTCGTCGCCCCACGGATAGCGCCGGGAGCGCCCGGACGCGGGATCGTGGCGGGCCGCCTTCTCCCACTCCGCCTCGGAGGGCAGTCTGCGGCCGGCCCAGCGGGCGTACGCGTCCGCCTCGTACCAGCTGACGTGCAGCACCGGCTCGTCCGCCGGGACCGGCTCGGTCACCCCGAAGCGGCGGCGCAGCCACTGCCCGGCGTCCCGGTGCCAGAACAGCGGGGCCGTCAGTTCGTGCTCACGCACCATCGCCCATCCCTCGGGCTGCCACCATCGCCGCTCTGTGTAGCCGCCGGCCTCGATGAACGCCCGGTAGGCGCCGCAGGTCACCGGCGCGGTGTCGATGAAGAAGCCGGGCACCTCGCGCCGGTGCGCGGGCCGTTCGTTGTCGAGTGCCCACGGCTCGGTCGACGTTCCCATGGTGAACGGGCCGCCGGGGACCAGGACTTCCGGTGCCAAGGCGGCCGCGCCGGCCGCACGTGGCGGTTCCGGAGCAGTCAGCACGGCCGGGCCCGAGCGCAGCTGATGTGTGATCAGCATGGTCTCGTCGTGCTGCTGTTCGTGCTGGGCGATCATCCCGAAGACGAAGCCGGACCGCACCAGCGGCCGGTCGCCCAGGGGTGTCGACTCCAGGACGTCCAGGGCCCGGCCGCGTACCTCCGAGGCGTAGGAGCGGGCCTCGGCGGGCGCCAGCAGCGGCAGGGAGGGCCGGGTGGCCCGGGGGTGCTCGAACGCGTCGTAGAGGCCGTCGATCTCCGGGCGCATGGCCTCGCGGCCCGCGACGCCGCGCAGCAGCCACAGCTCTTCCTGGTTGCCGATGTGCGCGAGGTCCCAGACCAGGGGCGACATCAACGGGGAGTGCTGCGCGGCGAGTTCGTGGTCGTCCACGCTGTCGGTCAGGATTCCGGTCCGCTCGCGGGCGGTGAGCAGCGCGGCGAGCGCGCGCTCCCGGAGCACCTCGGGATCCTGCGCGAGCGGGTTCTGCGGGCCGTACGGCGAAGGTGCGGGGGAGTCGGTCATGAGAGGGTCCCCTTCGGGTGGACCGGACCGAGGTGCCGGTCCGTGGTGAGCAGATCCCGCAGGTCGTCGGCCGGACATCGGCCCCGTGCGACATAGCGGTCCCGGAAGCCGGCCACCGCCTCCAGCACCGTCTCCGTCGCTCCCCTGCGCGGCAGCGCCTCCAGCGCGAGGTCGAAGCAGGCGACCGCCGCCGTCCGCAGCTCCGGATCGGTCAGCCCGTCGCGGGCGGCCCCGGCCCAGAGCGGATTGCGCGGCGCGGCCAGCGGGCCCGCCGTCTCGGCCAGGGGTTTGACGGTGCGGTACACGGTCTCGGCGGCCTCCGGATCGTCGAACAGAGCCGTGGTGACGGCGAGCGGGACGAGCCAGCCGTCGTCGCCGGGCTGCGCGTCGATCATGCGCAGCTCCAGATGTCCGCGCGGGCGTACCGGCGGGAACAGCGTGGTGATGTGGTAGTCCAGATCGGCCCGGACAGGGCGTCGCGGTTCCCCGCGGCGGATCCAGTCACGGAAGGTGAGCCCCTCGGGCACGGCCCAGGGCCCCGCGTCGCCCCTGATGCACAGCACGGGCGTGTCGAGCACATGGGAGGCCCAGGCGTCCCGGGGCGGCAGCTGCCCGGCCGGGGCCAGGGTGCGCAGCGGATCCAGGTCGGCCCACAGCGACTGGCGCGTCGAGCGCCACGGCGCCGGCTTCCCCAGCCGGAACGGCGAGTTGGCGAACGCGGCCACCAGGACCGCGCCCAGCAGATGGGACAGCTGCCAGCGCCGCCCGTATCCGAGCGGTCCCGGCTCCTCCTCTCCGGCGTCCAGACAGACCTGGACGGAAGCGGTCGTGCACATCATGGCGCGGCCCGCAGGGCCCGACCGGTCGAGCGCGATCTCCATGGCGTCGTAGCGCGGCTGGTGCAGCAGCCGGCGCGGCGGATGCCAGGGGTCGACGCCGAACCCGGCCAAGACCAGGCCCAGCCGGCCCAGCGTGTCGCGTACGGCGACGAGATCGGCGGCCGAGTCGTTGACGCAGGCCATGAGCGAGTCGGCGGGGCGCGAGCTGAGCTCCAGCTGGCCGCCGGGTTCGAAGGTGAGCGCCGCGTTCAGGGGCAGCGCCCCGACGGCCTTCGCGGCCGCGTCGAGACGGTCGTGCGCGACGGGCACGTGGGGCCGGTCGCGATCGTGGAGGAGCCATTCGAGCTCGACCCCCACGATGCGGGGCGGTCCTGTCTTGAAGCAGATACAGCGCAGTAAATCCTCCGCCTCGCCCTCGCCGAGGGGCGTGGCCTGTCCGGGCGGACCGTGTTCGCCAGGTGTGTCGGTTGACATGCCGGGCCTCCTGTTCCGGTGCGACCGTCCTACCCAAACCCCTGCCGGGAGTTCGCACAAGGGTGCCCCTGTGCGACGGAAATTCACTTGCGTCCATGCCGTGGGGTCGTTCACGATGCCCCGTATGCACCATAAGGGGGAGGGTCGGTGAGCGCCCGGCTGCGCGCCATCGCGCGGGAGACCGAGACCATCGTCGAGGCCGGTCACTACCGCACACCACAGGGCCGCGAGGTCAGCATCGAGCGTGCGCTGACCGCCGCCCTCTCGGGTACCGGGCTGTTCGGCCCCGAGCCGCTGCACGTCGCTGCCCTGGACGGGAACCGGACCCCGCGCATCGAGGTCACCGGCGAGAGCAGCCTGCAGGCAGCCGCCCGGATGACCGGCGAGGGACCGGGAAAGGTCGCCGTCCTGAACTACGCCTCCGCCCGCAATCCGGGCGGCGGCTATCTCAACGGGGCGCAGGCGCAGGAGGAGGCCCTGTGCCGCGGCTCCGCCCTGTACGCGACGCTGCTGCGGGCCCCCGAGTACTACGCCCACCACCGGGCCGAACGCAGCGCCTTCTACACCGACCGGGTCATCCACTCACCGGGCGTGCCCGTCTTCCGGGACGATCGCGGCCGGCTGCTGGACACCCCCTACACGGCGGGATTCCTCACCTCGCCCGCACCCAACGCGGGAGTGATCCGCAGCCGGGCCCCGGAGTCGGCCCACCTCATCCCCGCCGCGCTCGCCTCGCGCGCCGAGAGGGTGCTGGAGGTCGCGGCGGTACGGGGCTACCGCAGGCTGGTGCTGGGGGCCTGGGGATGCGGCGTGTTCCTGAACGACCCGGCGGAGGTGGCAGGGGCCTTCGGCGCCCTGCTCACCGGCGACGGCCGTTTCGCGGGCCACTTCGAGCAGATCGTCTTCGGCATCCTCGACCGCAACGCCGCTTCGCCCACCAGGGCCGCGTTCGACCGTGCGTTCGCCGCCGAAGGCCAACCCTCAGGCTGACGTTGAGCCATAGGGTTCGACGTCAGCGGGCACGTCGTGGCTGGACCGTTCGGGTCGGCGCGCCCGCCACGTCCGCACCGACGAGCCGCGGCCGTGACGGGCGCGGACGCCGCTCAGCGCCAGCCGTAACGCTCCCGCATCCGCCCGACGACCAGGTCGAACCTGTCCCGGTCCAGTGCGCACGCCTCACGCCGCATGCCGTCCTCGTGCACCCGCAGCACCCGGTCCAGGTCGACCCACGACGGACGGCCCGAGCTGTCCCAGGGGCCCGCTCCCAGTGCCACCCATTCCCGGTCCTGGTCGTGCTGCTTGCTGGACAGCTGTACGGCGAGCAGCGTTCCCGCCGCCTCACGGGCGACCACGAGAACCGGACGGTCCTTGCCGCGCCCGTCGTTCTCCTCGAACGGCACCCAGGTCCAGACGATCTCGCCGGGATCGGGGTCGCCGTCGCGGTCGGGGGCGTACGAGGTGCGGACCGGGCCCACGTCGTGCGGGTCGGCCTGGGAGGTGGCGGTGGGGCCGGCCTGGCCGGGGAAGGCGGCCGTGCCGTCATTGCTGTCGCTGCGGTGCTGGATGGTCATCGCAACACCGTAGGACCTGCACGGCCCCTCGCGTGGAGCGGGTCCGCCGTACGGGCCGCGGACAGCGGCCCGTAACCCCTTGCTTCCGGCCGCGGTCCGGACCTCGACCCGAGGCTGACACCCGGTCAGGGCCCCGGCGCGTTCCCGTGCCGAACGGGTCTGGAAGACTGCCCGACGCCATGAGTCAGTTAACCGAGCAGCCCGCCGAAGGCCCCGTCCCGACCAGCGCCGACGTGGCGCGGCTGGCGGGCGTCTCACGGGCCACCGTGTCCTACGTGCTGAACAACAACACGGCCGTCAGGATCAGCGATCCGACCCGCCGCCGGGTGCGGGAGGCCGCCACCGAACTCGGCTACGTACCGCATGCGGCCGCCCGGAGCCTGCGCGCCGGACACTCGCGCATGGTGCTCCTGCCGACCGCGCACCTTTCCTCCACGCCGCTCCACCACCGCTTCCTGCACGGGCTGGAATCCGGCCTGCGACGCCTCGACTACACCGTCGTCCAGTACGGCTCCATCGGCCTCGACCCGGACGACGCCGCCCGCGCCTGGGCCGAACTGCGGCCCGTGGCCGTCATCGCCCCCGGTTCGGTCCCCCTCGCCCCGCAGGGCATCGCCGTCCTCAGGCGCTCCGGGGCGAAAGCGGTGATCACCCTCGGACCGCAACCGGTTCCCGGCGCCCACGCGCTGATCACGGATCAGCGGGAGGTGGGCGCCAGCGCCGTCCGGCACCTGCTGGAGCGCGGCCGGCGCCGGATCGGCGTGGTGATGCCGGCGGAAGCCGGTCCCGCCCTGTTCGCCGGCCCCAGACTGGCCGGTGCCCGGCGGGCCGCCGCGGCCGGCCCGGCCCGGGTCGAGGAGGTCCCGCTGCACTACACGGAGGAGTCGGCGGCCGCCTTGGCCGCCCGCTGGAGCACACTCGGCCTGGACGCCGTGTTCGCGTACGACGACGCCTACGCGATGCTGCTGATGCGGGCCCTCCAGGACGCCGGGATCACGGTGCCCGAGGACACCGCGGTGGTCGGCGCGGACGACTCGATGCTGGGCAGGCTGCTGAGGCCCAGGCTCAGCAGCGTACGGATGGAACTGGCCACGGTGGAGCCGCTGGCCGACCTCGTCGACCGGCTGGTGCGGCACCCCGGGACGGAGCCGGAACGGCACGACCTGCTGCGGGCCCGGACCGTCCACCGCGAGTCCAGCTGAACCGGCCGCCAGCGCGGCGACATGCGCGGCGGACGCCCCTTGCCTAGCGTCATGACCATGAGTCATCCGCAGAGTTACGAGATCCTGCTGGTCCCCGCGTTCACGGATGCCAAGGGCACGGCGGACCAGGGAGCCGGGTCGAAGGCCTCCGGCGCCGGCGATTCCGGTACCGGCGACGCGGCCGCCGGGCATCAGGACACGGGGAACGCGAAGGACAAGAAGGAAGCGCGGGACACGCAGGAAGCGCAGGACGCGAACGACACGGCCGCCGAGGACCAGGAGACCGAGGACGTGGTGGCGGAGAACTCCGGCAGCCACGCCGTCGGGAGCCCCCGGCCGGGCGCGGCCATCCGCTCGGCGGTCGTGACCGCCACGGGGGAGACGGGCGAGTCGGGTTACCCGCGGTATGCCGGCGAGGGAATGGTGGCGGACATCGACCCCGCGACGCACACCGTCCAGGCCCTGCTGATCGACGGTTCCGAACTGGACTACGGGGCTCTCGGTCCGCGTCTCGGAGCGCGACACGGACGGCTGAAGCCGCCGGACTCCCGGCACAAGGGCCCTCAGGGCCCGGCCGTCACCGGCCGGGCCCTGACGCCTGCGCGCGCGGGAGCCTACTTCTGCTCCTTCTGCTGGTCCTCGACGGACTTGCGGACCTCGTCCATGTCCAGCTTCCTGGCCTGACCGATCACGTCCTCCAGCGCCGCCTCGGGCAGCGCGCCCGGCTGTGAGAAGACGGCCACGTTGTCCCGGACGATCATCAGCGTGGGGATCGACCGGATCTCGAAGGCCGCCGCCAGCTCCTGCTGCGCCTCCGTGTCGACCTTGGCGAAGACCAGGTCCGCGTGACGCTCGGACGCCGAGTCGTAGACCGGCGCGAACTGCCGGCACGGGCCGCACCAGGAAGCCCAGAAGTCGATCAGGACGAACTCGTTGTCACTGACGACCTGATCGAAGTTTTCCTTGGTGAGCTCTACGGTGCTCATGTTCTGCTACCTCTTCCTGTGCCCGTATCGACGTGTCCGGGACAACGGTGCCTGTGCTTGCGCTATTCCGCCTGCCCATGTGGCCGCCTCGCACACCCATGACCAGAATGGGCCCATGACACAAGCTGTGGAGCCTGTTGCGTACGACGTCGTGGTCATCGGTGCCGGTCCGGTGGGTGAGAACGTGGCCGACCGCGCCCGGGCCGCCGGGCTGAGCGCCGCGATCGTGGAGTCCGAGCTCATCGGCGGCGAGTGCTCGTACTGGGCCTGCATGCCGAGCAAGGCCCTGCTGCGTCCCGTCGTCGCCCGCGCGGACGCCCGCCGCGTCCCGGGCCTCGCCGCAGCCGTCCAGGGCCCGCTCGACACCGCCGCCGTGCTCGCGCACCGCGACACGTACGCCTCGCACTGGAAGGACGACGGCCAGGCCGCCTGGCTGGAGGGGGTCGGAGTCGGCATCTACCGGGGCCACGGCCGGCTGACGGGCCCGAAGGCGGTCACCGTCACGGCGCCCGACGGCACGGAGCGCCGGCTCACGGCCCGGCACGCGGTGGCCGTCTGCACGGGCAGCCGGGCCGTCGTCCCCGACCTGCCGGGCATCGACGGGGCCCGCCCCTGGACCAGCCGGGAGGCGACGAGCGCCAAGGAGGTACCCCGCCGTCTCGTCGTCGTGGGCGGGGGAGTGGTCGGCGTGGAGATGGCCACCGTCTGGGGCGCCCTGGGAGCCGAGATCACCATGCTGGTCCGCGGCAAGGGACTGCTGCCCCGCATGGAGCCCTTCGCCGGCGAGCTCGTCGCCGAAGCGCTGACCGACGCGGAGGCCGACATCCGTACGGGTGTCTCGGCCACCTCCGTGCAGCGCTCCGCACCGGACGGACCGGTCACCGTCACGCTCGACGACGGCGAGCAGATCGAGGCGGACGAAATCCTCTTCGCCACCGGCCGCGCCCCGCGCACCGATGACCTGGGCCTGGAGACGGTCGGCCTGGAGCCGGGCTCCTGGCTCACCGTCGACGACAGCTGCCAGGTCGAGGGCATCCCCTGGCTCTACGCCGTCGGCGACGTCAACCACCGGGCGCTCCTGACCCACCAGGGCAAGTACCAGGCCCGTATCGCCGGCGCGGCCATCGCCGCGCGCGCCCAGGGCGTCCCCATCCTGGAGACCGACCGTTGGGGCGCCCACGCCGCCACCGCCGATCACGCGGCCGTCCCGCAGGTCGTCTTCACCGACCCGGAGGCCGCCTCGGTCGGCCTCACCCTCGCCGAGGCGGAACAGGCCGGCCATCGCGTCCGGGCCGTCGACTACGACCTCGCCTCGGTGGCCGGCTCCGGCCTGTACGCGGACGGTTACCGGGGCCGGGCGCGCATGATCGTCGACCTGGACCGGGAGATCCTGCTGGGGGTCACCTTCGTCGGCCCGGGCATCGGTGAGCTGCTGCACTCGGCGACCATCGCGGTCGCGGGAGAGGTCCCCCTCGACCGCCTCTGGCACGCGGTGCCCGCGTACCCGACGATCAGCGAGATCTGGCTCCGTCTGCTGGAGACGTACCGGGACGGGGGATCGTGAACCACGTGCGGCCGCCCCGCACGCCGGTGCGTGCCCGGGTGCCCGTCGGGACCGGCGCAGCCGTTGGCCGGCCCGCGGCCGTGGACCGGCCAAGGAGGCTCTGATGTCCGGCATGCCGACGGATGCCGCCCACGCCGACGCCTTTGAACCGTCGGTGAACCTGGTGCTGGTCGTCGGAGTGTCGGGCTCGGGCAAGACGACGGTGGGCCGGCTTCTCGCCGAACGGCTCGGCTGGTCCTACCGGGACGCGGACGACTTCCACTCCCCGGCCGCCCGCGCCGCGATGGCGGCCGGACAGGCGCTCACCGACACCGACCGCGAGCCCTGGCTGGACGCCATCGCCGCCTGGCTCGACCACGCGAGCGCCACGGACCTGCGGGCGGTCGTGACCTGTTCCGCTCTCAAGCGCGCCTATCGCGACCGGCTGCTGCGCGGAAGACCCGGGATGCGGCTGGTGTACCTGCATGGCACACCGGAACTGATCGCGTCGCGGCTGACCGGCAGACAGGACCACTTCTTCCCGGCAGGCCTGCTGGACAGCCAGATCGCCGACTTCGAGGAACCGGAACCGGACGAGCATCCGATGGTGGCGGAGATCGACCGGCCGCCCGGAGCGATCGTGGACGCGCTCGCCTCGCTGCTGCGCCCGTCCGCCGTCCGTGGCCGGCCGGCAGGTGAGCCTCCCGGCGAAGGCCTGCCCTCTGAGGTGGTTCCCGCGAGCCCGACAGGCGACCGGTGGACCCTGACCTGGCGGGGGCAGCAGGCCGTCGTGGTGCAACTGGGCGCCGCCCTGCGCCACTACGAGGTCGACGGCCGTCCGGTGCTGGACGGCTTCGCCTCCGACGCGCCCATCACCGGAGGACGGGGCCAGATTCTCGTCCCCTGGCCCAACCGCATCGGCGACGGCCGCTACCGGTTCGGCGGGTCCGACCTGCAACTCCCGCTCACCGAACCGGAGAAGGGCAACGCGATCCACGGGCTGCTCCGGTGGGTCCCGTGGCGCCTCCAGGCACGGAGCGAGGAATCGCTGCGGCTGGCCGGTGTCATCCGCCCGCAGCCGGGCTACCCCTTCTCGCTGGACGTGACCGCCGAGTACCGGCTGGGGCCCGAAGGCCTGGATGTCACGGTCCGCGCGACCAACGTGGGGGACGGAGCCGCTCCTTACGGCGTCGGACAGCACCCGTATCTCACGCTCGGTGCCGGTACGGTCGACACGGCCCTGCTGACGGTGCCCGCGCGGGAGCGCTTCCTCACCGACCACCGGGGCCTGCCGGTCGGCCGGGAGCCCGTCGGAGGAACGGACTTCGACTTCCGTACGGCCCGCCCCATCGGCTCCCGACAGCTGGACACGGCTTTCGCGCTCGACCGTGGCGACGAGGATGTGGCGGTCGTACGCCTGGCGCACCCCTCGGGGACTCACGGCGTCGATGTCCGGCTGGGCGAAGGCACCCGGTACGTACAGATCTACACGGGCGACACGCTGCCCGAGGCCGAACGCCGCCGGGGCGTCGCGGTGGAGCCCATGTCATGCCCGCCGGACTCCTTTCGCAGTGGCCTCGGTGTCCAGGTACTGGAGAAGGGGGACACCCATGTCCTCCGGTGGGGGATCACGGCATGGCGGGCCACGTGAACGCCTGAGCCGCTCGCGTGCTGCGGCGATTGAGCCGGCCGGGGGAGGCCGCTGCGCCCAATGGCCCAACAGCGGCCCGCCGGAGCCGCCGCCGCGTTCAGGTGGTGATTGCCTGAACCGCGCCTGCCTGCCGGCCGGAAGCCGGCCGTACCGGAGCGGGCCGGCGAGGAGACAGAGACATCATGGATTCCCACGGCGATGCGGCACGGGCGAGTGCTCTGCCCGCCGGCCTGCTGAAGGGCCAGACCGCACTGGTGACGGGCGCCAATTCGGGCATCGGCAAGGCCACCGCCCTCGGACTCGGCCGGGCCGGGGCCGACGTGGTGGTCAACTACGTGAGCGGCCGCGAGGCCGCCGAGGAAGTGGTCCGGGAAATCTCCTCGTTCGGCGTGCGCGCGGTGGCCCACGAGGCCGATGTGTCGCAGGAGACCCAGGTGACCGCGATGGTGGATCGAACGGTCCAGGATTTCGGAACCCTCGACATCCTCGTCGCCAACGCCGGTATGCAGCGTGATGCCCGGTTCACCGAGATGACGCTCGCCCAGTGGCAGAAGGTGCTCGACGTCAACCTCACCGGCCAGTTCCTGTGCGCACGTGAGGCGGCCAAGGAGTTCCGCCGGCGTGGAGTGGTCCCCGAGGTGTCCCGGGCGGCCGGGAAGATCATCTGCATGAGCTCGGTGCACCAGGTCATCCCCTGGGCGGGGCACGTGAACTACGCGTCGTCCAAGGGCGGCGTGCAGATGATGATGCAGACCCTGGCCCAGGAACTCGCACCGGAGAAGATCCGGGTGAACGCGGTCGCCCCCGGGGCGATCAGAACCCCCATCAACCGCAGCGCCTGGGAGACCCCGGAAGCCCGGGAGGATCTCCTGCGTCTGATCCCCTACGACCGGATCGGGGACCCCGAGGACATCGCCCACGCCGTCGTCGTGCTCGCGTCCGACCTCATGGACTACGTGGTGGGGACGACGCTCTACGTCGACGGCGGCATGACGCTCTTCCCCGGTTTCGCCACCGGCGGCTGACCTTCGCAGGTCCCGAACAGCGAAGGCGGACATGCACCCCTCGGCCCATCTCCTGGCGAGCGCACCGGATCAACTCCTGCCGGCCCGGGAACTCATGGCCTTCACCTTGGCCTCCCACATCATCCTGGTCCCCCTGGGCGTGGCCCTGCCACTGATCACCCTGGTCATGCACTATCGCGGGCTTCGCCACAACGACGCGACGGCCCTGCTGCTGGCGCGCCGCTGGTCGGCGGTGATGGCGGTTCAGTTCGCCGTCGGCGTCGTCACCGGCACCGTGCTCTCCTTCGAATTCGGTCTGCTCTGGCCGGGGATGATGGGCAGGTGGGGCGATGTCTTCGGGATCGGTTTCGGGGTGGAGGCATGGGCGTTCTTCCTCGAAGCCGTCCTTATCGCGATCTACCTCTACGGGTGGCGGCGGCTGAAGCCCCGGACACACTTCCTGCTCGGGCTGCCGCTTCCGGCCGCGGCGCTGCTCGGGGCATTCGGCATCCTGGCGGCCAACTCCTGGATGAACACGCCGAGAGGCTTCTCCCTCGATGCCCGGGGCAATCCCGTGGACGTGAACATCTGGAAGGCGATCTTCACGCCGATGTTCGGGCCGCAGTACTGGCACTTCGTCGTGGCGATACTGCTGACCGCGGGCTACATGGTGGCCGGCGTCTACGCGGTCGGCCGGCTGAAGGGACGCCGCGACCGCTACCACCGGCTCGGCTTCACCGTTCCCTTCACCATCGCCGCGGTGGCGACTCCGGTGCAGTTCGTCCTGGGCGACTCCATCGCCCGGTCGGTGTTCCACAAACAGCCGGTCAAGTTCGCGGCCATGGAGGTCGTCTGGAAGACCGACACCCGCGTACCGGAGTACCTCTTCGGCCGCCTGCACTCCGACGGCTCCATTTCCGGCGGCATCAAGATCCCGTTGCTCGACTCCTTCCTCGCCGGCTTCAGCCCGGACACCGAGGTGGTCGGCCTGACCTCCGTACCGCCGGACCAGCGGCCGACAGCCGTTCAGGCGACGATCGCGCACTGGGCCTTCGACATCATGGTCCTCATCGGCTCCGCACTGGTGCTCCTCGCGCTCTGGTACGGCCTGGTCTGGCTGCGGCACCGCAGGCTTCCCGCGTCCAAGTGGTTCTACCTCGGTGCGGCCTGCGCGGGGCCGGCCTCGGTGGTGGCCGTCGAGTGCGGGTGGATTGCGACCGAGGTGGGGCGCCAGCCCTGGATCGTCTACCAGAACATGCGCGTGGCCGAGGCGGTCACCGCCACGCACTCGTCCGCCCTGTGGACCATGCTCGGCCTCGTGATCGTCGTCTACCTGTTCGTCTTCGGCTCACTCCTCGCCGTCCTGCTCAAGCTGCGTACTCGATGGAGGCTCGCCGACGCACGGTCCGCGGGGCGTCCGGCGGATGAGCCGGAGGCAGACGGTCCCTACGGACCCCGGCCGGCTGTCCCCACGGGTGACGGCGTCACCCCCTCCCGGGGTGACCGGCCGTGACAGCCGACCTGATCGCCGTGGTGCTGCTGCTGGCCATCGCCGCGTACACCTGCGCGGGCGGTACCGACTACGGCGCCGGATTCTGGGACCTGACCGCGGGAGGCGCGGAACGCGGCAGGCGGCCCCGATGGCTCATCGACCACGCGATGGCACCCGTGTGGGAAGTCAACAACGTCTGGCTGATCTTCGTCTTCGTCATCATGTGGACCGGTTTCCCGACCTTCTTCCAGACCGTGTTCTCCGCGATGTGGCTGCCTCTCGCGCTGGCTGCCGTGGGCCTGGTCCTGCGCGGCGCGGGCTTCGCCTTCCGCAAGGTCGTCCACCGGCTGGCGGACCGGCGCCTGTACGGCGCGGTGTTCGCCCTGGCCTCGCTCGTGACACCGTTCTTCCTGGGCGCCGCCGCCGGAGGCGTTGCCTCCGGCCGTGTGAAGCCCGGAACGGAGGCATCGGCGGACGCCTGGGCCAACCCCACCTCGATCATGTTCGGCCTGCTCGCCGTCGCCGCGGCGGCGTTCCTGGGTGCCGTGTTCCTGACGGGCGATGCCCGCCGCTTCGACGCACCCGACCTGATCACCTACTTCCGGCGGCGCGGGCTGCTGAGCCTTGGCGTTGTCGTGGTGCTGGTGGTGACCACCCTGTTCGTCACGAGCGAGGACGCACCGCACGTATGGCACGGCCTCACCCACGGGGCGGGACTGGCGGTCGGTATCGCCGCCGGAGCGGCTTCCCTCCTCACAGCGGTACTGCTCGTGCGGGAGGGGGGACGCTACGCACGTGCCCCGGCAGTCGGAGTTGTCGCCTGCGCGGTCATCGCCTGGGGACTGGCCCAGCGTCCGTACCTCCTCCCGACGTCGATGACGGTCGCCGAGGGCGCCGGTGCGTCTTCCACGCTGACCTGGCTGGCGTTCGTCACCCTTGTCGCGCTGGTGATCGTGGTGCCGGCCGTCGTCTTCCTGTACTGGCTCGACAGCAGGGGCGACCTCGAAGAACTCACCGGGGCCGACCTGGGGCAGGGCGGCGACCCCGGGGACGGCGGCAGGCCCGGAACCACCTGATGACCGGGTACGGCCCGTTTCCTCCAAGCCAGGATTCCACCGAAGGGAGTTGCTGTGACAGACGAAGAGATCCTCCTCGGGCTCGCACTCACCGTCGTCCTCGCCACCGGCTCACAGATCCTGGCGAGCAGGCTGCGCGTGCCGGCCCTGATCATCCTGCTGCCGGCGGGATTCACCGCAGGCGCCCTGACGGATGTCATCCACCCCGACCGTTTGATGGGGCAGAACTTCTCCGCCCTGGTGTCGATGTCCGTCGCGGTGATCCTCTACGACGCGGGACTCGGACTCAACCTGCGGAAACTCACCGGCCGCACACGGTGGACCGTGGGGAGACTGCTCCTGCTCGGTGTGCTCATCACGTTCCTGGTCACCTCCGCCGTGGCACCCGCGATGTTCGACATGCCGCTCAGGGTGGCGTCCATGCTCGGGGTGATCCTCGTCGTCTCCGGACCCACCGTGGTGGGCCCGATCCTCGACTTCGTACGCCCCACCGACAAGGTGCGCCGCATCCTCATCTGGGAAGGGACCCTGACCGACCCGGTCGGCGCCATCCTGGGAGCGCTGGTCTTCCACGCGATCGCCACCACGCACAGGGTCGACATCGGCCGGGGATACCAGCTGGGCCAGTTCGCCCTCAGCATGGCCGTGGGCCTGATCGGCGGTGCCATCGGCACGGCACTCCTGTGGCTGGCGCTGCGCACGCTGCGCCTCGGCGAGACGCTCGGCACCCTGGCCCAGCTGGCCACCGTGATCGCCGTGTCCGCGGTCTGCGACATCGTCCGGGAGGACACCGGTCTCATCGCCGCCATCGTCACCGGGCTCGCCGTCACCAACATCAGTCAGTTCGACATGCCCGCGCGTCGCCCGTTCTTCGAGACGATGGCGCAACTGATCATCGGGCTGCTGTTCGTCTCGATCTCCTCCACGATCACTCCGGCCTCCCTCGTGCCGGTCCTCCTCCCCTCCCTGGGCCTCCTCGCCATCCTCGTGCTCGTGGTCCGTCCTCTCGTCGCGTACCTGTCGACGATGGGCACCGGACTGAGCGCGGGCGAGCGGGCGTTCGTCGGATGGATGGCACCACGCGGCATCGTCGCGGCGGCCACGGCCACCGCGTTCTCGGCGAACCTCGTCGACAGAGGAGTCGACGGGGCCGCCAGAATCCTTCCCGTCACGTTCCTCGTGATCGTCGGCACGGTCCTTCTGTACTCCCTGAGCGCGGCCCCGGTCGCCAGGATGCTGGGCATCGTCAAACCGGCCGGGACACGGATCCTGCTGGTGGGCGGCGAGCCGTGGGTGGTGGACCTGGGCAGGAACCTGCGATCGGCCGGCCTCGACCTCCTGATGTGGGCGGGCCTCGCTGAGGAACGCCGGCGGATCACGGACGCCGGCATCGCACTCGCCACAGGGCGGCTGCTGGCGACGGCCACCAACCCGGGCGCCCGTCTTGAAGGGGTGACGGCGGTGTTCCTGGCCACGGACGACGACGACTTCAACGCCCTGGCCTCGGTCATGATGCAGGACAGCGTCGACGGCCCCGTCTACCGGGTGGGCCCTCCCGAGGACAGCCACGGAGTCGTGGCGCCCTACACGGGCGGGGACATCCTGTTCGGCCGGTCGCTCGTACGTCACACGCTCGCCGCGCGGTACGAGGCGGGCGCGCGGTTCCTGGTCCAGCCGGCTTCCACGCCGTTGCCGCCAGGGAGCGAGATCCTCTTCGTGGTCCATGCGGACATGCGGCTGGAACCCGTCACCGAAAGGCGCCGGGTGAAGCCGGGAGAAGGCGACAGCGTGGTGCTGCTGACGACGTCCTGAGCGTGGTCCGGACCCACCCCCGGCCGGATCTTCCCCGGCCCCAGCGGAATCTGACACATCGCGCTGCCGTACGACCGGCGTCGCGTGGGAGGTATGCCCCGTGCGGATCAAGATGTCATGGGCCGCCGTGTTCAGGCTGCGGCAGTATGTGAAGGCAAGCCTGTGGATCATGCCGTTGTTCGGTCTCGTGCTGGGAGTCGTGCTGGCCGAATGGGCCATCTCCGCGGACAGTTCCCACTGGCCACCGAGCGGCTGGCGCTATTCGGCGACCACGGCGAGCGGCGTGCTGAGCGCCATCGTCGGAGCGATGATCGCGCTGCTGGGATTCGTTGTCACCATCGGCGTTCTCGTCATTCAGCAGGCCACCGGCACACTGTCCCCGAGATATATGCGTCTCTGGTACCGCGACCGGCTCCAGAAGACCGTGCTGGCCACCTTCACCGGCACCTTCGCGTTCGCCTTCTCCCTGTTGCGCAGCATCGAGACGCGGTCGGTCCCCGACCTCGGGGTCACCCTCGCCGGCGGCGCCGTGGCCGTCAGCCTGTTGCTGCTCCTCGTCTATCTCAACCGCTTCACACACAACCTCAGGCCCGTCGCCATCGCCGACCTCGTCGGCCGCATGGGCGAGGAGGTGTTCGAGCAGGCGGCCGGGAAGGTCAGGGCCTCGGCACCGCGCCCCGGCGGGCCCTCCGGGGCGGGCGGGCCGACGACCGTCGTCCGGGCGGCGTCAGGCGGAGCCATCCAGGCCCTGCACACCGCCGGCCTCTCATCCGTCGCCGCGCGCCACGACTGCGTCTTCACCGTGCCCCATGTGATCGGTGACTACGTTCCCCGGGGCGCCGTCCTCGTCGAGATCCGGGGTGGCACATCCGTCCCCGACCACCGGCAGGTGACCGGGCTCATCGCACTCGGCCCCGAGCGGACGATCGAACAGGACCCGGCCTTCGCCCTCCGGGTGCTCGTCGACATCGCCATCCGCGCCCTCTCGCCCGCAGTCAACGACCCCACCACCGGCGTCCAGGTCCTCAACCACATCGATTCGTTCCTCACCGCGGTCGGCCAGTCGCCCCTTCCCGGTCGGTATGTGCTGGCGGACAAGGGCGGCACGCCGCGACTCGTGCTGCGGGGAAGGCAGTGGGAGGACTACCTCCAGCTCGGCGTCTCGGAGATCCGTGACTACGGCGCGACGTCCCTGCAGATCTGCCGTCGGCTGCGCGCCCTGCTCGACGGGCTGCTCGACAGCCTTCCGCCCGTCCACCATCCGGCAGTCCGGGCGCAGTTGGAACACCTGGATGCTTCGGTGGAACGAGCCTTTCCCGATCCGGCCCGCCGTTCCGTCGCGCAGATGGCCGACAGCCAGGGGGTGGGCGGCCGGTCCGGGCCGGTCCGTTAGACGGCTGGACGGCGTCTTCCGGCAGCGCGGATACACCGTCTGCCCGAAGGACCCCTCAGTGTGCCTCGACCCAGCCGTGCCGGACGGCGTGACCGCCGAGCTGCATCCGGGTCCGGACTCCGGCGATGTCCATGAGGCGGCGCAGCCGCCGGTGCAGCGTGCGCGGTGACAGACCGAGCTGAGTCGCGGTCGTCGGGTCGGTCAGACCGGCCAGCAGGAGGGCGAGGATCTTCCGGTCCAGGTCGGTCGGACCCTCCGCACCGATGGCGACGGTGGGCTCGGTGTCCACGCCGATGCCCGACAGTTCGAGTGGGCGGGCGGCGCGCCACACCGTTTCGAACAGGGCGTCCAGCGCATCCAGCAGGCCGCTGCGGTGCAGCAGCACGGCGCCGGGATCGCCCGCAGGCGTGACCGCGAGCGGGACCAGGCCGAGGTCGGCATCGGCCAGCACGAGCTTCATCGGCAACGCGTCGGCGACCCGCAGTTGCACGCCGTTGCGCATCGAATCGACCGCATCGGCGATGATCCCCGGCTCTGCCAGTACGGCCCGGTCCAGTACCGCCCGGAAGTGCACGCCGCGGCTGATGGCCATGGGTTCCGCGGAGTTCTCGCCGGGCGGCACAGCGACGAAGGGCGCGGTGATGAAGGTGCGGACCTGCGTCCGGGCGGCCTGCTGCACCTGCAGGAAGCGATGGCGGATCGCGTCGACGCCCGTGATGACCTCGATCAGATCGCTGATGCTGCTCCCGGTCATCGCCGCCCGGTGTTCCTCGGCGAACGTGACCAAGGCCTGTTCGGCCATGCGCAGCCCGTCCCGGCGCTGGCTGATGAGAGCGCCGAGCGCCATGGCGGGTGGGGCGGCGGTGAACCGCTCGTCCGTCGACCTGATCACCAGTCCCCACTCGACCAGACGGCACAGGGCCGGGCCGATGTGGGCATGCGGGACGCCGAGCAGATCCGACAACAGGGGCGCGGTGGAGTCCGGCCGGCCGAGCAGCTCACGGTAGACACGCTCATCATCGGGCCCCAGGCCCAGGACATCCAGCATCGGCGACCGACTCTCTTCCGCTTGCCGCAGCGGTGCGAGTATGCGCCATGGCGGCAGACTCTGAATAGTCGCTGGTGGGAGCAGGTATGACGGGAAGGGCCCCGGGGAGTCGCCTCCCCGGGGCCCGGCGGGGTGGGTCATCGCAGGCCGTACGCCCGGATGATCTCGTTCTTGACGCTGTAGCCGCTGTCCGTCGCGGCGCTCGCGCGGACCGACACGAAGCCCCCGGGCTTCTTCGTGGTCCGGAACGACCCGGTCCAGGACCCGCCGGCGCGCTTGGCCAGGGTCACCTTCTGCCAGGTGGCGCCGTCGTCGTCCGAGACGTCCAGCTTCACCGTTCCGACGGTGCCCGGCACGGTGCCGGAGTCCATCGACACCGGCTTGAGCGTGATCCGCTGGGTGGCGTCGGCCCTGACGTCGCCGTGCAGGTCCAACTCCAGCGCGTAGTCCAGGTTCAGCACCGAGAACCGCTCGAAGAAATCGGACTCGACGGTGCCGGACATGAAGGTCCATTCGGTGTGGGTGCGCGTCGACAGCCGGAAGGCGTCACCGGGCCGCTCCACATCGAGGACGGTGCGGTAGGGCAGCTTGCCCGCGGGCACCTCCACCCACTGCATGTCGCCGCTGTTCGGATTGTCGTGGATCAGGTCGTCGCCCTGGAACACCTGGAGGTGGGACGGCGTCTCACCCCACGGCAGGTAGCCGCCCAGCCGCATGTTGTCGCTCGCGGAGGCCCAGGCCTGCACGTTCCACGTCATGTAGTTCTGCCAACGGGAGTTGTACACACCGAACGACTCGCCCTGGCCGGGGCGGGTCGCCGGAGCGAACCAGTCCAGCCGGCTGGTGCTGCCCCTGGCGTACGTGTTGTCGCCCGACACCATCGACCACGGCAGCGCCGTGTCGACGCCCTGCGTGTGGAACTCCCTCCACACCTGGCCCGGCGTCACCCACTCGGTGCGCGTGCCCGGGTGCCACTCGAGCTCGGGGAGGTTGAACGACGGGTCGAGGGTGAAGTCGGACCGGTAGCCTTCCGCTCGTCCGCCGTCCGTGGCCGAGTAGTAGCGGGCGTCGATCCGGGCGAGATCATGCTTGGACGGCTTGTAGACCAGCGCCCGGTCCGGCACATGGCCGGGGTAGTCCCGGGTCAGGTCGTAGACGAACGGTGTGAACTCCGTCTGCTTCACGGTCAGTTTCAGGACGCCGGCCCTGGCCATCGCGACGAGGGCCTTGCCCGCGTCACGATGCACGGTGGCGACCGGGACGGCCGACTCGCCGACGTACTCCATCAGGGTTCCGACCCCGTCGTTGACCACGATCAGAGCCTTCGCGCCGGCCGCGACCGCGGCGTCGGTCCGCTCCTGCGGAGAGACCTCGTCGCTGCGCCCGATGACGACGAGTTTGCCCTTGGCGCGCGCCTTCTCGTAGGCGGCGGCAGAGCCGTCGCCCGCGTAGACGGCGTCCAGCCGGTCCGTGGCGGTGCCCCGGGCGCTGCCCGGCTGCACCGTCGCCTCGAAGCGGAGCCGCCCGCCCGGGGTGCTCAGCGCGAGCAGCGGCTCGCCCTTGCGCCAGCGGGTGATCAGTGTGAAGTCGCCCTGTTTCATGGGCTCCGTCGGTGCGACGTAGACGTCGTCGTACGTCGACGGCACCACGTACGCGCTGCGGAAGTCCGTGTACGGGTCGAGGCCCGCGTAGTGGACGTTGAAGTCGACCTTGCGCTGGCGGTCCTCGGTGAGCTGGGGCGCCTCGGTCTCCAGCAGGTGTGCCTTGCTCGCGTCGAGCACCACGTCGGCGGAGCCGTCCTTGAGTACCGTCTCCGGGTCGACCAGCACGGCCAGACCCGAGCGGTCCGTCTTCTCGCCGGCCACGTCGACGTACGCCGCGACGGTGTAGAGGCCGGGTGCCATGCGCATCGTGGTCGAGCCCTCGACGTAGACGTTCCACGGCCAGGAGTCGCCGGCCAGGCTGACCGTGACCCAGCCCCCCGCCGGCTTGCCGTCGCGGCCGACCAGTTCGATGTTCAGGTCGTAGCGCTCCTCCTCCTTGAGCAGGGCCACGGAGGTCCGGGTCAGCTGCTTCCCGGTGGCCGCGTCGGTCCCCGTCACGTAGCCGACGTGGCGGCCCGCCGAGGCGGTCCGCGGGTCACCGGTCACCGGGATCGCGGCGGTGCCGCCCGCCGGAACGGTCACCGCGGTGGCTCCCAGGGTGAACGGGCCGCCCGCGTCGGTCAGCGTCAGGTCCAGCGTGACATCGGCGGAGCCGGTGTTGGTGAAGGTCAGGTCCTTCGTGACGGCGGCGTCGCCCGGCTCGTGGGGCCAGGTGTATTTGCCGAAGAAGAGCGATCCGGTGCCGCGGACCGTCGTGTGCACGGCGGCGGCGACGTCGACACGGCCGGTGCCCACCTCGTACGGCGAGTACCCCTCGTCCAGGCCCTTCGCCGTGCTCATCAGGTGTTCCTTGAGCTGTGCGCCGCTCCAGTCCGGGTGCTGCTGGGACAGGATCGCCGCTGCGCCGACGACGTGCGGGGTGGCCATCGACGTGCCGCTGAGGGTGCGGTAGAGGCCCTCGCCGCCGTCGGTCATGTCCTGTGAGCGGGGCGCGGTGATGTTCACGCCGGGCGCCGCGATGTCCGGCTTCATTCCGCCGGAATAGGCCAGTGGGCCGGTGCTGGAGAAGGACGCGAGCCGGTCATCCTTGTCCGTGGCGGCCACGGTCAGTGCGGAGGCGGCGGCGCCCGGGGCCGAGACGGTCTCCGGGCCCGCGTTGCCCGCTGCGATGACGAACAGCGTGCCGTACTGCGCGGACAGCGCGTCGACCGTCTGCGACATCGGGTCGCTGCCGTCCGTCGGATAGGAGTCGCCGAGGCTCATGTTGACGACGTCGGCACCGGACTCGGCGGCCCACTGCATGCACGCCATGACCCAGGAGTCCTGGCCGTAGCCCTCCGCGCCGCCGAGCACCTTGCCGACGAACAGGTCGGCGCCGGGGGCGACACCCTTGTTGTCGCCACCCGAGGCGGTGCCCGAGCCGACGATCGTGCCGGCCACGTGGGTGCCGTGGCCGTTGACGTCGGTGACGGTCTCACCCGGGACGAAGCTGACCGTGCCGTCGATCAGGCCGGCGAAGTCGGGGTGGTTGACGTCGATACCGGTGTCGAGGACCGCGACCTTGGCCCCCTTGCCGGTGTACCCGGCCGCCCAGGCCTCGGGCGCGCCGATCAGGGGCACGCTGTCCTTGAGGTTGACCTTCACCCGGCCGTCGAGCCACAGCTTGTCCACACCGGCTCCGAGCCTTGCGCCGCCCTGCGGCGCCACGGCGGTCCAGAACGTGTGGGCCTGCCGCTTCCCGGTGCTGAGCGCGGCACCGTGGATGCCCTTGAGGCTGCGGGTCAGCTTGCTGCCGCGCGGTGCCGTCGGCTCGACGGCCGAGCGGGACTTCGACGGGGTGTACGTCGCGATCAGCGGTACCGCTGCCGACTTCGCGTCGTCGTACCCCATCTCGATCAGGTCGGTGACGTTGAACAGCCGGCGGTCGAGCTTGCCGGCACCCAGCAGCGGTGCCGCCTCGTCCGGGACGACGAACAGGTCGCCCCTGACCTCCTGGATCTTCACGCCACCGACGGCGCTGTCCGGCCGGTCGACGTCAGCGGATTGTTTGCCGTCGGCCATCGTGGTGACGGTGACGACGTCGCCGGTGACCAGGGTGACCTTGTGGGTTGCCGAGGGCTTGCCGGGAACGGCGGGCCTGATCGGAGCGGCCTGTGCGGGCGCTTGCAGAGCGACGAGGCCCGACGCCAGAAGCGGCACAGCGGCGGCGGCCGAGATCAGCTGCCGGCGTCTGCGCCGGAAGGCGGAGGACTGAATGGGGGAGAACATGGCATCGGTCTATCTGTGGCGAACCCACGACGTGAAGGGCCGATGGCGGCAAGTCCTCGCCATGGCAGCGACTTGCCGGCGGAGAACGTCTGGAATGCGGGCAAGTCGCCCTCGGCACCCCTGTTCGCCGGTCGCGGGATGCCGCTGTCATGCCACGAACCTGCCGGACGACCGGCTCATCGTCCGGACCCGGGCGTGTGACCGGCGGCGTCCCTGAGCTCGCGCTTGAGGATCTTTCCGGTGGCATTGGTCGGCAGGGTGCCGAGGAACTCCACGATGCGGGGGTACTTGTAGCCGGCCATCTCCTGCTTGCACCAGGCGATCAGCCCGTCCTCGGTGAGCGTCGCTCCCGGGGTGCGGACCACGCACGCCTTGACCTCCTCACCATGGCGGTCGTGCGGCACTCCGATGACGGCCGCCATGCTCACGGACGGATGGGCGAGCAGCACTTCCTCGATCTCCCTCGGATACACGTTGAAGCCGCCGCGCAGGATCATGTCCTTGGCCCGGTCCACGATGGAGAACCACCCGTCGGCGTCGCGGCGGGCCAGATCCCCGGTGCGGAACCAGCCGTCGCGCATCACCTCGGCGGTCGCCTCGGGGCGGTTGTGGTACCCCTTCATGACGTTGTGGCCACGGACGACGATCTCGCCGATCGCGTCGGCGCCCCGTACCGGGACCCAGTCCCTGTCGACCAGGTCCACCTCCACGCCCCAGACCGGGCGCCCGATCGAGCCCGGGCGCACCTGCTCACCGCGTGGGACGAAGGTGGCCACCGGGCTGGTCTCCGAGAGGCCGTACCCCTCCAGGACCGTGACGCCGAAGCACTCGCTGAACCGGCGGTGGATCTCGACCGGCAGGGCGGAACCTCCCGACACGGCCAGCCGCAGGTTCGCGGCGATACGCGCGGGGTCCACGTCGGGTGCCTCGGCTTCGAGGAGGGCCCAGTACATCGTGGGCACACCCCCGAAGAACGTCACCGCGTGACGCTGCATCAGGGCCAGGGCGGACGGGGCGTCGAAGCGGGGCAGGAGTACCAGCGTCGCCTGCGAGGCGATGCCGGCGTTCATCTGAACGACCTGGCCGAAGGAGTGGAAGAGCGGCAGGGCGACCAGGTGTACGTCGTGCCCGGCCTCGCCGAACAGCTTGTGGCAGGTCAGTACGTTGAGCATCAGGTTGGAGTGGCTGAGTTCCGCGCCCTTGGGCTGTCCGGTGGTGCCGGAGGTGTACAGGATGACCGCCGTGTCGCCCGGCTCCGTGGCCACCGTCTCGAAGTCCGCGCTCCGGCCGGCCAGCGCCGCGGTCAGGGTTTCGGCGCCCTCGATGGGGGAGCGCCCGGTGGGGGCGGCGGTCATCAGGAGGAACTCTTCGCAGCCGGGGGTCGCGTGAAAACCGGACCAGCCCTCCCGGCCCATGGGAAGATCCGCGCCGCCCTCGAAGCAGAAGTAGGCCCTGGCCCCGGAGTCGGCCAGGTGATAGGCGATCTCACGGCTCTTGAGCAGCACGTTGAGCGGTACGACCACCGCGCCGGCTTTCAGGATCCCGTAGTAGACGACCGGGAACCACGCGATGTTGGGACAGGACAGGGCGACCTTGTCGCCCGGCCCGATGCCGCGTGAGCGCAGCAGACCGGCGACGCGCCGGGCAGCCGCGTCCAGCTCCGCGTACGTCGTGCTCTGGACGCCCAGCACGAGCGCCGTGCGGTCGGGCACGGTGCGGGCGCTGTTGTCCAGCAGGGTGGCGAGATTGAGCATGAGGTCTCCGTAGGGGGGTGCGTGCGGAGGCGCGGACATGCCGGCGGACGGTGCCGGGGCATGGCCGCGAAAGAGGAGCCATGAAATCGTTACTGGGAGTATTGTTATTAGGGCAGGGTGAGGCAAGGTGCGTGGGGGAGGGGATTCCGCAGCCGGAAGAGCCTCGGGGCCGTCGGCCGGAAGCCGTCAGCCGGCCGAGCCGACCGCCCTGGTGACGAGATCGACCAACGCGTCCACGAAGCGGGTGTCGGGCAGCTCCAGCTCGCCGATCAGCCGGAAGAGCAGGGGGGCGGCCACCAGGGTGGCGGCGGCCCGGACGTCGGTGTCGGGGGCGACGTCACCGCGGGCGATTCCGCGTTCCAGGACGCGCCTCGTCTCGCTCGTGATCCGCTCCGTGTACTCCGCGTACTGGCTGCGCGCCGCGCCCGCATCGGCCGATGCTCCGATGAGGCCGGCGAGCAGTCGGTCCGAACCCGGCAGCAGGTACGCCTCCAGCCGGGTGGTCAGCACGAAGCGGAGCTCGGCGCGGAAGTCGCCCAGGTCGGGCACCGACAGGATGCCGATGCGGGTCTCCGCGGCAGCGATGATCAGATCCTGTTTGGTGGGCCACCGCCGGTAGATGGCGGGCTTGCTCACCCCGGCCCGGGCCGCGACGACGTCCATCGTGACCGCCCCGATCCCCTGTTCGGTGACCAGGCCCACCACCGCGTCGAGCACGGCTCCGGTGACCCGTTCCTCGCGCGGTCGCCCCGGTCCCCGTACGGCCCCGCCGGCCTGCCTCTCCATCATGTGCAGAGCCTACGGCCCCGGCCGGTGCGGCCGGCCCGGCGGCCGTCACCTCGCGGTACTCCCTCATCAGGACGGGGTGCCGTCATCGGCATACGATGGGCCACCGGTGCCGAAAGGGGCGCAAAGTGGATGAATATCCCCTGATCGAGAACCACGGTCTGATCGGAGATCTGCAGACCGCGGCTCTCGTGACCACGGACGCGACGATCGACTGGTTCTGCTGTCCGCGCTTTGATTCACCCAGCGTCTTCGGCGCTCTGCTCGACCACCGCAAGGGCGGTCACTTCACCGTCCGGCCGGTCGCCGACACCTACACCAGCAAGCAGCTGTACCACCCCGACACGGCCGTCCTCGTGACGCGATTCATGACCGAGGCCGGCACCGGCGAGGTGGTGGACTTCATGCCGGTGACCGGGACGGCGGCGACGGACCGGCACCGTCTGGTCCGCATGCTGCGCTGTGTCCGGGGCAGCATGACGTTCGAAGGGGAGATCGCTCCCCGCTTCGACTACGGCCGCACACCGCACGAGCTGCACATTACGGAGCGCGGGGCCCTTTTCGCCTCACCGGACATGAATCTCGCCGTCCACACCGTCCGCGAGCCCCAGGACGAGCGGCTGCTGAACATCCTCGCGGGCGACAAAGACGTGCAGTTCACCCTGACCCTGCAAGCGGGCCAGCAGCGCGGCCTGATCATGGAGTCGTCCCCCGACGGGCCGCCGCACGAGGTCTCGGTGGCGGAGTTCGAGCAACTCTTCGACGAGACCGTCCAGTTCTGGCGCTCCTGGCTGGGCCAGTCCACCTACACGGGCCGGTGGCGGGAAGCGGTGGAACGTTCGGCCGTGACGCTGAAACTCATGACGTACGCGCCCACCGGCGCGCTGGTGGCGGCCCCCACGGCGGGCCTGCCCGAGCAACTGGGCGGAGAACGCAACTGGGACTACCGGTTCACCTGGATCCGTGACGCGTCGTTCTCGGTGTACGCGCTGCTGGGCCTGGGGTTCAGGGAGGAAGCCAGGGCGTTCATCGGCTGGCTGCACGACCGCGTGAAGGAAGAGGCCGGTCACGAAGGCGGCACCGGGCCGCTGAACATCATGTACCGCGTCGACGGCTCCTCGGACCTCGTCGAGGAGACCCTGGACCACTGGGAGGGCTACGGCGGATCCTCCCCGGTCCGCATCGGCAACGGAGCGGCGAGCCAGCTGCAACTGGACATCTACGGTGAGGCGCTCGACAGCATCTACTTCGCGCATCAGCACGGCATGCACCTGGACACGCGGGGCTGGGCCGCGCTGCACACCCTTCTCGACTGGCTGGTCGACCACTGGGACCAGCCGGGTGAAGGGCTGTGGGAGACCCGGGGCGGCCGGAAGGACTTCACCTACGGCCGTGTGATGTCCTGGGTCGCCTTCGACCGCGCCGTCCGCATCGCCACCGACGACGGCCGTCCGGCGGCCCGCGGCCGCTGGGTGGACGCGCGGGACACGATCTACCAGCAGGTGCTCAACCGGGGCTGGGACCCGAAGAAGAAGGCCTTCGTCCAGCACTACGGCGACGACGTCCTCGACTCGTCCCTGCTGCGCATGCCGACGGTCGGCTTCATCACGCCGGACGACCCCATGTGGAAGACCACGCTGGACGCGATGGAGCAGGAGCTGGTCAGCGACAGCCTCGTCTACCGCTACAACCCCGAGGCCTCACCCGACGGGCTGAGCGGCTCGGAGGGAACCTTCTCCCTCTGTACGTTCATGTATGTCGACGCCCTGGCGCGGGCCGGCCGCGTCGACCAGGCCCGGCTGGTCCTGGAGAAGATGCTCACCTACGCCAACCATCTCGGCCTGTACTCGGAGGAGATCGCCCTGACGGGACGTCAACTGGGCAACTTCCCACAGGCGTTCACGCATCTGGCACTGATCGACGCCGCGATCACGCTGGACGCGAGGCTCAACGCGGCGCGCGGGGGCACGGGCGCGCCGTGAGGCCCCCGCGCTCACCGTTGAACGTGGTGTCGTCCGGGTTCAGTCCGAGACCGGGGCCCCGGTCCGTCCGGTGACCGCCGCACCCGGGGCCGCGGTCACCGGACGACACTCTCCCCCGGTGCGAGCGGCCGTCCGCAGCGCAGGTTCCACCGTCCCGACCTGCCGCTGAGCTCCGTCACCGTCAGCGGTGCCACGTCCAGTCGCCAGAACGCCTGGGGCGGGAGGGCCAGAGCGTGGACGACGGCGGCCCGGATCACGGCAGGTTCGACCACCCCCAGGACCCGGCCCGAGCCGTCCCCGCGCGGCGTGTCGAGCCACGCGCCCACCCGGGCACAGAGCTCCATCAGCGACTCGCCCCCGTGCGGAGCGGCCGACGGATCCGCCAGCCAGGCCGCCACCCCGTCCGGTTCGTCCGTGCTCACCTCGGACAGCCGTGCACCGGACCAGCGTCCCATCTCCCAGTCCCGCAAGGCGTGTTCGGTGTCCGGTCGCAGCCCCAGCGCCTCCGCGGTGCCGGAGCACCGGAGGGACGGCCCCCGCAGCCACCGGTCCGCAGCCGGGACCGACCCGAAGGCGGCGGCAGCCCGGGCCGACCGGAGTCCGGAGCCGTCGACGGGGGCGTCACCGGCGAACCGGGCTTCGCGCAGTGCGGCGTTCAGCCCCGGTGAGATCAACATCACCCGTACCGTCATACCGGTCCTCAACTCCTTGAACTGTGGCCCCGTGGCCAAGCACACCATGGCATCCGTGGCTCTCCGGCCCACCCACGGGCACCATGGCGGCCGTCACGCCCAGGCGGTATGGTCGCGACGACACGACGAGGGTGTGACGGAAGTCCGGTGAGAATCCGGCACGGTCGCGCCACTGTGAACCCGTACCCGTACGGGAAGTCAGACCCAGCACCCTCGTCTCAGGCACCACGATCGGGACGCGTGTTCCCCCAGGAGGTTCTGCCATGGCACAGACTGCTGCCCCCGCCACGGTCACACCCGCCATCACCCCCATCTCACTGAAGGCCATTGCCCCTTGGGCGGTCTTCTTCGGCGTCCTCATGCTGATCCTGCTGTACTTCGTCGGCGCCGAGCAGGGTGCCACCGCGCTCATCTCGGGCGAAGGCGTGCACGAGTGGGTCCACGACGGCCGTCATCTCCTCGGTTTCCCCTGCCACTGATCCATCCGGCTGATCCAGGGGAATCCCTCATGAACTCCATATCTGTCAGAGCTCTGCTCGTTCGCGGCATGCTGGCCGGCCTCGTCGCGGGTGCGCTCGCGCTTGCGGTGGCGTACTTCCTCGGCGAGTCACGCGTCGACGCGGCCATCGCCCTCGAAGAGGCGCACAGCCACAGCCACGACCACGGCGGCGGCGAGGAACTGGTCAGCCGGGGCATGCAGGCCACCGGCGGCCTCGCCACCGGTGTACTCGTCTTCGGCGTCGCCGTCGGCGGCATCGCCGCACTCGTCTTCTGTTACGCGCTCGGCCGGTTGGGCCGATTCGGCCCCAGGGCGACCGCCGCGCTGATCGCGGGAGCCGCCCTCCTGACCGTGTACATCGTCCCGTTCCTGAAATACCCGGCGAATCCGCCGGCCGTCGGCAACCCCGACACCATCGGCAAACGCACCACGCTGTTCTTCCTGATGGTCGCGCTCAGCGTGCTGCTGGCGGTAGCCGCGGTGATCCTCGGCAGGCGGCTGGCTCCGCGCCTGGGCAACTGGAACGCCACCATCGCCGCAGCTGCCGGCTATGTGCTGGTCATCGGCCTGGCCTATGCCTTCCTGCCCTCCTTCAACGAGGTCGGGAAGGACTTCCCGGCGTCGCTTCTCTGGGAGTTCAGGCTGGCCACGCTCGCGGTGCAGGTCACTCTCTGGACGACCTTCGGGCTGGTCTTCGGCTATCTCACCGAACGGCTCCTGGTGCCGGGGCCGGACGCGGCGACGGCCACCGACGGCAGGACGAAGCGGCCGGCCACGGTGGCGGGCTGAAGTTCCGTCAGGGCCCGCCCGGGGAGACCGTCATCCCCGGGCGGGCCCTGCCGCGTGCGGAAGCCGGCTCACGCCTGCCCGGTGGAACCGTCCCAGTCGATCCGGTAGTACTTCAGCAGCGCGTCCTCCTTCACGAGGCGCATGCCCGCCGCGGCCATGACGTGCTGGGAGGCGATGTTGTCGAGGTCCGCGTCCCCGTGCACGCACGCGATGCCCTGGTCACGGGTGAACCGAAGAAGCGCACGGAGCGCCTCGGAGGCGTACCCCATGCCGCGCGCCGAAGGCACGAGTCCGTAGCCGACCGTGACGTGCCCGTTCTCGTCGGGCGCCCCGTGGAACCCGGCTCCGCCGATCAGCAGCCCGTCGTCGCGGCGCCTCACGTGGTACGAACCGTAGGGAGTCGGGTCGCCGGTGCCGGCACAGGTCTCCAGGAACCGCTGGGCCGCCCGCATCTCACCCGGCAGGGGAAAGTCAGGAGCCCAGCGTGCACCCTCGGCCGGCCTGCCCGCCGCCACCTGCTCGGCCTCGGCGAGGGTCATCGGGGACAGGATCAGCCGTGGTGTGCCGAGTGGAGTCATGCCCTGTGAGGTATCACGCGGCCCTGCCGGGCCGCACCCGGATATCCGGGTGCGGCCCGGTGTGTGCGGCGGTCAGGCACCACCGGCCGGGGTGAAGTCCCCGGACAGGGCGGCGGCCATCCGCAGCTGGGTGTCCGCCTCGGACTGCCGGCCCTGGCGCTCCAGCGTGCGGCCGAGCATGAGCCGTGCGTACTGCTCCACCGGGTCGAGTTCCAGTACCGCGCGCAGCTCCGTCTCGGCCCGGACGAGCCGTGCCGAGTGGTAGTAGGCCCGGGCCAGCAGCAGCCGGGGCGCGACCTGGTCCGGCACCTCCTCGACGAGTCCGCCAAGGATCCTGGCCGCCGTCGCGTACTCCTTCGACCCGAAGAACAGCTGCGCGCGGTCCCAGCGCTCGGCGGCGGTCCCGAACTCGTAGTAGGTGTCGCTCATGTGACCTCCTCGGTCGACGGTGCCGCCGGGCCGCTCCCGTACGTATCCACCCGCCACAACACCGACGGGTGGTTTAACATTCCACTAAATATTCGGCGTGGGTGCCACCCGCCCGGAGCCGCACGGGAATAGGTTGACCGCCATGAGCAATCTCGATCGCCAGGCCGCACTCTCCGTCTGCGGAGGGCGGGGTTTCGTCGTCGCCGAACCCGTACGTGAACTTCTCACCCCGCGCCATGTCCGGCTCGGCGAGTCCACCGAGGTCCGCAGACTGCTGCCCAATCTGGGCCGCCGCATGGTC
Organism: Streptomyces sp. NBC_00385; assembly: GCF_035917155.1. Classification (NCBI taxonomy): domain Bacteria; kingdom Bacillati; phylum Actinomycetota; class Actinomycetes; order Kitasatosporales; family Streptomycetaceae; genus Streptomyces; species Streptomyces sp. NBC_00385. The sequence continues at coordinate 210,458 of NZ_CP107951.1, read as the reverse complement.
GGAGCCTGGGCCTTCGTCGACCACTACGGCCCCGACGACATCGCGGACGAACCCGGGATGCAGGTGCCGCCGCACCCCCACATGGGCCTGCAGACGGTCAGCTGGCTGCACGAGGGCGAGGTCCTGCACCGCGACAGCCTGGGCAGTCTGGAGACGATCCGCCCGCGCGAGCTCGGCCTGATGACATCGGGCCGTGCGATCAGCCACTCGGAGGAGAGCCCCCGGCCGCACGCCGCTCTGCTGCACGGCGCCCAGCTCTGGGTCGCCCTGCCCGATGCCCACCGCACCGTCGAGCCGCACTTCCAGCACCACAAGGACCTGCCGACCGTGACCGCCCCCGGCCTCACGGCCACGGTGATCCTCGGCACCCTCGACGACGCCACCTCGCCCGGCACCGCGTACACCCCGATCGTCGGCGCCGACCTCGCCCTGAGCAGCGGAGCCGAGGCCCGCCTCCCGCTGGACCCCGACTTCGAGTACGCCGTGCTGTCGATGTCCGGCGAGGCGGAGGTCGACGGCGTGCCTGTCCTGCCCGGCTCGATGCTCTACCTCGGCTGCGGCCGTTCCGAGCTCCCTCTGCGTGCCACGTCGGACGCGGGGCTGATGCTCCTGGGTGGCGAGCCCTTCGAGGAGGAGATCGTCATGTGGTGGAACTTCGTGGGCAGAACCCAGGACGAGATCACGCAGGCCCGGGAGGACTGGATGAGCGGTGATCGGTTCGGCGCCGTACGCGGCTACGACGGTGCGCCGCTCCCGGCTCCGGCGTTGCCCCCTGTGCCCTTGAAGCCACGGGGGCGTGTGCGCTGAGCTGCGGGTTCTTGCAGATTCACGGGTTTCGAGGCGTGCCCGACCGTGCCTGCGTCGCCCTCTGGGAGGGGGAGGTCTGGAAGCGGCTGAGAGTGCCTCAGGGGCAGGCTTTCCGCTGGACCGGCGTTCCCGTCTGTGCCCCCGTCCGACCTCGTGTGCCGGGGCGGCTGCTGACTCAATGCTGACTATTGAGAGCGCGTCAGGTGTTGTGGCTGCTGCTTGGGCCGGCCGGGGGGCTGGAGCGACTACGCGTGAAGGTCGATGAGTCGTGACGTTGTGGTCCGGTCGAGCCACCCACGAGCTGTCGCAGCAGGAAGAGCCGGCCACGGCCGGCAGGCTCAACTCGTATGTGCGCCGCACGCTGCGACGTGCCGCGGGAATAGGGGCGGTCGGCCCGACGAAGAGCGACCCGTTCCGCACTGACCAGAAATGACGGCGCTCGGTTGCCCCCGAACCCGCTGAATCAGCCCACCACTACGAGATCCTGCAGGCGAGCGAGTCGTCCTGCACGGTGGCGATCTCTTCGGCGAAGCTCGCCACCTCCAGCGATGCCCGGTCCAGGGCGAGCGAGCGGCTGGACCGGGCAGGGCTGCCGGCCGACGCCTCCGAGCGGCTACCGCGCGAGTTCAGCGGCGGGCAGCGCCAACGCGTGGCGATCGCCCGCGCGTTTGCCTCGGCGCCCAGGCTGATCGTCTGCGAAGAACCCGTCTCGGCACATGATCTGTCCGCGTTGGCCCGTGTGCTCGACCTCTTCGTGGACACGCAACGGCATACCCGGGTCGCATCGCATACCTCTTCGTCTCCCGCGACCTCGCCGTGACCCGGCAAGCGGGCCACCGCGTGGGCGTGGTCGGCCAAGGGCACATAGTGGAGACCGGGTCCGCCGGCACCGTCACCGCGAGCCCCGACTACCCCTACACGCAACGGCTCCTGCCCACTGCACCGGTCGCCGACGCACTCCGGCGGCGGGAGCGGTGGGAAGAGTGCCGGCGCCTGAGGCTCCAGCGCTGACATTGAGCGTGAGGGCGGATGGACCGTGCGGTCGTGCTCAGGCGGCGAGTCCCGGGATGATCGAAAGCAGGAACGTGCGGATCGCGCCTTCTACGTTCACCGAGTCCCGGTCGAACAGCCACTGCTGCTGGAGGCCGTTGATGAGAGCGATGGTCATCGTGGCCAGCGCTGCGGGTTCGATCGGAGAGGTGAGTTCCCCGCGCTCCGCGAGAGCGCTGAACACCGCCTCGTAGAATTGGCGGAGGTTGCGGTAGCGCTCGGCGTAGTGTCGTGCAGCCTGGACATGCCCTATCGGATCCTGGCCGCGGACCCGGCCGTCTGGAAGGCCCTGACACGGGCCTTCGCCGAGCATCTCCCCGCGACCCCCTTCGCACACGTGGCCAGGAGGAGCATGGACGCCTCGCCGCGTACCGCCCTCGGACACTTCCCCGACCCCGGCGGCAAGCTGAAGACCGCTTTCGGGGCGGCGCTGGGCACGGTCCCGAACGAGCAGTCCGTCCGCTTCCGACCGCGCCACCTTGCACCGCAGGAGGCTGATGCCGAGGCCTCGTGCCACCACCGCCCGCAGTCGCCCTTCGTGATCTCATGTGGCGGTCTCGTGCCGAAGGATGATGCGGAGCGTTCTGGTCGGTGCGATTTCACTACGCCGTGTTGCGGCAAGCGCACGACGACGAGACGTTCCCTGCCCGGGCATGCTGGTCGGGCATTCCGCGAAGAACCGGTAGCCGCACCTCTTTCACCGTGGAGTTCGGTCGTGGAGCCCGTGTCTCGCGTGCCGTGTGCGGGATGCGTCGTACTCCTCCGCCCCGCGCCGGTCTCCTGCGCGTGGGCCGACAGAACAGGAAGACCTCCATGAGATGGAAACGAGCCGGCCTTGCTGGGCTGCTGGCCTGCGGTGTCCTCTGCACCGTGATCACGCTCACGCACGACGACTCCTCCGGCCGGAGGGCTTCGGCCGATGTGACCGAAGGCCCCTACGTCGCCATGGGTGACTCGTACACATCCGGTCCGAGAATTCCCGGCCAGAGCGCCACGCCCGTCGGATGCGCACGCTCCGACCACAACTATCCGACGCTCATCGCCCGCACGCTGGGGGTCAAGGCCGCAGATTTCCGTGACGTGAGCTGCAGCGGTGCGACCATCGCCAACCTGTCCGCGCCGCAGGCAACGAGCAAAGGAACCAATCGCGAGCAGCTGGCGGCGCTTTCGAAAAGTACGCGCCTGGTCACGCTGGGCATCGGCGGAAACGATGCCGGTTTCTCCGATGTGATAACGAGCTGTGTCAAAGCGGGAATCTTCTATCGAGCTACCGGCAGTGGCAAGTACATACCCGGCGATGCTCCTTGCGAGGGGCAATACGTACGTGGTGGTGTCGATAAGGTCGATCAGCAACTGCAAGAAACAGCAAAGCGACTGGCGGACGTCTTGGCCGAAGTGAAGCGCCGCGCTCCGCTCGCACGGGTATACGTCGTCGGCTACCCGGCGGTCGTCCCGCCCTCCGGAACCGGTTGTCTTCGGGAGATGAGCCTGGCGCCGGGCGACGTGGCGTTCCTCCACCGCGTACAGCACCAGCTCAACAGCATGCTGCGCGATCAGGCACATGTGGCCGGTGGCACCTACGTCGACACCTACACATCGTCCATCGGCCGTGATGCCTGCTCGCCACGCAGTACCCGCTGGATCGAACCACTCGTTCCCGCCTCTCTCGCTGCCCCGGTTCACCCCAATGAGCGAGGGGAGCGCGGGATGGCAGACGCGGTGCTGAGCGCTGTCAACCCGCGAGGATGATGCCGGCGGGGCACCAGGGGCGGCTCCGGCTCTGCCGCGGCGTCCCAATCGGCGGCGATGCCGTCGACCAGCCCCCAGCACAGAGCCTCCGCTGCGCTGAGCGCAGCTCCTGAGAGCGCGAGGTAGGCGGTCCGCTCCCGGCCGATGCGGGCCGGGAGGCTCGCCGTGCCTCCGGCGCCCGGTATCAGACCCATGCTGACCTCGGGCAGCCGTATCACCGTGTCCGGAGCGCTCGTCACCCTGCCGGCGAAGGCCGGCAGTTCGATGCCCGCGCCCACGCACGCGCCGTGGAGGTGCGCGGTCACCTTGGCGCCGCACCGCTGAAGCAGTGCTGCCGGACTGCGGTGCACGCGTACCCGGTGCGCCTCGGCGGGATCCCGGGAGCTGCCGAACTCGGCGAGGTCCCCTCCGCCGCAGAACGCGGGCCCACGGCCGTACAGGTCGACGCGAGCGATCGATGGGTCGGCGACGGCGACCTCCAGTGCCTCACACAAGGCATCACGGGTGGCCGCGTCGAAGGCGTTGCGCGCCCAGGGGCGATCCAGGGTCACGGCGAGGCGGTCGCCGTCGCGCCGTGTCCGTACCGGTTCCGCGGCGGGACGGTGCGTCCTGGGGCGGGCGGCCGACAACCAGGCGCGGAAGCCGGAACCGCCCTGGAGGGCGGAGTAAGCGAGGGATTCGACGATCAGCCGCTGCCGTGGCAGGAGCACTGAACCCATGCGGAGTACTTGTACGAGGGTGATGGCGGCGGCGGGTTGAGCTGCGACGACCTTCCGGAGCTGTTCGGCGGTGGCGTGGGGGTCGGCGCATGACACCCAGGGGCGGTGTGCTCCGGGGGCCCGTGTGAGCAGGACGTCGAAGTCGCCGGTCACCACGCCCGGTCGGGCTGCCACGCCGATCGCCACCACATCCGGTGAGGGCGCCGGCGGTTCTGTCCGGTCGAGGTCGACCAGTAGTGCGGGCAGCTCCATGGAACCGGAGTGTAATCTCGCACTGTCGAATGTGAGAAGGGTGTTTACCTGATGAGGAATGCCACTCTCGATCGTTGGATGGCAGCCGTAGACCCTTGTCTTGGCCCTCTCGTGGCCGTGGCGCAGGACTTCACCGGCCGTACCGGCGTTCCGGTCGACCTGGCCGAGATCCTGTTCCTGCGTGCGTGTCTGGCCGGCCTCCCGTGTCCCGGCCGGACGTCTGCGGGAGGCTCCTGCACCCTTCTCGAAACCGCTGACGGCTGGGCCGCGGTCAACCTGGCCCGCACGGACGACCATGCCGCCCTGCCCGCCCTGCTCGCCCTGCTCGGTATGCCGGGCACGGACCTTCGCACCGCCGCTCGGCGAACCGGTTCTGAACAACTCGTGCAACAGGCGCAGCTGTTGAGCGTGGCGGCGGCGGCCCCGGGCTCCGCGCGCGGCGTGCGTGCCCCCGTACACGCTGAGCGGCACGGAGAGCGACGGCCGACGGACCTGGCGGGTCTGCGCGTCGTCGACTTCTCGGCGCTGTGGGCGGGCCCGCTGTGTGCTCGACTGCTGGGCACGGCCGGGGCCCGTGTCACCAAGGTGGAAAGCGCCGGGAGGCCGGACGGGGCGCGGTTCGGTCCGCCGGAGTTCTACCGGTGGTTGCACGAAGGGCACGGGAGTACGGTGCTGGACTTCTCGCCCGGCGCCCTGGCCGCTGCCGTGTCCGACGCCGACATCGTCATCGAGGCGTCACGGCCGAGGGCGTTGCGGCGGTTCGGACTGCGTGCGGAAGAGTTTCTGGCGGCGCGTCCCGGAAGGGTCTGGGTGAGCATCACCGGATACGGCCGCGGTGACGGGCGGGTCGCCTTCGGCGACGACGCGGCGGTCGCCGGCGGCCTCATTGGGCTGGACGAGCGGGGCGACCCGCTGTTCCTCGGTGACGCGCTCGCCGATCCCGTCACCGGCATGTACGCCGCCGGGGCTGTCGCCCGCTGCCTCGCCGCCGGCGGAGGGGAGCTGTTGTGCGTGTCCATGGCCGCCTGCGCTGCCGCGCTTGCCGAGTCCCGGGGCCCGGTGTGCTGATCCGGGACGCGGAAGTCGAGGGTTACGGCCGGGTGGACGTGCGCGTCGGCGGTGACGGGCGGATCGCCCGTATCGGGGCCGGGGTGCTCCGGTCCGCCGGGGAGGCCGAGGTGGACGCGGGCGGCGGTGCGCTGCTGCCGGGGCTGCACGACCACCACGTTCATCTGACCGCTCTGGCCGCCGAGGCGTCGTCGGTCCGGGTCGGGCCCGTGGACGTGGGTGGGCCCGGCGGATTCGCCTCGGCGCTGCGGCGCGGGGCGCCGGGGGAGTGGGTGCGGGCCGTCGGTTATCACGAGAGTGTCGCCGGGGACCTGGACCACCGGGTGCTGGACGCGATCGTGCCGGACCGGCCGGTTCGGGTGCAGCACCGCAGTGGCGTGATGTGGTTCCTCAACAGCGCGGCGCTGCGCGCCGCCGGGCTGGACGGCGACGGGCGGCTGTGGCGGGAGGACGAGCGGCTGCGCGGGGTCGTACCGCTCGTGCGGCTGGATCTCGAGCGGGTGGGCCGACGCGCGGCACGCAGGGGCGTCACCGGGTTCACCAACGCCGACCCGAACCCGGCGCACGGCCTCGGGCAGACACTGTCGGTGCTGCCGCAGCGGCTCCTCGTCATGGGCGTCGACCCTCCGGTGAAGCTGGTGCTCGACGACACGACACTGCCGAGCCCTGCCGGTCTGGCCGCCGCGGTCGCCGCGGTCCGGCCCCGGCCCGTCGCGATCCACTGCGTCACTCGCGTGCAGTTGATGGTGACGCTGCTCGCGCTGGAGGAGACCGGTGGTGTCGAGGGCGACCGTATCGAGCACGGATCAGTGATTCCGGCAGAGACCATCCCCTGGATCCGGCGGCTCGGAGTGACCGTCGTGACGCAGCCGCACTTCCCCGTCGAGCGGGGAGCGGAGTACGCCGTGGACGTCCGCGCCGACGACCAGCCGCACCTCTACCGCTGTCGCAGCCTGGCCGACGCGGGCATCCCGCTCGCCGCTGGTACTGACGCCCCGTACGGCACCGACGACCCCTGGGCGGTGATGCGGGCCGTCGTCGCCAGGAACGACGGGGAGGGCATCACCGCACGGGGGGCACTGGGACTGTTCCTGGGCGCATCCGAGCAGCCTGCCCGGATGCGCCGCCTGGCCGTCGGTGAGGCCGCCGACCTGTGTCTGCTCCACGTGCCCCTGCGGGAGGCACTCGACGTGCTGTCCGCTGACGTCGTACGCGACGCCTATGTCGGTGGGCGGCGGCTCACACGCTGTACCCGCCGTCCACCCCGAGCGCCTGGCCCGTGATGAATCCAGCACGCTCCGAGGCGAGGAAAGCGACCGCTTCCGCGATGTCCGCCGCCCGCCCGAACCGACGCAGGGGGATGTTGCGCCGGGCGACGTTGAGGGCCTCCTCGTCGAGCTCGCTGGAGTCGATGAGCCGGGCGGCGATGCCGTCCGTGAGCATGCCGGGGGCGACACAGTTCACGCGCACGCCGTACCGCCCCTCCTCGGCCGCCAGGGCGCGGGCCACCGCCTCGACCGCACCCTTGACCCCGGACGACAGTCCGTCACGCACGGGGTAGCGGCGGGTGGCGACCGTGGTCACCGCGACGATGCTGCCCCGGTTCTCCCTCAGCAGGGGCAGTGCGGGATGGACGAGGTTGAAGAACGCCACCGCGTCGGCCTCCAACTGCTGCCGGTAGCGGCTGGGAGTGACCTTGCTCAGGTGCGTCATCGGCACGTGCGGCCCGGCCGCGTAGACCAGGGTGTGGAGTCCGCCACCGGCTCTCGCTGACTCCTTCACCGCCCTGGCCGTCGCGCCCTCGTCCGTCAGGTCCAGGGGCCACGGCACAGCCTCCCGGCCGAGAGCCTTCGATTCCGCGACGAGTTTCAGTGCCGTCGCTTCCGCGGACCGGAAGGTGAACACCACATCGCTGCCCCGCCGCGCGAGGGTTCGTACGATCTCGGCGCCGATCGCACCGGTCCCGCCTGCTATAAACGCCAGGCCCGGACGATCCGCGAAGTCCTTCTCGTTCATGCTTCACAACCCCAGCGACTTGGCGATGATGACCTTCATGACCTCACTCGTACCGGCGTAGATGCGGGTGACGCGTGCGTCCGCGTAGAGCCGGGCGATGGGGTAGTCCTGCATATAGCCGTAACCGCCGAAGAGTTGAAGGCAACGGTCGACGGCTCGGGCTTGCATCTCGGTGCAGAACAGCTTGACCTTGGCCGCGTCGGCCCCGGCGAGCCGGCCATCGACCAGTTCGAGTACCGCCCGGTCCAGGACGGCCTGCGCGGCCTCGATCTCCGCCGCCACAGCGGCGAGTTCGAACTTCGTGTTCTGGAACGAGGCGACCGGCGAACCGAAGACCTTCCGTTCCCTGACGTACGCGAGGGCCGCGTCGAGCGCCGCGCGGGCCTGCGCCACGGAGCCGACGGCGACCGTCATCCGTTCCTGCGGCAGGTTGTGGCCCAGGTACTCGAAAGCGAGGCCGTCCGCCCCGAGCCGGTTGGTGACCGGCACACGCACATCGTCGAAGGCCAGCTCGACGGTGTCCTGGACCTTGATGCCCATCTTGTCCAGTACCCGGCCCCGTGTGAAGCCCGGCATGCCGTCCTCGACCACCAGGAGGGTCAGTCCCGCACGGCGGTCGCCGGTGACGGTCGCGGTGCGTGCCACCACGATCACCAGGTCGGCGAGCAGCCCGCCGGTGATGAACGTCTTGGCGCCGTTGAGGACGTAGACGTCACCGTCGCGCACCGCGGTGGTGCGGATCCCCGCGAGGTCGGATCCGGTGCCCGGCTCGGTCATCGCGACCGCGCTCAGCAACGTGCCGGCCGCCAGACCGGGCAGCCAGCGTTCTCGTTGCTCCGGGCTCGCATAGGTGAGGAAATAGGGCAGGACGACGTCCAGTTGGGTACGGACCGTGCCGAGGGTGACCAGGGCCCGGGCCGCCTCCTCCTGAAGCACGACGTTGTAGCGGTAGTCGGGCTGCCCGCCGCCGCCGTACTCCTCGGGTATCGCCATGCCCAACAGGCCCAGCGTGCCGAGCCGTTCGAAGAACGGGCGGGGCAGTCGACCGGCCTTCTCCCAGTCGGCGTAGTGCGGGACCACTTCCTTCGCCACGACCTCCCGGACCAGCTCCCGGAACGCCTCGTGGTCAGCGGTGAAAACATCCCGGCGCATGTCAGCAGCCCCCGTCAGCCGACGAGTTCGACGAGGGTGGCATTGGCGGTGCCGCCGCCTTCACACATGGTCTGCAAGCCGTAGCGGATCCCCTGGTCGCGCATGTGGTGGATCATGCGGGTCATCAGGACCGCACCCGAGGCCCCGAGTGGATGGCCGAGCGCGATGGCTCCGCCGAGCGGGTTGAGACGCCCGGGGTCGGCTCCGGTCTCGGCGAGCCAGGCCAGCGGGACGGGGGCGAAGGCCTCGTTGACCTCGTACACACCGACATCCGGCAGGCCTACGCCTGCCTTCCTCAGCACCTTCTCCGTCGCCGGGATCGGCCCGGTGAGCATCAGCACCGGATCGGAGCCCGCCACGGCGCCCGCGCTGTACCGCACGAGAGGCGTCAGGCCCAGCTCCCGCGCCTTCTCCGGTGTGGTCACCAGCAGCGCCGCGGCCCCGTCGGATATCTGGGAGGCGTTGCCCGCGTGGATCACACCGTCCTCGGCGAAGGACGGGGTGAGCGCGGCGAGCGTGTCCACGCTGGTGCCCCGCCGCACACCTTCGTCAGTGGCGATCCCCGCCACCGGGACGATCTGCGCGTCGAATGCCCCGCGGTCCTGCGCGGCGGCTGCCCGCTCGTGGGAGAGCGCCGCGTACGCGTCGATCCGGGTGCGGGTCAGGCCCCACTTCTGCGCGATCAGCTCGGCCGAGATCCCCTGGTTGAAGGAGAAGCCCCGGTAGCGGTCGATGACCTGCGGCCCGTACGGAGTGCCACCGGCTCTGGCCGAACCGAGCGGCACCCGGCTCATCACCTCGACGCCGCCCGCCACCACCACGTCCTGCTGGCCGGACATCACGGCATGGGCGGCGAAGTCCAGCGCCTGCTGCCCAGATCCGCAGGCCCGGTTGACCGTGGTCCCGGGCACCGTCTCGGGCCAGCCGGCGGCCAGCACTGCGTAGCGTCCGATGTTGGCCGACTGGTCACCGACCTGGGACACACACCCCCAGATGACATCGTCCACCACCTCCGGATCGATCCCCGTCCGCTCGGCCAGCGCCCGCAGTACGGCGGCGGACAGGTCGGCCGGATGCAGACCGGCCAGCCCTCCGTTCCGCTTTCCGACGGCCGTGCGGACCGCCGCGGCGATCACCGCTTCGCGTGTCATGCGTCATCCTCTGTTCGTGTCGGCACGGCCCAGCGGCCGGTGAATCGGGCTTCGCGCTTCTCCGCGAAGGCGGCGTACGCCTCGGGAGCGTCGGCGGTGGCGAAATTGACGGCCTGTGCTCGCGCCTCGCCCGCCAGCGCCTCCCGCAGGGTGCGGTCGGTGTTCTCGTTGAGCAGCGCCTTGGTCTGGGCGAGCGCGACCGGTGGCCCCGCCGCGAGGCGTGCGGTGACGTCGTCGGTGAAGGCGTCCACATCGGCGGCCGCCACCACCCAGGTCACCAGGCCCCGCGACAGGGCTTCCCCGGCGTCGATCGTCTCCGCGAGCAGGGCGAGCCGCTTGGCCTGCTGGAGGCCGACCAGACGTGGAAGGATCCAGGTGCCGCCGCAGTCGGGGGAGAGCCCGCGACGGGCGAAGATCTGCGAGAACCGTGCTTCGGGAACGGCGATCACCAGATCGCAGCCGAGCGCCAGGTTCCAGCCGGCGCCGACGGCCACTCCGGTCACCTTGGCCACCGTGGGCATGGGCAGCTCGTGCAGCAGGAGCGTCACCTCGGTCAAGGTCCGCATCCGGTGCAGCGGGTGCGCGGTGCTGGGGCGCTTCGGAAGGTCCGCGCCGGAACAGAACGCGTCACCGGCACCCGTCAGGACGAGGGCGCGCACCGACCGGTCGGCGCCCGCATCGACGAGCGCCGACCGCAGCGCCTCCCACAGCTCCGCGTCGAGGGCATTGCGCCGGTGGGGCCGGTTCAGGACGAGGGTCCGTACGCCGCCGCTGTCGCAGGTGAGCAGGACGGGCTCGCCCGTCATCCCACCGCCCCCTGCTCCCGCAACGCGGCGATCTCCGCGCCGGACAGGCCCAGTTCGGCGAGCACGGCGTCCGTGTGTGCGCCGAGCGCGGGCACGGCCCCCATCGGTGGGTCGAACCCGGCGATCACCGGAGGCGGCAGCAGAGCCGGCACCGGGCCCGCGGGCGTGTCGATGTCCCGCCAGCGGCCACGAGCGGCCAGGTGCGGGTGCACGAGGACGTCCTTCGTGGTGTTGTAGCGCGAGTTGCCGATCCCGGCGGCGTCCGCGCGCTCCTGGATGTCCGCAAGATCATGTCGCAGACACCAGGCGGCGATCTCCGTGTCAAGAACGGCCCGGTGTTCCACCCGGCCCGAGTTGACCGCGAACCGCACGTCGTCCGCGAGGTCCGGCCGTCCCAGCAACTCGGTCGCGAGCCGCCGCCACTCGCGGTCGTTGGTCGTGCCGAGGACCACCGTGCGGCCGTCGGCGGTTCGGTAGGCGCCGTACGGGGACACGGCCGGGGAGCTCATACCGAGCGGCTGCTGCTCCACTCCCGAGTGCCGGGTGTACGTCAGTGGGTAGCCCATCAGCTCCGTCATGGTGTCGAACAGGCTCACCGCGACGGACGACGGGGGGCAGCCGCGCCCCTTGCCGTACAGCAGCGCCAGCACCGAGAGGGCGGCGTACAGGCCGCTGCAGATGTCGGCCACGGGCGGGCCCGGCTTGGCGGGCGCGCCGGCCTGCCCCGTCACCGAGCAGGCGCCGGATTCGGCCTGCACGAGCAGGTCGTAGGCGCGCTTGTGGGAGAGGGGACCGCCCGGGCCGTAGCCGTCGATCTCGACAGCGATGAGGCCGGGATGGAGTACCTCCAGGTCGGCCGGTGCCAGGCCCAGCTTGGCCGTGGTGCCGGGAGTGAGGTTGGAGACCAGGACGTCCGCGTGTTGCAGCAGACGGTGCAGGACCGCCATTCCCGCGGGTGACTTCAGATCGAGGGCCACCGACTCCTTGCCCCGGTTGACCCACACGAAGTGCGCGCCGAGGCCGCCCACCACGTCGTCGTAGTGCCGGGCGAAGTCACCGCCCGCCGGGTTCTCCACCTTGATCACACGTGCGCCGAAGTCGCCGAGCGTACGAGTGCACAGGGGAGCGGATACGGCCTGCTCGATCGCCACCACCGTGACGCCCGCCAGGGGACCGCTGTCGGTGGTCACATCAGCTCCCGAACCGAGCGCGCAGCTCGTGCTTGAGTACCTTCTGACTGGCGTTGCGCGGAAGCACGTCCACGAACCGCACATGCCGCGGGACCTTGAAGTTGGCCATGTGCTCCCGTGCCCAGGCGATGAGGCCGGCCTCGGTGGTGTCCGCGCCGGGCCTGAGGACGACGTACGCGCAGCCGACCTCGCCGAGCCGTTCGTCCGGCACGCCGATCACGGCGGCCTGGGCGACGGGCTCGTAGGCGAGCAGCAGCTTCTCGATCTCGGCGGGGTACGCGTTGAATCCGCCGACGATGTACATCTCCTTCTTCCGGTCGACGACGGTGAGGTTTCCGTCCCGGTCGAGGTGTCCGAGGTCGCCGGTGCGCAGCCATCCTCCGGGGTCGATGGCCGCCGCGGTCGCGTCGGGGTTGTCCCAGTACCCCCGGGTGACGTTGTAGCCGCGGACGAGGATCTCCCCGTCCCGGCCCGCCGGCACGTCCTCGCCGGCGTCGTCGGCGATGCGGACCTCGACGTCGGGTATCGGCCGGCCTGTGGTGCGAGCGACCACCTCCTCGGCGTCGTCGATGCGGGTGCTGGTGACCAGCGCCGTGGCCTCGGTGAGGCCGTACGCGCTGAGCACGACATCGAAGGACAGGTCCTTCTTCATCGCGTGGATCAGGGTCTCCGGGATCGTGCTGCCGCCCGTCATGGAGACGCGCAGGGACGACAGGTCGTGGCCGGGACGGCCGGCGTGATGCAGCAGGTCGTAGAAGATGGTCGGCGGTCCGAGGAGGATGCTGACCCGTTCCGCGGCGATGATCTCGAGCGCGCGTCCGGCATCGAAGACGGCCATCGGGACGACCGTCACTCCGTGCATCAGAGAAGCGAGCCAGCCGGCCTTGTAGCCGAAACAGTGGAAGAACGGCGGGACGACGAGGAAGGTGTCCGAGGCGTCGAAGGTGTACTCCGTGGACATCCACCCGTAGGCGCGCAGGGTCTGGCCGTGAGTGAGGATCACCCCCTTGGGATGGCCGGTGGTGCCGGAGGTGAACATCACGTCCGACACGTCGTCCGGGGTGAGCCGGTCGATCGAGGCGTGCGCGGCTTGCTTCGACGAGCCCGAGCCGGCGTCGAGAAAGCCCTGCCAGGACAGTCCGGCAGCGCCTTGTGCACCGGGCAGTGCCACCGTGGTGCGCAGCGCGGGCAGGCCGGGATCGGCCTCCTGGAGGGCGGCGATGTAGTCGGTACCGAGAAAGGAGGCGGCGAACAGTGCGCGAGCGCCGGACTTGCGCAGGATGTAGGCCATCTCACCGGCCTTGAAGCGGGTGTTCAGCGGGACGACGATGCCTCCGGCGCCTTGGATCCCGAGGGCGGCGATGATCCACTCCGCGGAGTTCGGAGCGCACAGGCCGACTCGGTCGCCCGGCCCGATGCCCAGCACGAGTGCGGAGCGGACGGCCTGGACCATACGGTCCTGCAGCTCGCGGAAGCCGAGGCGGAGCGGCCCGTCGATGAGGGCGGTCGCGTCTTCGAACCGGCGCGCGGCAGTTCTGATCACGTTCGGGATACTGCGGAATTCCTGGTCATGGTTCATGACACGGCTCCGTGGTCAGTCGCGGCGGTCGGCGGGCAGGTGAAGCAGGCGTTTGGCGATGATGTTGCGCTGGATCTGGGACGTCCCGCCGTAGACGGACGCTGCTCGGGAGTAGAGGTAACCGCCGAGGACATCGCCCGGCCCGCCGTGCAGTTCATCGGGGAACACCTTCAGCGCGGTTTCGTACAGCCGTTGCTCGGTGCGGGTCATCAGGAGCTTGTCGACGGAGGATTCCGCGCCTGCGGTCTGCCCGCCAAGCCGTTCCGCTGTGCGGCGGCGCGCGTGTGCGACGAGCATCCGGTAATCGACGACACATCGGCCGATCTCCGACAGCAGACCGTCGGGGAGCCCGTCCCGCCGGGCCCGCGCGTATGTGCGCAGACGCTCGACGAGGAATCCGTACGTTGCCAGATGACCGGTGTCGAGGGCGTTGCGCTCGTACGACACCGTCGTCATCGCCAGAGGCCAGCCGTCGCCCTCGGCGCCGAGTCTCTCGGCGTCCGCGAGCCGGACATCGTCGAGGAACAGTTCGCAGAACTCGTCGTCCCCGTTGGCCGCGCGCAGGGGCCGCACCGTGACACCCGGGCGGTTCAGTGGCAGGACGAACGCGGTGATCGAGGTGTGCGGGGGAACGGCAGGCCTTCCGTCTGTTCGAGCGGAGCCGGGAGCCCGGGCGACGCCGGTACGGGCCAGCAAGAGACAGAGGCCCGAGTACTGGGCGTAACTCGTCCAGAGCTTCTGGCCAGTGACGGTGTAGTGGCCGTCCTCGTGCCTGGTCGCGAAGGTACTCATCCCCGCCAGGTCGGAGCCCGCGGCCGGCTCGCTGAAGCCCTGGCACCACACGTCGTCCCCGGCCAGCATGCGCGGCAGCAGGCGGCGGCGCTGTTCCTCGGAGCCGAACTCCAGCAGGGCGTGCGCGAGATAACCGATGCGGGGGACACCGGGAGCACCGCGCGCGCCCAGTTCATCGCTGAGGGCGACCTGGTGGGCCGCCGTCAGGCCGCGCCCGCCGTACTCCTCGGGAACGTCGAGCCCGATCCAGCCGCCGGAATGCAGCAGCCGGTGCCAGCGGTGCAGGTGGACGGGGGACGGTTCGTCCGGCAGCCGTTCGGGAAGCGGGTGCTCGGCCAGCCAGGTGCGGAAGTCGCGTCGTAGCCGGCCGAGGTCCGCCGGGTCGCCGAAGTCGAGTGGGTTGTCGCTCACCGGTTCGTCTCCTCGGGCTCGGCAAGGACGGGCAGCAGGTCGTCCGTGGTCGCCAGCAGCGTGGCGCCCAGCAGGACCCTGCGCAGGAAGAGGTGGGCGACGTGTTCCCAGGTCTGGGCGATGCCGCCGAACACCTGCATTCCGGCGTGTACCGCCTCTACGGCCGAGATGTTGACCTCCGCCTTGGCAACACGGGCAGCCGTCAGCGCACGGTCCGGCGGCTCGTGGTCCAGGCACCAGGCGGCGTACCGGGTGGCGCTGGTGCAGGCCTCGACCTGGACGGTCGCGTCGGCGAGCAGATGCTGAACGGCCTGGAAGGACCCGATCGGGCGCCCGTACTGGTGGCGGTCGCGGGCGTAGTCGATGCTCTGTTCCACGAACGAGCGTGCTGAGCCGACCAGTTCACTCGATACGATGGTCAGCGCGTATGCCTGCCAGTGCTGATGGGTCTCGGTGGTGAGCCGACCGATCACCCCTCCGGTGGGCATGGCTCGCCTGACGTCGCGCACCAGGTCGGCGGTGGCCATGGGTGCCCCCAACTCGGCCGTGGTGACAGTGCCGTCCGGGGCCACGGACAGTGCGAGGTCGGCACCCGAGCAGTCCCACGCGACCAGGTCGGCCGATGAGGTTCCGGCAAAACGCAGGTCACGTGAGAGCGCGATGGTGGGCCGTGCATCGGTCCGGCCGAGACCGAGGCCGAGGCTGCTGTCGTGGGCGCCTTCGCCGTTGCCGAGGAGGCGCAGCAGCTCCGGCGCGAGGAGGACGGTGCCCAGCAGGGACGTCGTCATCGGCCGGCTGCCGTGCTCCTCGGCGAGCAGGGCACACTCTTGGACTGTGGCCGCCGGAGGATCCGCGCGGCGCAGCTCACCGAGGCCCAGTTCGTCGAGTGCCAGTTGCGCGGCCGCGCCGGACTCCGGCTCCACGCCGTCGGCCGATTCCTTGCCGAACCGAGTGCTGAACACCCGCAGGGTGTCCCGGACCAGGGCGAACTCCTCGCGTTCCACGCTCAGTCCTCCTCTGTCGCCGTGGCCCGGCGACTCGCGCGGGAGGCGAGCTCATCCACGATGCGGATGTGGTCGGGGCTCGTCATCGTGGACCGTTCGGCCAGTAGCGCCGCTTCCATGCCGCCGCGGGACACCTGCTCCACCACCAGGGCCAGGGCCGCTTTGGTGGCGCGGAGTGCCTCGGGCGGCTGAGCGGCGAGGCGGTGGGCCAGGCGGAGGGCTTGGTTCATCAGGTCCGCCGGGGGCACGACCCGGTTGGCCAGACCCAGTTCGACGGCTGTGGAAGCCGGTATCCGGTCGCCGGTGAAGAGGTACTCCTTGACCCGTAGCAGGCTCGTCAGATGAGGCCAGAGCGTCACCCCGCCATCGCCCGCGACCAGGCCGACCGATATGTGCGGGTCGGCGAGGTGGGCCGTCTCGGACATCAGGACCAGGTCACAAGCGAGGGCGAGGCTGCACCCCAGTCCGACGGCGGGGCCGTTGACGGCCGCGACCACGGGGAGGGGGAAACGGATCATCTCGGTCTGGATGGTCCGGTCCAGACGGATCGACTGTTCCCGCAGATCCGCGTCGTGGTGATGGCGGCGCAGATGGTCGAAGTCGCCTCCCGCGCTGAACGCCCGGCCGGCCCCGGTGAGGACGACGGCCCGCGCGTCGGAATCGTCCGCGAGCTCCCGCCACACCTGAGACAGGCGGAGGTGCAACTCTTCTGACACGCCGTTGAGTCGGGCGGGCCGGTTCAGCGTGACGATACGGACGTCGCCATCCGCGGCCACGGTCAGGACGGGGCTCAGGTCGGTCATGGCGGCCATGATATTAAAGGTCAGACCGGTAGTGTCAATGGTGTTGCGCAAGAAAGAGAATCAGATTCTCACCCGGGGTCGGCCGGGTGTCGCCTTCCCGTTGAAGGGGCGTGCGGGCCCGAAGCGATGACCGGGCGGCTGCCGGTGCCGCCGTTGCTCCATTCGTGCCCTGAAGGGTTGGCGTGAGTGCTGGGGGGCGGCTCGTGCATGTGCTGCCGGGTGTCGAATCTCGGGATCAGCTGCGGGGTGACTCGGGAGGCACGGGCCCGGGTGTCGCCAAGGCTGCGCGCGCGGCGGTGAGGATCTCCTCGGAGAGCGGGGAGTCCTTGGTGGCGCGGGCCAGGACGAGCGCGCCGAGCATGGTGCACAGTCGGGTGATGCCGTCCTGGTCGTCGGTGGCGAGGTGTTCGGCGAAGTCCCTCACTCCCTCGGTGTAGACGCGGCGTGCTTCGCGGTCTGCGGTTTCGCGTGCCATGTCGGTGGCCATTGCGGCGGCGGGGCAGCCGTCAGCCGCACTGTCGCGGTGCTCCACGGAGAGATAGGTGTCGATCAGTGCCTGCTGGGCGGCGTCGCGCTGTCCGGTGTGCCGCTCGAGCCCGTCCTTGTGGTGCCGGGCGAGTTCATCGAAGGCGTGCGCGGTGGCTTCCTCGATGAGTGCGTTTTTGGAGGTGAACTGCTTGTAGAAGCCCCCGTGGGTCAGGCCGGAGGCTTTCATGAGGTCGGCGACGCTGACGTGAGTGCCCTGCTCCCGGAAGAGTCGGGACGCGTTTTCCACGACCCGTCGGCGGTTCTCCTCGGCTTGCGCCTGCGATACGCGGCCCATCGGCCACCTCCTGTTGGATGTCGGTTGCAATCTATTCTAGACTGTGATTTAGATTGTGATTGAAATCTAAATTCGGCGGGCTGCCCCGGCGCCCGCGACGCAGGGAGAGTACACATGGAACTGAAGGACGCGGTCGCGGTGGTCACCGGTGCCAACCGGGGGCTCGGGCGGCATCTGGCCGGCCAGCTCGTGGAGCGCGGAGCGAAGGTGTACGCGGCGGCCCGCCGCCCCGAGACGGTGGACCTGCCTGGCGTCATCCCGTTGCGGTTGGAGCTGACGGACGAGGAGTCGATCCGGGCCGCGGCCGTCACCGCGTCCGACGCCACGCTGTTGGTGAACAACGCGGGCATCTCCACCGCCACACCGCTGATCGCGGGCGGCCTGGACGGGGTGCGCCTGGAGATGGAGACGAACTTCTTCGGTCCGCTCGCCGTGACACGGGCGTTCGCCCCCGTCATCGAGGGCAACGGAGGCGGCGCCGTACTCAACGTACTGTCCGTCCTGTCCTGGCTGCACCCCGCCGGCCTCGGGTCGTACGCCGCTGCCAAGGCCGCGGCGTGGGCACAGACCAATGCCGCCCGGGAGGAACTGGCGCCCCGCGGCATCACCGTCTCGGCGCTGCACGTCGGATACATGGACACCGACATGGGCGCGGGCGTTCCCGCCGACCAGAAGGCGGACCCCGCCGATGTCGCCGCCCAGGCCCTGCACGGCATCGAGACGGGTCTGGCCGAGATCCTCGCCGACGAGACCACTCGATACGTCAGGCAGAGCCTGGCCGCCTCGCCGAACGCGGTGTGAAGCACACCTCCTGCCGCGCCGTCTCCTCCCTCACGAGGCGGCCGCCGGATCCCGGGGCGGCATTCAGGGAGGCGACTTGGGCCGCGTCATCGCCCCGGCCACTCCGGTGGTCTGACGGGCGGTGCCCCGGAAGGCCGCAGCACACACCGCAGAGTCCGTTCCGGGAGATGCCCAGTACGGACAGAGACCCCGCCCCTGGCGGACGGGTACGGAGACGACGATGAAGACCTTCATGATCGAGCGATACGGCGACAAGGCCGGTGTGCACGCCCGCGAGATGCCCGACCCGCAGGTGGGCGCCGACGACGTCCTGGTCCGGATCCACGCGGCGAGTGTCAACCCGCTGGACCTCAGGCTCCGCGACGGGGCGTTCAAGGCGTTCCTTCCGTACCGTCTCCCGCTCATCCTGGGCAACGACCTCGCCGGGGTGGTTGTCCGGACGGGGTCGGCCGTCACTCGGTTCGCGGTGGGCGACGAGGTCTACGGGCGGCCCGACAAGGACCGCATCGGCACTTTCGCCGAACTCATCGCCGTCCACCAGGATGACGTGGCGGTCAAGCCGGCCAACCTCACCATGGAGGAGGCCGCTTCCCTCCCCCTGGTCGCCCTGACCGCGTGGCAGGCGCTGGTCGAGCGGGCGCAGGTGCAACCGGGCCAGAGGATCCTGATCCACGCCGGCGCAGGCGGCCTCGGCTCCATCGCCGTCCAGCTGGCCAAGCAGTTGGGCGCGCACGTGGCCACTACCGTGAGCACGGCCAAGGTCGACGTGGCTGAGGAGCTCGGCGCGGACGTCGTCGTCGACTACAGGAAACAGGACTTCGCGACCGTCCTCGACGGCTACGACGTCGTCCTGGACAGCCTCGGCGGCGAGACGCTCGAGAAGTCCCTGCGGGTACTCAAGCCCGGTGGCAAGGTCATCAGCGTCGCAGGCCCTCCTGACGCGGCCTTCGCACGTGAGCTGGGCCTGAGCACGGTCCTGCGGCTGGTGATGAGCGCGCTGAGTTTCCGGACCCGCCATCGTGCCGGGCGCCACGACGTCACGTACTCGTTCCTGTTCATGCGCGCCAGCGGCGACCAGCTGCGTGAGCTCGCGCCGCTCATCGAAGCCGGGAAGATCCGTCCCGTCGTCGACCGCGTCTTCCCGTTCGAGCAGACCCGACAGGCCCTGGAGTACGTCGAGAAGGGCAGCGCGAAGGCCGGCAAGGTCGTCGTGACGGTGGCGTGAGGACAGGCCCTCGCGGGCCCGCGGGTGAAGGCCTCCTCGGGCACGCGAGGATCCGGTCGGGAAGGAGGGTGTCGGCGCCCCCGGCGCCGCCGACGCGCAGCCCCTTCACTCGTCGACGTCGGCCAGGTCCAGCCGCTCGCGCGGGTCCACCTCGGCCGCCGCGCGGGCGAAGCCGCACACATGGCGGCTCATCCGGCGCTGGGCCGCCGCGTTGTCGCCGGCGCGGATCGCCTCGGTGACCTTCGCGTGCGCGCGGATGGTGACCTCGCGGACGCCGGCGTCCATGAACGTCTCCAGATTGGTCGCCGCGTGGATCGACTCCGACAGGGCGCTCATGAACCCGATGAGCAGTTCGTTGCGGCCGGCTCGTGCGACCGCGCCGTGCCAGCGGATGTTCGCCCGCAGAAAGCGCGGGATGTCGTCGTCGGCCTGAACCAACTCCGCATGGGCTGCGTCCAGTTCGGCGAGGTCCTGCGCGTCTCGGCGGCCCGCGGCGAGTGCGGCACAGGCCGGTTCGATCGCCTCTCTCGTCTCGTGCAGCGCCTCCAGCCTGATCTGCTGGCCGCGGATCACCAGGTGGACGGTGTTCGCCAGCGAGTCCCGCCCCGGACGGTGCACGAAGGCCCCGCCTCCGCGTCCGGGGCGGATGTCCACCAGCCGCTCGACCTCCAGAATGCGCAGGGCTTCGCGTACCGTCGCCCGGCTCAGACCCGTCTGCTCGACCAGTTGGCGCTCCGGGGGCAGCGCGGTGCCTTCCGGCAGCTCACCGGTGAGGATGCGTTCGCGCACCTCGGCCGCGAGTACGTCCGAGGCCTTGGGGACGGTCAGGGCGCTGAAGTGCGGCACGCTGGATGGGGGCGTGGTGCTCGGCACGGGCCTGGCCTCTCGTCGGGTGTCCGTTTGGCTGGACCATTCAACACAGCCGGGACGGCCCCTGTCACATGACCATGCCCCCGTCCACGGGCAGTACCTGGCCGGTGATGAACGAAGCCGCGTCGGATGCCAGGAAGACGAAGGCGCCCGCGACCTCCTCGGGCTCGGCCCACCGGCCCAGCGGGATCCGTGCGAGCATCTGGGCCGCGAACTTCTCGTTCGTGCGGATCGTCCGGGTCATCGGCGTCGCGGCGAGCGGTGCCAGCGCGTTCACCAGCACCCGCCTGCGGGCCAGTTCGCGGGCGAGTGACTTGGTCAGGCCGATGATGCCGGCCTTGGCGGCGGAGTAGTTGACCTGCCCGAGTGTGCCGACGAGGCCGGCGGAGGACGTCACGTTGATGATCCGACCCCGTCCGTCGTCGGGCAGGAAGGGCAGCGCGGCCTGGGCGCAGTGGTAGGCGCCCATCAGGTGGATGTCGAGGACCCGGCGCATGGACTCCTCGCTCAGCTTCTCGAACATCGACGGTTCGGTGACGCCGGCGTTGTTGACCAGGATGTGCAGGGTCCCCTCGGTGACCGCCGCCGCTCGGGACATCGCCGCGTCGGCCGCGGACCGGTCGGTCACGTCGAGGCCGACGCTGTCCGCGGTCAGGCCGGCAGCGGAGATCTGTTTGGCGACGGCTGCGGCGGCCTCCCCGTCAGCATCGGTCACGAGCACGGCGGCGCC
This sequence comes from Streptomyces sp. NBC_00385, assembly GCF_035917155.1. Lineage (NCBI taxonomy): Bacteria > Bacillati > Actinomycetota > Actinomycetes > Kitasatosporales > Streptomycetaceae > Streptomyces > Streptomyces sp. NBC_00385. The sequence goes on along the minus strand of NZ_CP107951.1, from coordinate 189,460 downwards.
GGCCCGTGCCAGGGCCTCGGCGACCGCCGACCCGATGCCGCCTGCGGCGCCGGTCACCAGGGCCGATCGTCCCGTGAGATCGAACAGACCGTTCACTCTGGCACTCATCGTTGGCTCCTTGTCTTTCATGCGTCAACACTGGTTGCTGGGATGTCGTCCGTCGGCCGGATTCCGTCGCGGGTCAGTAGCTCCTGGGCAGACCGAGGGTGTGCGAGGCCAGGTAGTTCAGGACCATCTCCTGGCTGATAGGCGCGATCCGCGTCAGGCGTGCCTCACGGAAGTAGCGGGCCACGGCGTACTCTTCGGAGTAGCCCATGCCGCCATGGGTCTGCAGCGCCCGGTCGGCAGCGGTGAAACCGGCATCCGCGCACAGGTATTTGGCGGTGTTCGCCTCACGGCCGCACGGGCGGCCGTTGTCGTACAGCCAGGTCGCTCTGCGCAGGACCAGCTCGGCCGCGTCGAGGTGGGCGAGTGAGTCGGCCAGGGGAAACTGGATGCCCTGGTTCGCGCCGATCGGCCTGTCGAAGACCACGCGTTCACCTGCGTACCGCACGGCCCGGTCGAGTGCCGCGCGGCCGATACCCAGGGCCTCGGCGGCGATCAGCATGCGTTCCGGGTTGAGGCCGTCGAGCAGGTAGCGGAACCCCTGACCCTCCTCGCCCACCCGGTCGCTCACCGGGACGCGCAGCTCGTCGATGAACAGCTCGTTCGAGCTGACGGCGTTGCGGCCCATCTTCGGGATGGGCTTGATGTCCACGTGGTCGCGGTCCAGGTCGGTGAGGAACAGCGTCATCCCGTCCGTGCGCTTTGCCACCTCGTCCACCTTGGACGTACGGGTCAGCAGCAGGATCTTCTCCGACTCCATCGCCTTGGAGATCCACACCTTGCGGCCGCTGATCACGTAGTGGTCGCCGTCCCGGCGTGCGAAGGTCGTGATGCTCGTGGTGTCCAGTCCCGCTCCCGGCTCGGTCACCCCGAAGCAGACGTGCAGGTCGCCGTTGGCGATGCGCGGCAGGGTCCGGCTCTTCAGCTCCTCGGTGCCGTGCACGACGACCGGGTGCATGCCGAAGATGGACATGTGGATGGAACTGGCCGCGTTCATCCCGCCCCCGGACCGGGCGACTTCCTCGAGCAGCAGCGAGGCCTCGGTGATGCCGAGTCCGTGCCCGCCGTAGTCCTCCGGGATTGTGATCCCCAGCCAGCCGCCTTCGGCGACGGTGGCGTAGAACTCCTCGGGGAAGGCGTGGTCGCGGTCCTTCTCCATCCAGTAGTGGTCGTCGAAGTCGCGCAGCAGACCGGCTACGGCCTTACGGATCGTCTCCTGGTCATCGGTCAGCTCGAAGTCCACGTGCTGGCCCCTCTGTGACGGTGAAGTTGTTAACCATATCAAAGGTCAGACCGAAGTGGACGTCAATACCTCTCGTCCGCTCGGGGGGCGGCCGAGCCCAACTGTGACTTTGGCTGGGGTGGTTGGCGGAAATGGGTGAGCCCGTGCCGACGGGGTCGGCACGGGCTCCGGGTTCTTCGACGGGAGGGCCTCGACGTCTTGCGCGTCGTGAGGCCTTGCGTCATCCTCCGGTCTGCGGGGCCGCCTTTGCCGCCCTGTCCGCCTTGCCGCGTCCGGCCGCGGCCGTCTTGGCGGGCGCTCTCTTCGTCGTCCTCTTCGCAGCCGTCTTCTTCGCCGCGACGGCGTCCTTGGCGGGTGCTTCTGCGGGTGTGGGCTCCGCGGCCGGTGCGGACTCCCGGTCGGTTCGGGGTGCGGAGCCGGTGATCCCGCCCAGGCAGAAGTCCCACACCTCCTGGGCGCTGATCGGCGACGGGCTGGAGCCCACCGGGGCGGCCGGGGCCTGGGCCGTGAACATGGCCGTCTGCATGATCAGGGACGCCGTGCGGCGCGGCTTGGGGGCGACGGCCCGGCCGTCGGCCACCGCTGCCTCCACGAGCTCGGTGAACAAGCTGAGCAGCGGCAGGTGGGCGGTGGCCACCTGGTCCGGGTGGGTGACCAGCAGCTGGATCGCGAAGTCGGTGAAGAGTGGCGACTGCTGGCCCTCGCGGGGGCTCGACGCGTCGTACAGCAGGTCCACTGCGATCCGCAGTCGCTCCAGTGGGTCGCGTCCTGCGGCGGTCTTCGCCTGGATCTCGACGGCGGACCGTGCCAGGGCGTCCTCGAAGAGGGCCAGCAGCAGTTCGTCCTTGCCGCCGAAGTGTTGGTAGAAGCTGCGCAGCGATTGCCGGGAACGCTCCACGATCTCCTGCACCGTGAAGTCGGTGGTGCCCTTGTCGGCGATCAGCTCCTGGGCGGCTTCGAGGAAGTGTTGTACGCGCTGTTCGGCGCGTAGCTTCGCCGCCCGGGTGGATCGCTCGACGGCGCGCTGCCGCCAGGCGGGCTCGGGGGACTCGACTGGTTCAACGGAGACAGCACTCATGAGGAGAACGGTACTCCACGCATGTGAAATGAAGGCACACGGTTCCTACCGAGTAGCGCTGTCTCAGAAGTGAGACTATTACTTTCCTGAAATGAGAATGATATTCTCGTCCGAGTGTGATCTGGGAAGGCGAGATGCGGAGGGCCTGGCGTGGAGTTCGAACTCGACGGAGACCAGCGGTTGCTGCGGCGCACGGTGCGCGAGACGGTGGCCAAGGTGCGAGGCCGGCCCGGGAGTGAGCAGTGGGACACCTACCTGCGGCTCGGCTGGCTGGAGGCGCCTCCGCTGGAGCTCGCCATCATCCTGGAGGAGCTGGGCTATGCGGCTGACCCGACCCCGTTCCTCGCCAGCGCCACATGGTTCGCACCGTTGGCCGGCCGCCTGCCCCGGGGCAGCGGCACCGCGGTGTTCGACGGTGAGGGCCGGTACGTTCTCGACGCGGACCGCGCCGACGAAGTCGCGCTCCTGACGGCCGAAGGGATCACCGTCGTTCCCGGATCCGATCTGGCAGCCGAGCGGACCCCCGTCCTCGATCCCCGGCTGCACGTCGCCCGGGCCGCGGTGGACGGTCTCGTCGCAGGAGTGCCGGACCTCGCTCTCGTGGGCCTTGCGGCCACCGCCGTCGGCGCATGCAGACGCGTTCTGGACCTCACCCTCGGGCATGTGGCCCAACGGGTTCAGTTCGGCCGTCCGCTCGGCTCCTTCCAGGCGGTGAAGCACAAGGCGGCCGACATGCATGTAGCCGTCGAACGGGCCCGCGCGCTGACGCATTTCGCCGCCCTGGCGATCGCGGAGGATGATCCACGCCGCGCCCGCGCCGCGCACATGGCCAAGGCGGCGGCGGGGGAGTGCCAGCGCACCGTCTTCCAGCATGGCCTTCAGCTGTTCGGAGCGATGGGCTTCACCTGGGAGAACGAACTCCAGTTCCACCTGAAGCGCGCCCAGGCCTGCGATCTGCTGCTGGGCAACGCCTCCACCCACAGGAAGGCAATCCTCGTCGCATGAGGCTGACCGACGATCCGGAGGTGGCGGAGTTCCGCGCACAGTTCTCCGCCTTCCTCGATGCCCATCTGCCCGCCGAGGCCGCGGCTCGCGACCGTTCGCGGTCCAGCGCCGACGTACCCGACTGGGCACGCCGCTGGCAACGCACGCTCTTCGACGCCGGCTGGCTGCTGCCCGGCCAGCCGCCCGCGTACGGCGGTCGGAACGCCACGTTGGCCCAGCAGCTCGCGCACCTGGAGGAACTGGCCGAGCGGGGCATCTATCACAGCTTCAACCCGCAGGGCCTCGGAATCATCGCCGCGTCCCTGCTCACGTTCGGTACGGAGGAGCACAAGCGCCGATGGGCGGTGCCGATCCTGCGCGCGGAGATCACCGCGGCTCTCGGCATGAGCGAACCGGAGGCGGGCAGCGACCTCGCCTCCCTGCGCACCCGCGCCGTGCTCGACGGTGACACGTTCACGGTCAACGGACAGAAGATCTGGACCTCCGGAGCGCATGACGCCGACGTCCTGCTCACCTTCGTCCGCACCGATCCGGACGCCCCCAAGCACAAGGGCATCAGCGCCCTGCTGATCCCGACGGACTCCGAAGGTGTCATCCGCCGTCCCTTCGGCTCGATCGCGGCCGAGGACGACCTCGACTTCAACGAGGTGTTCCTCACCGACGTCCGGGTACCACGCGAAAACCTCGTCGGACCGCTCCACGAGGGCTGGCGGGTGGCGAACGGCTCACTCGGCCATGAACGCACGCTGCTGTGGCTGTCGTACGCCGAACGGCTGGAGGACCTGGCGCGCGACACCGCGGACGTCGGTCGTGACCACGAGTGGTACGCCACCCTCCTCATGGACCTGCAGGCGCTGCGGCTCCTCGGCTACCGCCAGCTCGGCCCGGACCGCGACCCGGCGGAGATCTCCGTACTCAAACTGCTCGGCTCCGAAGCCGTCCAGTCGGCGGCTCTGCACGCTCTCGAAGCGCACGGCACGGACGCACTGCCACACCCGGCACGCACCGGCCCCTACCAGCACATGAACAACGAGGCGTTCATCTCCAGCTGGTTCGAGCGCTATGCCCGAAGCTTCGCCGGCACCATCGCCGGCGGCACCAGCGAGATCCAGCGCAACATCATTGCCGAGCGCATCCTCGGCCTGCCGCGATGAGGACTCCAGCCATGGACCAGATCCTGTACGAAGTCGAGGACGGCGTCGCTGTCATCACCCTCAACCGCCCGGAGGCGGCCAACGCCCAGACCATGGCCCTCCTCGACGACCTCGACGCCGCCTGGACGCGGGCCGCGCGCGACGAGGAGGTGCGCGTGATCCTGCTGCGCGCCAACGGGCGTCACTTCTCCGCCGGTCACGACCTGAACGACCGCTGGCCCGGGCCCGACGAGATCACCCTGGAGTGGATCTACGCCGCGGAGACCCGCCGCTATCTGGAGTACTCGCTCAAGTGGCGCAACACCCCCAAGCCGTCCATCGCCGCGGTGCACGGCAAGTGCATCGCGGCCGGGCTGATGCTGTGCTGGCCGTGCGACCTCATCGTCGCCGCGGAGAACGCCGAGTTCTCCGACCCCGTGGTGCACATGGGGATCGGGGGTGTCGAGTACCACGGCCACACCTGGGAACTCGGCCCGCGCAAGGCCAAGGAGATCCTCTTCACCGGCCGGCCGCTGACCGCCGCCGAGGCCGAGCGGACGGGCATGGTCAACTCGGTCGTTCCGCTCGACGCCCTCGACTCCACGGCCCGGGAACTGGCCGGGCGCATCGCGCAGATGCCGCCCTTCGGCCTGCGCCAGGCCAAACGCGCGGTCAACCAGACCCTCGACGTCCAGGGCTTCTACGCCGCGCTCCAGTCCGTCTTCGACATTCACCAGACCGGGCATGGCAACGCGCTCAGTGTGGGCGGCCTCCCGATCCTGACCGACCTGGACGGGATGAAGCAGCGGCTGAAGCGGGGCTGAACGGTCCGGCGGCGCGGACGGGGGGCCCGTGCCCGAGCCATCCGGCTCCGGCACGGGCCCGTCCGCGGTGCGGCTCTCAGGAGGCGTCGAAGCCCCCGTCGTCCAGACCGGAATCCAGTTCCACCCCGCAGGTGTTGAAGACCATCGCCAGCAGCCCGTACGTGCCGACGGTGAACACGAAGTCCAGCAGTTGCTGTGCGTCCAGTTCCTTTGCCAGCTCGGCATAGGTGTCGTCGGTGAGCGCCGATGTGGTGTCCAGTTGGTCGACCGCACGGTTCACCAGTGTGTCCGCGCCGTCCCGCACCTGGGCGAGGTCCTCGTCGCTCACGCCGGCCCGGCGACCGATGAGCACGTGCTGGGCCCACTCGTAGCGGCACCGGCGCCGCCACGCGACGCGCAGGATCACCAGCTCGCGCGTTCTGTCCGGCAGCGAGTTACGCGTCAGGAGATGGGTGTTGAAGGTGAGGAACGCCTTGGCGAGGGCCGGATGGTGCATGAACAGCCCCAGGGCATTGGACGGCGGTACGCGCCGCCCGCCGGTCAGCGGCCGCAGCGCCTCGGCGTCCCATTCCTCGTACGGGACCGGGGGCAGCCTGGTCATGTGTTGCGCCCTCCGTTCACCCCGATGATCTGCCCGGTGATGTAACCGGCCTCCTCCGAGATCAGGAAGGAGCAGGTCGCGGCGATGTCCTCCGGGCGGCCCACCCGGCGCACAGGGGTGCGCGCGATGTGGTCCTCGACGGTGCCGCCGAGCCGACGGCGCTGCTCGGCGCTGCGCAGCATCGGGGTGTCGATGAAGCCCGGGGGGACGGCGTTGACGGTGATGCCCTTCGGGCCGAGTTCGAGCGCGAGTGACTTGGTCAGCCCGTTGACGGCGGACTTCGCGGCGACGTAATGGGCCATGAAGGGCTGGCCGGAGTGCGCGCTGGAGGAGGAGATGTTGACGATCCGGCCCCAGCCGGCGTCGACCATGTCCGGCAGGACCGCCTGCGCGCAGTGGAAGACGCCGTTGAGATTGATGTCGACCACCCGTTGCCATTCCTCGGCGGACAGTTCGGCGAACCGGGTGAAGCCGTCCCGTCCCGCGGCGTTGACCAGGACATGGATCGGGCCGAGGCTTTCACGTACGGAGTCCATCGCCTTGTCGACCTGCGCCCGGTCGCTGACGTCGGCGGTGAACGCGTGTCCGTCCTCGGCCGGAGAGATGTCGAGGACGGCGACCTGCATGCCGTCGGAAGTCAGCCGTCGGGCGATCGCCCGGCCGATACCGGAGGCGCCGCCCGTGACGACCGCAGTCCTCATGCGAACGCCTCGTCGCCGACGACGGTGGTGCGGTGCAGTAGCCGCTCGGAGCTCTCGTCGTACGGCAACGCCCGGTGCAGGACACCGGTGTTGTCCCAGACGACGAGGTCACCGACCTCCCAGTCGTGCGCGTAGCGGAAGCGCTCCCGGGTGGACCAGTCCAGCAGTTCGTCCAGCAGGGCGCGACTCTCCTCGGGGTCCATGCCGACGACGTGGTCGGCGGTGGTGCCCGTCACCAGGGAGCGGCGGCCGTCGCGGCGTTGCCACACCAGGGCCACCTCATGGGTGGGCTGGGTGCGCCAGGCGGCCAGTTCCTCGTCGGTGGGGTCCGGGGTTACCAGGCGCTGGGCCGCCTCGAAGCTGTGGACCACGCGCAGGTCCTCGTAACGCTCGCGGTCCTTCTGCGGCAGGCTGTCGTAGGCCGCGTAGGTGCTGGCGAACTCCGTGCCTCCGCCGACCGCGGCGATGTGCCGGGCCGTGAGCGTGGTGGCCTTGACGGGTACGTCGTCGCTGGTGCCGTCCAGATGCCAGTAGAACGCTCCCCGGAGGTACTTCGCGCTCTTGCTCTTGGACGGGTTGACCGAGATCGGGAAGATCTCCTGCCCGCGCAGTGCCACCACCTCGCCGAGCTTCCGGCTGAACGCCAACTGCTGTTCGTCGTCCAGGTGCAGCCCGCGTACCAGGAGCACGCCCCGCCACTTGAGGGCTTCGGCGCTGCGTTGGACGAAGGTGTCGTCCAGAGGGTCGGAGACCCCGGTGAACTCCACGCCCAGCGACGGACTCAGGGCCTTCGATTCGATCATGGAAACTCCCCTTTCGTGTATGAGAACCATATTCTCATCGTGGGTGGTGCGGGAAGGCTTGTGCGCGTCCGGGATGCGGCGGCGCGTCGACGGGCGGCTGCGGCCCGCCTGCGGATTACAGCATTCTCGTGTGCGAGTTCTTGCTATGTTCCTGGTGAGAATGTAGTTTCCGGACCAATCGAGCAAGGAGGCTGTGATGCGATTCAAGGGCAAGGTGGCCGTCGTCACCGGTGCCGGCCAGGGCATCGGTGAGGGGTATGCCAAGGCGCTGGCTCGTGAGGGGGCCCGAGTCGTCGTCGCGGAGCTGAACGAGGAACAGGGTCAGCGGGTCGCCAAGGAGATAGGTGACGCACTCTTCGTACAGGTGGACGTCGCCGACCCGGCCTCCGCCGAGGCGCTCGCCCGGACGGTGATCAGCGAGTTCGGTCAGATCGACTACCTGGTCAACAACGCGGCGATCTTCGGTGGCATGCGCCGCGAGGGCATCGTCACCGTGGACTACGACTACCTCGACCGGTTCCTCGGAGTGAACCTCCTCGGCGCGCTCCACATGACCCGCGCCGTCCTTCCGCACCTGAAGGAAGGCGCCGCGATCGTCAACCAGTCCTCCACCGCCGCCTGGCAGCCCACCGGCTTCTACGGGCTCGCGAAGGCCGGCATCAACCACCTGACCGCCTCGCTGGCCGCGGAGCTCGGCGGGCGCGGTATCCGGGTCAACGCGATAGCGCCCGGCCCGACGGACACCGAGGCCATCCGCAGCATCGTCCCGGAGGAGCACCGCACGGCCATGGTGCAGTCATTTGCGCTCAAGCGCCTTGGGACACCCGCCGACCAGGCAGGAGTCCTGCTCTTCCTGCTGTCCGACGACGCCTCCTGGCTCACCGGCCAGATCGTCGCCGTCGACGGCGGATCGGTGGTGCGGCTGTGAGCGACCTCGTCGTCAAGTCCCAGCTGATCGATGGCAAACTGGTCGCCGCCGAAGCGACCTTCGCCTCGTACAACCCCGCCACCGGCGCCCTTCTGGGACACGCCCCGGACGCGACGGAGGCGGATGCCCGTACGGCCGTCGCCGCCGCCCGCCGTGCCTTCGACACCACCGACTGGTCCACCGATCACGCTCTGCGCGTGCGGTGCCTGCACCAGTTGCACCAGGCCCTCGACGAGCACCGCGAGGAACTGCGCGAGCTGACCATCGCCGAGGTCGGAGCGCCCCGCCAGCTCACCCACGGTCCCCAGCTCGACGAGCCGATCGGCATCGTGCCTTACTACGCCGATCTCCTGGAGGGCTACTCCTTCACCGAGGACCTCGGAGAGACCGACTCCCGCGGGCAGCGCCACCACCGGTGGGTGGAGAAGGAGGCGGTCGGCGTCGTCGCCGCCATCCTCCCGTACAACTTCCCCAATCAGCTGGCCCTCGCCAAGCTCGGTCCCGCCCTCGCGGCCGGCTGCACCGTCGTGCTCAAGGGCGCTCCGCAGACCCCGCTCACCACCCTCGCGCTCGGCGAGATCATCGCCGAACACACCGACATACCGCCCGGCGTCGTGAACGTCCTCAGCTCCTCGCGCCCCGATGTGGGGAAGGTCCTCACCACTCACCCCGACGTCGACGCCGTCACCTTCACCGGCGCCACGACGACCGGCCGCCACATCATGGCCGCCGCCGCGGGCACCGTGAAGCGCGTGTTCCTCGAACTCGGCGGCAAGTCCGCCATGATCGTCCTGGAGGACGCGGACCTCGTCCAGGCCGCCATGTTCGCCGCGTTCACCATCTGCTCCCACTCCGGGCAGGGCTGCGCCCTCACCTCCCGCCTCCTCGTGCCGCGCGCCCAGCACGACCGGATCGTGCAGATGGTCGCCGCGGGCATGGACCGCGTACAGGTCGGGGACCCCACCGACCCGAAGACCGCCATGGGCCCGCTCATCAGCGGGGAGCAGCGTGACAAGGTGGACGGGATGGTGCGGCGCGCCGTCGAAGCCGGCGCCACCCTGGTCCGCGGCGGCGCACGGAGGGACCCCGGCTTCTTCTACGAGCCGACCCTCCTCGTGAACGTCGACCCCGACAGCGAGATCGCCCAGGAGGAGGTCTTCGGACCGGTTCTCGCCGTCATCCCCTACGACGGTGACGACGACGCCGTCCGTATTGCCAACCAGTCCCGCTACGGGCTGTCCGGTGCCGTGCACAGCGCCGACGAGGAGCGCGCGATCCGCATCGCACGCCGCGTCCGGACCGGCACGTTCTCCATCAACGGCGGCAACTACTTCTCCGTCGACGTTCCGTTCGGCGGCTACAAGCAGTCCGGAATCGGACGCGAGAGCGGACGCAGCGGATTCGAGGAGTTCCTGGAGCAGAAGTCCCTCGCCCGCGTGGTCCGCACGGAGAGCACCGCATGAGGCCGCTGGAGGGCATCCGGGTCCTGGAGGTCGCGATGTACGGCTTCGTGCCCTCCGCCGGCGCCGTGCTCGCCGACTGGGGCGCGGACGTCCTGAAGGTGGAACACGCCGTCACCGGTGATCCGCAACGGGGGCTGCGCCAGACCGGCGCTTTCCGGGTCGAGGGAGACCCCAACCCCAACGTCGCACACGCCAACCGGGGCAAACGCTCGATCGGGCTGGACATGGCCGCACCCGGCGGCCGGGAGCTGCTGTACGAGCTGGCCAGGGATGTCGACGTGTTCCTCACCAGCTTCCTGCCGGAGGCCCGGACCCGGTTCGGCATCGACGTCGACGACATCCGCGCCGTCAATCCGCAGATCGTGTACGCACGAGGCAGCGCACTCGGTCCGCGCGGGCCCGAGGCCGACCGCGGCGGCTACGACATGACGGCCTTCTGGGCCCGTGCGGGCACCGCCGCCAGCATTACCCCGCCCGGCACCGAGGGCATGATCAGCCCGCCCGGCCCGGCTTACGGTGACACGATCTCCGGCACCAACCTGGCCGGAGGCATCGCCGCCGCGCTGCTGCGCCGTGAACGCAGCGGCGAGGCCGCGGTGGTGGACGTATCCCTGCTGGGCAGCGGCCTGTGGGCGATGGGCCACGCGATCGGGGTCTCCCTGCATCTGGACCGCGCCTGGGAGGGCGTACCGCCCCGCACACACGGCTCGCCCACCAACCCGCTCACCGGGCTGTACCGCACCTCGGACGAGCGCTACCTGTCGCTCGTCATGCTCCAGCCGAGGAAGTTCTGGCCCGAGGTGTGCCGCTGTCTGGGCCGCCCGGAACTCGCCGACGATCCTCGCTTCGCCACGGCCGAGGACATCGCACGGCACACCGGCGACGCGGTGAAGATCCTCCGCGAGATCGTCGCCGGCCGCACCCTGGCCGAGTGGTCGCAGCGTCTCGCCACCCAGAAGGGTCCGTGGGCGCCCGTGCAGGACACACTCCAGGCCGCCGCCGATCCCCAGGTGCGGGCCAACGGATACATCGGCCGGGCGGGCGAGCTCGAACTCGTAGCCAGCCCCGTGCAGTTCGACGTCGAGGACATCCGGCTCGACCCCGCACCCGAGTTCGCGGCACAGACCGAGGAGGTTCTCACCGAGCTCGGCTACGGCTGGGAACGCATCCTCGCCCTCAAAGCGAGTGGCGCCATCACCTGAACGGCGCCCCCGCCCTCCGATCCCGCGGACGAAGGCGTCCGTACTTCCCGAGGAGGCACCTTGCGCAGAGTGCTGATCGGCACAGTGGCCGCTGTCGCGGTCCTGCTGGCCGGCTGTTCCACCCGTTCCGGCGACGACCCCGGCACCACGCGGCCGACCGGACCCGCCACCCAGAAGGCGTCGCCCAGCGGCACCGACTTCGGCACGCTGAAGGACGTGTGCGGTTCCGGCACCCCCGGAACCTCGACCTCCCAAGGCGTCACCGACGACAGGATCCAGGTCGGTGTGATGTCCGACGTGGGTTTCACCAAGAAGTCCGAGTTCGAGGACACCGCGAAGGTGTTCACCAGCTGGTGCAACGACGCCGGCGGCATCAACGGACGGAAGCTCGTCCCGGTGACACGTGACGCGAGGTTCACCGAGGTGCGCCAGCGCACGTTGGAAGCCTGCAAGGAGGACTTCGCCCTGGTCGGTGGCGGGTCGGCGCTGGACAGCCTCGGCGTCAAGGACCGCCTGAAGTGCCTGCTGCCGAACTACCCCGCGCAGACCAGCCAGATCGGTGCCATCGGCTCCGATCTGCAGGTGATCACCTCCGGCCCGGCCGCCGGCTACTTCCAGTACTCCGGCTACTACAACTGGCTGCTGAAGAAGAAGTACCCGGACTCGGCACAGAAGGTCGGCATCATCGCAGGCGACTCACCGGTCACCAAGGTGATGCTCGCCCAGTTCAAGGAGGCGGTCGCCGGCCTGGGCGGCAAGGTGTCCTACACCGACCTGTACCCGGCGGCCGGTGTATCCGACTGGACCCCGTACGCCCAGTCGATCAAGGAGAGCGGCGTCAAGGGCCTCGTCTTCCTCGGCGACTTCGCGAGCCTGGCCAAATTGGAGCAGGGCCTGACCAACATCGGCTACGCGCCCGACTGGACCGACGCGAACAGCAACGCCTACGGCCCCGCCTTCCTGCAACTGGCGAAGCCCGCCCTGGGCAAACAGCACAACTACGCGGAACTGTTCGCCACCGCCCCGCTGGAGAGCGCGGCGGACAACCCGGCCGTTCAGCAGGTCAAGGATCTGTTCGAGAAGTACGCTCCGGACAAGCAGGTCACCTACCCGGCACTGCGCGCCTTCTCCGCCTGGCTGGTGTTCGCCACCGCCGCCCGCGACTGCGCGACCCTGACCCGGGCGTGCGTGTACGACAACGCCCGCAAGAAGACCGACTGGACAGCCGGTGGCCTCCAGGCCCCCTTCGACCTGTCGTCGGACAAGCCGCCCGCCTGCTACTCGATCGTCGAGGCGAAGGAGAAGGGCTGGCAGCCGGCCGCCTTCGCACCGGACCGGGGCGACTTCCGCTGCGACGCGCCCGCCTACCGCTACAAGGGCGACTACGGCAAGCCGGTCACCCTCGCCGACGTCGGAAAGTCCATGTCGGACCTGACCTGACCCGAAGGAGAGATGAGACAGGTGAAGGTACGCGTCGATCCCGAGCGATGCCAGGGCCACACCCTGTGCGCGATGCGCGCCCCGGGGATCTTCGAACTGAGCGAGATCGACGGGCACTCATCGGCGTCGGCCGAGGAGATTCCCGCCGACCAGGAGGACGCGGCGGTCGAAGCCGTCCGCTCCTGCCCCGAACGAGCCATCGGCGTGCTGTAAGCACGCGCCCCGCCTCCGCACGCGCCAGGGCCTTCCGGGAACGGGCAGGCCGCAGCGCACTGGAAGGAAGCACACATGACCGCACGGGACCCCGCGGACCACGAGGCCCGCAAGCAGCCCCGCATCCACTTCGACCGGCATGCTCCCTCGTACCGGGACCAGTTCGAAGAGCAGACCCGGGAGTTCCACGACCGTTGCCCGCTCGGCTGGAGCGACACCTACGGCGGGCACTGGGTGGCCGCCGGCAACAGGGAGCTGCTCGCCTTCGCCCGGGCCGGTGAACAGCTTTCCAACGACCACGACATCCACGGCGAACGCCGCGGCTACCAGGGCATCAGCATCCCGGCGCCGCCCCGCGGCCGAGGGCTGCGAGGCGGCTTCCTGGAGATGGACCCGCCCGAGCAGCGCGCCTACCGCAACGCCCTGAACCCCTACCTCTCCCCGGCGGCGGTCAAGCGCTGGATCCCCTTCATCGACGAGGTGGTCGGCGCCGCGATCGACGAGCGGATCGAGAGCGGCCGGATCGACTTCGTGGACGACCTCGCCAACATCGTCCCCGCCGTCTTCACCCTGGCGATGATGGGCATTCCGCTCTCGAAGTGGGAGCTGTACAACGAGCCCGCCCACGCCGGCGTCTACACGCCGCCCAACTCCCCGGAGATGGCGCGCGTCGTCGAGAGCCACATGGCGATGATCCAGGACATCGCCGCCACGCTCCACGAGGTACGCGCCCACCCGCGCCCGGGCCTCGCCGACGCGCTCGCCCGGCTGGAGATCGACGGTGAGACCCCGTCCGACGCGGACCTCGTCGGCGCGCTCGCCCTGCTCATCGGAGGCGGCTTCGACACCACCACGGCCCTCACCGCACACGCCCTGGAGTGGCTCTCCCGGAACCCCGACGAACGGACGCGCCTCAGCAGCGAGCGCGACACCCTGCTCGACCCGGCAACCGAGGAGTTCCTGCGCTACTTCACCCCAGCGCCCGGGGACGGGCGGACGGTCGCGGAGGACTGCGAGGTAGCCGGCACCGAGCTCAAGGAGGGCGACCGGTTGTGGCTGTCCTGGGCCATGGCCAACCGCGACCCGGCCGTCTTCTCCGACCCGGACAGCGTCGACCTCGCCCGCTCGGGCAACCGGCACACCGCGTTCGGCCTCGGTATCCACCGCTGCATCGGCTCGAACGTCGCCCGCACGGTCTTCAAGCGGATGCTCATCCAGGTCCTCGACCGCCTGCCCGACTTCGTGTGCGACCCCGAGGGCACCGTTCACTACGAGACCATCGGCGTCATCCAGGGCATGCGTCACCTGCCGGCCACCTTCACCCCCGGCCGGCGCCGCGGTCCGGGCCTCGACGCGACCCTGCGGTCCCTCCAGCAGGTCTGCGACGAACAGGGCCTCGCCGAACCCGTCACAGTGCGCAGAGCCGAGGCGAAGGTCCGTTGAGCATGACGCCGGAGGCCGGACGTCCGCAGCCGCAGGTGACCCAGGAGACCGAGTTCTTCTGGACCTCCGGCCGCGACGGACGGCTCCGATTCCAGTCCTGCACCGCCTGCCGGGCCCTGATCCATCCGCCACAGCCCGTCTGCCGGAACTGCCGCTCACACGCGACCGCGATACGTACGGTGTCCGGCCGGGCGACCCTCATCGGCTTCACGGTCAACCACCGCTTCCCCTTCCCCGGTCTGCCCACCCCGTACGTCGTCGCCCAGGTGGCGATCGAGGAGGACCCGCGGGTCCGGCTGACCACGAACGTCGTCGACTGCCCGCCCGAAGATCTGTGTCTGGGCATGCGGATGGAAGCCGTCTTCGCTCAGGCCGGCGAAGCGTGGCTGCCCCTCTTCCGTCCGTGCGCCGACGACGAGAACCCTCTCGCGACCCTGCCTTCCGACGACCCCGCACCCGAGCGGATACGCGCGTACTCCCGCGCACCGCTGCCGACGCGCAAGTTCGAGGACCATGCCGTCATCAGCGGCGCGGGCGCGTCCCGCATCGGCAGGCGCCTGATGGTCCCACCGCTCGAACTCACCGTGGAGGCCTGCGAGAAGGCTGTCGCCGACGCGGGGCTCAGCCTCGACGACATCGACGGTCTGTCGGCCTATCCAGGGGCCGGCGCGTACGGCGGCTTCGCCGAGGGCGGCGTCACCGCGCTGGAGTCGGCGCTGGGCATCCGCCCGGTCTGGCACAACGGCGCCGGAGAGACCATGGGCCCCGGTGGCTCGGTGATCGCCGCCATGCTCGCGGTGGCAGGCGGCCTCGCCCGGCACGTCCTGTGCTTCCGCACGGTCTGGGAAGCCACGCACGCCGAGCTGGTCCGCCAGGGCCGCATCAGCCTGCCCCGGCCGGCCGGGGCCGACGGATGGCTCAAGCCGTACGGGGCGACCTCACCCGCGATCACGCTGGCGATGAACGCCCAGCGGCACATGCACCGCTACGGCAGCACGCGCGAGACGCTCGGCTGGATCGCCCTCAACCAGCGCGCGGGCGCCGCCCTGCACCCCGACGCGGTCTACCGCGAGCCGCTCACCATGGACGACTACCTCACCGCGCGCACGGTCTCCACCCCCTTCGGACTCTACGACTGCGACGTGCCGTGCGACGCCTCGGTGGCTGTTGTCGTCTCCGCCGTCGAGACCGTGCCCGACCTGCCGAAGCCGCCGGTGCGCGTCGAGGCCGTCGGCACCCGCATCCTCGAGCGCCTCGAATGGGACCAGTCCACACTCACCCACGAACCGCAGGTGCTCGGCCAGTCCGCCCATCTGTGGACCCGCACCGATCTGCGCCCCGCGGACGTCGACGTGGCACTCCTGTACGACGGCTTCACCTTCAACTGCCTGTCCTGGATCGAGGCCCTCGGCTTCTGCGGCATAGGAGAGGCCCGCGACTTCCTGGACGGTGGCAAGAACATCGCCCGCGACGGCGTGCTGCCCCTCAACCCGCACGGCGGCCAGCTCTCGCACGGCCGCACCCACGGCATGGGGCTGCTGCACGAGGCCGTCGTGCAACTGCGCCACGAGGCCGGAGCACGGCAGGTCACGGGCGCACGCACCGCCGTCGTCTCCAGCGGCGGGCTCACTCCCAGCGGCGTACTTCTGCTCAGGACGGACGGATGACCTCACTCGATCCCGGCCTCGCCACCACGGTACGGAGGCAGGTGGTCGACGTACACGGCGTCCCCTCCTCCGCCCTGGTCGCCGAGGTGCCCCGCCCGCAGGCCGTGATCGTGGCCCTGCACGGCGGCGCCACCACCTCCGCCTACTACGACCACCCCGGCCACCCCAGGCTCTCCTTGCTGCGCACCGCGAGAGCGGCGGGCTTCACGGTGCTCGCCCTGGACCGTCCCGGCTACGGCTCCTCGGCCGGCCACCAGGACCACATGCGTCAGCCGGAGGGGCGGACCGACTTCGCCTACGCCGCCGTCGAGGCACACCTCCACGGACAGGACCGCGGCCTCGGCACGTTCGTCTGGGCGCACTCGGCAGGCTCGGAACTGGCCATCCGGATGGCCGGCGACCCGCGAGGAGCCGAGCTGCTCGGCGTGGAACTGGCCGGAATGGGCCGGGTCCACCACCCCCGCGCCCTGGACGCCATGGAGGAGTGGCGCCGGGACCCGACCCGTACCCGGCCCAGTCTCCGCCACGCCCTGTGGAACCCTCCGGAGGCCTATCCGCCCGACGTGCACGGCGGGCGGCGCATCGGCTCCGCCTCGCCCGCCTACGAGGGCCACCGGGAGGGCTGGCAGGAGGAGCTCCTCCTTCTGTCGGGCCGGGTTCCGGTGCCGGTCCACATCACCCTCGCGGAGCACGAGCAGGTGTGGGCGAACGGGCCGGAGGCGCTGGCCGATCTGGCATCCATGTTCACGTCCGCGCCCCGTGTCGCTCTGCACGAACAGGCGGGCGCCGGCCACAACACCAGCATCGGGCGCACAGGTCTGGCCTACCACCTGCACGTCCTTGCCTTCGTCGAGGAGTGCGCGCTCGGGGTCCAGGCGCTGTCCGCAGAGAGGGCGTGGCGCGATGGGTGAGGCCTCGGACGTCGCCCTGCTGCTGACGAGGCTCGCCCTGGGCGGCGTGATGATCGCGCACGGCTGGAACCACTGGCGCGGCGGGGGCGGAATCACCGGCACCGCCGGCTGGTTCGGCGGCCTCGGCCTGACCCGCCCACGGCTCCAGGCATGGCTGAGCGTGCTCACCGAACTCGGCGCGGGCGCCCTGCTGCTGGTCGGCCTGCTGACCGCGCCGGCCTGCGCCGCCGTTCTCTCCGTGACGCTGGTCGCCGGTCTGCTCGCGCACCGCCCGCACGGCTTCTTCGTGTTCAAGGAGGGTTACGAGTACGTCCTCGTCCTCGGCGTCCTCGCGGTCGCCATGGGCGCGTGGGGGCCGGGGGAGTACGCACTGGACGAGGCGTTGGGCATCGCGGTGACCGGATGGGCCGGAGCCGGTGCGGTGCTCGGCCTGGGGGTGGTGTCCACGGCTGGACTGCTGGCCGCCTTCTGGCGGCCGCTGCCGTCCGCCCCTGATCAGCAGACGACTTGAGGAGGAACCTGTGCGCGTCGGTTTCATCGGACTGGGCAGCCAGGGGGCGCCCATGGCCCGCAGGATCGTCGATGCGGGCTTCCCGACCACCTTGTGGGCGCGGCGGGACAGTTCCGTGGCCCCGTTCGCGGACACCACGGCCAGGACCGCCGGCACACCCGCCGAACTCGCCGCTGTCAGCGACCTGGTGTGTCTGTGCGTCGTCGCCGATGCCGATGTGGCACAGGTGACCTCGGGCGTCGACGGCGTCCTGGCCGGCATCCGGCCGGGCGCGGTGATCGCCGTGCACTCCACGGTTCACCCCGACACCTGTCGTGCGCTGGAGGAGCGGGCCGCCGAGAAGGGCGTAGCCGTCCTGGACGCCCCGGTCAGCGGTGGCGGGCGGGCTGCCGAGACGGGCACCCTGCTCGTCATGGCCGGTGGCCATCCGGAGGTCTTCGCGCGCTGCCGGCCCGTGTTCGCGAGTTATGGCGACCCCGTCGTCCACCTGGGCCCGACCGGCTGCGGGCAGCTCGCCAAGCTCCTCAACAACGTTCTTTTCACCGCTCAGTTGGGTCTGGCAGCCGACGCACTGGAGACGGGCGCGGCGCTCGGCCTGGACCCCGGAGGGCTCGGCCGGATCCTGCCACGGGGCAGCGCGGCCAGCTTCGCGCTCGACCGGGTCGCCGACGCCGGCGGCACCCTGGACCGCATCGCGGCCCACGCCGGCGGGCTGCTCGCCAAGGACGTGCGGCTCTTCGCGGAGGTCGCGGAGAGGGCGGCGGTCCGCGGCGAGGGAACACTGCGGGAGACGGCCATGGCCGCACTGGCAGCCATGGGGCTGTGAACAAATTGTGTTCGCGCCCCTCGTGCTGTGGCGATGACCGTACGTACTGTGAGCGGGCACCGGTCCACGAGCGGAAGGGCGCGGCATGGAGTCGTCGGCACGGCGTGAGGACATTCTCCAGTCGGCGCTGGAGGTGTTCGCCGAACGAGGGTTCAAGGGCGCTTCGATCGACGCGGTGGCCGAGCGTTCCGGACTCACGAGACAGGGTGTGCTGCACTACTTCCCCAGTAAGAGGCGGCTCCTGCTGGACCTGCTGGACTTCCGTGAGCAGCTCAACCGCGAGCATCTCGCCGGCCGCCGGGTCGGTGAGGACTGGGCCGGGGACTTCGCCGAAGCCATCTCCTTCGAACAGGACCACCCCTCGTTGGCCACGGTGCACAGCGTCATGGTCGCCGAGGCGGTCACCGGACAGGAACCGGCCGCGGGATATGTCAGCGAGCGCTGCCGGTCGCTTCAGGACCACCTCACCCGACGGATGACGCAGAAGTACGGTCAGCGTCTGCCCAGCGGGCTGAGCGCGCCGACGGCCGCGGCGGCCGTCCTGGCCCTGGTCGAGGGCATCCACCAGATGTGGCTCGTGGATCCGGATACGGCGGGCCGATACCCGGGGGTGGTGCGGGAGGCGGTGTCCGTGCTCATAGGCGCGGTCGACGGGGTTCAGCTGCTGGAGGATCAACTGCCCGTCGTGAAGGGGTAGACGCGGGTGAAGTCCGCTCCGGGCAGTGCGGCGGCGAACCGGCTCCACAGGTCCGCCGTGACCGCGCCGACCACCGCCGGGCCGTCCAGTCGGGTCACCTCGTCCAGATAGAGACGGACATCCTTTGCCATCAGAGTGTTGCTGAACCCGGAGGCGTAGCGGCCGGTCAGGACCTCGTCGGGGAACTTGTCGGTACTGGCCCCGCTGCGTCCGCTGGAGGCGTTGAGGACGTCGACCATCACCGCGGGGTCGAGTCCGGCGGCCGTGCCGAAGGCGACGGCCTCGCTCGTCGCCGCCAGGGCCGTCGCGGACAGGAAGTTGTTGGCGAGCTTGAGGGCCTGCGCCTGCCCGGGCCGGTCACCGATCAGTCTGCGTCGATCGCTCAGGCCTGCCAGCACGGCCTCCACATGGGCACAGTGCTCCTGCCTCCCCGCGTACATGATCATCAGCGTGCGCATGCGGGCGCCGGCCACGCCGCCGGACACGGGCGCGTCCACATAGGCCAGGCCCATCCCGGCCAGGGCGCCCGCTGCCGACACACCGACTGTCGAGGTGTCCACGACATGGGTGACCCGCCGCTCCCGGGCGCTCGCCAGTTCCTGTACGACCTCGCGGCATACCTCACCGTCCGGCAGGCTCAGCACCACGGTGTCCGCCGCGCGTGCCGTGTCCGCGCAGCTCCGGGCCCAACGGGCGCCCTCCGGGAGGCGTGCGGGTCCGGCCGCGTCATGGGCCACCACCTCGAATCCGGCCGTCACGAGGTTCTCCGCCAGCACGCTGCCCATGCTTCCCAGGCCGACGAAGCCGACGACCGGGGCGGTTCCGCTCACGCCGCATCCCGGGCTTCGCGCACCTCGCGGATGACCGCCAGGGCGTCGATGCCCGCGGGCGCACCGCAGTAGGCGGTGAGCTGGTAGAGTAGCTCGTCCACCTCGGCGTCGGTGACGCCGGCCCGCGATGCTGCCGCGAGGTGGATGCGGAAGGCGTTCATCCGGGCCGTTGCCGCCGTCATCGCCAGCACCAGCAGGCTTCGGTCCCGGGTACTCAGGGGGCCGCCTCGCGCCCATACGCCCCAAGCGGTCGCGGTGACGTAGTCCCGGTAGCCGGTGGGCGCCCCGCCGTCGGAGCCTTCCTGAGTCCCGCCCCCGCCGATGACCTCGGCGCGAACGGCTCGCGCGGCTTCCTGCCACTCACTGTCGTACATCCGGTCTCCTCGTCAGCCTATGAGAGTTGTGCTAACGATATAGGAGAATGCCGTTTCTGACTGTGCCGAGTCACGTTTTCGGCTCACGGACTGCGAGGTGGAGGTTCCTGTGGAGCTGGGATTCATCGGTGCCGGGCGCATGGGCCGCCCGATGGTGGAGCGCCTGGTCGGGGAGGGGCATCGTGTGCGCGTCCACGTCCGTACCCCGGAGGCCTTGGAGGCGCTGGCCCGCGTCGGTGCCTTTCCGGTCGCGTCCGCCGGTGCGGCCGCGCGGGATGCCGAAGCCGTGCTGGTCTGCCTCTACGACGACGAGCAGGTGCGGGCCGTCTGTCTGGAGGGGGAGTTGCCGGCCGCGCTGTCGGCCGGTGCCGTTCTCGTGGTGCACACCACCGGCAGTCCGCGCGTCGTCCAGGCGCTGGCCGCACGGGGCGCCACCGTGGTGGACGCGCCGGTCAGTGGCGGGCCGCACGACGTCGCGGCCGGCCGGCTCACCGTGTTCGCGGGCGGTGAGCGTGGTGCGCTGGAGTGCGTGCGGCCCGCGCTGCGCGCCTACGCCGATCCGTTGGTGCATGTCGGTCCGCTCGGTGCGGGCCAGTGTCTGAAGCTGGTGAACAACACCCTTTTCGCTGCCCAGATCGGGCTGCTCGCCGAGGCGGTCCGGTTCGCGCGTGACCTCGGCGTACCCGAGGAGACGCTGCTTGCCGCGCTGCCCCATGCCAGCGGCGCGAGCCGGGCCGCCCTCGGTGCCGCGGTCAAGGGGTCGGTGGCCGCGCTCGCGGCGAGCGCGGGTCCGTTCCTGCGCAAGGACCTCGCAGTGGGCGCCGAGGTGCGTGCCGAGCTGGGGAGCGCGCGGCTTGGTGCGCTGGAGCCCGCCCTGCGGGCGCTCCTGCTCCTCCTGGACGGGACGACGGCGTGAGTGCCGGGGGAGAGGAACAACGAAAGCGGAAATCCTATTCTCGCTGAACGAGATTGCTGTTACCGTATGCACGTCAACAGACCGGAGGTTCCGTTCCATGGCCCACTTCCCCAAGCCGCCCGAGGGCAGCTGGACCGAGCACTTCAAGATCGGCACGGAGCCGGTCTCCTACGAGGACTCGATCTCCCCCGAGTTCTACGAGAGCGAGCGGGACGCGATCTTCCGCCGCACCTGGCTCAACGTCGGCCGTGTCGAACAACTGGCGCGAAACGGCAGTTACTTCACCAAGGAGCTGGACGCCGCCCGGGCATCCGTCATCGTCGTGCGCGGCTCCGACGGTGAGGTGCGCTCCTTCTACAACGTGTGCCGTCACCGCGGCAACAAGCTGGTGTGGGACGACTATCCGCGCGAGGAGACCAAGGGCAACTGTCGTGCGTTCACGTGCAAGTACCACGCCTGGCGCTACGACCTGGAGGGCAAGCTCGCCTTCGTGCAGCAGGAGTCCGAGTTCTTCGACATCGACAAGTCGAAGTACGGGCTGCTGCCGGTGCAGACCGAGGTCTGGGAGGGGTTCATCTTCGTCAACCTCGACCCGGACAACACGACGCCCCTGAAGGAGTACCTGGGCCGCTTCGCGGACGGCATCGAGGGCTACCCGTTCCACAAGCTGACGCAGGTGCACAAGTACCGTGCCGAGATCGGCAGCAACTGGAAGCTCTTCATCGACGCGTTCGCGGAGTTCTACCACGCGCCGATCCTGCACTCGGGACAGTACGTGGCCGAGGAGGCCGCGAAGATCAAGAAGTACGGGTACGAGGCGCTCTCGTACGACATCGACGGCCCGCACAGCATGGTCTCGTCCTGGGGTGGCATCGCACCGCCCAAGCAGCGCGCCATGGTCAAACCGGTCGAGCGCGCCCTGCGCAGCGGCCTGTTCGGATCGTGGGATGCTCCCGACATCGGGATGACCACCGAGGAACTGCCGCCGGCGATCAACCCGACGCGCAGCGATGTCTGGGGCATGGACACCTTCGTGTTCTTCCCGAATTTCATGCTGCTGGTCTGGCGGCCCAACTGGGTGCTGACCTACCACTACTGGCCGACCTCGCACAACACCCACATCTTCGAGGCGACGTGCTACTTCGTCCCGCCGAAGAACGCCTTCGAGCGGCTCCAGCAGGAGCTCGCGGCGGTGTCGTTCAAGGAGTACGGCCTGCAGGACGGCAACACCCTGGAAGCGACCCAGACCATGCTGGAATCGCGCACGGTGGACACCTACCCGCTGGGCGACCAGGAGATCCTGCTGCGTCACCTGCACACCACCGTGCGGCAGTTCGTCGACCAGCACCGGCAGACCCCGTCCCCGGCATCTGCCGACGCCAACTGAGACGTCCCGCGAGAAGACAAGGAGGATCCCGGCATGCCCAACGTCTTTCCCCCCGAGTTCGCCGCCCTGGAGCCGTTCGCGGACTGGGCGATCCACAGTGAGAAGGCCCGGTACGCCAAGCGCGTGGCCAGTACGATGGAGGAACTCCACGCCTTCTACGACGTGGCGTACCCCCTGCTGCAGGAGCACACCGCCTACCTGGAGAAGGTCGAACTCGACGGCATCGGCGACCAGGACAAGCACCTGTTGTGGGCGTTCTGCTCATTGGTGACGGTCGCCTTTCCCGTGGAGGCATGGGGCCAGCCCAGGGTTCCCGACAGCGGCCCCTCCAGCATCGATGCCGTCGTCGAACCCGCCGTGTGATGGCCACGAACCGTCAGCGGGCCCCGCGGCCGCCCGTGCTCCTGCGGGCGGCCCGGATGCTCGACGTCGACAACGGGAAGATCGTCGAGCCGGGCGAGGTACTGGTTCACGGCGAGCACATCGCCGAGGTGGGGCGGCCCGCACAGCTGCCCGAGGGCACCGTGGTGCACGATCTCGGCGATGTCACCCTCCTGCCCGGCCTGATGGACATGGAGGTCAACCTCTTTCTCGGCGGCCCCGACCACCGTAGCCCGCTGATCCCCGTCCAAGAGGATCCGGCGGTACGCACCCTGCGCGCGGCTGCCAACGCGCGGCGCACGCTCCGGCGCGGCTGGACGACCGTACGGAACCTCGGACTGTTCGTGCAGACCGGCGGCGTGCTGCTCGACGTCGCGCTCAAGAAGGCGATCGACCTCGGCTGGACCGAGGGCCCGCGGGTCGTGCCCGCCGGGCATGCGATCGCACCGACCGGTGGTCACCTCGACCCCACCATGTTCCAGGCGCTCGCGCCCGGGGTCCTGCCCCTCACCGTGGAGGAGGGCATCGCCAACGGCGTGGCCGAGGTGCGCAAGGCGGTCCGTTACCAGATCAAGTACGGCGCACAGGTCATCAAGGTGTGTGCCTCCAACGGCGTCATGTCGCACACCGGCCCGGCGGGGGCGCAGCAGTACTCCGACGAGGAACTGCGTGCCATCGTCGACGAAGCACACCGGGCAGGTGTGCGGGTCGCCGCGCACTGCATGGGGGACAGCGCGATACGGGCCGCGGTCGAGGCAGGCATCGACTGCATCGAGCACGGCTTCCTCGCCAGTGACGCCACGCTCGACCTGATGGCGGAGCGGGGCACCTTCCTGGTGGCGACCACCTGCCTCACCGAACGCATGAACACGGAGCATGCCGACCCGGCCCTCAAGGCCAAGGCAGCCGACGTCTTCCCGCGGGCGCGCGAGTCCACCGCCCGCGCGATCCGCCGGGGCGTCAAGATCGCCCTCGGTACCGACGCGCCGGCCATCCCGCACGGCAAGGGAGCCTTCGAGCTGCTGGCCCTCGCCGACCGCGGTATGCCACCGGCGGACGCGCTGCGCGCCGCGACCACCGTCGCGGCCGACCTGATCCAGGCCGATGACCGGGGGCGGCTGCGCCCCGGGCTGCTCGCCGACGTCATCGCCGTTCCCGGCGACCCCCTCACCGATCTGTCCGTAGTGGAGCGGGTCTGCTTCGTGATGAAGGGCGGTCAGGTGTACCGCGACGACACGCCGGAGGCCTGACCGCCGCCAACGCCCCGTCACTCCTCTCACGCAGCGTCTCGCGGCCACGGCGGCGAGGCGCTGCCGTGGCCGGTATGACGACCGACCAACACCCGACCAACACCCGGCCGGCACCGTACGGGCAGTCCGGGGACGCGCGCCGGCCGCGGCCCTTCCCAACGGAGGTCTGTGATGTTCGACTACGTCGTCGTGGGTGCCGGCTCGGCGGGCTGTGTACTGGCCGATCAGCTGTCCCGCGACCCCGGAACCACTGTTCTGCTCGTCGAGGCGGGCGGCCCCGACCGCCACCCGTACCTGAGGATCCCGAAGGGCGTCGGCAAGCTCTTCGGCGACCCCTCGTTCTCGTGGCACTACCGCACGCGCCCGGTGCGTCCCGGTGGCAACCCGGACATGTGGGTGCGAGGCAAGGTGTTCGGCGGGTCCAGCTCCGTCAACGGCATGGTCTACAACCGCGGCAGCCGGCCCGACTGGGACGCTCTGGAAGCCCTCGGCAACCCCGGCTGGGGCTGGGACGACGTCCTGCCCGCCTTCCGCTCCATCGAGGACAACGCCCTGGGCGGCACCTCCACCCGGGGTACGGGCGGACCCCTGCACGTCTCCTCGGTCCGCGACCCCGATCCGCTGTGCGACGAGCTCATCGCCACCGGGGGCGCCCTCGGTCTGCGTACGGTCAAGGACCTGAACGAACACGAGGGTGAGCGCATCGGCTACGCCATGGCGACCATCAAGTCGGGGCAACGCTTCAGCGCGGCGCGCGCGTTCCTCCACCCGGCCCGCTCGCGTCCCAATCTGACCATCGCCTCCCGCACCACCGCCACACGGGTGCTGTTCGACGGGGACAAGGCGGTCGGGGTCGAGGTGCGCAGGGCCGAGGGGGAGAGGGAGGAAGTCCGCGCACGGCGCGAGGTCATCCTCAGCCTGGGCAGCCTGAACACCCCCAAGCTGCTCCAACTGTCCGGTGTCGGACCGGCCGAGGTGCTGCGGGCCGCGGGCGTGGACGTACGTCTTGACCGCCGGCAGGTCGGTGGCCGCCTGCGCGAACACCGCTGTCTCGCCCTGCGCTTCCGGCTCAACGCCGATCTGGGCGCCAACCGGCAGCTGTCCACCACCGTTGCGCAGGCCCGCACCGGCGCGGGCTACCTGCTCACCCGCAGAGGCCCGCTGGCCCGTCCCGCCTACGACGTGATGGCCTTCCTCAAGTCGCGCCCCGACGTCGAACGCCCTGACGCCGAGGTGCTGTTGGCCCCCTGGTCCTTGGGCTCCCTCATACCGGGAAAACCCGCCGCCGTGGAAAGGGAGCCCGGCCTGTCCGCGTGCGCCATGGTGCTCAAGCCGTCCTCCGAAGGGTCGCTGGCCATTACCTCGGCCGATCCCGACGCGGCCCTGGACATCGACGCGGGGTACTTCACGTCGGGGCACGACCGCCAGGTGGCGGCCGATCTCTTCCGGCGGCTGCGGGAGTTCTTCGCCGCGGATCCGATCGCCTCCCGTATCACCCGCGAGACGTTCCCCGGCCCGGCCGTCCACTCCGACGACGACGAGGGCATCGTCGGCTCCGCCCTCGACGGCGGCTACTGCGGCTTCCACGCCATCGGCACCTGCGCCATGGGCCCCGACCCGGACGACGTCACCGACTCACGTATGCGGGTGCGGGGCGTCGAGAACCTTCGCGTGGTCGACGCATCCGTGCTGCCGGTGATGGTGTCGGGCAATCTGAACGGCCCCGTCATGGCCATGGCCTGGAAGGCGGCTGAGTACATCCGCGAGGATGGCTGACATGCCTGTGGGGTGTGCGGCCGGAGGGCCCGGCCGCACACCCCACAGGCATACTCACCCGGCGGGCTCGGCGAGCCGGCTCGGACACCACGCCCGCAGGAAGTCCGCCGTCGCGCCCAACTGGCGCAAGCCCTGCGCCGACGCGTCCTCATAGACACGGACGTCGACCGCGACACCCGAGTGCGCGGCACGGGTCGCGAAGGACAGTGTGTCGTCCAGGAGGACTTCGGTCCCGGCCGCGTGGAGCTGGATGGGCGGCAGACCGTGCAGGTTGCCGTGCAGCGGGCTGAGCCGTGGGTCGCTGCGCGGTGTCGTCCCCGCGTACGCCGCCGCGCGCACCCGCAGCACGTCGACCTCGACGGTGCGGTCGGCCGCCGCGTTGACCAGCAGGCTCTGGGTGTCCAGGGTGAAGTCCAGAACGGGCGAGGACAGCACCGCGCAGGACGGCGGCGGGGCGCCCTCGTCGCGCAGCCGCAGCAGCAGCCCGGCGGCGAGCGCGCCGCCGAGGCGCTTGCCGATCACCGCTGCCGGCCCCCGGTCACGGCAGTGGGCCCAGGCGGAGAGGACGTCGTCCAGAGCTTCGGGGAAGCGCGGCCGGTAGCGGGCGCAGAGCACGGTGTGGCCGGATTGGCGGGCCAGTTCCCGGGCGGTCGGCAGTGCGTCCTGAGGGGTGCCGGAGAGTCGCGGATCGCCGTGCAGGTACAGCACCGTCTGCTCCGGCCGGGTACCCTCCGTATGGACTTCGGGACCGAACGGGCCCTCCACGACGCAGATTTCATTTGCCACGGGACATCACCTTCTCAGCTGCCTGCCAGTGCTCGTCGGACACCCAGAGCCGGGCGAAGGCCGCGGCGGCCTCGTGCGGCGACCTGGTACGGGTCGTGAGGTTCTTGATCTCGAGACCCTGCGGGGAAGCGAGGGTGCGGGCCGCGGCCCGCCAGACGTCCGGGAAGTCCGCCCGGGGAACGACGAGGTCCACCAGGCCCGCCCGCTCGGCCTCGGCCGCGTCCAGCACCCTGCCGGTACCGGCCAGCAGCAGCGCCCGCCCCGGGCCCACCAGCCGGGCGAGCCGTTCCGCTCCGCCCCACGCCGGGACGATCGCCAGCCGCGACTGGTTGAACCCGATGCGGATGTCCTCGGCTGCGATGCGGATGTCGGCCGCGACGGCCAGTTCCGCCCCGCCGCCCAGGGCGTGTCCGTTCAGGGCGGCCACGACCGGGCCGGGGAAGGCGGCGATCCGGTCGCACAGGGCGCGCATCCTCAGCGCCATGTCCGCCGCCTCCTCCTCGGTGCGCAGCCGCGCCAGTTCCTTGAGGTCTCCGCCGGACACGAACGCCTTGTCGCCCCCTCCGGTGAGGACCAGCGCGGCCGCGCCCGCGGTCGCGTCCAGCGCCTTCTCCAACTCGTCCATGGTGGTCAGGTCGATGGCGTTGCGGGCATGCGGACGGTCGATGGTGACGACGGCGAGGCCCGCGTCGGACTCCAGCTCAACCATGGAAGGCCTTCCAGTCGGTGGATGGGTGCGGTCAGGACTCGTACACGACCGTCACATCGGGGGTGGTGGGCTCCGCCTGGCAGGTGAGTACATAGCCGTCGGACACCTCGTCGGGGTCGAGGGCGTTGTTGACCCGCATCTTGGCCTCACCGTTCGTGAGCCGCGCCATGCATGTCGCGCAGTCGCCGGACTCGCAGGAGAAGGGCGGCGTGAAGCCGGCCCGGCGCGCGCTCTGCAGCAGCGTCTCGCCCGACCGCTGCGGCACGGTACGCCGCTGTCCGCGCAGATCGACGGTGAGGCTGCCGGCGCCGGTCACCACGGGAGGAACGGTCTCGGCGGGTTCGGCCTCCGTGGACGTGAACCGCTCCACGAAGATGTGTTCGGAACCCGCCCCGCCCGCCGTCAACGTCTCCTCGACCAGATCCATGAAAGGGGCGGGTCCGCAGACGTAGAAGTCCGCGTCCGGCGAGGAGCGGCCGGCGACGGCAACGATCTCCGCCCGGGTGACCAACCCGTCCCGGTCGTCAAGATGCTCGTGGACGTGGAGGCGACCGGGATGCCGCTCGGCGAGGATGTCCAGCGCCTCGCGGAAGATCGCCGTATCCGCGTTCCGATGTGCGGTCAGCAGGTGTACGGGCCTGGCCGTCATGGTCAGTGCGCTCTTGACGAGTGAGAACACCGGAGTGATACCGCTGCCGCCCGCGAAGGCGACCAGGGGCGCCGAGGTCGGCTCGCGCAGACAGAACGAGCCGCTCGGCCGGGTGGCTTCGAGCGTGTCGCCCGGTTCCAGCCGGTCGTGCATCCACGCGGAGACGAGCCCGCCCGGCACTCGTTTGACGGTGAAGCGCACATCGCTGTCGGCGTCCGGCGAACTCGACATCGAGTAACTGCGGAGAGTCCCGCACACCTTGAACGTCAGGAACTGGCCGGCTCGATAAGGGAACTGGGCGTCGAGGGCGAACGTGCGGGTGTCCGGCGTCTCCTCGATGATCTCGGTGATGCGCACCGGATGGAAGCCGTGGTCGCGTGCCATGTATGGAACTTACCTTCTCGCTGTGCGAGAGTGCAATTCTCTTACATGGGCGAGAGGAGAACTTCTGCCATGCGGACGACTTCCCCCGGTGCGCTTCGGCCCCTGCCGATCGAGCTGGCTGAGCGCTACGAGGCCGAAGGGTGGTGGACCCGGGACACGCTGGGGGATCTGCTGGCGCGAGGCATGGAGGCGGCGCGGGACACGGAATTCCGGGTCCACTCCGAGGTGCGGCCCTGGTCCGGCACTTTCGCCGAGGTCGAGCTGGTGGCCCGCAGGCTGGCCGCCGGCCTGCGGGTGCGCGGCGTCGGCCCCGGTGACGTCGTGGTCATGCAGCTTCCCAACTGGATGGAAGCGGCGGCCGTGTTCTGGGCGTCGGCCTTCCTGGGGGCGGTGGTCGTGCCCGTCGTCCACTTCTACGGGCCCAAGGAGATCCGGCACATCGTCCGGGAGACCCGCCCGAAGGCGTTCTTCGCCGCCGAGCGCTTCGGCCGGTCGGCCTTCGATCCGGACCTGTGCTCCGGGGTGCCCGTCGTGGGCGTGGTCGGTCGCGACTTCGACGGTCTGCTCGCCGACGAGCCGATGCCCGGCGTGCTTCCCGTCGATCCCGGTGACCCCGCCCTCATCGCCTTCACGTCCGGGACCACCCGTGACCCCAAGGGCGTGGTGCACAGCCATCAAACCCTGGGCTGCGAGACCCGGCAGCTCGCGGCGACCTATCCGCCGGACCGGGGGAGGCAGTTCACCGTGGCGCCCGTCGGCCACTTCATCGGCATGGTCAACGCCTTCCTCATACCGGTACTGCAAGGCACGCCGATCCACCTCGGAGACGTATGGAGCCCGGCCCAGGCCCTCGCCCTCATGCGGTCCGAGGGGCTGACCGTGGGGGGCGGCGCGGCCTACTACATGACCAGCCTGCTCGACCATCCCGACTGCACGCCCGAGTACATCGGGCACCTGAAGTACGCCGGCCTGGGTGGTGCCCCCGTGCCCTCCGCCGTGACGAACAGGCTGGAGGACCTGGGTGTCAGCGTGTTCCGCGCTTACGGCTCCACGGAGCACCCCTCGGTCACGTGCGCGCCGTACGACGGTCCTGTCGCCAAGCGCGCGCACACCGACGGCCTTCCGCTGCCCGGTGTCGAGCTGCGCCTCGCCGACGACGGGGAAGTCCTCACCCGTGGCCCCGACCTCTGCCTCGGATACACCGATCCGGAACTGACCGCCGCCGCGTTCGACCAGGACGGCTGGTACCGGACCGGCGACATCGGCGTGCTGGACGACGACGGGTGGCTGTCCATCGTCGACCGCAAGGCCGACGTCATCATCCGGGGCGGCGAGAACATCAGTGCCCTGGAGGTGGAGGAAGTGCTGCTGCGGCTCGACGGGGTGGCCGAGGCGGCTGTCGTGGCAGCGCCCGATCCGCGCCTGGGTGAGCGGGCGGCGGCATTCCTACGGATGCGCCCGGGCCGGCCCGCGCCGGGCCTCGACGAGGTGCGACGCCATTTCGAGCGTGCCGGGCTGGCTCGGCAGAAGTGGCCCGAACGGCTGCGCTGCGTCGACGACTTCCCCCGCACCCCGAGCGGCAAGGTGAAGAAGTTCGCCCTCCGTAAGGATATTGCCACTTCCGATGAGTGAGAATACGATTCTCAAAACCAGTCAGGGAGGATCTCATGCCGTCGCGCGAGCTCGCCTATCCGCTTTTCGATGCGGACAACCATCTCTATGAGACCGAGGAGGCGCTCACCAAGTACCTGCCGAAGGAGTACGCCGGGGCCATCGAGTACGTACAGGTCCGCGGCCGTACCAAGATCGCGATACGTGGCCAGATCAGCGAGTACATCCCCAACCCCACGTTCGACGTGGTCGCCCGGCCGGGCGCCATGGAGGAGTACTTCAAGGTCGGCAACCCGACGGGCAAGACCCGCCGGGAGATCTTCGGCGAGCCCATGCGTTCGATCCCCGCGTTCCGTGCCCCCGGTCCGCGGCTGGAACTCATGGATGGTCTCGGTATCCAGCGCAGCCTGATGTTCCCCACGCTGGCGAGCCTGATCGAGGAACGGATGAAGGACGACCCGGAGCTGATCCACGCGGTCATCCACGCGCTCAACCAGTGGCTGCACGAGACCTGGTCCTTCTCCCACAAGGACCGCATCCTCACCGTCCCGGTCATCACTCTTCCCATCGTCGACAGGGCGATCGAGGAGCTGAACTGGGTGGTGGAGCGGGGCGCCCGCGCCATCCTCGTCCGCCCCGCGCCGGTGCCCGGATACGGCGGGACGCGCTCCTTCGCACTTGAGGAGTTCGACCCGTTCTGGAAGCGGGTCGTGGAAAGCGGGGTCATGGTGGCCCTGCACTCCTCCGACAGCGGTTACGCCAACTACGCCAACGACTGGGAGGGCAACAGGCGCGAGTTCCTGCCCTTCAAGCCCAACGCCTTCCGGCAGGTCAACGAATGGCGGCCGATCGAGGACGCCGTCTCCTCCCTGATCTGCCACGGAACCCTCTCCCGCTTCCCCGAGCTGAAGCTCGCGGTCATCGAGAACGGCGCCTCCTGGGTGGAGCCGCTGCTCGGCCGGCTCGCCGACGTGCACAAGAAGATGCCGCACGAGTTCCGGGAGGACCCCGTCCAGGTCTTCAAACGGAACGTCCACATCAGCCCGTTCTGGGAGGAGGACCTGGCAAGCCTCGGTGACCTCATCGGCATCGAACGGGTCCTGTTCGGCTCCGACTACCCGCACCCCGAGGGCCTTTCCGACCCCATTACCTAT
The DNA here is from genome assembly GCF_035917155.1 of Streptomyces sp. NBC_00385. NCBI lineage: Bacteria > Bacillati > Actinomycetota > Actinomycetes > Kitasatosporales > Streptomycetaceae > Streptomyces > Streptomyces sp. NBC_00385. The sequence goes on along the minus strand of NZ_CP107951.1, from coordinate 158,459 downwards.
GTCGATCACCTCGGCAAACTCAGCGAGGCGGACAAGGCGAAGGTCATGGGCGGCAATCTGGCTCGGCTGATCGACGGATGACAGCCGAAATGGCCTGGCGCAGCATCCCCGAACTCGTACGCAGCGCGGGGGAACGGTTCGGCGGTTCCGAGGCCGTTGTGGACGGTGACCTGCGGCTGACATTCGCTGAACTCGCCGACCGGGTCCGTCGCACCGCAGGGGCGTTCGCCTCGTCGGGCGTCGGGCCCGGCGACCGGGTCGCGGTCTGGGCGCCCAACTCCGCCGAGTGGATGATCGCCGCGTTCGGCCTGCTCACCGCCGGCGGGGTGCTCGTCCCCGTGAACACCCGCTTCCGCGACGAGGAGGCGCACGACATTGTCATCCGCAGCGGTGCCAAAGCGCTCTGCGTACAGAACGGCTTCCTGGACCGCTCGTTCACCGGGCCGCCGGGCGTTCCCGTCATCGATCTCAAGACGGACGGGTTCCTGGCCTCCGGTACGCCCTTCGAGCATGAGGTCGGCGAGGAGGACCTGTCCGACATCGTTTTCACTTCCGGCACCACCGGCCGGCCCAAGGGCGTGATGACCACCCACGGCCAGACCCTGCGGTCGTACGCCGAGTGGTGCGACCTCGCACAACTGAGGCAGGGCGACCGCTACCTGATCGTCAACCCGTTCTTCCACATCTTCGGCTGGAAGGCCGGCTGCGTCGCCTCCATGATCCGGGGTGCGACCGTCCTGCCGGTCGCCGTCTTCGACGGTGACCGGGTGCTGGACCTCGTGGAGAAGGAGGCGGTGACCGTCCTGCCCGGACCTCCGACCCTCTACCACTCCCTCCTGGAAGCCGGCGGAGACCGCGATCTGTCCTCCTTGCGCGTCGCGGTCACCGGCGCCGCCGACATCCCCGTCGAACTGGTCCGGCGCATCACCACCGACCTGCCCTTCACCCACCTGATGACCGGCTACGGCCTCACCGAGGCGGGCACCGTCACCGCCTCCCGCCACGGCGATCCCTACGAAGCCGTCGCGACCACCGTGGGCCGGCCCTGCGCGGGCTTCGAGGTCCGCATCGCCGACGACAAGGAGGTGCTGGTGCGCGGCTACTCCGTCATGCGCGGCTACCTCGACGATCCGCAGGCCACCGCGGAAGCCGTCGACGAGGACGGCTGGCTCCACACGGGCGATCTCGGCGCACTCGACGGCGAGGGACGGCTGCGGATCGTCGGCCGCAAGAAGGACATGTTCATCGTCGGTGGCTTCAACGCCTACCCCGCCGAGATCGAGGGCTTCCTCCTCGAACACCCGGCCGTCGCCCAGGCCGCCGTCATCGGCGTGCCTGACGAACGGATGGGACAGGTCTGCAAGGCGTTCGTGGTGCCCCGGGGAGAGGTGACGGAAGCGGAGCTGATCGCCTGGGCGAGAGATCGGATGGCCGGCTTCAAGGTGCCCCGGCAGGTGGCTTTCCGCACCGCACTGCCGCTGAACGCCACCGGCAAGGTGATGAAGGACGAACTCCGCCGACACTCACAGACCAAGGGATCCGACGCACCATGACCGACTCCGCCCGGACAGCCTCCGGCATCCCGCTCGCGCCGGTCTACGGCCCGGACAGCAGCCGCTCCGAACCACCGGACCCCGGCACCTACCCCTTCACCCGCGGCAACTACCCCACCGGCTACCGGGGCCGCACCTGGACCCTGCGCCAGTACTCCGGCTTCGGCACCCCCGAGGAGTCCAACCACCGCTACCGCTACCTCCTCGACCAAGGTGGCACCGGGCTGTCGGTCGCCCTCGACCTGCCCACCCAGTGCGGCTACGACTCCGACGACCCGGAGTACGGCGACGAGGTCGGCCGGGTCGGCGTCGCCCTCGACACCCTGGCCGACGCCGAGATCCTCTTCGACTCCATCCCACTGGACCGCATCAGCACCAGCTTCACCATCAACGGCACGGCAGCGATCCTGCTGGCCTTCTACGTCGCCGCCGCGGAGAAGCGCGGAATCCCGCGCGCCGCCCTCACGGGCACCATCCAAAACGACATCCTCAAGGAGTACGCGTCCCGCGGCACCTGGATCTGGCCACCGGAACCGTCACTCAGGCTCATCGCCGACACCATCGAGTTCTGCGCCGCGCAGGTGCCCCGGTTCAACGCGATCTCCGTCGCCGGAGCCCACTTCCGTGACGCGGGAGCCAACGCCGTACAGGAGATGGCGTTCACCCTCGCCGACGGCGTGACGTACGTCGAGACGGTCCTGGCACGCGGCCGCATGACCATCGACCAGTTCGCCCCGCAAGTCTCCTTCTTCTTCTACACACACGGCGACTTCTTCGAGGAGATCGCCAAGTACCGCGCCGGACGCAGGCGCTGGGCGACCATCGTGCGCGAGCGCTTCGGCGCCACGACCGACAAGGCCTGCATGTTCCGCTTCGGCTGCGTCGCCGGCGGAGCCTCCCTGTACGCCCCGCAGGCCCGCAACAACACCGTCCGCGTCGCCTACGAGGCGATGGCCTCCGTGCTCGGCGGGGTGCAGTCCATGTTCACCGCCGCCTGGGACGAGCCGTTCGCGCTGCCCAGCGAGGAGTCCGCGACACTCGCCCTGCGCACCCAGCAGATCCTCGCGCACGAGACGGGCGTGACCCGCGTCGCCGATCCGCTCGGCGGTTCCTACTTCGTCGAGGCACTCACCGACGCCACCGAGGAACGCATCGAAACGATCATGGCCGATCTGGAGGCGCACGGAGGCATGGTCCGCTGCATCGAGGACGGCTACCTGCAGGGCCTCATCGCCGACGAGTCGTGGCGCCTGCACCAGGAGGTCGACTCCGGCGAGCGGCCCGTCGTCGGCGTCAACCGCTTCGTCACCGAAGAGCCCCCACCGGACCTCGCCACCTACGAACTCGACGCCGAAGGCCGCGAACGCCAGCTCAAGCGGCTCGCCCGGGTCAAGGCGGAACGCAGCCCGGCGGACGTCCGCGCCCGCCTCGCCGAACTCAAGAGCGCCGCCCAAGGAGACACCAACCTGATGGACCCACTCATCGCCTGCGCCCACGCCTACTGCACGGTCGGCGAGATGGCCGGCGCCCTGCGCGACGTGTGGGGCGAGTTCCGGCAGCCGGTGGTGTTCTGATGCCGGCGCCGGCGCGCATCCTCGTCGCCAAGCCCGGGCTCGACGGCCACGACCGTGGCGCGAAGCTCGTCGCCCGCGCCCTGCGGGACGCCGGGTTCGAAGTCGTCTTCACCGGTATCCGGCACCGTGTCGACGACATCGCGGCCACCGCCGTCCAGGAGGACGTGGACCTCGTCGGGCTGTCCATCCTGTCCGGTGCCCACCTCGCCCTGACCCGGCGCACGGTCGCCGCGCTGCGCGCGGCCGGCGGCGACGACATCCCGGTCGTGGTCGGAGGCACCATCCCGACAGGCGACGTGGAGCGCCTGCGGGAGACCGGGGCCGCCGCCGTGTTCCCGACCGGCACCCCCCTCGACGCGGTCGTCGCCGGAGTCCGCTCCCTCACCACCACCCGTCACGAAGGGACGACATGCGCATCGGAGTGATGAGCGGCCCCGAACGGGGCGACGCCGCACACAAGGCAGCGCGGATGGTCGACGACGCCCGATGGGCCGAGGAGGCCGGCTTCGACACGGTATGGGTGCCCCAGGTGCCCACCGACTTCGACGCCCTGACAGCCGTCACCCTGATGGGCGCGGCGACCTCACGTATCGAACTGGGCACGGCGGTCGTCCCGGTACACGCACAGCATCCCGTCGCTCTCGCCCGGCAGGCGCTGTCCGCGCACGCGGCGGCGGGCGGTCGGCTCGCCCTGGGCGTCGGAGCGTCCCACCACTGGATCGTCCGCGACATGCTGGGCCTTCCCTACGAGAAGCCGGCCGCCTACACGCGTGACTACCTGGAGGTGCTCGCCGCCGCGGTGAGCGGCACGGACACGGTGGACGTCGAGAACGACGCGTTCCGGGTCCACAACCCGCTGACCCTGGCCCCCGTCGCCCCGCTGCCCGTCCTTGTGGCGGCCCTGGGCCCGGTGATGCTGCGCATCGCGGGGGAGCGTACGGACGGGACGGTGCTGTGGATGGCCGACGAGCGCACGGTCGCCGAGCACGTCGTACCGGCCATCACCAAGGCGGCCGAGTCCGCGGGCCGCCCTGCCCCGAGGATCGTGGCGGGAATCCCCGTCTGCGTGTGCGCGCCGCACGAGGTCGATGCGGCCCGCGAGCGCGCCAACCGAATTCTGGGCGAGGCCGAGGTGTCCCCCAACTACCAGCGGCTGCTCGAGCGCGGTGAGGCCCGCAACGTCGGCGACCTGTGCGCGGCCGGCGACGAGGCGGCCGTGGCGGCCCGCTTCCGGAGCTTCGCCGACGCGGGAGTCACCGACCTCTCCGTACGTCTGCTGCCGATCGGTGAGGACCGCGAGACGCTGGTTGCCTCGAAACTGCGGACCCGGGAGGCGGTCGCCGCCATCGCCGCGGAATTCCGATGACCGGCGCCGGCCCGCTCGCCGGGCTGCGCGTCCTGGAGGTCGGCCACATCCTCGCCGGGCCGTACGCCACCATGCTTCTGGCCGACCTGGGAGCACAGGTGACCAAGGTGGAGCCGCCGGGCGGGGACCTCTCGCGCAGGGTTTCGGACGCGTACTTCGCCAGTCTCAACCGGAGCAAGCGTTCCGTCCGGCTGGATCTGGCCACCGAAGAGGGCCGGGCGCGGCTGCACGAACTGGTACGGGGGGCAGACGCGTTGCTCGTCAACCTCAAGCCCTCGGCCATCCGCCGCTTCGGCCTCACCTACGCGGATCTGCGCCCCTGGAACGAGCGCCTGGTGTGCGTCGCCCTCACCGGCTGGGGGATGGATGCCGGTGACGACCCCGCCTTCGACTACGTCGTCCAGGCGGCCACCGGCGTCGCCGCGCTCACCGGGACTCCGGAGGGGCCGCCGCAGCTCCCCGGCTACTCGGCCGCCGACAACTCCGCGGGCTTCGCCGCAGCCCTCGGTCTCCTGGCGCAGGTGGTGTCGGGACGGGGCGGGCAGATCGATGTCTCCCTGCGCGACGTGATGCTGTCGCAGCTGAACTACCACGCTGCTGCCTGGCTCAACGACGGCACAGCCCCGCGCCGGCGCGGGGGCGCCCACGCCTACTACGTCCCCGCCCAGCTGTTTCCCGCAGCCGAGGGCCACTTGGCGCTGTTCATCACGCATGACGGCTTCTGGCGCTCGCTGGCCAACGAGATCGGTGTGAGCGGCTTCGACACGATGGCCGAACGCGCGGCCTGCCGGGAGGAGGTCGTCGCCGCGGTGACGAAGGCGCTCGCCGCTGACACGGCGCTCGGCTGGGAGGCGCGGCTACGCCCGCTCGGAGTGCCTGCCGCTGCGGTTCGAACCCTTCCCGAGGCTCTCGCCGGCCTCCCCGGCGCAGTGGTGCGGGCTGGTGGACACCGTTTGATCGGCAGCCCGTTCAAGGTGGATGGATGCGAGCCACCGTACGACCCCCCGCCCGGCCTGGGAGAGCACGGCGACTTCGTCGGCGAGGCGTAGGAAGCCTTCGGTCTCCGGGCTGCGGCGCCCTCGGCGCCGCAGCCGTGGGCAGGCTCCGTCCTACTTCGGAGGAAACCTCAACGCCCCGTCGAGACGGACCACTTCACCGTTGAGGTAGTCGTTCTCGCACAGGTGCTGCACCAGCGCCGCGTACTCCTCGGGCCGGCCCATCCGTCGTGGGTGCGGCACCTGAGGGCCCCAGTGCGCTGCCACCTGTTCGGCCGAGCGCCCGTAGGCGGGTGTGAGGACGGTGCCGGGTGCCACGGTGACGACACGGATGCCCAGGGGAGACAGATCACGCGCGGCCACCAGGGTCATGGCCGAGACACCGCCTTTGGCCGCAGCGTACGGCAGTTGCCCGACCTGGCCCTCGTACGCCGCTATGGAGGAGGTGGTGACGACGACCCCTCGGTCTCCGTCTTCACCGCAGGGTGCGGTGCGGGCGATGGCCGCTGCGGCGAGCCGCAGCACATTGAAGACACCGGTCAGATAGACGTCGATGGTGGTGCGGAAGGCGTCGAGATCCAGCGGCTCTCCGCCCTTGCCTACCAGTCGGCCGCCGCCGGCGGGGCCCCCGTGGCAGTCCACGGCGATGCGGAACGGGCCGGTGCTCTCGGCTTCCCCGACCGCTGCCGCGACCGACGCCGGATCGGTCGCGTCGGTCCGTACGTAACGGACGCTCAGCTCCGACTCCAGGGCCTTCCCCTTCTCGTCGGCGAGGTCTGCCACGACGACATCGGCGCCCGCGGCGTGCAGTCGTCGCACGGTCGCCTCGCCCAGGCCGCCCGCGCCGCCTACCACCAGAGCGGTGACACCTTTGATGAGCATGTTATTCCTCTCTCTTGCTAGTAAGCCTCTTACTGTACGAGAATGTCGTTCTCATGAATATAGCCATGATCCTGGAAATGGCCGCTTCCGCGGGGGACCGTCCAGCCGCCACCGAGGGTGGCCGCTCGTACTCCGCCGCGGATCTCCTGCGCCTCGCGCGGCACGCGGCCGACCGCTTCCGAGACCGCTCCGCGGTTCTGTACCTGGGCACCAACCACCTCGCCTATCCGGTCGCCGTGTTCGGCGCCGCACTGGCCGGGGTTCCGTTCGTGCCTCTCAACTACCGCCTGGGCCGGGACCAGCTCGACGGTCTGATCCAGCGACATCCGGGCGCGGAGGTCCTGCGCTCCGGCGACCTGGACGCCCTGCTCGAACCGTCGGAGGAGGCAGAGCCCGCCGTCGTCCCCGACAACCGGGACGGGACCGCGGTCGTCCTCTACACCAGTGGCACCACGGCAGCGCCCAAGGCGGCCCTGCTCCGCCATCGGCATCTGCTCGCCTACGTCCTCAACACCCAGGACTTCGCTGCCGCCGACCCGGCCGACGCGGCCGTAGTGGCGCTGCCGCCCTACCACGTGGCCGGGCTGATGAACCTCCTGACGAACCTCTACACCGGCCGCCGCATCGTCTACCAGGCCGCCTTCGAGCCCGCGGGCTGGCTGGAGACGGTACGACGCGAGGGCGCGACGCACGCCATGCTGGTGCCGACGATGCTCGCCCGCATCACCGACCTCATCGGCGACGGCCGGGCCGACGCGCCGAGCCTGCGCAGCCTGGCCTACGGGGGTGCGCGCACTCCGCGTCCGGTGGTGGAACGTGCGTTGCGCCAGTTCCCGGATACCGCCTTCGTCAACGCCTACGGGCTCACCGAGACCGCGTCCACCGTCAGCGTGCTCGGGCCCGATGACCACTGGCAGGCGCTGGCATCCACGGATCCGGCCGTCCGCGACCGCCTGAACTCCGTCGGCCGCCCACTGCCCGGCATCGAGGTAGCGATCCGCGGCGGTGACGGCGCACTCCTGGCCCCCGATGCGACGGGCCTGGTCTTCGTGCGCGGCGAACAGATCTCGGGTGAGTACGAGGGCGCGGGCGGCCCCGGCCCGGACGGATGGTTCGCCACCCGCGACCGCGGCCGGCTGGACGGGGCGGGCTACCTGTTCATCGAGGGCCGCGCCGACGACACGATCATCCGGGCCGGTGAGAACATCGCCCCCGCCGAAATCGAGGACGTCCTGTTGCAGTATCCGGGCGTACGGGATGTCGCGGTGCTCGGCGTGCCCGATCCGGAGTGGGGGCACCGCCTGGTCGCGGTCCTGGTCGGCTCGGGCGATCCGGAGGCCGTCCGGGCCTTCGCCAGGGAACGCCTGCGTTCGTCCAAGACGCCGGACACGGTCGTCTTCCGGTCCGAACTGCCCCGAACCGCCACGGGGAAGCTGCTGCGCCGCACTCTCGTATCCGAGCTGGAAGAGGTCACCGATGTCTGAAGCCGTCCTCGTCGCCGCCCTGCGTACGCCGATCGGCACCGCGTTCAAGGGAAGTCTGCGCGACACCACCGCCTACGACCTGGCCGACCGCATCGTCACGACCGTGGCGGAGGGCCTGGAGCCGGGCCTCGTGGACGACATCGTCCTCGCCGAGTCGCACTACGGGGGCGGCGTGGTCGCACGGCATGCCGCCGTCACGGCCGGACTGCCCCGCGTGCCAGGTCTGGCGCTCAACCGGCACTGCGCGGGCGGGCTGGCCGCCATTCAGACCGCCGCGGCCTCGATCCGGGCGGGCATGGACCGTCTGGTGCTCGCCGGCGGGGTCCACTCCTCGTCCACCGGGCCCCGGCTCACCTACCGGGGGTCGGGCCAGGAGTGGGTGGAGCGCTGGGTGCCGCCGACCCATCCGGACCGGCCCGACGCGCCCAACCTGGACATGTCGATCACCGTAGGCTGGAACACCGCGGTGCACGCCGGCATCAGCCGGACGGACATGGACGCCTGGGCGCTCCGTTCGCACCGGCGTGCGGTGCGCGCACTGGACGAAGGGCGTTTCGAGCAGGAGACGGTGACGGTCGAGACACCGTACGGCCCGTTCGAGGCGGACGAGCATCCGCGCCGGGGCACCAGCGAGGAGAAGCTGGCCGCCCTCAAGCCGTTGCACCCGGAGATCGACGGGTTCTCCATCACCGCGGGGAACGCCTCCGGGGCGAACGACGCGGCCGCGGCCGTCGCCGTGGTGGAGGAGGGGCTCGCCCGGGAGAGGCTCGGGCTCCCGGTCCTGGCCACCGTGCGTGCGTGGGCGTCGGCCGCACTGGATCCCGCCGAGACCGGGCTCACTCCTGGCCTGGCCATCCCGCGCGCCCTGCAGCGGGCCGGCATGGAGGTGTCCGACGTCGACCTCTTCGAGATCAACGAGGCGTTCGCCTCGGTGCCCATCGCCGCGGTACGGCAGCTCGGCCTCGACGAGGAGCGCGTCAACGTCAACGGCAGCGGGTGTTCGCTCGGGCATCCCGTCTCGGCCACCGGTGCCCGCATGGTCGTCACCCTCGTGCACGAGCTCCGCCGACGTGGAGGGGGAGTAGGGGTGGCGGCCCTGTGCGCCGGGGGCGGCATGGGTTCGGCGCTGGTCCTGGAGGTCCCCGCACCCTGACCTGCGGCACGCGGAAAGGGGAGGGGCCCGGGGCCCCTCCCCTTTCCGCGTGCCAGGCGTCAGGCGAACCGCAGCAACGCCTCCTGCGCGTACGACGCGAGCAGTACTCCGTCCCGGTTCAGCACGTCCCCGCGGCCGAAGCAACGCCCGTGCGCGGCGAGCGGGCTGTGCTGGCGCAGCAGAAGCCAGTCGCCGCCGGTGATCCGGCGGTGGAACCACAGCGTGTGCGAGGTGACGGCCGAGGTGAAGGCCCGGCCGGAGTCGTCCTGGGTCATCCCGTGGACGGGCCGCAGAGCGGTGCCGATCAGGGTCAGGTCGCTGGTGTACGCCACCATGGGCGCCGCCAGGCTCTCGCCGGCGTCGGGCATACGGGACCACAACTCATGGACGGGAGGGCCGGATTCCACGGTGTCCAGGTCGTCCGCGGCCCGCGACTCCCACGGCAGCAGTGTCAGATCCACGGTGCGTTCCGGTCCGGGCGGTTCCCCAACGGCCTCCACGCTCTGGCGGTCAGGCCCCTCCTCCCACTCGTGCAGGCAGGCGTCGGCTACGGCGACGATCCCGTGTTCCTGCCATGCCGTGAGCCGTACGGCGGAGAATGTGCGGCCGGACCGCAGCACGTCGGTGTCGTATCGGACCGGTTCCCCCGTACTCCCCTCCCGCAGGAACTGTGTGTGCAGCGACTTGAGGGCCCGTCCCCCGGCGGCGAGCGACGCCGCGCGGGCGAACTGGGCCAGCAACTGTCCGCCGTACACCCGGCGGTAGGCCAGCCGCTGTGAACGGCCAAGGTAGGAACCCGTTTCCAGCGGTTTCAGCTCCAGACACCCGACGAGGTCCGACAGCTTGTCGTCAGTCATGCGATCCACTTCCTCATAGCTCGGTCAACCGGGGCGTACACCGTTCGTGACGCAGCATCCGGCCCGCCTCACGCGTCAGTTCGCGGGACGACCCGAGCAGTCCGTCGAGCACCAGGACTCGTCTGACGTACAGGTGCAGGGGATGTTCGGCTGTGAAGCCGATGCCACCCAGCGCCTGCTGGCAGTGGCGTGCGGCGGTGAGCGCGGCGCGGCCGGCTGCCGCCTTGGCCAGCAGCGACCCCGTCGCGTCCGTTGCGGCGACCAGCACCGCCTCGGCCCCTTCCAGGGCTACGTAGGTTTCCGCGAGCCGGTGCCGCAGCGCTTGGAACGAGGCCAGCGGGCGCCCGAACTGGTCGCGGCTCAGCACGTGGTCCCGGGCGAGGGCGAGCATGGTCCGGCCGGCGCCGAGCAGCCACCACCCCAGGGCCCGGTGCCCCGGCGCCATGACCACCGGCTCGCCCGCCGGGACAGGCCGGAGCGGCAGAGCGGGATCGAGCGGGCTGCCGTGAGGGGCGTCGCCCCGCGTCCACTCCACCCAGGCCCCGCCCGCATACGGCAGCGGCAGCGTGCCGCCCACCGGCCGGCCGACCGCCGCGAGCAGTACGTCGTTGAGGACGGAGGCGTGTGCGCCCGTCTCGCCGAGCAGCAGGAACACCAGGGGGACAGCGGTGTCCGGCTCCTCGGTGAGCATCGTCGGCCACCCCAGATCCGTGAGTGCGGCGTCGAGGGCCGCCCCAGTCGTGTCCGCCATCGCCTTGCGCAGTACTTCTTCCATGAGCCGGCGTTCGCCCGCGTCCACGACGGTCACTCCTTTCCGAGGCCCAGAAGGCGTCGGGCGACGATGTTGCGCTGGATCTCCGCTGTGCCGCCGTAGATGGTGGCGGCCCGCGAGTACAGGTACTCCGTGCGCCAGGGGGTGCCGGCGTCGAGCTCGACGGTCCCGGGCAGCAGGTCGCGTGCCGTGTCGAAGAGCCGCTGCTCGGCCCCGGCGAGCAGGATCTTGTCCACAGAGGTCTCCGGCCCCAGCCGGTCGCCCAGCGCCAGCCGCCTCTGAGTGGCGACCGACCGGCACCGCGCCGTGTACAGGTCGAGCCAGGCGGTCCCGAGAGCGTCCGCGTCTGGCTCGCAGCCGTCGGCCAGGAGCCGGTCGAGACGGCTGTACAGATGGGCGATGCGGTGCCAGAAGCAGGTGGAGCGTTCGTGGGGCAGCAGGTCCATGGCGAGCCGCCAGCCGTCTCCGGGCGCACCCAGCAGCCGGGAGGCGGGGATCCGGACATCGTCCAGGAAGACCTCGGCGAACTCGTCCACGCCGTGCATGGTCCGCAGCGGCCGGACGGTGACGCCGGGGGAGTCCATGTCGAGGAGGAAGGCACTGATGCCGTCGTGCCCCGGCCCGCCCGTGCGGGCCAGCAGGACGCAGCGCGCGGCGTACTGGGCGAGGCTGGTCCACACCTTCTGACCGGAGACCACCCAGGTGTCGCCCTCCATGACCGCGCGCGTCGAGAGGGACGCCAGGTCGCTGCCGGAGCCGGGTTCGGAGAATCCCTGGCACCACTGCTCGTCGCCGCTCAGCAGCCTGGGTACCATCTCGGCCGCCAGCGCGGCCGGCGCGTAGTCGAGCAGGGTCGGTACAAGGACTTCGACCATCGACCAGATGCCGGGCTCCGCCAGGTCACGTGTGGCGATCTCCTCGCCGAGTACCGCGCGCAGTGCGCTCGGCCCGCCGAGGCCGCCGACGGTCCGCGGCCACCCGTAGCGCATCCAGCCCGCCTGCCACAGCTCGCTTCGGACGCGGGCCAGTTGGGCCACTTCCGCGTCGAGACCGCTCGTCGGGGGAGGGGTCAGGTCGTGGGTCTCCAGCCACCCGCGCAGTTCCCGGCGGAACTGATCGGTCTTCATGACCCCGTACGCGCGAAGGCGTGCGGACGGCCCGAGTCGTGGTCGCCGTTGCGACGGATGAAGGTCATGGCCCTGGTGCGCAGCCGCCAGCCTCCGGGGGTGCGTGCGTAGGTGTCGTTGTAGTAGCCGATGCGCATGTCGTGCCGCGCGTGTTCGACGAAGCACAGCGGCTGGGTGCCGGTCGCCCGGTCGCCGTCCAGGTCGATCGCGGGTGGGCCCACAAGGAACAGGCCCTTGGGCGCTGCGGCGATCAGGCCGGGGAACTCGTCGAGCGGGTAGGTGTCACCGAACGCGCTGTACGTGCCGTCGGGAGTGAAGAGGGTGAGAACCCGGTCCGTGTCGCCGCGCGTCATGGAGACCGCGTAGCGAGCCAGTAGTTGGCCGATCTCCACCACGTCGTCCGTGCTGGTGACCGGGGCAGATGAAGTGTTGCTCACGTCTCGGCTTCCTCTCCACGTGCGTCGAATCCTCTGGAGTGAGAATCGCATTCTCGCAATCGAGTACCACGCTTCCATGCTGATCGGGCGGCGTCAATGACGAGGTCGCCGCCAGTCGTCTCGTCGGAGGCGGAGTGGTCGCGGCGTGCGGGGATCGTGCCGCTCGGATCCCCATGTGTCCGAATGGTTGCTTCTCTCATAGCGAGAAGATAGTTTCCAACTCATGGATCAGTTCCTGGTCTTCACCGTGGTGGGCCTGAGCACAGCCGCCGTATACGCCGTGATCGGCAGCGGACTCGTGCTCACCCACACCGCTGCAGGCGTCTTCAACTTCGCCCACGGGGCGGCCGGAATGCTCGCCGCCTTCTCCTACTGGCAACTGGCCGTCGGATGGGGCTGGCCGGTGCCGCTGGCCCTCGCCACCGTGCTCCTGGTGCTGGCCCCCGCGTTCGGCCTCCTGGTGGAGCGCGTACTGATGCGCCCCGTCCAGAACCTGGGCGAGGCGGAACGACTCGTCATGACGGTCGCCCTGCTCACCGGCTGCATAGCGTTCGCGCGCTGGGTGTGGGACCCCAACGCGCCCCGCCCGCTTGTTCCGTTCTTCAGTGACCGGGCCGCACTGCGCCTGGGTCCGGCCACCGTCACCTGGCATCAGGCCGTCACCATGGCGGTGGCGCTCGCCATCGCCGCAGCCCTCTGGTTCCTGCTGCACCGCACCCGTGCCGGCACGGAGATGCGCGCATCGGTCGATGACCGCGCCCTGGCCCGTCTTACCGGGGCCGACCCCTTGCGGGCCGGCCGGCTCGCCTGGGTGCTCGGCATCCAGCTCGCGGCCGTGGGCGGGATCCTCATCGCGCCGACCGTCGCCCTCGACGCACAACAGCTGTCGCTGCTCATCGTGAGCGCCTACACCGCCGCCGTGTTCGGGCGGCTGCGCAGCCTGCCGCTCACCTTTCTCGGCGCGGTCGTCGTCGGTCTGCTGGAGGCCTACCTCGCCGGATACCTTCCTCGGAACGACTACCTGCCCGGCGTACGGCTCGCCGCCCCGGCGCTGCTCCTGTTCCTGGCCCTGCTCGTCTTCCCGCACCGGCGCCTGCGAGGACGGGACCGCAAGGCGATCCCGGTTCCGATGCCGGGCCGCCGCGGGAGTCTCCTGCTCGCCGGGGCCATCGTCACCCTTGCCGTGGTCTTCGTCACGGTGCTCGACGAGAACGCGGTCATCTCCTACGGCGTGGTGTTCTCGCTCGGGCTTGTGGCCCTGTCCTTCGTCCCTCTCGCGGGCCTCGCCGGGCAGGTCTCCCTCTGCCAGCTGTCCATCGCCGGTGTCGGGGCGCTCACGTGGGGGCACCTCGGAGCGCAGGGCGGACTGTGGGCACTCGTGGTCGCGGTGCTGACAGCCGCGGGGGTCGGCGCGCTCATCGCGCTGCCCGCGCTGCGGCTGTCCGGCATCTACCTCGTCCTGGGCACCGCCGCCTTCGCCGTCGTCATGGACCGCTGGATCTTCACCCTCCCCGCCTTCGAGGTGTTCGGCGTACGAATCGCCCTCTTCGACCAGGGGTCGGTCTCCGTGACCGGTCCGGATCTGTTCGGGCTGCACCTCACCTCCCCGCGCGAGCTGATGGTGCTGGCCGCCGTCTGTCTGGCCCTCACCTCACTGGCAGTCGCCGCGATCCGGCGGAGTCGGTTCGGCCGCCGTCTGATCGCGCTGCGCGACAGCGAGGCCGCCTACGTCACCCTGGGCGGCCGACTGCTCGGTGCCAAGGTCGCGGTGTTCGCGCTGTCGGCCGGAATCGCCGGCCTCGGCGGAGCCCTCTACGGCATGCAGCAGCAGACCGTCACCGCCGAGCAGTTCAACCTGGTGGCCGGACTGCCGGTCTTCCTGATCGCGGTCATCGGCGGGCTCGGCACCATAGGGATGGGTCTGTTCGCAGGTCTCGCGTTCGTCGTCCCCACCCAGGTCCTGACCGGCCTCGGCCCGTGGGCGCACGACCTCTCCGCCCTCCTCATCGCCCTCACCGGTATGGCGCTCGCCCACAGCCCGAGCGGTGTGGCGGCCCGGATGCGCGACCAGTGGGCTCCCCTGGCCCGGGACCGCGTGCTGATGCCGGTCCTGCTCGCAGTGCTCTCAGCGTGCTGGGCCGCGGCGGGGCTCGGGGCGGCCCCCGGGTGGTACCTGGTGGTCCTGGCGGCCGCCGTGGCCGTCGCCCTGCGCACCCGCGCCGCCGCCCGGCAGGCGGGCCCCGACGACGTACCACCGGAATGGTGGGGTGTGCGGCGCCCCTGGCGACACGACGACGGGGAGGTGCTCGACCGTGCCCTTGCTGCACACCGATGACGTGACGGTCGCCTTCGGCGGCCGCCGTGCTCTCGACAACGTGTCCCTGGACGTCGAAGCAGGCCGCATCACCGGACTGATCGGCCCCAACGGGGCCGGTAAGAGCACGTTCTTCGACGTGGTGTCCGGACTGCGTCGCCCCGAGACCGGGCGGGTTGTCCTCGACGGCGAGGACATCACCTCCCTGGGACCCGCCAGGCGTGCCAGGCGCGGCATGGCCCGCACCTTTCAGCACCTCGAACTCTTCGGCCGGCTGTCGGTGCGGGACAACCTCCTCGTCGCTGCCGAACTTGGCCCCGGACGACGCCACGCGTCAAGAACCGTCAACGCGGTGCTTGCCCGGCTGGGCATCGAGGACTCCTGCGACGATCTCGCGGACTCGCTGCCCACCGGCACGGCCCGCCTGGTCGAAGTAGGCCGCGCGCTCGTCCTGGAACCGCGTGTACTCCTGCTGGACGAGCCGGCGGCCGGTCAGGACGCTCAGGAGACCGAGAGGTTCGCCGCCATGCTGCGCGACCTGGCAGCCGAGGGCACGGCGGTGCTCCTGGTCGAGCACGACATGAGCCTCGTCATGTCCGTCTGCGACCGGATCCACGTCCTCGACCTCGGCGTGGTGGTCGCCGGCGGGCCGCCCGCCGACATCCAGCGGAACCGAGCGGTCCTGGCCGCCTATCTGGGGGAGGGCTGATATCCACGCCGCGCCGACCGCTGCTCACGATGTCCGGGATACGTACCGCCTACCACGGCATCACGGTGCTGTCCGGCGTCGATCTCGCGGTCGACGCCGGACAGGTGCTGGCGCTGCTGGGTCCCAACGGCGCGGGCAAGAGCACCACGTTGAAGGTGGCTGCCGGGCTGCATCCGCCGAGTGGCGGCCGGGTCCTGCTCGGCGGACGGGATGTCGTCGGGGTCCGGGCGCAGGACCTGGTGCGCGCGGGGGTCTGCATGGTCCCCGAAGGCCGCGGCGTCTTCCCCAACCTCTCGGTCCGCGACAACCTCCTGATGATGACCTTCGCCGGGCACGGCCTGGAGAAGATCGAGGAGTCCTCCTACACCCGCTTCCCCGTCCTCGGCACGCGCCGGCACCAGCCCGCCGGCACGCTCTCCGGCGGCGAACAGCAGATGCTCGCGCTCGCCCGCGGCCTCGCCACCGACCCTGCGGTGCTGCTCCTCGACGAGCTCTCCATGGGGCTTGCTCCGAGGGTCGTCGCCGAGCTCTACGAACTGGTCGGCGAGATCGCCCGGCAGGGCGTCGCCGTGCTCGTGGTCGAGCAGTTCGCCACGGCCGCCCTGAAGATCGCCGACCGCGCCGCGGTCCTGGTGCGCGGCCGGATCCAGTGGCAGGGCCAACCCGACGACTCCCTGCATGCCGCCCTTTCCTCCTACTACCTGGGGAGCTCCACATGACGTCGTCCCACGTCCCGTCGCCGCGCGCGGAGCGGTTCGTGCGCGAGCTCGCCGAGCTCCGGATTCCCGATCCGGCCTCCACGCGCAACGCCCTCTGGCTGCGCCTGGGCCTCCTGCTGATGATCGCCGGCCTGATCCTGGGCGCCCTCGCCTTCCCCCTCGCCCACGCAACCGACAGCAGCCTCGGCCAGGGTGACGCCCTGGCCCTGGGACTCGGCGGTGTGGCAGCAGCGGTCGTGGGCTCCGCCTTGTTCCTGCGCTACTCGCTCACCGCGTTCCTGCGCTTCTGGCTGGTTCGCCAGTCGTTCGACCTGGACGTGCTGGGGGAGCGGCTCACCACAGAACCGCTGGAGCCCCCAGCGGCGACCACACACGCACCCGAAGGAGAGACGCACCATGGCACCACCCACCCCGCCCCTGCACCCCGGTGACCAGCTCGCCTGCGCCACCGGCACCACCCGGGTGATCGTCATCCGGGCACCCGAGGGGCGGTCCGGCACCGTCGCCTGCGGCGGCAGACCGATGACCGCGGCCCAGGCCGCCCCCGCCCGCCCTTCGACCGACGAGCCCCCCGGCGCCCTGATCGGGAAGCGGTACGTGGACGCCGACGACACCATCGAGCTCCTGTGCACCGCCTCCGGTGCGGGCGAGCTGACCTTCGACGGTGAGCCGCTGACCATCAAGGCGCCCAAGGCCCTGCCCGCCTCGGACTGAGCCCGGCCCCGGCCCACGACCGTCCGTGCCCCAACGCAAGGAGAGCCGACAGCATGAACCGCGACGACATGATTCTCATCAGCGTCGACGACCACATCATCGAACCCCCCGACATGTTCGTGAACCACCTGCCGGCTCGCTACAAGGACGATGCCCCGCGCCTGGTCCATCGCGACGACGGCACCGACGTGTGGACCTTCCGCGGGACGGTCATCACCAACTCGGCGCTCAACGCCGTGGCCGGCCGCCCGAAGGAGGAGTACGGCACCGAACCTCAGGGACTCGACGAGATCCGGCCCGGCTGCTACGACGTCGACGAGCGGGTCGCCGACATGAACGCCGGCGGCGTCCTGGCACAGATGAACTTCCCGTCCTTCCCCGGCTTCGCCGCCCGCCTGTTCGCCACCGAGGACCCCGACTTCTCCCGCGCCCTGGTGCGCGCGTACAACGACTGGCACATCGACGAATGGTGCGGAGCCCACCCCGGCCGCTTCATTCCGATGGCGCTGCCCGCCATCTGGGACCCGGAGCTGTGCGCACAGGAGGTCCGGCGGGTCGCCGAGAAGGGCTGTCACTCGCTCACCTTCCCGGAGAACCCCGTTCCGCTCGGCTACCCCAGCTTCCACACCGATCACTGGGACCCGGTGTGGCGGGCGCTGAGCGACTGCGGCACGGTGATGAACCTGCACATCGGATCCTCCGGCCGTCTCGCCGTCACCTCCGCCGACGCACCGCCGGACGTCATGATCACGCTGCAGCCGATCAACCTCGTCCAGGCCGCCGCCGACCTGATCTGGTCCCGTGCGCTCAAGGAGTTCCCGGACGTCAAGATCGCGCTGTCCGAGGGAGGCACCGGCTGGATCCCGTACTTCCTGGAACGCATCGACCGCACCTACGAGATGCACTCCACGTGGACGCTCCAGGACTTCGGCGGGAAGCGGCCCTCGGAGATCTTCCGCGAGCACTTCCTCACCTGCTTCATCAGCGACCCCATCGGTGTGAAGCTCCGCAACGAGATAGGGATCGACAACATCTGCTGGGAGTCCGACTACCCGCACAGTGACTCGATGTGGCCCAACGCCCCGGAGGAACTGCACCAGGTGCTCACCGCGAACTCCGTCCCGGACGACGAGATCAACAAGATGACGCACGAGAACGCGATGCGGTGGTATTCCTTCGACCCGTTCACGTACGTGCCGCGCGAGCAGGCCACGGTGGGCGCGCTGCGCGGGCGGGCGGCAGGCCACGACGTCTCCGTTCAGCCGCGCAGCCATCAGATCGTCGCGCCGGCGCAGAAGCTCGCGGCCTTCCGCAAGAAGGCCGAAGCGGCGACCGCGGCGGCCGCCCGGGGCTGAGTGCCCGGTTCTGGTGGCCTGCCCGGCTCAGGCAGGCCACCACGGGCCGCCGACGGATGGAGGGCGTTCCTGAAATCCGATCACAGTTGAGTCAGCTCATGGAGCGGGACGCCGTTACGGCTGCTTCTCGATCAGCTGCAGGAACTGCCGCAGCGGCTCGACGACATCGAGTGAGCGATCCAGCAGCCACTGTGTCTGCAGCCCGTCGAGGACCGAGACGAGGAGCGCCGCGCCGACTCGGGGGTCGAGTCCCGCACGCAGTTCCCCGAGCTCCGCCCGTGAGCGCAGGTGTGCGGTCATGATGTCCCTGGCCTGCTCGTAGCGGCCGACGAAGTAGTCATGTGCCGGGTGGTCGTTTCTACGGGCGGCGATCGCGAGTTCTGCCCACAAGCCGGTGAGTTCAGGCGTCTCCTGATGATCGCGGAGCAGCCTGGTGAGGAATTCTGCCGGGGACGCGTGGGGCGTGTCGCGGCTCCTGGTCTCCTCGATGGCGTCGCGTTCCGCGAGCATGGCCGCCAGCACCGCCTCCTTGGTCGGGAAGTGGTGCTGTACGCCCGCATGGGTCAGACCGGCCCGCTTGGCGATGTCACGCAATGAGGACGCGGCGTACCCGTGTTCGGCGAAGGCGGTGCCGGCAGCGCTCAGGATCTGGGCGCGTCGGGCCGCCGTCTTCGCGTAGGTCCCGCGGCTGCGCGGACTCTCCATCTGTCCCCCTCCGGTAACGGATTCGCATCGCCGTGCCCGTGCTCTCGCGGTTCGGCCCGGGCAACGCTACCGTCCACCGAATACCGGCCGCATGGCAGGTTTTTATGACGACTAGCTGGTGGCGCGCTGACCCCGCGCCCGACGGAGGACGCCGTGACATTCCCCGAACCCCCTGCCAGAGCCGAACGCCAGGCTCGCCGTCGGCGTGCTCAAGTCACCGCGACTGCCGTGGCGGCGGCCTTGACGCTGGTCGCCTCGGCCGGGCTGACCGCCCCGTCCGCGCTCGCGGTCGACACGGCTACGAGCCGGACAGTGATCACTCCGTCGTCACGCGTCACCGCGCTGATCGCGCGCATGACACTCGATGAGAAGCTGTCGTTCGTCAGCGGGTCGGTGGACCCGCAGCCGACCGGTGCGGCGGGCTTCGTGCCCGGTGTCCCGCGCCTGGGGATCCCGCCGCTGCGTCTGACCGACGGTCCGAACGGGATCCGCCTGAACACCGGGGCGACGGCCTTTCCCGCACCGGTGGCACTGGCCTCCTCATTCGATGACCGCCTGGCCCGCGCCTACGGCCAGGAACTGGGCAGGGAAGGCCGAGCCCTGGGACAGGACGTACTGCTCTCGCCGATGACGAACATCATCCGGGTGCCTCAGGCGGGCCGGAACTTCGAGACGTTCAGCGAGGATCCCCTGCTCAGCTCCCGCATGGTGAGCGAAGAGGTCAAGGGCATCCAAGGCCAGGGCCTGATCGCCACGGTCAAGCACTACGCGCTCAACAACCAGGAGACCGACCGCACCACGGTCGATGTCCGGGCCGACGAACAGACGATGCGCGAGGTCGAACTCCCCGCCTACCAGGCGGCCGTCGACGCCGGCGCGGGTGCGGTCATGTGCGCCCACAACAAGGTGAACGGCGCGCACTCCTGCGGCAGCGACGAGCTGCTGAACACGATTCTCAAGGAACAGTGGGGCTTCCAGGGCTGGGTGATGTCCGACTGGGGCGCCGCCCACTCGGCCCACGACATCGAGGCGGGCCTCGACCAGTCCATGTTCGCCGCCGGTCTGCAGGAGAGCCCCTACTTCTCCCGTGACCTCAAGGCCGCGATTCAGGCGGGAACGATCCCCGAGTCGGCGCTGACCGACGCCGTCGCCCGCATCCTCGGCCAGATGGAGCGCTTCGGCCTCCTCGACGGGGCCGCCGCCACCCGCCCGCCCCGCGATCGGAAGGGTGCGGCCGAGGTGGCCCGACGCGTCGCGGAATCCGGCGCGGTGCTGCTGAAGAACGACGACGGTGCCCTGCCCCTGGGCACCGAGGACGACAGCCTCGCCCTCATCGGCACACCGGCGAAAACCCCCAAGGTCACCGGCGGCGGCAGTGCCAACGTGGTCCCCGAATCCGCGGCCTCGCCCATTGAAACGATCACAAGGCGGGCCGGGAAGCGTACGACGGTCCGGTACGAGGCGGGGACGGCTCCTGGCACGGCGATACCCGCCGCGTCGCTGAGTCCGGCTCCGCCGTTCGACCGGGACGGCACGGTCAAGGTCACCACGGACAGCACGTTCACCTACACGGCGAGCCTGTCCGTCCCCGCCGAGGGCGACTACACCTTCCGTCTTGACGCGGCCAACGGGTACGGATCGCTGGGCGTCGACGGCAAGAACGCGACCGTCAGCGTCCTGGGCAGCACCACCGCCACCGTGCACCTGACGGCAGGCACCCACACCTTGTCCCTTTTCGGACTCGCCGCCAATGGCGCGGAGTTCCCGCTCTCGCTCACCTGGGTCACACCGGCCGCGGCAGCCGAGGCACGCGACCGGGCGGTCGCTCTTGCCCGGAAGGTCCGGACGCCGGTCGTGTTCGTGCAGGACGAGGGAACCGAGGACAAGGACCGGGCCGGCCTCGGTCTGGCCGGCGGACAGGACGAACTCATCTCCGCGGTCGCCGACGCGAATCCGCATACGGTCGTGGTCCTGAATACGGGTTCGTCGATCACGATGCCCTGGCTCCCGAAGGTCGACGCCGTACTCGACATGTACTACCCCGGCCAGGAAGGGGCCGCGGCCACCGCCCGGTTGCTCTACGGCGACGTCAACCCGTCGGGAAAGCTGACCCAGACCTTTCCCACCAGCGAGAGGGCGACGCCGGTAGCGGGTGACCCGCAGGCGTTTCCTGGCACAGGCGGCACGGAGACCTACTCGGAGGGCGTCCACGTCGGCTACAAGTGGTACGACAAGCAACGAGTGAAACCGCTCTTCGACTTCGGCCACGGTCTGTCCTACACCTCGTTCTCCTACCGCGACATCGCCGTCAAGCAGCGCCAAGGCGGTCTGAGCGTGTCGTTCACCCTCACCAACACCGGCAGACGCGCCGGCCAGGAAGTCGCCCAGGTGTACGCGGGCCCCAGCCGGAACATCGATGCTCCTCAGGCCGTGCGCAAGCTCGTCGGCTACGAGAAGGTCCGTCTCGCCCCGGGGCAGTCGCGCCGGGTCACGGTCACCGTCGATGCCCGCACGTTGTCGTCCTGGGATACGGACCGCGGCCGGTGGGCCCTCGGTACCGGCCCACGCGACATTCGAGTCGGGGGCTCGTCGGATGCACTCCCGCTCCGGGCGCGCACCGTGGTGACCCGCTGAAGCGGCGCACCGTGGTGACCCGCTGAAGCGGCGCACCGTGGTGACCCGCTGAAGCGGGTCTTCTCTTCGATGAGTCTCCGCCTGCCGCGCGGTCACGCGGCAGGCGGAGACATCAGCGGAGGCGAAGAAGGGGCTCCGGTCGTCCAGGTCCAGCCCGCCTTCTACGGGCGCTGCCTGTTCGAGGCCACCTGTGCGACCACGCCGCTTCGTCCCCGTAGCACGCTCCGCCGCGTCAACGCAGGGCGTTCCGCCGCGCGATCTCGCCGAGCCGGCGAGCGCTGTCCTTCACTGTGCGCTGCTGCGTTTCGCGGTCCACCGCTATGAGCCCGAACGTCGGCTTGTACCCGAGCATCCATTCGAAGTTGTCAAATGTGGACCAGTGGTAATAGCCGCGCACGTCGATGCCGTCGGCCAGGCAGCGTTCCAGGCCCTGCAGAGCGAGGCGTACGAATTCTACCCGGCGAGTGTCGTCGTCGGTGGCGATGCCGTTTTCGGTGACGAACATCGGCACGCCGGCCGAGGCCGCGCGCCGCAGGACGTTCTCCAGCGCCTGAGGGTAGAACTCGTGCCCCATCTGGGTGAGTTCCGCTCCTTCAGGATGGGGCAGGGCCCCGTCCGGACCGACCAGTACGCGGCTGTAGTTCTGCACCCCGAGGAAGTCGTCGCCATCCAGCGCCGGCAGGAAGGACTCGAAGGCAGCGGCCCACCTCCGGTCGGAGGCCTTTTCCCCACCCGGAGCGGGCTGGTAGTCCTGCAGGGCGAGCGTCAGGCCGACCTGCGTCGAAGGGCTCACCTCTTTGATGGCGCGACGCGCCATCGTGTGGGAGCGCTTGACCACAGCCATGCCCGTCTCGCTCCAGGTGAACAGGAACAAGTTCCGCTTGTCGGCGGTCGTGCCGAGCGCATCGGCGCCCGGCTCGCCACTGTCGATAGTTGGGCCGGCCGGCACCGGCCCCACTCCGACAGGAGCTTGTTCCACCCCCACAGGAGCCGGCGAGCCCGTCCCCCCGGTCATGTCTTCGATCATCTGGCGGGTGAGTGTGGCGATGTTGGCCTCGTTGATCGTCGCTGCGTGCGGGATCAGCGAGCCGAGTTCGCTCATCACCACCCGGCAGTAGGCCGCGAACCGGTTCGGCGTCTTCTCGTACTCCCAGCCGCCGAGCCGCATCAGCCAGCGTGGGCTGCTGAAGTGGTGCAGTGTCACCATCGGAGCGATCCCGAACTCGTGGCAGGTCTCCAGGACATCCCGGTAGTGGGCGATCGCCGCTCGGGAGAAGACGCCGTCCTCTGGTTCGACCCTCGCCCACTCGATGGAGAAGCGGTAGCTGTTGAACCCCAGTTCCTTGAGCAGGGCGATGTCCTGGCGGTAGAGCCGGTAGTGATCGCACGCGTCTCCGCTGGGCTCGGCGAAGCCGGAGTCGGGGACGTGCTCCACGGCCCAGAAGTCGCTGGCGAGGTTGTTGCCCTCGACCTGGTGAGCGGCGGTAGCCGAACCCCACCGGAAGTCATCGGGGAAGGTCATTCAAGTGCTCCTTCTGACCCCTGGCGCCACCACGGGCAGCTCAGAGGCGGTCGACATGAGGTTCGGGGTCGAGCGATGCGGCGGCGTTGCACGGGCGTGGACACCACAGAAGTAACGCGCGTTAGTAAGTAAGTACTGTCAGATACGGAAGGGCAAGGGGGTGGCTCGAAACGGCTTGATAACGAGACTGCCCTCGGGTTCCGGGCCGCGCCGCCCCGCCTCCGGTGGCCCTTGTTGTCTGTCGCCGCGCCGGAAGCGGGGCGTTCTCGTGCGGGCGTTGCCGGGCCCCGGCCGGTGACTCGTCGCACGTGGTCGGGACCGTGCCGGCGTCCGGTTTCCGTGCGGAGGCCGGGCATCTGCGGGCCCCGGCCCCGGAGCCGCAACGGGAGGGCCGGCGCGACAAGGGGCCTGTGTGGGTGGGGTGCCCACGCCAGGCCTCAGGTCATCTCGTCAGGTCGAGGAGCGCTGCACCACGCGCGGGGCGACTGTGGCAGGTGGAGGCGTGTACTCGCGGCCCGCCAGCCCGGCCACGACTGCCTCGGCGCGCTGCTTGCCCGTCTCGTGAAGATCGAAACAGACCGTCGTGAGCGGGGGCGAGGCCAAGCGGGCGGTGGGGATGTCGTCGGCCCCGATGACCGCGAGGTCCGCCGGAGCGGAAAGGCCCGTCTCCCGCATCCCGGCGAGGACGGCGATCGCGGTCTCGTCGTTGTAGGCGCACACGGCTGTTACGGAGTGCTGTGTCCACTCGGTCACGGCGTGAGTGCCCCCGGCGATCTCCAAGTCGGTGGTCATGACGAGCGGAGGCTCGACGCCGGCCTTGGCGCACACGGCCATGACGCTCTGCAGTCGCTCCTGTGCCATGGTCCGGAACCGGGGCTGCGCCGGCAGGGCGTACCCGATGCGCCGGTGTCCGCGTGCGATCAGGTGTTCCGCCTGCAGCGTGCCGATGAGGCCGGTCGGAGAGACGGGACCCATGCGTGACGACGGGATGACGACATCCGCACCGGCGCGTCGCAGCGCCTGGGTGGCTTCGTCGTCGAATGGCTCCAACCCGAGCACCGCCGAGGCGTCGATGCTCGCGCACACGTCGGGGAGCGGACGCCCGTGGGTGCCGGCCAGATGTGTGACCAGTGTCAGGCCCGACGTTGCCAGGGCCGCGGTCAGTTCCTCGACGAACCGGCTGATACCCGAGCCCATGGGCAGATCGGGGACGGAGAGCAGGACGACGTCACTGCGCCCGGCCGCGAGAGCGCGCGCCGAGGCGTGCGGACGGTAGTCAAGGTTCTTGGCTGCGTCGAGGACCCGGCGTCGGGTTTCCTCCGGGATCGAAAGCCCCGGACGGTCGTTGAGGACGAAACTAACCGTGGTGCGGGAGACGCCGGCGGCACGGGCGACATCCTGGCTGGTAGTCCGCTTTGCGGGTCGCGTCATAGCCCTCTCGTTACGTACGGGTGGTCCACATCGGGCCGGGCTCCGATCTTAGACGATGAAAGTAACGCGCGTTAGTGAACCTGCGTGATCTTTGGCTTGCCGCAGTGGGTGAATTGCCCGACGCGGTTGCCGTGTGCCGTCAGGAACGGCCCGTCGTGCCGGTGTCGCTCGGGCGCGGGTTCCGCGGCCTTCCGGCCGGCCGCGAGTGGTGGCCTCATACCTGAGGAGGATGCGCGGCGTGAGCTCTCGTGCGATTTCAGCAGACTGAGAGGCGGCAGGCGCACGACGCCGGCAGGGGCCCTGTCAGCGAGTCTTGAGATCTACCCAAGATCAGATGTGGAGATTCCTGACTCGTGGCTACCATCCTCTACCGCTTGGGCCATATGGCCTTTCGGCGGCGCTGGTCCGTTCTTCTGGTGTGGACGGCGGTCCTCGTCGCGGTCGGCGCCGCGGCGGCCGTGGCGCCCGCTGCCAAGGAAGACGGCTCCTTCATGCCCGGAATCGAGGCGCAGAAGGCCTTCGACCTGATGGAGCAGCGCTTCCCCGGCACCGACTCCGAAGGCGCCAACGCCCGGATCGTCTTCGTCGCCCCCGACGGTCAGAAGATCACCGCCGCTGACAACCGGGCCGTCATCGACGAACTCGTGGAAGAGGTCGGCGGGGGTGCGCAGGTCGATCATGCGGTGAGCCCGTTCCAGGGAAAGGCGGTGAGCAAGGACCTCTCGACCGCGTATGCGACTGTCAGCTACAAGGTGAAGGCGGCCGATCTGACCGACGGGACCAAGAACGCGCTGGAAAGCGCCATCGACGTCGCCCAGAAGAAGGGGCTGACGGTCGAACTCGGTGGAACCGCGTTGGCGAGCCAGCCGGCCGCAGGCGGCATGGCCGAAGGCGTGGGCATCGCCCTCGCCGCAGTGGTGCTGGTGATCACCTTCGGGTCATTGGCAGCTGCCGGGCTTCCGCTGCTCACCGCGATCATCGGAGTCGGCATCAGTCTGGCGTCCGTTCTGGCCCTGGGCAGCACATTCGGCCTGTCCATGACGACCGGCACCCTGGCCAGCATGCTCGGAATCGCGGTCGGGATCGACTACGCCTTGTTCGTGGTGTCCCGCTACCGGGAGGAACGATCGAAGGGGCACGATCCACAGGAAGCAGCCGCTCTGGCCGCGGGAACCGCAGGGTCGGCTGTGGTCTTCGCAGGGCTGACAGTCGTGATCGCGCTGGCAGGCCTCACGGTCATCGGCGTTCCCATGCTCAGCAAGATGGGCCTGTCGGCGGCAGGCGCCGTCGTCATCGCGGTCCTCATCGCGCTGACTCTGGTTCCGGCGCTGCTGGCCTTCTGGCCCAACGCCGTTCTGTCCCGTTCCGCACGAAAGGGCGGCGCGAAGCGCAACGGCACCGCGGAGGAGAGCGGCGTCCCGAAGGAGAACGGCGGAAGCCGCTGGGCGCGGTTCGTACTGAGGCGTCCCGTGCCGGTCCTGCTGGCCGGTGTCGCGGGCCTCGGCGCTCTCGCCCTGCCGGTGATGGACCTGCAGATGGGTATGCCCGGTGACGAGGCGAAGCCCACCTCGACCACCGAACGCCGGGCCTACGACGCACTCGCCGACGGCTTCGGGGCGGGGTTCAACGGCCCGCTGACCATCGTGGTGGACGCCAAGGGCGCACCCGACGCCAAGGCCGCTGTCGAGACCATGAGCAAGGAGATCGGCGGCACCCGGGGAGTCGTCTCGGTCTCGCCCGCCCAGTTCAACGAGGCCGGCGACACCGCGATCTTCTCCGCGGTGCCCACCGGCGGCCCGAACGACGCGACCACGAAGGATCTCGTCCATGAGATCAGGAGCGAACGCGCCGCGACGGAATCGGCGACCGGCGCCACATTCGAAGTGACGGGTAGTACGGCGATGAACATCGACGTCGCCGGAGCTCTGCAAGATGCCCTGGTCCCCTACCTGGCCATCATCGTGGGGCTGGCCTTCGTCCTTCTCCTCGTCGTCTTCCGCTCCATTCTCGTCCCCGTCAAGGCCGCTCTCGGTTTCCTGCTCTCCGTGCTGGCGGCTCTCGGATCGGTCGTGGCCGTTTTCCAGTGGGGCTGGGGTGCAGAACTCCTCGGCATCGAGCAGGCCGGGCCGATCATGAGCCTCATGCCGATCTTCCTCGTGGGCATCGTGTTCGGCTTGGCCATGGACTACGAGGTGTTTCTCGTCGCACGCATGCGGGAGGCGTACGTTCACGGTGACAGGCCCGCCCAGGCAGTCGTCACCGGGTTCCGTCACAGCGCCCGCGTCGTCGTCGCGGCCGCGCTCATCATGATCGCTGTGTTCTCCGCGTTCGTCGCCTCGCCCGAGTCGATGGTCAAGACCATCGGGTTCGGCCTCGCCATCGCGGTGCTCTTCGACGCCTTCGTCGTCCGCATGGCCCTGGTGCCCGCCGCACTCGCTCTGCTCGGCCACGCGGCCTGGTGGCTGCCGCGCCGGCTGGAGAGGATTCTGCCCAACGTCGACATCGAGGGCGCGGCCCTTCAGAGCCGCCCCACCACCGATCAGCAGCACGACGAAACCAGAGAACCCGCCTACAAGTGACCGCGCGCCCTTGAGAGCGGAGTGTCACGAGGACGGCACTTCCTCCTGACGCTCCTGCCTCTCCGGTGCGTCCCCGCCCGTGTCCCGGCATCGGTATCCCGGTGCCGGGACACGGGATTCCGCCTGCGGCGGCCCGCCGCAGCAGCATCCCGGACGGCGGTTACGGGACGATGGGCGAGACAGCGGCCGGCTTGGACCTTCGGCCCACAGCAGGCGAATGTGCGGGCGAGAAAGGGAATCATGAGCACTCCTTGGCGAGGCCGCATGGAGTCGCACCCCCGCAGGGTGGACGTCACCCTGGTCCTGGCGCTGTTCGCGTTCTCCGCTGCCGGAAGCGTGTTCACCAGCCACAGCTTCGACGAGCAGCTTCCGAGCTGGCCCGCGGTGCTGCTGTCCGCGATCTCCAGCGCCGCGCTTCTCTGGCGCCGGAAGCGACCTCGAACGGTGCTGGCCGTGACCGTCGGATGCGCCCTGGCGGAGGCAGCACAGGGGTACGTGCTCAGCCCGCTGACGCAAGCCCCGCTGATGGCAGCCCTCTATTCACTGGGACTGCTCACCGACCGCAGGAAGACCCGTACGTGCGCCGCGATCACCATGGGATTGCTGATCGCCATGGCGCTCCTCGTTCAGCGGAACGACCACCTCACACTCCTGCTCACCGCGGTCAACCCCATCGCATGGGTTCTTCTGCCGGCTGTCCTCGGCAGTGCCGTTCAGCTGCGCCGCGCCTATATCGCCGCCGTGCACGCCCGCGCCGAACACGCCGAGCAGACCCGCGAGGAAGAGGCCCGTCACCGGGTCGCGCACGAACGTATGCGTATCGCCCGCGAACTCCATGACGTCGTCGCACATCACCTGGCCCTGGCCAACGCACAGGCCGGCACTGCGGCACACCTCGTACGCACCCAGCCCGACCAGGCGGGCCTCATGCTCGACAGCCTGGCGGAAACCACCGCGGCCGCGCTGCGGGAGATGAAGGCCACCGTCGGGCTCCTGCGTCAGGACAGCGACACCGACACACCGCTGGGCCCCGCGCCCGGCCTCGCCCAACTCGAAGAACTGAACCGGGCCTTCGCCACGGCCGGTCTCACCGTCACCACCAGCGTCGAGGGAGACCCGTGCCCTCTGCCGCCCGGGGGCGACCTGAGCGCGTATCGCATCGTGCAGGAAGCGCTGACCAATGTCACCAAACACTCCGCCGCCGGGGCGGCACACGTACGGCTCATCTACTCAGTGGACCGGCTGACACTGATCGTCAGCAACGAGGGGGGCACTGTCACGATCGCGCCCGCCACCGGTGGCGGCTTCGGCCTGGTCGGTATGCACGAGCGAGCCCAATCCGCCGGCGGGACCCTCTCTGCCGCGCCCCGCCCGGAAGGTGGCTTCGAGGTCACCTGCACGCTGCCGCTGCACCGCCGGCGGTCCGAGAGAGAATGAGCCACATGACGACCATCCGTGTCCTGCTCGTCGACGACCAGGCGCTTCTGCGTGCCACCTTCCGGGTCCTGATCGACTCCGTCCCGGACATGAGCGTCATCGGCGAAGCAGCCGACGGGAGCGAAGCGGTTGACCGGACACGCGCACACCACCCTGACGTTGTCCTGATGGACATCCGCATGCCGGGAGTCGACGGCCTGGCCGCGACCGCCACCATCTGCGCCGATCCCGACCTGGCGGATACCCGGGTCCTCATCCTCACCACGTTCGAGAACGACGAGCATGTCGCCCAAGCGCTCCGGGCCGGCGCCAGTGGCTTCCTTGGCAAGGACGTCACCGCCGACGTACTGCTGGCCGGCATCCGCACCGTGGCGGCCGGCGACTCGCTTCTCTCCCCCCTCGCGACCCGCGCGCTCATTACACGTTTCCTCGCCGCTCCGGAACCCGAGAACGGCCTCGTCCCTTCGGACGGCCTGAACGCCCTGACCGACCGTGAACGGGAAATGATGGCGCTGGCCGCTTACGGCAAGTCCAACACCGAGATCGCCGACGAACTCTTCCTCAGCCCCTTGACCGTACGAAGTCACATCCAGCGCGCCATGATGAAGCTCCATGCGCGCGACCGCGCGCAGCTCGTCGTCATCGCCTACCAGAGCGGGCTCGTCAAAGCCTGACGACTCCGGCTCGGCCGGCCGGCCTCGCGTCAGGCGCGCGATCGAAGCCGCCCCTGTGCCGGAAGTGTTCCGGCACAGGGGCGCAGTCATCGGCGATCACGCCCGTTCGGCGCCGTGGGCGGCGCGGGAAGCCGCAGTCGCTCAGCAGCGAGCGCGGGGCCTCACGGCCATACGGTGAAGCCCTCGTGGTGCACCGTCCAGCCACCGTCCTTGGGGAAGCCGGGACACTCGGTGTCCGATCCGTCCCAGCCCGCCGCCATGAGTGAGACCGCGGCGAGCAGTCCGCCGTTGGCGGGGAGGTAGACAGGCAGCATGCTGCCGATCTGCGGGCTGTGACCGGTCGGCAGGTACCGGTTCTTTCCGGCTTCCATGAGCAGCGCGTCCACCGCCAGGTCGGGTCGACCGATGCGTGTGGCGGTCATCGCCATGACAGGGAAGTCCCATCCCCACGCGCTGTTCCACTCCCAGTTGGCACGGACGTCGAGCAAGGTCGTTTCCATCGTGATGGGATCGATGAGAGGCGTGGCGGGTACGACTCCGAGTGCGCACAGCATGGAGGGATGATCGTCCCGGCGCAGGTACGGTTCACTCGCGACAGCCGAGTAGACGCCGTCCTTCTGATGAGGCGTCGCCAGGCCGTCCTGGACGCGCCGCCACTGTGGGTCCCGGTCGAGACCCAGGCGTTCGCGCCACGACTGGGCGATTTCCAGGCCCCACCACCAATAGGCCAGCTCGAAGGTGGGGTCCTTCGTCGTCCTGGGGTCGTAGAACTCCTGCGCCGGCACGAGCGGCGCAGGGAGGTGGTGCACGCCGTCGGCCTCCTCGGTGAAGGACACCATGAACAGCGCGGTCTCTTCGACGAGTTCGGCGAACTCCCGCACCAACTTCTCTCGTTCGGCACCAGCGAGGCAGCGGTAGAGCAGTTCGAGGAGATACAGGGGGTGCGGCTGCTGCCAGATGAGCAGGGAGCCGATGTCCGAGGGGCTTTCACGGCCGTCCGGACCGACGTGCTTGGGCCAACGAGCGCCGGCGTAGTGCTGGCGCAGTGCGGTCGCACGGGCCGAGTCCAGGATGGACAGGTACCAGCCCATGCTGCGCCGGAGGAGGTCAGGTCGGCCCCACGCGGCGAAATGGGCCGCATGCCACCAGTGCATCTCCAGGTGGAACTTTCCCTGCCAGGAGTTCGTGATCAGGCCGGTTTCCTGCGGCGGGAGAGTGCCGGCGCAGTTAACGGCGGTCAGGTACTGCGACAGGACGACTCGCCTTTCGAGCTCGGCGGCCCGGGGGTCGGCGCTTCCGGTGAAGTCGATCGCGGCTCCCGATGTCCAGAAGTCCCGCCACCGGTCCACCGATGAGCGGTGGACCGCCTCGAAGGAACCTCGGGTGCTTGCGTCGTCGCCCCCGGGTGTGAAGCCGGCGACGACGTCGAGTGTCGATGCGGACGTGGCCAGCGCGCATTCATGCGGCCCGTCGGAGGTAATGATGTGGCCCTCGGACCAGTCGAGGCGTACGGAGTACTCGGTGTCGTCGAGAGCCCGGGCGAGCAGGCAGGAGCGGTCGTCAAGGAGACGCAGGGTGGTGGTGTGACGCTGCGGTCGCGTCCAGTCCGAGGTCCTGTAGAAGTTGTCGCTGGCGTAGGGGAAGCGCGCGACGACACTGAGCTGACCGGTGGCGAGCAGGGCCGATTCGATGCGGAAGGCGACCCGGGCATGGTGGGCATCCGCGACCGTCCGGACACGCACGTGGTGCCCGGCGTACTCGAACGTGCTGGTGAGCACACCGGTCCACAGGTCGAGTCGCTGGTGGGTGTTGGTCAGCGCGGAAGGATCGTCCTCAGGCGGACCGTCCGGTGTCGGTCGAAGGACGAGGCCTATGCGCCCCAGGTCGAACCGTTGAGGGTTCATGTGGAGCCAGCTCCCGGCACGGAACTTCTCGGGGACGTCACCTCCGAACGTGCTCGTCATGTCGAACCTGTCCGGATACTCCACCGGTCCGCGGGCGGTTTCGTAGGTGGACATCGCGTCTGCCAGGACGAAGTTGTCGGGGTTGGGCATCGAGTGCCAGCCCCAGGTGGACATGGTGGCGGTATTCAGAGCGAGGCGCTTCTCGGCCGCCGCCGCGCTCTGATCGTGGAAGGAGACGAAGGACTGCATTCCGGTGATGTCGGCGGTGAAGGCGAAGTCGCCGTTCCCGACGGTCAGAGCGGTTGAGGGGTCTGCCCGGGTGATCTCGATGGTGTGACGGCGGACGAGTGACTCTCGGTCGATCATGGAGCCGTTCCTGCTGGATGAGTGGGTGGGTCTGCTTCCCGAGGGGGAGCGGTGGGCTACTCGACAGGGATGAGCACCTCGACCGGCTCACAGTCGGCCGCCGTGGCGACGAGCCGGATCCTGCCCGGTGCGGTGGGCCGCAGGATCACAAGCGCGCGACCTTCATAGGTGCTGCCTTCGACGGAGTCGAAACGCGCCTCGGTGGACGGGTCGGCGTTTCCGAACCCGGCGAGGACACCCGTTCCCGAGATGTCCAGGCTCACCGTCCGGTCGGCAGCAGGGTGACACGTCCCGTCCGGGGCCGTCAGAGTGAGTTCGACGTAGGCGAGGTCGTCCCCGTCGGCAGTGGCATGCTCGACCGAGGCACGCAGCTGGACCGGTCCGTCGGCGGACCGAAGGGTGTGGCGTCCGGTCTCGACGCCGTCGAGATAGGCGATCGCGACGATCTCACCCGGTTCGTAGGCGGTTTCGAACTCGGTGCGGAAGCGGTGGTCCTCACCCACCGGACGGCGCCCGAGGCTACGGCCGTTGACGAGCAGTTCGACCTCTTCGGCGTCACTGTAGACCTCGACGGTGACAGGGGCTTCGTCGAAACCGGGCCACGTCCAGGACGAGATCGAGTCGCTCCACGTCCACGGTCCCCCGGCGAAGACCTTGCCGTGGTGCTGCGGCTTCCGGACCGCGATGTAGGGCCGCGCGCGGAGGCCGAAGACGATCTCCCGGTAGTAGGAGGCAGGCCGACGGTGCCCGGTGATGTCGATGTCGCCACAGCCTGCCACCAGGTAGGGGTACGGCGCCGTGTGCGTGGGCCGCGGGTCGTCGGCGGTGAGGTACTGGGGGTGTCCGATGCCGACCTCGCCGAGATAGTCCCAGCCGGCCCACGTGAAGTCGCCGATGACGTGGCCGTGCTGCTTCACGAGCGTCCAGTTGCCGTCGATGCGGGTCGGGAAGGTCTCCGTGCCGAGGATGATGCGGTTGGGGAAGAGGCCCTTGTCGAGGGCGTAGCGGCCTTCGGCGTAGTTCATGCCGGCGACATCCAGAGCCGCGAAGGCCTCGGCTGTCCGCTGGGAGACGAGTTCGGACGAACTGATCCTGTCCATCATGTCCGCGGTATCGCTCATGAAGGTGTTGATGCCGGTGTCCTCCTGCACCGCTTCCGGTGTCCGGTTTCTCATGGCGATCAGATCGGACAGGACCGTGAGCATGCCGTTGATGGCATTGGTGACGAAGCGGGTGTCGTCGAGGGCGCGTACCTTGTCCGCGAGCTTGCGTCCCCAGGCGGCTCCGGCCGGCGACCCCACCTCGGGTATCTCGTTGCCGATCGAATACAGGATGACACTGGGGTGGTTGAAGTCCTTGGTGACCATGGCTTCGATGTCGCGTTCCCACCACTCGGGGAAGTTCAGGCTGTAGTCGAACTCGTTCTTACCGGACGTCCATACGTCGAACGCCTCGTCCACGACGAGCATGCCGAGACGGTCACACGCGTCCAGCATGGCCCTGCTCATGGGGTGGTGGGACATGCGGAGTGCGTTGAATCCCGCGTCCCTGAGTATCCGCACGCGCCGCTCCTCGGCACGGGCGAAGGTGGCGGCGCCGAGGATCCCGTTGTCATGGTGGATGCAGGCGCCGCGCAGCTTGACGGTTTCGCCGTTGAGGCGAAGCCCGTGCTGGGGATCGAGGCGCAGCGACCGGATCCCGAATTCGGCCGACTCTGTGTCCACCTCGCCGCTTTCGTCCGTCAGCGCCACCTCGGCCGCGTAGAGGGCGGGGGACTGCGGGCTCCACAGGGACGGGTCACTGACGTAGAGGCGTTGGCGGACGGTGGCGGGTTCGTTCGGCAGGACGGTGATCCTCGAGGCGTCCACAGCGACGACCGTCCCGGCCGTGTCGCGCACCTCGGTGACGACATCGAGGGTTCGCATCGCGATGGAGTCGTTCTCGATGGTGGTCTCGACCTCGACCACCGCGCGTTCCCGGTCGATGTCCGGTGTGGTGACGCGCACGCCGTAGGGCCGGACGCGGACCAGGTCACCGATGAGCATCCAGGTGTCACGGTAGATTCCCGCGCCGGTGTACCAACGGGAGTCCTGGTGGCTCCGTGCCTCGACACGGATCTCGTTGTCCTCACCGAACCGCAGAAAGGGGTCGGCGTCTATGCGGAAGTGGGAGTAGCCGAAAGGGCGCTGGCCTGCGTAGGCCCCGTTGATGTGGACCGTGGCGTCACGGTAGACGCCTTCGAACTCGATGACGATGCGCTTGCCCCGGTGGTCTTCCGGTACGAAGAACGTCTTGTGGTACTCCCACGTTCCGCCGGAGAAGTAGGCACCCGCTCCACCCGACATCGTGACCTGCCCGGACGGAGCGGCACGCCCCTGCGCGAGCATCGCGTCATGAGGCAGCCTCACCGGCTGGTAGACAGCGGTCTCACCCGACAGTTCGGCGAACGGGTTCACCTTGCGCCGCCACTGCCAGTCGCTGTTGAAAGAAGCGCGGATCATTAGATTTCCTCGAAACGAGTTGGGTCGACGAACGCTGCACGACCACCGGCTGCCTCCGGTCGCGGAGGCGGCCGGTGGTCGCGGGTCACAGGGCTGCCTGCCCGACTTCCGCTTCGTCGAGCTTCTTGACCTTGGGGATCAGCAACACGAGGAGAGCTCCCACCGCGCCGACAGCGGAGATCAGCCAGAAGGCGTTGGTGAAGCCGGAATCGACATAGAACTGCGTACCCTTCATGACCTTGCCGTTCTGGGACATGATCACGAAGGCGATCTGCGTGACGATCACCTGAGCCACGCTCTGGAGCAGGTTCTGAGCACCGTTCGCCACGGCTTGGTCCTTGGGCCCCACCGCGCCGATGACCATGATGGGAATGATCGAGACGATGATGCCCATGCCGACACCTGCCACGAGGCCGAAGGTGACGATGTCGCTCACCGAGTGGTGGATCTGTGAGCCGAGCCCGTATCCGACCGCGGTGAAGGCCCCTCCTATGCCCAGCAGGAGGCGTGTGTCGATGCGGCGGGCGAGGGTACCGGTGACCACGGCCATCACGAGGATGATGATGCTCATGGGGGCGGTTACCTGGGCATTCTTCGTGGCCGACCAGCCCAGGCCGTCGGAGAGACCGGGGATCTGCGGCATCAGCGCGAGAAGCTGCATGACCACGCCCACCGAGTAGACGGCGCCGGCGGCCACGGAGGTGGCCAGGAAGACCGTCCACACCTTGCGCTGCGTCAGGAGCGACAGTGGGAGGAGCGGGCTGGCGACACGACGCTGGACGAGGAAGAAGGCGATCAGTGCCACCAGTCCCAGGCCGACGAAGGCACACAGCTTGCCGCTGGTCCAGCCCCAGTGCGAGCCTTCGCCGATCGCGTAGACGATGGAGGTGAGCCCACCGCCCAACAGCAGACCGCCGAGCCAGTCCATCCGGCCCCCGTCCTCACGGACCGGGCTCTCGGGCACGAAGACGAGGAGGAGCAGCAGGTTCACCGCAGTGGCGACAGCCATGAACCACAGCGAGCCGCGGAAACCGTGGTGGTCGAGAAGGTAGCCCGAGAGGAACGGGCCGACCAGGGCTACCAGACCCACGCCGCCTCCTAGGACACCGCTGGCCGGTCCGACCAGGCGTCGGGGGAACACGTCACGAGCCATGGCGTAGGCGAGCGGCATGGCTACCGTGTAGAGGCCGGCTATGCCACGTCCCAGGAGGAGCATGTCGTAGCTCGTGGACATCGCCGCGATGACGTCGCCGACCAGGCCGAGCGCGGTGGCGATGACCATGACCCGCTTCTTGCCGTAGAGTCCGGCGGCCTTGGCCGCGAACGGCAGAACGAAGGTTCCCACGAGTGCGGTGATCAGGGTGAACCAGGCGATCCTGGTCGTTCCGAAATGGATGGCGATCTCGGACTGGGCGTTGCCGGAGAGCAACCCCATGATCGGCAGGAGCTGCACGCTCAGCAGCAACGAGATCAGGATCAGGACGTAGCGCCCGGTGAAGCCGCTAGGTCCCTCTTCTCTCGTAGCGGGGGCAATCTTGGCGTCGGACATGGGTGGCCTTCCAGGAGGATACGAGGCAGTTTTTGCGAGGGCTGCCGGAACTACGGGGCGGGGACCGTTGCCCACTCCGTGAGCCGGCTCAGAGGTGCCGCGTCCATGCGGCCCGCGCTCATGGCGAGGAGCCGCTCGAGTGGCAGGGACTCGATCATCCGGGAGATCTCCGGGTCGGTTCCGAGAGCCGAGCCCTTCGTGGTGTTCAAGAGGTCCCGCAGGAGTGGCGCACCTTCTGGGTGTGCCAGCCACTCCCCGACGGACGAGGCCATCCCCAACGGGCGGACGACCGGGGGTGCCGTGACCGGCACGGTGGCGGTGAGGCGCAGGTCGCGGGACGAGGAGCCGACCGAGACGTGGAAGTCGCCGCTCTCGAGGACCCAGCGATGGAGCGTGGGGCTGTAAAAGGAGAGGTCACGGGCGGACAGGTCGAAGGTGACCGTCGTCTGCTGTCCGGGCGCGAGCTCGACCTTCTGGAAGGCCTTGAGCTCGCGCAGCGGTCGGTCGACGGAGGCGTCGACATCACCGACGTAGACCTGTACGACTTCCTTGCCGATGACCGGACCGGTGTTGGCCAAGGTCAGCCGCAGCCGCACCGCCACCCCTTCTTCGTTCTCGCCCAGCACCTCTGTGTGCAGATCGGAGTAGGAGAAGGTGGTGTAGGAGAGGCCGTGTCCGAAGGGGTAGCCGACCGGCATGTCGACGGTGTCGTAGTAGCGGTATCCGACATAGAGGCGCTCGCCGTAAGGGACGACTCCCTCGGAGCCGGGAAAGTTGAGGTAGGAGGGGGTGTCCTGCAGCCTCAGGGGAACGGTTTCGGCGAGTCGGCCCGAGGGATTGACCCGGCCGAAGAGAAGGTCGGCCACAGCGGCCCCGCCGGCTTGCCCGTTCAGCCACCCTTCCAGGATGGCCTTGGCGTGGTGCTGCCAGGCCGCCGTCTGCACGACCCCTCCGTTGGCCAGCACGACGACCACGTGGGAGTTGACGCGGGCTACCTCCTCCAGGAGCCGGACCTGTACGTCGGGCAGATGAAGGTGCGTCCGGTCGAACCCTTCCGATTCCTCGCCCTCGGGCAACCCGAGAAAGACGACGGCGATACCGGCGCTTGCGGACGCGGCCACGGCCTCGGCCAGCAGCGCTTCGTCGGGCTCGCCGGCGAGAGTGAACCCGGCCGCGAACGACACGTCCAGGTGCTCTCCCGCGGCGGCGGTCAGGGCGTCGAGGGCACTGTCGACCTGGGTGGGATTGACCCAGGAACTGCCGGCGCCCTGGAAACGGGGAGTCCGTGCAAACTCTCCCACCACGGCCACTGTCATCCTGGCGTCAGGATCCAGCGGGAGCAGGGAATCCTGGTTCTTGAGCAGGACCGCCGACTCCGCCGCGGCACGTCGGGCCAGAGCGTGGTGGGTTTCCGGATCGACGGGCGACACGGAGTCGGTGGTGCCCGCAGTACGGGCGACGAGAGTGAGAAGACGGGCGACGGCTCGGTCGAGTACGGCCTCCTCGATCCGCCCGGTTCGGACGGCATCAACCAACCGGGCAGCGCTGGCGGCGTTCGCGGGCATCTCCAGGTCGAGCCCGGCTGTGACGGAGGCTTCGGGGTCCGACACCGCACCCCAGTCGGACATGACCAGGCCGTCGAAATTCCATTCGCCCCGCAGTACGTCCGTGAGCAGCCAGTGGTTGTGAGCGGCGGGAACGCCGTTGATCCGGTTGTATGCGGCCATCACCGTCCATGGCGCTGCCGCGGTGACCACGTGCTCGAAGCCTGCCAAGTAGATCTCTCTCAGCGTGCGTTCATCCACGTCGGCGCTGACCCGCATGCGCTCGGTCTCCTGGTTGTTCGCAGCGAAGTGCTTGACCGAGGAGCCCACCCCCGTGCTCTGAACGCCGCGCACCAGTGCTGCCCCGAGGTGACCGCTGACGACAGGATCTTCCGAGAGGTACTCGAAGTTCCGCCCGCACAGGGGCGAACGCTTGATGTTGATCCCGGGGCCGAGCAGAACTGACACACCGGCTGTGCGGGCCTCCCGCCCGAGCGCCTCGCCCACCGAGTGCAGCAGGTCCGCGTCCCATGAGGATCCGAGGGCTGCGGCCGTGGGGAAACAGGTAGCGGGCAGGCTGCTTCGGAAGCGGAAAGCCTCGGCGTCCGGGGCGAGCTTGCGTACGCCATGCGGGCCATCGGTGAGAACGATCGAGCGGATCCCGAGTCGCGGAATGGCCGTCGTCTCCCAGGCTCCCTCACCTGAGAGCAGGGCAGCCTTCTCTTCCAGGGTCAACCCCGCCGCCACAGCGGGTGCGATCGCTTCTTCGTGCATGGCAGTTCCTTTGAGTTGCTGGGCCGCGTCAGGCCGGACACCACAGGCCCGACGCGAGTCTGCAGGGAAGACCCTCTGTTGGTAACGCGCGTTGGTATCGCGCGTTAGTAAGGAACACCAGGCGGTATGAGGACAGCAAGACACTGGCCTGTAACGCTTGCGTAACGAGACGCGTGCGACGCTGCGCTGTGGCCGTGAGTCGCCTTGCAGGGCGTCTTTTGAGGAGTTGCGTCGCCGGGCATGTGGTGCGCAGTCCGGGTTGGCGGCACTCGGTCGCTGTCCGTGTCGTTGCACGTTCGTGACGCCCGCGCCCTTGTCAGCGGATCGGAGCGTGCCATTAGGTACTAACGCGCGTACGTGAAGCGCGTTAATAGACGTCCGGATGCAGGTTGCCGGATGTCAGGCGCCTCCGGCGCTGGTTGGCATGCCGGAACCCTGGCGAGTCGAGACGCTTGAGGAGGGCCGATGGTTGCGGCGACGCGAGCGAGTCGAGTGCGAGGAAGATGCGGCTCTGGTGTCGACGGTCTCCATGTCGTCGAGCGGTTGCTCGGTGTCAGCCCATGACAGGGGCGATCCGTCCCGCCAGTGTGGAGGCCGGCATGCTGCGGCGATCTGGCTGATCCGGTCTCCTGTTTCAGGTGACCCGCGAGGTATTCGAGGGCTGCAGTCAGCCAGTTGCGGGTACGTTGCCCGATTCCCGGGCCGAGCCGTCCGTGCCAAGCCCTTGCTGCGGGCGTCCGCTCGATACGTGTGGTGTCCGGGTGTGGCGGGGCCCGGCATGCCCAGCGAGCGGTGCCGGTTGCGCTGTGAACTTGCCCTGCATCCGTGAGGCCGTGGTTGGCGGCCGACGGTACTGATCCCTTGTTCGGAGGCGGTATGGCATCCCCTGGTGAAGTTCCCGCGTTCAACGCGTTCGTATCCCATTTACGCTGGATCGCTTCCCTGTTGCCCGCTGAAGACGGGTGGCTGGCTGTTCTGGCCGTACGCGACACGGACAGGCTGCGGGCCTGCCTCGAAGGCCGTGATCTTCCGGCATGGGAGACGGTGACGCTGCTGCTGGGTGACTACGAGCGCCGGTACGGGGTCGATGCTCCGGCGCGGAAGCAAGCCAGGGAGTTGCACGCGCAAGCGGTGACGGCCTGGGACGCCCGGTTGGACGCGGAGCGGTATCTGGCAGGGCGGGTGGCTCAAGCCGAGAGCGAGCGAGCAGAGGTCGCCGGCCGCTCGCGTCAGGAACACATGAGCCGGGACGAGCTGGCCTGGGCTCGCGCGGAGTTCGCCAGCGCCCAGTCCCGGTACGAGGAGTACACCGTCCGCCGCCGCTCACTCGCTGAGTACAGGTCGGTGTACTTCCCTGCCCCCGGTGCTGTTGGCGAACGGGCGGAGAGCATGGAGGTCGGACCGTTGGGAAGCGCGCCTGATGCAGTGCCCCGGCCGGAGGGAACGATGCGCCGGGCGAGGCGCCTGGCAGGATCCTCTCTCTCCGCGTTGGCTTTCGGGACTGCCGCTCTGTCCATGGAGGCCGAACTGTCCGAGGAGCGCGCCGCTGCCGGGGCTGCCCAGGCCGCGGCGCGGGCACAGCAGCAAGCCGTCTGGACCCGCGAAGCGCAGCAGATCGCAGCCCAGTTAGAGGTCTTGCGCGTCCAGGATGAGGGCGGCAGGGCCCATGAACTGCTGTGCGAAGCGGTCGAAGGGGAAGCCGCCCGCCTGCCGTTGCTGGTCAGAGCGCTGGAATCGGGCGCGCGGGGATCGGAAACGACCGTCTTGCTATGGGAGGCGGCTTCCCTGCCCCCATTGGCACTGGCCGATGCGGCGCAGGCCTTGGACGGCGGTGGCTACCGGGATCATGCGGCGGGGTTGCTGCGCCAGGCATCAGGCCGTGCCTTGAAGGACATCGCGACCCTGGTCGCGGCACTCAATGAGCAGTCGGAGTTGCGCGACGGAGTTCTGAGAGATGTCCTCACTACGCGCCGGCGCGAGGACTTCATCGCCCTGGCCCGGATGGATTTGCTTCTGATACCCCCACTCCTTGCAGCGGCGCGGCAGGTGTCCGCTGGGTGCAGCCAGGATCTGCGGTACGCGCTGCGCCTGGCCGGACTGCCCGATGTCGGGTAGACATTGCACGCCTTCGTGCTCCTGATGTCGATTGCATTCGTGAGGCTCAGGATCTGCGCACGGTGTGAAGTAGTGGACCGAACTCCCGCTCTGACACACGCATGAGGGCGTCTGGTCTGTGGATGCGAGCCGGGCCACCGCCGCAGGGCTTCGCTGCCGGCCCCCGCCGGACACCGTCGCCGATACCTGGGCCCGATGCAGAGCAAGGGCAGCCCCATCCCTCGCCCTCGGTGGGATGAGCACGGGATCGATCCGGTGAAGGAGACAGCCATACTCGCCACTCTCTGATCAGGCATCCAGCGCGGGCGATTCGTACGGGGGCGAGACGTGCGCGGCTGCGACGGTGCGCCGCTCCCGGCTCCGGCGTTGCCCCCTGTGCCCTTGAAGCCGCGGGGGCGTGTGCGCTGAGCCTCGCCGCCGCATGGTGGTGTTGCGGCCCGGCCAAGCCGCCGTCGCCTGTCACAGTGAGAGGAGCTGTCCACGGCCGGTGAGTTCGGAGTGCGCTGGTGGTTCAGCGGCAGCAACTCACGGACTACGGACAGGTGGCCGTGTACACCCTGCCGGGAGGGCCGTGGGGCCAGGTGCCTCGGCGCAGTTGCGGCCAGGTGGAGAACTCGACCGTTCCAGGTCGCGGGGCTGAGTGGCGGCGGTGCTGTGAGGCCGGCCGGACCGAATTCCGGATCTTGGTTTACGCAGGTCCTGGGATCGTTGCTGTGTTGCGCCGGCTGCGAGCCGACGGTCCCGCCTGCCACAGGTTGTGGACGGCGTTGTATGCGGTCCCACGTGGTCCAGTTGAGGCGCGTCCAGCGCGTCGCGGCCCTCACCCCGCAACAGGCGAACGGCAAGCCGTCCGGGGTCAGGGTTCCCGGTTCCACCACTTCCTCGGCCTCGGCGATCGTCACGCGGCCGGCCATGGCGTCCTCCGGGCCAGGTCCTCTCTCAGGTCTTCCTGGTCCGCACGTCCGTGTGCGGGCCACCTGAACCACGCGCTTTCATAAGGCAGTTGCTTGGTGTCGCTGCCCACCTCGCTACTCCGTGCCACCGAACCACGGGCCCGTATAAGGGAGTTGAGGCATGCGTCAGAACGCCTGCACTTTGTCCCTCCGCAGATAAAAGTTGGAGCCTGTGGCGTCAAAGGGGTTTCTGGCTGATGAAAAAGCCATTACCTTCCTGCTCAGTACCGGATAACAAGGACGCGCTCGCCCGACACCCTCCCTCCCAGGGCGTCCGTGTCCCCGGCGCGACGGCGCGCGCCTGTGCGACACCCCCCAGCCCCGTTGACTTACGGAGGACGCGCGTGCACAGGAGACTCACCCGGCCCCTCGCGGCGCTCGCCGGCACCCTGCTGGCTGCCGCGGGCGCCCTCACCGTCCAGCAGAACCAGGCCGAAGCGGCCCCGGCAGCACCCGAGTTCCAGCAGGTCACCCTCGCCAAAGGGGTGGCCGAGACCGGCGAGCCGATGACCCTCGCCGTCCTGCCGAACCGGTCGGTCCTGCACACCTCGCGGGATGGAACCCTGCGCCTCACCGACGCGGCCGGCACCACCAAGGTCGCCGGCAAGCTGGACGTCTACTCGCACGACGAGGAGGGCCTCCAGGGTGTCGGCGTCGACCCCGCCTTCACCACGAACCGCTTCGTCTACCTCTACTACGCCCCGAAGCTCACCACTCCCTCCGGCGACGCCCCCGCGGACGGCTCGGCAGCCGACTTCGCCCCCTTCGACGGCGTCAACCGGCTCTCCCGGTTCGTCCTGAAGGCGGACGGCACCCTGGACGCCGCCAGCGAGAAGAAGGTCCTGGACGTCCCCGCGAGCCGTGGGCTGTGCTGCCACGTCGGCGGCGACATCGACTTCGACGCCCAGGGCAACCTCTACCTCTCCACCGGGGACGACAGCAATCCCTTCGCCTCCGACGGCTACACCCCGATCGACGAGCGGCCCACCCGCAACCCCGCCTACGACGCCCAGCGCTCGGCCGGCAACACCAACGACCTGCGCGGCAAGGTCCTCCGGATCAAGGTCAACGCCGACGGAAGCTACTCCGTACCGGCGGGCAACCTCTTCGCCCCCGGCACCGCCAAGACCCGGCCCGAGATCTACGCCATGGGCTTTCGCAACCCCTTCCGGATGACCGTCGACAAGCCCACCGGCACGGTCTACCTGGGTGACTACGGCCCCGACGCCGGCACCGCAAGCGCCACCCGCGGGCCCGCCGGGCAGGTCGAGTTCAACCGGATCACCAAGGCCGGCAACTTCGGCTGGCCCTACTGCACCGGCAAGAACAACGCGTACGTCGACTACGACTTCGCCACCTCGACGTCCGGCTCCGCGTTCTCCTGCTCGGGGCCCAAGAACACCTCGCCGAACAACACCGGCCTGACCGACCTCCCTCCGGTCCAGCCCGCCTGGATCCCGTACGACGGCGGCTCGGTCCCGGAGTTCGGCAGCGGCTCGGAGTCACCCATGGGCGGCCCGGTCTACCACTACGACGCGGCATTGACCTCCGAGGTCAAGTTCCCCGAGAGCTTCGACGGGGACTTCTTCGCGGGCGAGTTCGGCCGTAAGTGGATCAAGCGCATCGAGCAGGCCGGCGACGGCACCGTACAGTCCA
The DNA here is from genome assembly GCF_035917155.1 of Streptomyces sp. NBC_00385. Lineage (NCBI taxonomy): Bacteria > Bacillati > Actinomycetota > Actinomycetes > Kitasatosporales > Streptomycetaceae > Streptomyces > Streptomyces sp. NBC_00385. The sequence continues at coordinate 116,104 of NZ_CP107951.1, read as the reverse complement.
TCAACGCCTTCCCCTGGCAGGGCACCCAGGTCATGGACATGGCCTTCGGTCCCGACGGTGCGCTGTACGTGCTCGACTACGGCACCGGGTACTTCAACGGGGACGAGAACAGCGCGGTCTACCGCATCGAGAACGTCAGCGGCGGCCGGTCTCCGCTCGCCCAGGCCTCGGCCGACCGCACCTCCGGCAGATCCCCGTTCGTCGTGCAGTTCTCCTCGGCGGGAACCTCCGACCCCGACGGCGACCCGCTGTCCTACGCCTGGAAGTTCGGTGACGGCGGCACCTCTACCGCGGCCAGCCCCGCGCACACCTTCACCGCCAACGGTCAGTACACCGCGGAGCTGACCGTCTCCGACGGCACCGGCCGGACCGCGACCGCCTCCGTCACCGTGACCGTGGGCAACACCGCGCCCACGGTGAAGCTGGAACTGCCCGTCGACGGCAAGATCGTCGACCCGGGCGCCGCGGTGCCGTTCAAGGTGACCGTCACCGACCCCGAGGACGGCACCATCGACTGCTCGAAGGTCAAGGTCACCTTCATCATCGGCCACGACAGCCACGGCCACCCGCAGACCTCGGCGACCGGCTGCTCCGGCACCGTACAGACCATCGCCGACGGCGAGCACGACCCCAACGCCAACATCTTCGGGGTCTGGGACGCCGAGTACACAGACAAGGGCGCGAACGGGCAGCCCGCCCTGACCAGCCACGACGAGCACATCAGCCAGCCCAGCCACCGCCAGGCCGAGCACTACGGAGGCTCCGCCGGTGTGTCCGTCGTCAGCCATGACGCGGCCCACGGCGGCAAGACCGTCGGGAACATCGAGAACGGCGACTGGATCTCCTTCAAGCCCTACGCGCTGGACGATGCCACCAAGCTGACCGCCCGCGTCGCCTCCGCCGGAGCCGGCGGCACGCTCGAAGTACGCGCCGGGTCGCCCACCGGCACTCTGCTCGGTTCCGTGGCCGTCCCCGTCACGGGAAGCTGGGAGACGTTCCAGGACGTCTCCACGAACCTGAGCAACCGCCCGGCCGGCACCACCACGCTCCACCTTGTCTTCAAGGGCGGGAGCGGATCCCTCTTCGACGTCGACGAGTTCACCGTCACGACCGCCGGTGCGACCGGGCCTCGGGAGGGTGCTGTCACGGGTATCGGTGGCAAGTGTGTCGATGTCGCTGGCGGTGCGACGGCCGACGGGACGCAGATCCAGCTGTACACGTGCAATCAGACGGCTGCGCAGAAGTGGACGGTCGGTACGGACAGCTCGCTGCGGTCGCTCGGTAAGTGCATGGACGTCAGTGGGGGTGGTACGGCGAACGGGACCAAGGTCCAGCTCTACGGCTGCAATGGCTCCGGGGCGCAGAAGTGGACCCCGGGGGCTGACGGAACCCTCCGCAATCCGCAGTCCGGCAAGTGCCTCGACGCGGAGGGCGTGTCCTCCGCCGACCGGACCAGGCTGCACCTGTGGACCTGCGGCACCGGCGCCAACCAGAAGTGGATCCTGCCATGAGCCGAAGAACGGTCCGACCTCTCGGACGCCTCGCCTGCTGGGCCGCATCGGGTCTGCTCGGCGTCGCTGCTCTGCCTGCGGCGGTCGCGACCGCCGCCCCCGAGCCCGCTGCCCTCGACCGCTCGTTATCCGCCCCGGCGAAGGCGGCCGTCGCTGCTGACCCCGCGTACGACGTGCTGGTCTTCTCCAGGACCGTCGGTTTCCGCCACTCCTCCATCGACGAAGGCATCACCGCCCTGCGCGAGCTGGGCGCGGCCAACAGCTTCACGGTCACCGCGACCGAGGACGCGGCCGCCTTCACTCCGTCGAACCTCGCCGGATACGAGGCCGTCGTCTTCCTCTCCACCACAGGTGACGTCCTCAACGCCACCCAGCAGACCGCCTTCGAGGGATACCTGGCAGCCGGCGGCGGCTATGTCGGCGTCCACGCGGCGGCCGACACCGAATACGACTGGAGCTGGTACGCGGGCCTGGCCGGCGCCCTGTTCCAGTCGCACCCGGCCGTCCAGCCCGCCGCCGTCAAGGTGGAGGACCGGGCCCATGACGCCACCGCCCATCTCGGCCCGACCTGGCAGCGGACGGACGAGTGGTACAACTACCGCACCAATCCACGCATGTCGGCCCATGTGCTTGCTTCCCTCGACGAGTCCAGCTACAGCGGCGGCAGCATGAGCGGTGACCACCCCATCGCCTGGTGCAAGGACTACGCCGGCGGTCGCGCCTTCTACACCGGTGGCGGTCACACCGAGGACTCGTACGGTGACCCGGCGTTCCGCCGGCATCTGCTCGGCGGCATTCGCTGGGCGGCCGAACTGACCGAGGCCGACTGCCGTCCGGAGACCGGCTACACCACGCTCTACGGGAGCTCGGGAACCACCGGCTGGCAACAGGCCGGTCCGGGCTCGTTCGCGGAATCCGACGCCACCTTGACCTCCCGCGGCGGCCTCGGCCTCCTCTGGTACGAGGCGAAGGAGTACACCTCGTACTCCCTGAAGCTCGACTGGCGCCAGGCCGACGACGACAACTCCGGTGTCTTCGTGGGCTTCCCCGCGTCCGACGACCCCTGGTCGGCCGTCAACAACGGCTACGAGATCCAGATCGACGCCACCGACACCCCCGACCGCACCACGGGCTCCGTGTACGGCTTCAAGTCCGCCGACCTGGCCGCCCGTGACGCGGCCCTGAACCCGCCGGGGGAGTGGAACACGTATGAGATCCGGGTCGAGGGTGAGCGCGTCCAGGTCTTCCTCAACGGCCGCCGGATCAACGACTTCACCAACACCGACCCCGTCCGCAGCCTCCGGCAGGGCCATATCGGCCTGCAGAACCACGGGGACGGCGACGACGTGTCCATCCGCAACGTCCGGATCAAGGAACTCGGCGGTGCGACCGGGCCTCGGGAGGGTGCTGTCACGGGTATCGGTGGCAAGTGTGTCGATGTCGCTGGCGGTGTGGTGGCGGACGGGACGCAGATCCAGCTGTACACGTGCAATCAGACGGCTGCGCAGAAGTGGACGGTCGGTACGGATGGCACGCTGCGGTCGCTCGGTAGGTGCATGGACGTCAGTGGGGGTGGTACGGCGAACGGGACCAAGGTCCAGCTCTACGGCTGCAACGGTTCCGGGGCGCAGAAGTGGGCCGCGGCGGTCGATGGGACCTTGCGCAATCCGCAGTCCGGCAAGTGCCTCGACGCGGAGGGCGTGTCCTCCGCCGACCGCACCAGGCTGCACCTGTGGACCTGCGGCACCGGCGCCAACCAGAAATGGGTCCTCCCGAGCTGAGTGACCCGCTCGACACCGTCATCGGCGCGGAGGGCGACGGTGGCGGGACCGGCCCCTCACATGGGCCGGTGACGGCGGCAGTGCGCGACGCCGAAGCGCGCTGCCGCCGTCCCCCATGCCTATCGGTGACGGATGATCGAGGTCACTGCACTCGCTCGTACGGGTTCGCAGACTCCGTCCCGGTCAGGGGTCGCTCTTGCAGCTTCACGCACGGCCTTCGCTGCCGGTGGTTTCAGGGCGGAGTCGTCATCAGCCCATCGATGATGCGGCGCGCCTTGCCGACGGCCTCCGCGTCCCCCGACTGCAGGGCGGTGTTGGCGGCGCAGAGCAGGGCGTCGATCTGAAAGACGGTGAGCTCGACATCGAGCCCGGCGAGCTCGCCGGACTCCACGGCCTTGCGCAGTTCGGCGGCGAGGACTTCGCGCCACTCCCGCTGATCGTGGAACAGTGCGTCGTGGACCGGACCGGCCCGGCTGTCGAACTCGGCGAGATTGGCCACTCTGAAGCACCCGCCTGCGAACAGGGGGGTCTCGGCGTAGACCACCCAGCGGTCCAGCAGTGCGCGCAGACGGGCGATGCCTGCGGGGGCTGTCCTTGCCGGGCGGATCACGGCGTCGATGAACATCTCGCGCGCGAACTCCACCGTCGCGAGCTGTAGGGTCTCCTTCGTTCTGAAGAGAGTCTGAATCCCTGCCTTGCTGAGCCCTGTATCGACGGCGAGCCGACCGAAGCTGACTCCGCCGAGACCCTCCAGCGAGGCGATGTCGACAGCCCGGCGGAGCACCGTCCCGCGTGTCCGTGCGCCGCGCAGGAGACGCTTGTCCGTGACCTCCGTCCGAATCCCCTCCGGTGCCGGGGACAAACGCGATCCGGTACCGCCGGCTCGGGAGCCGACCGACTCCGCAGCACTGCCCATACGGTCGATCGTAACCTGTTCGATCCGCGTAGTCGGAGCGGCGCAGGCCGACGTCAGCAGCGCTGAACCGTGGTCGAGTGCGAGAAATGTGCTCGGCGGTCAGTCACGATGCGTACGGCTCAGTACGTGAGCCAGCCCCTTCACCATCTCGGTCGCCAACACCGCCTGCCCCGAGGACGAGAAGTGAATGCGATCCTCGCTGAGCAGGTCATTCCGTGCGTTGACGGGGTGGTCCCACATGTCAACGAGAACGGCCCCGAACTCGGCGGCCAGTGCCCGGGTGATGTCGTTGACCCTGACCACTCGCTCCGCCCAGTCCGAGAACGCCGGAACGAGGTATGCCCGGCCCAGCGTGAAAGTGGTCAACTGGGCCCCGGTCCTGGACGCCAGGGCGTACATGCGCCGCAGCCCCTGTTCGATCCGGTCGAAGTCCGGCTGCCGGCGCACGAGGTCGTTCGCCCCGCACGGCAGGTGCACCAGGTCCGGGCCGAATTCCTCCAGGCGATCAATCTGCTTGTCGAGGGTCTGCTCCGTGGTCGCGCCGACCTCGGCCGTATTCAGATACTCCAGATCCGGCCGCACCCGCCGAAGGATCTCCGCCATTCTGGTGGACCAGCCCGCGTCCTCATATCCGGGACTCGGGTCCCCGGTGCCGGCCGACAGACTGTCGCCGATCACCGCGAATCGGCTCCAGGGGGCGTCGAACAGTAGCGCCGCCGCGTCCAGGGGCTGCAGGCAGTACGGATCGGACTCCTCGGTGAGCTTCGTCAGAGGCATGAAAAAAGAATACGTACGGCCGTATGTAAAAACAAGGGGCGCCCACGGGACCCGCGTGCTCTGTCGCACTTCCTTGTTGCTCGCGGTCTCGGAACGCACCCACAGTCCTGCGGCAGAGGGTCCTTGGCGGACGCCCGGCCGCTGGGGGAGTCGCCCGGACCTCGCGGGGGCACCACGGATCGACGGCCGGGTGGCGCTTCGCGGGAGCGTGTCGATGCGGTCTTGGGACCGTGGGTGTGGTGGCTGTCGGATTCGAACGGTCGTGCCTGACCGTTGACCGGATGGCGAACTCGGCTCAGCGTTCTGAACGGATTGCTTCTCACTGAGGAGCTGCCGGTGCAGCGTGGCGGCGTGACAGGCCCGGGATTCCCAGGGTGGCCGGGCGGCGGCGTGGGGCCTGGTCCGACCAGGTCCGCCAAGTGGGAGGGATGCTGACCGTTTGCTGCTGCCGCCTCGGACATCGCACCGCCGGCCAGTTGGAGCCTTGCCCGTCCGCGCGCGCCTCTTGCGCCAAGGATGGTTCCGCCTCGGTGCTGTCTCTGGCCGGACCTAACGCCCGGCTTCGCCGGCTGGAACCGGTCCGGACGACGGCCGCCACTCGCGCCTGATCAATCCGAACACCCACGAGTCGGACACGTCGCCGTTCACCACGCAGTCCTCCCGCAACGTCCCTTCGCGCATGAATCCGACCTTCTCCAGGACCCGGGCGGAAGCCGCGTTGCGTGTATCGGTCTCGGCCTGAACCCGGTTCAGGTCCAGTGCGTCGAATGCCCACTGCAGCAGGGAGCGTGCGGCCTCCGTCGCATAGCCGTGGCCCCACATCGCTTCGTCGAGGACGTAGCCCAACGACGCGCTGCGGTAGTCCGGGTTCCATCCGGTCAGACCGCACCAGCCGACAAAGGTCCCGTCGGATGCGCGGTCGATGGCCACCCGCGCTCCGGTGCCTTCGTCCGCCATCTTCCGGGACATCGCAATGAAACGCTGGGAGCGGGCCCGTTCGTTCCACGGTGGGGAGTCCCAGTAGCGCATCACGTAGGCGCTGCTGTGCAGCGCGAACAGGTGATCCGCGTCGGCGTCGGTGAAGGGGCGCAGTCGCAGGCGAGCGGTGTGCAACGTGGGGGTGGCCAAAGTCATGCGCACCATCTTGTGTCCTCACGGTGCGGACAGAAAACCGAATATCCGATCCCGGCCGACCGTCATCGTGACAGCACCGGTGCGCGTGGTGGAGCGTACGGCGCTCGCCAACCGCCACGTCGCCCCGGGCGTTAGGTTGTTGACCACCACTCCGGTTCGCTCTGTCAGGAGGCACACATGTCCGGTGACACACTCAGCCAGGATCCCGCAGAGCTGAGAAGGAGGACGGACAGCAGCAAGGCGCACCCGGCCCGCGTCTACGACGTCTTCCTCGGCGGCAAGGATCACTATCCCGCCGATCGCGACGCGGCAGCCGCCGGGCTCGCCGCCAACCCGCGCGGCTACCTCGACGTACGGCACAACCGTGACTTCCTGCGGCGCGCCGTCACCACCCTGACCAAGGACGACGGCATACGCCAGTTCCTCGACATCGGCACCGGCCTGCCGACCGCGGAGAACGTGCACCAGATCGCCCAGCGCACCGCCCCCGAGACGCGGGTGGTCTACGTCGACAACGATCCGGTCGTCCTCGCTCACGCCCGCGCCCTCCTCACCAGCGGTCCCGAAGGACGTACGGACTACGTCGACGCCGACCTGAAGAGCCCGGCACGGATCCTCGAACAGGCCGAGCGGACCCTGGACTTCAGCCGCCCCATCGCGCTGTGCCTCGTCGCGATCCTGCACTTCGTCGAGGACGAGGAGGCGTATCCGATCGTCCGCGAGCTGATGGACGCGCTGCCCGCAGGCAGCCGACTCGTTCTCAGCCACCTCACCGACGACCTCAACCCGGAGAACATCCGGGCAGTCCAACGCACTTACACGGAGCGGGGTTTCACGTTCGTGCTCCGTAATCGCAAGGACATCGGGCGCTTCTTCACGGAGGCCGGGCTGGATCTCGCCGCGCCGGGGGTCGTCCCGGTGCACCACTGGCGCGCTGACCACGCGGCTCCCGTGCCGGAGCAGCCCGAGGAGTCCTATCTGGCGGGCCTCGAAGACATCGAGAAGGTCCGGTACAAGGACATCAACGACGTCACGGACGCCGATATCAACGTGTACGGGGGGCTGGGCGTCAAGGCCTGACGTCCGGTCCCGCCGCGATGGCTCAGGGGTGGCCCGGCGGTGTTCGCAGCCGGCCGGGAGGCCCTGCCGAGGGTGGCGCCGTGCCCGCCGATACCGTCGCCCGAACGCCGGGGTGACGGCCTTCGTCGTGGGGCCCACGGGGCTACGGTTACGCGCATGACAATTCTGGTCGTTGGTGGTTCCGGCTTTCTGGGGACCGAGCTGGTCCGGCAGGCGAGAGCGGCGGGGCACACGACAGTGGCGACGTACGCGACCGAGCCCGGTGCCGCCTCCCCGGGCGCGTGGTGCCACCTGGATCTGAGGGACGCCGGACGTCTGGAGGCGGTGATGGCCGAGGTGGACCCGCGCGTCATCATCAACGCATCGAGCGGCCGCGCCGACTGGGCGGTTACGGCAGAAGGACCGCTGCGGCTCGCGATCGTGGCCGCGAAGCGCCGGACCCGCATGGTTCACATGTCCACCGACGCGGTGTTCTCCGGCGTCGGCCGGGTCCACTACGACGAGGCGTGTCTCCCGGACCCCGTCACTCCGTACGGCGCGGCCAAGGCCGCGGCGGAGACCGGGGTCCTCGCCGTGCATCCGACGGCTGTCGTCGCCCGCACGTCGCTGATCATCGGCCACGGGCGTTCCGTGCACGAGCGCCTGGTGCACCAGCTCGCCGACGGCACTGTCGATGGCGCCCTGTTCACCGACGACATCCGCTGTCCGGTCCATGTCTCGGACCTGGCGGCCGCGGTTCTGGAACTGGCGTCGAGTGGCGCGAGAGGCATGCACCATGTCGCAGGGGCCGACGCCCTGAGCCGCCACGACCTCGGCGTCCTCATCGCCGAGCGTGACGGTCTCGACGCCTCCCGTCTGCCCACCGGTCTGCGGGCCGACAGCGCTGGACCGGGAGCCCTCGACGTCCGCCTCGACAGCCGACGGACTCAGGGACAGCTGCGCACCACACTGCGCGGTGCCAGGCAGTTCTTGAAGCCTGCCGACCGTGTGTCCTCAGCCGCCCCGGCCTGAGGATGTCCCGTGGCGCTTCCGCAGGGCGGGTGCCGCCGACTCTCACAGATCTCGGAAAACCGAGTCAGCACCGCTCGGAGGCTGGTCTGCGCCCGCCCCTGCCGTCTGGACGGACTACCTCAACTACACGTTCGCCTGGGGGACTTCACCCAGTCCGGGTGATCCCGTCCGTGATATCACGGACGGGGCTTGTCAGGTCGAGTGTCGAACGGGGTGTTGTGGTGGCTGTGGGCTATCTGGTGACCGTGGTGCTGGCCGTACTGATCGTGGTGTTCTGCCTGGTTCGCATACGTGGGCCGCAACCCCTCTTCTACTTCAGCTACCGGCTCGGCCTGGTCTTCAACGAGATCCCGCACGTCGTTGTCTACGCGCTGGTGGCATCGACGGCGCTGGCCTACGCGGAGGGCGACATCGCCACGACCCCCGACCGGGTGAGCGTCGGGGTGGCAGCCGCCGCGGCTGCCGGGCTCGTGGTGGTCGGCCTGCGTGGGGTGCGGGCGGCGTCCGTGGTGCGGGTCGCCCTGGACGACGCGCTCGGCGCCGGCACGGGGACGCGCCGCCGGCCACCGCTGGCACGCATCCTGCTCAGGCCCGTCTTCCGCCGCCGCCGTGACGTCAAGCGGGTGGGCAACCTCAGCTACGGGGACGGAGGCCGCCGCAACCTCCTCGACGTCTACCACCACCGCTCGCGCCCCGAGGGAGGCTCCGTGATGATCCACTTCCACGGCGGCCACTACGACCAGGGCCGGAAGGACACTCAGTCGCTGCCTCTGCTCTACCGGCTCGCCGGCCAGGGCTGGGTCTGCATCAGCGCCAACTACCGGCTGCGGCCCGACTTCCCGCATCCCGCCCACCTGATCGACGCGAAGAAGGTCATCGCCTGGGCGCGTGAACACGCAACGGAGTACGGCGCGGCGCCCGGGGCGGAGGTGTTCGTGGCGGGGAGCTCCGCAGGCGGGCACATGGCGGCTCAGGCCGCGCTCACCCCCAATGAGCCGGCCTATCAGCCCGGGTTCGAGGAGGCGGACACCTCTGTGACCGCCGCCGTCGCGCTCAACGGCTTCCTCGCGGAGTACTTCGACGGAGACCCGGCGACCTCGCCGGTGAACCTCGTCCGGGCGGATGCGCCACCGTTCCTCATCGCACACGGGGACCTGGACGAGTTGGTGGACACCGGGAATCCCAGGGCGCTTGTCACGGCTCTGCGCTCCGTCTCCACCTCGCCCGTCGTGTACGTCGAACTGCCCGGCGCGCACCATGCTTTCGACCTCTTCCACTCGTTCCGGTTCGAGGCGCTCATCGACGGAATCGAGGACTTCGCGGCGTGGGTGGCGGTCCGTAGGACGTCGAGCTGAGACAGCGTCGTGCAGGGTGAGCCGGCGGAGGCGTCTGTCACAGCACAGTGCTGCTTCCGGCCCCGGGCTCCGGTCCGGGACCGGATGACGAACCGACGGTGCACGGTCGGCTTCGAGGCCTCGAGGCACGCAGGGGGAGCTCGCCGGGCGCACCCGCTGACCAGTACGTGAACAGGGCACCGTCTCAAGCGTTGTGGCCGCTTGGATGAGATCCGTATCGTCGGCCTTCCGGCCCGGCCCGCGGCCTTGACGACGGCGTCGGCGACGAGCACCGTGATCCGCTCCGGTCCACCTGTCACCTACCGAAGCCCGCGGACCGTCGTGCATCACCCCCGTAACGAAATGATCCGTTTCCTTGTGCGGGCCGCGTCCACGCCCGTGAAGTGGGCTGATGCACTTTCCGACAGCAGGCGGTCCGCTCCTCCGCCACGTGCGCGTGTGGCACGCCGTGGTGGCCTCCCTCGTCGTGGGGGCGGTGGTGGGGTTCGTCGTCCTTCGGCCGTCCGGCGGCGCGCGTGCGGTGCCCAACAGTCCCTGCCGGGCCGTCGGTTCCGCGCGCGAGGCCGCACCCGCGGCCCCCGACCTCGACGGGGACGGCTTCGTCGATCTGGTGCACGAGATCTCCGAGACGGAGAACTTCGACCTGTTCGTCGTCCCCGGCTCCGAGCACGGTCCTGACCCCGACCGCACGACCGTCTTCGCCCACGACGACCTCGGTGTGCCGCGCGACGTCCAGACGGGCGACGACCCGTTGCAGCCGACGGTCGCCGACCTGGATGAGGACGGCCACGCCGACCTCGTCGTGAGCGGCGCCGCCCAGATCCTGTGGGGAGGCCCCAAGGGCCCACGGGCCGGCGGAGCGCACGGGCGTGTGCCACTGCCGGGCAGCGGGTACCACACCGCGCCGGTCGCCGGTGACTTCGACGGGGACGGCCACACCGACCTCGCGGTGTTCAGGGACTCGAACGAGGCGCGGCAACTGGTGGTCCTCAAGGGACCGTTCAAGCGCTCCGGAGCCCCGGTCAGGACCGTGGAGATCCCCAGCCCGGTCCACGAGGGCGCGTCACCGGTCCTGGTCGCGGGGGACGCGAACGACGACCGCGCCACCGATCTCGCACTCTACGACTCTCCGTGGGATCCGCCCCTGCTGTTCACCGGGGGCGCCCGTACCGCCGGCGGCCTGAGCGAGGAACCCGAGCGGCTGCCGGAGGGCGAGAACGTCGTCTTCGGCGACTTCGACGGCGACGGGCGACAGGACATCGCCATCGGCCGGAGCTTCGTCGACAGCTACGACGAGGTCGACACACCCCACCGGCGCGGCCAGGTCAGCGTCCGCTACGGGAAGGATCCGGGGAAGTGGGTCACCATGGACGGTGGCGACTTCAAGGAGGGCTTCGGCGCCGGGCTCGCCGTCGGGGACTTCAACGGGGATGGCTGCGACGACCTGGCCGTACAGCTCACCAGGAAAAAGGAGGCGGGGGACGCGCGGATCGAGGTGCTGCGGGGCGGCTCCGAGCACGGCCTCGGATCGAAACCCTGGCACTCCACCGAGCGGTCCGTGCCGGGTGACTACGGCCCCGAAGGCGCCAGACTCTTCGCCGCCCACGACTGGGACCGCGACGGCCGCGCGGAACTGACCCTTCTCGGTGGGGACAGGTGGTGGATCACCGATGGCACGGGCCGCGACGAGGCGTCCTTCCCGGTCGCCCCCCGCAAGGACGAAGGTTCGTAGGCACATGCCTGCTGTCCCGGGCACGAAATCCCGGTCTCCGTAACGGGTGCCGCTCGGCCGCCTCCGCGATCGTGTCCTCCAGCAGAGCCTCGAAGCATCCGGCGTCCCGCCGCTGCCGGACCGACACGGCCGGTCACGCTCCGATGAAGCTCACGGTTTCCGTCATGTCCGCCCGCCCGGTACGCAGCCGTGGCACGCCTTCTTTCTCGAACCCCACCGCAACACCGCAGAACAGTGAGAGGCAGTCTTCGGCTCCGACGATCTGACTGACTGTCTTGCGATACATCGTCCACATCACCTGGGGGCAGCTGTGCAGGCCTTCCGCCCTCAGCAACAGCATGACCGTCTGCACGTGCATCCCCGCGTCCCCCCACTGCCCCGGCCCCATCGCCCGGTCGAGGTAGCAGAACAGCACGACGGGGGCCCCGAACGCCTGCGCATTCAAGGCGGCGATCTTCACGGGCCTCTCGGGGTCGTCGCGCTCGATCCCCAGCGACTCGTACCGCTGAGCAGCCGCGGCGGAAAAGCGGTCCGTGTACGGCGAGGTCAGTTCGGCCGGGTACATCGGGTACTCCCGCGCATCCCCTGGGTCTCCCGCCAGGGCCCTGGCTGTTGCGCGCCTCTTCAGCTCGGCCAGGGGCTCGCCGGTGACGACGTACACATGCCACGGCTGGAGGTTTCCACTCGACGGAGTCCGCGTTGCTGCGGCCAGCACGCGGGCGAGCACGTCCTTGGATACCGGCTTGTCGCTGAACGCCCGCACAGCCCGGCGACTGTCCACGGCTTCGTACACATCCACGTCTGCTGTTCCTCTCACTTGACGACAGCCACTTCTCCATCGTCTTCGGCAAGCACACATGGCAACAGGTGATCCTGATCGTGCATCGCTCCGCGCCCGCAGGCCAAGGCCGGTGTCAGGCTCGCGGCCGCCCCTCCCTTACCGGTCGCAGGGCGTCCACCAAGAGGTCCAGCAGTCGACCCGTCAGCTCCGGGCTGTTGGCGGCCGTCGTGGACAGGAACACCCCGAGGAGCATCATCGTGACCTCGTCCGGCTCGACGTCCGCCCGCAGTGAACCGGCCCGCGCCCCGGCGTCGAGGATCACCGCGATTGCCGCGGTGAGCCGTTCCCGGGTGGCCGGTGTCGCGATGGTGCCCGAGGCCCAGCCGGCGCGGAGGGTGTCGGAGATGCCGCGCTTGGCCGCGAAGAACGCCGCATAGCGGTCCATCCACGCACGCAGCGCCTCTTCGGGCGGCAGCGTGGACAGGAGTGCGGGGGCGCTGGTGACGACGGCGTCGAGTTCGGCCGCGTAGATGGCCTCGACGAGCGCCTCACGGGTGGGGAAGTGGCGATAGAGCGTGCCGATCCCGACGCCTGCCTCGCGGGCGATGGCGTCTAGGGGGGCTTGGCCGTCGCTCGCGGTGAACGCGTCGCGGGCGACTTCGAGCAGCCGCTCGCGATTGCGCCGGGCATCCGCGCGCGCCGGCCGCCCGGTCGCCTTCGCCGGGCCGTCGGGGGGTGGCGAGTCTGACGCAGCCAAAGCGGAGGCCCTCCGTTTGGTGTTACGGTTGTTGGTAACGGAGTCTCTCCGTTTCATTCCATCGTCTCATGAGAGCGAGACCGTCATGACGTCCACCGCTCGATCTCCCCAGCTCACCGCCACCGGAGCGGCACGAGCCGGCGGGCCGGGTACGCTCGCGGGCCGCACCGTCTCCCGTGTCGGCTACGGCGCCATGCAGCTGCGAAGGCCGGATCGCGAGGCCGCGGTCGCACTGCTGCGCCGTGCCGTCGAACTCGGCATCGATCACGTCGACACCGCGCAGTTCTACGGCAACGGCTTCGTCAACGAGGTGATCGCCGCCGCGCTCCGCCCCGAGGACGACGTCCTGGTCGTCAGCAAGGTGGGCGCCGAACCCGCCGAGGGTGGTCCCGTCCCCTTGCGTCTCGCCCAGCGGCCCGAACAGCTGCGGGCGGGAGTGGAGGACAACCTCAAGAGCCTCGGACTCGAACAGGTTCCCCTCGTCAACCTGCGCCGCGCCGACCACGGTCCCGGGCTGCGGCCCGAAGGCGATCAGGTGGTCGACCTCGACGACCAGCTCGCCGTCATGGCCGACCTGCGGGACGAGGGAAAGATCGGCGCCATCGGCCTCAGCAGTGTGTCCCTCGACGGACTGCGCCGAGCCCTGCCCGTGGGCATCGCCTGTGTGCAGAACGCCTACAGCCTGGTGTCGCGCGACGACGAGGACATGCTGCGGCTCTGCCTCGCCGAGGACATCGCCTGGGTGCCGTACTTCCCGCTCGGCGGCGCCTACGCAGGCCTGCCGAAGGTCACCGAGGAGCCCGCCGTCGCCACCGCCGCGCAGGCGCTGGGTGTCGCCCCCGCTCAGATCGGCCTGGCCTGGCTGCTCCAGCACGCCCCGAACACCCTCCTCATCCCCGGCACTTCCGACCTTGAGCACCTGCGGGCGAACACCGACGCGGGCGCGATCGCCCTCGACGAGGCCACACTCGCCGCCCTCGACGCCGTCCCGACGCGCTCCGGCGACATCGAGGTCGCATAACCCGTTCGCCCGCACCACCGCACAGGGAGGTCATCCTTGACACTGAACGCCGCCGAACGGCACCGTACGGGCGAGGAGTTCGCCCAGAACCTCGCGCTGACCGGGCTTTCGCCCCACGAAGTCGCCGCCGATCTGGCCTTCACGCCCGAGCGGCTGCGGCGGACGCTCGACGTCGCCCCCGCATCCTACGCCGTCGACGTGTGGCAGCTGCGCGACTATCTGCAGCAGGCCGTTCTGGACGCCGGGGGTACGCCCGTGTCTCACTCCGTCCAGGACCGCCCGTAGAGGCGACCGCCGGTGCGCCGGTGCGCCGGTGCGCCGGTCAGACGGGCGGAGGCCGCTACCGCCGGGCTGGGGGAGCGGAAGTCGCGCGGGTCCACCGTTCGGTACCGCGAGGTGTTCGTTTCCGTGCGCCTGACGTACGGATGCCCGATCTCGCGCACCATGTTCACCAAGTCGGCACCGGGCGCCCTGACCCGACGGGACGAGGAGAGCAGTCATGAACGAGAAGAAGATGCGGGCAGTGGTCCTGAGCGGGCCCGGGCCGGTGGAGAACCTGGTGGTGACCGAGCGGCCGGTCCCGGCGACCCGGCCCGGGTGGGTTCGGATCGCGGTCAGGGCATTCGGCCTGAACCGCTCCGAACTGCACACCCGCCTCGGGCTGGCCGAAGGCGTCGTCTTCCCGCGCGTTCCCGGCATCGAGGCGGTCGGCGTCGTCGACGGCCTCGACCCGGCGGACACGGACAGCGGTCTCCGCCCCGGGCAGCAGGTCGCGACCATGATGGGCGGCATGGGGCGCACGTACGACGGCGGCTACGCCCAGTACTGCCTTGTTCCGACGGGGCAGGTCGTCCCGTTCGCGTCCGCACTGCCCTGGGAAGTGATCGGCGCCGTGCCCGAGACCCTGCAGACCGCGTACGGGTCGCTGACCACGGGCCTGGACCTGAGGGCCGGTCAGAGTCTCCTGGTGCGCGGCGGCACCTCCTCGGTCGGACTGGCCGCCGCGGCGCTCGCCAAGGACCTCGGCGCGAGGGTCCTGTCGACCACCCGGAACCCGGGCCGCGCCGGCGCGCTCGAGGAACACGGTGTGGACCACGTGCTGATCGACGACGGGAACATCGCGGACGCCGTCCGCGAGATCCTCCCCGAAGGCGTCGACGCGGCGCTCGAACTGGTCGGCACCCCGACACTGCCCGACACGCTCGCCGCCACCCGTGTGCACGGGACGGTGTGCTTCACGGGGATGCTGTCCAACCAGTGGATCGTGCCCGACTTCTACCCCATCGGTTACCTGCCCAAGGGTGTACGGCTGACCGCGTACGGCGGCGAGAGCGCCGACCTCCCCGCGTCGGTGCTGCAGCGTTTCCTCGATGGGATCGCCGGGGGCGACATCAGCCTGGGACCGGTCAACACGTACACCCTCGACGGCATCCGCCAGGCCCACGCCGACATGGAGCAAGGACGTGCTGTCGGAAAGCTCGTTGTGCTGACCGGTGCGTGAAGCCTCGCGCGGATACCCCCGCACGGGAGGCCTCCGCGGCCTCGCGTGCGGGGGAGTCCGAGTGTCGGTGTGGGGTCGGCCGTCGTGCGTCGCCAGGTACTCGCGAGGGTCGGGTCCTCGGTTCTGTGGCGCGCGGGCCGCCTCGACCTGGAGTCGATGATCACCCATCGCGTGCCGCTGACGGGCATCAACGAGGCGATCCGCCGGATGCACACCGGTGAGGCACTGCGCACCGTCATCGACATCGCCTGAGCCGCGCGGCCGATCCTGGCCCTGCCACCGGCGGCGCAGCAGCCGCGCGGGGACGGGTGGGCCGGACCGCGTACTCCTTGACGACGGCCTCCCCGCCTTCAGCGGGGAGCGCCCCGGGGCGCCCGCAGCACGGACGCCCCCGCCGGGGTCAGTGTGTGCAGCACGGCCGGCCCGTTGCGGACGGTCGTGATCAGGCCCGCGTCGCGGAGCACCGTGGCGTGCCGGCTCGCGGCGGAGGCCGAGATGCCGGCGGCCCGCGCTATCTCACCCGTCGTCGCCCCCACGGCCGCGGCCCGCAGCGCGACGGCTCGGGCGCGCCCCAGGAGGCTGGTCAGCGGCCGCTCCGGGTCGCTCTCATCAGGGGCCCGGGGCGCGGGTTCGTGCAGCAGCGAGTACCAGATCACCGGCGGCAGCCCCGGGTCGGCGAAGGCGACCGGCTCGCCCCAGTTGAAGTGCGACGGTACGAGCGTGAGCCCGCGGCCGTTGAGATACAGGTCCCGGTCCGCCGTCTGGCGCGGATAGGTGACTTCCAGAACGGGCGGGCGCCAGCGCAGCATCGGACCGAGCCCGGCGAGCATGCCTTCCACGCCGCCGTCCAGGAAACCCCGGGAGCGCAGCGCACGTTCGGCGTCGATTCTCGCCCGCACCTGCTCCTGGTGGGGGACGACGACGGCGTCGAAGTACGCCCGCAGCATCCCCACGAACTCCATGCGCCCCTCGCGCCCGGCCAACTGCCCGGACCACCGGGGCGCTCCGGCGACCCGGTCGAGCAGGTCCAGCTCCGCCACCACCCGGTGCGGCGGTGTGGCGAGGACCGACTCCAGCCCCGCTTCCAGCCCCTCGACGGCGGTGGACGGCGTGAGGAAGTCCGGGAAGTAGGCCGCCCTCGGATACAGCGGCATCAGCACGCTCTGC
Organism: Streptomyces sp. NBC_00385; assembly: GCF_035917155.1. Taxonomy (NCBI): domain Bacteria; kingdom Bacillati; phylum Actinomycetota; class Actinomycetes; order Kitasatosporales; family Streptomycetaceae; genus Streptomyces; species Streptomyces sp. NBC_00385. The sequence continues at coordinate 99,580 of NZ_CP107951.1, read as the reverse complement.
AACGCCCGCTCCAGCCCTGCCTCCCGCAGCTGCAGCCGCGCTGCCCGGTACCACCCCGCATACGCCCACCGTCCTCTGCGGGACTGCAGCCGGTGGAGGGTGGCGGCGATCTCGAACAGCGGATCCGGCGCGGGCGCGAGTCTGGTTCTGGCCAGATCCGCGTCGGTGAAATGAACACGCAGCATGTCGGTCCCCCGTTGTTCCGCGACGCGCGCCCTTCCTCGGTGCGGGCCCGCCACCCGGGAGCGTAGGAAACGTCGATAAACAGGAGATCGACGGGCGGCTCAGCCCGCGGACACAGCGGTGCCCCGGACCAACGGCTGTCGGTCCGGGGCGGGTGCTCAGGAGAGTCCTGCGCCTCGACGTGCGCGGCGACGGTGAGCTGTCGAGCGGTCCCCCGGCTCACCCCGGGACGCTCCCGAGCGGGCCGGTCAGTGCAGGCAGTCCCAGGTCTTCGGCCCGATGATGCCGTCCTGGGTGATGCCGCAGACGCCCTGCGCCTTGACCACGTACTTCCGCGTCGTGGGGCCGAACTGCCCGTCGACGTCCACGTCCTTGTAGCCCCAGACGTTCCGCAGCAGACACTGGGCGTGGGACACGGCCGCGCCGGAGGCCCCTGAACTGATCTCCGGGTGAGAGCCCGAGTAGTTGCAGACGCCCAGCACGGAGACCCCTCCGGCGGTCACTGCCGCGGGAGCCGGCGCGGCGGCAGTCGCGGATCCGGGCAGGGCGAGCGTGGCGGCTGCGGCTGCGGCGACGGCGAGCGTCGCGAAGACCGAACGAGTCCGGCGCATGTGGGTATTCCCCTCGTTTCGAGGACGTCGGGTGACGTCCAGGCAGCACCCAAGCTGGCAGCGAACTCGCCGGCGGAACAAGGATTCTGGGACGCGTGGGACGGTGGGACGCGGGCTGCCGGGATGACGACGTGTTCCCGCGGCGCGCCGGGACGGGGACGGGACGAGCCCGCCCCGAACCGCCCGGCGCAGGCCCCGTATCGAAGGCGACTGCGCACTCGGCCGTGTGGCGTTCGCGGAAGCGGGGCGGGTGGCCACGGGGGTGATCCGCGCCCGATCCGTACCGGCGGGGGCAACGCTGATCTGGACCTTTGCGCTCAGAGGAAAGGGTGTTGTCGCCTCCGACGACGGACTGGAACGGTGGAGTGGCTCAGCCATCAGCCATCGGAGGGCGCCGAGCCGAGCCGCGAGAGCGTCAGGCCGAGCGGGGCGAAACGGGGGAGTCATGGGGAGACACACGGAGGAAGCCGAGCGGTTGGCGGCCAGGCTCAGGGCACTCAAGTGCCGTGCGGGTGTCAGCTACGACGTACTGGCGAGGAGCACAGGAGTCAGCAGGTCCACCCTCCATCGCTACGGTACGGGCCGGCTGCCCGCTTCGTTCGGGCATGTCCTCGCCTTCGGCCGAGCGTGCGGAGCGACGAAGGAGGAACTGCGCGAGCTCCACACCCTGTGGGCGCTGGCCACAGGCCTTGCGGCCGCGGCGCACCGCGACCGCAAGGCCGGGGGAGAACCGGGGAGCGGACCGGCGGACGCGTGCGTGACGGATTCGACGGGCGGGCCGGTTCCTGGTGAGGCACACGAGACGCGGACGGGCGGGGAGCCGACGGCAGAGCGGCGGACCGCGGGGCGTACGCGCATACGGTCACGCCTCCTGCTCACGACGGCCGCTCTGCTGCTGGGCGGTTTCGCCTGGATCGTGGGCTGGTCCGGAGGAGGATGCCCGCGCTGCGGCGTTCGGCCGGGCGGATGGTGGCGGTCGTCGCCCAGCGGGTGGCGGTGCTTCGCCACCGCTTCGGGCGGCTGACACACGGCCCACGGAAGGGTGTTCCTGGCAGGCCGAAAGGAGTGCCGCGTGCAGATCCGTGCGGTGGGTGACCAGGTAGGGATACGTGAAGCGCCGGGTGTACGCCGCGCCGCGCAGATCGAGCGAGGCGATCTGGTCTCCGCTCAGGGCGTCCATCATCACGAGCTGGGGCGGGGCGACCGCGGTGCGCCGGACGGTGCCGACTACGGCGATGCGGTGTGGAGCAGGGGTCAGGGACATATGGCCTCCTTGGTCGGGGGCGCAGGACACCGATGGAAGGCGGGCAAGAACATCGCGCGGTGATCCGCAGAGCAATCATTGGTGTACGGATCATGTGGCGAGGGTGCGGCCTCGGAGTCAACGATGCGGCGGAGGAGATCCGGGGCGGCCGGCAGGCGGCCGTGTGGCTCTGCGGGTGTGTGAGGAGGTCGTCGACCGCCTCGGCGGCATGGTCGTCTACCCCGGACCGGCGGGGCGCAGGGCGTCGGATACGGACTTGACGCCGCCGTGCGACGTGAGGCCGCCGTCGACGGGGATCTCGGCACCGGTGATGAACGACGACCGGTCGGACAGCAGGAAGACGACCAGTGGCGCAACCTCCTCGACGGTTCCGGTCCGCCCCAGCGGGGTCTCGCGGATGTTCGTCTCCCGGAAGGCGGGAGAGGCGGAGGCGGTCATCTCGGTCTCGATGTAGCCGGGGTGGATCGTGTTGACTCGGATCCCACGGGGTCCGAGCTCCAGTGCCGCCGTCTTCGAGAGACCCCGAAGGGCCCACTTGCTGGTCGTGTAGGCGACCGGGTAGTGGGCGGTGAGGGCCGCCGAGGAGCCCACGTTCACGATGGAGGAACCCGGCGGCATCAGGGGCGTCAGGTGCTGAATGCCGAGGAGCGGGCCGGTGACGTTGACCGCGTGGACGCGCGCCATGTCCTCGGGGCGCACGTCACCGACGCGGGCGCGCCACGTGATGCCGGCGTTGTTGACCAGCCCGTGTACGTGTCCGTACGTCTCCCGCAGCTCGGCGGCGAGTTCCGTCCAGTCCTTCTCGCTGGTGACGTCCAGGCCGCGGCAGCCGCCCACGGGTTCCAGATCGGTCGCGATGACCTGGGCCCCTTCGCGGGCCAGGGCGGCGGCCTCGGCCGCACCCTGGCCGCGGGCCGCGCCGGTGACGACGACGACCTTGCCGTCCAGTGCCATGGGGTGCGGTACGGGTTTCACGAACGTGTCCTCCTGATTGCGGTGGGACTAATCTGGACCCCGCACCGATGATCAGGGAAATTGATTCTGTGGATGGCTTCCATCCGCGTGTTGTATACCTGCCGGTCGGTGCCCTACCGCAGAGGGAAGCCCGTGAATCTGGCCCGCCTGGATCTGAACCTTGTCGTCGCTCTTCGCGCTCTTCTCGAAGAGCGCAACGTGACCCGCGCCGGTCAGCGTGTCGGGCTGAGCCAGCCCGCGATGAGCGCTGCCCTGGCCCGGCTGCGCCGCCATTTCGACGACGACCTGCTCGCCCGCGTGGGCGGCCACTACGAGCTCACCGCACTCGGGCAGGTCCTGCTGGCCCGCACCGCCACTGCCTACGAGGTGATGGAACGGCTCTTCGCCAGCCAGGCCGCGTTCGATCCGGTGAGCGAGACGCGCGAGTTCAAGATCGTGGCGTCCGACTACGCGGTCGCCGTGTTCGGTGCGGAACTCGCCAGGGTCGTGCACGAGGAGGCTCCAGGAATCCGGCTGCGTTTCACTCAGACCCCGACCACCGTGGTCGAAGAGACGGCCACCCTGCTCAGCACCACCGACGGACTCCTCATGCCACACGGTGTCATCAGCGACTTTCCCGCCACCGACCTCTACGAGGACCGATGGGTGTTCCTCGTCGCCGACGACCACCCGAGCGTCGGCGACCGGCTCACCCGGGAGGATCTCGGGCGACTGCCGTGGGTGACCTACCAACGGACCTACGACGCCCCGGCGGTTCGCCAGCTCGGCATGCTCGGAATCGAGCCGCGCGTGGAGGTCTCCGTCGACAACTTCCAGCTGCTGCCCATGCTCGTGGAGCGCACCCAGCGCATCACCCTGATCCAGGCCCGCCTCGCCCGCCTTCTCGCTCCGCTCGCCGCAGTCCACGTGGTCGAGCCGCCGTACGAGGCGGTCCCGCTGAGGGAGGCGCTCTGGTGGCATCCCGTGCACACGCACGACGCCGCACATATCTGGCTCCGTGAAACGACCGCACGGGTGGGCCGCGGCATGGCCGGCGCACCCGCGGCCCACGCGGGCTTCTGACGACGGGGCCAGCCCGCAGCTGGAGATGACGTACGAGGACGGCACCACACGCCTCGTCGCCACGGACGGAACCTGTACCGCCGCACCCGGACCGATTCTCACCAGCGGTCTGTACGAGGGGGAGACCTTCGACGCCCGCCTCCACGACCCCGACTGGGCCACGCCGTCCCGCGCCGGCACGGGGGAGCGGACTGCCGTCCGCACGGGCACCCGTGATCCAGAATCTCGTCGGCCGCCTCCGTGCCACCGTCGACGGCCCGGCCGGCACCACCCTCACCCTCCGGCATGCCGAGGTCCTCCAGGACGGCGAACCGGCCACCCGCCCGCTGCGCGAGGCGCACTCCACCGACACCCTGATCCCTTCCGGGGCGGGACCACTCACCTGGGTGCCCCGCTTCACCCTCCACGGTTTCCGCTACGCCGAGATCACTGGTCGGCCCGGCCAACTGACGCCCGGCATGGTCACCGCGCGCGTCCACCCCACCGACATGCGCCGCACCGGTTGGTTCGAGTGCAGTGACCCCCTGGTCAACCGCCTGCACGAGAACGTCGTGTGGAGCATGCGCGGCAACTTCGTCGACCTGCCCACCGACTGCCCCCAGCGCGACGAACGCCTCGGCTGGACCGTATACATCCAGGTCTTCGCCCCCACGTCGAGCTTCCTCCACGACTGCTCCGGACTGCTCGACTCATGGCGCACCGACGTCGCGCTGGGACAGCCTGCGCCCCGACGGCACCCTCAACCCGGGCGGCATGACCTCCTTCAACCACTACGCCCTCGGCGCCGTCGCCGATTGGCTGCACCGGACCGTCGGCGGTATCACCGCCCCCGGCTACCGGAGCATCGCCTTCCGTCCTCGCCCCGGCGGTGGCATCACCTGGGCCACGACGCGCCACGAGACGCCCTACGGCACCGCGTCACTGTCCTGGGAACTCGCCGCCACCGGCATGACGGCCCGCATCACGGTGCCGGACGGCTGCACGGCGACCGCCGAACTCCCGGGCCGCGCCCCCCTTCCGCTGGGGCCCGGTGAACACGTCCTGCGCACGGCGCGGATCCCCGCAGAGGCGGCCTGACCGGCCACGCCCGGATCCCGTATCGATACCGAGCCGAGGGGAAGGTCGCCCGGGTCCTGGCCGTACGACGGTGCCGGCCCCGCACGTTGCGGGAACCGGCACCGCGCGCATCGTCCGCTACGGGTTGACGCAGCCGATCGAGCCGACCGGGAAGTTGTTGCCGGTCGATGTCGCCGTGAACCCGAAGGTGACGCTGCCGTCCGGTGGGACGGTCCGGTTGTAGTCGACGTTCCTGACCGTGAGCGCGCCGTCGGACCCCGTGGTCAGCGCACCGTTCCACGCACTGCTGATGGTGGTTCCCGCGCCGGGTGTCCACTGCACGGCCCAGCCATTGAGCGCCGTCGTGCCGTGGTTCATGACCTCGACGGACCCCTGGAAGCCGCCGCCCCAGGAGCTGGTGACGCTGTAGACGGCCATGCACCCGGTGTGCGGGTCGGTCGGTGTGGGGGTCGGAGTCGGGTCGGTCGGGTCCGGAGTCGGCGTGCTGCCCGAGCCGCGGATGCCGGTCACCTCACCGTTGCCGCCGTCGAAGACGACGTCGGAGCAGGAGAAGAAGTTCTCCTGGCTGTCCGAGCGCACCCACTGGATGAACATCACCGCGTCACCGGAGCGGCCCGAAGGCAGGGCCGTGTCCCAGTAGTAGTGACCTCCGTCGGTACCCGGTGAGCCCGTCGCGGGCGGGTTGGTGACGGTGTCGATCAGCTCCAGGTCGTCCCAGCCCAGTTCGGTGCTCGGCGAGTAGCCGGGCTTCGACAGGTACACCCGGAAGGAGCCCGGATGCGCCGCCCAGTTGCTGTGCTGGACCTGGATCGTGTTCCCGGACGTCAGGTGCGTCCGGGGCCAGTCGGAGCGCGCGGCGTTGTATCCGGTGAAGTCGTACGGCGACCGGTCACCGGCGCTGCACAGCTTCCCGTCCGGGACGTAACCCGCCCCCCGTCCACCGGCGTTGGAGTCGAGTACGGCGAACCAGTTGTACAGCGAGTTCGGGCCGCTCTCGTTGAGTGCGGCCTTGCACGCCGGGTTGGTCGGGTCCAGGGATCCGGTGCTGGTCTTGGCGTCCAGCCAGCAGAGATAGGTGCGCGAGCCCGGCGTCATCGTCACACCGTGCGCCTGCGCGTTGCCCTGGCCGAATAAGGCCAGGGCGATGGCGCCGAACAGCGTCGCGAGCACCGTTGCCAGGGAGGCAAGTTGTTTCCTGCTTCGGGTCATGGTGTCTCCTGTGCCTGTGCGGGGGTTGTCTTCCGGTGGGGTCTGTCTCCTGCGGGGTGTTGATGGGGTGCGGGTGCGGCCGTGGTGGTCCGTGGTCGGTGCGGTCACGGAAGCACGCAACCGGCCTGCCATGGGTGGGAGCGCTCCCATGCTTGGTTAGTAGGGGACTGTAAGAGCGTCGCCGTGTCCCTGACAACCCATCGGACGGAATGCGTGGAACGGATTCCGAAGCGGCAGGCCAGGGGGGCGCGTTGGGGAGCACCGACGCAACGGGGGTTGCGCGGCGCTCCGTTGCTCTGGGAGCGCTCCCTGAGCCGGTCGCCGCCGCTCGGGACGTACCGGTCGCGGGCCCGGTGGTCAGGGCCGCCGCCGTGGTGTGCGAGAGGCCTCAGGCCGACTCGCGCACCACCAGCTGCGTCCGCAGGATCACATGGCGCCACGCGACCTGCGGCTGGTCCATCTCCTCCAGCAGCAGCCGCACCATGGTCCGGCCGATCTCCTCCATCGGCTGGCGGACCGTCGTCAGCCGCGGTTCGGTCTGCTCGGCCAGCTCGAAGTCGTCGAAGCCGATCACCGCCACATCCTGCGGGACCCGGCGCCCCGCCGTGTGCAGGGCGGTCACCGCCCCGGCGGCCATGCTGTCCGACGAGGCGAAGACGCCGTCGACCTCCGGGTGCCGCTTGATGAGCCCGGTCATCGCCCGCCGTCCGCTGACCTCGCTGAAGTCCCCCTGTACGACCAGGGACTGCACCTCGTCGAGCCCGGCGTCGCGCAGCGCCTCCCGGTAGCCGCGCAGCCTGCACCGGGAGGCGTACATCTCGGGCGGGCCCGTGATCGCGGCGATGGACTTCCGTCCGCCGCGCGTCAGATGGGCGACCGCGGCCCGCGCGCCGCCCACGTTGTCCGCGTCCACATAGGTCACCCGTTCCTCGTCCGAGCGTCGGCCGAGCAGCACCGTGGGAAGTCCGGCGTCGGCGAGCATGTCCGGCAGCCGGTCCTCGGCGCGCACGGACATGAGCAGCGCCCCGTCGATCCGCCCGCCGCGCACGTACTTCACGAGCCGCTGCCGCTCGGCGTCCGTGCGGACGAGCGTGAGCAGCAGTTGCACGTCCGCCTCGGTCAGGGCGTCCCCGACCGCACGTACGACCTCCGAGAAGAACGGTTCGCCGAACAGCCGCCAGTCCGTCTTCGTCATCACCAGTGCGACGGCGTCCGCGCGCCGGCCGGCCAGTGAGCGCGCGGCGAGGTTGGGGACGTAGTCCAGTTCGTCGATGGCGCGCTGCACGGCACGGCGTGTGGACGCCTTGACGCCCGACGCGTTGTTGATCACCCGGGAGACCGTGCCCCGCCCCACTCCGGCAAGCGCGGCCACTTCCTCCAGCGTCGGTGTGCCGGAACCTCGCTTCAGCATGCTCCCACCCCCAAGAGATCCGATCTTACGGCCCGGAGGGTGTCCGGCCCGGATAATGGCGGAGAAGAGGGAGTCCGCGCAACGATGGCGGGACGGTGGGGACTTGAGAGGAAGCGCTGCTCGCTTCCGTGATCGCCGGTGCGGCCGCAGCTGCCCGGCTCCCGCGTCGCATCCCGTCCGCGCGGCTCGCATTCCCGCAGGGCTCCGGTGATCGCGGGGCGAGGTCTGCCGTCCGTGAAGGCGGCAACGGTGGCGAATCCTGTCCAACGGCTTGACGGCGCGTCTCACGTCCCCCGAGATTGGGAGCGCTCCCAACTCCGTTGCGTCCCACCGGACTCGACGTCTCGGAGCGATCGGGCCTGCGGGATGACCGCGCGACGACTACTGGCCGACCCGGCCCATGTCGAGGCCGTTTCCATCCATCAGCGGGACCGGCGTTCTGCGGCCGACGCTCTTCGGGAGCGCTCCCGACCCGCCGTTTCCCCTTCGTACGAGGAGGACTGCTGTGAAACGCCTTCTGGCTCTACTGGCGACCTGCGCGACGATCCTGGGCCTCACGGCCCTGTACGGCCCCCAGGCGGTGGCTGCCGCCGGATGCAAGGTCGACTACACGGTCACCAGCCAGTGGCAGGGCGGCTTCCAGGCCGGTGTGAAGGTCACCAACCTGGGTGCACCGGTCTCCGGCTGGACGCTCGACATCGCCATGCCGGACGCGGGGCAGAAGCTCGTCCAGGGGTGGAACGCCACCTGGTCGCAGTCCGGTTCCACGGTCACCGCCGTCGGCATCGACTGGAACCGCACCCTGAACACGGGCGCGACGGCTGACGTGGGGCTGGTGGGTTCCTTCACGGGTGCCAACCCGAAGCCGACGGCGTTCAAGCTCAACGGCGTCGCCTGCACCGGCTCCGTCGACGGGACCCCGTCACCCGACCCCGACCCCGAGCCGGGTGACGACGGCACCCCCGTGGGCATCAACGGGCAGGTCCACGTCTGCGGCGTCCACCTGTGCAATCAGTACGACCGTCCCGTACAGCTGCGGGGCATGAGCACGCACGGCATCCAGTGGTTCAGTCAGTGCTACAACAACGCATCCGTGGACGCGCTGGCCAACGACTGGAAGGCGGACCTGCTGCGCGTCGCCATGTATGTGCAGGAGGACGGTTACGAGACCGACCCCGCGGGATTCACCAGCCGTGTGAACGGCCTGGTCGACATGGCCGAGGCGCGGGGCATGTACGCGCTGATCGACTTCCACACCCTGACGCCGGGCGACCCGAACTACAACCTCGACCGCGCCAAGACGTTCTTCGCCTCCGTCGCGGCCCGCAACGCCGGCAAGAAGAACGTGATCTACGAGATCGCCAACGAGCCGAACGGTGTGAGCTGGACGGGCATCAAGAACTATGCCGAGCAGGTCATCCCGGTGATCCGTGCCGCCGACCCGGACGCGGTCGTCATCGTCGGGACCCGCGGCTGGTCGTCCCTGGGAGTGTCGGACGGCTCCAGTGAGAGCGAGGTCGTCAGCAACCCCGTCAACGCCACCAACATCATGTACGCGTTCCATTTCTACGCCGCGAGCCACAAGGACTCCTACCGTGCCGCGGTGAGCCGGGCGTCCTCCCAACTGCCCCTTTTCGTGACCGAGTTCGGAACGGTGAGTGCCACGGGTGGCGGGGCGCTGGACCGGGCGAGCACCACGGCCTGGCTGGACCTCCTCGACCAGCTCAAGATCGGCTACGCGAACTGGACCTACTCGGACGCTCCCGAGAGCAGCGCGGCGCTCCAGCCCGGCACCTGCGACGGCAGTGACTACAGCAGCAGTGGCGTGCTGACCGAATCGGGGACGCTGCTCAAGAGCAGGATCAGCACCCCCGACAACTTCCCCACCAGCTGACCCCGGCGGGGCTCCGGCGGTGCCTGAGCCCCGCCCGTGACCGCCCCGGTCCGCGTAGCATCTGCCCATGACGCCGACCGGGAGTGAAGGCGGCGACCCGGCCGCCTGGGATGTCGCACGTCCCCGGCGGCCCGGCAGGGTCGCCGGGGCGGACATGGCCGGCTTCGGTGTCCCCGGCCGGCTGGCGGGCGGCCTGCGGGTGGTCCCGCGTCCGGCCGTGATGCTGGTCCTCGAGGTCGGTGCGTGCCGGGCCGTCGTGGACGACGGCGCAGGGCGGCGGCACCGGGGGAGTGTCGTCGCCGGGCCAGGGTTCGGCGACGGAGGTGCGGTACGGGCGTGGGGCACGCGGGTGGAGTGCGTGCAGGTGCGCCTGTCCCCGGTGGTCGCACGCGCGGTTCTTGGCGTGTCCCCGGTTGACGTGGCCGGTGCGATGGTGGTCCTCGACGACCTGTGGGGCCGGGACGCGGCAAGGATTCGTGAGCAGTTGGGCGAAGCCTCCTCGTGGGAGGAGCGCTTCGCGTTGACGGACGCGTTGCTGGCCCGACGAAGCGACGCGCGGTCACCGGTGGATCCCGAGGTGGCCCATGCCTGGGACCGGATCGTCGCCGGCCGAGGTCTCGTCCGGATCGGCGCGCTGGCCGGCGAGCTCGGATGGAGCCGCAAGCGACTGTGGTCGCGGTTCCACGCGCAGCTCGGCATGCCGCCCAAACGTGCCGCCCAGCTGGTCCGATTCGACCATGCCGCCCACCGGCTGGTCGCAGGTGAAGGGGCTGTTCAAGTCGCTGCAGAGGGCGGCTACTTCGACCAGTCCCACCTGCACCGGGATGTCATGGCCTTCACCGGACTCACACCGGTGGCCGTGGCCGGTGAGCCGTTCCTGACCATCGACGACACCGCATGGCCGGCCGCGGAACGTCCGCACCCCCGCCCTTGATCCGGTATCCCGGTCCGGTCAGTTCCCGTCCCGGGACGGTGGATTCACGGCGACGCCTTTGAAGAACGTGTAGTGGAACGTTCCGTCGTGCTCGGCGGTGCGGCGCAGGTCGGCGATCCCCTGCTCCCACTCGGCGGTGGTGGTGAGTGAAGCGGCCAACGCCTTGTCACGGACGGACGCGATCATGGCGATGAAGGTGTTGCGGGTGAAGCCTTCGACCAGGGCGGGCAGGGTTCCGTCGGCATAGACGGTGAGCGGGCGGACCGCGACCTCGTCGAATCCGGCGCCGGCCAGCAGCGGCTGGACCCGCCGGCCGAGCTGCGCGTCACCTCCGGCCGACGCCTGGAGGCGAACCTGGCAGTCGATCGCGGCGCGGGCCAACGCGCTGTCGGGGTGGAAGAACGCCGAGCCGTGGTCCCCCTCGATCACCGTGATGGTGCCTCCGGGCCGCAGCACACGCCGCAGTCCGGTCAGTGCCCGCCGGGGATCCGCCAGGTGTTCCAGGACGAAGCACACGAAGACATGGTCGAACTCCGCGTCGGCGAAGGGCAGGTCGTACACGTCGGCGCTGCGCCACTCCACCTGGGCGTTTGGCGCAGACCCTGCGACACGGGTGCGGGCCCGCGCGAGGGACTCCTCGGACCGGTCGACCGCGACAATGTGCGCCCGGGGGCTCGACCGGAGCAGATGGACGGTCTGGGCGCCGATCCCGCATCCGAGCTCCAGCACCCGGCTGCCCGCGGGGTAGGCCGTGCCGGCGTGCAGCAACTGGGCCAGTACGTCCGCCTGGTCGCCCAACCGCCGTCCCTCCCGCGGCGAGTAGCCGTGCACGTAGTCGCCCGCCGGCACAGGGGCGGAAGGGGTCGTGGCTGTGTTCATGGCCCCACTCTGTGCCCACAATGGTCCGATGAACAGATCCAATGAGGATGCTCCCGGTGGGGCCATAACGCCCGGGGCCGACTTCCTTCATCTGGCCATCGACGAGGCCCCGGGAGGCGGGAAGTCCGACTGGCTGGCCCGGCAGATCCGGCGCGCTCTGGCGGACGGCCGCCTGCCGGTGGGCAGCAGGCTGCCGGCCACCAGGGTCCTGGCCGGTGAACTGGGCGTATCGCGCGGCGTGGTCACCGAGGCGTACCAACGCCTGGTCGAGGACGGGCACTTGGACGGACGGGGACGGAACGGAACGATCGTTGTCGGTGCCCCCGCGCCGGTGACGAGGGCGACCGGTTCCGCCATACCGGCCGGTCCGCCGTCACCGCGTTCCGTGTTCACCGCGGCGCCCGGCACGGAGATCTTCGACACGATGCGCAGGGCCCGGGCGCGCATCGACCTCTCCCCGGGGCTCCCCGACCTCGCCGCGTTCCCGCGAGCGGCGTGGCTGCGTACCGAACGCCGTGTCCTCGACCACCTCGCGGCATCCGACCTCGGGTACGGAGACCCACGCGGCACGCCGGCGCTTCGCCTGGCCATCGCCCACTGGATCGCCCGGAACCGCGGCATCAGGGCGGACCCCGACGAGGTCCTCATCGTCGCGGGCACCGCCCAGACGCTCACGCTCCTCGGACGGGTGCTGCGCGACGACGGCATCTCCGCGATAGCCGTGGAGGATCCCGGTTCCCTCGGAGCCCGTCAGCATCTGCACAACTGCCGGCTGGACACCCCGCCCGTAGCAGTCGACTCCGAAGGCGTACGCGTCGATGAGCTGCGCGCCACGGGTGCGCCGGCCGTACTCCTCACACCCGCCCACCAGTTCCCCACCGGCGTCGTCCTCCGGGGCAGCCGGCGCAGCGAACTGACGTGCTGGGCCCGCGAACACGGCGGACTGATCATCGAGGACGACTACGATGCCGAGCACCGCTACGACCGGACACCGGTGCCCGCACTGCGGTCCGTGCTGCCCGAGAACGTCTTCTACGCCGGAAGCGTCTCGAAGCTCCTCGCACCGGCCCTGCGCATCGGATGGGTGCTCGCCCCGCCGAAGTACCGCGAAGCGCTGGTGGACGCCAAACGCTTCGCCGACCTCGGCAACGCCGCCCTGCCGCAACTCGTACTGGCCCGGTTCATGGAATCAGGTGCGATGGAACGCCAACTGCGCCACCTGCGCAGGCATCACCGCCACCGCAGGGACGCCATGATCGAAGCCATCGGCGCCCACCTGCCGAGCGCGACCGTGCACGGCGCCGCGGCCGGTCTGCACCTGACGATCACCTTCGACGCCGAGTTCGCCGACACGGAGATCGCGGCCATGGCGCTGGACCGTGACGTGAAGGTGCACCCCTTGTCGTGGCACAGCCAGCGGCCCCACCGCCCGGGACTGGTCCTCGGCTACGCGGCGAGCACACCCTCGGACATCGCCGAGGGGGTGGCGGCACTCGGCGAAGTGCTGCGGCACGGTGGTGCGAGCCGCCCCGGGGCGTGATGCCCGCGAAACAGGGGCCTGAGCCGGCCCGGTGGCCCAGCACGGGCAGAGCCAGGGCGACCCCCTCGGGTGCGGCCTTGCGATCAGGAAGGCCATGGTGGCCGTGAAGTCGTCGAGGAAGGCACGGAACGGCCGCGGCGGGCGGTCGACGGGGCGGAAGAAGTCGTCCCGGTGAACGGGGACGACGCGCCGGGCGCCCGTGGCTCCGCCCTCGCTCACGTGAGCTGTCACCGGGCCCGGCCCGGGTGTCATGACGTCAGTATCCGTCTCCCGGCCGTTCCCGGCCCCGGCGCCGGCCTGCCGGCAGGGGGTGGGGCACCGTACCGGGGACGACGGTGCTGGTGAGTGTGGAGAGGCCCTCGACGGTCAGGCTGACGGTGTCACCCGGTCGCAGGGGAGGCGGCGTCCGCTCGCCGCGCAGGCCCCAGAGTTCCGCGAGGCAGCCGCCGTTGCCGCAGGTCCCCGACCCGAGGACGTCGCCCGGCACGACACGGGTGCCGCGGGACGCGTAGGCGGTCATCTCCTCGAACGTCCAGCTCATGTTGGACAGCAGGTCCGTGCCGACCGTCACACCGTTGATCTCCGCGGTGAGCGCCAGACGCAGGAAGCCGTCCACGTCCCGGAACGGCTCCAGTTCGTCGGCGGTGACCAGGTAGGGCCCCAGGGTGGTCGCGGTGTCCTTGCCCTTGCAGGGACCGAGGCCGACCTTCATCTCCGCCGACTGCAGGTCGCGTGCGGACCAGTCGTTGAAGACCGTGTACCCGACGATGTGGTCGCGGGCCTGCTCCGGGGTGAGGTCACGGCCCTCCCGGCCGATGACCGCACCGACCTCGAGTTCGAAGTCCAGGACCGCCGAGCCGGGAGGCACGGGCACGTCCTGGCCGGGGCCGTAGACCGCGTGCGGATTGGTGAAGTAGAACGTCGGCGCCGCGTACCACTGCTCGGGCACGCCCGCCACGCCGTCGACGGACCGGCGTACCCCCTCGACGTGCTCCTCGAACGTCACGAAGTCCCGTATGGAGGAGGGCTGGAGGGGCGGAAGCAGCCGCACCTGCGACACCTGCGGACCCGCCGGCGCGTCGAGTGCCGCCGCACCCGCGGCAAGCAGTCCGGGAAGGCCGTCGGTCTCCCGGAGCAGCGCGGTGAGCGAGGAGACGCCCGGCAGCGGGAAGAGGGTGCCGTCCTCCTCCACGACGGCCACTCGGTGGCGGTGCTGATGCTCGTAGGAGGCGAAACGCATGACAGGGCTCCTGGAGGACAGGGGCGGGGGGATCAGACGGGCGGGGCGACGAACACACCGCGGTCGGGGTCGTTGAAGGACTCCTTGGCGACGATCTCGTTCATCGCGTTGGCGGTGCCCCACTGGTCGGTGACCTCGGGCCTGGAGAAGTCGTAGACGTGCGGGTGCCAGGTGTCCTCGTCGAGATTCTCCAGCTCCGTCGTGTACTCCACGGTGTTTCCGTGCGGGTCGAGGAAGTACGTGAAGGTGTTGTCGCCCGCCAGGTGCCGGCCGGGGCCCCAGATCTTCTTGAAACCGGCCCGCATGACCCGGCCGGAGCCGCGCATGTACTCGTCGATGCCGCGCATCTCGAAGGAGACGTGGTGCAGGGCGGTGTGCGGGCCCTGGGCGATGGCCATCGAGTGGTGCTGGTTGCTGATCCGCATGAAGTGCATGACCTCGCCCATGTGCGGGGAACTGAGCGTGTCGGAGAGCGCGAAGCCGAGGTGCCGCTCGTACCACGCCCGAGTGCGGTTCAGGTCGGGGGAGTTGAGGACGACGTGGGACAGCTTGACCGGGATGGCCTCCTTCTCCTCGATCTTCCTGTGCTGCCGGACGTCGACATCGGCGGAGACCTCGATGGTGCGGCCGTCGACGTCGAAGAAGCGGAAGCCGTACCCGCCGCCCGGGGTGTCCACCTTTCCGGGCCGGCTGACCAGCTCCACGCCGCCGGCGAGCAGCCGCTCGGCGAGGGTGTCCACGTCGGCCGGGTTCGCGGCGCCGTAGGAGACGAGGTCGAGACGCTTCTCCTCGGCCCTGCGCAGCCGTACGACGTAACTCTCGGGGGAGCCCTCGGCGGCGAGGAACGAGATCCCGGAGTCCTCGGCGACCTTGGTCAGGCCCCACACCCCGGCGTAGAAGTCGAGCTGCTTGTCGTAGTCGGGTACGGCCAGGTCCACGTGGCGCAGATGAGTGAGCAGGCGCATGAGGTCAGTCCTTCCGGAGGAGGGCGGCGGCATTGCCGCCCCGGACGGCGTGGAAATCGGAATCGGTGAGCCGTGCGGCGCGCAGCGCGCCGACCGGGTCCTCGCTGCCCATGTCGAACGGGAAGTCCGAGCCGAGGAGCACCCGGTCGGCCCCGGCGGCACGGACCAACTCGCGCAGCACGTGCGGGTCATGGACGAGTGAGTCGAAGTACAGGCGCCTGAGGTAGCTGCTGGGCAGGTGGGCGCAGCCGGCTCCCGCGTCGGAGCGCGTGGACCAGGCGTGGTCGGAGCGTCCGATGTGGGTGGGCAGATAGCCGCCGCCGTGGGCCGCGATCACCTTCAGCCCCGGGTGGCGGTCGAGCACCCCGGAGAAGATGAGATGGGAGAGCGCGACCGCGTTCTCCGTGGGCTGGCCGACGGTGTTGGACAGGTACCACCGGTCCAGGCGCTCATCGAGCGTGCACCCGAAGGGGTGCAGGAACAGCACCGCGCCGCTCTCCTCCGCCCGGGCCCACAGCGGTTCGTACGCCGGGTCGGACAGCTCGCGCCCCGGTGCGTGACTGGAGATCTCCACCCCGAGCAGCCCGTGTCCCAGGGCGTCGTCGAGGGCTTCGACGGCCAGGTCCGGGTGCTGGAGCGGCACGAGGCCAAGCCCGCGCAGCCGGTCCGGAGCCGCCGCGCAGTGTGCCGCGGTGGCCTCGTTGGCCAGCCTCCAGACCTTCTCCGCGGTCTGCTCGTCCGCCCAGTAGTGGTAGTGCGAAGGAGACGGGCTGACCAGCTGTACATCGACTCCCTGCCGGTCCATCGCCGCGAGGCGCACGGCGACGTCCGTCATCGCCGGGATGCGTGCGCGGACCATCGGCCCGTTCACGGCGAGGGCCTCGGCACCGTTGCGCCGGGCGTCGAGTCGCCCGGCTTCGGCCAGGCCGGGCAGACCGGCCACCAGGGCCTCGATACCGGGGAGCAGGAGGTGCGCGTGCACATCGACGGTGGGCACGGTCACGGCAGCTCCCGGAGCATCGTCATGGTGCGGCCCATCAGGCCGGGTACGTCTGCGTCGCGTACCCCGTCCAGCTGCCACTGCCCGATCTGCACGGACGCTTCGACCACCGGGCGGACCCGGGCGATCCGTCGCTCGTAGTACTCCTGGAACAGGGCGTCGTCCCAGGTGTCCGCCCCGGTCAGCGACTGCGCGAGGACCCACGCATCCTCCAGCGACAGGGCGGCGCCCTGGGCGAGGGTGGGCGGGCAGCAGTGCGCCGCGTCGCCGATGAGCACGACCCGGCCGCGATGCCAGGACCCCTCGACCAGCATCCGGTCGAACCAGGTGTAGTTGACCTCGGCCGGGTCGGTGATGTGCCGGGTGATCTCCGGCCAGAAGCCGCCGTAGGCGGAGGCCAGCCGGCGCATCTCGTCCGCGTACGACTCCGGCGGGATCGAGGCGCGGTCGCGGTTGGCCTCGACGACGTAGGCGTACAGGGTGCTGTCGCTGGTGGGGCAGTATCCGGCGATGTACGCCGGTCCGCCGTAGGCGAGGTCGGTGCGGGTCACACCGGCCGGGCGGGGGGCGGCGATCCGCCAGATGGCCATGCCGGTCGGCTCGGGCTCGGCCGTGATACCGAGCGCGGAGCGCGTGCTGGAGCCCAGCCCGTCCGCGGCGATCACCAGGTCGTACCGGCCGTCGGAACCATCGCTGAAGCGGACGTGGACACCGTCGGCTTCCTGGTCCAGGATCTCGGCGGTGACGCCCAGGCGGACGGACGCGCCGCTCGTGCGCACGGCCTCGATCAGGATGCGCTGGAGCTGAGGCCGCTGCATGCCGACGGTTGCGGGAAGGTCGTCGCCGCCGCTGCGGATGTCGTCCTGGACATGGAGCACGGTCCCGTCGGGTGCCGTGATACCGACCGACCCGAAGCCGTAGCCGGACGCCTCGACCTGCTCCCACACGCCCAGCTCGCGCAGCACCCGCAGGGCGTTGCCCTGGAGGGTGATGCCCGATCCGGCGGCGGCGTTCCAGTCGTCCCTGGCCTCGATCAGGTGCACCTCGACACCGGCGCGGCGCAGCAGGAGCGTGACGGCGTTTCCGGCCGCGCCGCCCCCGATCACGAGGACCGGACGGGCCTCGTTGCGGGCTTGATTCATGGAGAACTCCCTTGTTCCTGAGGCTACTTGACAGCGATCGGGTTGACGGGCGATCCGACGGCGCCGGTGATCGGGAGGGGTGCGGCGGTGAGCCAGAACGCGTACACGCCATCGGCCGCGCAGTCCTCCGCGAGCGCGTCCAGGTCCCACATCTCACCGATCAGCAGCCCGATGTGGGGGATGGCGACCTGGTGCAGCGGCTGGAAGGCGTGCTCGAACTCGTTGGGCCGGACCTCGAAGCCCCAGGTGTCAGTGGCGACGGCGGCGATCTCGCTGCCGTGCAGCCAGCCGGCGGTGGTGAACGACAGCCCGGGGGCGGGACCGCCGGCGTAGTCGCCCCAGCCCTCGCGGCGGACCCGGCTGAGCTGCCCGGTGCGGACCAGGACGATGTCACCGCGGCCGACTTCGACACCTTGGGCCTCGGCGGTCCCCGTCAGGTGTTCCCCCGTGATCGCGAAGCCGTCGGGCAGTTCGCCGCCGTCCCCGAAGGCACGGCCCACGTCCAGCAGTACGCCGCGGCCGGCGACGTGCGGGGCCATGTGCTCGATGCCGGTGACCAGGTCTCCCTCGGAGGTGACGACCTTGCCGGCCGGCCTGCCGTTCCACGCCTTGCCGTGGTCGAAGATGTGGCCGAGCCCGTCCCACTGCGTGGAGCACTGCAGCGGCATCGTGATGACGTCGTCGGCACCCCCGAGACCGTGCGGGAAGCCCTGGAGCCCGAGGGCCGCGTCGGTGCCGGTGTCGAGCATCGTGTGCACCGGGTTGGTACGCCGACGCCACCCCTTCTGCGGCCCGTCCATGTCGAACCGCTGGGAGAGGGAGAAGCTGGTGCCCCGCCGTACGAGCGCGGCGCCTTCGCGGCGCTTGGCCGCGTCGAGGAAGTTGAGGGTGCCCAGTACGTCGTCCTCGCCCCAACGGCCCCAGTTGGAGCAGGCCTTCGCGGCCCGGGCGATCGAACCCTCGGGGTCGTGGCGGTCGAAGGTCACGAGGCGTCCTCCGCGACACAGCGCGTGCGCTGGGTGCCGAGACCCGTGACGGAGCCGTCCATGACGTCCCCGTCGCGCAGCAGCCGGCCCCAGTGCATGCCGTTGCCGGCCGGGGAACCGGTCAGGACCACATCCCCGGGCAGCAGCCGGGCGCTCTGCGAGGCGTACGACACCATGCGTGCCACGTCGAAGATCATGTCCGCCGTGGACTCGTCCTGCATGGTCTCGCCGTTCAGCTTCAGTACGAGCTGCAGGCCGCCGGGGTCGGCGACCGACGCGCTGGGCACGATCCAGGGGCCGAGCGGGGTGAAGCCGGGCGCGTTCTTGCTGCGCAGCCAGTCCGTTCCGATCTGCGGCATGTCGCGGCGGAAGACCGTGGCACGGTCGGTCAGGTCGTTGGCGATCGTGTACCCGGCGACGTACTCCAGCGCCTCCTCCTCGGACACCTGGTGGGCGGTCCGGCCGATGACCACCGCCACCTCCAGCTCCCAGTCGGGCTTCTCGGCCCATGAGGGAAGCGTGACGTCGTCGTACGGGCCCGTGATCGCGCTCGGCAGACCGATGAAGACGTACGGCAGGTCCTCGGCCGCCCGGCGGTCCATGATCTCCGCAGCCTCGGCGCGCCGCTCCTGTTCGGACCGGCCGTCGGCGGGGTCACCGTGCGCGACGTGCAGGTCGATGACGTGCTGCCGGTAGTTGGCGCCGGACTGGAACACCTGACGCGGCTCGACCGGAGCGTGGACCCGGAAGCCGGCCAAGGGCCGGAACTCCGGGCCGTCGTCGGCCGGTGCGGCCAGCGCGGCAAGTCGGGGCGCGGCAGTGTCCCAGATGTCCAGCAGCCCGCGGACGGTCAGACGGGGGTCGCCGAAGGCCGCGCGCAGGTCGAGTACCCGGGCGTCCGCCGTGACGAGCGCGGGGAATCGCGCTCCGTCCGGTTCCGACAGCGTGGCGAGGGCGAACGGTCCGGCGAACAGCGCGGACGCGGATTCAGGTTTCACGAACAAGTCCTCCTGATTGCGATGCGACCAATCTGTCCCAGCAGGCCATGATCAGGGAAATCGATTCTATGGATGATCGTCATCCATGCCGTTTATTCCCGCCGGTACGCATCCGGCCGCTGGAGACGGCCGACGTCGGCCGGCCCCGGGTCTTCCGGGATCACAACTTCCCCTGGAACAGAGGTAATTACGGAATTCGGGGCGGAGGAGGAGGTGAAGTTTCGTACGCTGCGAAAGTCGGAAAGGTCACGGGGAGGGACTTCCATGTCGTTGCGCAAGGGTGCCAACACGCCGGTGCGGAGTGCCCGTGTGCGGGTGGAGCTCGGGTGGCGCGAGGGCCCCGGCGTTCCTGATGTGGACGTGTCGGCACTCCTGCTGACGGCGGCCGGCAAGGTGCGCTCCGACGACGACTTCGTTTTCTACAACCAGCCAGTTCACCCCGGCGGAGCCGTCCGCCATGAAGGAAGGCGCCAGGACGGTGGCGGTGCGGTCGAGACGATCGACGTCGCCCTCTCGGCGGTGGAGCAGGAGATCGGGACCGTCGTGGTCGCGGCGTCCACGGAGGGTACGTTCGGCCGGGTGCCCGGACTGTTCGTGCGCGTGCTCGACGCGGTGAGCGGCGCCGAGACGGCGCGGTTCGACGCCACGGACGCCACGACGGAGACCGCGTTCGTGCTCGGGGAGCTGTACCGGCGCAACGGCGCCTGGAAGTTCCGGGCGGTGGGTCAGGGGTACGACTCCGGCCTGGCGGGGCTCGCGACCGATTTCGGGATCAGTGTCGACGAGCCCACGCCGCCCGCGCCGGTGTCCCTGCCGCGGCCGGCCGCACCCCCGCCGGTGACGGTGCCTCGGCCGGCCGCTCCCGCGCCACTTGCTCCGCCTCCACCCGTTCCCGTCCAGCCGGTGCGTCTTTCGAAGATCACACTGACGAGGACGGCGCCTTCGGTGTCGTTGACCAAGCAGGGTGCGACCTCGGGAGGGATGCGGGTCAACCTCTCGTGGAGCGCCCGCCGGCCACCGCGTGGCTGGATGAGGAAGGGGGAGGAGGCCGTCCGGCTGGAGGACGTCGACCTGGACCTCTCCTGTCTGTGGGAGCTCCGGAACGGGGCGACGGGGATCGTCCACCCCATCAACAACCAGTTCGGCTCGTTCGATCAGCCGCCGTACGTCCAACTCGACCAGGACGACCGGACGGGCACGAGTGACACCGGCGAGAACCTGATGATCAACCTCGATCACGCCGCCGAGATCAAGCGTCTTCTGGTGTTCGTGGTCATCTACGCCGGGGCGTCGAGCTTCGCGGGGCTGCACGGCGTCGCCACGTTGTATCCGCCCGTCGGCCCGCCGATCGAGATGCTCCTCGACGAATGCACCGTTCCGTCCCAGGTGGCCGCGATCGCGCTGATCGAGAACAACGGCGGGGAGCTGATGGTCCGTCGGGAGGCGAAGTACCTGTTGCCGCCGCCCGGCATCTTCAAGCAGCAGGCCGCGGATCTGGAGTACGGCTGGGGGCTGACGTGGCAGGGGGCGAGCAAGGACTGACCGGGCCGCGCCCCATCGTGCCGCCGGGGGGTCTCCGGGCCGATGGGGCAGTCCGGTGTAGACAGTGTCTACCACTTGCTGGTAGACACTGTCTACATGGAACGTGAAAGGTCTCTGCGGGAACGGCTGATCGACGTCGGCGTGGACATCGTCATGACCGACGGACCCGCTTCCCTCGGGCTGCGCGAGATCGCCCGCCGCGCGGGGGTCTCCCACGGGGCGCCACGCCGCTACTTCCCGACGCACCACGCCCTGCTCTCGGCGATCGCGCGACGGGGCTTCGCGGACCTCGCCTCCCGGTTCGAGGCGGCAGCGGACGAGGACGCGTCGCCGCGGGACCGGCTACAGGCGCTCGCACGGGCCTATCTCCGCTACGCCTCGGAGCACCGAGGCATGTTCGAGCTGATGTTCCGTCATGACCTGCTGTACAGCGGCGAGACGCAGCCGGCCGACCTGCCTCCGCTGCGCGAGTCGACCCTCCCGCTGTTCTCGCACTTCGTCGAGCTGGTGTCGCGCCACACGGCTGAGCGCGTGGCGGCCGGGCCCACCGCGCCTCCCGCTGTCATCGCGGCGGCCCTGTGGACCAATCTGCACGGCGTCGCCCAGCTGGGGGCGTGGGGCAGTCTGCAACTCGCCCTGGACGCCGCCTCCCCGGAGGCCGCTCCCGGTGACGACCCGGTCGACGGTCTCCTCATGGTGGTGCTCGACGCCCATCTCGGCCCGGTGAACGCGTGACGGGGGCGGCCGGGCGGCCTCGCATCGCGCTCCTGGCCGCCGTGGCCGGAGCGATGATCGTCGCGCTGGACGGCACCGTGCTGCTCGTGGCACAGCCCGACCTGCAACGTGATCTCGGGGCGACCGTGACACAGGTTCAGTGGACCAGTACCGGCTACCTCCTGGCCGTGGCCGTGGCCGCGTTCCTCGTCATCGCGGGGCGCCTGGGGGACAGGTACGGCCACCGGCGCCTCCTGTTCGCCGGCGTGCTCGGCTTCGGGGCGGCGTCGGCGGGCATCGCCTTCGCCCCGGGAGCCGGCTGGGTGATCGCCCTGCGCATCGCCCAGGGCGTGTTCGGCGCGCTCCTGCAACCGGCCACGCTCGCCCTGCTGAGGCTCGTGTACCCGCCCGACCGGCTCGGCGCGGCGGTCGCCCTTCGGACCAGCGCGATCGGGGTGGCGGCGGGGACCGGTCCGCTGCTCGGGGGCTTGCTCGTCGCGCATCTGGGCTGGCGGGCCGTCTTCCTGGTCAACGTTCCCGTCGCGCTCGCCATCGCCGCACTCACCCTGGCGGTGCGGGTGCCGGAGACGCCACGTGTCCGCGGCGGGAGGGCCGACCTCGTCACCGCGGCGCTCTTCGCAGCGGTTCTCGCCGTGCTGGTCCACAGCCTGGCCGGTGTTCCGGAGTACGGCTGGGCCGCACCGCAGTCGCTCCTCGGACTTGTTCTCGTCGTGTGTCTCTCGGTGGGGCTCGTCCTGCGTGAACGCCGCAGCGCGCACCACTTCGTGCCGTATGCCGTGGCGCGGTCGGTGCCGGTGGTCGCCTCGATGGCGATCCTGCTGGTCACGTCGGGCGGGATGTCCGGCGCGCTGTTCGTGTCCACCTTCGTCCTGCAGAACAGCCTGGGGCTCGACCCGCTCACCACCGGCCTGCGCGTTCTTCCGCTGACCGTGCTGATGGTCCTCGGCGCGCCTGCCGCCCACGCGATGCTCCGCCGGTACGGCGCCCGACGCGCCGCGATCACAGGGCAGGCTCTTGTCGTACTGGCCATCGTGGGCCTGTCCGCGCTCGGCCCGGCCAGTCCATGGGCGTGGTGGAGCGCGACGTTCGCCGTACTCGGTGCCGGCTTCGCCGTCGTCATGGTCACCGCCACCGGCACCGTCGTCGGCGACACGCCACCGGGCTACGCGGGGGTTGTCGGCGGACTCAAGCAGACCGCCATGAACGTCGGCCCGACGCTCGGCATCGCCGTGGCCGCCGGCACGATGCCGCCGCATCCGTCCGCCGCCCTGCTTCCCGGCGCGGGGCTGCCCGCGTCAGGCCCCGTCATGGATACGGCCCTGCTGGTCCTGGCCGCTCTCGCCGCGCTCGGGCTGCTGCCGGCGTCGCTCCTGCCGAAGGCCCGGAATGCCGCGTCCACCGCCGCTGGTCAACCCTGCCGGCGCAGGTCCAGCATGCAGAAGACCTTGTCGTAGCGGAGTTCACCGACGGCGACGAAGCCGGGCAGGCGGCCGTATTCGGTGAAGCCCAGCGAGCGGTAGAGGTGCAGGGCGCCGGTGTTGTCGCCACGGGCATCCAGGGTGAGGACCTCGATCCCCGCTTCCCGGGCGTCAGCGATCAAGGCAGTGGTCAGCGCCCGGCCGACGCCACCGCCGTGGGCGGCAGCATCGACCGCGATCTTCTCCAGGTCGGCGTGGGGCCGATGGGTCGGCCGGGCGTAGCGGAGCCAGTACCCCAGACCGACAAGCCGACCGCAGAGGTACGCGGCACGCAGGGACGCGTCCCCGGCCTGAGTGGCGGAGATGACGTGGCCGAGAAGTTCCGCCACCTCATCCCGTGAGGGAGGGTCGACCCAGCCGAGCGCGGCACCTCCGCTCACCAGGTCCGCCAGGATCCGGTGGGCGGACTCCGCGAACCGGACCTCCAGCTCCGGGTCGGAACTCAACGCCGAGGCGTCGAGGACGACGGGCTCAGGGGTCGCACCGCTGGTCATGGCCGGATTCATGACCGGCAGCCTAAGGGCGGGACAGCCCTTAGCCAGCCCTGGGCCCGGCAGAGTCCCCCGGCTCCGGCTCGTGCCCCCGGCCGGCGGTCGTCCCGGCGCCACCCGCGCCGTGCGCGACGGCTACCCGGCCCAGGGGACCTCGGTGGTGGAGAAGTTCGAACGCGATGGTCGTGCCGTCGCGCGACACGGTCGTCGACTTCACTGCGGCGTCGGCGTCGGCAGGGCTGGCGGACATGCTTCCTCGGATTCACTCGGCGGGCCCACCTGGCGGCTGTCGCACGGAAGACCGAATCCGGTCCGAGAAGTCATCGGTTGACCGCAGGCCGGAAAAAACGCTTGGACTCGGTAGGTGCGACGGCGGGACACTGGAGCCCCTCGCCCGACTCCTTCTCGTACTCACCCGGAACACCGCCGCGCGCCGTGTGCCGCAGGACCACCCCGGCGAGGGCACTCCACTCGAAACCGAAGCTCCGCGCGGCCGGTGGGGCAAGCGCCTCCTCCCGCAGCAGAACGTGGCGGGCGGCCGCACG
This sequence comes from Streptomyces sp. NBC_00385, assembly GCF_035917155.1. NCBI lineage: Bacteria > Bacillati > Actinomycetota > Actinomycetes > Kitasatosporales > Streptomycetaceae > Streptomyces > Streptomyces sp. NBC_00385. Next base: position 75,419 of record NZ_CP107951.1, on the reverse strand, counting down.
ACCACACAAGGTTGTTATGGGATCGCCTGAATCGCACGAAGCGCCGGGCAGGGGCTCCGTGCTCCTCGCACTTCGTTACTACGGAAGGGAACTGACCCGCCGAAAACGGCTGACCTTACCCGCGATGCTGATGCCCGCACTGGGCAACATCGGCATCAGCTACATCGCCCCGCTCGTCGTCGCGAAGCTCGTCGGTCACCTCGCCGGTGACGGAGACGACGACATCGGCTCGATGCTCCCCTACGTCCTCGCCTTCGCCGGCGTGCTGCTCCTCGCGGAGATCTGCTGGCGCGTCGGAGTGCACTTCCTCAACCGCCTCGACGCCCTCGGCATCGAGCACCTGTACGTGCAGGGCATGGACGAGCTCTACGCCAAGGACACCGCGTTCTTCCACGACAACTTCGCCGGGTCGCTGACCAAGCGGGTGCTGAGCTTCGCCTCCCGCTTCGAGGAGTTCGTCGACACGCTGACGTTCTCCGTCGTGGGCAGCTTCGTGCCGCTGATCTTCGGATCGGTGGTGCTGTGGCGGTACGAACCACTCCTCGTCGTCGTCCTGTTGACGATGATCGCCGTCACGGCGCTGTGCGCGGCACCGCTCATCCGCCGCCGGCAGGCTCTCGTCGGAAAGCGCGAGGAGGCCATCGCCCGGGTGTCCGGACATGTGGCCGACAGCCTGATGAACATGGACACCGTCCGGGCGTTCGCCGCCGAGGAGCGGGAGGCCGCCGAGCACCGCTCCCGCGTCGCGGAGTCGCGGCGGCTCACCCTGCGTTCCTGGGACTACGGAAACCTCCGCATCGACACGCTGGTCGCGCCGATGTCCGTGCTCACCAACGCCTTGGGCCTGCTGCTCGCCGTCGCCCTCAGCGGAGGCGGCAACGGCGTGGAGGCGGTGGTCGTCGCCTTCATGTACTACTCCAACGCGACCCGCATCATGTTCGAGTTCAACCAGATCTACCGCCGGCTGGAAAGCTCGATGACGGAGGCCGCCCAGTTCACCGAACTCCTGCTGACGCCGCCCGCCCTGCGTGACCCGGAGTCGCCTGAGCCACTGCGTTCCCGGGCCGCCGATGTCCGCTTCGAGCAGGTGACCTTCGCCCACGCGGGAGCGCCGCCGCTCTTCGAGTCCCTCGACCTGGCCGTGCACAGCGGTGCGAAGATCGGCCTCGTCGGCCGGTCGGGCGGAGGCAAGACCACGCTCAGCCGACTGCTGCTGCGGATGACGGACATCGACGACGGCAGGATCCTGATCGGCGGTCAGGACATCAGCAGAATGCGCCAGGCGGACCTGCGCAGCATGATCGCCTACGTACCGCAGGACCCGGCGATGTTCCACCGCACGCTGCGGGACAACATCGCGTTCGCCCGGCCCGACGCCACCGACGCCGAGATCCGTCGCGCGGCCAAGGCCGCCCATGTCACCGAGTTCGCCGACGCCCTGCCCGAGGGATTCGGCACGATGGTGGGGGAGCGGGGCGTGAAGCTGTCCGGCGGACAGCGCCAGCGCGTCGCCCTGGCCCGGGCGATCCTGCGCGACGCGCCGATCCTGCTGCTGGACGAGGCGACGAGCGCCCTGGACTCGGAGAGCGAGATCCTCGTCCAGGAGGCGCTGTGGCGGCTCATGGACGGGCGAACGGCGCTCGTGGTGGCGCATCGCCTGAGTACGGTCGCCACCATGGACCGGCTCGTGGTCCTGGACCGCGGGCGGATCATCGAGCAGGGCACGCACCACGAACTGCTCGCGTCGGAGGGTGCCTACGCCAAGCTGTGGCAGCACCAGTCCGGCGGTTTCCTCGAAGACCCGGCCCAGCCGAAGGCCGGCCTGGTCTGACCGGCGACGGCCGCGGCCGGGGCCCGCACACGGGCCCCGGCCGTCCCCACCCGAGGGACCGCCCCGCTCACAGCCACCCCGAGCGCTGCGCCTGCAACGCCATCTGGAACCGGTTCGCGGCACCCAGTCGCGCCATCAGGACCGACAGGCGGCGGAACAGCGTCCGGCGGCTGATGCCCAGTTCGCGGGCGATCACGTCGTCGCTCGCGCCGCCGGCGAGGAGCCACAGGAGCCGGCGGTCGGCGGGTGGCAGCCCGCCCGGCCGGGTCGCCCTGCCGTGGAACGGCAGGGCGTTCTGCCAGGACTGCTCGAACAGTGCCACGAGCGCCGAGAGCAGACCGCAGGGCTGCACGACCAGCATCGTGTTGTGCACGTCCGCCTCCTTGATCGACAACGACACGAGCGCGTACGCGTCGTCGATGATCACGAGCTTGACCGGTACCGACGCCAGCACCCTGGCCTGCTCCCCGGCCTTGACGCACGGCTCGATGACGTCCTGCAGATGTCCCGGATGCTCCAGTGACGCCCGCGAGTACACGACACGCTGCGTCACCCCGCGGGCCAGGGTGGCCAGCGCGTCGTCCGTCGCCCCGGGCAGCGGGAAGTACGGGGGTGACTCGAACTGCCGGATCTGGTCCCGGGCACTCGCCCAGGCCTGCCGGATCCTCGGGCCGACGGCGTCCCCGGTCACGACCTCGACGAGATGGTCGTTGTACGCGGCGAGCCGCTGCCGCCGGAACGAGTCGAACGCGCCCCCGACCGCGATGCGGGACTCCTCGACCTCGGCCGCGCGGTGCCGGGCCAGCACCTCGAGCCCCGCGGCGGGCGGCACCGGGGCCACCACGTCCTCGCCCTCCTCGGCGGCACTGGCCAGACCGGCGTCCACCAGCGCCGCGTACGCCGTGGTGACCTCCGCACGGCCGAGGCCGGCCGCGGACCCGATCGCGTCCAGCGGGGCGGGGGCCAGTTCCAGCAACGCCAGATAGACCTCGCTCGCCGCCGGGCCGATGCCCAGAAGCCGAAGGGCCTCCCCGAGTCTCACGTTCGTCATACCCGCCATTATCGACCGCTTCCGCCCGCGCCCTGGCCGATCTGTGCCAGTGGCGGCACTGGGCGCCACCTGCCAGGCCCGCGGGATACCGTCCGAGAGCCGCCGGCGGCAGCGAAGGCGGACGTCCGGAGGTCTCCCTTCGGCCCTGCCGCCGAGGAACCGTCCCGAAGAACCCGAAGAAGGAGCATGACGTGTCGAAAGGCCGAAAGAACGGTCTCTACTCAGGGATCTCCGAGGAACTGTCCGCCCTGATGCGCACCGGATGGGCCGACACCGAGCAGCACGACCTGCAGCCCGACGAGCAGGCCCCGCACGCCGCCCTCCGCCGCGCCGCGCTCTCCGCGCGCTTCCCCGGCGAACGCCTCGTGATCCCCTCGGGCAACCTCAAGGTCCGCTCCAACGACGACACCTATCCCTTCCGCCCGCACTCGGCCTACGCACACATGACGGGAGACCGCGCCCGGGACGGCGCGCTCGTCCTCGAACCGCGCCCGGACGGCGGCCACGACGCCTACTGCTTCCAGCTGCCGCGGGACAGCAGGGACAACGACGAGTTCTGGACCGGTCCCACCGCGGAGCTCTGGATGGGCCGGCGACGCTCCCTCGCCGAGTCGGAGCGCGTGCTCGGCCTGCCCTGCCGCGACGTCCGCACCGCGGCCGGCGACCTGGCGGCCGCAGCCGGTGTGCCGACCCGGATCGTGCGCGGTGTCGACCCGGTCCTGGAAGCCGCGGTCACCACCGACGAGGAGCTCGACGCCGATCTCGAAGAGGCCCTCAGCGACCTCCGCCTCGTCAAGGACGACTGGGAGATCGGCGAGCTCCGCAAGGCGGTGGACTCCACCGTGCGCGGGTTCACCGACGCCGTCGGCGAGCTCTCCGGCGCCGTGGCCTCGTCCGAGCGGTGGATCGAGGGCACCTTCCTGCGCCGCGCCCGCCTGGAGGGCAACGCCGTGGGCTACGGCACCATCTGTGCCGCGGGCGACCACGCCACGATCATGCACTGGACGGACAACGACGGCCCCGTGCGCCCGGGAGAACTGCTCCTGTTCGACGCCGGCGTGGAGACGCACACCCTCTACACCGCCGACGTCACCCGCACGCTGCCGATCAGCGGCACGTTCACGCCCGTGCAGCGCAAGGTCTACGACGCGGTGTACGAGGCCCAGGAAGCCGGCTTCGCGGCCGTCAAGCCGGGCGCCGCGTACCGCGACTTCCACGACGCGGCCCAGCGGTACCTCGCGGTCCGGCTGGTCGAGTGGGGCTTCATCGAGGGCCCGGCCGAGCGCGCCTTCGAGCTCGGCCTCCAGCGCCGCTTCACCATGGCGGGCACCGGGCACATGCTCGGCCTGGACGTGCACGACTGTGCCCAGGCCAGGAACGAGGAGTACGTCGGCGGCGCCCTGGAGCCGGGCATGGTGCTCACGGTCGAGCCCGGTCTGTACTTCCAGCCCGACGACCTCACCGTCCCCGAGGAGTGGCGCGGTATCGGCGTCCGGATCGAGGACGACCTGCTCGTGACCGCCGACGGCCACGAGAACCTGTCGGCCGGCCTGCCGCGCTCGGCCGGCGACGTCGAGGCGTGGATGGCCCGGTTCGCGGGCTGAGCACCGGCGAGGGATCCGGCCGCGCCGACGGGCCACGGCCTGTGCACCGGCGCGGCCGGGTCCCTCGTACCCTGAGTCCCGTGTCAGCCTCCCGTCTCCACCGCACCGCCGTCCTCGTCCTGGAGGGCGCGAAACCGCTCGATGTCGGGATCCCCGCGCAGGTGTTCACGACGCGCGCGAGCATGCCGTACGAGGTACGGGTGTGCGGCGCGGCGCCCGGGCTCGTGACCGGCGGCGACGGGCTGTCGTACCACGTCGCCGACGGTCTGGACGCGCTGGAATGGGCCGACATCGTCTTCATCCCCGGTTACCGGTTCCCGGACCGCGACGACCCGCCGCAGTCCGTCGTCGACGCGCTCGTCGCCGCCCACGACCGTGGCGCACGGCTCGCGGCCATCTCGACGGGTGCCTTCGCCCTCGCCGCCACGGGCCTGCTCGACGGCAGGCGCGCGACGACACACTGGCACTACGCGCGGGCGCTCGCGGCGAAGCACCCCCTCGTCCAGGTCGACGAGAACGTCCTGTTCGTCGACGAGGGCAGCGTCCTGACCTCGGCGGGTGCCGCATCCGGCATCGACCTGTGCCTGCACATCCTGCGTGGCGACCTCGGCGTGGCCGCCGCCAATCACGCGGCCCGGCGGCTGGTGGCGGCGCCCTACCGCAGCGGCGGTCAGGCGCAGTACGTGCCGCGCAGCGTGCCCGAGCCCCTCGGGGAACGCTTCGCCGCCACCCGGGAGTGGGCCCTGCACCGCCTCGGTGAGCCGCTCACCCTCGACGCGCTGGCCCGGCACGCGGCGGTCTCGCCGCGCACGCTCTCGCGCCGCTTCGTCGAGGACACCGGCTACACCCCGATGCAGTGGGTCATGCGGGCCCGCATCGATATGGCCCGCGAACTGCTGGAGCGCTCCGAGCAGAGCATCGAGCAGATCGCCGCCGAGACCGGACTCGGGACGGGGACCAATCTGAGGCTCCACTTCCAGCGCATCCTGGGCACCACCCCGAGCGAGTACCGGCGCACCTTCGCCCGGGCCGAGTAGCCCGGCACGTGGTGGCGCGATCCTTTCGAACCGTGGCGCTCACGCCGCTGCCACGACCGGGGTGCGGCGAGCGAACCTTGATGACGAACCGCAGGGACGAAGGGACACCCCATGACTCGCATCGCCATCAACGGATTCGGCCGCATCGGACGCAACGTGCTGCGCGCACTGCTGGAGCGCGACAGCGACCTCGAAGTCGTCGCCGTCAACGACCTCACCGAGCCCGCCGCTCTGGCGCGGCTGCTCGCCTACGACTCGACGTCCGGCAGGCTGGGGCGCCCGGTGACCCTCGACGGGGACGTCCTCGTCGTCGACGGCCGCCGCATCCAGGTGGTCGCCGAGCGCGATCCGGCACAGCTCCCGTGGGCCGCGCTCGACGTCGACATCGTGCTGGAGGCCACCGGACGCTTCACGTCGGCGAAGGCCGCCCGCGCCCACATCGACGCCGGTGCGAAGAAGGTGCTCGTCAGCGCGCCCTCCGACGGAGCCGATGTGACGCTCGCGTTCGGGGTCAACACCGACGCGTACGACCCGGCCCTGCACACGATCGTCTCGAACGCCTCGTGCACGACCAACGCGCTCGCGCCGCTGGCCAAGGTCCTCGACGAGCTCGCCGGCATCGAGCACGGTTTCATGACGACGGTGCACGCCTACACGCAGGAGCAGAACCTGCAGGACGGCCCGCACCGCGACCCCCGCCGCGCCCGCGCCGCCGGTGTGAACATCGTGCCGACCACGACCGGTGCCGCCAAGGCGATCGGCCATGTGCTGCCGAACCTCGAAGGCAAGCTGTCGGGCGACTCGATCCGCGTCCCCGTACCGGTCGGTTCGATCGTCGAGCTCAACACGACGGTGGCCCGCGACGTGTCGCGCGAGGACGTCCTGGCGGCGTATCGCGCCGCGGCGGACGGGCCGCTCGCCGGGGTCCTGGAGTACTCCGAGGACGCCCTCGTCTCGTCCGACATCACGGGCAACCCGGCCTCGTCGATCTTCGACTCGGAGCTCACCCGTGTCGAGGGCCGGCACATCAAGGTCGTCGCCTGGTACGACAACGAGTGGGGCTTCTCGAACCGTGTCATCGACACGCTCCAGCTCCTCGCCAACGGCTGACCGGCCATGGGGCCCCGCGGCAGGCGCTCGGCGCCTGCCACCGGGGCCCCGGCCGTTCGCGGAAGAGGCTCAGGGAGCGATCGCCATGGCGAAGAGGTGAACGTTCCCGTTGGCGGGCAGGACCACGAACTCGACCGTCCTGGACGGGTCCAGCGCGATGGAGTGGGCGAACACGCTGTACTTCACCGTGGCGTTGCCGTACCCGTCGGGCCGGTTGCGGCCGTCCGTCGACGTGACCAGGGTCGCGCCGTGGGCGTCGACCGGGTCGAACGACCAGTTGGGGAAGCCGAACGAGCCCGTGGTGGACGTTCCGTCGGTGTAGTAGACGGTGGCCTTTCCGGTGGCGCCGCTCCCGACGCCCGAGCCGAGGAACACCAGCTTCGACCCCTGGCCGGCCAGGGAGACGGCCTGCCCGGCACTCGCCACGTTGTCCTTCGTGCCGGCCGGCACGTCCGGCCAGGTCAGGGTTGCGCCCAGTGCGTCGACCTTCGCTCCGGGGGTCAGACCGGCCGCCGCGAGCTTCTGCGCCGAGAAGCTGTTGCCCTCACCGTCGTAGTTCCCTGCCGTCGTGGCGGACTCGTCGGTGATCGCCACACCGTTGTACGCCGCGGCGAGGTTCGCCTGCGGTGAGCCGGAGCGGTCGGTCCGGATGCCCGTGGCCATTCCGAGGCCGTCGCCGCCCTGGTAGGTGGCCGTCGCCGTGAACGTACGGATCACGAATCCTGACCGCTTCTCCGGCACCTGGATGTGGAACGTGGCGGTGGCCGAGGTACCCGTCGCGAAGGAGCCGGACACGCTCTGCACGGACGGCTGGACCGCCCATCCGACCGGCCCGGCGAACGACACCTTGAGCGAACGAAGGCGCTGCGGCGCGGAGTTCTTGACCGTGACCTTCACCGTCGAGATGACCGGCCCGTCGAGGTCGACGGGAGAGACGGTCACCTCGGTCTGCGACTCGGCGGCCGCGGCCGGCGGCGCGGGCGCGGCGGAGGCGGCCTGCGCGGGAACGAACAGGACCGCTGCCGCCACGACGGCTCTGAGCGGGTTGATCAGTCGGGCCGTTCTCATGGCGTGCTCCTTGGAGGGGGAGGTCATGGGGCGACGGGGGGCATCTCGGTGGTGCGCGAGTCGAGCCCCATGCGCAGGTTGACCCACGAGCCACGGGTGAAGTCCGGAATCTCCACCGGACGCCCTTGGGCAGCGAGGGACTTGACGCTCAGCGGAACCGCCGCGCACCACGAGGCGGAGTCGTACACGTCGATGTCGGGGACGAGACCGGCCCGCATCAGCTGGACCGTGCGCCACTGCAGGACGTAGTCCATGCCGCCGTGACCGCCGTTCTCGGCCTCGTCACCGAGCTCCTTCCAGAGCCAGTGGTCGAACTCCTTGCGGTACGTCTCGAAGTCGCGCCAGGTGTCGCCGCTGTGGTCCGGCTCGAAGTAGACGCGGGCGTCGGTCGTCGAAGTGCCCGCGTAGTCCTCGAAGATGCCCCGGCTGCCGACCAGCGAGTTGATCCGGCTGTACGGACGGGGTGCGCTCACGGCGTGCTCGGCCCGGATCGTCCGGCCGTTCGCCGTCCGGATCTGACAGGTGACCAGGTCGCCGTTGATGTACGTCTCGTTCCAGGACGGGTGGGACTTCGGCATGAAGCGCTCGCGGTAGTCGGCGAGTCCCTTCGGCGCCGTCGCGGTGGCCGACAGCGTCGTCATCCGGTCGCCGCGGTTGATGTCCATGGCGGCGGCGATGGGAGCCAGTCCGTGCATGGGGTAGAAGGAGGCGGTGGAGCGCGTGTGCCACAGCCGACGCCAGGCATCGGTGTAGTAGGTGTCGGAGAACAGCAGCGCGCGCAGGTCGTGGAGGTAGCCGCCGTGACCGTTGGTGAGCTCGCCGAACACCCCCTCGTGGCCCATCTTGAGCATGGCCAGCTCATTGCGGCCGTAGCTGCAGTTCTCGGACAGCATGAGGTTCTTGCGGGTGCGCTCCGAGGTGTTCACGAGGTCCCAGAGCTCGTCGAGCTCGGTCGCGATGGGAAGCTCGACGATCACGTGCTTGCCGGCCAGGAGCGCGGCCTTGCCCTGCTCGTAGTGGAACTCCCAGGGCGTGGCGATGTAGACGAGATCGATGTCGTCGCGCTTGAGCATCTCGGCGTAACTGCCGTCGGAGCCGCCGAACTCCCGGGGGCGCGGCTTTCCGGCCGTGACGAGCCCGTCGGCGGTGCGCTTGGCGCGGTCGGCGCGGATGTCGCAGACCGCGGTGACCACACAGCCGGGGATCACGGACCAGCCCGTGGTCATCCCGGAGCCCCGGTTGCCGAGCCCGATCACCCCGACGCGCACGGTCTCGTAGGGCTCGAAGGGGACGTTGACCATGGACTTCTGACCCGCTGCCCGGCGGGGCGCGGCGCTCTCGGTGAGCAGGGAGGCGGCGGCGGAACCGGGAGCGGCCGACGCGGACGCGGCCGATCCGAGCCCGACGGCGAGCGCTCCGGTGGCCAGCGTTCCTCCCAGGACCAAACGGCGTGAGACTTCAGGGATTTCAGGCATGCGACAACGCTCCTCGTTACGCGACCGGCATCACTGGCGGGGACGACTCTCGCGGGAACGACGGTGACATGTCAAGAGTTGTTCACCGTCACCGAGTTTCGAGCATTAGCGAGCATGTGGCGTGCGAGAGTGGTTCCCGTGCGTGCGCGCGCCGGTGGGCCGATGAGATGTCTCCACTCATCGGCCCACCGGCACCCCTGCGCGCCGTGTGCCCGCTCAGGCCGTAGCCGTCACCGAACGCGCCGCGGGCTGCTCCGGGTTCCGCCGTGCCATGCGCAGACCGGCCAGGGTGATGAAGACCGTGGAGAACACGGCGGAAAGGGCGAAGGCGGTGAAGCCCCAGTCCGCGGCTCCGTTGGCGAGCAGCTGACCGCCCAGCCAGGGCCCGAACACGGCGCCGAAGCGGCCCATTCCGGAGGTCCAGCCCACAGCCGTGGCGCGGTTGGCGGAGGTGGAGTAACCGGCCACGGTCGCGTAGATCATCGTCTGGGCGCTGTTCAGGAACAGGCCGGTGACGAAGACGACCGTGAAGGTCAGTCCGAGCGGCATGTGGACGCTCAGCAGATAGACGCCGACGGCGGTCAGTACGAACCAGATCGCGGAGATGCGTGCCGCGCCGAAGCGGTCGGCGCAGCGGCCGGCGACGAGCATCCCCACGATTCCGCCGAGGTTGAAGACGACGACGAAGTTCAGTGAGGAGCCGAGTTCGTAGCCCTCGTTGCGCATCATGGTGGGCAGCCAGGTGGCGACTCCGTAGACGAGCAGCAGTCCGCCGAAGGAGGCCAGCCAGAACATCAGGGTCTGGATCCATTCCCTGCCCCGGAACAGCTGGGCGAGGGCGTACCAGCGGTCGCCGGCGGCCTGTGGGTCCTTCGTCGCCGGTATCTCCACGTCGTAGCGCGCCGCGAGATCATGCGCCTCGGTGGTGCGTCCCTTGGCGACGAGGAAGCTCAGCGACTCCGGCATGTACCGGGCGACGAGCGGCACCGCGATGACGAGCGGGACCACGCAGACCCAGAAGGCCGCACGCCAGCCGAGGGGCTCCACGATCCACAGGGCCACGTACGCGGAGAGGATGCCACCGGCGTGGTGGGCGGTCATCAGCGTGCCGATGACGAAGGCGCCGCGGGCGCGCGGGGCGTAGTCCGAGACCATGGTGATCGCGGTCGGCAGCAGACCGCCGAGGCCGAGCCCGGCGAGCGTCCGGCCCAGGCCGAACACGGTGACCGTGGAGGCTGCCGCGCAGAGGGCCGAGGCCAGGGAGAACAGCGCGGTGCAGGACATGATCATCTTTTTGCGCCCGATGAGGTCGGTGAGCGTGCCCGAGGAGAGGGCGCCGATCAGCATCCCGAACGTGGCGTAACTGCCGAGGTCGCCGGCCATGGACGGTTCGAGCCCCAGCGCGTGCTGCTCCAGCATGTGGGGCAGCACCGAGCCGTAGATGAACATGTCGAGGCCGTCGAAGAGCACGACCAGCCAGCACAGCGCGATGACCAGCATGGCCATTGCGCTGCCGCGGGCGGCCGGGGCGAGCGAGGAGGACATCGTTGTTTCCTCTCGTCCGGGAGGAGAGTCCCTGGAGGTTGGGAAGAAGGGGCGGTCGGCGCGGCTCGAGCCGCCGACCCGGCGCGAGGCGAGATGCGCGCTCGCGGTGATGGCCTTGACGGTAGAAACACCGGAAGGGCATGTCAACGCTTTTGTTGACAATCTTAGAAACAATGTGGCCCCGGTCCGGGCGCGCTGCCGGACCGGGGCCGAACGAGGCGCCGGACGTCAGCCGACCGGCGGCGTTCCGTGGGTGTGGAACGACTCGATGGTCCGCAGTCCCCAGGCCTGTCCCTTGGCGCGCTCGGCCTCGGTCCAGGTGATCAGAGGCCAGTCGGGGGCCAGCACGAGGCGGGTGAGCGGGTTGCACAGCTCGACGCGGTTGCCGCCCGGCTCGTAGACGTACAGGAAGAACGTCTGCTGGATGGCGTGCTTGTGCGGACCCGTCTCGATGAACACGCCGGTGTCCAGGGCGAGATCGGCGGCGCGCAGGATGTCCTCGCGGGTGTCCGCGGCGAACGCGATGTGGTGCAGCCGGCCGCTCGACCCGGTCCAGTCCTCGGTGTAGACGATGTCGTACGACTTGTTGGTGAACGTCAGCCACTGGGCCGCGATCCGGCCGCTGTCGAGCCTGATCTGCTCGGTGGGGCGGGCGCCGAGAACCTCGCGGTGGAAGTCGCCGTTGGCCGCGACGTCCGCGCCCAGGAAGTTGACGTGGTCCAGCCGGCGTACGCCCACGCCGCGGCCCGGTTTGGCCTGGGGCTGGTTCTTGAGCCCCGGCCGCAGTCCGTCCGGCGCCTCGTACCACTCGCTCTCCCAGTACAGGGCCAGTTCGTGGCCGTCCGGGTCGGTGGTGACGTACAGCGGACCGATGCCCGGTTCGTCCTCGACCCAGCGGCCCGGCCGGCCGGCCGCCTCGACGGCCTCGATCCGGCGCCGGAGCGCGTCGGCGCTGGAGGCACGGAGAGCCGTGCGGCGGATCCCGGGGACGGAGTGGGCGGTGAGCGTCAGGCTGTGGTGCTCGTAGTCGTCCCAGGTCCGCAGGTACACGGAGTCGCCGGAACGGCCGTTCTCCGTCAGGCCGAGGAACTCGGTGAAGAAGCGGACGCTGGCGTCCAGGTCGGGGGTGAGCAGTTCGACATGGCCGAGGTGGGCGATGTCGCCGAGAGGCGGGGTCATCTGCAACTCCTGGAAGTGCGGGAGAGGGAAGGAACGTGTGGGGTGCGGGTCAGACGGGACGGGGGAAGACCGTGCCGTCGAAGATCTTTCGCGCGGTACGTACGACAGCGGTGCGGCCGGCCCGCGGCAGGGCACCACCCGCGCCCCGCTCGACGGCCGACTCGATGTCGAGGAACCCGGTGGGATGCTCTATGCGCAGCCGGTCCCCGTGGGCGGGCAGCCGCGCCACGCTCTCCCCGACGCCGCCGGCGACGCGCAGCCCGGCGGCCACGCTCGCGGCGCCCAGCACCCCGATGGACGTGTGGCAGCGCACCGGGATGAACGTGCGCGTCGACACCGCGCCGCCGTACCGCGGCGGTGCCAGCAGGCTGATCTTGGGCACGGTCGCGTCAGTGACGTCGCCGAGCCCCATCAACGGCCCTGCTGCGAGGCGGATTTCGCGGATCCGGCCCGCCAGAGCCGGGTCCGCTTCCAGTTCCTCGGGACTCTCGTAGCCGGTCAGGCCCAGTGCGGAGGCGGCGACCAGGACGGTCGGCATGCCGTTGTCCACGCAGGTCACCGGGGTGCCGGCCAGTGTGTCCCGGGCGCTTCCCGTGGGCAGCAGCGGACCGCCGCCCGGCGGGAACCCGATCACCACCGGTGCGGCGGTACCCGGCACCCCGGAGATCTCGGCCGCACCTTCGTAGGAGATCCGTCCGTCCGGAGTGGGGAATGTCGCGGTGGCGAGATCCCCCGTGTTGAGCATGCGGATCCGCACCGAGGTCTCCGCCCGGCCGGGGGTGACGAGACCGCGTTCGACGGCGAAGGGGCCGACCCCCGCGAGGAGGTTCCCACAGTTCTGACGGTCCGACACCTCCGGTGTACCGACTCCGACCTGGAGGAAGAGATAGTCGACGTCGGTGTCGGGGCCGGCTGACGGACGCACCACCGCCACCTTGCTGGTGAGAGGGTGCGCCCCGCCCAGGCCGTCGATCTGGCGGGTGTCCGGACTGCCCATGATCCGCAGCAACAGGGCGTCACGCAGGTCCGGTTCGGCAGGCAGGTCCGCCGCGAGGAAGTAGGCCCCCTTGGAGGTGCCGCCGCGCAGGAGCAGGCAGCGCACCCCGGCGGGCGCGGTCACCGCTCCGGCCCGGAGGTGTCCGCGGCGTACTCGTCGTACGGCTGGTACCGGACACCGAGGCGTACCAGCGTCTCGCGCAGCCCGTACCGGTCAAGACCCAGTTGTCCCTCGGTGAACGCGGCGCGCGTGGCCTCCTCCTTCGCCGTGCGCGCCTGCGACAACTCGACGGCATCCGAGGCCCGTTCGCGCGGCACGCACATGACACCGTCGTCGTCGGCGAGGATCACGTCACCGGGACGGATGATCCGGCCGCCGATCGCGACCGGCACATTGACCGATCCGCCGGTCGCCTTGACCGTCCCCTGGGCGCAGACCGCGGCCGACCAGACGGGGAAGCCCATCGCGCGCAGCTCGGAGGTGTCGCGCACCCCGGCGTTGGTGACCAGACCGCGCACGCCCCGGTACCGCAGCGCGGTGGCGAACAGCTCGCCGAACATTCCGTCGGTGGAGGGCGAGGTGGTGGTGACGACGAGGAGGTCGCCCTCGCCGCACTGCTCGACGGCCGCATGGATCATGAGGTTGTCGCCGGGCCAGCTGAGCACCGTGACCGCGGTGCCGGCCACACGTACGTCCTGCTGGATCGGGCGCAGGTGGGAGCCCAGGAGGCCGGTACGGCCGAGTGCCTCGTGCACGGTGGCCACGCCGTAGCCGGCCAGGGCCCTCACGTCCTCGGCGGACGCCTTCGGGGGACGGGTGACGATGACGCCGCTCATGCCAGCTCCCCGGTGACCTGCGGGTAGGGGCGCATGTACGCCTCGGCCCAAGTGGCGTGCGGAAGTCCGAGGTTGGGCCCGGCGTTCCGCTTGAGCTGGACACCGCGCCGCTTGCCGAGATCCGTGTAGTACTCCCACAGGTGCTGCTGCGCGCCCAGGCACTCCATGGCCTTGCGCTTGGTCTCCCAGACCTCGGTGATGTCCAGCAGAACCTCGGGCACGAACCCGCACATCTCCGGCTGGTGCGGTTCGAAGAAGAACACCGGGGGAGCCCCGATGATCTCGCCGTCGGCCGGGTAGCCGATCGCCTGGGCCAGGACCCGCGCGTCCAGCGCCATGCGGGCGGCCGCCGGGTGGTCCCCGTTGTACGGGTCGGTGAGGGGATGGGTGAGGACCACGTCCGGCTGCGCCTCGCGGTAGACGGCCACCAGCCGGTCGGTGAGCTCCGGGGTGACGGGCAGCGGGTAGTCGCCGGCGTCGAAGAAGACGATGCCGGCGCCGAGCGCCGCCGCGGCGCGCTCGGCCTCCCCGCGGCGGATCGCCTTGATCTCCGCCAGCTTCTTGCCCTCGCGCCACGCCTTGGCGGACTCGCCCCGCTCACCGAAGGTCAGGCACGCGATGGTCACCTTCTCGCCGCGGGAGGCGGCGAGGGCTATGGCGCCGCCCGCCCGCCATACGAAGTCCCCGGCGTGCGCGGTGATCACCAGCGTCGATCGTGGGGTGGCGGGCACCTTGCCGTGCGTCATTGCGAACTCTCCTTGGTGACAGGTGTGCTCCCGCCCCGAGTCGCGTCAGTCGTCGCGCAAGGCGTCGATCACGCTGCCGAGGTGGGCGCGGACGGCTGCTTCCGCCGCCTGCGGGTCCCTGGACGTGATCGCGTCGATCACGGCCAGGTGCTCACTCAGGGACTTCTGCGGACGGCCCGGCCTCAGTGCCAACTGGAACTGATGGCGCACGAGTTGGCCGTTCAGCCGCTCCAGCAGTCCGACAGCCGTCCGCTGGCCGGAGAACTCCCGGATCAGCGCGTGCAGTCGGTGGTTGAGCTCGGAGTAGGTCATCGGCTCGCCGTCGGCCACGGCCTTGGCCATGGCCGCGCCCGTCTCCGCCAGCTCGGCCAGCTGCTCCTCGGTGGCCCCCGCGGCCACCTTGGCGGCGCAGAGTCCTTCGAGGACCATCCGGCACTCGGTGATGGCGACCGCCTCCTCCTTGGTCACCACGCGGACGCGTGATCCGCGGTTACGGATCCGCTCGACCAGCCCTTCGGATGCCAGCTCGAGAAGTGCCGCCCGGATGCTGGCCCGGGTGACACCGAACTGCTCGGCGAGTTCGTCCTCCACCAGCCGTTGGGCCGGTGCCATCTCCCCGCGCAGAATCGCCTGCCTCAGCTCCCCGAGCGCGTGCTGCTTGGCCTGCTCTCCGGAACTGGGACGCGCTTCCTTCGGCATCAATGCCCTCCCTGAGTGAGTGCCTGTCGAACGTAAACTTACGCCAACAGGATTGTCAACAATCTCGTTGCCAAGTCTTGCGCGAAGATCCGGGCGGGACTACGTTCCTCGCCGTAGCGCCGCCGGGGAGCCGGACGGCCGGCGGCGTCCCACGCGTCAAGGCGTGTCCGCACCCTCCCGGCACCCTTCCCGCACGTACCCACTGGACGGCTTACGGGCACAGGCCCGGGCCGCGACCGAACGGAGTCCGGGTATGCCCCTGCCCTCACGCTGGTTCCGAAGGAAAACGCCTGCCGTACTGGCCACCCTCGCCGCCGTCCTCGCCCTTGTCGGCGGGACGGGCATGGCGTCGGCCGACGGCACGACCGGCAACGCCCCGGCCGCCGCTCCGGCACCGGCCGTAACCGGCGCGTCCTCCGGTACCGCACCCGCCCTGCCCTGTTCCGGCATCGCCTCACTCGACCTGGCAGCCGACGTGCCGGGCGTGCCCTTCGAGATCAGCTCCGCGACGGAGCTGGCCGCCGGCAACAACACGCTCGGGAACTGGGCGGCCTGCTACGTCAAAGGTGTCATCGCCCCGCAGATCCACTTCGAACTCCGGCTGCCCGAGAGCGGCTGGCAGTCCAACTACCTCCAGGTCGGCTGCGGCGGCCTCTGCGGAAGCGTGAACACGGGCAGCGCCCCCGCCGCCGCCGGCTGTGTGCCGTTGACCGACGGAGCCTTCGCCGTCGCCTCCAGCGACGAAGGGCACTCCCAGGGTGGCGGGCTCTTCTCCACCGACCCCACCCTGCGCGCCGACTTCGGATACAAGTCCGACCACCAGCTCGCGCAGGCGGCCAAGGCCGTCATCAAGAAGTACTACGGGCGGGCCGCCGCCCACTCCTACTTCGACGGCTGCTCGCAGGGCGGCCACCAGGCGCTGACCGAAGCGCAGCGGTACCCGGACGACTTCGACGGCATCATCGCCGGAGCCCCCGCCAACAACTTCACCGCCCTCAACACCTTCTCGCACGCCTGGACGGCCCAGTCCGTGTTCCTCGACGGCGGCCCCGCCACGCTCACCACCGCCGATCTGACGCCGCTGCACGAGGCGGTCCTCAAGGGCTGTGCCGCCACCGACGGAATCATCGCGGACCCGCTGGGCTGTACCTGGGATCCGGCCACCCTCACATGCCGGGCAGGCCGGACCTCCACACCTGGGGACTTCTGCCTGACCGCCGACCAGGTCACCACACTCCACCGGATCTACTCGGGCCCCACCGACCGGCACGGCAAGCTGCTGTACCCCGGCTACCAACTCCGCGGCTCCGAACTCAACTGGGCCGGCGTCATCGTGCCGGCCGAGGCCACCGGGACCACCGGAGACATCAACTTCGTCAGGGAAACCCTCCGCTACCAGGTCTTCGACAGTCCGCAACCCACCCTGACCTACCAGGACATCGAGTTCACCGAGGCCTATTACAAGAAGATCGTCCGGCCCAACGAGGGCATGTACGACGCCACCGACCCGGACCTCAAGGCGTTCAAGGCGACCGGAGGCAAGCTGATCCTCTGGCACGGGCTCGGCGACCAGCACATCCCGGCCGTCGGCACCATGGCGTACTACAAGGCCGTGCAGAAGGCCATGGGCGGCACGGCGGCGACGGCGGGCTTCGCCCGGCTGTTCCTCCTCCCGGGCGTCGCGCACTGCGGCGGCGGCCAGGGCCCGGACGACTTCGACGCGCTGACCGCCGTCGTCGACTGGGTCACGAAGGGCGACGCCCCCGACAGCCTGATGACGACGTCGGCCGACAGCACCGGGAAGGTCACGGCCACCCGCCCCGTCTACCCCTTCCCGTACGTCGCCGAGAACACCACCGGGGGCCCGGACGACGAGGCGGGCAGCTACACCCCCGTCACGTCCACCGCCGAGGCGGGCCTGACGCTGAACTGGCTCGGCTCCTTCCGCTCCGGCTACGAGACCGTCGGCAACTGGGCCGACGGCAAGTGGGTCGTCACCAAGGGCAAGGCCTGACCGGATGGTGACGTGATCGCCGCCGACGCGTGACCTCGTGCGGTGCGGCCCCGCCCCCGGGGTCGCACCGCACGCCAGGCTGCTCGCAACCGCCCATTCCCGGCAGGGAAGTGCCGCTGCGCCGTGCCCGGCGCAGGATCTCGTCCGAAGCGATCCACCGGGTAAGGAGTACGACGTGACCGAGACCGACCCTCAGGACCTGGCCAACCGGTACATCGCCCTGTGGGTGGTGCCGGATGCAGCCGGACGCCGCGCGGCCATCGAGCAGCTGTGGGCGGAGGACGGCATCCATTTCCTTCAACCACCCGTGGAGATGCGAGAGGTGGCCGCAGGACTGGGCTTCGACCGCTCCACCTTGCAGGCCCAGGGGTTCGACGCGTTCGAGACCCGAGTGGCGCGAAGTCACGAACAGTTCGTCAAGGAGGCGGGTCTCAACTTCCGTTCGGGGAACGACGCCATGCGTCTGCACGACATGGTCAAGTTCTCCTGGGAGACGGTGTCCACCGGCACCGGCGAAGTGGTCGGTGGCGGTCTGGAGATCCTGGTACTCGACGAACACGGCCGGATCAAGGCCGACTACATGTTCCCGGGGGCCTGATCCGCCACCGGTCCGGTCGGCCGGGCCGCCGCCGAGAGGGCCTCCGCCGTCTCCTGGTCGGCCGGCAGGAACGCCTCGAGTCTCAGCTCGGCGAGTGTCACGTCGATGGCGGTGGCGAACGTCGTCACCGTCGTCATCAGGCGCAAATCGCCGAACGGCGAACACAGATGGAGAGGAACCGCGAATCCGAGCTGCCCGGCGGACGGCTCCAGACCGGGAACATACCCGGAGAGTTCGTCACGCAGGTCCCCCAGGTGACCGAGGCCGGCCAGGATGTGACGCGCCCACTCCGCGAGGTTGCGGATACGGGGAGCCACCCCGTCGGGGTGAAGGGCGAGTCGGTAGACGTTGCGGCCGGGGCCGACCAGTTCGGGAGCCGCGCCCTCCGTGATCAGACCGAAGGCGGAGTTCGCGGCGATCAGGTCACCGGCCCGGTCCACGACGATGGCGGGACAGGGCAGATGGCCGCGCAGAATGCGGTCGATCGCGGCCCGCACAGGGGCCAGTTCCGGACCGTTGAGCGAACTCTCCGGGTAGGCGGGCGCGTACCCGGCGGCCAGCAGCAGTTCGTTGCGCTCGCGCAGCTCCAGCTCCAGCGACTCGGCCAGACGCACGACCATGGTCCGGCCGGGAGCGGACCTGCCGGATTCGATGAAACTGAGGTGGCGCTGAGTCGTGCCCGCGCGCAGCGCCAGGTCGAGCTGGCTGAGACGGAGACGAGTGCGGCGGTCGCGTAACGCGCGGGGGAAGTCCACGGGCCCGTTGTACCGGTGCCGGAGGATTCAGGTCCATTCCCCCGAGGGAATGGACCGCGGTCCTGACGTGCGGGCAGGGGGCCCGTTCGTACCGCCCGGCTGCCCCAAGAGGCAGGGCCGGATGCCCCTGGCCCGTCAGGGGCGGGCTGGACGGGGCAGGGGCCCGGCCGTGAACGTGGAAGACCGGCAGGAGGGCGTGGTGCGCGCGCCCACGACGGTGCGGGTCAGGGAGACGGCGATGAACGCACAGGACCACAGCCAGCAGGACGAACAGGACCACCACGGTCCGGCGCGGGAGAGCGGGCACGACCACGAGCACCTGCACGGCGAGGCCCCCGCGGTCCCGGACGCCCGCGGCACCCGGGCGGACACCCACCACGTCTTCCGGGCGGCGGCCACCGGCCGGGCGGACGTGCTCGGAGCGGCCGGCATGGGCGTGCTCCAGCGGAGCGTCGGCAACGCCGCGCTCGGCCCCGTGCTTCAGCGCTCCAGGGCCGGAATGCCGGAACAGTCCGAGGAGGAGCCGCGGTCGCCGGTCCACGACGTCGTCTCCTCGGGCGGCGGCGCCCCACTGGACACCGAGACGCGCACGGATCTCGAGGCCCGGATGGGAGCGGACTTCTCCGACGTGCGCATCCACAACGACTCCTCCGCCCACGAGTCGGCGAAGGGCGTCGGCGCGCACGCCTACACCGTGGGCAACAACGTGGTCTTCCAGCGCGACGCGTACGACCCGTCCTCACCGCAGGGCCGGACGACGCTGGCCCACGAGCTGACCCATGTGATCCAGCAGCGCAGCGGTCCGGTGGAGGGCACGGAGGCCCCCGGAGGCATCCGGGTCAGCGACCCCTCGGACCGCTTCGAGCGGGAGGCCGTCACCAACGCGGACCGGGTCCTTTCGGATCCCGCTCCGGCCGCCGCCCCGGTCCCGCCGTCGGCCGCCCCGGCCGTGCAGCGGGCCGCCACGGAGGACGAGGACGAGCAGCCGGCCGATGTGCAGGGCTCGTTCGTCCAGCGGGCGGAGGAGAAGGGCCCCGAGGAGGAGGAAGAGGCGCCACCGGCCTGAGCGCGTTCGCCCGCGCCCGGTGGGTGGGGACGGGCGGGGGCCGTCCGGCGATGGAGGACGGACCCCGCACCCCCGTCAGCCCGCGGAGTCGGCCCGCATCGTGCCCCCCAGGAACAGCGACTCCGAGCACCGTGCGGGCGTGCGGGCGCCCACCGGCTTGCCGACCTTGCGGCAGTCGATCGTCATGGTGACCTTGCCGCCCGCCGGGACGAGGATCGGCGTCACGAAGTGGTAGTCGGAGTCACGGAAGTTCTCCAGCCCGAGACTCAGCACACTCGAGTTCGTGCCGGCCGAGATGACGACGGTTCCGGCGTCACCCTGCGGGTTCTGCACGACGATGTCGGTCAGCTGGAAGGTGTGGCCCTTCGGCACCTGGAGGGCGGTCGCGGCATTCGTCCCGCCGCCCACCGAGTCCCTGACGCGGACCTGCGCGCTCGTCGGAGTGGCCGTCCCGTCGTCCGTCCCCGTCCCCGCACCGGCCTCCGCCTCCGCGGACGGGCTCGGCGTGGGCGTCGAGGCGCCGGCGCCCGCGTCCGCCCCGGCGGTGTCACCGGCCCCGCCGTCGGCGCCCGCCCCCGCCGTATCGCCGCCGTCCGGTGCCTTGCTCTTGTCGGCGGCGGCTGCGGAACGTACCGCCTCGGGTGTGACCGCCTCCCGCGCCGCGGACTTCACGGCCGGACGCAGCAGCGCGTACCAGATCCCGGCCAGGGCGATCAGCAGGACGGCGGCTGTGACGAGCGCCCGGGGCAGCCAGCGCGGCAGCAGGGGCTCCTGCTGGTAGGAACCGTCCACGAGCACCGGAGCCACCGGCTCCTCGCCCTCGGCCACCTGGGTGGCGGCGAAGACCTGGAAGGGATGCGTCAACGGCGTGCCGCGCCACATCCGCTTCGCGGGCCTGACCCGCAGCCTGCCGAACTCCGCGTGCCCGGGCGCCACCTGGAGTTCTGCCACGTCGAACGCGACGCGGGCGAGCTCGGTCCCCGGCTGCGCGCCCAGCCGGACGGTGACCGGCGTGTTGCCCCGGTTGTCGACAGCGAGCTGGTGCCGTCCGCGGCGGGAGCCGTGCGAGCTGCGCGGGACCAGCTCGGCCGTCGTGGCCGTGAACGGCAGCACCGTCACCCGGCCTTCCGGCACGACCGTCTCGCCCTGCTCACCGGTGGGCACCACCCGGATCCCGAAGGGTGTCTCGCCGGCCGGTACGGTCGCGTCCCGGGGCGGGCGCAGCATGAGCGAGACGGTCCGGGTGTCGCCCGGATACAGCGACAGCACCGCAGGCTCCACCGCCGACCATGCGGCGCACGCACCGACCACCTCGAAGCGGTACTCCTCGACCGTGGCGCCGGAGTTCCGGACCTGTAGGGGAACAGCCGTCTCCTCGCCCGGTGCGGCGCTGACGGACGATGCGTCGAGACTTGCCGTGAGACTCATATGGCGGACCGTAGAGTCGTCGACGCCGTCGGACATTGGCCTCGAAGGAACACTTTCGGGCAGATCCCATGCCCCTGACACCCTTTTAGTTTTCTTTTCAGTAAACAAGGGCATCTTCTGACCGCCTCATGACCAATGGGGCGGACAAATACGGCTGCGAGGCGTGTGCTTGTTGTGGCCTTCCAGCTGTTGCCCAAGGGGGAGCATCGGCATGGAACGCATGGAACGCACCACGGTCGCGTTACGGGCCCAGGATCCGATCTCGCAGGCCGGAGTGGCCAGCCAGCTGAGGACCCGTCCCGAGGTCAACGTGGTGGAATGGGGCGAGGACGACTCCGCCCCCCAAGTCGTCGTCATGGTCGTGGACACGGTGGACGAGGACGTGCTCACGACGCTGCGCCACGTGCAGCGCACCAGCGACTCGCGCACCGTGCTGGTCACCACGGAGATCGACGAACAGAAGCTGGTGAGTGCGGCGGAGTGCGGGGTCGTCGGGGTGATCAGGCGGGCGCAGTCGACGCCCGAACACCTGGTGCACGTCATCGAGACGGTGGCGCGGGGCGAGGGCCACCTGCCCTCCGACCTGCTCGGCAGGCTCCTCGCGGAGGTGGGGCGGCTCCAGGGTCAGGTGCTCGGGCCGCGCGGACTGCACTTCACCGGACTCGCGGCACGCGAGGTGGACGTGCTGCGGCTGGTGGCCGAGGGATACGACACCGCGGACATCGCCACGAAACTCGCCTACTCCGAACGCACGATCAAGAACGTCCTGCATTCCGTGATGACCCGCCTCCAGCTGCGGAACCGGTCCCACGCGGTGGCGTACGCCTTGCGGCAAGGGCTGATCTGAGGACTCGGCCGGCCCCCTCCCACGGTCTTCGGCCGGCCCTTCCCTGCCCGGGCCCCGGTGGGGGCAGGGTGCGCTGTTCCGCGGGCCTGCCCCAAAGGGCAGCGCCGGCTTCCCGGGGAAGTGACTCGCCTCCCGCTGCGATATCCGGGCACCTGCGGGACGGTGTCGGCGCTGTTCTTTCGGTGGGAGGTACGGGTGCGGGGGAGTGATTCGGTGCGGGCGACCGGGCGGACGAGACGGGCGGGCGGACATGCCGGTGCGCGGCGTTCCGTGGCGCTCGTACTGATGTTGCTGGCCGCCGGTCTCGCGCCCGCCTCGGCCGGTACGGGCGTGGCCACGGCCGTACCGGTGCCGCCCGAACCCTGGGTGACTCCGGCGAGCCTGCACGAGGCGCTCGACCCGGGAGGTTCGACGGGGGTGGACAAGGCAGTGCGTACACCGGCCATTCCGCCGATGCCGGATGTGGTGCTGCTGGTGGACGGCACGATGAGCATGCCCGTACCCATTCAGCAGGTTCAGGAAAACTTTCCCGCCATTTCCGAGAAGATCCTGAACGAGCAGCCCGACACGCATTTCGCCGTCGCCACGTTCGGCGACCAGGAAGTCGATCCGGGCGCCGGGTTCAAGGTGCTGCAGGAGCTGACGGATGACGTCGGAAAGGTCCAGGACGGCGTCGACGCACTGGAGGCGGACATGGGGGGCGGCAGTCGCGGACCCTCCGAGGACTGGATCAACGGGCTCTGGCAGATCGCCGGCGGGGCCGGTGGCAAGACGGTCTTCCGCGAGGGGGCCAACCCGGTCGTCGTGCTGATCGGGGACGCCTCCAGCCACGCGCCCAGCAACGGCCACACCATCGACGACACGATCTTCGCCCTTCAGGACAAGGGCGTCCGCGTGATCGGCATCGACCTGGACAGCCCGATCGGCGACGGCCTGAACGGCAACGGGGACGCGGGTGACCCGAATTACGTCGAGGACCCGCCGACCACACCGGGGCAGGCGACACGCATCATCGAGGCGACGCAGGGGCGTCTGCTGGAGGAGATCCAGCCCGACGCGGTCGCCCAGGCCATCATGGACGGATTCGACAACCTGCCCACCTCCGTCGGCTACCGGCTCGACAACTGCGACCCCCACCTCACCGTCACCCTCGACCCACCCACCCGACAGCTGACCAGCGGCGAGACCGCCCACTTCGCGGAGACCGTCGACGTGTCGGCCGACGCTCCACAGGGCACCACCCTCACCTGCACCGTGCAGTTCCTGCTCGGCACCCAGGCACCGGGGACGGACACGATCGGGCCCGCCGCGGCGGCCGATCCCGACTTCCAGCAGCAGATCAGCATCGACGTCAACGACATCGCCGCCCCCGTCGTCACGGTGGACGACCGGATCGCCTGGCCCGACAACGACGACGGAGCACGGATTCGCTACCGGGTGACGGCGACCGACGCCCAGGACGGCACGCTGCCCGCGACCTGCACCCCCGCGTCCGGTTCCTTCTTTCCCGTCGGAACGACCACGGTCACCTGCTCGGCCACGGACGCGGCGGGCAACACCGGCACGGACACCGCACGGTTCGAGGTGCTGCAGCCCCCGCCGCAGCCCGACCCCCCGTCGCCACCGGGACCGGTGCCGCCCTCGTCGGAGATCGCCGTCAAGGCCGACGTCAGCCCGGACCGTACGTACGTCACTCGCCCGGCCCGCGCCCGCTTCACCGTCACCAACGCCGGCCCGGACACGGCAGGAGGAGTCGTCATCGGCGCGAGCTGGCCGGCCCCGGAAGAAGGCAAGGACCGGAGCCTGCAGATCCTCACCCGCTGCACGGCGGCCAAGCCCTGCACCATTCCCGCGGGCGGCCGGATCGAGGTGACGCAGACGGCGACGTACCGGACGGCGATCACCGGAGACGTACGGGCCACGGTGCGCGGCACCGTCCCGGACCGCAGCACGGCCGACAACCGGGACACGGACCGGCTGCGCGTACTGAAGCCCTCCCTCACCGTGACCCCGCAGGTCGCCAGGCCGGGGCAGCCCGTACTGGCCCGCGGCAAGGACTACCCGCCCGGCGAGACCGTGAACCTCACGTGGAACCTGGGCATTACGGCCGACCGGTCCGGGGTGAGGGTGGGCCGCGACGGCACGTTCGAGGTGCAGATGCTGGTGCTCCGCAAGGACACCCTCGGCCCACGCGTCCTCCGGGCTGCGATCCGCCGCCTTCCCCGGCTGGAGAAGCCGGTCCTCGTGGTCCAGCGCAACCTGCAGCCCCCCGACTTCAAGGGCCGGACGTGAGAGGGGTGACCAGCGGATGATCCACGAGGTGGACGACGTACTGCGCTCCCTGATCCGGGCGGAGGTGCTCGAAGGCGGCCAGATCGCAGTCGTCTTCGACGCACCGACCCGGGAATGGGCGGCCAAGGTGAACGCTCCGATGGTCAACCTCTACCTCTACGACATCCGCGAGGACATGCGACGACGGGAGCGCGGACTCCACAACGAGTACGACGAGCGCGGGACCGTCGTCGCGCGACGCCGCCCGCCCCGCTACTTCAAACTGTCCTACCTGATCACGGCATGGACGAAGCGCCCGGAGGACGAACACCGACTGCTGTCCTCCCTGCTCGCCTGCCTGCTGGCGTACGAGGCCCTGCCCCCGGAACGCCTGGCCGGGACCCTCGCCGGGATCGGGGCCGCCGTACCGATGTCGATCGCGCTCCCACCGCCGGAGGACCGTTCGTTCGCGGACGTGTGGAGCGCCCTGGGCGGTGAGCTGAAGCCCTCGCTGGACCTGGTGGTCAGCGTCCCCGTGACCGCCTCGCCGACGTACACGGCGGGCCCGCCGGTGGGGGAGGAAGGTCTCCGGGCACACTTCGGGGACGTACCACCGGCCTCGGAACCGCCACGCGATCCGATGCCGGGCCGGGGCGGCCTTCCGGTGTACGGAAGCCGCCCGGGACGTCCGGCACCCGAGACCGCACCAGGCCCCACGGCATCGCGCCGGGGCCTCGCTCTCCGCATCACCGAGAACCGGCGCAGCCAGGACGGCCGTACGGAGGACAGCACCGCATGACATCCCCGGGCCACCCCGCCGAGGACCTGAACCTGCGCCACCTCCTCGCCCGCGCGGTGGGCGTGGAGCAGCGCATCCGCCACGCGGTCGAGGCCCGGCGGTGTACGGACCCCGACCCCGAGGACGCGTTCCGCGGGCTCTACCTCACGGACGAGAACATCGCTCGGCTGCTGGACGTCGAAGGGGCACGGGGCTTCCCGGAACCGATGGGGACGGACGCCGCCCCGGCAGCGGACGGCGACTCCCGTATCGCCTCCCTGGAGGCCGGCTTCGGGCTCACCGCGCTCGACATCGAGATCCTGCTCATCGCCCTCGTACCGGATCTGGACGAACGCTTCGAGGCGTTCTACGGCTACCTCAACGACGACGTGACCCGCCGCCGGCCGTCCATCGGCCTGGCGCTCGGCCTGTGCGGCCTGTCACCCGCCGATGCGGTGGCGCGGGGCCGGCTGGCCGCCCGCGCACCGCTCCGCCACGCCGGGCTGCTCCTGGCCGAGGACCTGGACCGCCCGTTCCTGAGCCGGGCACTGCGCGTCCCGGACCGGGTCACCGCCCACCTGCTCGGCGACGACACCCGGGACCCGCGCCTCGCCGATCTCCTGGCGCCCTGGCACGCGGTGGAGGGCGTCGGCGACCCCGTCCCCCTGGCCCGGGTCCTCGCCGACGGGCTCCCCCTGGCCTACCTGAGCGAGGACCAGGGCGGCGCGGGCACAGCCCTCGCCGCATCGGCGCTCGCCCTCGCGGGCCGTGGCGTCCTGGGCCTGGACCTGGCCCGCCTGGCACAGGACCCCGCGCCGGCCGACGCGGTACGTTCCCTGGTCCGCGAGGCCCGGCTGACCGACGCGGGCCTGGTCTGCGCACCGCTGGACGCGCTGTCCCGCGAACACCCGCACCTGCTGAGGCTCCTCACGGCGACGCCCGTGCCCACGGTCATCGTGGGCCGGGCACCGTGGGACGCCTCGTGGTCGACGGTCCCGCCCCTGCTCCTGCACGCCCCCAGGGTGGAGCCGTCGGCACGCGGCGCCCTGTGGAGCGACGCGTACCGCCGTGCGACGTCGGCCCCCCTCCCCGCGACAGTCGACCCGGACCACCTGCTCGCCCCCTTCCTCCTCACTCCGGAACAGGTCACCGGCGCGGCCCGCAGCGCGGCCCAGACGGCTCAGCTCGACGGCGGAACGCTCACCCCCGGCCACGTACGCCAGGGAGCCCGCGCCCAGAACGCGGCCGGCCTCGACCGCCTGGCCCGCCGCATCGAACCCACGGTGAACTGGCACGACCTGGTCCTCCCGCCCGACGCCCACGCCCAGCTCCGCGAACTCACCGCCCGCGCCCGCCACCGCGACCGGGTGCTGGGGGAGTGGGGGATGCGCCCGGGAGGAGGCAGGGGCCGAGGTGTATCGGCCCTCTTCGCGGGCGACTCCGGAACGGGCAAGACCATGTCGGCCGAAGTGATCGCGGCCGACCTCGGCCTGGACCTCTACACCGTCGACCTGGCCACGGTCATCGACAAGTACGTCGGCGAGACCGAGAAGAACCTGGAGCGCATCTTCACCGAGGCGGCGGGAGTGAACGGCGTCCTGCTCTTCGACGAGGCGGACGCGATCTTCGGCAAGCGCTCGGACGTCAAGGACGCGCACGACCGCTACGCGAACGTCGAGAGCGCGTACCTCCTCCAACGCATGGAGTCCTTCGACGGCCTGGCCATCCTCGCCACCAACCTCCGCGCCAACCTCGACGACGCCTTCACCCGCCGTCTGGACCTGGTCATCGACTTCCCGGTCCCGGACCCGGAACAACGCCTGCTGCTCTGGGAACGCTGCCTCGGCCCGCTGCTCCCGCGCGGCACGGACCTCGATCTCACGTTCTGCGCCGAGAACTTCGAGCTGGCGGGCGGCAACATCCGCTCGATCGCGGTGACGGCGGCGTACCTGGCGGCGGACACGGGGGGCGCGGTGACGATGACGACGCTGATCCACGCGATCCAGCGGGAATACCAGAAGCTGGGACGGCTGACGCTGGCTTCGGAGTTCGGGCCGTATCTGGGGCTGGTTCAGGGGTGAGGAGGGAGTTCGCGCTCAGGCCGGGCCAGGTCGGGTGAGGTCATGTCATGTCATGTGCGTGGGGTGGCAGGTGATCCGGCGAGAGCGGTGAGCTGGAGCCTGGTCTCGTCCGCGCTGCCGGGCACGGCGGTCATGATGACGATCTTGAGTTCGGAATCGCCGTCGGTCAGGACGTCACAGTCCACCGTGACCGGTCCCACCGACGGGTGGTCGACCGTCTTGTGGTCCTCGCGGTGCGCGGCCACCGCTCCAGTCGCCCAGAGCTCGGCGAACCTCCGGTTGCCCGCGTTCAGATCGCGGATCAGCGCGGCCAGGCGGCTGTCCCGGGGGAAGCGGCCGGTGGCGCGGCGCAGATCGGAGACGACGGCGGCATCGGTGGCGTCACGGTCCGCCTCGGTCACCGGCCATCGCGCGAGGTGGGCGGGGCCGGCCCCCACCGGGAACCTGTCGCGGGCGAAGTTACGCAGCCGCGGCAGCGAGGCTGAGGGGTCGCCCAGCAGGGCTGCCCACCCACGGTTCCACCACACGAGTTGCCAGTCGGCCGCGAACACGGCTACCGCCACGTCCCCGAGGCGGGTGAGAACCCGCTGCATCCCGGGCGGGAGATGGTCGCAGATCGCGCCGTCCACCGGCGGCGCGAGCCGGCTCAGCCGGTACAGGTGATCCCGTTCGGCGGTGGACAACTGGAGCGCGCGTGCCAGCGACGCCACCACGGACACCGAGGGCGTCGTGGCCCGCCCCTGCTCCAGACGCACGATGTAGTCGACGGAGACACCGGCCAGGTCAGCCAGCTCCTCGCGCCGCAGTCCGGCGGCCCGCCGCCCACGGGCCACCGGCAGCCCGGCGGCCGACGGGGGCAGCCGGTCGCGCCACGTGCGGATCATCGCACCGAGCCCGGATTCGGGTGTCGTCGACATGACCTCCATAATCCCGCATCCCCGGCGGTGCGTGCGGGCGCGAAGGTGGTACAGGTCTTCCTACCGTCGAAGCGTCCCTGGTGCGCTTCCCCCGGCGGGCGGACCATCGACCGCATGACGATCACTTTCATCACCGGAGCCAACAAGGGTCTCGGCCGCGAGACCGCCCGCCGCTTGATCGAGCACGGCCACACCGTCCTCGTCGGAGCGCGCGACCGCGAGCAGGGCACGGAGGCCGCAGCCGCGCTCGGTGCACGCTACGTCCCCATAGACGTGACCGACGACGCGTCCGTGGCGGCCGCGGTCGCGAACGTCGCCGAGCACGAGGGAAGGATCGACGTCCTGATCAACAACGCCGGCGTGCACGGCCCCGCGGGCGATCCCAGCGGCCTCACCGCCGCCGAC
The DNA here is from genome assembly GCF_035917155.1 of Streptomyces sp. NBC_00385. Taxonomy (NCBI): domain Bacteria; kingdom Bacillati; phylum Actinomycetota; class Actinomycetes; order Kitasatosporales; family Streptomycetaceae; genus Streptomyces; species Streptomyces sp. NBC_00385. The sequence continues at coordinate 47,081 of NZ_CP107951.1, read as the reverse complement.
GCCCACGCCGTTCTCGACGTCAACGTCATCGGCGTCATCCGAACCACCACCGCGTTCCTGCCACTGCTGCACCGCTCGGACGACCCCGCGATCGTGAACGTCAGCAGCGGTACGGGCTCCCTCGCTCTGACCCACGACCCCGAGCGGCCCGAATCGCACGTCATCGCACCGCTCTACACCTCCTCCAAGGCAGCAGTGACGATGTTGACCACGCAGTACGCCAAGGCGCTCAAGGGCATCCGCGTCAACGCCGCAGACCCCGGCTACACCGCGACGGACCTCAACGGTCACAGCGGCCCGCAGACCGTCACCGAGGGCACGGACGCGATCGTCGCCCTCGCCACGGAAGAGCCCGGCGCCGGCACCGGACGCTTCGTCTCCCGGCACGGCGAGATCGCCTGGTCCTGAAACCGCTGCGCGGGTGAGGCCGCAACGACCGCCTCCGCGTGTGCCCTTGCGCGGGCCGATGGATACCGCCACGGTGGGCGGGCGGACGGGCTGTTGACCGACAGATCCCCGCCGCACTGCGACGGGAGCCGGTGTGACCGCACTGTCTGTTCTGCCCCATGCCCTGCACGGCGACGGCCCGCACAAGGTGATCGCGGTGCACGGCTGGCTCGCCGACCGCTCCGCGTACGACCCGGTGCTGCCGGACCTCGACGCCGCTTCGTTCCAGTACGCGGTGGTGGATCTGCGCGGCTACGGCGAGGCGAGTGACGCGGACGGCTCGTACACGACGGCCGAGGGCGCCGCGGACGTGCTCACGCTGGCCGACCGGCTCGGCTGGGACCGGTTCTCGCTGGTCGGCCACTCGATGGGCGGCTCCGTCATCCAGCGGACGGTGGCCGCCGCGCCGCAGCGGGTGCGCAGAATCGTCGGAGTGTCACCGGTTCCCGCGTCCGGCCTGCCGCTGCCGCCCGAGCAGTGGGAGCTGTTCGCCGGGGCGGCGCAGACGCCGGACAACCGTCGGACCATCCTCGACATCACCACCGGAGGCCGGCGACCGGCGGCCTGGCTGGACCGCATGGTGCGCCGCTCGGTCGAGTGCAGCGACGCGAACGCGTTCCGGGCGTGGCTGGACTCCTGGGCGGGCGAGGACTTCCACGACCGGATCGAGGGATCGCCCGTACCGGCGCTGGCCGTGGTGGGGGCGCTGGACCCGGCCCTCTCCGCCGATCTGCAGCGCGCCACCTGGATGCGCTGGTTCCCGCGCTCCGAGCTGGCGGAGCTGCCTTCGTGCGGCCATTACGCGATGGACGAGGCGCCGCTCGACGTGATCCGGGTGATGGAGGACTTCCTGCGGGCGGACGCGGAGGACGGCGGGGCGACGGCGTGAGCGCGCCGGACGTGTTCGACCCCAGGCAGTACGGGCGTGGCATCCCGCACGACCGCTACCGCCACCTGCGCGACCACGACCCGGTCGCCTGGCAGGAAGAGCCCGAAGTGCTGGGCTGGTCGGCGGGCCCGGGCTTCTGGGCGGTCACCCGGCACGAGGACGCCGTCCGCGTACTCAAGGACTCGTCGACGTACTCCTCGTATCTGGGCGCCACCCAGATCCGCGACCCGGACCCCGCAGACCTGCCGTTCATCCGCCGGATGATGCTCAACCAGGACCCACCGCACCACAGGCGGCTGCGCATGCTCGTCAGCCGCGCCTTCACCCCGAAACGCATGGACCGCTTCGAGACGGTCGTACGCGAACGGGCCCGCGCCCTGCTCACCCGGGCGGTCGCCGAGGCGCGGGCAGGAGACGGCACCTGCGACCTGGTCACCCAGGTCACCGACGACTACGCGCTGCTCAACCTCACCGACCTCCTGGGCGTCCCGGACACCGATCGCACGCTCCTTCTCCACTGGACCCAGCGCGTCATCGGCTACCAGGACCCGGACGAGGCAGGAACGCCGGCACTCGGCCCGGACGGGAAGCCGGTCAACCCGCGCTCCCCGGCGTCGCTGCGCGACATGTTCGACTACGCGCACACCTTGGCGGCACACAAGCGCGAGCACCCTGCCGACGACGTGATGACAGCCCTCGCCACCGACCCCGAACTGACCGCGCCCGAGCTGGAGATGTTCTTCTTCCTGCTGGTGGTGGCGGGCAACGACACGGTGCGCAGCGCAGCCCCCGGCGGCCTGAGCCTCCTCGCCGAGCACCCCGAGGCGTTCGACCGCCTGCGCAACGGCGAGGCCGCGTTCACCACAGCCGTGGACGAACTGCTCCGCCGCCACCCACCGGTTCTGACGTTCCGCCGCACCGCCACACAGGACACGGACCTCGCGGGCACACGCATCCGCGCCGGTGACAAGGTGGTCGTCTTCCACGCCTCGGCCAACCACGACGAACGCGTCTTCCCGGTCCCGTTCACCCTGGACCTCTCCCGCTCCCCGAACCCGCACATCTCGTTCGGCGACGGCCCTCATGTCTGCCTGGGCGCGCACTTCGCGCGCCTGCAGCTGCGCGCGTTGTACGAGGAGGCGTGCCGCGTACTCCCGGCAGGGCCTCTTGAGCTCGCGGCCCCACCGCGCCGCCTGGTGTCGAACTTCATCAACGGTCTGAAGTCGCTGCCGCTGCGGGTGGCCGTGTCCGATGGGTGACGACAGCGTCCCCTGACATGGGCCGGCGAGGATGCGCCGCTGCGCTACGCCTTGCCCGACCCGAGCTGTGACGCCTGCCATCCGTGAATGAGGAGATCGAACACGGTCTCCACGGCCGCGAGCGGATCGTGCCGGGTCGCGGCCAGGACCGGTACCTCCAGGACGAACCGTGCGAGTGCCGAGCAGGCGAGATCATCGGCCTCCCGGCCGAGCTCAGCCGCGATCGCGGCGCTGAGCGCGCCCGCGTGCCGCATCCACATGCGCTCCCAGTACTCGCGCAGCGCGGGCGTCTGCTGCACCAGTGCGGCGAACCGCTCCCGACGAGGATCGGCCTCCAACTGGACCCAGGAGGACAGTGCGTGCGCGCGGAGCGCTTCGACCACGCCCTGCCCCCCGGGCCGTTCGCGGACGGCGGCGGTCAACGCGGCTTCGACTTCCGCTTCGCGGTCGAAGACGAGCGCCTCTTTGCCCGGGAAGTGCGCAAAGAGTGTCGTCGTCGACACGTCGGCTCGCTCGGCGACGTCCCGGACGCTCACTCGTTCGTATCCGTGCTCCAGGAAGAGCTCCAGGGCGGCGTCGGCGATGGCCTGCCTGGTCGCGGCCTTCTTGCGCTCGCGGCGACCAACGGGAACGGGCGGGGTATCGGGCATGCCACCACTGTACCCGATACCTGAAACAAGGCAGAAACTTGAACGATTGCAGTTTCTGACTTGTTCTGCTTTTCTGGTCTCGGCAGGGGCTGCCGCCCATCAGGGCGCGGCACCGGACATCTCCGCGCAATGGGCGCGGCGTCACCGGAGTCCTGCCCGGCGAAAGGAATCCCCCATGTACTCTCCGACACCCACCAACGCACGCATCGGCATCATCGGCGCCGGCCCGGGAGGCCTCACATGCGCCCGCATCCTGCAACGGCACGGCATCGCGGTGACCGTGTACGACCGCGATCCGGACGCGGACTCCCGGAACCAGGGAGGCTCGCTCGACCTGCACGACGACGACGGCCAACTCGCACTCCGCGAAGCGGGCCTGCTTGAGGAGTTTTTCGCGCTCGCCCGGTTCGACGGGCAGGAAATGCGCCACCTGGACCCGGCGGGCAACCTCCTTTCCCACCACGTGCCGGACGAGGGCGAAACGACCAAGCCCGAGATCGACCGCGGACAACTGCGCGACCTGTTGCTGCGCTCACTCGCCGCAGGGACGGTCCAGTGGGGACGCACGCTCGAGTCGGTGAGCGGGCCGGCCGGCGGCCCCCGAACTCTGACGTTCACCGACGGGACAACAGCCGAGACCGATCTCGTGATCGGTGCGGACGGCGCCTTCTCGCGCGTACGCAGAGCGGTGTCACCCGCAACACCGCGCTACACGGGGGTCAGCTTCCTCGAAGCACACTTCGACGACATGGAGAACGCGCACCCCGAGCTCTCCGAACTGGTCGGGAAGGGCAGCGCGCACGTCGCCGACGGGGAGCGTGGTCTCTTCGCGCAGCGGAACAGCGGCGGCCACATGCGCGTGTACATCATGCAGCGCGTCCCCCTGGACTGGATCGAGGCGAAGGGGCTCAGCCCCAGTGACACGGTGGGCATCCGTGCGCACCTGCTCGACGCGTACGCGGCGTGGTCGCCCCGTACCCTCCGCATGATCACCGACAACGACGGCCCCTACGTCGATCGCCCGATCCTGGCCCTGCCGGTCCCGCATACGTGGGAGCACTCCCCGGGCGTGGCACTCCTCGGGGACGCCGCACATCTCATGCCTCCGCTGGGTGTCGGTGTCAACCTCGCGATGCTCGACGCCAGCGAACTCGCACTTGCGCTCGTCGGCTCCGCGACTGTGGACGACGCGGTGCGCGCGTACGAGAAGACGATGCTGCCGCGCTCGGGGGAGATCGCCCAGATGCTTGAGGGGGGCGCCGAGTCGATGCTGGCCGTGCCCAACGCTGACGACGAGCGAGTCGGGCAGGACCGGCCTTGACGCGCGCGCCGAGCCCGGGCGGCCCGTTCGCCTTGCCTCTTCCCTCTCTCGAATCGCGAGGAGACCGGCATGACGTACGCACACATCTCTGACGAGGTGTTCAGTCGCCCCGACGGCACCACCTTCATGCTTGATGTCCCTCGCCCGTCGCATGACGAACAGCTTCCGGCGGTTGACGGGCCTCGCTGACGGAGGCTTCCTGGTCGCGACACTGGACTCCTGTCTCGCGCCCGAGCACTCCCGGCGTCGCCTGTCGAGGCCGTCATCGCAGCCGGCGAGTACCTGCGTCGCGAGGCGGACCGATTCCACCTCGACCCACAGGCCATCGAAGCCGGGTAAACCTCGGCTGGCGCCTCGCTCTCCACCGTGCCGCGCTGCGACGGCCGGACCTCTTCGGAGCGTTCGTGCACTACTGAGGCCGAGCGACTTCTACGCCTCGGCATCCCGAAGCCCCATGGAAGCTTTCCTGCTTGGCGCGCCAATGGAAGCGGCCTGCCTCGGTGGCGAGGGCGACGAGTACCTGGATGGCGTCAGGGAGGCCGGCCCGATCTCCCTAGCGGACCAGGCGGCGCGGCCGATTCTCCTCGTGCCCGGCGACCTGGACCGCCTGACGGGCCTCGCGGACGCGGAGGCGCTGCACGCGAGGGGCATCTGCCGTGCCCCAGATCACGGGCATGGGTAGCGGGCGCGCATCTCGGTGATGCCTTGAGCTGCGCAAACGAGCGGTCCGTATGGTCGCCGAGGTCCGTGGTGACTATCCGAACGAGTCGGTCGCACTGCGGGCGGTCGCCCAGAAGCTGGGCATCGGTTCGGCCGAGACTCTGCGGAACTGGGTGAAGCGCGATGAGATCGACTCCGGAAAGCGTCCGGGGACGACCACAGAAGGGTCACCGCAGATCAAGGCGATAAAGAAGGAGATCGCTGAGCTGAAGCGGCGAACGACATCTTGAAGGCGGCGGCAGAGCGTTGCCTTGACCGGTTGAATCCAAGGGCACGGCTTCCAAGATCATGGAGTTGTCGACGCCCCGTGATTCGACTGGAAGACCGTGCCGGAAGGCCGCGCCCCAACCTCCCAGATTTGTAACTGGACTGGACGGGCTGCTCCGACAAACACGGCGATCCCGTATCTGTGAACCAGATCTTCTCGTTCGTGCCGACTGGGGCGATCAGTCAGGACTCGGGCGTGCCGATCTGCTGGATCAGCAACGCCTCCTGGGGCCACTTCCCGGGAGCGGATGGAGGCCTCCTGGACGAAGAAGGAGCCGTCGGTCACCGAGTTCGGCCTGGTCGAGTCGGGCTGAGGGTGGCACCTCAGGACTGTCCGCCGAGGCCGGAAGTCAGGTCGCGCTTGAGGCGATCGATGGCCTCCACGATGTCACGGGCCTCGTCGAGCATCTCGTCCGCCACCGCGTGCCCGGGCCCGTAGTAGCGCTCCTCCACCTGGGCGTAGAAGTCGGCGTAGTACTCGGCCAGGACGTCCAGCAGCGAGTCGCCGTAGCGCGGAACTTCGGCGGGTAGCTCCTCCAGTACCGTCCAGACCGCGCCCTCGATGCCGTAGACCGTGGTGGCGCCCTGGGCAAGGTCGGACAGGCGGTAGCAGAGCATGGAGTCGCCGTGCTTCGTCTCCTCCTCGTCAAGGCAGACGAGGGGGAGCAGGTCGGGGTCCAGATCGGCGACGGCCTTCTCGTACCGCTCCGGCGTGGGAGGAGCAAACGGGACTGAGTCCCGGCCAGGCCTGGTGATGAGGCGCCACGGCTGGTTGGCCGGGTAGTAGTCGGGCAGCTTGGGGTCGATCCCCGAGTCAGCGATGGCGAAGATTTCGTCGGGTAGCTCCACCCCGTAGCACTCGGCCAGCGCCTCGCGGGCACTCCGTCCCTGGTCGTAGAGGGCCTGTACGCGGGCGGCCATCGTGGCGTATCCCTCGCGCGGCGCTGTCGGACTCACTTGTCGGTTCCCCCTTCAGCAGGTGGAACGATCTCGTCCAGGTAATGCTTGATCTGTGCCCAGGTGTCCACGAGGTCGGCGGAGGTGAGCACGCGGACGATTTCCTTGGTGACTTCCCCAGCCTTCTTTACCAGATCCTCGCGCGCCTCCCGCCTGGCGAGGAGTTCATCGACTCTTGCATCGATAGCCTCCAGTCGAAGCCGGAGCTCCTCGGTAGCGAGCGCCTTCGGATCGCGTGCCATCATTCGCACGACACTTTCCACCTCGGAGTAGACCTTTTTCGTCAGCCCCTGGGTGGCCCAGCCGGGCGCGGACGTTTCCGACTTGGACATCTCCATGGCGAGCCGGTTCGCGTTCGCGTAGGTCTGCGACTGGCCCAGCAGCGCGTCGGCAGGATCTGGATTCCGCCGACCGGGCCGGACCGCGTGCAGGACCTCGGGCTCGCCGATACCGAACCCCCGGGAGGAGTCGTGGATGAGGGGGTCCGTCGTCGTCGCGGCCTCATGGACGTAGGCCACGAAATCCTGGTCGTCGCCGCGGTATCCCCTCGCCAGCCGATTCCGCATTGCCCAGCCCTCGGCAGCCTTCTTGCCCCAGAAGGGCTTCTTGGCCCCCATCATCGCCGGGTCCTGGAAGATGCCCGGTTGTTCGCCCTGGTCGTGTGTCCATGCCTTGATGAGCATGTTCGGCTCAGTCGGGTAGATCATCCGCGGCAGGACCTTCGCCACGGCTGCTCGGATCGCCCGGTCGATCTCGTTGCCCAGGACCGTCAGCTGAACTCTCCGGGGATCCGCGTCCGCGGCCCAGCTGACGCCCTTGAAGGAGTATCCGCCGATGGTCAGCATGGGGTGCCGCTGCATGTCCGCGAGAACCTTCGTGTACTTCGCGAGGACACCCATCGGGTCCTCGCCGACGGTGGTCAGCCCACCGTCCGGATCCTGGCTGAAGACGTGCACCCGATGGTTCCGGGTGGACAGAATGTCCACCGCCTGCTGGGTGTACGTCGAGCGGAGCACCTGTTCCCGCAAGGCGCCGTACGGGAGCGACTTACTCTGCCGCATCGTCGACTCCTCATCCTTCGCCCTCGTGCGGTCGCCCTCGTCACTCAGCTCCGCGTACGCCTTGCGTACTTTGCTCAGCGGCACCGCCTTGCCACCGGACTTGGGGAACCACCGCGGCTCCCAGAGGAAGCCGAAGACCGCCATCAGCATGTTGTCGCGCTCCGCCACACCCGAGACGGCGTTTGCTACCTCCTTGCCGGCCGTCTCAGTGGCCTCGATGTCCAGCCTTTCGAAGGCGTTGACGCCCGCGATGACCGCCGTCCGGTGAGCCGCCACGGCCTGCAACTCCGGGTCACCGGCCCAGGCCTGGTCCAGGTAGCGGGTCGCCAGATCGCTCTTGGCTTTGTCGGGCGTGGCGAGAAGGTTGACGGCGAAGCCGGTGAAGTCGTCCTTCACTTCGAAGCCACCGTCGGGGAAGGGCTGCAGCTGCTCGTTCACCGTCCCGACCAGAGTGGTCTTCAACTGGGCCATGCCTTGAAGCGGGCCGATCTTGTACGGGAAGGCCTCGCCGGCCGCTGGCACCTGGCCTTGCTGCTGGGTGGTGTTCGGCGCGATCTTGACGGTGGTCGCGATTTGTTTGTCCCGGGTCACCCCGGTGAACGGCTCCATCCCGATGGTGAGCTTGAGGCCGCGGGCACGGCTGTCGAGGCGCCTCTGCTGGGACACGGTGATGTTCTTGGCCGCAGCGACCTTCCTGGCGTACGCGGTGCGCAGGTCGCCGTCCTCGGGCTCGGCGGTGCCGCGCAGCGCGTCGAACGACTCCGCGATCACGGCGCGGTTGAAGGCGCGGTGGTCCTTCGCAGCGTACCAAGAAGCGCCGTTCTCGCCCTTCGCGATCCAGCCCTTCCCCTCCTCGGTGGTGGCCTTCTTTGCGCCCTTGCTGGCCGTGGCCCGGACCGTCCAGGGGGTGCCCGCCTCGCCGACTACGACCTGCACCTGTACGCCGCCGCGGGCCGCTCCGGTCCTGGCCAGGGCCGATTCAAGCTCGGCTCGGCCGACGAGCTGCGTATCGGTTCGCTGCCGGGCTACGGCCCAGCCGCGCTGTGCGGCCTGCCGGGCGATGACGCGCACGTCCAGGGGATCGGCCTCCTTGCCGTCCTTGCCCATGCGTTTCGCCCAGATCTTCTTGCCCGCCTTGGCGATGAAGCCGACGATCTTGTCGATCGCCCGGTTCACCGGCCGCGCCACCGCGTGGAAGACCTGCTTGACCTTGTTGGCCAGGCTCCCGATGCCCAGCAGCGACGCCAGGAACCCGATGAGCAACGGCACGCTCGCCGCCAGAGCCGTCTCGACCATCTTCGGGACGCCCGCCTGGCCGCCGTTGGCTATGGCGACCACCGCGTCCAGTACCGAGTTGACGAACTCCGCTATCTGCGCGCCCTGCGTCACCACGAACGTGACGATGTCGATGATTCCCTTGACCGCGCGGATGAACGCCGACGCCGGGTTGAGCAGGGAGAGGATCCACGTGATGCCCGCGATGATGACCGTCGGGATCAGATAGCTCGTCAGCTTTTCCAGGATCGTGGCCTTGAGGTCGCCGGCCTCTGCCTCGATTTCCTTGACCGCGCCCGCCGGGCCCTCGGTCGCGATGCTCTTCGCGACCGGGACCGATGTCTCGACCGCCGCCATCGCCTCGTCCGGGACACCCTTGCGGGTGACGCGGGCCTTGATGTTGTCCCAGGTCAGGCCCAGCAGTGAGCCGATGAGCTGGATGATGCCCTTCATGTCGAACTTCTGGGGGAGTTCCAGGCCCGCCTTGACCGCGGTGCCGAGCAGCCAGGAGACGACGCCCGTCTTCAGGTGCTCGGCGATGTTCGTGATGAAGAGGTTGAGGCCTGCGCCGACCGCGCGTACCAGGTTGCCCAGGAAGCCGATGGGGTCCTTGATGATCTTCATGATGGCGCCGGCGGCCTTGGCGAGGATGCCGAGGAGGAGGTTCTTGAGCTCGTTGATCGTCTTGATGACGCCGACGATCGCGTCCTTCGCCTTGTCGATCAGGCCCTTGTTGGCTTCCTGGAGCTTCTTGATCTCCTCGTCGATCTTGTTCAGGGCCGCCGTGTACTTCGACGCGAGGTCCTGGACCAGCTGCTCCGATTTCTCGTTGACCGTGGCTTCCAGGTCGTCGAACTTGCCCGCGAAGTCCTTCGCTGCCTCGTCGCCGAACTGCCGCAGGTCCGCGGGGAGTTTGTCGACCTCGGCCTTGAGCTCGGTGCGGCCCTTGGCGATGCGGGCCTTCGCCCTGCCCAGTTCCGTTCCGATGAGGTCGGCGACCGAGGAGATCACCGTCTGCATCTGGGCGACGTAGAGCTTGCGGGCCTCCTGGTAGAGGTCGTTGGCCGCCTCGGGGAGGCCGGCGAACTTGTCCTTCACCCAGCGGGCCTTGCCCGTCCAGCCCGAGTAGCGCTTGTCCTTGTACTTCTTCATCCGGCGCTTGTGGTCCGCCGTGAACGCGTCCCGGGCCGACTTCTCGCCTGCCGTGAACGCCGTGTCGACCTTCTTGTCCAGGTCGGAGAGCGTGGTCTCGACGTCCTTCTTCGTGCCGTCATAGACCTTCTGGAGCTTGGCCGTCACCTCGGCGCGCTTCTTCTCGTCCTTCGACTTCGTCTCGCCCTTGCCGCCGTCCACCTTCTGGCCCGCCTGCGCGCGGGTTGCCGTGAGGGCCGTCATGGCGGCGGCGCCGGAGGCCGCCGCGCCTGCCTTGGCGGTGGTGAGTTGCTGGTTCTCGGCTGCCTGGCCCTTCGCGGGCGCCTTCGCGGAGTCCGTCTCGGCTGTCTTCTTCGCCGACAGCGCCTCGTTGAAGGCCGGCTCGTTGCTCTTGGCCAGCTGGTCCTCGGTGACCTCGGCGTCCGCCATGTGCTTGTCGTTCTCGGCCGGGCCTTCGGAGAAGTCCGTGACGGCGGCCGGTTGCTTCGCCGGAACGGCGTCCGCCGCTGAGGGGGCGCCGGGGTTGCCCGGGGGCTGGTCCGGGGCGAGAGGGGTGACCGCCTTGTCCTTGGCGGCCGAGGTGTCCGGTGGGGCCTTCGTCGCCGTGTCGATGTCCTTGGCCGAGGACTCCTTGCCGTCCGAGACCTTGCCGTCGACCTCCGCCTTGACCTTGTCCGCCTTGCCGGACTTGGAGAACTTGTCGGCCTCGTCGAGGTTCTTCGGCGCCTGTGCGTCGATCGCCTTGTTCACCGCGTCGACGAATGCCTTCTTGTCGAACTCACCGGGCTTCGCGGCGTTCATCTTCTCGGCGTTCGCCGCTTTGCCCTGGGCTTCCTTGTCGTCAGGGGGCGCGACCGCCGCGTCCTGGGAGGCCTTGGACTCCGCAGCCGCAGGCGGGTGGACGGCGATCCGTGTCCTCTTCGCCGCCACGGCCGCCTTCATGCTGCGGAAGCCGGGGGCCTGGGCGGGAGACGGTGTGACCGGGGCCGTGTAGCGCTGGGCGACGAGGCGGGAGACCGCCGCGTTGCCGGCCGCCCGTTGCAGGCGCTGAAGGGCTCGGCGGTCCGGGGCCGGTGAGGACGGCGAAGGGGCCTGCTCCGTGCGAGGGGCGGCGTCGGGGTGGGCCGGTGCGGTGGGGGTCTTCTCCGGAACCGACTTCATCCGACCCTCCCGCCAGCCACAGATCCGCCCGGACGTCGTGTGTCAGGCTGCCGCGCGCGTACCGGGCCGGTGGAGGATGCGCGGGCCGTGGCCGGGGCACGTCGCCGTGGCGTGTGAGGTGCCGGCGGCCTGCCTCTTCGGGCAGCCGTCCGTGCACGGCGGGGCGGCCGAGTATCCGTTCCCGGTGATCGCGCCAGTGATGAGAATGACTCGCGGTCCCGACCATGGAACGGGGCGAGGAGCACATCGAGGAGCGCGTCAAGGAGAGGCTCATATGCCGTCGTACCTGTCCCCGGGCGTCTACGTCGAAGAGGTCGAGTCCGGGTCCCGGCCGATCGAAGGGGTGGGCACCTCGGTCGCCGCCTTCGTCGGCTTCGCCCAGCGGGGGCCGTTCGACGAGCCGACGCTCATCACCAACTGGAGCCAGTTCGCCAGTACCTTCGGCGACTTCGTCGACGGCATGTACCTCGCCTCCTCCGTCTACGGCTTCTTCGCCAACGGGGGCGGCATCTGCTACGTCGTACGCATCGCCGAGGGAGCGGACACCGGTGCCGGGGAGCTGGCCGCCGGGGCCGAGGTCCAGATCGGGCCGTACGCCGTCAAGCCCCGGGCGGGTGTCGCCGGTGAGATCAGTGTGGAGGTCGCGGAGGCCGAGGGCGACGACCCGCCCTCCGACGTCTTCCAGCTGATCGTGAAGCGGGACGGGCAGGTGGCGGAGACGTACCCGTCCGTGACCACCAAACGCAGCAAGGAGAACGTCGCGACCCGCGTCAACGCGAAGTCAGAGCTCATCGAGATCCGGGAGACGGGGCGCGGCGCCGCCCCGGCAAGGCCCGACGTCCAGTCGGTCGCGCTCGCGCCCGCCGCCCCCGCAGCCGGCGGTGCCGGAGCACTCGCCCCCGAGGCATACGTCGGTGACGCCGACCGCCGCACGGGGCTCGGGGGGCTCGAAGCCGTGGACGAGGTCACGATGGTCGCCGTGCCCGACCTGATGGGCGCGTACCAACGCGGGCTGCTCGACCTGGAGTCCGTCATCGCCGTTCAGCAAGGGCTCATCAGCCACTGCGAGTTGATGGGCGACCGTGTCGCCGTCCTCGACCCGCCGCCCGGCCTCTCACCGCAGCAGGTCAGGAGCTGGCGCATGGACCGGGCCAACTTCGACTCCAAGTACGCCACGCTCTACTACCCCTGGATCAGCGTCGCCGACCCGGCCTCCGGACGCGCCACCCTCGTACCGCCGAGCGGCCACATCGCGGGGATCTGGGCGCGCAACGACGACACGCGCGGAGTGCACAAGGCGCCGGCCAACGAGGTGGTGCGCGGGGCCGTGGCGCTGCAGACGCAGCTCACCAAGAGCGAGCACGATCTGCTGAACCCGATCGGGCTCAACTGCATCCGCTCCTTCCCCGGGCGCGGCATCCGGGTCTGGGGCGCACGGACGCTCGCCTCCGACCCGGCCTGGCGCTACCTCAACGTCCGGCGGCTCTTCAACTACCTGGAGGAGTCCATCCTCGCGGGCACGCAGTGGGTCGTCTTCGAGCCGAACGACGACGCGCTGTGGGCACGCATCCGGCGTACGGTCTCGGCGTTCCTGGTGAACGAGTGGCGCAAGGGCTCCCTCTTCGGGCTGACACCCGACGAGGCGTTCTACGTGAAGTGCGACCGCGAGACCAACCCGCCCGAGAGCGTCGACGCGGGGCAGGTCATCTGCGAGATCGGCGTCGCACCGGTCAAGCCCGCCGAGTTCGTGGTGTTCCGGCTCTCCCAGCTGACCGGCGGCACCGGGGGTGTCGACGAATGACCGGGCCGTCGGCTCCGCCGCGATCAGCAGTGACCCGCCCGTCCTCGAACCTGGCGTAAGGAGCCCGTTGTGCCGCTTCCCGATCTTGACAGTTCCGTCGGACACTCCTTCGGCCTGGAGTTCGACAGCGTCATCATCAAGCAGATCACCGAGGTCAGCGGTCTGAAGATGGAGCAGGACGTCATCGAGCTGAAGCAGAACACCGCCGACGGCAAGTACGCCATCAAGAAACTGCCCGGCCGGCCCAAGGCCGGTGAGGTCACCGTCACACGCGGCCTCACGGAGGACAACAGCTTCGAACGCTGGATCAAGGACTCCCGGTTCGGCCGCATGATGAGCGCCCGGCGCAACGGAGCGGTCATCGTCTACGACTACGAGGGCCTGCCCATCAAGCGGTACAAGCTGATCAACGCCTGGCCCAAGTCCCTGGAGATCGGCACCCTGAAGGCCGGTGACACCTCGGTCCTCACGGAGAAACTGTCGATCACCTACGAGAGCATGGAGCTCGACTGATGCGGCGCACGGTCCAGTTCCAGGCTCCGCAGGGGGAGTCGGCGGAGCGGGAGAGTGCCGGGCGGCGCGAGCCGTTGCGTACGGAGTTCGCCTTCGACCTGCCCCGCGGGTACGTCGACGAGTCGGGCACCGTGCACCGCTCCGGAGTGATGCGACTCGCGACCGCCCGCGACGAACTCGTGCCGTTGCGCGACGATCGGGTGCGGGAGAACTCCGCATATCTGTCGGTCGTTCTGATCTCCCGGGTCGTGACCCGGATCGGAACGGTCGAGGACATCCACCCAGGAGTCATCGAGGACCTGTTCGCTTCCGATCTGGCCTTCCTCCAGGACTTCTACCGCCGGATCAACGCGGAGGGGCACACCCGCGCCGCCGTGTCGTGTCCGTCCTGCAAGGAGGAGTTCGCGGTGGATCTCGCCGGCGGTCGCCTGGGGGAATCGTGACGTACGCGGCCGACCTGCTCTACGAGGAAGTCGCGTACCTCGCCTACCACTTCCACTGGCCGCTGGACGACCTGCTGGACCTGGAACATCCGGAACGGCTGAAGTTCGTCGCACAGATCGCTCGCCTCAACGGGCAGTAGCGAGGAGCGCAGGGAGGGCGGGAGAGTCATGGGGCTGATGTCCTGGCTGCGCGGCGGCCGTTCCACCGGTGGTGACCCGTCCCCGGGTGATGCGCACGCTGCGCGGCCGGACCGGGTGGACCGTGTCGATGTGAGCCGTCCGGCACCTGTGCAGCGGTCCGTGACAGGACAGGATCTCGTGATCGACCCGGATGGATTCCAGGCGGCGCTGACCACGAGGCAGGACACCGCACTCGGCACACCGCTGGGCCATCTGGTCAGCCCGGACGCACCGGCCGGGCTGGTGCACGGAGTCGCCCTCGCGGCGCCGGGGAGCCCTGCTCCCGCGGTCCAGCGGACCGTCGAGATGCCGCTGCGGCTACGGAGCAAGCCCGCTCCGGTGGCTGTTCAGCGCGTGTACGGGGAGAGCGTTCCGGCTCTGACGACCGCTGCCGGATCGTCGGCCGAAGCCGGTCTGCCCGTACGGCACCTGGTGGGCGACGAGCCGCTCGTACAGCGATCGGAGGCAGCCGGGCAGAGCGATGCGGTGCTGGACACGAGCGAGGCTTCGCCGGGTGCGGCTGCGCTTCGGCGCACGGATTCCTCCCCCTCGGCGCAGCCCCCTCGACGCACGCCGGGACTCGGGGCGCCGCTGCCCGGTCTGCCGCCCACCGCGCAACGACAGGCCCATCGGCCATCGGACGTTCAACCGGCCTTGCCCCGGCCGCCGGTGGCGCGGAGAGAACCGACCTCAGCGGCCTCGGCCGACGAATCCTCCGCTTCGGCGGGCGACGCAACGCCGGTGGCTCCGGAGATGCACGTGCCGTCCGACGGGACGGAGGCGGCCGCCGCGGTCGCCCCGCTGCTCGGTGATGCGCCCCTGGCCGGTGCGGACTCCGGGGGAGAACCGGGCGGGGAGGACGTGGCCGTCGCGACCCCGACACCCACTGGCCCCGTGCAGCGCTCCGCGGCCGTCCCCGCCGGAATCCCGCCCGTACCTCCGCCCGCCGCCGGCCCGACCGCACCACTTCTCGGGGATCGGCCGCTCTCCCTCCGGTCCGCAACTGATCCCGGACCTCCTGCCGGCGCGGTCGTTCAACGCGCGCCGGAGGGCGGCGGGGCGCAGCGGATGCCGGCACCGCCCGCCGGTCCGCCGCCGAGTGAGCCCTCTGCCGTACCCGTACGGTGGACCGCCCCGGATCCGGGAGCGCCTTCCGGTCCGCCGGCGGCACTTCTCCGGCGTGCGGCTGCGCCCGTACAGCGGCAAGCGGCCGGGGCACCGGCCGTCCAGCGGCGGACGGGCGGGGCGCCGCCCGTACCCGCGTCGGCGGCGGTCCGTACCGGCGGCCGGGCCGCCGCGTCCCCGACCGCCGGTTCCGTCGCCGTCGCGGCCGGGGTGGCCCAGCGGATGGCCGACGGGAGCGTCGTCTTCGGGGCCGCGCCCCTGCACGGCACCTCACGGCCGGTCGTCCAGCGGGACGCCGAGATCGCCGAGGAGCCACCACCGCTGCCGGAACCCGAGCCGCCTCCCGCAGCGGAACCGGAGCCGGGACCCGAGGCGTCGGCCGGTCCCGGGGTCATGCCGGCAGTCGCCGACTCCGATGCCCGCGCGGGAGCGGTGGCAGGGCAGGGGGCCCCGCCCGTGACGGACGAGCTGGTCAGGGCGCTCTACGGGCCGCTCAGCCGACTCCTGAAGGCCGATCTGCGGCTCGACCGCGAGCGCGCCGGATTCCACATCAACACCCGCCACTGACGATCAGCGCCCTTCACCGACTCGCCTGAGTCAGTCACCGGATCACCCGAGTCACTGAGCCACCGATCGAGAGGCACGTCCCATGGCCACCTCCCCGGACGACGACCCCGCCGTCAGCGTCTGCTTCGTCGTGACGATCGACGACATCGAACTCGGGTCGTTCAACACCTGTGACGGGCTGGGCTGCGAAGTGGTCCTGGAGACCCGGGAGGAGGGTGGCAACAACGGGCATCTGTGGCAGCTGCCCACCCGGCTGAAGTACTCCAACGTCAAGCTGTCCCGCCCGCTCACCCGGGAGACGGAGAAGGTGGCGCGCTGGTTCGCCACCATGACGACCGGGTTCAGCCGAAAGACGGCGCACATCGAGGCGCGGACCGGGGACGGGCGGAAGGTGGCCCAGTGGGGGCTGCTGGAAGTCGTGCCCGTGCGTTGGACCGGGCCCTCGTTCACTCCCGAGTCGCCCAAGGTCGCGATGGAGACGATCGAGATCGCCCACCACGGCTACGTGATGGAGGGCTGAGCAGGATGAGCGGCTCGGGACCCATCGCCTTCAGCGCCGCCGGTACGTCCGGGGTGGCGTCCGCCGCGAAGGGCGGCTCGGCCAGGCCCAAGCTGGAGCACGCCTACCTGGAGCTGCGGACCCCGCCCACCGGGGGCGGGCTCACACCCGGTGGTCCGTGCGGACGGATCGACTTCCAGTTCAACCCCAAGGAGCTGAGCCTGACCAAGGCCGCCTCCTGGAAGCGCACCCCGGCCAAGGGCGCGAAGAGTTCGGGCCCGCCGGAGTACCAGGGATCGCAGCCCAGCAAGCTCACCGTCGAGATGTTCTTCGACGCCAGCGACACCCAGGACACCCGGGTGGTGACCTCCGTGGAACAGCTCTTCGCCTGCTGTGTGCCGACGAGCGAGACCCGGCAGCAGCAGCGGTCGTCACCACCCTGGGTGGTGTTCCACTGGGGCGGGCTCACCGGGTTCCCCGGGTACGTCAGCCAAGTCGGGGCGAAGTACACCCTGTTCACGACCTCAGGGGTGCCGATCAGGGCCGTCTGCCAGGTCACGATGGAGGAGATCAGTGGGGAGACGCCCGGCCAGAACCCGACCTCCGGCGCGCTGGCTGCCCGGCGCGTGCACCGGGTGGCGGCCGGGGACTCGCTGCCGTCGCTGGCCCACCGGGAGTACGGCGACGCCGCTGCGTGGCGGGTCATCGCGGAGGCGAACCGTATCGACGACCCGTTGCGGCTCGCACCGGGGACACAACTGCTGCTGCCCGCCCTCGACGAGCTGAGCAGACTCGGCAGTGACGCGGACCGGGGGCAGGGCCGATGACCGGGCAGGGCGTCGCCAGCGCGCTGGTGGTGGAGTTCGACGGCACCCCGCTTCCCGCGAAGTTCGTGAACACCCTCGTCGAGGGGTACGTGGACGACAGCCGTACGCTCCCCGACCTGTTCCTGCTGAGGTTCCGGGACCCCGACCGGGTCCTGCTGCAGCAGACCGGACTGAAGATCGGCAGCGAGGCCCGGCTGCTGGCCCGGGCAGGCGGTGACACGGCACCGAAGCCGCTGCTCGAAGGAGTGGTGACGGCACTTGAGGTGGAACTCGACGAGACCGGCACGTTCACCGTCGTACGGGGCCTCGACGAGTCGCACCGGCTGCTGCGGGGCCGGCGGGTCGCCAGCTACCAGAACATGACGCTCGCCGACATCTGCGGTCAGGTCGCCCAGCGCGCCGGACTGAAGCCGGGAACGGTGGATGTCGCCGGCCCCGTGATCGAGCACATGGCCCAGCCCAACGTCACCGACTGGGAGTTCGTGCGCGGGCTCGCCGAGGAGGCCGGGGCACAGGCGTACGTACGCGACGGGCGACTGCACATCACCCGTCCCGCCGAGGCGAGCGGGGCGCCGGACGGGTCCGCGCGCGCCGACCGCAATCCGCTCGTCCTGGAACTGGGCGGCAACCTGCTGCGGTGCCGCGCCGGGGTCTCGGCCGCCGAACAGGTGTCCGAGGTGGAAGTACGCGGCTGGGACGTCGCGGCGAAGCAGCCGGTGATCGGCAGGGCCCCGGCCGGAACGTCGTCGACGCTGGAACTCGGTGTGACGGCCGCCGAGGTGTCCGCCCCGTTCGGCGAGGCACGGTTCGTCGTCACCGACGCGGCGTACGGGGCGCAGGCGCAGGTGGACCGTGCGGCGAAGGCGCTGGCGGAACGGATCGCCGGGTCGTTCGCGGAGCTGGAGGCGGCGATCCGGGGCAACCCGGAGGTCAGGGCGGGCAGCGCGGTGGCGCTGAACGCGGTGGGCGCGCCCTTCGAGGGCCGGTACACCGTCACCTCCTCGCGCCACGTGTTCGACGCCGTACGCGGGTACGAGACCTGGATCACCGTGTCCGGGCAACAGGAACGCTCGCTGTTCGGACTCACCGGAGGCGGCGGGCAGGGGGCGGCGGCCGCGTCCGGGGGAGGGGGGCGATGCGCCGGCCTGGTCAGCGGGACGGTGACGGACACCCAGGATCCCGAGGGGTCGGGCCGGGTGAAGGTGCGCTTCCCCTGGCTGTCCGACGAGTACGCCAGTGACTGGGCGCGCACGGCGCAGTCCGGCGGTACGGGCGGCGGCGAGGCCTTCATCCCTGAGGTCGGCGACGAAGTGCTGGTCGGCTTCGAGCACGGGCACCTGGACCGGCCGTACGTGCTGGCCGGGCTGTACAACGGCAAGGACCGGCCCGGGGGAGGCCCCCCGGGCACCGCGGGAAGCCCCGCCGAGGGCGGCGACCTCGTCGATCCCACCACCGGCGCGGTGAACCGTCGCGCCTTCGCGTCCAAGAGCGGAAACCAGCTCGAACTGCTGGACGCGGCCAACGGCCCGCAGGGAGTCAGGCTCCGCACCGGCGACGGGAAGCTCACCATCGACCTGGACCGGCGGGGCACGGCCGTCGTCATCAACAGCGACGGCAGCGTGACGATCGAGGCCAAGGAGCAGGTCTCCGTCAAGGCGGCCAAGGGCGTCGCGCTGGACGCCGGACGCGGCGCGCTGGAACTGACCGGCGACAGCGTCACGGTGACGTCCCGCAGCGGGGTCGCCCTCGACGGCGGGAACGGCAAGGTCGCGCTCTCCACCGGCGGCGCGGTGGAGGTCCAGGGCGGCCAGGTCACGGTCAACGGCACACAGCGCACGGACGTGAGGAGCGGCGGGTCGGTGGCCGTCAACGCACCGATGATCACGCTCAACTGACCTACCGCAATCAGGGAAGAGGAGTACACCGCATGCCGTCAGCCGCAGCCGCCCGGGTCACCGACCCCACCGGCCACCCCGGCACGGTCGGGCCGCCCGGAGTCGTGTCGGTGCTGATCGGCGGGAAGCCCGCCGCCACGGTCGGCACCGCCCACCAGTGCGCGTCCCCTCTCGCCCACCCGCCGTCCACGATCGCACCCCCCGGCAGCACCACCGTGCGGATCGGCGGGAGCCCGGCCGCCCGGGTCGGAGATCTGAGCGGCTGCGGTTCGCCGGTCGTGTCGGGGTGTGCCACCGTACTGATCGGAGGCTGAGCCGGGATGGGACAGCAGTTCATCGGAGCCGGCTGGGCGTTCCCGCCCCGCACGGACGCCACCGGGTCCATCGCGCTGGTGCGCGGCGAGCGGGAGCTGGAGGAGTCCATCCGGCTGATCCTCGCGACCTCCCCGGGCGAACGGCCGATGCGGCCCGAGTTCGGCTGCGCCGTCAACGACTACGTGTTCGCGCCCGCCGACGCGGGAACGGCGGGACAGCTCGCGTACGAGGTCCGGCTGGCGCTGGAGCGCTGGGAGCCCCGGATCGACGTCGCCGAGGTCACCGTGCGGTTCGACGAGGCGGACAACGGGGTCCTCTACATCGACATCGGCTACGCGGTGCGCGGCTCCAACGACCCGCGCAACCTGGTCTTCCCGTTCTACGTGATCCCGCAGCACGCGCAGGAGCCGACGACCCACGACGACGAGGAGGCCGGCGCGTGACGCTGCCCAGTCCCCATCTGGACGACCGCCGCTTCCAGGGCCTGGTGGACGAGGCCAAGCGCCTGGTCCAGCAGCGCTGCCCGGAGTGGACCGACCACAACGTGTCCGACCCCGGCGTCACCCTGATCGAGGCGTTCGCCACCATGGTCGACCAGCTCGTCTACCGCGTGAACCGGGTGCCGGAGAAGAGCTATCTCACCTTCCTCGACCTGATCGGGGTCCGGCTGCACCCGCCCACGGCCGCGCACACCGACGTGACGTTCCGGCTGTCCGCGCCCCGGCCCGACCCGGTCGTCGTGCGGGCCGGGACGGAGGTCGCCACCGTGCGTACGGAGACGGAGGAAGCCGTCGTCTTCACGACCGCCGAGCAGCTGACGATCACTCCCTGCGCCTTCGCCCACCTCGCCACCTGGCCGGTGTCGGGGGAGGCGGCGGACCGCACGGACGAACTGGCGATCGGCCGGGACGTGACATGTTTCGGGGCGGCCCCGGCGCCCGGCGACTGTCTCTATGTCGGTCTGTCGGCCGCGGTGCCCGCCGGAGTCGTCGTCCTGCGCCTCGACTGCAGGGTCGAGGGCGTCGGTGTCGATCCGCTGCGGCCGCCCCTGGTCTGGGAGGCCTGGGACGGTACCGCCTGGACGGTCTGCGATATCGAGAAGGACGACACCGGAGGCTTCAACCGCTCCGGCGAACTGATCCTCCACCTGCCGAGGACGCACACCCCGGCAGCCGTCGTGCGGCGCACCGGGGGCTGGCTGCGCTGTCGCCTGATCGACGCCCAGGACGGCCGGCCGACGTACCTGGCCCCGCCCGTCGTCCGCCGGATCACCGCCTTCACCATCGGTGCGACCGTGGCGGCCGAACATGCCGAGACCATCGCCGACGAGGTGCTGGGCGCGGCGGAAGGAGTGCCGGGCCAGGTGTTCGAGCTGGCCCGGCCGCCCGTGGTACCCGGCGACTTCGTGGTCGAGGTGGCCGACCCCGGAAGCGGACCGGAGCCGGAGTACACCCGGTGGACCCGGGTCGACGACTTCGCGCACTCCGGACCCGAGGACCACCACATCACCCTCGACCCGAACTCGGGCCGCGTCGAGTTCGGACCGGCCGTACGGGAACGGGACGGTTCCGTACACCACTACGGCGCGGTTCCCGCGAAGGGCGCCACAGTCCGGGTGCGGTCCTACCGCACGGGCGGCGGGCTGCGCGGAAATGTCGCCAGGTCGACACTGAAGGTCCTGCGCAGCGCCATCCCCTACGTGGCCCGGGTGGAGAACCGCAGGCCGGCCCTCGGCGGTGTCGACGGCGAGAACGTCGACAGCGCCCGGGTGCGCGGGCCGATGACCCTGCGGACCCTGCACCGCGCCGTCGTCCCGCACGACTACGAACTCCTCGCCCGCGACATCGCCCCGGACGCGGCACGCGTGCACTGCATCCGGGCGGGCGAGCCCGGGGACGACGACGGTTCGGCCCACGGGGTACGGCTGCTCGTCGTCCCGGCCGGCCGCAGCGACGAACAGGGCAGGATCGAGTTCGACGAGCTCATCCCTCCCGCGCACACCCTTCGCCTCATCGCCGGACACCTGGAGGCCCGCCGCCCGATCGGGGCCCGCCTCGTCGTCGAACCGCCGTTCTACCAGGGCGTCACCGTCGTCGCCTCGGTGCAGGCCGAACGCGGAGCGGTCGCGGAGCGCGTACGGGAGGCCGCGCTGGCCGCGCTCTACGGGTACTTCAACGCGCTGTCCGGCGGGCCGAACGGACAGGGCTGGCCGTTCGGGCGACCGGTCCAGTCGGGCGAGGCGTTCGCCGTGCTCCAGCGGGTGCCCGGGGTGGACCTCGTGGAGGACGTACGGCTCTACCGGGCCGATCCGGTCACCGGCGAACGCACCGACGCCACGGCCAAGATCCCGCTCGACCGGCACGCGCTGGTCTTCAGCTACGAGCACCAGCTCCGGGTGAGGGGAGCCTAGGAAGATGCGTACCGGCGTCACCGGACTGCCCACCCCGCACCCCCTGATCGACCAACTGCCCGCCGTCTACCTGGAGCAGGACTTCCTCCGGCGCTTCCTCGCCGCGCTCGACGAGGTACTCGCACCCGTCCTGCTCACCATCGACAACCTGCCCGCCCACCTCGACCCCCGCAGCGCCCCGGAGGACTTCCTGGCCTGGCTGGCGCAATGGGTGGCGGTGGAGCCGCCCGAGGACGGTCCCGTCGAGCGGCGCCGCGAGACGGTACGGGGAGCGGTCGCCCGGCATGCCAGGCGCGGCACGGCGGGCGGGCTGGCCGACGCGGTGCGGCTGGAGACGGGCGCGGAGGCGGAGATCACCGAGAGCGGCGGAACGGCCTGGTCGACCGTGTCGCAGACCGCGCTGCCGGGCCGGGCGCGCGCCACGGTGACGATCCGGGTCCGCGAACGGGCGGGGAGGTCTGTCGACCGGGTGCGGCTGGAGGAGCTCATCAGGACCGAGATCCCGGCCCATGTCGGGTACACGCTGGAGATCCTGCCTCCGGCCGGGGACGCGGGGGGTGGTGCGCAGTGATCTGTGAGGCGTGTGGTCACCGGAATGCGCCGGGGCGCGAGTTCTGCGCGTCCTGCGAGGCGTTCCTGGCGTGGGAGCCGGAGGGGACGGGCGGGGCCGGACCTGGGCCGCGGGCGGCCGGACAGCCGCATCCCGTGGCGCCCGCCGCCGCCCCGGAGCCTGTTCCGCACTCCGCCCCGCCCGCGGTGCCGGCGCCCGGTCCCGTACGCATGCCCCCCGCACCGGCTTCCCCGCCGCAGCCGGCGGCGGCAGCGGCTCCCCGGCGCCCAGGGGACGCTCCGGACGGGCCGGCCCCCGGCCCGGATGCCTGGACGCCCGGTTCGGTGTCCGCTGCGCCGGGACCGCCCGGACCGGTGGCGGGTGCTCCGGTGGTGTGCCCCAACTGCCGCGCGGAGAACGCGCCGGAACGCACACTCTGCGTCCGGTGCGCTCTGCTCCTCGACCCGGGGCCGCCCCCCGCCCCCCGCCCGCCGTGGTGGCGCCGGATTCTTCGGCGGAGGCCGGGGAAGAGCCGTGCCGCGGGTACGCGGCCACGGCGCGGGCGGCGCAGACCGAGGTTCGCGCTGCCGGTCATGCTGCTTCTGCTGGCGGCCGGGGTCTGGTTCGCGCTGCCGCACCTGTCCGGCCTGCTCGGCTTCGCCAAGGAGGAGACCGGGGCCCCGGAGGCGGTGGAGCCGTCCGCGTTCCGCAGCTCCAGCTCCGCTCCGGGACATCCGGTGGCGGCGGCCTTCGACGGATTCAACAACCGGTACTGGACCCCGCGGGAGAGCGGTGACGGAACCGGCGCGTACCTGGACTGCTCGTTCACGCAGCCGGTCCGGCTGCTGAAGATGGTGGTGTTCTCCGGGACTTCGGCGCGAAAGGACGAATTCCTCACCCAGGCCAGGCCCGCGCGGATCACTGTTGTCCTGACCTCGAAGGACGGCAAGGCGAGCACTCGGACGGTCCGGCTGGCCGACGAGCCGGGCCAGCAGACGTTCGACGTACGGGGGTCGGACACGGTCGCCGTGCGGCTCACGGTCGACTCCGCGTACGGCACGGGCAAGGGGCGCCGGGTGGCCATCGCGGAGGTCGAGTTCTTCGGACACCGGTCCTGACGGCCCTGCCGTCTGCTCGACGGCCCGGTTCGGGCCGGACCTCCAGCGGCAGGCGCTGAGTGCGCCGACCGCGCCGACCACCGGCGCCGGTTGGGACGCGAGGGTTCCGGCGTCGGGCCGCAGCGAGCCGTCGAAGGCGGCGGAGCCGATCGTGAAGGCATCCGCTCCGGCCGATGCGAGGTTCCGGACCTGGTCGGTGCCGGTGATGGAACCGGCGACCACCAGGCGGCCCGAAGTCGCGGCGCGGGCGGCCCGGACCAGGTCGAGGGGGTCGGCGTCGATGGCGCGGTACGCGAGCAGCTCGACACCGGCGCAACCCGCGGCCTCCGCACGCCGGCAGTCGTCGGCGATGCGACGGGGGCCGCCGGCGAGGCGGGCGGGGTGTCCGAGGGGGTGGCCGGCGAACGGCAGGCAGCCGATGGGTGTGCCCTGCAGGAGACCGAGGGTCTCCTCGGTCCACGTGCCGCCCATGAGCCAGTCCACGCCGAGCTCGACGGCGGGCGATCGGAGTCATGCGTGGTCCCCTCGGGCGGAGGAGAGGCGGCCGGCGGGCTGCCGGACCAGTCGGCACAGCCGCAGCAGCGTCTCGTCGTCGCCGAAGCCGCCCGCCTTGATCAGGACGGGGAGGGGGACGACGCGCCGAGCGGGGTTCCGCGGGCGACGCCGGGTTCGGGCTCGTCGAGCAGGTCGATCCCGTTGATGCCGAGGGCCTGGAAGACGGTCGCGGCCGTCTCTCCGCCGGTGACGACGAGTGCGTCGACCAGACGCTTCCCGGCCAGTGTCCGTACGACTGAGGCCAGGGAACGGGCGAGTGCGCGGGCGGTGTGCGGTGCATGGCGTTCATCGGGTGTCCGCACGGTGAGGACGGGCGCGGTCAGGGTGCGCAGCGCCTCCACCGCCGGGGTGGGATCGTCCCCGACGGTGACCCCCCGGACGTCGGCCCGGGCGCGGAGCACGGCCAGCTGTCGCCGGGTCGCCGGATGGGCGCTGCCGACGACGACGAGCGGCCGGCGGGCCGGTGCGGGCGCGGGCGCGACCGGTCCGTCGACGCGTGCGCACCGTCGGGCCAGGGCGGCCGCCAGCCCGGGCGATCCGACCCACAGGACGTCGTAGAGTCGGGGGGCCGCTGACACCAGGCGGTCGAGGTCGCCGTCCGTCGCGGCGGAGCAGACGATCAGGGCGCCTCGGCGGATCAGGCCGGGCAGTTCGGCCGCCCGGTCCGGTCCGACCGCGACGGCGTCCGGGAACACCGTCGTGAGGTCGGAGCACCGCACCGGATGAACGGGGTCGCGGGCGTAGTCGCTCTCGTGGACCGGTACGCCCCGCATTCGCCGTCGTCCAGGACGACCTGGAACGGGGCCGGCTCGTCGCGCCCTTCGAGTTTCGTCCCCGACGGCACCGGCTACCACCTCCTGAGCAGTCGACCGTCCGGCCAGGACGCGCGCGAGCACCGGCTGACGGCATGGCTGCGGAGCCGTACGGACTGGACGGCGAACCCGAGCCGACGGACTCCGGCTCCGGGTGAGCGGCGCCCGGCGCGCCGGACTCCGGCTCACTTGCGGCAGGGCGGCGGCCACTGCAGGGTTCCGGGTGTGGCTACCTTGCTGATCGTCCATCACACTCCCTCGCCGAACTGCCAGGCGCTGTTCGAAGCCGTCGTCTCCGGTGCGACGACGGATGAGATCGAGGGGGTCGAGGTCGTCCGGCGGGCGGCGCTCGCCGCGACGGCGTCCGACGTCCTCGCCGCCGACGGTGTGCTGCTCGGTACCCCGGCCAACCTCGGCTACATGTCCGGCGCCCTCAAGCACTTCTTCGACCAGGTCTACTACCCCTGCCTGGACGCGACGCGGGGCCGTCCCTTCGGGTACTACGTACACGGCGGGAACGACGTCACCGGTGCCGTGCGGGCCATCGAGTCGATCACGACGGGGCTGGGATGGCGTCGTGCGGCGGACGCCGTGAAAGTCACGGGAGAGATCGCCAAGGCGGACACCGATGCGTGCTGGGAACTGGGGGCGACCCTCGCTGCCGGCCTGGCGGACTGACGCGCGAAGCCTTTCATGGCCCGGTGGCCGGGCGCGGCGGCCCCGTCACCGCCACCCGCTTGCCGGTCTCCGGGTTGCCGCTAATGTCGATATGTAGGCCAAAAGTGTGGTTTCGTTTCCGCGCTCTCCCCGCGAAGGGACGGCGCAGTACGAGAAGGAGCCTCCCATGAGGAGCACATTGCGGAGCGCGATAGCCCTGGCCGGAGCGGCAGCCCTGTCCCTGGGAGCGGTGGCGACCAGCGGCGCGGCGCAGCCGGGAGCGGACCGCCAAGCCGACGAGGTCAAGATCGGCCTGCTGCTGCCCGAGAGCAAGACCACGCGGTACGAGAAGTTCGACCGGCCGTACATCGAGGACAAGATCAAGGAACTGGCGCCCGGCGCCCAGATCGATTACTACAACGCCGCCGAGAGCGCCACCACACAGCAGCAGCAGGTGAACACCGCTCTCGCCAAGGGCGACCAGGTGCTCATCCTCGATGCCGTCGACGCCAAGTCGATCCAGTCCTCCGTGCAGAAGGCACGCGACGCGGGCGTGAAGGTCGTCGCGTACGACCGGCTCGCGCAGGGGCCCGTCGACGCCTACGTCTCGTACGACAACCGCAAGGTCGGCGAACTGCAGGGCCAGGCGTTGCTGGACGCGCTGGGCGACAAGGCGGACAGTGGCGAGATCGTCATGCACAACGGTTCGCCGACCGACCCGAACGCCGCCGAGTTCAAGGCCGGCGCCCATTCCGTCCTCGACGGCAAGGTGAAGATCGGTAAGGAGTACGACACCCCGAACTGGGACCCGAACAACGCCAACCAGCAGATGGCGGGCGCCATCAGTGCCCTCGGCAAGGACAAGATCGTCGGCGTGTACTCGGCCAACGACGGTCTGGCCGCAGGCATCGCCACCGCCCTGAAGGCGGCCGGCATCAACGTGCCCCTGACCGGTCAGGACGCCCAGCTCGACGCGATCCAGCGGATCCTCGGGGGAACGCAGACCATCACCATCGAGAAGCCGTACAAGCCGGAGGCGGACACCGCGGCTGCGATGGCGGTCGCCCTCGCCCAGGGCAAGGACATCCCCAAGAACCTCACACCGACCACCGTCACGAGCGGCAGCGGCGAGAAGGTCCCGGCCAAGCTGCTGACCCCGGTCGTGGTCGACAAGGACAACATCAAGGACACCGTCGTCAAGGACGGCCTCTACTCCGTCGAGGAGATCTGCACCGCGAACTACGCGGACGCCTGTGAGGAGACCGGTCTCCAGTAGCCCCGGTGTCCACGACTCCGGACGAACGCCTCCGCGCGGTCGTCCGGCGGGGGACGAGACCGCCGGCCCGTACGGACGGGCAGCGGAGGAGGCGGTTCCTTTGCCGCAAGAACCTGTGCTCACTCTGCGGGGGATCTCCAAACGCTTCGGCGCCGTCCAGGCGCTGTCGGGCTTCGACCTGGACGTCCACCCCGGCGAGGTGGTCGCGCTCGTCGGTGACAACGGAGCCGGCAAGTCGACCGCGGTCAAGGCGATCGCGGGAGTCAACCCACCCGACGAGGGCACCATCGAATGGCGGGGCCGCAAGGTCACCATCGGCCGCCCGCACGACGCCCAGAACCTCGGCATCGCGACCGTCTACCAGGATCTGGCCCTGTGCGACAACCTCGACGTGGTCGGCAACCTCTTCCTCGGCCGTGAACTGCGCCGCTTCGGCGTGCTCGACGAGGTCCGCATGGACCAGCGGTCACGTGAACTGCTCGACACGCTGTCCATCCGCATCCCGAGCGTCCGCATTCCCGTTGCCTCGCTGTCCGGCGGACAGCGTCAGACGGTGGCGATCGCCCGTTCGCTGATCGGCGATCCCCAGGTCGTCATCCTGGACGAGCCCACAGCGGCGCTCGGTGTGGAGCAGACGGCCGAGGTGCTGGACCTGGTCGAGCGGCTCCGCGACCGCGGCCTCGGCACCATCCTGGTCAGCCACAACATGGTGGACGTGATGGCGGTCGCGGACCGGATCGCGGTGATGCGACTCGGCCGCAACAACGGGTTCTTCGACCGGCGCTCCACCACCACCGAGGAGATCATCTCCGCCATCACCGGGGCCTCCGACAGCGCGGTCACCCGGCGCCAGGCCCGCAAGCGGGAGGAGGAGCGATGACCCGCGATCCCGCCCGCGACGCCGACGACGCCGCCCAGGAACCCGCACGCGATGCCATGCCGGCCGTCGACACCCGCCTGCTCGTCCGCGACGAGGGCATCCGCGGGTACGCCGGCGAGTTCTGGCGCAAGACGCGCAGCGGGGAACTGGGCTCCCTGCCCGTCGTCATCGCCGTGATCATCATCTGGACCGTGTTCGGCAGCCTGAACAGTACGTTCCTCTCGGCCCAGAACCTCTCCGACCTGAGCCAGCAGATCGTCGGCACCGGCATGATCGCCGTAGGCATCGTCTTCGTCCTGCTCCTCGGCGAGATCGACCTGTCCGTCGGCTCCGTGAGCGGCCTGTGCGCTGCGATCTTCGCCGTGCTCAACGTCCTGAACGGCATGAACGAATGGCTGGCGCTTCTCGTCGCGGTGCTGGGCGGAGCGGCCGTCGGCCTCATCCAGGGCTTCTTCTTCGCGAAAGTGGGCGTGCCGGCCTTCGTCGTCACCCTGGCAGGCAACCTCGCCTGGAACGGGCTGATGCTCCAGGTACTGGGATCCAGCGGCACGGTCAACATCCCCGCCGACAGCATCGTCGCCGAGATCTACTCGACCATCTACCACAGCCCGGCCGCCGCCTACGCGGCCGCGGCCGTCGGGGTCGGACTCTTCCTCACGGCCTCCCTCCTGGACGCCGCACGCCGCAGAGCGGCCCGGGTGCCGTCCCGGCCGGTCGCCGAGATCGTGCTGCGTACCGTCGTCATCGCCGCCATCGCGTTCGTCACCGCGTACATCCTCAACCAGTACCAGGGCCTCCCGCTCGCCCTTCTGATCTTTCTGATCGTGCTGGTGGTACTGGACTTCGTGCTCCGCCGCACCACGTACGGGCGGAAGGTGTTCGCGGTCGGCGGCAACTCCGAGGGGGCGCGACGCGCCGGCATCAGCGTGCCGTTCGTCCGGATGACCGTCTTCTCGATCGCCGGCGCCATGGCGGCGGTCGGGGGCCTCTTCCTCGCCGGACAGATCCAGTCGGCGAGCCAGACCTCGGGCGGCGGCAATCTGCTGATGAACGTCATCGCCGCCGCCGTCATCGGCGGGACCAGTCTGTTCGGCGGGCGCGGCTCCGTCTGGTCGGCCCTGCTCGGCGCCCTGGTGATCGGGTCCATCCAGTCCGGGATGAACATCATGGGTGTCAGCAACGCCGTCCAGTTCATGATCACGGGATCGGTCCTGCTGGCGGCCGTGGTCGTGGACTCGCTGTCCCGCAGGACCCAGAAGGCGGCGGGGCGCGCGTGATCCGTACGCGGACGGGCCCGTGCGGCGGTCAAGGCGCGTCCGGACTGCCGCGATCCGGAGCCCGGGAGGGGCTCGGTGCGCAGGTGCCGCTCACCGTCCTCCGGGGGCGGGGACGGTGACGCCGGAACTCTCCGCCCTGATAGGGCGGGTGGACGGAACAGGCGGCGCAGCCGCGTTGTTGTCGTTCGGAGCAAGGCGAGTCGGAGCAAGGCGAGTCGGACCAAGGCGAGTCGGAGCAAGGCGAGTACGGCCATGATCCGCCGGGCATTGCGCGGCGGGCCCGGCGCGCGTAGCGTTCCGGGCAGGTCATGAGTGTCAGCGTCAAGCCCTGGCTTGCCGACCGGCAACCCTCCTGCGCGGCGGGGTGCTTCAGGTGACGACCAGGCGGGGCCCGTCCGGGTTCCGCAAGCGCGAGGCCTCCGGGCCCGCCGAGCCGGAAGAGCGGAGGCGACGGTCATGCCATCGGTGACCTGCCCGCTCGTCAGGGTGCTCGCCCCGCGGCGCCGCGTCCACCTC
The DNA here is from genome assembly GCF_035917155.1 of Streptomyces sp. NBC_00385. Lineage (NCBI taxonomy): Bacteria > Bacillati > Actinomycetota > Actinomycetes > Kitasatosporales > Streptomycetaceae > Streptomyces > Streptomyces sp. NBC_00385. The sequence continues at coordinate 17,706 of NZ_CP107951.1, read as the reverse complement.
TACTCCCGGCCCCACATCGACCTCCAGCGCGTGGCTGCCGCGCTCTGTTGTTCCTGATCCGTACCCGCGACGCCGAACCTCCCGACGAGGCCCGGCGATCACCCACGGTCGATCAGGAAGGCAGCCTGTCGTGTCCGCACCGTCATCCCCGCACCCTCCCCTGTCCTCCCCCCTGCACCTCGCCGTCGCGCTCAACGGCGCGGGCTGGCACCCGGCCGCATGGCGTGAGCCGGAGGCCCGGCCCGGGGAACTGCTCACCGCCGCGTACTGGGCCGACACCGTCCAGGAGGCCGAACGCGGCCTGCTCGACTTCGTCACGATCGAGGACGCGCTCGGGCTCCAGTCCTCGCGGTTCACGGGGCCCGACGACCGCACCGACCAGGAGCGCGGGCGCCTCGACGCGGTACTCGTCGCCGCCCGCGTGGCCCCGCTGACCCGGCACATCGGGCTCGTTCCCACCGTCGTCGCCACGCACACGGAGCCGTTCCACATCTCCAAGGCGATCGCCACGCTCGACTACGTCAGCACCGGCCGGGCCGGTCTGCGCATTCAGGTGTCGGCCCGGCAGCACGAAGCCGCGCACTTCGGCCGCCGCACGTTCCCGCACTTCGGCGTCGAGGACCTGGACACCCCGGCCGTCCGCGACCTGACCGCCGAACTCTTCGAGGAGGCCGCCGACTACGTCGAGGCGGTGCGCCGACTCTGGGACAGCTGGGAGGACGGGGCGGAGATACGCGACGTCGCCACCGGCCGCTTCATCGACCGCGACAAGCTGCACTACATCGACTTCGAGGGACGGCACTTCAGTGTCAAGGGCCCCTCGATCACGCCCCGGCCCCCGCAGGGACAGCCGGTCGTCAGCGCCCTGGCCCACCAAAGCGTGCCGTTCCGACTGGTGGCCCGCTCCACGGACATCGGCTATGTCACCCCGCACGACGCGGTCCGGGCCCGAACCATCGTCGAAGAGATACGTGCCGAACAGGCAGCCGCGGGGCGCGCGGAGGAGCCCCTCCACATCTTCGGGGACCTCGTCGTCTTCCTCGACGACGATCCCGGAGCCGCAGCAGCCCGCCGGGACCGGCTCGACGGCCTCGCGGGATATCCGTACACCAGTGACGCGAAGGTCTTCACCGGCACACCCGCGCAACTGGCGGACCTGCTCCTGGAATGGCAGCGGGCCGGGCTCACCGGATTCCGGCTGCGCCCCGCGGCGACCGCCCACGACCTCCCGGCGATCACCCGTCAACTCGTACCCGAACTGCAGCGCCGAGGCGCCTTCCGGACCGCCTACGAGGCCGGCACCCTGCGCGGGCTGCTCGGACTCGCCCGCCCCGCCAACCGCTACGCCGCCGTCTGAGCCGGAGGGACCACAGACATGAGCACCAGCAACGGCGCCGGCACCAGCACCGGCAAGCCGCTCAAGCAGATCCATCTCGCCGCCCACTTCCCGGGCGTGAACAACACCACCGTGTGGAGCGATCCCGCGGCAGGCAGCCATGTCGAATTCAGCTCGTTCGCGCACTTCGCGCGTACCGCCGAACGGGCCAAGTTCGACTTCCTGTTCCTCGCCGAAGGGCTCCGGCTCCGTGAACAGGGCGGGCAGATCTACGACTTGGATGTCGTCGGGCGCCCCGACACCTTCACCGTGCTGTCCGCCCTGGCGGCCGTCACCGAACGCCTGGGCCTCACCGGCACGATCAACTCCACGTTCAACGAGCCCTATGAGGTGGCCCGCCAGTTCGCCAGCCTCGATCATCTGTCGGGCGGGCGCGCGGCGTGGAACGTCGTCACCTCGTGGGACGCCTTCACGGGCGAGAACTTCCGCCGCGGCGGATTCCTTCCGCAGGAGGAGCGGTACTCCCGGGCCAAGGAGTTCCTCGCCACGGCCAACGAACTGTTCGACTCATGGCGCGGCGACGAGATCGTCGCCGATCAGGGGGCCGGCGTCTTCCTCCGGGACGCCCGGGCCGGGTCCTTCGCGCACAAGGGACAGCACTTCGACATCGAGGGGCGGTTCAACGTCCCGCGCAGCCCGCAGGGCCGCCCGGTGATCTTCCAGGCCGGTGACTCCGACGACGGACGCGAGTTCGCGGCGGAGGGCGCCGACGCGATCTTCAGCCGCTACAGCACCCTCAAGGAGGGACAGGCGTTCTATACGGACGTCAAGGGCAGGCTCGCCCGCCATGGCCGCACCCACGATCAGCTGCTGATCCTTCCCGCCGCGACCTTCGTCCTCGGCGACACGGACGCCGAGGCGCGGGAACTGGCCCGCGACGTACGCCGGCAGCAGGTCAGCGGCGCCACCGCGATCAAGCACCTCGAGTTCGTCTGGAACCGCGACCTGTCCTCGTACGACCCCGAAGGCCCGCTTCCCGACATCGACCCGGACCTCGGCGAACACACGATCGCCCGCGGCCGCGCGCAGGTACGCATGTACCGCGATCCGCTGGCCATCGCCCGGGAGTGGCGGGAGCTCGCGGCCGCGAAGAACTGGTCGATCCGCGACCTCGTCATCGAAACCGGCAACCGCCAGGCCTTCGTCGGCTCACCGGACACCGTCGCGTCGACCATCAACGACTTCGTCCAGGCGGACGCCGCCGACGGCTTCATCCTGGTCCCGCACATCACACCCGGCGGGCTGGACGTGTTCGCCGACACCGTGGTCCCGATCCTTCAGGAACGGGGTGTGTTCCGTACGGAGTACGAGGGCGCGACCCTGCGCGACCACCTCGGCCTGAGCCGCCCCGACGACGTCGCGACAGCCGAGCGCGTGGCCTCCTGACGCTCCTTCGCATCTGCGGCCGGTGCGCCGTCGGAGCCGGTGACCGGCGACGACACCGGCCGCAGGTGCGAAGAGCGCGTCGAAAATGCGTGGCGGCCGCACATAGGGGCCGCTAGGCTGCCCGCGATGACCACACACACTGCTCTCGGATTGGGGGACCCGTCCGCGCAAGGTGAGTGCTGATGCTCACTGAGAACGCGAACACGGATCCCTTCCTCACCTTCTGGCTGCGCGTACGCGAGTTCGCCGTGCCGCCCTCCATGATCGAGACCGCGACCGTCCGCCGCCGCGCCGGTGACTGGGCCGGAGCGTGCGCCGCCGCGGGCATCGACGTCGATCTCCGACTCCGCACCCTGGCGCACACGCACGGCCGGGAACTGGCCGGCCGGGTACGGGCCGACCTGCGCCACCTCGTGCCGGACCTGCTGCGCTGGCACCTGCCGAGAATCGCTCCGCACGGGCTGCTGCGCCCGGGCCTGACGATGGCTCTGGCACGGTACGAAGCCGGGGAGCCCGGCAGCCATGACCCCCTGCATCTCGTGGTCCGGACCCCGCCGGCCCGGGCCGATGCCGGCCAGCGGATCAGCCTCGCGTTGTGGGACGGCTCCCGCTCCGACACGGACGCCCGCCGCCATCCGCATCCCCGCCCCAGCCGGCGCTTCCGCCTCGACCTGCATCGCCACCTGTGGGACGCCCGCACGACGGACGAACTGCGCATCCGGTCCGGGGCCGACCGCCCGCCGGCCGATGCTGATGACGGTTGCGGCGTGGACCCGCGCGTGCGGGCCCTGATTCCGCCGGGCCGGCGTTGCGCCACCGGGCTGTGGGCGGCCGAGGCGGCCCTGCTGCTGCGGGCCGAGGCCCGGTCCGCCGGCACGTTCGTCGTGCGGTTCGGGGGCCGGCACCGGCTGCTCCTCGAACAGGACGCGCACGGTGACGGGACGGGCCCGCCCGCACTGCGGATCGCGGAGGCGTCCCCGGACACCGCCGGATGCGTGCTGCCGGTCCTGCCCGACGCGGCGGCCTGGGCGCTGCCCGACCTGGAGCTGATCCGCAGCGGGGTGATCGAGGCCGACCGGCTGCACCCCCTGGTCGTCCGGGCCCTGATTCCGGGGCACGTCCCGGCGGGGCCCGCCCCGCATCCGGACGGGGCCGGACAGCCGCGCCTCGTGGAGTGCGGCGGAGCGCTACACCGGATCGGGCTCGTCGACGGGGTCCTGGCCCCGCTCGACCACGACCCGGCCGAACTTCGCCGTGAGGAGCTCCTGGCGGCCCTGACCGGGACGCCGATGCCCTGCCTCCAGGCCATCGACGAGGCCCACCGCCGTCCTGACTGCCTCACCGGAGTCCGCGAACGCCTGGACCACGGTGACATCGAAGGTGCGCTGGCCGTCGTCGAAGGGCTGCTGGGTCCCGGAGCCGTCCTGCGCGCCGGCCCGCTGCGGGACGAGCTGGAGACCGCGGCGCGGCGGCGCATCGACTACGGACTGTTCCGGGCGGACCTCGCCGGATCCGGTTCTCGCCACGCCCTCCCGGAGCACCGGCGCTCCCGGGGCCGCCACCCGTACCGGCGCCCGCGCCTCGCCACCGTCCGCTGATCCGGGGCCCCTTCACCCCGCACGCCCCAGCTGTGTTCCCCTCCGTTCCGAGACCCCTCAGGTGATCACCCATGCCCACACGCACCCTGTCCGCGCCCGCCCGTACCCACCACGAGCCCGCTCCCGCGTCCCAACTGGACGTCGCGGGGGAGCTGATGGCCCTCCTGCGTGACACCACCACCGAACCGCGCCCCGACATCCAGCTGGAGGCCCTCACCCTGGCCGTCGCCGCCGACCTGCCCGTCCTCCTGTGGGGCGAGCCGGGGATCGGCAAGAGCGCCGCGCTCACCCAGCTCGCCGCGTCGCTGGACCTCCCGCTGACCACGGTGATCGCCAGCGTGCACGAGCCCTCCGACTTCTCGGGCCTGCCCATCGTCGGCGACGATCCCGCGGAACAGGGCGTGCCGATGGCGCCGCCGGACTGGGCGGTGCGCCTGGTGCGGGCAGGCCGCGGGCTGTTGTTCCTCGACGAACTGTCGACGGCCCCGCCCGCCGTGCAGGCCGCACTCCTCCGTCTCGTACTGGAGCGACGGATCGGCGCGCTCCAGCTTCCGCCGGGTGTGCGGATCGTGGCAGCCGCCAACCCCCGCTCGTCGGCGGCCGACGGATGGGAGCTCAGCCCGCCCCTCGCCAATCGGTTCGTGCACCTCCAATGGGTCCACGACCACGAGGTCGTGGTGCGCGGACTGGGTGGGACGTGGCCGCGGGCCACCCTGCCGCAGCTCGCCCCCGAACGGCTCACGGAGGCCGTGGACTTCGCCCGCCGCGCGGTGTGCGGGCTGCTGTCCGCGCGCCCCGCGCTCGTGCACCGGCTGCCCAGCGGGGAGACGCGCCGGGGCGGGGCCTGGCCCTCCCCGCGGAGCTGGGAGATGACGCTGCGTCTGATCGCGTTCGCGACGGCGGCCGACGCCTCGCGCGACGTGCTGTCACTGCTCGTCAGGGGTGCGGTGGGGGACGGCCCTGGGCTGGAGTTGCTGGCGAGCCTGGACCGGATGGACCTGCCGGACCCGGAGGACCTGCTCGCCGACCCGGCAGGGGCCGAGCTGCCCGAGCGGGGGGATCTGCGCCAGGCCGTACTCGACGGCGTGGTGGCGGCGGTCCGCCGGACTCCGGAGAAGTCCCGCTGGGACGCGGCCTGGGCCCTGCTCGTCCGGGCGCTGGAGACAGGGGCCCCGGACCTGGTCGTCGTCCCCGCCACGACGCTCGCCGCGCTGCGCCGGCAGGACTGGGACGTGCCGGAGTCGATCGAGGCGCTCGCCGGAACCGTGTCGCTCTCCCGGCGCGCGGAGCAGGCGGCGGCCCGTGCCGCGGTCGCGACCAAGGCCCGCCGGTGACCCCGGGCGAACCGGGGGCCCTGGACCTCGACAAGCTCTACGCCGCCCGGTTGCAGGCGGCCCGCGCCCGCCCCTACCTGGCGACCGCACTGTTCGCCCTGCACCTCGTGGAGTCGAGGCGGGTCCCGACCATGGCGGTGGACCGGTACTGGCGGTGCTACGCCTCGCCCGGCTTCGTGGACCGGACACTGGTGGAGGAGCTCGCCGGTGTGTGGGTCCACGAGGTGTCGCACCTCCTGCGCGACCACCACGGGCGCAGCGACCGGTTCGTGAGGGAGCACGGTCCGGCCGGTCCGGCGGAGCGGCTGCGGATGAACATCGCCGCCGACTGCGAGATCAACGACGACGTGTTCGGCGACGGTCTTGTGCGGCCCGCGGGGGCGGTGGAGCCCCGCCATCTGGAACTGCCCGAGGGGGAGCTCATGGAGGACTACCTGCGACAGTTCCGGCTCGGGGCGCGTACGCAGCACCTGGCCTGGCTGGACTGCGGCAGCGGCGCCGACGGGCTGGAACGGGAGTGGGACCTGGGGCCGGGCGGCGCCCACGGTCTCAGCCCGCAGGAGCGGGACGCGGTGCGCTTCCGGGTGGCCCAGGGCATCGTCGGACGGCCGGGGAACGCCTCGAAGGGGTGGAGACGGTGGGCGCAGGAGGCGTTCCACTCGCCCCAGCCCTGGCGGCAGTTGCTGGGGGCGGCGCTCCGTTCGGCGGTGTCGGGGCCGGGGGCCGGCGAGGACTACACGTACGGCCGCCCGGCCCGGCGTTCCGCAGGCGTGCCCGGTGTCGTGCTGCCGAGCCTGCGGCGCAGGCCGCCGCGCGTCGCGGTGGTCGTCGACACCTCGGGTTCGGTCAGCGACGCCGAACTGGGCAGTGCGCTGCTGGAGGTCGCCGCCATCTCCCGGGCCGTGGGCGGCCGGCGGGACCTGGTCACCGTCCTGGCGTGCGACGCGGCGACCCGGGTCGTCCAACCACTGTGCCGTGCCGAGGGCATCGCGCTGGTCGGCGGTGGCGGTACGGACCTGCGCTCGGGCTTCGCCAGGGCGCTCCGGTCGCAGCCCCGGCCCGACGTCATCGTGGCTCTCACCGACGGGCAGACCCCCTGGCCCGGCTCGCCACCGCCGTGCCGGACGGTGGTGGGTCTGTTCGACCGGCCGCATGAGCGGAGGTGGGACGAGGACTCCGAGTACGTACCGGACGAACCGCCCGCGTGGGCGCGCACGGTGGTCATCGGGGCCGCTGCGTCGTGAACCGTACGGAGTGCTGGGCTACGCCGACGCGCCGGGAGCCCCCGCCCGCAGTCCGTCCATCACCAGGTCGAACAGGCGGGCGGCCCTCGGCTGCCAGTCGCTCTGCGGGTCGAGCTGCCAGAGACCGGCGATGGCGAGCTGGAAGTCGTCGGGGGTCACATCCGGGCGGATGGTGCCCGCCTCCTCGTTCGCGCGCAGCAGGAGCGTGACGCCTCGGGTCACCGGGCCGTGGCCGAGCTGCGCCAGACTGCCGTACCTGCTGGCGGTCGCGCGCAGGGCGACGGCCAGACCGGCCTTGGCCATGGCGTACTGCGCCAGCCGGTCCATCCACTCCCGCAGCGCCCGGTCGGGGGCGCGGGTCGCGAGCAGCTGGGCCGCGGTCTCAGCGACCTGCTGCATCTCGTAGCGGTAGACCTCCAGGACGAGCGCCTCGCGGTTCGGGAAGTTGCGGTAGAACGTCCCCTGCCCGACACCGGCCTTCTTCGCGATCGTGCTCACCGGGGCGTCGGCCGACCGTGTCAGTTCCACGAGGGCGACGGCCAGGATGCGCTCGCGGTTCCGTTGCGCGTCCGGACGCTGGGGCGTGCACTTCTCGTCGTCCACGACTCCTCCTTCCGGACACACGGCCCTGACGGCCTTGCTAAGCGGACAGCTGTCCACTAGGTTCGACGGATAAGCGGACAGGTGTCCGCTTTCCCTCATCGTAGCGGTAGATCCGGCCCATGAGGCCGACCGGAGTCCCCGGTCGCCCGCCCCCCACCCGAACCGCCCTCTCCCTCCCGGCGCGCTGCCGGGATCGTCTCGTTCGACGCGCATAAGCAATGCGAAAGAAGGCTGATCATGGCCCCATCGACGTCCAGTGCCATCACCCTGAACATCAATGGCGAAAATTACACGCTGCCCGTCGACCACCGCACCACACTCCTCGACGCCCTGCGTGAGCGTCTCGATCTGACCGGCACCAAGAAGGGCTGCGACCAGGGGCAGTGCGGTGCCTGCACGGTACTGCTCGACGGGCGGCGGACCGTCGCCTGTCTGCAGCTCGCGGTCGCCGCCGAGGGGCGCGCGATCACCACCATCGAAGGCGTCGCCGACGGCGACCGGCTGCATCCGGTGCAGCAGGCCTTCCTCGACCTCGACGGCTACCAGTGCGGCTACTGCACCCCTGGCCAGATCTGCTCGGCACTCGCGGTGATCGAGGAACACGCGGCGGGCTGGCCGAGCGCCGTGACCGACGACATCCGGCCCGAAGCGGGGGTGCCCGCTCTCACCGCGGAGGAGATCCGCGAGCGGATGAGCGGCAACCTCTGCCGCTGCGGCGCGTACATGTCCATCGTGCAGGCAGTGGCGCGTGCCGCGGAAGTGTCCGCGGAAGACGCCAAGGAGGCTGTGGCATGAGGGAATTCGGATACGAACGCGCCCGCGATGTATCCGGGGCAGTGGCCCTGCTCGCGGAGGACCCCGGTGCCCGCCTCCTCGGCGGCGGCACCAACCTCGTCGACCTGATGAAGACCGGCGTGGAACGGCCGACGCTGCTCGTCGACGTCCAGGAACTCCCGCTCGGCGACATCGCGTTCACACCCGACGGCGGACTGCGCGTCGGCGCGACCGTCACCAACAGCGACCTCGCCGCCCATGCCGAGGTCCGCCGGCACTACCCGGCCCTGGCGCAGGCGGTTCTGGCCGGTGCCTCCGGACAACTGCGCAACATGGCCACCGTCGGCGGAAACCTCCTCCAGCGGACCCGCTGCGGCTACTTCGGCGACATCGCCAAGCCGTGCAACAAGCGGACCCCCGGCAGCGGTTGCCCCGCACGGGCGGGCGAACACCACAACCACGCGATCCTCGGCGCATCCGAGCACTGCGTGGCGACGCACCCCTCGGACATGGCGGTCGCGCTGGCGGCCTTCGACGCGGTCATCTCGTACGAAACGTCCGACGGCCCGGGTGAGTCGGCGGTCGCCGACTTCTATCTTCCGGTGGGGGAGACCCCGCACCTCGAAACGGCTCTCCCGCCCGGCGCACTGATCACCGGCGTCACCGTGCCCCCGGCCGCCGTCGCCGCGCGCTCCCGCTACCGGAAGGTACGTGAACGGGCCTCCTTCGCGTTCGCGATCGGCTCCGTCGCAGCGGCGCTCGACGTCCAGGACGGCGTCGTACGCGAGGTGCGCCTGGCCCTCGGCGCGGTGGCGTCCCGTCCCTGGCGGGCCCGGACGGCCGAGCAGGCACTGACCGGCGGCCCCGCGGACGCGGAGGCGTTCGCCGCCGCGGCGGACGCCGAACTGGCGGCGGCCGAGCCCCTTGCGGACAACGGATACAAGGTGACCCTGATGCGCAACCTCGTCACGGCCGTGCTCACCGAACTCGCCGAGGAGGCCGCCCGATGACCACCACGACCGAGAACACCACCGTCACGGGAGCGGTCGGCTCATCCCGTACCCGCGTGGAAGGCAGGGACAAGGTCACCGGCGCGGCCCGCTACGCCGGCGAGATCCCCTTCGCCGAACTGGCCCACGGCTGGCTGGTGCTGTCGACCGTGGCGCGCGGCCGGATCCGGTCCGTGGAGGATGCGCCCGTCCGGGACATGCCCGGTGTCCTCGCCGTGCTCCACCACGAGAACGCACCGCGTGTCGACACCGCGTACATGGGCATGCTGGGCCCGCCCAACCCGGTGGTCGGGATCTTCCAGCACGACCGGGTGCCCTTCATGGGCTGGCCCGTGGCACTGGTCGTCGCCGAGACGTCCGAGGAGGCCCGCGCGGCCGCCGAGGCACTGGTGGTGCGCTACGACGAGGAACCGCACGACGTGGGGTTCGTCGCCGGGCACGCCGGTGCGTACACCCCCGGCGGACCTGCGGTGGAACAGGCCGACACGGAGAAGGGGGACCTGGAGGCCCGGCTCCGGGAGGCCGCCCACGTCGTGGACGAGGAGTACTCCACGCCGGAGGAACACCACAACTCCATGGAGCCGCACGCCGCGACGGCCCGGTGGGAGGGCGGCCGGCTGGATGTCCTCGACTCCAACCAGGGCACCTTCTGGGTGGCGAGCGAACTCGCGTCGCTCTTCTCCCTCGACCCGTCATCCGTCCGGGTGCGCTCCGAGCACGTGGGCGGCGGCTTCGGGTCGAAGGGACTGTCCCCCCACCAGGTGGCGGCCGTGATGGCCACGACCCTGCTCCACCGGCCTGTCCGCGTCGTGCTGACGCGCCGCCAGATGTTCTCGCTGGTCGGATTCCGCAGCCCCACCCTGCAACGGGTCACGCTCGGGGCCGACACCGGCGGCCGTCTGCGGGCCTTCGACCACCAGTCGCTGAGCCTCACGTCGACCGTGCACGAGTTCGTGGAGCCGAGCGCGAACGTGGGGCGCACCATGTACGACGCCGACGCCCATCGCACCGGGCACCGGCTGGTGCGGCTCGACGTGCCGACCCCCACCTGGATGCGGGCACCGGGGGAGACGCCCGGCTCCTTCGCCCTCGAATCGGCCATCGACGAACTGGCCGAGAAGTGCGGCCTGGACCCGATCGAGCTGCGCGCGCGCAACCAGCCGGAGACCGGTCCCGTGTCAGGGCTCCCCTTCAGCCGCCGCAACCAGATCGCCTGCTTCGAGGAAGGCGCCCGCCGCTTCGGCTGGGCGGGCCGGGACCCACGCCCGGGACTGCGGCGTGAGGGACGCTGGCTCCTGGGGACCGGTATGGCGGCGGCGTCCTTCCCCGCCGGCGCCGGCGCTTCCACCGCGGCCGTCACCGCGCAGCCGGACGGCAGCTTCACCGTGGGGATCAACGCGGCCGACATCGGGACCGGGGCCAGGACCGCGATGGTCTCGGTCGCCGCGGACGCGCTGCGGGTGACACCGGACCGCATCCGGGTAAGCCTCGGGGACAGCGACCTGGGCCCGGCGTGGATCGCCGGAGGCTCCATGGGCACCCGATCCTGGGCCTGGGCGGTGCGGCTGGCAGCGGACGAACTGCGCGAACTCCTCGCCCTCGGCGGATCCGTTCCGCCGGAAGGCATCACCACCCGATCGGACACCAGCGAAGCGATCGGCGCCCTCGCGCAGAAGGAACGGCACGCCTACGGGGCCCAGTTCGCCGAGACCGCCGTGGACATCACCACCGGCGAGGTCCGCGTACGGAGACTGCTCGGCATCTTCGCCGCAGGCACCATCGTCAACCCGCTGACCGCGCGCAGCCAGCTGGTCGGCGGCATGACCTGGGGGCTCTCCATGGCCCTGCACGAGGAGGCGGTCCGCGACGCGGCGTCCGGCGGCTACGTCAACGCCGACCTGGCCGGCTACCACGTCGCCGCCCACGCCGACGTGCGGCACATCGAGGCCGACTGGGTGGACGACCACGACCCCGAGGACCCGGTCGGCATCAAGGGCGTCGGTGAGATCGGCATCGTGGGCGTCGCCGCCGCCATCGCCAACGCGGTGTGGCATGCGACCGGGGTACGCCACCGCAGCCTGCCGATCCGTCCCGACCGTGTCCTCGCGGCGGCGGAAGAGGCGCGGCAGCGGGCTGCGGAGGAACCCCGGGGTGCTTGACATCGCAGCGGCCCTCCACCGCTGGTGCGAGGAGGGCCGCGACTTCGCCGTCGCCACCGTCGTCGCGGTCGACGGCAGTGCGCCGCGCGCACCGGGCGCGGCGCTGGCCGTCGACGGCGAAGGCACCGTCATCGGGTCGGTCTCCGGCGGCTGTGTGGAAGGCGCCGTGTACGAACTGTGCGTCCAGGCACTCCAGGACGGCCGGACCGTGCGGGAGCGGTTCGGGTACAGCGACGAGGACGCCTTCGCCGTGGGACTCACCTGCGGCGGTGTGATCGACATCCTCGTCGCACCGGTGCGCTCGCAGGAGCCGTTGTTCCGGGCGGCATTGTCGGCGGCCCGCCGCGACGAGGCGGTGGCGCTCACCCGGGTGGTCCGCGGGCCGGAGGCGTTGCTCGGCCGGGCGTTGCTGGTCCGGGGCGACGGATCGTACGAGGGCGGCCTCGACGGGCGCCCGGCCCTGGACCGCAGGGCTGCCGCGGAGGCGAGGGCCCTGCTGGACGGCGGCCGTACCGGCACCGTGGAGATCGCGGAGGACGGGACGAGCTGCCCGGGTGGCCTGACGCTGTTCGTGGAGTCGAGCGTGCCGCCGCCCCGGATGATCGTGTTCGGCGCCGTGGACTTCGCCACGGCGCTGGTGCGGGCGGGCAAGTTCCTCGGCCACCATGTGACGGTGTGCGACGCCCGGCCCGTCTTCGCCACCCGGGCCCGCTTCCCCGAGGCGGACGACGTGGTGGTCGACTGGCCGCACCGGTACCTCGAGAGCGCCGCCACCGACGAGCGCACCGTCCTGTGTGTGCTGACCCATGACGCCAGGTTCGACATTCCGCTGCTGGAGACGGCCCTGCGTCTGCCCGTCGCGTACGTCGGTGCGATGGGCTCGCGCCGCACGCACGAGGACCGGAACCAGCGGCTGCGCGAAGCCGGGCTGACCGAGGACGAGTTGGACCGACTGCGCTCCCCGATCGGCCTCGACCTCGGCGCCCGTACGCCGGAGGAGACCGCCCTGTCCATCGCGGCGGAGATCGTGGCGGAGCGCCGGGGCGGAACGGGCGCACCGCTGACCGGAACGCGGGCGCCCATTCACCATGACGTCGACACCGTGCCCCGCACCGGCGGGACGTCGTAGGCCACGGCCAGTCGTCGAGCCGGGCGACGATCTGCCGGAGCCCGCGGGCGTGCCGACGGGACACGGCCTGCATGACGGTGCTCGGGAGAGCGCGGGCTTCGAAGGGGTTGCTGCCGAACGGATAAGCTCGCAGCGGGAGTTCGCACGGCAGGAAGGACACGGGGATGAGCGGTGGCGGGGGCGGGGCTCCGTGGAACCCGTACGGGGGTGGACTTCAGCCGGGTGTGGGCCGGCCACCCGTGCCGCCGGGTCCGGTACGGCGGATGACCTTCGGGCGTCTGTTCAATCCGATCGCCGTGGGGCGCGCGGTGTTCACGCCGTCCCGGCCGGACCGGGTGAACGACCCGGTGGTGAAGCGGGTGCAGGTCCTGCGGACGGTCGTCGGTCTGATCGCGGTCACCTGGATGCTGCTGTCCTACGGAGCGGCGCCGGACGCCGACGCCGTGGTCGACGACCGTTTCGGCCAGATCCGTACCACTCTCATCGCGCTGGGGGTCACGTTCCCGGTGGCCGTCGCCGTGTTCGTCATGGCGGCCCGCCCGCCCCACCGGCGCCTGTTCCTGCGCCGTGCGGCCAAGCCCGCCGGGGCGCTGCTCGCCCTGGTCACCACGCTCGCCGTGCCGAGACTGATCACCGGCCTGGGGTACGTCGACGAGAACACGGACTGGACGGCGTCCGCGGGGCGGGTGGTGCTGCTGTTCGCTCTGGGCGCCTTCCTCCTGTGGCTCGCGCCGTTCAGTCCCTCTACGGCATCGCACAGGCGCTCGTGCACGTCTTCAGGACGGCGGACCTGCACGAGACGGAACCGATCATGCTCACCGCGGCATCGCCGCCGCTGCTCGTCTGGGAGGTCGCCCTCTTCGACGTGTTCCGGGGGGCCTACGACGGTGTGCCGCTCGGCGTGCGGGTGGTGTTCCTCCTCGGAGCCCCGCTGACGGTCACCGTTGCGGCGATGTGGGAACTGCGGCGGCTGCGTACACGGCACGGCATCACGTTGCGGGCGGCACTGCTGCGCTGAACCCGGGCGCAGGCGCCGGATGTCGGAGGGATGCGGTTGACTGGCGGTCATGGCCGAACCCGCATTCGTCAACACCGTCTGGCAGCACCTCCGTCACGTGCTGGGACCTGCGCCCGCTCCCCGTCCGCCGGTCATCCTGGACGTGCCGGAGGGAACGGACTTCCAGGAACTCGTCGACGAGATCTCCGGCAGGGCCGGGAGCGCCCGGACGCTGATCGATGACGGCCGGAGGGTGGAGCCGGTCAACACGCGAACCGGACAGCCGCTCGTCGAGCCCTTCGGCGAGGAGTTGCTGGAGATGCGCGCGTGGCCGTACTGGAACGATTGGATCGGATGCGCGCGGGTGGTCCGTGCCGGACGGGAGCAGGCGGCCGTCGTGGTCGCCCACCGTGCGGACCCGGCAGCGGAAGGGCTGCCGGAGGGCGCCTCGTCGGCGGAGAAGCTGCGCCTGCTCACCGGCTGGGAACCGCTTCCCCGGACGCCGGTCGACTGGCAGGCCGCCGAACAGGCCCTGGGCACACGGCTGCCGGGCGACTACAAGGAGATCGCCGAGATGTTCGGGTACGGAAGCTTCGACACGTACCTCGAACTGCTCGTTCCCGGCGTCCGAGGCCTGGACCTCGTGCAATGGGCGACGTCCGACGCGGCGTACGGGGACGACCTGTGGCGGCCCCATGCCCGGTTCCCGGAACCGGAAGGACTTCTGCGCTGGGGATCGTCGGAGCAGGAGCTCGACTTCGTCTGGCAGACGGGTGCGCCCGATCCGGACGAATGGACCGTGCTCGTCCGTACGGACTTCGACACCTGGGAGCGATACGACTGCGGTATGGGGGAGTTCCTCGTGCGCCTGCTCACGGATGTGGCGCTCGGCTACCCCACCAGCCGGATAGCGGCCCACTGCTTCGCGGACTACGCGTGACCGATACCCCGACGGAGATCACGGCCGGCATCACGGGGGTTCCGCGAGCCTGGACATGGGCATGCCATGGCTTGGCCGAGTCCGGCAGGCGTGATCCAGGAGGAAGCAGTGAAGAACCGAGGACGGCTCCGCAAGGCGTTACTCACCCTGTCCGCCGCCGCGACCCTGGTCGTCGCCTCGTCCGGCAGCGCCTTCGCGGCCGTACCGGGCGCTCTGCCCGCGAACGCGGACGGGCTGGAGCAGACGTTCCAGCCCGCCTTCGACTACGACGGAGACGGCTGCTACCCGACACCCGCCATCGGTGCCGACGGGACCGTGGCACCGGGACTCAAGACCACGGGCGCCGTCAACGGCAGCTGCCACGACTCCTGGGACCTGGACAACACGAACGGCTACGCACGCTCCCTGTGCAACAACGGCTGGTGCGCCATCATGTACGGCCTCTACTTCGAGAAGGACCAGGCCGTGGCCGGCAGCGGGCTCGGCGGCCACCGGCACGACTGGGAGCATGTCGTGGTGTGGGTACAGGACGACGAGGCGAAGTACGTGTCCACCTCCGCCCACGGCGACTTCCACGTGTACGGCCGCGACGGGATGCTGTGGGACGGGACGCACCCCAAGGTCGTGTACCACAAGGACGGCATCGGAACGCACTGCTTCCGCCGCGCGACCACGGGCGACGAGCCGCCGGAGAACCACTACCACCAGTGGCAGTTCCCCGGTCTGGTCGGCTGGAACGGCTACCCCGCCGGCATCCGGGAGAAGCTGGTCCAGGCCGACTTCAAAAGCGCCGTGTTCGGGCTCAAGGACGGCAACTTCGCCTCCCACCTCGACCGGGCGAAGCCCGCCGGGATCCCCTTCGACCCCTACGCCTGACCGGCCACGAAGCGAGCCGACGCGAGACGAGTCGCGGCCCATCGGCTCCGAGAGGACACGGCATGACCCGCAGCACCACCCGGATCGCACACCTGCGCGCGGCCGGGGTGAGCTTCGTCGTCGAGCTCCGCACTCCGCTGCCCCGCGTCCTGCACTGGGGCGAGGACCTCGGGGAGCTGACCGACGACGGTCTCGCGGCCCTGGCCCTGACGGCGGACGCGGCCTCGCTCCACTGCGCGCTCGACGAGCCACGGCAGTTCACCGTCTGGCCCACCCAGGCCGACGGCTGGTCGGGAACCCCGGCCCAGGAAGGCCACCGGGCCGGAACCGCCACCGCACCCCGCGTCACGATGACCGGCGCCGAGGAGAGCCCGGACGCACTCGTCATCGCTCTGCGGGACACCGACGCCGGTCTCGACCTCGGCCTCACCTACCGCCTCGACCCGTCCGGTGTCCTGGCCGTCCGCACCCGGTTGTCCTGCCCGGCCGGAGCCCCCGGCCCCGCCCCGTACGACCTCGCCTCCACCACCGCCCTGCTCCCGGTGCCGAACCGCGCCCAGGAGTTCCTGGACTTCACCGGCAAGTGGTGCCGCGAACGCTCCCCGCAACGGGGCCGGCTCGCCTTCGCGGGCCACGTCCGTGAGGTCCGCCGGGGACGCCCCGGGCTTGACGCGCCCCATCTCCTGACGGTCGGCGTACCCGGATTCGGATTCCGTACGGGCGAGGTCTGGGCCCTGCACGTCGGCTGGAGCGGCAACCAGCGCTGGCTCGCCGAACGGCTGCCCGAAGGCGCCGGGGTACACGGCGGCGTCCTCGGCGGCGGCGAGCTGCTCACGCCCGGCGAGATCCGGCTCGCCCCGGGCGACAGCTACACCTCGCCCGAGTGCTACTTCGCCTGGTCCGCCGAAGGCCTCGACGGGCTCGCCGGCCGCTTCCACACGATGCTCCGCTCCCGGCCCGGGCACCCGTCGTCACCCCGTCCGCTGACCCTGAACACCTGGGAGGCCGTCTACTTCGACCACCGTCCCGAACGACTCCTCGCCCTGGCCGACGACGCGGCCGCGGTCGGGGTGGAGCGCCTCGTCCTGGACGACGGCTGGTTCCTCGGCCGGCGCGACGACACGGCCGGACTCGGGGACTGGACCGTCGACCCGCAGATGTGGCCCGACGGTCTGACCCCGCTGGCGGAGCGGGTGCACGCCCACGGCATGCAGTTCGGACTCTGGGTGGAACCGGAGATGGTGAACCTCCGGTCCCGCCTCGCACGCGAGCACCCCGACTGGATCCTCGGCCCGTCAGCGGGCCTCGGGCCGAGCTCCCGCCATCAGTACGTGCTGAACGTGGCCCACGAGGAGGCGTTCGCGTATCTGCTGGAGTCGCTGGACGCGCTCGTCGCCGAGTACCGCATCGACTACCTGAAATGGGACCACAACCGGGAACTGCACGAGGCGGTCCACCGCGACGCGCACGGCGGAGACCGGCCGGGGGTGCACGCCCAGACCCGGGCCCTGTACCGGCTCATGGACACGCTGCGGTCCCGCCGGCCCGGTCTGGAGATCGAATCGTGCTCCAGCGGCGGCGGACGCGTCGACCTCGGCGTCCTCGCCCGCACGGACCGGGTGTGGGCCTCGGACTGCAACGACCCGGTGGAGCGCCAGGCCATCCAGCGCTGGACGGGCCAGCTGCTGCCGCCCGAACTGATCGGCGCCCATGTCGGGGGTCCGCGCAGCCACACGACGGGCCGGGTCGCCGACGACTCGTTCCGCCTGATCACCGCGCTGTTCGGACACGCGGGCATCGAGGACGACCTGACGGCGCGCACCCCTGCGGAGCGGGAGGCGCTGACCAGGTGGGCGGCGCTCTACAAGGAGGTACGGGGGCTGCTGCACGGCGGACGGGTCGTCAGGGCGGACCTCGCCGACGACGCGACGTACCTGCACGGCGTCGTCGCACCGGACGCCGGTGCCGCGCTGTACTGCTGGGCGCGGACGGAGACCTCCGTGCCGGCCCAGTCCGGCCGCGTCCGCCTCCCCGGGCTCGCCCCCGGCCGGTCCTACCGGGTGCGCATCCGCACGGAGGCCGGGCTGCCCTCCATGCACCAGGTCGTCGCGCCCGCCTGGTACCGGGCCGCCGTCGAGGACTGGGTGCCGATGCCCGGTACGGTCCTGACCGGGGCGGGGCTTCCGATGCCGACGCTCAACCCGGGGCAGGCCCTGCTGATCGAGGCCGTAACGGATCCGACGCACTGACACGTCCCCAA